>NZ_JBIVLK010000002.1:940370-1116649 GCF_044751215.1 Streptomyces sp. NPDC088730
GCCACCGGGGCGGGGGGGGCCGGGGGCCCACCTGTTTTCCCGGGGGGCCCCGGCCCCCCGACGCTCGTCCGGGCGTCTCGCTCAAGGAGAGCCTGGGTGGTCCGCTCCGTGGAGCGGACCGTGTCCGGCTAGGCACTCAAGGGCCCGTCCTAGAAGTAGTGCTTTCGCCCACCGACCGCGCGGCCGGTCGAGCCGAGGATCCACAGGATGGCACCGACAACGATGAGTATGCCGCCGATGGTCGTCAGCAGTCCCATGCCGACGAGCAGGCCGATGATGAGCAGAATGAGACCCAGCAGAATCATGTCAGTTCCTATCGTAAAGTTCTATTGGTACGTATGAAATCCGCTGTGCAGCAACTTCGCCGCACTCGGACAGGTTCAGCCTGGCTGGATTCTGAATGGACAGCCGCCAGGATGCTGTCCTGTCCGAACGTCGATGCCGTCCTGTCCAACCGTGTGCCCTGCGGATTCGACTTCACACACGAAGTTTCCGAGATAAATGAGGACGGGGTCGTGGGGCGCCGGTGAGCGGGTCTCCCGGGCGGCCCTCGCCCGGGGTGTGGCGCCCTGTCTGCCCAGGTCCGACAAGGCTGGAGCTCGACGACCCGCACCTACAGCGCTGCTTCCTCAGCGCTCCCGGTCATCGCTCCCAGTCTCCTCCGGGTTCGGTTCGACCGCACATGATTGGAATCCAGAACGAGGGGCAGGCGTCGTTCTGAGAGCGCGTCACCAAATACGGGTGAGGCCATTGCGGATTGCGATGCTTTTCGATCGCTGACCGCGAAGCATTACTGATGAGGAGACGCAAATGAGTGAGAACATCTGGGGTTACACGTCGACCGCCGGTCACGCCGCGGGTACCGATCTGATCGGGTACAAGGTAGAGGCCACCGACGGGAGCATCGGAAAGGTCGACAAGCATTCGGACGACGTCAACTCCGCTTATCTCGTGGTCGACACCGGTGTCTGGATCTTCGGCAAGCATGTCCTGCTGCCGGCCGGCACCGTGCGGACGATCGACCAGGCGGAGCGGAAGATCTTCGTCGATCTCACCAAGGACCAGATCAAGGGCTCCCCGGAGTTCGACAAGGACAAGCACGTCGGCGACGCCGGTTACCACGAGCAGCTCGGCGGCTACTACCAGAGCCACCGCAGCCACTGACACACCGTGCCGATGAATGAGTGGGCCCCCCCGGACGACTCCGGGGGGCCCACTCATGCGTCCGGCCGTCCGGCCGTCCGGCCATGCGTCGGAACGGCTGCTGGCAAAGTGGTGTGTGGGTCCACCCCCTGTGGTGGTGCTGGACCGCTGGTGGGCCGAGTCGGCCTTTCATAGCGTCGTGCTCATGATGAAAGCGACGAACGAAGAAGGAACCTGCACCACCCGGCGGACGGCACTGCGCGGGCTGGGACTCGCGGTCGGAGGCGTGGCACTGGCGACCGGTCTGGGAGCCTCGCCGGCCGCGGCGGGCTCCCGACGCGGGCCCACCACCTACGTACTGGTGCACGGTACTCACAGCGCGGGCGCCTTCTGGATCCCGGTCGCGCGTGAGCTGACACTGCGCGGTCACCGGGTCGTCACGGTGGACCAGCCGGGGCACGGCGCGGAGGCTTTCGTTCCGGAGGCGTACCAGCGACAGGACCTCGAAGCGATGGCGGCCGAGCCTTCCCCGCTGAAGGGTCTCGGGCTGGACGACTACGAGGCGCGCGTCACGGGCATCGTCCGGCGGGCGGCCCGGAACGGGCCGGTCGTGCTGGTCGGGCACAGCCTGGGTGGCGTTTCGGTCAGCCGTGTCGCCGACGCCGTCCCGCATCTGCTTCACCACATCTGCTACATGGCGGCCTTCTGCCCCAGTCGTGCCATGCCCTCGGCGGACGCCTGCACGGCGGCGCCCGAGAACGCGGACGCCGTCAGCCCGGTCGAGCTGACGGTGGGTGACCCGGACCGGCTCGGGGTACTACGGCTGAACTTCCGGACGGGTGACAGCCATGCGCTGGCCCTCCTGAAGGAGATGATCTGCGCCGACTACCCCGACGCCGACTTCCGCCGGATCCTGGCCGGCATGCAGACCGACGAGCCCGTCGCCGCGTATGCGGCGCGAGCGGCCGGCCGGGTCGGTAGCTGGGGACGCGTTCCCCGCACCTACCTGCGTTTCGGCAGGGACCGGACGATCGCCACCGCGCTCCAGGACAGGATGATCGCGGAAGCCGACGCGTTCACCCCCGGCAACCGCTTCCGCGTCCACGACTTTCCCGGGGCGTCACACGTCGGCCCGCTGGATCCCCTCCCGGTCGCGGAAGCCCTGGACGGGCTCGCGGCGTAGGGGGAGGGGGCGCTCGGAGTCACAGGCCGTGTGCGACTCCGGGGCCTCGCCGCAGGGGGTGACTCAGATGTGTCCGAAGAACAGGCCGCCCGGTGCGTCAGGGTCATTGGAGAGGAAGTGCTCGCGCACCGCGCGGATGAACTCCAGACGCGAGATGATGCCGTCGCCGTCGGTGTCCAGCTTGGTGAACATGTCCATCGCATCGGGGGCGGCGGTCTTCCACACGTCCCTCAGGAAGCGGGCGAACTCTTCCTTGCTGATCTCGTTGTCGCCGTCGTTGTCGATGACGTCGAAGATCGCGTGGCCGCCGCCCTCGGTCACGTTGAGCCGACTGGTGTCGATGACCGCGAGGCGGTTGGCCGTGACGAACTGGTCCTTCGTCAGCCGGTCCGCGTCCACGCCCGAATGGCGCAGCAGCTCAAGCCAGAAGATCTGGCAGAAGGTCTGGAGAGCCCTGGCCCGGCGGTCCTCCTTACCGAGCTGGTAGGCCTGGATGTAGCGGTCGGCGAGCTTCTGGTAGTCCGCCCAGTCCACATAGCCGTCCTGGTTGGCGTCCATGCTGTCGAAGGTGCGTTCGAGCTTGATGGTGACGATGTCCTGTGTGGCGGCGGTCATGGCCGAGTCCTTCCGTGATCTTTTCTCGGGCCTCTCAGCATGGGGAAGATCGACTGGCGGGAACCGCGAATGCCCCCTAACGCACACGATCTAGTGATCGTCTTTGCGCCACGGCTCGTACGGGTGTGCGAGTTCAAGCCTGAATGGCGCGGTGGGCCCACCCCGGAGCGCCAGGAGCTCCGCCCTCCTACCTCGGGCTCACCTCAGGCGCGTCGTCCGCCGCGCCCTCCGCCGGGGCCTCGCCGAAGCGGGCCAGGGCCAGGGCGCCCGCGACGGCCACCGCGAAGCCGGTGATCGCCAGCCAGCCCAGGCCCTCGCGGGTACGGTCCCCGAGCCAGATGACGCCGACCAGGGCGGGCCCGATCGTCTCGCCCAGGACCATGCCGGCGGTCGCCGTCGTCACCGAGCCGCGTTGCAGCGCCGAGGTGAGCAGCAGGAACGCCGAGCCGCCGCCCACCAGCAGCGCGTACGTGGCCGGGTTGGTCAGCAGCGCGGCCGGTGACACGTCGTCGATGAGCCGGACGGCGACCTCCACCACCCCGAAACCGCAGCCCGCGCCGAGCCCCAGGACCAGCGCGCGGGCCCGCTCGGGCAGCCGGCCCGCCGCCGTACCGATCAGCAGGACGGCGACCGCGATCCCGAGCATCGACCAGCGCAGCGCGTCCGAGCCGGTCAGGTGGCCCTCGCCGCCGGATGCGAGCCCCAGCATGCCGAGGCCCGCGCAGACCACGGCGACGGCCGTCCACTCGGTGGAGCTCAGCCGCACCTGGAGCAGGCGGGCGGCGACGACGGCGGTGACGGCGAGACTCGCGGCCAGCGCCGCGCCGACCGCGTAGATGGGCAGCGAGCGCAGGGCGATGATCTGGAGCACGAAGCCGAGGCCGTCGAGAGCGAGTCCGGCGACGTAACGCCACTGCCGTACCGCTCGCAGCAGCAGCGCCGGATCGACCCCCGCCCCGGCCCCGGGCTCGGCCGCGGCCCGCGCGGCGACGGCCTGAAGGACGGAGGCCGTGCCGAAGCAGACCGCTGAACCGAGCGCGCAGATCATCCCCAGGAGCACACGGGGACTCTACTGGGGCGGAACGGACGGAGACGCTGGCCCCGACCGCCCCGACCGCCCCGACCGCCCCGACCGCCCCGACCGCCCCGACCGCCCCGATCGCCCCCGCGACCGGACGGGAGCCGTCAGCCGCGCAGGACTTCGCGGAGCTGCTCCAGGCCCCAGTCCAGGTCCTCCTTGCTGATCACCAGCGGCGGGGCGATCCGGATCGTCGAGCCATGGGTGTCCTTCACCAGCACCCGGCGCTCCATCAGCTTCTCGGAGATCTCCCGGCCCGTCCCGTGGCCGGGGGAGATGTCGACACCCGCCCAGAGCCCGCGCCCCCGCACCGTCTCCACCGCGCCCCCGCCCACCAGCAGCGCCAGCTCCCGATGGAGGTGGTCGCCCAACTCCGTTGCCCGCTCCTGGAACTCACCGGTCCGCAGCATCGCGATGACCTCCAGCGCCACCGCGCACGCCAGCGGATTGCCGCCGAACGTCGAACCGTGCTCGCCGGGGCGGTACACCCCCAGCACCGCGGCCGACGACACCACGGCCGACACCGGCACGACGCCGCCGCCCAGCGCCTTGCCGAGCACGTACATGTCCGGCACGACGCCCTCGTGCTCGCACGCGAACGTCTTCCCGGTCCGGCCCAGGCCCGACTGGATCTCGTCCGCGATGAACAGCACATTCCGCTCGCGGGTCAGCTCCCGCACCCCGGGGAGGTAGCCGGGCGGCGGCACCAGCACCCCGGCCTCGCCCTGGATCGGCTCCAGCAGCACCGCCACGGTGTTCTCCGTCATCGCGGCCCGCATCGCGGTCAGGTCCCCGTACGGCACGATCTCGAATCCCGGCGTGTACGGGCCGAAGTCCGCACGGGCCTCGTGGTCCGTGGAGAAGCTGATGACCGTCGTCGTCCGGCCGTGGAAGTTGTCCGAAGCGACGATGATCTTGGCCATGCCGTCCGGGACGCCCTTGACCCGGTAGCCCCACTTGCGGGCGGTCTTCACCGCGGTCTCCACGGCCTCCGCCCCGGTGTTCATCGGCAGCACCATCTCCATGCCGCACAACTCGGCCAGCTGCGTACAGAAGTCGGCGAAGCGGTCGTGGTGGAAGGCCCGCGAGGTCAGGGTCACCCGCTCCAGCTGCGCCCTGGCCGCGTCGATCAGACGGCGGTTGCCGTGGCCGAAGTTGAGCGCCGAGTAGCCGGCGAGCATGTCGAGATAGCGCCGCCCCTCGACATCGGTCATCCAGGCGCCCTCCGCCGTCGCGACGACGACGGGCAGCGGATGGTAGTTGTGCGCGCTGTGCGCATCGGCGGAGGCGATGGCGTTCTCCGTGGTCGACACGGGATCTCCGTTCGTCGTGCGGATTGGGTTGGTGTGCCCACTTTGTATCGTCGGTCGGATTCCCCACGACGAAACCCACACTTCACGGCGTGCCCCGCGACTTCCTTTCAGGGCGCTTCGTGAGCCGAGCCGCGGCCTCCGGCAGCCGTGAGCCGCCGTGACACGCGCAGGCCCGACACCCGCCGCGTGCCGCCCGCGGTGCGCATCGGCCTACCGCTCCACGCGAACTCAGCGCTTTCGAACGGGGGTTGACCGGCAAAGCCGAAGACTTCCACGTCGACGGTCCGCACAGGCAGCGTCGTATTACTCCGCGGTTGGTGAGGCATGTGCGAAGGGGGGGGGCGCATGTCATTCGGGGAGGAACGGGCGCTGCCCGGGGCGGACGCGGCGCCGGTGCGGCTCACCTCTGCCGAGCCGGAAACGCTGGGGAAGCCCCATCCCGGTGGTTCACCGGCCCGCGAGCAACGACTGCGTGGCCGCCCGGCAGCGACGCCTGCACGAACTCGGCGACCTGGTCGATGACACTGCCGCCGCCTTCACCAAGGCGATGGACCGCCGGATCGGCGGCGACGTATCCCTTGTCCGGCGTCTCGGAACCCAGGCCGACTGGCTGGAGGATCCCTGCTGGTCTCCGTCAGGGAACTGAGCGGCGCCGAGCCGGGCAAGCGGCGGGATGCCCCCGACGACGCCATCGCAGCAGCGAAGCAGCGAAGCAGTGCGAAGGGATCAGTTCGAACGCCCGGACGAGGTCGCCACCACACTGCGGCAGTGCTGGGTGGGCGACACCGGGAGTGCCGGATGGGGAGTTCTCCCCGTCCCCGGGGATCGGCACTGCGTGGCCCCCGCCCTGTCGCCCCGTTCTCCAGGCAGCCCGGCGCCGGTGATGAGCGCGACCCGGTCCTCGGGCTCCGCCTCCCGGGGCCGGTCTCGCGGCTTAGCGTGGACACGTCCGTGACCGCGTGTGTCCGCGCGGTGACGTCGCCGCCCGGGAGGTGCGCGGCCGGCCGGTCGGACCGACTGTGTTCCTGGTCTCATTCGCTAGTGATCCGACGGCGCGAAAGCGCGGCCCGCACCCTCGTCGTCGATGGCGCGGGCTCCCTTCCGGTTCGGCCGTGGAACCCCCTCCTGCGTCCTCACATCTTTCATACACCGGCTGCCCGAGATCGGTTCCGTACCTGAGACAATGATTTCTATGGCCTCTGAACGTCCCCGTGTGCTCTCCGGAATCCAGCCCACCGCAGGCTCGTTCCACCTCGGCAACTACCTCGGCGCGGTCCGCCAGTGGGTGGCCCTGCAGGAGTCCCACGACGCCTTTTACATGGTCGTCGACCTGCACGCGATCACCGTCCCGCAGGAACCCGCGGCACTGCGCGCCAACACCCGGCTCGCCGTCGCCCAGCTGCTCGCCGCCGGGGTCGACCCGGACCGCTGCACGCTCTTCGTCCAGAGCCATGTTCCCGAGCACGCCCAGCTCGGCTGGGTCATGAACTGCCTGGCCGGCTTCGGTGAGGCGGCCCGGATGACGCAGTTCAAGGACAAGTCCGGCAAGCAGGGCACCGACCGCACCACGGTCGGGCTCTTCACCTATCCGATGCTGATGGTCGCGGACATCCTGCTCTACCAGGCCGACCAGGTCCCCGTGGGCGAGGACCAGCGCCAGCACCTGGAGCTGACCCGCAACCTCGCGGAGCGGTTCAACGGCAGCTACGGCGACACGTTCACCGTGCCGGACCCGTACATCCTCAAGGAGACGGGAAAGATCTACGACCTCCAGGACCCGTCCGCCAAGATGAGCAAGTCGACGGCGAACCCCAAGGGCCTGATCAACCTCCTCGACGATCCGAAGGTCACCGCCAAGAAGGTGAAGAGCGCGATCACCGACACCGACACGGTGATCCGCTTCGACCCGGCGGAGAAGCCCGGCGTCAGCAATCTGCTGTCCGTCTACTCGACGCTCACCGACACGTCCGTCGCCGACCTGGAGCAGAAGTACGAGGGCAAGGGCTACGGTGCGCTGAAGACCGACCTCGCGGAGGTCATGGTCGATTTCGTCACACCGTTCCGCACCCGCACCCAGGAATACCTCGACGACACCGAGACGCTGGACTCCATCCTGGCCAAGGGAGCGGAGAAGGCCAGGGCCGTCGCCGCCGAGACCCTGGCGCGGACCTACGACCGCATGGGTCTTCTGCCCGCGAAGCACTGAGTCCAAGGACCCTGGCGGTACCACCTCCACAGGCGGCACACTGGCGGCGTAAAGCTTGTGCCCGTCTGTGGCTGAAAACAGACCATCGAGGATTGAGGAGAACGACGTGGGGACCGTAACGCTCGGCGTTTCGATCGCGGTCCCGGAGCCCTACGGCAGCCTGCTCCAGCAGCGGCGCGCGAGCTTCGGGGACCCTGCCGCACATGGCATTCCCACCCACGTCACCCTCCTACCGCCGACCGAGGCGGAGGCGGCCCAGCTGCCCGCGATCGAGGCGCATCTCGCCGGGATCGCGTCCGGTGGCCGCCCCTTCCCGATGCGGCTGTCCGGCACGGGCACCTTCCGCCCGCTCTCGTCGGTCGTCTTCGTCCAGGTCGTCGAGGGCGCCTCGGCCTGCTCCTGGCTGCAGAAGCGGGTCCGGGACGCGTCGGGGCCGCTGGTGCGCGAGCTCCAGTTCCCGTACCACCCGCACGTGACCGTGGCGCACGACATCTCCGAAGAGGCGATGGACCGGGCGTACGCGGAGCTGAGCGACTACGAGGCCGCCTGGACCTGCGGTTCCTTCGCGCTGTACGAGCAGGGGCCGGACAGCGTCTGGCGCAAGATCAACGAGTTCCCGTTCGCGGCGGGCGGCGGCGCGCCCGCCCTCCCCGCGCAGAGCGGCAGCTCCGTGGACGCGCCCTCGCTCCACCCCTGAACCGATGGACCCGGGGCCGATGGACCCGGTCGGCCGGATCAGACCGGCAGCCGCCGGAACGGACCGGGGTCGCCGGATCAGACCGGCAGCCGCCGGAACAGCGGGCGCGGCACATGGCGCAGCGCCGACATCACCGCCCGCAGCGCCCCCGGCACCCACACCGTCTCCGAGCGGCGGCGCAGACCCGTCACGATCGCGGCCGCGACGGCGTCGGGCGTGGTCACCAGGGGCGTCCGGGTGAACGGGATCGTCGCGAGCGGCACCTCGGCCGCCGCACCGGCCGACCGCACGGGACCGGGGCGTACGACCATCACGTGCACGCCCGTGCCGTGCAGCGCGTCCCCGAGCCCCTGGGCGAACGCGTCCAGGCCCGCCTTGCTCGACCCGTAGATGAAGTCCGCGCGCCGGGCGCGCTCCCCGGCCACCGAGGACAGCACCACCAGCGAGCCGTGCCCCTGCGCCTGTAGTGCGCCCGCGCACACCAGCCCGGCGGAGACGGCCCCCGTGTAGTTCGTCTGGGCGACCCGGACCGCCGAGAGCGGCTCCTCCTCGTCACGCTCCTGGTCGCCGGGGATACCGAAGGCGAGGAGCACCATGTCGATGTCCCCCTCGGTGAAGATCTTGCCGAGGGTGGTCTCGTGCGACTCGGTGTCCAGCGCGTCGAAGTCGACGGTACGGACATAGGCGCCGCGCCCGCGCAGCTCGGTCGCCGCCGACTCCAGGGCGGGGGAGGGGCGCCCGGCCAGCCAGACCGTGCGGGTGCGGCAGGCGATCAGGCGGCGTGCGGTGGCGAGCCCGATCTCCGATGTGCCGCCGAGGACGAGCACGGACTGCGGGGCACCGAATGCATCCTTCACGGAAACGCTCCTTGGGGGAGGGGGAGAAGGCGGGAGGAGACGAGAGAAAAGAGGGGAAAGAGAGAAAAGAGAGAAATACGGAAAAGCGGGAAAAGCGGGGAACGGAGAGGTGTAGGCGGCGCCTCGGTCAGAGCGAGAGCCGGCGTGAGAGGTCCGATCTGAACGCGCCGTCCGGGTCCAACTCGGCACGCAGCGAACGGAAATCGCCCAGTCGGGGATACATCGCGGCCAGCACGTCCGGGCGGATCCGGGCATCGTTCGTCAGACAGACCCGGCCGCCCGAGGCCGCCACCTCCTCGTCCAGGCCGTCGAGGAACCGGGCCAGCCCCGGCAGGGCGGCCGGCAGGTCGAGGGAGAGCGCCCAGCCGGGCACCGGAAACGACAGCCAGCCCGGATCGCCCGCACCGAACCGCCGGAGCAGGCCCGGGAACGGTGCGCTCCGGCGCTGCGAGAGCTGCCGGACGATCCGGTGCAGCGTCTCCTCCTGTCCGTGGCCGACGGCGAACTCGTAGCGCACGAGCCCGCCGCGCCCCTGGACCGGGCTCCAGTGCGGCACGGCGTCCAGCGGGTGGAAGAAGGCGGAGATCCGCCGCAGCTCACCGGTGCGGGACCGGGGCGCCCGCCGGTGGCGGAGTTCCGCCAGGGCGGCCGCAGAGGCGCGGCCGAACAGCCCTCCCGAGCCGAGACCCGAGCCGAGACCCGCTACGAGGCCCGAGCCGGCACCCGGTACGGGATCCGAGCTGAGACCCCGTACGAGGCCCGAGACGAGATCCGAGACGCGCGAGGGGGCGGCGGGCAGTTGGGCGGTGCGGAAGGAGAGCGGTGTGCGCCGGGCGTGCGCCGGGAGTGCGTCCAAGGGGGCGTGCTCCCCCCGGATCACTACCCCCCGGCCCGTCGCCCGGCCGCGCGAGGTCAGGTCGACCCGGGCGGACGCGTAGCGGTGGTGGTCGCCGGCCGTGGCGAGACGGGTCATCAGGTCGTCCAGATCGGCGGCCCGTTCGGTGTCGACCGACATCAAGGACGTGGCGACCGGGTGGAACCGGAGCGTGGCCGAGAGGATCACCCCGGTCAGGCCCATGCCGCCGGTGGTCGCGTCGAAGAGCGGGGTGCCGGGCCGTACCGTATGGATCCCGCCGTCGGCGGTGAGCAGTTCGAACCGTACGACGTGGCGGGAGAAGGAGCCCGCGGCGCGGTGGTTGTCGCCGTGGACGTCGGAGCCGATCGCGCCGCCCACCGTGATGTACGGGGTGCCCGGTGCCACCGGCAGGAACCAACCGAGCGGAAACAGCACCTCAAGCAGCCGGTGCAGGCTCACGCCCGCCTCGCACACCACCTCACCGGTCCCGGCGTCGAAGGCGAGGACGCGGTCCAGCGCCGTCATGTCGAGGACCGAACCCCCCGCGTTCTGCGCCGAATCGCCGTGTGCCCGGCCCAGCCCGCGGGCGATCGAGCCACGGGGCCCGCAGCCGCGTACCGTCGCCGCGGCCTCCTCGAAACTGCCGGGGCGGAAGCGCAGCGCGGTCGTCGGGGCGGTGCGGCCCCAGCCGGTCAGGGACACGGTGTCGACAGACATGAGGGTGACCGTATCGCCCGAGAAAACACTTTTGAGGGATTTGTTACAACACTCACCGAAATGGGTGATTGAAAGGGTGTCATCTCCTACGCGGCCGACCGGACGTCGGTTTTCGGTGGCGGGGAGGGTAGTCGTACGTCATGGACTGGCTGAAAAAACTCCCCGTCATCGGGCCGCTCGTCTCGCGGCTGATGGAGACGCACGTCTGGCGCAGTTACGAGACGCTGGTGCGGGTCCACTGGGCGCGGCTCGCCGCGGCGATCACGTTCATCAGCTTCCTGGCGCTCTTCCCGCTGATCGCGGTCGCCGCGGCGATCGGCGCCGCGCTGCTCTCCGACAGTCAGCTCGACAAGATCGAGGACAAGGTCGCCGAGCAGGTCCCCGGCATCTCCGACCAGCTGGGCATCGACAATCTGGTGGCTCACGCGGGCACGGTCGGCCTGGTGGCCGGTGCGCTGCTGCTCTTCACCGGCATCGGCTGGATCGGCTCGATGCGGGACTGCCTGCGCGCGGTCTGGGACATGGACGATCTGGACGAGGGCAATCCCGTCATCCGCAAGCTCAAGGACGCCGGGGTGCTGCTCGGCCTGGGCGGGGCGGCCGTGGTGACGCTGGTGATCTCCTCGGTCGGCTCCGTCGCGGTCGGCCGGGTCGCTGATCTGCTCAACATCCCGGAAAACGGCGTGGGCGGTGTGCTGCTGCGGATCGCGGCCCTGCTGGTCGCGGTGTGCGCCGACTTCCTGCTGCTGCTCTACCTGCTGACGCTGCTGCCGGGCGTCGAGCCGCCGCGACGTCGTCTGGTGGTCGCCGCGCTGGTCGGCGCGGTCGGCTTCGAGCTGCTGAAACTGCTGCTCGGCAGCTATATCCAGGGCGTCGCGTCGAAGAGCATGTACGGCGCGTTCGGTGTGCCGATCGCCCTGCTGCTGTGGATCAACTTCACCGCGAAGCTGCTGCTGTTCTGCGCGGCCTGGACGGCGACGCCGAGCAAGGACGCCGAGGAGCCGCGCCCCGTGGAGGGCGACGCGACTCCGGACGCCTCGGACGCCTCGGACGCCCCAGGCGCCCCGGTCGGCGGCGAGGCCCCGGGCGGGAGCACCCGGGCGCAGCGAACCCGGGGCCAGAACGCCCCGGGCGGCCGGGCCGGGGGCGGCCCGGTCAGGGGCGGGGGCGGCGGCGCACCAGGTCCGGCAGCGGCCAGCGCCGGTTGACCAGGTACGCGGCCCCGGCGATCAGCACCAGTACCCCGCCGACGATGCCCAGGGCGACCCCGGCCCCGCCGGAACCGCTCGTGGCGGCGGCCTTCGTGGTCGTCGCCGCGCCGTGCTGGGCCTTGGCGGCGGCGGGCCCGTCGGCCTCCGCGCCCTTGCCCGTGCCGGAGTCGGGCACCGCGGACTTCGGCGGGACCAGTTCGCCGACCGGTGTCACCTTGCCGCTCGCGCTGAAGCCCCAGTCGAGCAGGCTCGCCGCCTCGTTGTAGACGGCGTGCGTCTCACTGGACGACGGGTGCATGACGGTGACGAGCAGCACCTTGCCGTTGCGCTCGGCGACACCCGTGAAGGTGTTGCCCGCGTGCGTCGTGTAGCCGTTCTTGACGCCCGCGATGCCCTTGTACGCGGTGACGCCGTCGGCGCCGGTGAGCAGCCGGTTGGTGTTCTGGATGCCGAACTCCTCCCGCTTCTTGCCCTTCTCCTTCTTGCCGGGGAACTCCGCCGTGCCGGTCGCGCAGTACTCGCGGAAGTCCGCGTTCTGCAGCCCGCTGCGGGCGAACAGGGTCAGGTCGTACGCACTGGACACCTGTGCGGGGGCGTCGTAGCCGTCGGGCGACACGACGTGGGTGTCGAGGGCCTGCAGCTCCTCGGCGTGGCTGTTCATGTCATCGACGGTCTTCGGGACGCCCCCGTACATCGCGGACAGCACGTGCACCGCGTCGTTGCCCGAACGCAGGAAGACGCCGAGCCACAGGTCGTGCACCGTGTAGCTGAGGTCCTCCTTCACCCCCACCAGACTGCTGCCCTCGCCCATGTCCGCGAGGTCCTCGTCCTTCACCGTGTACGTCCGGGTCTTCGGCTGCAGGGCCGGTGACGGCATCACGGTGTCCGCGAACAGCATCTTCAGGGTGGAGGCCGGAGGCAGCCGCCAGTGCGGATTGTGCGAGGCGAGCACCTCACCGCTCTCGGCGTCCGAGACCATCCACGATCTGCCGGTCAGGTCCTTGGGCAGGACCGGCGCCCCGGGGCCGAGATTCACCTGGGTGCCGGACCGGCCCAGCTGCTCGCCACCGATCCGCGACATGTCGGCGGGCGGCTTCGGCGCGTCGTCGGAGGTGTCCTTGGCGGCCGCCGCCAAGGCAGGGCTGACGGCAAAAGTGGACAGCAGAGCGGCAGAGGTGACCGCCAGCGCGGCCTTCTTGAGAGCTGACACGGTCAAAAACGTACATGCAGTTGATGTGAAAATAGGCACCGATGGTATGACCCGCCGCGCGTACCGCCGGGACAGCCCACCACGGGACAGCCCACCCCGGGCGAGCCGGCGCCGGCGAGCCGGAGATACTGAGTCCATGAAGCTCAGCCGCCCCGTCTCCTGGTTCCTGCTCGCATTCGGGGTGTGGAGCTGGTTCATCTGGATCACTTTCGTCAAGAACCTGTGGAAGGACGGCAGCGGACTCGCCTTCGACGACGCGGGTGACCCTACTGCGTACTTCTGGGTGCATCTGCTGCTCGCCATCACGTCCTTTCTTCTGGGGACGGCGGTTGGCGTGATCGGGTTCCGTGGCGTCAGGGCGTTGCGTGACCGGTCCGCGTAGCGACTCGGCACCTCGTACGGACCACATGCGGACAAACAGGGCGGGGTAGCGCACATGGCAGTCGTGGGATTCGGTCTGCTGGCGATCGTGGCCCTCGCGCTGCTCGTCGCCGTGCACCGCTATGTGTGGCGCCGCTTCGTCGGCGACACGACAGCCGCGGGCAGCCGGCTGCGCCGGGCGGGCACGGTGGCGGCGTACCTGCTCCCGCTGCTGAGCGTCGGCGCACTGGTCTCCGGCCGTTCGGGTGTGCCGTTCTGGCTCCAGCAGGTGCTGGCCTGGCCGGGCTACCTGTGGCTGGCCGCGCTGCTCTACCTGACGCTGGCCCTGCTGGTCGGTGAGGCGGTACGGCCGTTGCTGCGCCGACTGCTCGCACGCCGGGCGACGACTGCCGGGGCCGGGGCCGAGCCGGTGCGCACGCCGGAGGCCGGGCGGACGCGCACGCCGGAGGCCGAGCAGGAGCCGGAGGCCGAGCGCGCCGGAGCCGCCGGCTCCGACACCAGGACGGCCGCACCCCCCGCCCCCCTCGCACCGCCCTCCTCTTCTTCCTCCTCGCAGCCCGCCGCCGCTTCCGCCTCGCGCCGGCTCTTCGTCGCGCGGGCCGTCGGGGGCGCCGCGGCCGTCGCCGGGCTCGGCACGGTCGGGTACGGCACGTACGGGGTGCTGCGCGGACCGCGGGTCAAGCGCGTCACCATCCCGCTCGCCCGGCTGCCCCGTTCCGCACACGGTTTCCGGATCGCCGTGGTCAGCGATATCCACCTCGGCCCGATTCTGGGCCGGGCGCACACCCAGCGGATCGTCGACACGGTCAACCGGACCCAGCCCGATCTGATCGCGGTCGTCGGGGACCTGGTCGACGGATCGGTCGCGGATCTCGGTCCGGCGGCGGAGCCGCTCGCGCGCCTCCGCTCCCGGCATGGCGCGTTCTTTGTCACCGGCAACCACGAGTACTACTCCGGCGCGGCCCAATGGGTGGACCACGTAAGGGAATTGGGGATGCACCCGCTGGAGAATGCCCGGGTGGAGATCGACGGCTTCGATCTGGCCGGAGTCAATGACATCGGGGGCGAGAGCGAGGGGCAGGGCCCGGACTTCGGCCGCGCCCTCGGCGACCGGGACCGCTCACGGGCCGCCGTCCTCATGGCCCATCAGCCCGTCCTCATCGACGAGGCCGTCGCGCACGGCGTGGACCTGCAACTTTCCGGGCACACCCATGGCGGCCAGCTCTGGCCGGGCAACTACATCGCGGAGCTGTCCAACCCCACGGTCGCCGGTCTCGAACGCTACGGCGACACCCAGCTCTACGTCACGCGCGGCGCGGGGGCCTGGGGTCCGCCGGTGCGGGTCGGCGCCCCCTCGGACATCACCGTCGTCGAACTCGCCTCCAGGCAGGCCTAGACGGTGTCCGCAGGCGAATTCGGTGACCGGTCGCCAACCCTCTGTATTCGGCCTTTCCTTCGAAGGTTTCAAGTAGCGAACAAAAGGCTATGTATCCCTGATTTCCCCTTCCAGATGTGAAAATCGTGTGATTGGCTGAGCGCGAACGTGCGGTGATCTGCGTATCTGAGCGCGACACCGAGGTGGGGCTGTTAAGGGAGAGCACGGCAATGCGGTCGATCCGAATACGGATTCTCGCGATTCTCGCGGTTTTGGTCATCGCAGGCGTCGGCGCCTGGCAGTTGCTTCCTTCGGACGGAGCGAAGGAGGACCCGGTCTCCGTCGGCACGACCGACATCGTGACCTCGCTCGACCCGGCGGGAGCGTACGACGCCGGCTCGTGGGCGATGTACAGCAACGTCTACCAGTCCCTCATGACGTTCAAGTCCGGGGCGATCGTCCCCGAGCCGGACGCGGCCGAGAGCTGTGGCTTCCTCGGCGGGAAGCTCCAGACGTACCAGTGCAAGCTCCGTGACGACCTGTCGTTCTCCAACGGCCGGAAGATCACGGCGGAGGACGTCAAGTACTCCTTCGAGCGCATGCTCAAGATCAAGACGCCCGTCGGCCCCTCGGTGCTGTTCCCGACCCTCAAGAACGTGGTGACCGAGGGCCGGACGATCACGTTCAACCTCTCGGCGCGCGACGCGACGTTCCCGCAGAAGCTCGCCACCGGGGCCGGTTCGATCGTCGACCGGGAGGCCTACTCGGAGAGCAAGCTGCGGTCCGACAACAAGGTCAGCGGCTCGGGGCCGTACGTGCTCAAGTCGTACCAGCCGGGCTCAAAGGCCGAACTGGTGCCGAACAGCCGGTACAAGGGCGCGCTGAAGAAGACCGGCGGACCGGTCACCGTGCGCTACTACACGCAGTCGGACGACCTGCTGGCGGCCTGGAAGTCGGGGCAGATCGACGTCACGCACCGTCAGCTCCCACCGAACGCGCTCGCGGAGCTGAACCCCGGTGACGCCGACCAGCGCGTCACGGAGGCGGACAGCGCCGAGATCCGCAACCTCGTCTTCAACGTCCGCGCCGGTTCGCCGCTCGCCGACAAGCGGGTCCGGCAGGCCATCGCGTCGATCATCGACCGCGCGCCGCTGGTGACCAAGGTCTACCAGGGCACCGTCGAGCCGCTCTACTCGCTGATCCCGCAGGGCTACATCGGGCACAGCACCCCGTTCTTCGACGAGTACCCGTCGCCCGACCCCGAGCGCGCCAAGAAGCTGATGCAGGAAGCGGGCGTCCAGCTGCCGCTCCCGCTCACCTTCGCCTACCGCACCGGCGACTCGTACACGCCGGAGAGCAAGGAGATCCAGCGCCAGCTGAACGCGGACGGGCTGTTCAAGGTGACGATCAAGTCCGTGGAGTGGACGGCGTTCCAGAAGGCCTACGCGGCCGGTGAGTACGACATGTACACCGTCGGCTGGCTCCCCGACTACCCGGACCCCGACACCTTCAGCCAGCCGCTCGTGGGCCGCGACAACAGCCTCCACAACGGCTACTCCAGCAAGAAGATGGACCAGCTGATCAGCGACACGCTGCAGTTCAGCGACCGCAGCCGCACCTCGGCCGACTTCAAGGACCTCCAGAAGCTGGTCGGCGAGGACGTGCCGCTCGTCCCGCTGTGGCAGAAGAAGGACTACGTCCTGGCCAAGCCCGACGTGTCCGGTTCGCAGTACCTCTCGGACGGCACCGGCATCTGGCGGCTGTGGGAACTCGGCTGGATCTGACGGTCCGTCGCGGATCGGTAAGCAGTAACCAGTAACCAGTAACCAGTAACCGGAACACCAGAACGCACAGGAGCGGCCGCCCCGGCATCAACGGGGCGGCCGCTCCGGCGTGTGCGCCTTCGCGCGTCCCGTCGCGCCCGGCAGGAACTCCTCCAGCACCGAGTGGACCTGGCGCACGAGCGGCCGCAGCACCCGGAACCGGGACAGCGCGATGGCCCGCGCGACGATCGGGGCGGTGCGCTCGACGAGGCGGCGGCTGCGTTCGGCGTCGTCCGTCCGGTCGTACACCCAGTACAGCACCAGGCCCATCTGGTTCAGCCACATCAGCTGCGGCAGCAGCTCCGCCAGTTCGGGATCGACCTTGGTGTCCGCGCCCGCCAGGCAGCGCCGGTGGATGGAGATCGCCGCGTCGCGCGCCGCGACGGAGTCCTCGGAGAAGGGGCTGAGCGGGCTCTCCGGATCGGCGGCGTTCTTGAAGAACTGGGCGGCGAAGCGGTGGTACGGCTCCGCCACGTCCAGCCAGCAGAGGAGGACCCCGCGGATGCGTACCGCGAGGTCCTGGTCGCCGGCCAGGACCGGCTGGACCGCTGCCTCGTGCTCGGCGGCGATCCGGTCGTAGAAACCCTGGACGAGGTGTTCCTTGGACGAGAAGTAGTAGTACGCGTTCCCTACGGAGACCCCGGCCTCCTGGGCGATGGCCCGCATCGTCGTCTTGTCGTAACCGCGTTCCTGGAAGAGCCGGAGCGCGGTTTCGAGGATGAGGGTGCGGGTCTGCTCGCTCTTGGGAGCCTTGACTTCCTTCACGTCCTTCTCTTCCTTCACCACGGTCCCGAGGGTATCCGGCCCGATCCGGACCGGAGACCTTCAGGGGGTGCCCCGTACCGCGCACTCCCCGCCCTCGCCGCCGTCCGCCCCGCAGGGCGCCGCCGTCAGCGAGCGGTACTTCGCGGCGGCGAGGACGGTCGCCCTGGCGAACGGGCGGCCGGCCGGGGTGGTCAGCCAGTGGGCCTTCGGCCGGTGCTCGGCCAGCGCCCAGAGGCAGACGATCCACGCGGACGTGGACCGGTAGACCTGGCCCCCGTCACCGATGACCGTGATCTCCTCCAGCGTCCGGGAGTGGTCGAGAACGGGGAAGCGCCGGTGCGCCTCGGCCGAGCCGGCCGGGACCAGGTCCAGCGGGACCAGCTGGCGCTGTCTCATCAGCCACTGGCGCAGATGGACGCAGAGCGGGCACTGCGCGTCGTAGAGCACGGTGAGCCGGCTGACGGACGGCCGGCGCCCAGCTGTCCGGGCTGTCATGGCCCGCCCTCACGCCTTGGTGGCGGGAGCGGTCCACGGCCCGGTGCCCGGAGGCGTCCAGCCCTGCGGCGGCACGGGCGGGGTGTGCTCGCGCTCCATCATTCCCCGGCGGCGGATCCTGTTCAGCACGTAGACGTTGCCGAGGTGCATGACCCCGAGGACGAGCAGGACGACGCCGACCTTCACCGAGAGCGCGTCGAAGAGGCCGCGGGCGTCGGTGACCGATTCGGAGTTCTTCAGGTAGAGCGTCACGAACCCCAGGTTGACCAGGTAGAAGCCGACCACCAGCAGGTGGTTGACCGCATCCGCGAGCTTCTCGTTCCCGTGCAGCACATCGGCGAGGAACACCTTGCCGTTGCGGCTGAGCGTGCGGGCCACCCAGATGGTGAGCGCCACGCTGATGAGCAGATAGATGACGTACGCGACAACAGTGAGGTCCATGCCCCACCCTCCCTTGAACGCGTTCAAATGCTGTTGTCATGGACTGTAGACCTGGTTTTGAACAGGTTCAAGTCGATGCCCCGGTGGTGCGCGTCA
This sequence comes from Streptomyces sp. NPDC088730, assembly GCF_044751215.1. Taxonomy (NCBI): domain Bacteria; kingdom Bacillati; phylum Actinomycetota; class Actinomycetes; order Kitasatosporales; family Streptomycetaceae; genus Streptomyces; species Streptomyces sp. NPDC088730. The sequence goes on from NZ_JBIVLK010000002.1 coordinate 958,833, forward strand.
CCTTCCCGCCCGCCCAGTTCTCTTTCGTTTTCGAAGTATCCGACACCGAAATATGAGTGAGAGAAAGGAAGTTGGGGTTCGGCGTAGGCTGTGGCGCATGGAGCGACGCGACTGGACCGACGGACACGTGGAGCGGTGGAAGCCGGTGCTTCCGGAACTCGACCCGGACGTCGAGGGCGCGGTGACCCGGATGAAGAAGCTCTCCGTCCATCTGCGCCGGGTGCGCGAACAGTCCCTCCTCGACTTCGACCTGGACCGCCAGGAGTTCGACACCCTGCACAAGCTGGCTGGGCGCGGCGGCACGGCAGCCCCGTCCGATCTCGCCGCCGACCTCGACCTCGCGCCCGCCTCCGTCACCGGCCGGCTGGACGCGCTGGAGCGTCGCGGATTCGTCCGCCGGACGCCCTCCACCACCGACCGGCGGCGCGTGGACGTGGAGTTGACGGACCGGGGACGCTCGACGTGGCTCGGCGCGATGGACGTCGTCGGCAACGAGGAGGAGCGGCTGCTCCGCGTACTGGGCGAGGACGAACGCCGGCTGCTCAACGCCATGCTGCGGCGCGTCATGGTGGTCGCGGAGGACCGGGGCGGCGCCGCCTGGGACTAGGGTCTGTCCGACCCTGATCCGCCGGACAGACCCTAGGGCTGTCCCGCGGCATCGCGGGCCGGGCCGCCCGCACCTGCTTGCACGGGGCAGCCCCATACCTGCCCGAGGGGCCGGACGCCCGCTCTGGGTGGCGTCCGGCCATCAGCAGGGCGGCCGCGGCGACCCGCCGCGGCCGCCACTGGCCGTGCGCGGACAGCCGGCCCCCGGTATCGGTCCTGCCCCGGCGGGGGGACGGCGACGGGGAACCGCGGGACGGTCATGCGTCGATGCGTCCCACTCACATGCTCATCGAACGGGCCGTGTTGATCTGGGCCATCACCATCTGGAAGGTCTCCGGACCGACCGCCGGGATCATCGTCGCGTGGTGGCGGCCGGCACTGGTCACCGTGATCTGGATGAAGCCCGTCGTCCGCTTCTCCTTCATCAGGAGGAAGAGCAGCCCGATCAGGCAGAACAAGGCGAAGACGATGGCCAGGACGATGCCGACCGTCGGAATCTTCTCCTCGGTGCGGGACATGTCCGTGGCCGTCCACACGGCGCCCTTGAGCGGCATCGTCCCGGACGGAGTCACGACCGAGTCGTTCACCACGGTGATGTCCCCGAACGACAGCATGGGTCCGCCGCCCGTCGGCGTCATGCCCTGAGGGCCCGGGTAGCCCTGGAACGGCATCGTCGGCGGGCCCGCCGGGTAGCCGTAGCCGGGCTGAGCCCCCGGGCCGGGCGTCGCCTCCGGGTATCCGTAGGCCGGGTATCCGTAGGCCTGGCCGTCCGGGTAGGTGGGTGGATTCACCGGCTTCTGGGGAGGCCCCCAGGCGTATGGGTCGCCCGGTTGCGGATTCGGATCGCTCAACGTTCCCTGCTCTCGGTCAATGGTGTGCACCCCCGTGCCGTGCTGGACCGCGGGCGGTGAACCGGTGCCGGTTCCGCACGACCGTACCGGCACAGGGCGCGGGGCGCAGCAAGAGGCCCCGCCTCCCGCAGAGTTACTGCGGTCGACGGGGCCGGTGTGCCAGGGGCGAAGCCGGGGTCAGAAGCGACGCGTGATCAGCGCGCGCTTGACCTCCTGGATCGCCTTGGTGACCTCGATGCCACGCGGGCAGGCGTCCGTGCAGTTGAAGGTGGTGCGGCAGCGCCACACCCCGTCACGGTCATTGAGGATCTCCAGCCGCTGCTCGCCGCCCTCGTCACGCGAGTCGAAGATGAAGCGGTGCGCGTTGACGATCGCCGCCGGGCCGAAGTACTGCCCGTCGTTCCAGAACACCGGGCACGAGGACGTGCACGCGGCGCACAGGATGCACTTGGTGGTGTCGTCGAAGCGCTCGCGGTCCTCGGCGGACTGCAGACGCTCGCGGGTCGGCTCGTTCCCCTTGGTGATGAGGAAGGGCATGACGTCGCGGTAGGCCTGGAAGAACGGGTCCATGTCGACCACGAGGTCCTTGAGGACCGTGAGGCCCTTGATGGCCTCGACCGTGATCGGCTTCTCCGGGCTCAGGTCCTTGATCAGCGTCTTGCAGGCGAGCCTGTTCTTGCCGTTGATCCGCATCGCGTCCGAGCCGCAGATGCCGTGCGCGCAGGAGCGGCGGAACGTCAGCGTTCCGTCGGTCTCCCACTTGATCTTGTGAAGGGCGTCGAGAACCCGCTCCTTCGGGTCGATCTCGATCTGGAAGTCCTGCCACACGGACTCCTCGGAGACCTCCGGGTTGAACCGGCGGATCCGGAAGGTGGCGGTGATGTACGGGGAATCGGCGAAGCCGGCCTCGGGCTCGGGGACCTTGTCGGCCTTTTCCATCGTGGGGGTAGCCATCAGTACTTACGCTCCATCGGCTGGTAGCGGGTCTGGACGACCGGCTTGTAGTCCAGCCGGATCGACTCGGTGCCGTCGTCGGCCACCTCGCGGTACGCCATGGTGTGGCGCATGAAGTTGACGTCGTCGCGGGTCGGGAAGTCCTCGCGGTAGTGACCGCCGCGCGACTCCTTGCGCGCCAGCGCCGAAACCGCCATGACCTGGGCGAGGTCGAGCAGGTTGCCCAGCTCGACGGCCTCCAGCAGGTCCGTGTTGAACCGCTTGCCCTTGTCCTGGATGGACACGTCGAGGTAGCGCTTGCGCAGCTCCGCGATCTTGTCGACCGCCGTCTTGATGGTCTGCTCGGTGCGGAACACCATCACGTTGGCGTCCATGCACTCCTGCAGTTCGAGGCGGATCGTGGAGACCCGCTCGGTGCCGGTGGAGTTGCGCAGCCGCTCGACCTGGTCGATGACCAGCTGTGCTGGGTTCTCGGGAATTTCGAGGAGGTCGTTCTTCGAGGCGTACTCGGCGGCGGCGATGCCGGAGCGGCGTCCGAAGACGTTGATGTCCAGCAGCGAGTTGGTGCCGAGGCGGTTGGCGCCGTGCACGGAGACACAGGCGACCTCGCCGGCGGCGTACAGGCCCGGGACGACGGTGGTGTTGTCGGCCAGCACCTCGCCCTGGACGTTGGTCGGGATGCCGCCCATGGCGTAGTGCGCGGTCGGCTGGATCGGGATCGGGTCCGTGTAGGGCTCGATGCCGAGGTACGTACGCGCGAACTCGGTGATGTCCGGGAGCTTGGCGTCCAGCTGCTCCGGGGGCAGGTGCGTCAGGTCGAGGTAGACGTGGTCGCCCTCGGGACCGCAGCCGCGGCCCTCGCGGATCTCCGTGTAGATGGAGCGCGAGACGACGTCACGGGACGCGAGGTCCTTCATGACGGGCGCGTACTTCTCCATGAAGCGCTCGCCGTCCTTGTTGCGGAGGATGCCGCCCTCACCGCGGGCGCCCTCCGTCAGCAGGATGCCCATGCGCCAGATGCCGGTCGGGTGGAACTGGAAGAACTCCATGTCCTCCAGCGGCAGACCCCGGCGGTAGCAGGCGGCCTGGCCGTCACCGGTCAGGGTGTGCGCGTTCGACGTCACCTTGAAGAACTTGCCGGTGCCGCCCGAGGCGTAGATGACCGACTTCGCCCGGAAGACGTGGATCTCGCCGGTGGCCAGCTCGTAGGCGACGACTCCGGCGGACTTCTTGACGCCGTCCTCCTCGACGACCAGCTGGTCCAGGACGTAGAACTCGTTGAAGAACTCCACGCCCTCCTTGACGCAGTTCTGGTACAGCGTCTGGAGGATCATGTGGCCGGTGCGGTCGCCCGAGTAGCAGGCACGGCGGACCGGGGCCTCACCGTGGCTGCGGGTGTGACCGCCGAAGCGGCGCTGGTCGATCTTGCCCTCGGGCGTACGGCCGAACGGCAGGCCCATCTTCTCCAGGTCGAGAACGGCGTCGATGGCCTCCTTCGCCAGGATCTCGGCGGCGTCCTGGTCGACCAGGTAGTCGCCGCCCTTGATCGTGTCGAAGGTGTGCCACTCCCAGTTGTCCTCCTCCACGTTGGCGAGCGCGGCGGCCATGCCGCCCTGCGCGGCGCCCGTGTGGGAGCGGGTGGGGTAGAGCTTGGTCAGCACGGCGGTGCGGCTGCGCTTGGTCGACTCGATGGCCGCGCGCATGCCGGCGCCGCCGGCGCCGACGATGACGGTGTCGTACGTGTGGATCTGCATGGTTTACCTCTGGTCCTTCGGGCCCGGCGCCTAGCGGATGTTCGGGTCGAAGGTGAAGATCACCAGCGTGCCCAGCAGGACGGTGAACACCGTGGCGGTGTACAGCAGCATCTTCAGCCAGAAGCGGGTGTTGTCCCGTTCGGCGTAGTCGTTGATGACCGTACGGAGACCGTTGGCGCCGTGCAGCATGGCGAGCCACAGCATCGCCAGGTCCCACATCTGCCAGAACGGCGAGGCCCAGCGGCCGGCCACGAAGGCGAAGCCGACCTTGGACACGCCGCCGTCCAGCACCAGCTGGATGAGCAGGTGGCCGATGACCAGGACGACCAGGACGATGCCCGACAGGCGCATGAAGAGCCAGGCGTACATCTCGAAATTGGTGCGCGACCCCTTGGGCGTCTTGCTGGTCCGCGTACGCGGGGGCTCGATCACGGGGGCCGGATTGTCGACGTCGTAGAGGCTGACGCCTTCGACTGCGCCGATCGCGGAAGTCTCGGTGGACATGGGCCTCAGCTCCCGAAGATGGAACGGACGGCGTGGCCGAGGACGGGGTACAGGGCCCCGACCATGAGCACGATCCAGATGCCCAGCACGGTCCAGAGCATCTGCTTCTGGAGTCGCGGGCCCTTGGCCCAGAAGTCCACAGCGATGATGCGGAGACCGTTCAGCGCGTGGAAGAGAATCGCGGCCACGAGGCCGTATTCGAGGAGCGCGACGGGCCATGTCTTGTACGTGGCCACGACCTCGTCGTAGGCCTCGGGGGAGACACGGACGAGAGCGGTGTCCAGGACGTGTACGAACAGGAAGAAGAAAATGAGGACACCGGTGACTCGATGAGCCACCCAGGACCACATGCCTTCCCGGCCGCGGTACAGCGTTCCAGCCGGCACGGAAGAACCCTCCGGGAGCGGGGATTGGGGTCGGCCGGCTTGACTGTCGGTCTGACCCGGCCGGGTACGGTCCACCGGCCCCGGCCATCGTAGCGACGGTTTGTCGGTTCGTTCGCGGCGGGGCCTCTGGTGTGATCAAAGTGGCAACCAAACAGGCACGGACGGGCTAGGGCGTTTCGTCCGGATCGGGCTGGGCTCGCGGGGCCTGGCGCCGCGGCTCGCGGCGTTGTCGTCAGTCGGCAACGCTCCGCGCTGCCTCGATCCTCCGCCTCGCGACGCACGGCACCGGGCCCCGCTCCCTGATCCAGCCTGATCCGAGCGAGAGGCCCTGGCGTGGGCCGGTCCGCGGGCCGGGCGGCTTCCGGGCCGTCCGTAACCCGTTACTGACTCGATACCAGACCGACGACGCGGCCCCGGGCGAGTCGCCGCATTTCGTCCGCCGTCACCACCCGCTCCTGGTCGGGGTCGTGGTCCATCCTGGCCAGGATGGAGGCCAGTACCTGGGCGGGGTGCTCGGCGGGCCGGACCCCGTCGAGGCAGATGACGAAGACATGCCCGAACTTCGACTCGTACGCGGCGTGCGCGGCGGCCAGCGCGAGGTGCGCCGAGGGCGCCGCGTCGGGCGCCAGCGCCGTGGAGGCCTCCGCGGCGAGCGCCTCGGCGCGTTCGGTGAGGGAGAGGTCGTAGCCCGCCTCGTCGGCGGCGGCGAGCAGCGCGTCCAGATCCGGGTAGGGGCGGTGGGCGGCCAGCCGCTGCGCCCAGCGGTGGCTGCCGAAGCAGTCCAGCAGGGCGGCCTCGACGTCGGCGGCGGGCGCGGCGTTGAAGCGCCGCAGGCCGAAGGCGTACGGGCCGAGCGGGCCGGCGGCTTGTCCGCAGCTCTGTACGGGCACGGCGGTCCGCCGGACGGGCCGGTGCGGTTGCTCCGGCAGGCCGGCGTGGGACTCGCTGGACCTGGACAGCGTGGGCTCCTCGAATCAGCGGCATCTGTGAACCTGGAGTGGTGAGGGTTCGGAGTGACCAGGCGGATGCAGGGTGAAGGGAGAGACGAATGTGCCTCAAAGGTATCGAGGCCGGGCAACGGCCGTCCGGCGGATGTGCGAACTTCACCCGGACGGGAGAGTGGGCCGGAGAGTTTCGGAATCACTGCTGTACGAAATAGCGAGGAGAATGCCCGGCTATCTCCATACTTCTGCCTTCTTTCCCGCTAAAACCGGAGGTTTCTGACCGATGTCGCTCTCACGCGGCGCCCTCGCGGCCGGAGCGGCCGTCACCGCGGCCGCCGCGGTGACGCTCACCGTCGTCCTGTGGCCCGACAGCTCCGACCCCGCACGCGGGTCCGGCTCCCACACCTCGCCCGGGGCCACGTCCGCCGCCCCCACCCCCTCCCCGACTCGCAGCTACCCGCTGTCGAAGACGCCCCGCACCATCCCCGCCGTACGCGAGCACACCCCCGCCCACGGTCCCGGCTGGCGGCCCGGCAAGGGCAGCGCGGTGGTGATCGCGGACGGCAGCGAGGGGCTCGCCGACGAGGGGCGGCTGCTCGCGGGCGAGCTCAAGATCGGCTACCGGGGTGCGGTGGCGGCGCGGGCCGGCGATGTGGAACTGGCCCTCACCCCGACGGCCGAGGGCGGGTCCGAGTCGTACACCCTGAAGACCCACGACGGCCGCGTCACGATCAGCGGGCCCGGCCAGGCGGGCGTCTTCTACGGGACCCGCACCCTGAAGCAGTCGGTGCGGGCCGACGGCGTCATGCCCGAGGGCGAGGTGCGCGACCGCCCCGACCGCCCGCAACGCGGGCTCAACCTCGACATCGCACGCAAGTTCTACAGCGTCGACTGGATCGAGGACCGGCTGCGCGACATGGCCGACCTCAAGCTCAACCAGCTCGGTCTGCACTTCTCCGACGACCAGGCCTTCCGCGTCCAGTCCGACACCCACCCCGAGATCGTCTCGCCCGAGCACCTGACCAAGGCGCAGGTGCGGCAGATTGTCGCCCTGGCCGGCCGGCTGCACATCCAGGTGGTGCCGGAGATCGACTCGCCGGGCCATCTCGGCGCGGTCCTGCGCGCCCATCCCGATCTCCAGCTGCGCAATGTGTCGGGCGTGGCCTCGCAAGGATCGCTCGACATCTCCAAGCCGGGCGCGGCGAAGCTGGTCGACGAACTCCTCGGTGAGTACACGGAGCTCTTCCCCGGCACGTACTGGCACCTGGGCGCCGACGAGTACCTCGCGCTGATGGCGCGGGACCCGGCCGCCTCCTACCCCCAGCTCCAGCGTGCCGCCGTACGGAAATACGGGCCGAAGGCCGGGATCGCGGACCTCGCCACCGGCTGGCTCAACGACCGCGCTGCGGTGGTCCGCCCGCACGGCAAGCAGCCCAAGGCGTGGAACGACGGCCTCTTCCGCGACAGCGTCGTCAAGGCGGCCAAGAACATCGAGATCGAGTACTGGACGGGCAAGGAGTACGGGGCCCGGCAGCCGGACGAGTACCTGCGCGAGGGCCGCCAGGTGCTGAACCTCAACGACGAGTTCCTCTACTACGTGCTCGGCCAGCCCAACGACTTCGTCTACCCGACGGGCAAGCGGATCTACGAGCAGTGGACCCCCCTCGTCCTGCGCGGCACCACCCCCGTCCCGGCGCGCTACTCCCGCCAGATCCTCGGCGGCCGGTTCGCGGTCTGGGGCGACCTGCCGAACGCCCAGACCGCGGCGCAGGTCGCGCAGGGCATCCGGATGCCCCTGCGGGCGACGTCCCAGAAGCTGTGGGACCCGGGGAAGCCGAAGCTGGGCTGGGACGGGTTCCGGAAACTGGCCGGGGAGATCGACAAGGGCTGAGTTCCGCACCGGGGCCGGAGTACCGGGGAGCGGGAGTACCGGGAAACCGGAGTGCCGGTGAGCGGGAGTGCGGGGGCCTGTGGATTCCCTGTGGACAAGGTGGTGGCCCGGGGCTAGGTTCCGGAGGCCGCGCGCACTTGGGGAGGAGCGCGCGGCCTTTGCTGTCCGCTCTCGTCCGCGCCCGGGGTCTCCGCGCGCCCACAACCCTGGGGGGTTGCTCCATGCTGTGCTCCACCTGCGGCACCAGACCATCAGCCGGCTCCGACGGACGCTGCGCGCCCTGCGCGCAGACCGCCGCCGCACCTGCCGCATCCGCCGCACCCGGCGCATCCGCCGCACCTGCCGCATCCCCCGCATCCGCCGCACCCGCCATATCCGCCGCACCCGCCGTAGCGCGGACCTCCGGACGGGTCAGAGCCCAGTCCCCGTCCGCCCCGGCCTTCACCGCCCCGCAGCAGTGGCTGCGTTCGCCCGAGGCGCTGGCGAAGGCCGTCGTCGTCCTGCTGGTGGTGGTCGCCGTGGCGGACCTGCTGGCGGTGGCCGCTGACATCAACGTCCGCACGCTGATCGACAACGGTCTCGACTCCGGGTTCGGCACCGGTTTCGTGCGGATCGACCAGGCGGAAGCCGACCGCGCCGACACGCTCTACGCGGGCGCGGGCGTCCTGCAGATGCTCACCACCCTCGCCGCCGCCATCGCCTTCCTCATGTGGTTCTGGCGGGTCCGGGCGAACGCCGAGATCTTCGACGCGAACGCCCAGCCGATGCGGCCCGGCTGGGCGATCGGCGGCTGGTTCGTCCCGGTCGCCGGGCTGTGGCTGCCGCGTCGGATCGCAGGCGGCATCTGGAACGCGAGTGCGCAGACCGACACCGACGGCGGCCGGCGCGACGTCTCCCTGGCCCCGGTGAACCTGTGGTGGGGCACCTGGGTGGCCTCGATGGTGTTCGGCCGGCTCGCCGGCGAGCGGTACGACCGGGCCGAGCTGCCGCAGCAGATCATGGACGCCGCCTCGATGATGGTGGTGTCCGATCTGCTCGACATCGCGGCCGCGGTCTTCGCGATCCTGTTCGTGCGCGAGCTGACCAGGATGCAGGGGGAGCGGGCAGCCGTCGGCCTGTTCCCGCTCAACGCCCGGTTCTAGCGACGCCCCCGGGCAGCAAGCGGTTTCGGCCGCCCATAGTGACGATTTTCGGCCATTCGGCGCTGAACGCGGTAACAGGAAGCACTGCGTCCCCATGCGTCCCGGCGTGGGGAGGGCGACGGGAGACTGCCGATGAGCCTGCTGGAACTGATCGCCGCCGCCGACGAGCGGGGCCTGGCCGCGAGCGGGGCCGCCTGCCTCGACCGCTGCCTGCCGCAGCCCGCGGCCGGCGCGGACCCCGACCCGCTGCGCCCGCTCTGGGCCGGCTGCGCGGACGGGGCGGCCTGGCCGGACCGGCTGGCCGAGGCACGCGCGGCGCTGGACGCCCTGCCGGACGCGGACGCGACCGTCCGCCGCGTCCGCGAACTGCTCGGCGAGGCCCCCGCGGACCGGGCGGGCGCCCGGCTGCGCGACTGGGCCGACGACTGCTCGGTGCTGGCCCTGGAGGTCCACCTCGGCCACGACGCCGAACGCACCGGCCCGGCGGATCCGGTGGCGCACTGCCGTGCGGGCGACCCGCGAGGGGCGGGGCCGCTGCTGGCCGGGGAGACCGCGCGCCAGATCCGGATCCTGGAGATGCTGGCGGAGATCGCCGACACGGCTCCGGCCGGCGCCGGGCTGCGTCAGGTCCTGGACGTGTCGGCCGAGGGGCAGCGCGTGCTGCGCGCGGCGGCCTCGCGACGCGCACGTGTCCTGGGGTGAGGCCGTCGGGGGTCTGCCCGTCGTCCTACGGGTCAGGTGCTCCCCGCCAGGGCCTTCAGCCGCTCCGGGGAGGCGTGAGCCCGCCGAGATCGAGACTGATCCCGAAGGGCACCGGACGCCGAGGGGACACCGTGAATACGAGCGCTCCGTCGATCAGCTCAGTGTGGCGCGGCGCCTCGGGGAGGTGATCCAGGTCCTCCGCGAACCAGCCTTCCGCGCGGGGCGGGCGCGTCCAGCCGGGCAGCTCCCGGAGCCTCGGATCAGGGCCTCGGCGCAGTCGCTGCGGGTTCCTGCGGCGCGGGGATGAGGCCTCCGTCGAGAGCGTCATGACGGAGGCGTCGGGGCAGAGCGATCTGGTCCGGTCCTCATCCTCCTGCTCCCCGTGGTGCCGAGATGCTCACCGGATCGGTACGGGCGGTGAATTGACCCGGTGTCCGGGACCGGCACGGCGTCCAGCGCGGTGAACGCCGGGCCGGACGCCGGGAGATCGGACAGAGATGACACGGCGTACCGGTCCGGGGGAGACCGGATGAACGCCGGGAGTGTTCGTCACGGGCTGGTCGTGACAGCCCCATACCTCGGAGTATTGCCTGGTCAGAGGCGTAGGGAAGGTGAGGACGACCGGGGCCGCCACCCCCCACAGGAGAGGCCCCGGTCGTCTTCCGCGGGGCCGCGGAACGACCCCGTACTCATCTCAGCGTCGGCACCGCGATTTCTGTCACACCGCGTCGCGTCCGCACAATGTTGCGGGTTGTACAAGTCATGGACGTGATGCCCGCGAAGGACGTAGCGTGCTGATTCGCGCAGGGTGGCGCGGCAGTGGTGACCAGCTGCGATTCAGGACAGCAGGGCAGGTTGAGGGAGTGCTGGGGGACGACGCGGGGCTCACCGCCGCGGTGCTCGCGGCGCAGGACGGGGACGAGGACGCCTTCCGTACTGTGTACCGCGCTGTGCAGCCGCGGTTGCTGGGCTACATAAGGACGCTGGTGGGGGAGCCGGACGCAGAGGACGTGGCGTCGGAGTCCTGGCTCCAGATAGCGCGCGACCTCGAACGGTTCAGCGGGGACGCGGACCGGTTCCGGGGCTGGGCGGCGCGGATAGCGCGTAACCGGGCCCTGGACCATCTGCGGATGCGCGGCAGGCGTCCCTCGGCCGGCGGCGACGAGGCCGAACTGTCCGAGAAGGCGGCCGAGTCCGACACGGCGGCCGAGGCGATCGAGGCCCTGGCCACCGGGCGTGCCATGTCGCTCATCGCCCAGCTGCCGCAGGACCAGGCCGAGGCCGTCGTGCTGCGGGTGGTCGTCGGGCTGGACGCGAAGAGCGCGGCGCAGACGCTGGGCAAGCGGCCGGGTGCGGTACGGACCGCCGCGCATCGCGGGCTGAAGCGACTCGCCGAACTGCTGCGGGCGGACAGCGCGGACAGCGCGGACGTACCGGGCGGCACCGCGGATCCCGAGGGCGGGAGCGGGCCGGACCGTGCGGCGGAGGGCCGTCCGCAGGGCGGCGCCCCCAGGGGCCCGGCCGACGGCCCGGCCCCCCTGCAGGCACCGCACGGGAGTGCGGCCGGCCGGACGGCGGAACTGGGCGCCGTACCCGCGCAGCGCCCCTCCCGCACCGGCCTGGTGGCGCCCGCCGCTGTGACGCATTCGCGTCTTTGGACGCAGAAGGACATGTGATGGCCGACGAGCAGTACGAATGGCTTGACAAGGAAGCGGCGGAGAGACTGCTCCGCCGTGAACCGGTCGATCCCGTCGACGGCCAGCAGGGACAGGATGCCGACAGGCTCGCGGCCGCCCTGGACGCCGCGGCCCGGTCCGCCCGCCCGGCCGCCGGTGAACTCCCCGGCGAGGCCGCCGCCCTGGCCGCCTTCCGTGCCGTCCCGCGCTCCGCGGCCCGTTCCCGCTCCGCGTCCGCGCGGGCCGGCCGGGTACCGGGCGCGGGGCCGGACGGGGGCGGCGGCCTGCTCGCACCCGTGCACATAGGCAGGGCCGGTACCGGCAACGGGCCGGGTGTCCGGCCGCCGAGCTGGAGCCGGCCCGTCCGCTTCGGCCTGGTCGCCTCCCTCGCGTGCTGCGCGATCGGCGGGGTGGCGGTGGCCGCCGGGACCGGAGTGCTGCCCGGACCCTTCGGCCGGCACGCCCCCGCACCGGCGACATCGGTGTCGGCCGCCGCCTCGCCCGAGGAGCTCGGCTCCGGCCTCACGGCCGACGGGACGCCGGAGCCGCCGTCGGGCACGCCGAGCCCGAAGAGCTCACCCCCCGAGGCCCCGGACTCCGCCCGCCCCGGCGGCGGGAGCACGGAGGAGCCCGGCCCCACCGGCCCCGCCACCGACGGCGGCCCCGCCGTCGGAACGCACGAGGACCCGGGCAGCGGTGCCCCGGACAGCACCAAGGGCACGGGCGGTGACGGTGACGGCTCCGGGCAGCCCGACACCTCGCCGCCCGACTCCTCGGGCGCCTGGTACGCCAAGACGCTGAAGGCCTGCCGCGACTACCGCGACGGCAAGCTCGACGACGACCGCCGACGCCGCCTCGAAGCGCTGGCCAAGGGCGCCCGCAACCTGGACCGGTTCTGCGAGCGGATGCTCGACGCGGCCGACGGCAAGGGTGGCGGCGACAGCACCGGCCACGGCGACGACACCGGCAACAGCGGCAATGGCGGCGGGGACGGCGACGGCGATGATTCGGACGGCGACGGCGGCGGCTTCGAATCCCTCCCGTCGATCGGTTTCACCCCCGTGCCCCCGCAGCCGTCGACCGCCTTCGCCGGACCTGAGGCCGGGACGGAGCCCGCGGCGGACCTCGGAGCGGACGCCGGTGCCTCGGCTCAGGTGGCGCCCGCCGAGGCCCGCTGACCCCGTCCGCCACCGGGTGTGACGTTTTTCGGCACGCGGACGCAGTACAGAGTGAGCCGACTGGTCATCGGCAGCGTCCTGAGCCGGGGTTCCCCCCGTACCTTCGGCTCGGCGCAACGGCGCGGGCGGGACACGTTCCCCCGGTCCCGCCCGCGCCCCTCACCCGTACAGGCCGTTCAGCTGTAGACGACGACCTTGTCGCCCTTGCGGACCTGGGCGTACAGCGAGGCGATCTTCCCCTCGTCCCGGACGTTGACGCAGCCGTGCGAGGCACCGTTGTAGCCGCGGGCCGCGAAGTCCGAGGAGTAGTGCACCGCCTGGCCGCCGCTGAAGAACATCGCGTACGGCATGGGGGAGTCGTAGAGCGTCGACACGTGGTGCCGGGACTTCCAGTAGACGGAGAAGGTGCCCTCGCGGGTCGGCGTGTACTGCGAGCCGAACCGCACGTCCATCGACGAGACGACCTTGCCGTCGATCATCCAGGACAGCGACCGGCTGTTCTTGCTGATGCAGATCACCCGGCCCTCCATGCACCGCTTGTCCGGTTTCGCGACCGGCCGGGTGGTCGGCGGGTCCAGCTCCGCCGCCGTCGGCTCGTGCGTCATGCCGAGCAGCTTCTGCCAGGTGAGCGTGTCCGCCTTCCCGGTGCGGGACAGTCCGCGCTTGCCCTGGAACGACTGTACGGCGGTGACCGTGACGGTGCCGTAGTAGCCGGTGGGGGTGCGGTTGAAGTGGCCTATCTGGCGCAGCCGGGCCTGGAGCTCGCGCACCTGCTTGCCCTGCGCGCCGCTCGCCATCAGCACCTTGCCCTGCGGGTCGGGCGCGGCCGTGGCCGAGGGCGTGGGCTCCGGCGGTGTGCTCGCCGGTTTGCCGGGTGCCGTGCTCGCGGACGGTGTCGGCGTCCCCGGCTCGTCCGCGCCGGGCTTGCCGTCGTCGGTGGGGCTGCCGCTCGTCCGCGCGGGCGACGGGGCCGACGGGGTGCTGCCCGCGGCCTGCGGTTCGCACCCCGCGGTCACGGCGGTCAGCGCGAGGACGGCGACGGCGGCGCCGGCCGTCGCCGCCGCGCGGCTGCCCCGGTGCGCGCGGCCGCGCCCGGTCCTTCTGGTGCGTGTCATCTCGGCCCCCTGGGGTCTCCGGTATCTCATGGGACGGATTCCCGCCCTGCCCGGTTGCCGAACCCTGCCAATCGTTGTCCGGGCGCGCGGGCCGGGGGGCGCGTTCTGGTTCCGCCACCCCGGATCCGTACGGCCCCGGCCGCGTGCGAGACTCCGTTTCATGCTGGGTGTCACTGACCTTCCGACCTATCTCGCCGGCCTGGTGCTGATCGTTCTGCTGCCGGGCCCGAACTCGCTGTACGTGCTGTCCGTCGCCGCCCGGCGCGGGGTGCGGACCGGCTATGTGGCCGCGGCCGGGGTGTGGACCGGGGACACCGTGCTGATGACCCTGTCCGCGCTGGGAGCGTCGTCGCTGCTCCAGACGACACCCGTGCTGTTCGCCGTGGTGAAGTTCGCCGGGGCGGGCTATCTGACCTGGCTGGCCTTCGGGATGCTGCGGGCCGCGGTGTCCATGTGGCGGGAGCGGCACCGGCGGGTGGCCGAGCTGACGGGCGAGTCCGCGGACGGGGCCGAGGCGATCGGCACCATGGAGCGGCCCTACCGGCGGGCCCTGGTGGTCAGCCTGTTCAACCCGAAGGCGATCCTGTTCCTGATCTCGTTCTTCGTGCAGTTCGTCGATCCCGGGTATGCCTATCCGGCGCTCTCCTTCCTGTTGCTGGGCACGCTGCTCCAGGCCGCCAGCTTCCTGTACCTCTCCGCGCTGATCTTCGGCGGTACCCGGCTGTCGGCCGCGTTCCGCCGCCGCAAGCGGCTCTCGGCGGGGGCCACTTCTGCGGCGGGTGTGCTGTTCCTCGGCTTCGCCGCGAAGCTGTCGCTCAGCAGCGTCTGACCGGACGTACGGGTCCGGTCCCGCCCGGCCGGCCCTGTCAGTGGTGCCAGGCCTTGCCGCCGACGTTGTGGATCATGCGCTGAAGCACCTTCATGGTGCGGACGAACTCCTCGGGCGGGATGCCTTCGTGGATCTCCGCGCTCGCCCGCGAGACGCGTGCGTGCGCCCGGGTGCGCAGCTCGCGGCCCTCCGGGGTCAGCCGCAGCCGGGTGCCGGCGTCCTGGGTGATCAGGGCCTGGCCGATCAGGGCGTCGACCTCGGGTTCCAAGCCGTCCCCGACATCGAGGTAGCCGCGCAGCAGGGCGACCACCTCCGCCCTGGGGCGGCCCGGTTCGTCCGCGTCGGCCAGTTGGTTCAGCACCCACCAGCGGGGCTGCGTCAGACCGTGTTCGGCGAGGGCGGACCGGATGTGGCCCACCGTCGCGGTGTGGGCGGCCCAGCTCCAGTAGCCGATCGGCTGCCTGGCGAGCCCTTCGTCGTCATGTGAGTAGTCCATCGATGGGTCCGTTGAGTGGTCCATGACGACGAAGGTAGGAACTCAACCGCGCTTGAGGTCAAGGCCCGGTCTTGAGGTCGAGGCCCAGGGGTGCGAGGTACTCGGCGAGCCCGCCGGTGTCCTCGCCCGCCCAGCCGAGGTAGCCGTCCGGCCGGACCAGGAACAGCCCCTTGCCGTACGCCTCGTACGCGCCGAGGCGGTGCACCCGGAGCCCTTCCGTAGCCGCTGGCTCCGGCAGCTCCGTGTCGGTGCCGACCGCCAGCAGCGTGAAGTGCGGTCCCCGGTAGACGTCGAACAGCCGCCGGTCACCGGCCGGTCCGTCGGGGGCGCGGTCACCGGCCTCCAGCACGCCCGCCCGGCCCGAGGAGAGCGGGCCGCCCCGGTAGCCGATGCCCAGTTGCTGGGCGGCCGCGCCCCGCTCCTGCCGGCCCCGGTGGATCCGGGTGGACAGGCCGAGCATCTCGGCGGCGACCGGGCGGCGCTCCTGCTCGTACGTGTCCAGCAGGGCCGCGGACGCGCCGTGGTCCAGCACCTGGCCGAGCTTCCAGCCGAGGTTGTACGCGTCCTGGACGCTGGTGTTCAGCCCCTGCCCGCCCGCCGGGGAGTGGACGTGGGCGGCGTCCCCGGCCAGGAAGACCCGGCCCTCGCGGAAGCGGTCGGCCAGGGCGGCGCGCGGCCGGAAGTCGGAGGACCAGCGCACCTCGGTGACGTCCGCCGCCTCCAGGTGCGTGCGTGCGGCGACCAGCGCGCGCACCCCCTCCGCGGAGGTGTCGGGCTCGCCCTCCTTGAACTGGGCGGTCAGCTGGAAGTCCTCGGTGCCGGGCAGCGGGCACAGCGCGATGAATCCGGCGTCGGTGTTCATCAGGTGCCAGTTGAGCCGGTCCAGCGCGTCCCCGGCGATCCGTACGTCGGCCACCAGCATCGGTGCCGGGTCGACCGTCTCCCCGGTCATCGCGATGCCCAGCGCCCGCCGCACCGTGGAGCGCCCGCCGTCCGCCGCGACGAGGTAGGAGGCGCGGACCGGACCGGTGGACAGCTGGGCGGTGACCCCGTCCCGGTCCTGGGCGAGGCCGGTCAGCGCGGTGCCGAACACGACGTCCCCGCCCAGCTCCCGCAGCCGGGCCAGCAGGATCTCCTGGGTCCGCCACTGCGGCATCATCCACGGCTCCCCGTACGGCTCGGCGTCGGTCGGCGCCGCCACCCGGAACATCCGGTGCTCGCCCGTCCGCTCGCCGTCCTGCCAGGCCATCCCGACCGGTGCCGGACCGCCGTGCTCGCGGACCGCGTCGCCCACCCCGAGGTCGTCCAGGACCTCCCGGGTGCGGGGCTGGATGCCCTTGCCGCGCGAGCCGGGGAAGAGCGCGGGCGCCTGCTCCACGAGCAGGGCGGGCACGCCCCGGCGGGCCAGGTCGCAGGCGAGGGCGAGACCGCAGGGGCCGGCACCGGCGATCAGCACCCCAGTTTCCTTAACGCTGTTAAGTTCCATGTCGTGAGTCTGTGCTTAACGTTGTTAAGTTGTCAAGGCGGGTGCTGTTAACTTGACCGGGTGGGTACGACGAAGATCGACCGGTCCCGGGTGGCCGACACGGCGCTGCGGCTGCTGAACGAGGTGGGCCTGGACGGGCTCAGCCTGCGCGCCATCGCCAGGGAGCTGGACGTCAAGGCGCCCGCGCTCTACTGGCACTTCAAGGACAAGCAGGCGCTGCTCGACGAGATGGCCACCGTGATGTACCGCCGGATGCTCGAAGAGGACCTGCCGGGTCCGGCGCCACAGGTCTGGCAGGAGCAGCTCGTCGCGTACAACAGCGGACTGCGCCGCGCGCTGCTGCGCTACCGCGACGGGGCGAAGGTCTACGGGGGTGCGAAGTTCACCGGCACCGACCACGCCGACGGGCTCGAAGGGCATCTGCGGACCATGGTCGACGCGGGCTTCGAGCTGTGGCAGGCGATCCGGGCGGGCACCACCGCGTACTCCTACACGATGGGGTTCGTCAGCGAGGAACAGGGCGTCCGCCCGATGCCGGACCAGCGGCGCGAGGGGTTCGACGTCGCCGAACGCGCGGAACGGCTGGCCCGCTACCCGCTCGCCGCGGCGGCCGGCTCCGAGATCTTCGCCAACTACGACGAACGCTTCGAGGACGGCCTGCGGCTGATCATCGCGGGCATCGAGGCGCGGTACGGGGGGCGCTGAGCCCCCGGGGGGCCCCGGGAGCTACCGGCGGGCGGGCCGCCGCCGCATCCGGGTCAGCACCGCAGGACCGAACGCCGTGCCCAGCAGCGCCGCCAGCGCGGCGGCCCCGGTGAGCGTCCCGGCCCGCAGCCCCGGCGGCCGGAACGAGCAGTCCACCGCCGTCCGGCCCCCGCCCACCGGCACCGCGACGAGCCCGAGGTACGAGCCGGCCGGGCGCCCGTCGCAGCTCCAGCCCGCGATCCTGGGCGCGGCCAGCACGGCCACCCCCTCGGTGCCCGGCGGGAGTTCGGCGTGCACACCGCTGCCGGAGACCGTGACCCGCGTCGCCCCCGTCCGCTTCAGCCCCGCCACCGCGGTGGCGAGGCGCCCCGGATCCAGGCAGCCGACGGCCTCGTGCGGAACCGTCCCGTCCCGCTCCGCCCGCAACGTCACGGCGACCCGGCCCGCACCGGGCCCCAGCGGCAGCATCCCGGCCCGGCGGGCGGGCAGGTCGCCCCGCAGGTCGGCCGGTTCGCCGGCAGCGCCCAGCCGCGCGGTGCCGAACAGATCGGGCGCCCACAGGAACACCTCGCTGCCGGCCGGGCAGCTCGCACTCAGGGTGTACGTACCGGACCGCGCCTCGTACGCGTACGCGTTCCGGTCGGGGGCGGCCACCCCGTCCGCGGAGCGCAGCACGGTCCGCGGCAGCGTGTACACCGGGGCGCCGAGCAGCTCCTCCTGGTTCCGGAACGGCGAGCGCCCGAAAGCAGCGCCGGAACCGGCGTCCGGCCGTACCGTCACCAGCGGCGGGACGTCGCGGCGGGTCACCGTCACAGGGCGGTCGTCGGGGCGGTTCCAGACCTGGTGCGGGTCGCGCGGTACGTGGACCCGGGCGCCGACCGAGAACACCGCGTCGGTCACCGGGTTGTCCAGGCTCTGAAGTGCCCGGCCGCGCGAGGTGAAGCCGACGCCGAGCGCGAGGAAGGTGCGGGTCGTCACGTCGGGCGTATGGCTGCTGTAGTACGCCCCGCCCTGGCCGCCGACCGTCAGCGGGTCGTTCGCCGTGCTCTGTTCCAGGCCCGGATCCGTGCGGTAGCGCGGCCAGCCGTCGGCGCCCGCCACCGCCTCTGCCTGGAGGCGCTGGCGCTCGCCCCAGGGCGCGTAGTCGTCGAGCTGCTTCAGCCGCTGCCGGTCGGCGTACGCCGTGGTGGCGGCGGCCTGCCCGGCCTGCGCCCCCACCAGCAGCAGCACCGCGAGCGCGAGGAACCTGCCGCCGCGCACCAGCGCCAGCGCGCAGAGCGCCGCCACCAGCCCCGCGGCGAACAGCGGATACGTCCACTGGGTGACCAGCGCGCTGGGCGCGGCCGCCGCCGCGATCAGCACCAGCACCCCGCCGCCGGCCAGCAGCGCCCGCCGGTCCGGCCAGCCGCGGGCGACCGACGTCCAGGCGGCGATCACCACGATGCCGGAGAACACGAACGTCTGCCGGAACGGGCTGCCGTTCGGCGTCGCGAAGGCGTGCCACAGCAGATGGGTCGGCCCCCACTGCATGGACAGCGCGACCACCGCCACCAGCCCCGGCCACACCCACCGCTCGGCGCGCGGCACACCCCGGTGGAACGCGAGCACGCAGGCGAGCAACAGGGCGCCCGTGCCCAGGAAGACCGCCGGGCTGAAGAATCCGTACGTGGCCGGCAGCAGCCGGGCCGCGACATCGGGCCAGGCGGCCGGGGCGAACTCCCGCGTCCAGCCCGGGTAGGCGTGCTTGGTGCCGAGGAAGACCGGCAGCAGGACCGGCGCGGCCAGACCGATGCCGGTCAGCACCGTCCGCACCGCGCGGACCAGCCCCCGTACCCGCTCCCGCGACTCCCCGTCCTCCAGCAGCAGCCGCACCACCAGCACCAGCGCGGCCCCGAGCGTGGCCATATACGCGGTGTAGAAGTTGGACACCCAGGCGAGCGTCACCAGGAGCGTCCCCAGCACCGGCCGCCGCGCGGTCCGCGCCCACTCACCGGCCAGGCACAGCAGCGGGAAGGCGATCAGCCCGTCCAGCCACATCGGGTTGTACGCCGCCTCCGCGACCGACCAGCCGCACAGCGCGTACGAGGCGCCGAGCACGGCCGCCGCCCACTCCCGGCCGCGCCCCCGGCGCAAGGCGGTGAGCAGCCACGTCATCGCCGCCGCCGCCACCCCCGTCTTCACCAGTGTGACCACGTAGACGGCCAGGTCGATGCGGTCCCTCGGGAACACCCCGACGAGCAGGGCGAACGGGCTGCTCAGATACGTACCGAGGTCGGGCAGGAAGCTGGTGCCGAAGCCGGACTGCCAGTTCAGCAGCAGTCCGCCGTCCCCGCTGCCGTGCAGCAGGTCCCAGAGGTGGGCGTGGAACGGTACGAACTGGTTGCCCAGGTCGTTCACGCTGCGCGTGCGCGGACCGAACGGGTAGCTGCGGGCCACCGCGTCGCCCACGCAGACGGTGACGACGGTGAGCACGGCGGCCAGGGCCGCGGCCGTGGCGCGCGGCGAGCGGAGAAGGGGCGGAGTCCTCATGGTGGCTCGAATATGTCATCGAACACCGTGAAATCCCGTGCGGGAAAAGGCGGTTCACCTGATGGTCCGCCGCCCTTCACGCCCCGGTCCCCGCCGGGTCACCGGGGCCGGACGAGCGGGGGAGCCGTTCTCCGCGCCGACAGGGTGAGTTCACCCGGCGGCCGTCCAGGTTTCCTACCGTGCCACGGAACCCCGAACGGTTGACGAACATCCGTCTCCCCGCCCCACGCCCCTTCCCCCCACGGGCATCAGACGCTTTGGAGCGCCATGACGAAAGCCCGCACCCGTTGGCCACGGCAGCGCGACGCGGAGGCCCCGCTCCCGTCCGAGAACGGCACGCCCTCCCGCGCCGCCGTCCGCCCGACGGAGCTGGAGACCTGCCTGCGCGCCTGCGCCGCCCACAGCGGGAAGCTGGTCGCCGGACTCGACCGGCGGCGCACGGCGCTCGCGGAGGCCCTGCGCAACCTGCTGGCCACCCACGCCGCCATGGAGCGGCCGCCCGCCGCGGCCGCCCCGGCCCCGCTGCTGCGCCGCACCGCCAAGGAAGCCACCGGCGCGGCCCTGGTCCTCGGCGACCGGCTGATGGACCCGCTGCTCGCGGTCGGCAACAAGGCGCTGGACTGCGGTTACGAGGACGAGCTGAAGCTCGCGCTCCTCGTCGCGGACACCGTGCTGACCCAGCGCACCCGCTCCCGCGCGGCCTGGCGGCTGCGGGCCCGGGTCCTGGAGGCGACGGGCGCGGAGGCCGACGCCGTCGAGGCGTACGAGCGCTACCTCGCGCTCACCGACGACGACGGCTTCGGGATCGCCGCGAGGACGGCCGGGCTGCGCGCCGGGGCCGAGCGCCAGGGCGAACTGCTGCGGATGCTGGAGCGGGACTGCCCGGAGGCCGCGGGCTTCGCCGGGGCACCGGTCACCGACACCTGGGCCGAGGGCCTCGCCCTGCACGCCCGAGGCGACTGGAACCGGGCGCGGTCCCGGCTGATCGGCGCGCTGCTGGCCCAGGACCGGTCCGGCGCGCCGGTCCCGGAGATCCAGGAGGCCCTGGCCCACTACCTGGGCCTCGCCCTGGAGGCCGGCGGCGCACCGGGCAGCGGCGCCGCCCCGCGCAACGGCAACGGCAGCGGCAACGCCGCCCACCTCACCGAGCTGATCGCCCTCTACGCAGGGCAGCGCCGGAGCCGGATGCGCGGACCGCTGGCCGACCCCACCTTCGGCGGGGTCGAGTGGATCACGCTCGGTGAGTTCCGCAACCACATCGCGGGGAAGTCGATCTGCCTGATCGCCAACTCCCAGCGGGTCGGCACCGGTTCGCTGGGCGCCGAGATCGACGCGTACGACCTGGTCGTCCGCTTCAACTCGTACCGGATAGACCCGGCCGCCACCGGCAGCCGCACCGACATCCACGCCAGCATCCACAAGCACGGCTTCAACTGGGACCAGCGGGTCCACACCCGGCTGGTCTTCGGCGGGCTCGCGGGCGACTGGAAGCACTCCCTGCGCACCCGGCTGGTGCCGGGCGCCCAGCGGTACCTGGGCGACGAGTCGCTGCGCTGGCCGCTGCGCGACATCGGCAAGGTCACCACGGACGTCTGGCCGTCCATCCCCACCAGCGGCTTCAACATGCTCTGGCTGCTGGACCACCTGGACGTCAGCCCGCGCCTGGACCTGATCGGCTTCGACTTCTACGAGAGCGGCGCCTACCGGCTGCCCGCCGCGATGAAGATGCCCATCACCTCCGTGCACGAGTACACCAGCGAAAAGGCGTGGGTCATGGAACGCGCCCAGAGCGTCACCGATACGAGGATCTCACTGCGATGACGACAACGCCCCCTGCCGGAGCCCCCGTACCGCCCGCGCCCGCCAACGCGCTCACCGGCAAGCGCCGGGTCGCCTTCGCGAGCTTCGTGGACGAGAACTACCTGCCCGGCTTCCTCACCCTGCTGCGCAGCCTGGCGCTGTCCAACCCGGGCCTGTGCGAGGACTTCATCGTCCTGCACGACGGGCTGCGCCCCGCGTCCGTCGCCCGCATCCGGGAGCTGCACCCGCGCGCCGACTTCCGCCGGGTCGACGCCGCGCACTACGACTCGTACGCCAAGGGCGACCAGGACAACTACCTGGTGCGCAAGGCCTACTTCATCCTGGACGTGTTCCGGGTGCGCGACTACGACACCGTGATCACGCTGGACACCGACATGGTCGTCCTCGGCGACCTGGGCGAGCTGCTCAGGCTGCGTGACGGCCTCGCCGCCGTTCCGCAGTTCTTCTACGGGCAGCACAAGCTCAACAGCGGACTGCTGGTCATCCAGCGCGAGTACCTGAGCGACGCGTTCTGCGCCCGGATCGACGAGACCGGCCGCTCGGGCGCGTACGAGCTGGACAAGCACGACCAGGGCATCCTGAACGCCGTGCTCGACGGCGACTTCGTCCAGCTCGACTCCCGCTACAACTTCGTCAAGCGGCGGCTCTCCGGCGACCTCCCGGTGCCGGACACCACCGCGATCCTGCACTTCACCGGTCGGCACAAGCCCTGGCAGGGCGGCGAGGCCGGGTACGGGCAGGCCGAGGACCGCTGGCGCGAGTTCGAGCTGTCCGACGCCGCGTTCCACGCCGCCTACCTGGCCCGGCCCGGCACCAAGCACCACGACCTGCTGGTGCACTACGGCACCCCGCACGTCCGCCGCACCGGGGACCCCGACAGCGCCCGCCGGGTCGCCACCGCGCACATCGCCGCCGGTGAGTACCAGGAGGCGGCCGAACTCCTCGGGTCGGTCCGCATCCCGGTGGACGAGGCCTGGCCGCACGAGGTACTCGGCCACGCGCTGATGAGCGTCTCCCGCTACGAGGAGGCCCGCGCCCAGCTCCTGCTGGCCGCCGCCGCCCCCAACCGGGCCGCGACCGCCTTCTCCCGGCTCGCCCAGATCGCCTGGATACACGGCGACGACACGAGCGCGGCGCGGTACGCCCTCGACGGGCTCGGCGTCGACCCCACCCACCGGGCGAACCGGCTGATGTACAAGCGCACCCGGGACGCCGAGGCCCCCGCGGAGGGCGCGCCCGACGATCAACTGGCCCATGTCGCTTTCTACATGGACCGGCAGGGCAACGCCGGGGACAAGCTCCTCCCTGCGAGCGTCCGCCTCGCGTTCGGCCGCGACACGGGCCCGTCCCGCTGGCACTCCGTCCACGCCCACCGGCTGTTCGACGAGGCCGCGCTGGAACGGGTCAACGCCCGGCGCGGGCTGGTCATCGGCGGCGGCGGCCTGTTCATCCCGGACACCGCGCCGAACGGCAACAGCGGCTGGCAGTGGAACGTCCCCGACGCGTTGCTGGAGCGGATAGACGTACCCGTCATGGTGTACGCGGTCGGCTTCAACGCCTTCGACGGCCAGGCGTACGGGCACGGCCGGGAGCGGTTCCTCTCCTCCCTGCGCAAGCTGGTGGAGCGCTCCGCTTTCTTCGGGCTCCGCAACCACGGATCGATCGCGAAGGTCCGCGAGCTGCTGCCCGCCTCGCTGCACGGCAAGGTCCGCTTCCAGCCCTGCCCGACCACCGTCACCCGGCAGCTGGTGGACGGCTGGACCGACCCCGCCGAGCGCGAGAACACCGTCCTGATCAACGCCGCGTACGACCGCTCCGGACTCCGCTTCGGCCACGACTACGGGCACTTCCTCGCCGAGATGGCCACCGCCGTGCGCGGACTCGGGAAGTACGCGGAGGTGAAGTGCGTCGCCCACTCGCTGGACGACGAGCGGATCGCGTTCGACCTGCGGCGCGAGCACGGCATCGCGCTGCCGGTGATCCCGATGTACGACTTCGGCAACGACGCGATCCGGGACACCTACGCCCGCACGAAGCTGGTCATCGGGATGCGCGGGCACGCGGGCATGATCCCGTTCGGCTGCGGCACCCCGGTCATCAGCCTGATCTCGCACCCGAAGATGGCGTACTTCCTGGCCGACATCGAGCGGCCCGAGTGGGGCATCTCCGTCCACGACCGGCACCTCGGGGCGCGGCTGCTGGAGCGGGCGGCCGGGATGCTGGACGACCACGCCGCGGCGGTGGCCGATGTGCACGGACGCCAGCAGGAACTGTGGAAGGTCACGGAGGCGAACGCCGCGGACCTCCAGCTTTGCGGGGGGGGGGGGGGGGGGGGCGGCCGGGGGGGGGGGGGGGGGGGGGGGCGCGGGCCGGCCCCCCCGCCCCCCTCACTGCGCTCCTACCGCTTGGCGCCCGGCCGCAGCGCCTTCGCACGCCGTGCCACCCGGCGCACCGCCGCACTGCGCGGCAGGAACCCGAGCTGCTGCGGCACCCCGCCCGGCAGCGCGAGGGCGGTCAGCCGCCTGCGCTTGAAGTAGCGCCGGGACGCGGCCGCCGGACGGGCGGCGAGATACCGCTCCGCGACCGGCCGGAGCCCCGGGTAGATCTTCGGCTGCATGGCGAAGCCGACCGCCCGCACCAGGTCGTTCAGCCCGTCCGGCGCCACCGCGGGGCCGGCCGGGACCGGGGCGGGGGCCTCCAGGTCCGGCACCAGCGCGTCCACCAGCGTGACCGGGACCCGGTTGCTGTTCTCGAACGGAGTCAGCCGCTCCAGCAGCGTCTCCGTGCCGACCCGGGCCACCGGCAGCCCGTAGAACGCGGACGCCGTGAGCAGCGCCGTCGAGAAGCAGCCGACGACCAGTGCGGGCCGCATCCGCCGGTACAGCACCTCGGCCAGGACCGGCGCGGTGAGCACCCCCGCGTCCAGCACGGTCAGCTCGGCGCCGAGCCTCGCCGCCTCCGCCTCCATGCCGCGCGACCACTGGGCCGGGGCCGTCGGATGCGGTTTGAACACCAGCCGGGAGTGGCCGAGCCGGACCGCGCCGCGCATCATCCGCAGATGCAGCTCCTCCTCCTCGGCCGCGCTGATCAGGCCGAGCGCGGAGAGGTACTGGCCGAGCAGCAGCGCGGGCGTCTCCACGGACGGCACACCCGCCGCGACGTCCGGCGCGTCACCCAGCTCGCCGAGCACCTTGAGGAACGCGTCGGTCGGCACGATCTCCGGCTCCACGCCGAACTCGGTGAGCAGCAGCGGCCGCAGCCCCGGCACCAGGTCGAGGTGGAGCAGCCGCCGCACCCGGGTGCCGACCAGCGGGTCGATCTTGTTCCGGGTCGGTCCGTAGCTCATCAGCCCGTCCGCGTACACATCGACCGGTACGCCGGTGAAGATCTGGGCGACCGCCATGGCCGGGTCGACCTGGATCGACTCCACGGCGAGCTCCACGGCGTCCTCGCCCAGCCCCCAGGCGAGCCGCAGATGACGTTCCCACAGCGGTACGTCGTCCGGGCGCGGCGACCAGGCGCCCGGGTGGTGCGGGGCGATCGTCGCGTTCCACGACACGACGTCGTCGAACCGGCCGCGCAGCAGGTCGAACCCGGGCATCGCGTCGAGGGCGGTCGCCGTCTCCGGGATCGCCGCGTTGTCCGAGACGAGCAGGACGCGGCGCCCGGCGTCCTCGAAGAGCCCCGCGTCCAGGGCGGCGGCGAGCGTGGCCGTGCCGTAGAGGGTGGAGGCGAGGAAGATCTGCGTCGTACGTTCCCGGCTGCTGCTCACGCGGCCGCCACCTCCTTCGCGACGGACCGCCGCCGCAGCCGGCGCAGCAGGGTCGCCCGCTTGACGTCCATCGAGTCGATGGCCGCGTCCAGCACATCCTGCGGCATTCGCCCCAGCGCGCCGGCGCTCATCGATTTCAGGGCGCGCGCCACCGCCGGCTCGAACCTTTCGATCGAACCCATGTGATGGGAAATGATCGCGCAATAGTTACGGACCGCTTTCGGCAGGAGTTCCGCCGCATCGCGGTCCGCCGCGGTTTCCCTTATGACCTGGTCGAACGAGCGAATGAAATCGAGCTGGCGCATGTCACCGATCTGGGTGAGCGACGAGGCGACGCCGCGTCGGTAGAAGATTCCGAGGAGTCCCAGCACCGCGAAGGAATCCGCTTCCCGGTGCAGCCGCCAGATCCACGGCCGGTCCTCCGCCGTGCGCAGCCCGTCCGTGAAGTGCAGCAGTCCCCGGTCCAGCAGCCTGCGGTGGTAGAGGCCCGCCCAGGCGTACGCGTAGTCCACCGAGGTGGAGCGCCCGGCGGGCAGGATCGCGTCCCTGGGCGCCATCACCTCGTTCCTGGGACCGTGCGGGACGCGCTGGACGGTACGGGCCCTGCCGTCGGCCTGGACATGGTCGGTGCGGACGAAGTCGCAGCCCAGCGCCTCGGTCCTGGCCAGCAGCTCGGCGTAGTAACCGGGGGCGAGCCAGTCGTCCCCGTCCAGGAAGGCGAGGTACTCGCCGCGGGCCGCGTCCAGACCGGTGTTCCGGGCGGTGGCCAGTCCGCCGTTCTGCTGGTGTCTGCGGACGACCACCCCCGGAATCTCCTCCTGCGCACGGCTCAGCATGTCCGCGGTCCCGTCGGTCGAGCAGTCGTCGACGAGAATGAACTCGAAGTCCTCGCGGGCGTTCGCCCGCAGGCTTCTCAGGGTGTCGGGGGCGTATGTCTGCACGTTGTAGAACGGCACGATGACCGAGAGCTTAACCACCCGCATCACGCTAGTTCCGGGCCGGGCATTCGCCCTTGCGCTCGTACGGACGCGAGGTGAACGGCGCCCGTCGAAATGATGAACCGGTAAGCATCAGGAGCGCTTTTTCGGCCCGTTCGAGCAGCCCGGCGGCGGGTTGGGCAATCGTCGGCAGGCTGTTAACCCTTTGTTGCTGTCACGTTGGGCTGCTCACCCCCGGGCCTTCCTACCTTCTTGGACGTGCCCCCTAGTAAAAGCAATTCGGCTTCGCCGGCAGAACTGGAATCCGCGGGAGCGCCGTCCCCGGTGCTCCGGGTCGCCGTGCTCGCGGACTCCGACACCCGATGGAAGTGGGGCGCGCTCACCGCGCGCCGGCTGACCTCGGGCGGCGGCCGTACGGACGCGCCCCGGGTGGAGATCAGCGGACTGCTGCTGCGCGGCCGGGCCACCCCGACGCCGCGCCAGCTGGCCGAGGTCGGGGACGTCGGCATCGACCCCGGCCGGGTCCGCGAGGTGACGGCCGCCGAGTTCCTGCGCACCGTGCGGGACGAGGGCTACGACCTGGTGGTCCTCGCGCTGGTCGGCGGCGCCGTCCAGGCGATGCTGCACGGCCTGGCCGCACTCCGGACGCCCGTCCGCCCCGTCGTCGTCACCGGCTATGTCGGCGTCGTCTACGAGAAGCTCGCGGACGGGCTGCTGCTGCGGCACGGCGCCGACATCGTCCTCGCCAACTCCCGCCACGACGCGGAGCGTTTCCGCGCGGTGTACGAGGGAGTGGGCGCCGACGCCTCCGCCGTCACGGAGGCCGCCCTGCCCTTCCTCGGCGGCGACCCGCACCGCGCGGAGCCGGGCCGCGACACCGTCGTGTTCGCCGCCCAGCCCTCCGTACCGGCCTCCCGCGCCGACCGCACGTACCTGCTGCGCAGACTCGTCGAGCACGCCAGGCTGCACCCGGAGCGCGAGGTGCTCCTCAAGCTGCGCTCCAAGCCCGGCGAGCACACCACGCACATCGAGGAGCTCCCCTACCAACGGCTCGCCGAGCGGCTGCCCGGCGGACTCCCGCCCAACTTCCGCCTGGTGTACGGCCACATGGGCGAGGTCCTGGACCGCACCGACCTGCTGGTCACCGTCTCCTCGACCGCCGCCCTGGAATCCCTGCACCGGCGCATCCCCACCGCCGTCCTCACCGACCTCGGGGTGCGCGAGACCCTCGGCAACCACCACTTCATCGGCTCCGGCCTGCTCACCTCCTGGGACCATCTGGACGGCGGCGCCCACCCGGAGCCCGACGCCGCGTGGCTGGCCGGCCAGGGCGTCGCGGCCGACGGCGGTTACGGGACGGCCTACGACACCGCACGGGCCCGGGTCACCGCCCTGCTCGCGAAGCGGGACCGGCTGCCCGCCCTCACGCCCTACTACACCCCCGCCACCGCCCCCGGCTACCTCCCCGGCATCCTCGCCCGCCACCACCTGGCCCCCGACGGCCACCCGCTGCCGGGCGCCACCGCGACCGGGGAGCGCGGCCGGGTCAGGGGAGCGGTGCGCCAGGCGGTACGGGACGCGGCCCGGGGCGCCTACCGGCACGGCGTCCAGCGGGTCGCCCCGGTCGTCCGGCGGATGGGCGAGCTGTGAACACCACCACCAAAACACCCCTGGGAGCAGCGATGACGCAGCCCACCGCACGGCCCACCGTGCTCGCAGTGATCCCCGCCCGCGGCGGATCCAAGGGCGTACCGGCCAAGAACCTCGCCCAGGTCGGCGGCGTACCGCTGGTCGTCCGCGCGGTCCGCGCCTGCCTGGCCTCTGCCGAGGTGACCGACGTCGTCGTGACGACCGACGCCCCGGCCGTCGCGGAAGCCGCCCGCGCCGCCGCCGGAGCGCTCGGCGAAACCGCCCGGCTGCACTGCGTCCAGCGCCCCGAGGCCATCGCGGGGGACACCGCGACCAGCGAGGCCGCCGTGCTGCACGCGATGGACAGCTACGAGACCGCGCACGACCGCAGCGTGGACGTCGTCCTCCTCGTCCAGTGCACCAGCCCCTTCGTCGCCCGCGAGGACATCGACGGCGTCGCCGCCGCCGTCGCCCGCGAAGGCGCCGACTCGGCCGTCACCGTCGCCCCGTTCCACGGCTTCCTGTGGCGCGACGGCAGCGCGGTCGAGGACCACAACTACGGCGTCAACCACGACAAGTCGGTCCGCCCCCGCCGCCAGGACCGCCCCGAGGACCTCCTCGAAACCGGCGCCGCCTACGCGATGGACGCGGCCGGCTTCCGCACCCACCGGCACCGCTTCTTCGGCCACACCGCGCTGGTGCGCACGGACCCGGCCCGCGTCCTGGAGATCGACGACCCGCACGACCTGGCCCGCGCCCGCGCCCTGGCCCCGCTCCTGGACCCGGCGCCGCTGCCCACCCGCGAGGACATCGACGCGGTCGTCCTGGACTTCGACGGCACCCAGACCGACGACCGGGTCCTCATCGACGCCGACGGCCGCGAAACGGTCGCCGTCCACCGCGGCGACGGACTCGGCATCGCCGCGCTGCGCAAGGCCGGACTGCCGCTGCTGATCCTCTCCACGGAACAGAACCCGGTCGTCGCCGCCCGCGCCCACAAGCTCCGCGTCCCCGTCCTGCACGGCATCGACCGCAAGGACCTCGCGCTCAAGCAGTGGTGCGACGAGCAGTCCATCGCCCCCGAACGCGTCCTGTACGTCGGCAACGACGTCAACGACCTCCCCTGCTTCGCCCTCGCCGGCTGGCCCGTCGCCGTCGCGAGCGCCCACGACTCGGTACGCGCCGCGGCGCGCGCCGTCACGACCACCCCCGGCGGCTCCGGCGCCATCCGCGAGATCGCGGCCTGGCTGCTGGGCCCCACCCTCACCACTTCCACCCTCACCACCAACACCCCCCTCCCCAAGTAAGGAACGCACCATGAGCACCTCCCGACTGCGCACCCTCGGCACCCGCACCGCGGGCCCCGGCAACCCCGTCTACGTCACGGGCGAGATCGGCATCAACCACAACGGTGACCTCGACAACGCCCTCGCGCTGATCGACGTGGCGGCGGAGGCCGGCTGCGACGCCGTCAAGTTCCAGAAGCGCACCCCGGAGATCTGCACCCCGCGCGACCAGTGGGACATCGAGCGCGACACCCCCTGGGGCCGGATGACGTACATCGACTACCGCCACCGCGTCGAGTTCGGCGAGACCGAGTACCGCGCCATCTCCGAGCACTGCGCCGAGCGCGGCATCGACTGGTTCGCCTCCCCGTGGGACACCGAGGCCGTCGCGTTCCTGGAGAAGTTCGACGTACCCGCCCACAAGGTGGCCTCCGCTTCCCTCACCGACGACGAGCTGCTGCGCTCGCTGCGCGCCACCGGCCGCACGGTGATCCTCTCCACCGGCATGTCGACCCCGCGCCAGATCCGCCACGCGGTCGAGGTGCTCGGCTCCGACAACATCCTGCTCTGCCACGCCACTTCGACCTACCCGGCGAAGGCGGAGGAGCTCAACCTGCGGGTCATCAACACCCTCCAGCAGGAGTACCCCAACGTTCCGATCGGCTACAGCGGCCACGAGACGGGCCTCCAGACCACCCTCGCCGCCGTCGCCCTCGGCGCCGCGTTCGTCGAGCGCCACATCACCCTCGACCGCGCCATGTGGGGCTCCGACCAGGCCGCCTCCGTCGAGCCGCAGGGCCTGACCCGCCTGGTCCGCGACATCCGCACCATCGAGGCCTCCCTCGGCGACGGCGTCAAGAAGGTGTACGAGTCGGAGCTCGGCCCGATGAAGAAGCTCCGCCGGGTCCCGGGTGTCGTCGCGGAGAGCGGTGAGACGGCCCAGGCCGCCGAGCCGCTCACGGTCTGACGGGCCGACCGGTGAACCTCGCCTTCGTCGAGAGCCCGGTCCAGCTCCTGAACGTCCTGGAGTGGGCCTACACAGAGGGGGGCGGCGGCCGCGTCCTCGCGGACGTCACCGTCGTCGTCCTCCCTCCGGTCGACCCGATGTCGCGCGGTCAGCTGCGCCGGATGGCGGAGCTGGCCCGCGACGAGGGCGTCACCGTGCGCTGGCAGGAGGCGCGCGGCGACTCGGGCACCCCCCTGAAGTCGCTGCGCGCCCTGACCCGGCTCGTCCGCAACGCCGACCACATCGTCATCGGGGACCCGTTCTCCCGCTACGTACAGCTGCTGCTCACGCTGGTCCGGCCCCGCCGCCTCACCGTGGTCGACGACGGCACCGCCACCATGGAGTTCGTCGCCCAGCTCACCCGCGGCGAACGCCTCACCCGCTGGCACCGGCGCGGCGGAACGAACCCCCGCGACCTGGCCCTGGCCCCGGTCACCGCCACCGCGCGCCGCCGCTTCACCCCGTCGGCGGCCCGCGAGGTCGAGCTCTTCACCGCGATGCCGGTGATCCCGCCGCCCGGCATCAGCCTCATCCCCAACACCTTCTCCTGGACCCGCTCCCGCTTCGGCCCGCCGCTGCTCACCAAGGGCGCGGACCTCGTCGGCACCTCCCTGGTGGAGACCGGCGTGGTCGACCGGGTCCAGTACCTGGAAGCGGTCGCGGAGCTGGCCCGCACCCACGGCGCCACCCGCTACTTCGCCCACCGCCGCGAGTCCACCGAGAAGCTCCACGCCCTGGAGGCCGCCACCGGACTGGAGATCGTCCGCCCCGACCTCCCGCTGGAACTCATCGCCCGCCGCGGCCCGATCGGCCGCACGGTCCTGAGCTTCCCCTCCACGGTGGTCCACACCCTCCCGCTGGCCCTGGTCGGCACCGACGTGAAGGTCGCGGTCTGCGACATCGCCCCGGAGTGGCTGCGCGAAACGGCGTCCCCGCGGGCCCAGGGCTTCCTGACAGGCGTCACGGAGACGGCCCGCGACGTCCAGCGGCTGGCGCCCTGGCGGGCTACGGCGGTGGTCAGGGAGGCGTGAAGCCGGGCGGACGCTGCCCGGCTGTCCGGGCACGTCAGACGGGCATGACCTGCACGTCGTAGGAGGGGATCCACTTGTCCCGGGTCAGGATGGTCATCGCCTCGGTCTGAGCCCGCGCGATCAGTATCCGGTCGAAGGGATCGCGGTGGTGTTCCGGCAGCCTGTCCGCCCGTACGCCGTGGCCCGCGGTGATCGGAAGCGGGAGGAACCGGCTGTCCCGCACCCGTTCCGCGAGGTCCTGCGGCCCTTCGAGCTTCCCGGGTGACTGGTTGATCGCGGTCTCCCACGGGCTGACCGCGCTGACGAAGACCGAAGGCTCCGTGTCCAGCAAGCGTTTGACCTTGTCCGACAGCTCGGCGGAGTCGTCGAGCCACCACAGGACGGCGTGGCAGTCGAGCAGCATCTTCATCCGTACGCCCGCCCCGGGGCTACCCGCCGTTCAGGACGCGGCGAGCCACGACGCCCCGTGCCCCCGAGAGTTCCGCCCGGAGCGCGGCGTCGCGGGCGCTGTCGGCCGTGACCGTGGCCGGGAGCGCGGCGACCGCCAGCAGCCGGGACCGGCGCAGGTGGGTCGGGGGGTGCGTGGAGTCGACGCTGTGCCCGCGCACCGCGCTGCGGCGGCGCTGACGCTCGTACTCGCTCGCCGGAATCGACTCCACGTGGGCGGCCAGGCGCTCCCACAGGCCGCTCTCCGCCTCGCCGGCCGCCCGGCCGCCGGAGGAGCGGCGGTTGCGGAGCGCGTTGGACTCGCGCAGCAGCGTGGCGGAGGCGGAGCCGGAGACCAGCAGCCCGTCCATCAGCCCCACGGCGGCGGCCGTCGAGCCGCATCGGGCGGCGAAGGAGTCGGCCAGGTACTCGCCGCGCTGGGTGGCGCGCAGGGTCAGGTGGTCGCAGGAAGTCCGGCACGGCCCGGCGACGCGCTCACCCACGGCGGCCCTCACACCCACCCCCGTTCCCGCGCCCGCACCCCGGCCTGGAACCGCGTCCCCGCGTCCAGCCGCTGCATCAGCGCGGCCACCCGGCGCGTCGCCGTCCGGACACTGACGCCCAACTGCCGTGCGATCGCCTGGTCCTTGTAGCCGTAGTGCAACAGGCGCACCAGTATCAGCTCCTCCTCGCTGGGGCCCTCCACCACGTCCGGTGCCTCGGCGAGCAAGGGCTCGGCCCGCTCCCAGTACGCCTCGAACAGCTCCATCAGCCCGTCCAGCAGGTGCGAGGGGTACACCAGCACGATGGAGTCCTTGCTGCCCCCCGTCAACGGCACCACCGCGATCCGCCGGTCCACGATCCGCGCCTTCAGCGGAAGGTGCGGCAACAGCCGCGACCGCTCCCCGGCCGCCGTCAGATTGAGGATCGTGGCCAGCCGTCCGGGCGGCTCGATCGACTCCAGGCAGTACACGCTCCGGATGTCCATCCCGCGCTCCGCCCACTGACGGGTCGTCGCCGCCTCCCGCTCATCGACCTGCGGCTGACCCACCTGCTCCAGATAGGGCGGCTTGTCCAGCGTCCACAGGTGCGTGGTGACGGACCGGCTCAGCTCCTCGATCTTCCGCGTCATCACCTCCCGGCCCGTCAGCACCTCCACCAGGGAGCCCGGGTCCGACCCCAGCTGTCCGGCCCGGTGCAGGCGGCTCAGATCGGCGAAGCCCGTCTCCACATCCGCGAACGCGGTCTCCGCCTCCGAGCGGCGCCGGTGCAGCAGTGCCGTCAGCGCCGAACGCGGACTCACCGCCTCCCACCGGCCCCGCCCCACTCGCCGCACCAGCCCCAGGCCGGCCAGACGCGTGAGCGCCTGTCCCGTCCGGGCCACCCCGGCCCCCGCGCTCTCCGCGAGATCGCGCACCGCGCTCTGCGATCCCGACAGCACCGCTCGGTACACGCCCTCGTCGAACGGGCTCACGCCCACCGCTTCCAGCACAAAAACCTCCCCTGCACTACGTGTGGGGGAGCCCCCGGACAGGTACGGCAGTCAGTCACGGCCGACCGTCCTCTCCCAGGTGGCGCGTTTGGTCACCAGGCCAAAGACGCCAACAGATTATCTGGACAGTAAGTGATCGCACAGCGTTCACTCCTGAGGGACCGCCGGTCGATCGCTCCACGTGAACGGCGGTCCGACCACCCCAGCCGTCGGCCCACGCCCCGCGAGGCGAGCGACCCCCGCTCGCCTGCCCGGCATGCCCGGACCCCTGTGAGGAAACTCGTGTCACCTCGGCCACGAAGAGCGTCCCGCGCCCGCGTACGACGCGGCACCATCGGCGCTCTGCTCACCACCACCCTCGCCGCCGTCAGCCTGCCTCTCGCCACCCCCGCCACCGCGGCCACGGGCCCCGCGGCCCCGCTCGCCGCCGGCGTCTACCTGGTCACCCTCACCGACCAGCCGCTCGTCACCTATGACGGCAGCGTCGACGGCATCGCCGCCACCCGGCCCGTCGAGGGCCGCAAGCTCGACGTCGGCGCCGCCAACGCCAAGCGCTACCGGACCCGCCTGGTCGACGAACAGGCCGAGGTGGCCAAGAAGGTCGGCGCCACGGTCCGCCAGCACTACGCCGTCACCACCAACACCTTCAGCGCCCGGCTCACCGCCCGTCAGCTCGTCCGGCTCGCCGCCACCGAGGGCGTCACCTCCATCGCCCCGGACCGGCTCCACCACGCCACCGACGACAAGAACTCCACCGATTTCCTCGGGCTCTCGGGCCGCAAGGGCCTGTGGGCATCCCTCGGCGGCAGCGCCAAGGCCGGCAGGGGCGTCGTCATCGGTGACATCGACACCGGTATCTGGCCCGAGAGCGCCTCGTTCGAGGCCCCCGCGCTCAAGGCCCGCAAGCCGGCCAGGAAGCCCGCGGAGAAGGACCGGTACCGGCCCTACCTGGACGGCACCACCACGGTGATGCCCAAGGCGGACGGCACCAAGTTCACCGGCACCTGCCAGACCGGCGACAGCTTCACCGCCGCCGACTGCAACGAGAAGATCATCAGCGCCCGCTACTTCGCCGACGGCTGGGTCCAGGCGTTTCCCGACTTCGACCCCGACTACTTCTCCGCCCGTGACGGCGAGGGCCACGGCACCCATACCGCGTCCACCGCGGCCGGCAACGCCGACGTCCGGGCCACCATCGGCGGGGCCGACTACGGCACCGTCTCCGGCGTCGCACCCGCCGCCGCCGTGGCCGTCTACAAGGCTCTCTGGCAGAGCAAGGACGGCAAACAGAGCGGCGGCCTGACCAGCGACCTCGTCGCCGCCATCGACCAGGCCGTGGCCGACGGCGTGGACGTCATCAACTACTCCCTCGGCGCCCAGTTCGAGAGCGACTACGACGACCCCGCGCAGACCGCGCTCCGCAACGCCGCCGCCGCCGGGATCTTCGTCTCCACCGCCGGGGGCAACACCGGCCCCGACGCCTCCAGCCTCGACAACACCGCTCCCTGGACCACCACGGTCGCCGCCGGGACCATCGCCCCGTACAGCGGAACCGTCACGCTCGGGAACGGGAAGAGCTACGCCGGTATCAGCACCAGCGTGCGGAACACCGTCGGCTCCGCGCCGCTCGTCCGCGCCGCCGCCGTCAAGGCCGCCGGCGCCACCGAGGCCGACGTCTGCGCCAAGGGCACCCTCGACCCCGCACGCGCCGCCGGAAAGATAGTCGTCTGCGACCGGGGCACCGTCGACCGCGTCGCGAAGTCCGCCGAGGTCCAGCGGGCCGGGGGCATCGGCATGGTCCTCGCCAACCTCCACGACGAGAGCACCGACGGCGACCTGCACTCCGTGCCGACCGTCCACCTGACCGGGGCCGACGCCACCGCCGTACGCGACTACGCCGCCACGGGCAACGCCACCGCCACCCTCACCCGCGGCGCCACCGGCAGCACCCCCTACCCCCAGGTCACGAGCTTCTCCTCGCGCGGCCCCTCCCTCGTGGGCAACGGCGACCTGCTCAAGCCCGACATCACCGCGCCCGGCGCGACCATCCTCGCCGCGGTGGCACCGCCCGGTAACCAGGGCCGCGACTTCGACTTCTACTCCGGCACCTCCATGGCCGCACCGCACATCGCCGGCCTCGCGGCCCTCTACTTCTCCGAGCACCCGAACTGGTCGCCCATGAGCGTCAAGTCGGCCATGATGACGACCGCTTCCCCCACCAGGACGCCCGAGGGCAAGGCGAGCCACGACGCCTTCGCGCAGGGCTCCGGCGAGGTCGAGGCCCGGACCATGCTCCGGCCCGGACTCGTCTACGACTCCACGGAGCGGGACTGGCTCGCCTACCTCGAAGGCTCCGGTGTCGACACCGGGACGGGCACCAGGGCCATCGACCCCAGCGACCTCAACTACCCCTCGATCGCCATCGGTGAGCTGTTCGGCAGCCAGACGGTCACCCGCACCGTGACGGCGACCTCGGCCGGCACCTACCGTGCCGAGGTCGACCTCCCCGGCGTCTCCGCCACGGTCTCCCCGTCCGTCCTGCACTTCAGCCACGCCGGGCAGAAGCGCACCTTCACCGTCAAGCTCAAGGTGACCACCGCACGCGCGGGGGCCGTCGACACGGGCTCGCTGATCTGGAAGTCCGGCCGCACCACGGTCCGCAGCCCGATCGTCGTCACTCCGCAGAGCATCCACGCCCCCGAGGAGGTCAAGGGCACCGGCACCCACGGTGAAAGCACCTACTCCGTCACCCCGGCCACCAAGACCCTGGTGGCCAAGGCCTACGGCCCCGTCTCCGCGCCCCTCACCAGGGGCACCCTGACCGGCAACGGCGAGGCCGACTACGAAGCGGTCATCCCGGACGGCACCAGGGCCACCCAGATCTCGGCCCACTTCGACGTCGCCGAGGGCGACATCGCCGGCGTCGTCTGGGGACGGCTGGTCGGCGGCGCCCCGACGGACGTCGCGTTCGCCGACCCCGACAGCGACGGAACCGTCACCATCACCCTGCGGCAGCCCGAGGCCGGGAAGATCTTCGTGGCCCTCGTCTCGGTCGACGGCAGCGGCACCGGGGAGAGCGTCACTCCGTACACCTACCAGGTGAACAACGTCACCGACGCCCCGCCGGCCGCCGGTACGGTCACCGTCACTCCCGACCGCGTCCACGTGACCCCCGGAGCTCCGACCGGTATGACCGCCGCCTGGTCGGGCCTCCCGTCGGACGCCCGGTCCACCGCCTGGATCGAGTACGCCAACGGCGCGGGCACCGTCCTGACCCTCAACTGACCCGTTCCGGAGGGGCGGTGGCGGTGCGAGAGCACCGTCACCGCCCCTCCGGACCCGCTGTCGCGGACGCCGGCCCCGCGCCGGCCCCCAGGTGTCACGGGGGCCGGCTCGGGGCCGGCCGGGCGGACGGCGGGGCTGGGCACCACGGCCCGCTCCCCACCGGCCGGAGCCTTCTCAGTACAGACCGCTGGTGTCCTCCCGGTAGGTGTTGTCGAGGATGTCGTCGAGGAAGGCCCCGAACCCCGAGTGCAGGTGGAGCCCGCTGCCCGGTTCGTAGGCGAACAGCCCCGGACACACACTCTCGTCGAGCGTGCTGTCGACGAAGAGGGCGTACGAGAAGCGGTCGGGCTTGGTCCCGCCGCCCGGCGGCTGGCGCACCACGCGGTGGGCCACCGCGGCCACCGGCGTGGCGGTCCGCCGGGTCAGGATCTCCATCGCGCAGCCGAAGTTCACGATGAATGTGCCGGGGACCGGGTCGATCGGCCGCCACTCGCCGTCCCGGTCCACCTCCAGTCCGCGCTCGATGGAGCGCAGGACCGTGACCCAGCCGGAGTCCTTGTGGATGTTCAGGCCGCGAGCGGCCACCTCCGGACGGAAGTGGTTGAAGGTGAGGGTGTGCGTGCCGTGCGGGGTGAGACTGTGCCCGGTCGCCTCTTCCCACAGTGCGCGCGGCAGGTCGAGACGGGCGAGCACGGCACGCTGCACGTCGAGCGCGAAGTCACGCATGCGTTCGGCCTGCCGGGTGAGCGCGGCCGGATAGACCTCGTCCCACCGGGCGCTCTCCAGGAAGAACTGCTCGGTCTGGTCGGCATCACGGCAGAAGTAGCCCTGGTGGCTGCCCAACCGCTCCTCGGTCCAGGGGTGGAAGCCCCGGTAGGGGTCCGGGGGCCCCGAGGCGTCGCCCGCCGGGCTCCCGGCCGGCAGGTAGAAGGAACGGGCGAAGCGGTCACCCGCCGACAGGTCGGTGCCGGCGGGCTGCCGCACGTAGAAGAAGCCGTCCCGCAGCGCGCGTTCTAGCCCGTCCTCTGCGGTGAAGACCAGCTCGCCGTCGCGTAGTTCGGCGAACTGCCAGCCTTGCAGCGCGACCGTGCGCGGGTGTCCCGCCGCGGTGCTCATATGCGGGAGTGGAAGTCGTAGCCGAGTTTGCCGGCCTTCTCCACCGAGAAGTCGCGGAAGCTCTGGTACTCCCGCAGCGTTCCCCCGGTGTCGTACTGGTAGAGCGGCATGTCGTAGCGGGGGCCCATGTAGACGGTGAACGAGGAGCGGTCCGGGAGACCCGCTTCGGGGCGCAGTTCCGGCACCCGGTGGTAGACGGCGGTGACCGGGGTGGCCAGCTTCCTGGTCAGGACCCGGAAGGCGTCGCCGAGGTTGACGGTGAAGTGGCCGGGGCGCTCGCGCACCGGCAGCCAGCGGCCTTCGTGCAGGATCTCGTAGCCCTGCTGGTCGGTGCAGATGGTGGTGATGAACCCGCTGTCGGAGTGCTCGACGATACCGGCGCGGTCGCTCAGGCCGGCCCGGTAGTGGTTGACCGTCGTGTAGCACAGGCCCGTGTCCTGCTGGGCGCCGCCGGTGATGAGGTCGCGGTCGGCCCGTGGCACCCCGGCGGCGTCGAAGACGCCGGAGAGGACGTCCAGGGTCAGCTGTCGCATGCGCCGCAGCACCGCGGCGACCTCGTCCGGCAGGTACTCCTGCCACAGGAAGCTCTCCAGCTGGAGCTGCTCGACCTGGTCCGGCCGGTCCTCGTAGCCGAGCTTGGAGGCCGGGTGGCCGTGTTCGCGGTGGCCCCGGTGGCGGTCGGCCGGGTCGCCCGTCCCCGGCCGGTAGAAGGTGCGGCAGAAGTCGATTCCGGCGCTCACGTCGAGACCCTCGGGGACGGCCACGCTGAACGCGCCTACGCGGAGGGCCTGTTCGGTGTCGTCCGCGGTGGCGAATCGGAGGGTGCCCCCGTCGACCTCCGCGGCGGGCAGGTCGAGGTGGTCCTGTTGCCCTTCCCGTGCTGTCTCGTGTGTCTGCGCGGTGTCCGTCATGGTGCGATTCCCGTCCTGGTCGGATTCCACCGGTGCCGTGCCCGTGCCCCCGTCAGAGCGCGCCGTCGTTGTCATAGGTCCTGCTCACCTCCTGGGCCGCGAAGTCCGCGACCGACTGCACGGGGTGCGCCGTGCCGTTGTCGAGCCGGTAGACGGTGCCGTCGAGGGCGGAGTCCAGGAACGTCACGTACGAGACGCGGTCGGCGCGGCCCTCCGAGCGCTCGGTGGAGACCACACCGTGCACGTTCGCCCGTACGGGCCGCGGCAGGGCGGAGGTGAGCACCTCCAGCGAGCTGCCGAAGTTGACGATGAAGTGGCCGGGCTCGGGGTTGACGGCGCTCAGCTCGCCGTCGATGAGCGCGAGGAGGCCCGGCTCGAAGGAACGGAGCACGGTCACCCACCCGGAGTCACGGTGGAACTTGCAGCCCCGGGTCTCCTTCTGTGACCGGAAGTGGTTGAAGGCGAGCATCTGATGGCCGTTGTTGTCGGCGAGGCCGCCGGTCACCTCGCTCCACAGGGCCTGCGGCACCTCCACGTGCCGCAGCACCGCGCGCAGCACAGCGATGCCGAGGCCGGCCATCCGATGGCCGAGCCCGGAGACCTCTGGCGGCAGCAGCGCCCAGTTCGCCCGCTCGATGTAGAAGTTCTCCCACTGGTCGTGTTCCCGGTCGAAGTAGCCCTGGTAGGCGTCGGGGACCTCGGTGTGCCGGTATCCCCGGTAGGGGTCCATGCCGTCGCCGGCCGGGTCCTCGTAGAAGTGCGCGGCGAGCCGGTCCCCGGGGCCGGTGTCGAGCCCGTCCGGTATGCGCAGCAGGAAGAACCCCTTGGCGAGGGCGCGGTCGAAGCCGCCCTCGTGCTCGAAGCGAAGCTCGTCCCCGTCGAACCACGAGCGTTCGAGCTCCACCGGTGAGTAGTCGGCACGGGCCTGCCGCTCGCCGGGCATGGGCGGCAGGCTGACCGGGGCCCGCACGGTCGCGGGGTGGGACCGGACGGGGGCGGAGGAGGAGTTGGCGGTGTTCATGGGGACGGCTCCCTCGGGGGTGCGGTGTCGCGCGGCGTACGGGGGCCGGACGGCCCGCCGGGCTCCGGCCGGATCGTGATGCTGCCCGGCCGTGCCGGACGCGGCATGGACGCGTGGTGCCTGAGCCGGAGGTCGGTGCCCCGCGTGGCGACCGAGTACCGGCCGTACAGCTCGGAGAGGACCATGGACTGCATCCGCACCGAGAAGAGCCGGCCGGGGCACTTGCGTGGGTTGCGGTCGGCGTTGACCATGCTGAACGAGTTGATCTCGTAGCGGCCGCGGGAGAGCAGCGAGGAGACCGTCTCCCGGTCGGAGCGGGCGATGGCCCCGATGTTGGCCGGGGCGAAGCGGCTCGGCTCGGGGAACACGGCGGGGTCGCGGTTGGCCTGCCGCCGGTCCAGCCACATCATGGTGCCCGGCGGAACGGTCACCGAGGCGCCCCGGTGGCTCAGGGCGCAGGCCTCCGTCGTGCGGCGCCACAGGGCACTGGGATTGCTGCCGCCGAGGCGTACGGCCTCCAGGACCGCGAGGTCGATCACGGACGGGGCGGCGTCCGTCCGCGGAGGCGGGCCCGCGTACGGGCACCCCGCCCCGGCCACCGCTGCCGCGGCGCGTCCGGCTTCCGCCACGACGGCGTCCTTGACCCGGGAAGTGGCCTCCACATAGCCGATCGCCCACATCAGGCTGAGTGCCGTCGTGTCGTACGTGGCGACGATGACCGTGCCCAGTTCCTTGATCCGCGCGGCGTCGAGCCCGGCCACGGACCGCCTGGTGAAGGGCGTTTCCCACAGGTCGAAGTGGCGTCGGATCATGTTGGTCGCGGGCGCGTCGGACAGCGCCTCGAAGTTGTCTGTCAGGAGGTCGCGCACGAACGGCACGATGATGTCGAACTCGCCCATGGCCGCCGGATTGTCGTTGCTGATGACGTCGGAGGCGAGGTCGAAGAATCCACGCACGACGCGGCCGTACTCGGCCGATGCCAGGTACTCGGGCAGCGGCCGCTGGGTGAGATCGAGGACGCCGGGGATCATGCTGTCCACGTAGGCCGTCAGCGACAGCGTGAACTCGTCCAGCGGCACGGGCCGGTCGGCCAGGCCGGCCAGGTGATCCGCGGTGTGCCGCCGGATGTCGGGCCCCAGGTTCTCGACGAACTTGGCGTTACCGAGGGAGCGTTCGACCACGGCGCGCTTCCCCGGGCGGTCCGGGTGGTCATGCGGCAACGAGCCCATGAAGTCGCCGAACAGTTCGCGGTTGGCGTCGGTGGAGGGTGCCAGGACGGCTTCGTCGACGAGCGGCTCGTTGGTGATCTGGTAGACGGCGAGCCTCCGGCCCATCCAGAAGGTGCACAGACCGCCGTTCTCCTCGGCGCGGGCGCTGATGCCGGAGGCGCGGAAGTAGTGCGAGGCCGGCTCCCCGCGCACCACGGTCGCCTCGTGGAACGCCGGGGCGTGGCCGTGCAGCCGGCTGGGTCCCTCGTGGTGGGCGACGATTCCGGGGAAGGGCGCTCCGGGTGCCTGCGGCAGGGGGAGCGGCCTGCCGCGGCGCGGGGCGCCGACGCGGTCCGCGGAGACGCTCATGACGTACCGCCTCCGCTCCTGCCGGCGGCCCCGGCGATCCCGAAGTCGGCGTGCCGGTCGGACCAGGTCTGCTCGTTGAACTCGCGCAGGAACTCCTCGGAGCTGCGTACGGCCGCCGCCGAGCCGTCCTCGCGGACCTGGTAGAGGTCGCCCGTGGCCGGCGGGTTGGCGAAGGCCGCGAAGGAGAACCGGTCCCCGGCGCCGGGGACCGGGACGCACTGGCGCACCTGGTGCAGGATGGCCCGCACCGGGCGGTCGAGCGCCGCGGTGAGCAGTTCGAAGGCGCCGCCGAAATTCACCACGAAGTGGCCGGGGACGGGATCGACGGGCACCCAGGCGCCGTCGACGGACGCCTCCAGGCCGGGTTCCTCGTTGTAGAGCACGGTCACGAATCCGGTGTCCTTGTGCGGGGCGCAGCCGAGCTTGGCGCGCTCCGGCCGGTAGTGGTTCGCCGCGAACCAGTGCGTGCCGCGGCCGTCCACGGCACCACCGGTGATCTCGCTCCACAGCGCGGGAGCGATGCCCAGCTCGGTCATCGCGTCGCGCAGGACGAGAAGCGTCAGGGAGCTCATCTGCTCCGCCATCGCCAGGAGTTCGCCCGGGAAGTGCCGGGTCCGTCCGGGGCCGTCGATGAGGACGTGCTCGGTCTGGAAGTGCTCCCGGTCGAAGTAGACGCCCGGCACGTCCTTGAATCCGCGGTACGCCCGGGTGGCCTCCGGCCCCCCGTCGGGCGGCCGGTGGAACTCGCGGCACAGGGTGATACCCGGGCCCGGATCGAACCCGGTCGGTACGGCGAGCAGGAAGCAGCCGTCCCGCAGGGCCCGGGACAGGCCGTCGGCGGCGTCGAAACGCAGACCGGTGTGTGTCACGGCGGCCCGCTGGAGGGTCATGGTGTCCACGGTCATCGGCCCGCGCCCTTCACTGTGGGGTGCTCGTCGGAGCTGCCGGGGACGGTCGCCGTGTCCGGTCCGTCCGGCGCGTCCGTGCCGGCGTAGATCTCGTAGTCGTTCTCGTCGATGAGTTCGCGCGAGCCGCAGACGCGCTCAAGGCCGCTGCCGGTCGCGTAGCGGTAGATGCCCTCGTCCTCCCCGGGGAGGCAGCCGCTGGAGCTGAAGTGCCCGAAGCTGGACCGGTCGTCCTGCTGACGGGCGACCCTGTGCATGATGGCGGCCACGGGCATGCGGCTGCCCGCGGTCAGGATCTCCATGGACAGGCCGAAGTTGACGATGAAGCAGTCCGGGTCGGCCGGGACGGTCTCCCAGTGGTCCTCACGGCTGACTTCCAGGCCCGGCGCGGTCGTCCGCAGGATGGTGAGGAACCCGTCGTCCTTGTGCGAGCTGAGTCCGATGTCGGCCTGTGCGGGCCGGTAGTGGTTGAACGTCAGGTGATAGGAGCCCGCACACTCCGAGCAGCCGCCGGTCGCCCGCCGCCGGTCCTGCTCCGGGATGCCCACCGCGGAGAGGACCGAACACAGGACCTCCCGTGAGAGCCGGGTGAGCGACTCGCCGAGGGCGGCGATCTCCGGCGGGTAGGCGGTCGCCCAGAACCGGCGTTCGAGGAGGAACTGCTCGATCTGGTTGATCCGCTGGTGGAAGCCGAGCAGCGGGTCCCCGAACCGGTCGCTGCCGATGTCGCGGAACCGGCCGTAGGGAGCCTTGGCCGGACCCTCGTAGAACTGGCGCGCGAACGCATCACCGGCCGACACGTCGAGCCCGCTCGGTATCTCCAGGAGGAAGACGCCGTCCCCGAAGGCCCGGTCACGTGCCCCGGAACCGTCGAATTCCAGCACCCCGTCCACCGCGCGGGCCCTTTCGAGGCGGGCTTCGCCGAGTGCGGGCCGGCCGGGGGAACGTTTCGCGTAGACGTCCTTGTATATCTTTCCCCGCCGTATTTCGGGGACCAGGCCACGTGCTTCGGCGCTCATGCTCACCGGCCTTTCAGGTGGAGGGAGACCACGACGAGGTCACGTAACTCTTCCGGAGCTCCCGGATGCTCGCCCTTGGCTATCTCGGAAAGAGTGCTGAACGATCCGGGGTACACCATCACCGGCAGCCCCTGCTCCTTGAGGCAGGCGAATACCGCGAACTCTTCGAGGAAGTAATCGCTGGACATCCGGATGCGCCTTTCCAGCGCGGTCTCGCTGATGCCGTCGGCCCGCTTCCGGTGATAGGCGTGACCGAACGATTCGACCGAGGAGCGGAACGCGTCGTCCTCGTCGTAGAACGCCCGCAACTTGCTGTGGAATTCGGCGTACCTCTCACCCTTCTGCACTTCACTGCAGGTCAACAGGGTGAAGTCGACACTCTCGCGATACTCGTCGAACACCTTCGCCTCGTTCTCGACGAAGCGCCGGCCAAGCTCCAGCGCCCGTTCCTCTGCGCGGTCGGGGGGC
This sequence comes from Streptomyces sp. NPDC088730, assembly GCF_044751215.1. NCBI lineage: Bacteria > Bacillati > Actinomycetota > Actinomycetes > Kitasatosporales > Streptomycetaceae > Streptomyces > Streptomyces sp. NPDC088730. Next base: position 1,002,284 of record NZ_JBIVLK010000002.1, read on the forward strand.
AGTCCCTGGGTCGACTCCAGAGTGAGCCGGTGAATGCTGTCGCCGATGAGCACGGTGCATCTGCCGAACCTGCGGGAGATCCACTTGACCATGCTCGTGAGTTTGGGAGTAGTGAAGTTGCTGTTTTCCAGACTGACACCGAGAAAACATGTTTCGTACTCTTCGAAGGTGTTCCTGCTCGAATCCGGGGAGACGGAGGCGATCTCCGCCTTGTAACGCGTCCTGCGGGTGGGGGCTATCCGGTGGGGTGGAGTAGCGGTCCCCTGCGCGTCTAACGACATGACATCCGCCTGATCCATGATGGAGGGGAGGTGCAGGAATGACATTCGCCTGTCGAACGAAATTACTAACAGCAGGTCGAACCGGAAGCCAAGGCCCCGGGGTGGGGAACAGGCCGTACCGCGGGGCGGCCGCGGTACCCGGCTGCTTCACGGCGGCTGACCTGGCACTTGGCGGGTGCGGGCGGCGCGGATCCGGCGGGCCGGCGCGGATAGTGAGCGCACGGTCGCACCGCGTGCGGGCGGCTGGGCCGTGGAGCGGAGCCCCGGCCTCCGCGGGGCGGCTCTCACACGGCGTTCAGCTGGGAGGTCGCGGCGCGGAGGTCCGGGGCGCGCCTCCGTCCCGGCGGGGGGAGAGGGGTGTCCGGACGTGGCCCGAGGGGCGCCGTTCGCGGCGTTGTCCATGATGGCTGAATAGTTTCCGCGTGCGTGACAGGACGTCATATATCGCTGTTTGGCCGTTGATGCCGGTGATAGACCGGCTTCGTCCGCTCTGCCGGTCCGTACGGGGCCGGGTTGGCAAGTGCCCGGGGACCCGTTACGGTGAAGTCGTCCCGACCGCCCGTCGAGTCATGGACCTGCGTGGGTCATCCACGCGGTGGTCCGTCGATGTGGCACTTCGGACTTCCCGTGGGAAGCCGCTTCCGTCCCGGCCCCACCTCTCCTTCTCCGCGGCGGCGCCCTGCGTCCAGGTGCGCCTTCGGCTGCGGCCCTCTCCCCCCCCGGCACCAACGTCTCGTGCCGCCGCACACCCGTGCGGCGGCAGCAGGAACCATTCCCGGAGGGCCGGCCATGAGGAGAAGTGGGCAATCGTGAGCAAGGGCGCGACCTTGACGAACGGCGCCGGCGGCACGCCGGCGCGGCCCTTCGCCGCCCGGCGGTGGGCACTCCTCGCCATGTCCGTGGGCGTGTTCTGCATCCAGCTCGACTCGTTCGGCCTGAACCTCGCCCTGCCGCAGATCGGCCGCGACCTGCACGCGGGCGGAGACGGCCTCCAATGGGTGATCAGCGCGTACCTGCTGTCCACCGGCACGCTGATGCTGGGCGCGGGACGGCTCGGCGACCTGTTCGGCCGGCGGCGGCTCCTGGTCGCGGGGCTCGCCGTGTTCGGCGCCTCCTCGCTGGTCTGCGCGCTCGCCCCGACCCTGCCCGTCCTCGTGGCGGCCCGGGTGGCCCAGGGCGCCGGAGCCGCGATGATCATGCCGGTGGGGCTGTCCCTGCTGACCAACGTCTACCCCGACGGGCTGCGGGGCCGTGCCATCGGCTGGGCCCTCGGCATCGGCGGGATCGCCACGGCCTGCGGGCCCTTCATCGGTGGCGCGCTGACCGATTCGGTCTCCTGGCGTGCCGTGTTCTGGCTCAACGTGCCGCTCGCCGCACTCGGCGCGGTCTGCGCCTCACGTACCGCCGAGAGCTACGACACCGGTGCGCCGCGCGGCCTCGACTGGGGCGGACTGGTCGGTGCCACGGCCGCGCTCGCCGCTCTCTGCGTCGTCATCGACCGCGGACCGCACTGGCCGTGGCCCGCGGCCCTGGCGGGCGTGGTCGTCGCGGCGGCCCTGGTGGTCTTCTTCGTACGGCGTGAACGTGCCGCGGCCCATCCGCTGGTGGAGCTCAGCCTCTTCCGCAACGGCCCGTACATGGCGCTGACCCTGGCGGGTGCCGCGGCCAACACCACGACCGTGATGTTCCTCTTCGTCGTGCCCCTGACGCTCCAGGGCCAGTGGGACCTCACGGTGGTCCTCGCGGGCGCCGCGTTCCTCGCTCCCGCACTGGCCATGGCGCTCGCCGGGCCGGTCGCCGGGCGGGTACCGCCCCGGGTCGCGGTACGGCTGATGGCGGGCTGCCTGTGCGGGGGAGCGCTGGTCCTGGCCTGTCTCACCCGGACCTCCTCCCTCACCCTGTATGTGGCCGTGGCCACGGTGGGCGGAGCGGTCCTCGGAGTGGCCAACTCCCTGACGCTCATCGCCACCCAGGCGGTGATCCGGCCGGAGCGGGCCGGGGAGGCGTCGGGAGTCACCAAGACGGTCATCACCGTGGCCGCCGGCCTCGGCGTCGGACTGGCCGGGGCCGTCACCGACCAGGACCGGGGCGTGGGTTCGGAAGCGGCCGCCGACACGGCCCTGCTGATCACCGCGGCGGTCTGCATGGCGGCGTGCGCGGTACTCGCCGCGTGGATCAGGCTGCGCGAGGGTGCGGTGCGAGCCGGGACGGGGGAGCCGGAAGGGTGAACGGGCCCACGGGCGGTGCGGTGCGGGCCGTCGTGGGACCGGGACGCGACCCGGTCCCCAAGTCCGCGCGCTGCCCGGCCCTTTCGGACCGGGCGGCCCGGCGCCTCCGCCCCGGTGTACTGACGTCGCCTCCGCCTCCGGTGTACTGACGGCCCAGTCGCCCACGCGCCGGACGGCTCCGTTGCCCACGCGCCGGACGGCCCCGGCGGCGAAACGCGCGAGTTTACCCACCCTGTCATCGGCGCACACGCCGTGACCCAGTCATTTATTCGCCTAAGTGGCTGAACTTTTCTTGTTTCATGGTCAGTTGGCGGGGGAAGGGCCTTACCCTTCACCCGTGAGCCACTCGACGTCCCGCCTTGGTGAAGCCCGGCCGCCCGCAGGAGAGGACCTGCCCGGCAGGCTGCCCGAAGCGCTGCGCGCCGAACTGGTCGCCTTCCGGCGCGACCTGCACATGCACCCCGAGCTCGGCAACCAGGAGTTCCGCACCACCGCGGCCATCAAGGCCCGGCTGGAGCTGGCCGGACTCCAGCCACGGGTGCTCGCCTCCGGGACCGGGCTCATGTGCGACGTCGGCACCAGGAGCGGGACCACGCGCCCGATGCTGGCGCTGCGGGCCGACATCGACGCGCTGCCGATCCCGGACACCAAGACGGGCGTCCCGTACCGCTCCACCGTGCCCGACCGGGCGCACGCCTGCGGGCACGACATCCACACCACCACCGTGCTCGGCGCCGGCCTCGTGCTCGCCGGCCTCGACCGGCAGGGGCTGCTGCCCAACCCGGTGCGGCTGATCTTCCAGCCGGCCGAGGAGGTGCTGCCCGGCGGGGCGCCCGACGCGATCGACTCCGGGGTACTGGAGGGCGTCGGCCGGATCATCGGGGTGCACTGCGACCCGAAGGTGGACGTGGGGCGGATCGGGCTGCGGGTCGGGGCGATCACCTCCGCCTGCGACCGGCTGGAGCTGTCCCTGGACGGGCCCGGCGGCCACACCGCCCGCCCGCACCTCACCACCGACCTGGTCACCGCCGCCGCCAGGGTGGCCACGGAGGTCCCCGCGCTGCTGGCCCGCCGGGTCGACGCGCGGGCCGGGCTCGCGGTGACCTGGGGGCGGCTGGAGACCGGGCACGCCTGCAACGTGATCCCGCAGCACGCCGAGCTGTCCGGCACGGTGCGCTGCCTGGATCTGACCGCCTGGCGGGACGCCCCCGACCTGGTGCACGCGGCCATCGACGAGGTGGCCGGAATGTACCGGGCCAAGACGGTGATCAACTACATCAGGGGGGTGCCGCCCGTGGTGAACGACGCCGTCGCGATCGATCTGCTCACCGGCGCCATGACCGCCCGCCGCGGATCGTATGCGATCGAGGACACCGAGCAGAGCCTGGGCGGGGAGGATTTCTCCTGGTACCTGGAGCACGTGCCGGGCGCGATGGCGCGGCTCGGCGTACGTACCCCCGGCGACCCCCGCGGTCTGGACCTGCACCGGGGGAACTTCGACGCGGACGAGGAGGCGATCACCGTGGGTGTGGAACTCTTCACCGCCGCCGCGTTGCTCGACGGCAATCATCTGTAACCGGACAGGTCACCCCTGGTTCGCGACGATCCGATAACGGCTTCCGTACAGGGCTTTATCTGACATCTACGCGCGTTACGATCGCCGCGAAACCAGCGCCGGAAGAGGCGCTTCGGTCAGGTTTGAAGGAGCCTTCCCTTGCGCCCGGTATCCAAGATCACCGCCGCGTGTGCCATTGCCGCGGCGCTCGCCCTCACTGCCACCGCGTGCGGCAGCTCGTCCGACGAGTCCAGCAGCTCCGACGGCAAGATGAAGATCGGCATGGCCTACGACGTGGGCGGCCGGGGTGACAACTCGTTCAACGACTCCGCGGCCCGCGGCCTGGACAAGGCCAAGGCCGAGTTCGGCGCCGAGACCAAGGAGCTCACCGCCAAGACCGGTGAGAGCTCGGCCGACCGCGACCAGCGTCTGCAGTCGCTCGCCGAGGGCGGCTACAACCCGGTCATCGCGATCGGCTTCGCGTACAAGGAAGCGGTCGACAAGATCGCTCCCAAGTACCCGAAGGTCAGCTTCGGTCTGGTCGACTCGGTGTCCGACGTGAAGAACGTCAACTCGATCGTCTTCACCGAGGAGCAGGGCTCCTACCTCGCCGGAGTCGCGGCCGCGCTGAAGTCCAAGGACGGCAAGGTCGGCTTCATCGGCGGTGTGGACCTCCCGCTGATCAAGAAGTTCGCCGCCGGCTTCCGGCAGGGCGTCACGGACACGAAGCCCAAGGCCACGGTGCAGATCCAGTACCTGTCCACCGGTTCCGACCTGTCCGGCTTCGGCAGCCCCGACAAGGGCAAGGAAGCCGCCAAGGGCATGCTCGACAAGGGCGTCGACGTCATCTTCGCCGCCGCGGGCGGCTCGGGTGCCGGTTCGATCGAGGCCGTCGCGGGCAAGAAGGGCGCCTGGTCCATCGGTGTCGACTCCGACCAGGCCAAGGACCCGGCGCTGGCGAAGTACAAGGACACGATCCTGACCTCGGTCGTCAAGAACGTCGACGCCGGTGTCTTCGACCTGGTCAAGTCCGTCAAGGACGGCAAGCCGATGACCGGCACGACGACGTACTCCCTGGCCAAGGGCGGCGTCAGCCTGACCCCCACGGGTGACCACCTCAAGGACATCCAGACCCAGCTGGACGCCGCGAAGAAGAAGATCGTCGACGGCACCATCAAGGTCAAGTCCACGACCTGATCCGGCCCGTCGATCGGGGCCCGGGTGAGCGGCTTCCACCGCTCACCCGGGCCCCGATTCACGTACCCCCGCGACGGGGGTCACCGGCCCCGGTACGCCACCTGTGAACGGGTGGCCAACGATTCGGGAGCGCTACGCGCGTAGCGCCCGCTCGGGCGCGGTACCTTTTTCCGCCTCCGCAATCGGCACCCACCGCCTCCGCCCTCCGCTCCTGTCAAGGAGAGTGCGCCATCAACGCGTCCAGCAGTCCTCATGCCGTGGAGCTCCGCGGCATCACCAAGCGGTTCCCCGGGGTCGTGGCCAACCACGACATCGACATCACCGTGCGCCGCGGCACCGTCCACGCCCTCGTCGGTGAGAACGGCGCCGGCAAGTCCACGCTCATGAAGATCCTCTACGGCATGCAGAAGCCGGACGAGGGCACCATCGCGGTGGACGGCGAACAGGCCACGTTCTCCAACCCGGGCGACGCCATCGACCGGGGCATCGGCATGGTGCACCAGCACTTCATGCTGGCCGACTACCTCACCGTCCTGGAGAACGTCGTACTCGGCTCCGAGAAGCTGTACGGCATCGGGGACCGGGCCCGCGCCAAGATCAAGCAGATCTCCGACTCGTACGGACTCGGCATCCGGCCCGACGCCATGGTCGAGGACCTCGGGGTCGCCGACCGCCAGCGCGTGGAGATCCTCAAGGTCCTCTACCGGGGCGCCCGCACCCTGATCCTCGACGAGCCCACGGCCGTCCTCGTACCGCAGGAGGTCGAGGCGCTCTTCGACAACCTGCGCGAGCTCAAGGCCGAGGGACTCACCGTCATCTTCATCTCGCACAAGCTGGGCGAGGTGCTGTCGGTGGCCGACGAGATCACCGTCATCCGGCGCGGGACGACCGTGGGCACCGCCGATCCGGAGCACACCACGACCAAGCAGCTGGCCGAGCTGATGGTCGGCAGTGAGCTGCCGTCGCCGGAGACCCGCGAGTCGACCGTCACCGAGACGCCGATGCTGGACGTCGACGGGCTGCGGCTGACCGCCACCGACCCGGACGGGGTGGTGCGGGCCGTGCTCGACGGCATCACCTTCACCATCCACAAGGGCGAGGTGCTCGGCATCGCCGGCGTCGAGGGCAACGGCCAGTCCGAACTGGTCGACGCCATCATGGGCATGCGCACCCCCGACGCGGGCTCCCTCTCGCTGGACGGCGCGGACATCTCCCGTACGCCGACGCGCAAGCGCCGCGAGGACGGAATGGCCGTCATCCCCGAGGACCGCCACCGGCACGGACTGCTGCTGGAGGCCCCGCTCTGGGAGAACCGCATCCTCGGCCACGTCACCGAGCGCCCCAACAGCAAGGGCGTCTTCCTCGACCTCAGGGCCGCCCGCGCCGACACCGAGCGGATCGTGCGCGAGTACGACGTGCGCACCCCCGGCATCGAGGTCACCGCGGCCTCGCTCTCCGGCGGCAACCAGCAGAAGCTGATCGTCGGCCGCGAGATGAGCCACTCGCCCAAGCTCCTGATCGCCGCGCACCCCACCCGGGGTGTGGACGTCGGCGCCCAGGCCCAGATCTGGGACCAGATCCGCGAGGCGCGCCGCGAGGGACTCGCGGTGCTGCTGATCTCCGCCGACCTGGACGAGCTGATCGGGCTCTCCGACACCCTGCGCGTCATGTACCGCGGCGCACTCGTCGCGGACGCCGACCCGGCGACCGTCACCCCGGAGGAGCTCGGCTCCGCGATGACGGGCGCGGCTGCAGGACACCTCGAAACGACCGGCGGCGACGGCGCGTCCGCCGCCCCCGGCACGGACGACACCGACCCCCGGGACGGGGGAGAGGACCGATGAAGAAGATCGACAAGGAGCGGCTGCTCCTGGGGATCGCGGCCCCCGTACTCGCGATCGTGGTCGCCTTCCTGGTGACGGCACTCGTGCTCGCCGCCACCGGCAAGGAGCCGTTCAGCGCCTTCGGCATCATGTTCGACTACGGGCTGAAGTCGGACAGCCAGGTCTACATCCTGAACAAGGCGACGACGTACTACCTCGCGGGTCTCGCGGTGGCCGTCGGCTTCCGGATGAACCTCTTCAACATCGGCGTCGACGGCCAGTACCGCCTGGCCGCCTTCTTCGCCGCGGCGGTCGGCGGCGCGCTGACCCTGCCGGGCGCCCTCCAGATCCCGCTGATCATCCTCACCGCGATGATCGTCGGCGCGATGTGGGCCGGTATCGCGGGCCTCCTCAAGGTCACCCGGGGCGTCAGCGAGGTCGTCTCGACGATCATGCTGAACTCCATCGCGACCGCCGTCATCGGCTACCTGCTCCAGCAGAACCGCCTCGGACACCTCGACGAGGCCGGCACCAAGATCTCCACCAAGCCGCTCCCGGAGTCCTCCTACTTCTTCGAGTTCCCGACCACCCCGACGCCCGTCTGGGGCTTCATCGTGGTCGCGGTCGTCGCGGGCGTCGCCTACTGGTTCACGCTCTCGCGCACCCGGTTCGGCTTCGACCTGCGCACGGTGGGCCAGTCCGGCTCCGCCGCGGAGGCCAGCGGGGTGAACGTCAAGAAGATGGTCGTCACCTCGATGCTCATCTCGGGCGCCGTGGCCGGCCTGATCGGCATGCCGACACTGCTCAACGACAGCCACGAGTTCAGCGGCGACTTCCCCGTCGGCATCGGCTTCACCGGTATCGCCATCGCCCTCCTCGGCCGCAACCACCCCGTCGGCATCGCGCTCGGCGCGCTGCTCTGGGGCTTTCTGGAACGCGGCACCGGAAAGCTGGAGTTCGAGGGGTACGACAAGGAGATCGTCGGCGTGATCCAGGGCGTCATCGTCCTGTGCGTCGTCATCGCCTACGAAGTCGTCCGCCGCTACGGACTCAAACGACAGCAGAGCAAGGTCGGCGCGGAACTCGCCGCACAGGCCGCCCGTAACTCCGACCAGCAGGAGGTGTCGGCGTGACCGTCACGGCGACTTCCACCCCGCCCCCCGCGGCCCGCAAGGTCTCCGGCGGCAAGGGCGGCCGCAACCGCCTCTCCTTCCCCGTCGTCCTCCTGATCATCGCGGGCGTGCTGCTCGCGCTGTCCGCCGTGCGCGCCATCACCGGCGCGCAGGACGTCACCTCGGCCGGACAGATCAGCGCGGCCCTCGCGATGGCCGTGCCGATCGGCCTCGCCGGTCTCGGCGGCCTCTGGTCCGAGCGGGCCGGCGTGGTCAACATCGGCCTCGAAGGCATGATGATCCTGGGCACCTTCTTCGGCGCCTGGGCCGGCTGGCAGACCAACCCCTGGCTCGGCGTGCTCGCCGGTGTCGTCGGCGGGATGCTCGGCGGCCTGCTGCACGCGGTGGCGACCGTCACCTTCGGCGTCGACCACATCATCTCCGGCATCGCGATCAACATCCTGGCGCTCGGCTTCACCACCTACTTCGCCAAGCTGTGGTTCAACTCGGGCGACGCGGCGGCCAAGGGCGGCTCGCCCAAGCAGTCCCCACCGGCCGACGACATCACCTCGGTGACGGTCCCGGGCCTCTCCGACTGGCTGCACAGCGTCGAGAAGCACCACTGGTTCTTCGTCTCCGACCTGGCCGGAGTCCTCGGCGGAATCGTCACCAACGTGTCGCTGCTGACCATCGTCGCCGTCATCCTCTTCGTCGTGACGTTCTTCGTCCTGTGGAAGACCGCCTTCGGTCTGCGGCTGCGCTCCTGCGGCGAGAACCCGGTGGCCGCCGAGTCGCTCGGCGTCAACGTGTACACGTACAAGTACATCGCGGTGATCGTCTCCGGCGGCATGGCCGGACTGGGCGGCGCCTTCCTCTCCCTGGTCACCTCGCACATCTACAACGAGGGACAGACCGGCGGCCGCGGCTACATCGGTCTCGCCGCGATGATCTTCGGCAACTGGCGGCCCGGCGGACTCGCCATGGGCGCGGGCCTGTTCGGCTTCGCCGACGCGCTCCAGCTGCGCAACGGCGGCGAGTCCGTCCACGCGCTGCTCCTGCTGCTCGTGGTCGCGCTGGCCGGTATCGCGGCCTGGAAGCTCTACCGCAAGAGCTTCGTACAGGGTGCCGTCAGCGCGGTCGTCGCCGCCGCCATCCTGGTCTGGTACCTCGGTACGGACACCGTGCCCACCGAGTTCGTGAGCGCGACCCCGTACGTCGTCACGCTGCTCGTCCTCTCGCTCTCCGCGCAGCGGCTGCGGATGCCGAAGGCGGACGGCATGCGCTACCGCAAGGGGCAGGGCAAGTGACGCCCACCGCCGGAGCGGGCGCCACCGCCGTGGCAGGGGCCGACTGGGACGCCCTGCGGACCGCCGCCCGGGAGGCCATGTCCCGGGCGTACGCGCCCTATTCGGGCTACCCGGTCGGCGTCGCCGCCCGGGTGGACGACGGCCGCACGATCGTCGGCTGCAACGTCGAGAACGCCTCGTACGGCATCGGGCTGTGCGCCGAATGCGGACTGGTCTCCCAGCTGCACGCCACCGGCGGCGGCCGGCTGACCCACTTCACCTGCGTGGACGGGGCGGGCGAGATCCTGGTCCCGTGCGGCCGGTGCAGGCAGCTGCTGTACGAGTTCGGCGGACCGGAACTCGTCCTGGAGACCCCGGACGGCTTCCGCACCCTCGACGAGATGCTCCCGCAGGCGTTCGGACCCTCGCACCTCGGGTAGCACTCCGCCGGGTGGGCCCGCACACGGGCCCACCCGGCGCTTCCATTCCCCTCTATGCGCGTAGAGTCAACCGGACCCACGCGCACGTACGTACCGGCCGGAAGGACTCCAGACCATGGACGCCATCTCCGTCATCCGCACCAAGCGGGACCGAGGCGAGCTGACCCCCGAGCAGATCGACTGGGTCATCGACGCGTACACCCGCGGTGAGGTGGCCGACGAGCAGATGTCCGCGCTGGCCATGGCGATCCTGCTGAACGGCATGAACCGTACGGAGATCGCCCGCTGGACCGCCGCCATGATCGCCTCCGGCGAGCGGATGGACTTCTCCGCGCTCTCCCGTCCCACCACCGACAAGCACTCCACCGGCGGCGTCGGCGACAAGATCACGCTGCCGCTCGCCCCGCTGGTCGCCGCCTGCGGTGCCGCCGTGCCGCAGCTCAGCGGCCGCGGCCTCGGCCACACCGGCGGCACGCTCGACAAGCTGGAGTCCATCCCCGGCTGGCGCGCCCACATCACCAACGCCGAGATGCTGGACGTCCTGGACACCACCGGCGCGGTCATCTGCGCGGCGGGCGACGGACTGGCCCCCGCCGACAAGAAGCTGTACGCGCTCCGCGACGTCACCGGCACCGTCGAGGCGATCCCGCTGATCGCCAGCTCGATCATGTCGAAGAAGATCGCGGAGGGCACCGGCGCACTCGTCCTGGACGTCAAGGTCGGCTCCGGCGCCTTCATGAAGACCATCGAGGACGCCCGCGAACTCGCCTCCACCATGGTCGCCCTGGGCACCGACAGCGGCGTCCGCACGGTCGCCCTCCTCACCGACATGGCCACCCCGCTCGGCCTGACCGCGGGCAACGCCCTGGAGGTCCGCGAGTCGGTCGAGGTGCTGGCCGGCGGCGGCCCGAAGGACGTCGTCGACCTCACCCTGGCCCTCGCCCGCGAGATGCTGGACGCGGCCGGACTCAAGGACGCCGACCCGGAGAAGGCCCTCGCGGACGGCTCCGCGATGGACGTCTGGCGCCGGATGATCTCCGCCCAGGGCGGCGACCCGAACGCCACCCTCCCGGTCGCCCGCGAACAGCACATCGTGACCGCCCCCGCCTCCGGCGTCCTCACCCGCCTCGACGCGTACGACGTCGGCGTCGCCGCCTGGCGCCTCGGCGCGGGCCGCGCCCGCAAGGAGGACCCGGTCCAGGCCGGCGCGGGCGTCGAGCTGCACGCCAAGCCGGGCGACACCGTGACGGCGGGCCAGCCGCTGCTGACGCTGCACACGGACACCCCGGAGAAGTTCGACTACGCGCTGAAGGCCCTGCCCGACGCGTACGACATCGCACCGTCCGGCACGGCGTTCACCGCCACCCCGGTGGTGCGGGAGCGCATCGCGTAACCGCGCCCGCTCACACGAACGGCCCGCCGGGAGGGTGTCCCACCGTCCCGGCGGGCCGCTGTCACGCGGTCGGCGCCGACTGCTTCGAGCCGGTCACCGGCTACTTGCCGAAGTAGGCGTCATAGATCGCCACGGACGACGTGTTGCCTTTCTTGTCCGTCACCTTGGCCTTGAAGGAGAGGGACTTCTTCTTGGCCGGATTCTTCACGGAGATCTTGCCCTTCTTGACCGCCGTCTTCTTCCAGGTCTTCCCGGCGTCGTAACTGACGTACACCGTGAGCGACTTGAGGTTCTTCCCGGCGGCCGCGCCCTGCACCGTCACCGGCACGGAGACGGACTTCCCGGCCGTGGCCGTGCTGTCGAGTGCCACCTCGGGCGTGAAGCGGACCATGGACACCGGCAGTGCGACGAAATCCTGTGTCCGGCCGGACCGGAAGGTCCAGCTCGCGTCGATCCGGGTGGAGACGGAAGCCACGTCGGTGCCGCGCCGGACCGACGTGGTCAGCCGGTAGTCGGCCGCCGCGGCCGGCACGGTGATGGTGTTCTCGCCGGTCAGCGGGTCGTCGTTCCTGACGAGCACCTTGCCGTTGCGGTACAGCGCGGTCTTCACCGAGCGGTAGGCGGAGCCGCCGACGTTCCGGTGCCCGTCGGCGGTCAGCGGCAACGACGCCACCAGGCCGTCGCGCTCACGGAAGATCCCGAACTCGGCGTTGACGTACGGGCCGAACACCGCGGTGTTCACGGTCCTCGCGTACGTCTTGCCCGCCTTGACGGTCTGCGGGGCACCGAGCGAGTACCAGGCGTCGGACCGCGGGAAGCCGTCCTCGTCGGGAGCGCCGCTCTGCTCGAAGTCGAAGCTCCAGTTCACCTTGTCGGCGGTGGACACATAGGCGGTGGTGGTGGACGGGAGCTTCTGAGTGGTTATGGCCGCCCAGCCGCCGAGCTGGCCGGGTACAGTGCCCGACGCGGAGATGTCGCCGGTCTTGCCCTTGACGGAGGAACCGGCGCGGATCGTGAACCTGGCCAGCTGACCGCCGCTGAACGCGCGGTGGTAGCCGGTCGCCGCCCGGCGCACCGGGCCGCCGACCGAGATGTCGTACCGTGTCGCGCCACCCTTGGCCCAACTGCCACTCCAGTGCTGCGAGAGCTGGATGGCGGTCACCTCGGGACCGATGTGTGCGGTGCGCAGCTGCTTGTACGAGTCGAGCAGCCAGCCGTAGCCGTACGCTTCGTCCTCGGTCTCGAACTGTAGGTCGGGCGAGGCGAGCAGGGGCTTCGCACCGGCGGCCGGAACAGTGATGTCGACCGGCTTGGCCAGTCGCGCGTCGAAGGTCACCTCGGTGTTCTTGGTGACCTTCAGGTACGGCTGGGTGAGCCAGTCGACTCCCTTGTCGTAGTCCTCCGGGTCGACGAACACGGCCGAGTTCAGCACGTACCCGCCCTTGGGGACACGGAGCTTCGCCGTGCCGTCGACCGACTCGGGCGACTCCCACAGGCCGGACGAGGCGCCGCCGATGCCGTAGACGTCGCCCGTGGTGAACGCGGCCGGCTTGCCGTCGCGCCCGATGGTCTTGAGCGTGAGGTCGTACGACTCACGCTCGCGCTCCACGGCCGCGCTGGTGCGGACGGTCTGCCCGCCGCCGGTCGCGACGAGGGACGCGGAGTAGGAGCCGACGGCCGTGCCGCCGAGCTTGGTGTTCACGGTCAGCGGCACCCGGGCGGTGCCGCCTGCCGGGACGGTCACGTCGGTGGCGCCGAGGGTGAAGAAGCCGGCCGGGGCCGGCTTGCCCGTCGGGCCGGTGCTTTGGAGGGTGAGCGCGAGCGTCACATCGGTCGTACCGAGGTTGCGGTACGACACCTGCTTGGTGACCGGCGCGTCATCGGTGTGCGGCCACTGCTGGAGGCCGAAGCTCACTGAGACCGGGTCGGCGACGACGGACTGCGTGATCGCCCGGTCGACCGCGATCCGGCCCGAGCCCTGCTCGAAAGGGGTGTACTTCCCCGGCGTCGTGGACGCCGTGAGCGCGCCCTTGAGCTCGGTGTTCTTCCACGCGGGGTGCTGCTGCTTGAGAAGCGCCGCGGCGCCCGCCACGTGCGGGGTCGCCATCGACGTACCGGAGATCGTCAGATACCCGGGCGGGTTCTGGCCGACCTCCTTGTCGATCACGGAGCCCGGTGAGGCCGCCGCCGTGATGTCCACGCCGGGTGCGGTGACATCGGGCTTGATCGCGCTGTCGCCGACCCGGGGCCCGCGGCTGGAGAAGTCCGCCAGCAGGTCGTGGTCGTCCACCGCGCCCACGGTCAGCGCGGCGTCCGCGCTGCCGGGGGAGCCGACCGTGCCCGACTGGTCGCCCTCGTTGCCCGCCGCGATGGCGAAGAGCACGCCGCTGGAGGCGGAGAGCTTGTTGACCGCCGCCTCCAGCGGGTCGATGGCCGGGGTGTCGGTGCCTCCCAGGCTCAGGTTGATGATGTCGGCACCCTGCGCGACCGCCCAGTCCATACCGGCCAGGATGCCGGAGTCGTCACCGAAGCCGTCGTCGTCGAGCACCTTGGCCTCAAGGAGCTTGGCGTCGGGGGCCACCCCCTTGAACTTACCGCCCGACTTCGCGCCCGTACCGGCCGCGATCGACGAGACGTGGGTGCCGTGGCCGAAGTGGTCCAGGGTGTCGGGCGTCCCGGAGAAGTTCTTGGACGTGAGGATCTGGCCCTTGAGGTCCGGGTGGGTGGCGTCCGCTCCGGTGTCCAGGACGGCGATCTTGACACCCTTCCCCGTGTAGCCCGCCTTCCAGCTGGCCGGGGCGCCGATCTGCGGGACGCTCTTGTCGAGGCTCGCCCGGCGCACGCCGTCCAGCCACACCCGGTCGATTCCGGCGGCCGTCGTACGCTGGGCGCTGTTCGAGGGCCTGGCGGTGAGCGCCCGCCAGACGGCCGCCGCGTCCTCCCGCGGGGTGGCCACGGACTGGGCGTTCAGCGATTTCAGCACGGGCCCGACCCGGGTCGCGCCCGCGTCCCGGATTCCGGCCTTCGCGGCCGTGGCCCCGGTGCCCCGGTAGGCGACGATCAGCTTCAGACCCGACTTCTGCGCCCTGCGGTTCTCCGCCCGGTTCAGCTCCGTGACGTCGAACAGCCGGCGGTCCAGCTTTCCGGAAGCGATCAGACGGTGTGCGTCGACGGGGACGAGCAGGGTGTGCCCGTCGACTGTCTGACGCTGCACGGGTATGTGCTCGCGTCCCGCCGCCGGGCGGAAGCTCACGATCCGGCCCTTGGCGTCCACTGAGACGCGGTCGCCGGTGATGAGAGTCAACTGGTGCCGGGCGCCGGACGGGCTGTCCGCCGACCGGGACGGGCTGCTGTCGCGTGCCACGGCCGGGGTCGTCAACCCGGCCGCGAGGGCCACGGCGGCCGCCGTGGCGACGGTCGAGACACACGCTCTTCTGACGTGTCTGCGCAACTCTCCCCCTGGAGAATCAGGTGACCCCGGAGGGGCCACTGAGCAGCCGGCGCCGATGCGTGCATCGGCGCCGGCAGTTTCACCCGTAGAGAGGGGTGGTCTGATCGGAGTGGTTCACAGCAAGCACAAAGGTGTTCGAAGTTGGCGTCTCTTCGTCGTCTGTCGATCGGCTCTCAACCACCCCCGCGATGCGCTGGAGCAGCCGTCGCAGAGGCGGCCGGAGAGGCGTACGAGCTGCTGGGGGCACCAGGGTCCCCCGAGCGGCCGGTCGTGGGAGTGCGGCGGTCCGGCGACAGGCGGTCAGCGGCGGGCCGATGAGTTTCGGCCGCCGGACCGGTCTTCCGCATGTGGATGCCATGACCCCGATCGTTCTCACCGTCTCCGGACGCGTCACCCGGTCCGCCGTCCCCGGGCTCTGCGCCGAGCTGGAGGCGCTGTTGGCCACAGCCGACAGGGAAGTGACCTCGGTGTACTGCGACGTGGCCGCCGTCGTCCGACCGGACCTCGCCGCCGTGGAGGCGATCGCCCGGCTGTCGCTGGTCGCCCGCAGAGCGGGCGGCAGGCGGCTGCGGCTGCGCGGGACGCCTCCCGAACTGCGGCTGCTGATGTATCTGGTGGGGCTGAGCGATGTGGTGGGTCTCGCGGATACGGCGTCGTGAGCCAGCCAGACATCAGGCAGGCGTCGCCCCGATGTCGTCGGACACATGTCCTGCGCGTCGACCTTGAGTTACTCAGCGTGTCGAACCTGTGTTCCGCCGGAGCGGAGCTGTCGACCCGAAATCACCGCCCGAGCGGCGGAAACCCGACGGAAGGAGATCAATCCTCAAGTGGCCGCAGCGACATGAAGTGCGTCCTGCCCTGCGACTCTCGGCCCCTCAACTTCACTCAATATGCAGCTAGTTCCGGGTGAAAGGCCGGGCGATAGTGAGCGCCGGCCATAGAGTCCCGTCCTCATGTGTTCTCTGTCGAATTCCAGACCTTCGGCAGTCGCTGGCACAGACGGAACAAGTCAACAATGTGTAACCAGAGCTGGGTTGCACAAGGGGCTGACCGCCCATTATCTGACTTTCCATGCCGAGAGATGTGATGTCACTTTTGACAGCAGACTTACTGTCAACTGGTCCTTTGATGAACCTATCGGGCACTATCACGGCGACGGGAATCACTTCAGTATTGAGGCGGCGGATGGCGAGACGGTGACGCACACCCACCTGATGCCTCATGACGGGGAAGCTGTCGGCTCGCCGTATTCTGGCCCTCCGAGCATTATGAGTCGAGACATCGATCTTCCGAACGCTAAAACTGCCCTGGAATTTCAGAAGAAGACTCAGGGTAGCTGGGGTCCGTATCACCCACTGGAGAATAGTTGTCTGACGTACTGTGCAAATGTGCTCCGAGCGGGAGGGGCTTCCGTTCCGGAAGGGAAAGCGGCCATTCCGTGGGCAAGGAAGTTCCTCTCCGGCGGCCAGTAGGCCTCTCGCTGATGACGTCTTGACCGGCGTGTTCAAGCGCTGTGTCCCGATTGCAAGGAACGTAGATGGCTGCAAGAAACTCCGAGGCGCTCGATGTATTCCTCAAGGTTGCTGCTGAATCAAGGGTTTCGTGGCGCGCTGTCGAGCTCGCCGGCCGAGGAATCTCGGCGGACGCGGCGGGTGTCGTTTGGGTGATTTCCAAGGGAAAGTATTCGCTGAGCGGAGAAGAGCTGTCTGATCTCCTTATGAAGCAGGGCGATCTGGTTGATTCCCTGTCCGAAGCGTGGCGATCTTTCGATGGTGGAGAGCTCTCTGGCGCGGATTTTGAGGACCAGCTAGAAGCGGTTGTGCTGGGGCTGGAGGAGTGGATTCCACGAGCCTCGCGGTAGCAAAATCAGCAAGCCCCGCCGGAATTGCTCCGGCGGGGCTTCTTCGCGTCTTGACGGCAGTAGGTGACGGCAACGTCAGCGGAGGGGGGCTGTGAAGGTTGGTGGGCCGTCGCCGCCGGGCTCGTTGGCCTTGGCGCCGCCAAGCGCCGTGTCGAGTGCGTTGGTGGCGTCTCGTTGGAGGCCGAGCCGGACCTGGTGTAGGCGGTGGTGGTGACGCCGATGACGCTGACACCTGGGAGGCCGCCCGGCGGGCTCGCGTCGTCCCGGACGCCCATGCTTGCTGCCTGGCTCGGGGCGGTGACGATGGAGATAACTGGGCTGATGCCGGTGCGGGGTTGAGCGAGACACACGTGGCGGGTGATCGGTTGGCGCACCCGCCGTCGTGGCTGACTTTCTGGGGCTGAGGCCAGAACCTCACAGTCATGGGCGCGGCGCACACGTGAAGACCCGTCCCTGCCGGGGCTTACGAGGACGGGGAGCCTCGATCGGCCGCGCCCGGCAGGGACGGGAGTCGGGTGGGTCAGCGCGGTGCGGCGCCTGGGCGAGCGAGGTGGGTCACGTCTGGCGCCAGGTCCGCCAGGGGCGGGTGATGATCTCCCGGTAGGTGTGGTGGGACGGGTTCTGGCCGCAGTGCCGCAGTACCCAGTCCTGCGGTTCGGCGAAGTCCTCGCTTGTCGGTGAGGTCTCCCCGTCCACGGCGCACTGCATCGCGTACAGGACCGGCTCCGCGTCCGGCTCGCGGTCGGGCTGGAGCGTCCAGGTCTCGTAGCGCAGGACCGAGCGCGGGGTCAACGCCCCCACCTCCGGTTGGCCACCGCCACCTTCGCGCTCAACTCCTCCGTCGGAGTCGGCGGACGAACGTCCTCGGGCGGCACGTCCCACTCCCGGCCACCGCGCGGTGGCCGAAGCTGCACGTATGTCCCCACATGCCCCATCACCACGCCCACCTTGCCGTTCCGCCGGTCGACCACCAGGGCGCCGGCATCGGGCGAGACGGTGTGCCCGTCGGCATCAGGGGTGGGGGCCGTCATCGTGACCACCCCGGCGAGGCGGCGCGTGACCGGGCGTCCAGTCGCGGGGCGGGAACACGTGGGGTGGCGCTCATTCGCACGGTGACGCTCCTCGGCGGCGTTGATGCGTGCCCCTGGGCCTGTTGGTGCCGCAGGGTCGGCACCGATCCTCACGCCGGTCACCGGGACGAAGGAACCTCGACCAAACCCCACTTCGGGACGTCCTGCACCGTGTAGAACGTCCCTGGTGCCGTCCTGAGACGAAGGGGGAGACTCGTGCCGAACGAGAAACTACGAGCCGTCATGGCGGCGGGAGGCTGGACGTACGCCGCACTCGCTCAGCAGGTCGAGGTCGACCCCAAGTCGGTCGAGCGCTGGGTGAACCTCGGGCGTATCCCACGTCGT
Source organism: Streptomyces sp. NPDC088730 (assembly GCF_044751215.1). Taxonomy (NCBI): domain Bacteria; kingdom Bacillati; phylum Actinomycetota; class Actinomycetes; order Kitasatosporales; family Streptomycetaceae; genus Streptomyces; species Streptomyces sp. NPDC088730. The sequence continues at coordinate 1,020,326 of NZ_JBIVLK010000002.1, forward strand.
GCCACCGCCCTCCAGGCGGCCAAGGCCCTGGGAGAAGACGTGCACGCACTCTGGCCGGCGCTCCGCCAGGCCCGCCCCGCCCGCGCCATCAGCCCTGAGTTGGTGGCGCTCTACGAGCAGCGGGCCGACATCCCCGTCTCGGCGTTCACTGACCTGATGGCCCAGGCCCGGGAACGGATCGACATCCTCGTCTACGCGGCAGTCTTCCTCCATGAGGCGTACCCGCGGCTGAACGAACTCCTCACCGAGCGCGCCGCCGAAGGCTGCACCGTCCGTATCGCGATCGGGGACGCCGACAGCGACAACGTCCAAGCCCGCGGCCAGGAGGAGCGGTTCGGCCACGGCATCGAATCCCGCTGCCGCCTCGCGCTCATGCACTACAAGCCGCTCGCCGACACCCCCGGCATCGAAGTCCGCACCCACGGCACCAAGCTCTACAACTCCCTCTACCGCGCCGACGACCAGCAACTCGTCAACGCCCACATCTGGGGCGTCAACGCCTACGCCGCCCCCGTATGGCACCTTCGCCGACACGAGACAGGCGGCATGTTCGACACCTACGCCGAGAGCTTCGACGCTGTGTGGACGACGGCAACGCCCGCACGAGAGGAAGGCTGACTGTGGCCCGCACCGAGTACTACGACGACCCGAACGCGCCCAAGCCGAACAGCATGGTCGTCGCCGCCTCCGCCGTCGTCACCGACGACCACGGGCGCATCCTCCTCCAGCGCCGCCGAGACAACGACTTGTGGGCGCTGCCCGGCGGCGGTATAGAACTCACCGACTCTCTGCCCGGCACGGCCGTCCGCGAGGTCAAGGAAGAGACCGGCCTCGACGTTGAGATCACCGGCCTGGTTGGCACCTACACCGACCCGAAACACATCATCGCCTACACCGACGGCGAGGTCCGCCGTCAGTTCAACGTCTGCTTCACCGCCCGCATCACCGGCGGCCAACTGACAATCTCCGGCGAGTCCACCGAACTCCGGTTTGTGCCATCAGAAGAGATCGAGCGGTTGCCGATGCACCACACCCAACGACTCAGGCTCCAACACTTCCTGGAACAACGCGAGAAGCCGTACCTGGGCTGAACCGCCTGACGGCAGTAGCGACGGCAACACCCACGGATTCCCCCGCACAGCCACGGACACCAGCGGAACCCGAAACCGCCGCTGATCTGCGAATACGCAGATAGAGAGGGGTCGCGTAGCACACGTACTATGTGCTGGCGGGGGCTATGCCGGGTCTCGTTCACAATTGCGGTGATGGGGCAGGGGAGCACGTCTACCGCGGAATAGATTGGGGGCACTCCAAGTATGATGATGCCCTTGAAGGGCGAGCGGTGCCGCACGGTGGAAATGCTGACGCTGCATCGCACAATGGTGGCGACTATCTCAACAGTCCATTCACATCCTGGACGGATGACTACGAAGGCGTGGCCTTGGATGCTGCCGAACTAGGCAACGGTCCAGGGATTGTTATGCGCCATCGTCGCGCGGATATACAGGATCGCCTAATTAAGGGTACGCAGGATATTTACGGTGAGAGTGAACTTCTGGTGGAAGGGATTATTGAGGGTGCGGAAATCAGCATCAACAGGGGCCCATGGCATCTACCTGGAGCTGGCTGATGAAAGAGAGCTTTATCGCCTCTGAGGCAGGCCGGCTGGGAATGGATCAGCTTGCCGCAGCGGTTGACGAGTACGGTGTGATCGTTCTTCACGAGAGTACCGTCGCCAGCGAGCAGCTGATTCACATCTTCGAGAGTCGACTCAGAAGGGCGGAGGCTCGTAATGACCGCGACGTGGCTCGGCTTGTGGCTAACTTGCTGTCAGCCTTTAATGGTGCACAGTCAAGTGAGATTAAGCTGATCCATGTACAGGCCGGGAAAATGGATGTGATGCTTTACGGTGAGGTTAGCGGCGAGAGCATTTTGGCCGCAGTGATCCTTTCTGGAAGCGATTCCTGACAGATCAAGGCGACCCGCTGACGCGGGTCGCGCGCGGCACGGCCGCCCACCCGGCCCGCTCTCGGCTCCGCCACCGCAGGCCGGCCAGCGACCAGGCCGCGCAGAAACGCGTAGCGGACCACTGGAAGCGCGAAGGAAGCCGGACGCGCCAGCACGGCGAACACCAGGCCGACGATGAGGCGACGGCGGGGAGTTGGCCGGGACGGCGGCCCGGCGGTGGGGCCGGTCGGTTCCGTGGGCTTTACCCACCTCCCCGGGCCGGGGCCCGCGTCGGGCAAGGCCAGGGGGCCACTCGTTCAAATTCCGGGCAGGATCACGACCTGCCCGAGTTGCCGGGCCAGCGTACGGCCCCCTGACCATGCCCGACCCCAACCCGGGCAGGACACCGACCAAAGCCCACTCCACCGCCCTCCCGTGCGTAGCCGTCTGACCGCAACGCCGACGGCAACAGAGGCGCACAGTACGGCACTTCCACGCACACCCACGGACTGACCGAATTCCGCTGACCTGCGAAAACGCAGATGACGGCGCCTCAGCCAGCACACGTACTATGTGCTGGCGGGGGCGACTCCGGTTCTTGTGCATAACTGCGGGACTGGGGCCGTCTCGGATAAGGTGATGGATGAACATATCCTTCCGAGGCGTGACGCGAAACATGCGGACTCCTGGAAATGGGCGGAGAAGTCAAAATTCGAGGACTGGGTTACGCCAGACCATATCCGCAACTGGTCCAAGCTGGCGATGAGAAAGCCGATGGATACCATGAACCTCGGCACCGGTTCCGCCCGCCGCCACATTCTCGACATTAGAAGCTGTCACCCGATCGGCTACGACGCGGACGGGAGCGATCTGTTCTCGGTTGCGGTGTGGGTGCGGAACGGTGCGGTCGAGAGCGTTCACCCGAACTGACGAGGTGGTGGCTGATGATTAATGCCCAGGTACGCACGGAGGGTGGCGAAATCGTGCTACGCGGATCTTGCGGACTGGATTGGATGGAAACCGTCCAGCGCATTGATGAAGACAAATTTCCGTTCTTGAGCAGCCTGCTGCCTTACGCGGATACAATGTTCAATTCGCGACAGGTCGAGAGGCTTCGACGGGAAATCGCTCACCAGTCTGTCCGCGAGATTATTGGACAGGAATCAGCAGCGGAGATCGAAACGCTCTGTCTGCAGGTGGAGAATGGATCACATCTCTATCTGTGGTTTCTGGGAGACTAGTGCGTGAGTGCTGCAGCTACGCGTAGCTGCAGCAAACTGGAAGCCCCGTCGGGTGTGTCCCGGCGGGGCTTCTGCGTGGGATGACGGCAGTAGTTGACGGCAACGTCAGTGGACGAGGGCGGCTACTGCTGGCGGGTCGTCGCCGTCGCCGCTGGCTGTCGCGGTGGTCTCTGGGCTGCTGAGCGCGGTGCCGAGGGCGTCGATGGCGTCTCACTGGAGGCGGAGTCGGACGTGGGCGTAGACGGTAGCGGTAACGCCGATGTGGGAGTGGCCAAGGAGTTCCTTGATGACGACGAGTTCGACGCCCTGTTCCAGGAGGAGGGTGGCGGTGGAGTGCCGGAGGTCGTGGAAGCGGATGTGGCGAAGGCCGGCCTTGCGGAGAAGCACGGTGAAGGTGCGGGTGAGGTTGGTTGGGTCGATCGGTGTGCCCTGCGCAGTGGTGAACACGTGCTCGTCGCGCTGCCGCATAGTGCCCGCGGCCTCACGCTCGCGCTTCTGCTGCTCGTGGTGGAGCTTCAGTGAATGGAGGCAACGGGTGGGAAGGGCGATGCGGCGCTCGGAGGCGCGCGTTTTGTGGGCAGCGTGGTGAGTCCGCCGGTGCTGCTGCGCTGAAATGTGCGGCGGATGGCGGCGGTGCCCGTGTCGAGGTCGAGGTCTTCCCAGCGCAGGCCGAGAAGTTCGCCCTTGCGGAGTCCGGTGTGGAGGGCGAGTTCGAACAGTGGCTGCAACCGGTGGCCGTTGGCGGCCCGGCTGTCGCTGGTCGCCCGCAGGTCGGGCGGCAGGCGGCTGCGGCTGCGCGGGACGCCTCCCGAACTGCGGCTGCTGATGGATCTGGTGGGGCTGGCAGACGTGCTGGCGCTGGCGGAGGAATCGACGTGAGCGGAGTATCTCCCTTTCGGGGGAGGGGAATGAGCATCCGAGGGACTGGCCAGGGCCACTCCAGCTAGTCAGCGAGCAGCCTCTCGGTGTGCTCGTGCAGCCGCCGCGCATCCTTGGCCGCGAACCCAGGACCGTGCGGGCTGAGAGGCTCGCCCCGCACGAAGGCGCTGAGCAAGGCTGCGGGCGGGTCATCCAGCACCCGGTGGATCGGAACCACGGCCTCCTCGACCGGCTGGGCGGACCGGCGCATGGCGTCGATCCGCGCCTTGACGTCCGGGGAGTACTGCCCGGAGAAACTGGTGCTGACCGTCCCCGGGTTGAGCAGTACATACCGCACGTTCGTCCCCGGCCGGCCCGCCGCGAAGGCGACGCCGAGCAGGTCGTTGAGCCGCCCGCCTTGTGCGAGCGCCTTCGCTCCGTCGTACTCCAGCGCCAACTCCAGGTCTTCCCAGCGGATCTCGCCCTCGCCGCCGGGGCCGGCCACGTTGAGAATGACGGGAGTGTCAGCGGCTTCGAGCAGGTCGGCCAGCTCGTAGCCCAGTACGAACCGGCTCAGATAGAAGTGCGCGAAAGTGTTCTCGAAACCCTCGGCCGTGACCAGACGGGTGGTCCGGAAGTGCCGGGCGCACAGCACGAGTGCGTCGAGCTTCGCGAAGGAGGACCGGATTCTGCCGGCCACTGCCCTGGTCTCGGCCAGCAGGCTCAGGTCGGCGCGCATGAAGTGCGCTCGCCCGGCCGCATCACGCTGTCGCGCGGCGTCGAGCCATGCTTCGCCCTTCTCCGCACTGCGCCCGACGACCACCACTTCCTGCCCCCTCTCCAGGTATGTGAGTGCGAGCGCCTTGCCGATACCGTCCGTGCCACCTGTGATGACGTAGGTCTTCATCCCCGCTCTCCTGCGGCTCACAGGAACCGCGCCGCGAGCTTTTCGGGGGTGACGTGGACGGTGATCAGTTCCGGGAGCGCGGCATGCTGTTCCGGGTGCTGTCCGGCGTATGTCCTGCCGGTGTACTTGACGGCCAGTTCGTCCATCCGCTCCCGGCTGCCCGCGCTCTCGAACCGCGCGGTGCCGCTGACCACCGCGTACCCGTACGGTTCGTCCGGCGGATTGATCGTTACGCTCAGCCGCGGATCACGCCGCAGATTCCGAACCTTGAGCTTGTCGACACCGGTCACGAAGAACACGTCGTCGCCGTCCCGCCCCACCCAGACCACTGACTGATGCGGGCTGCCGTCGGGCTGGAGGGTCGCCACCGTGGCGAAGACTCCGGAGTCGAGGGTCTCCCGCAGTTTCTCGGACATGTGGACCGGCACGCATGACTCCCGGGGTGAGGAATGAGGACCGATGCGACGGCAGATCCGTCGGACGGGTTAACTGCCACAACTATGTGACTCTTAGACGGAAATCCGCAAGAGTGATGTGGCATCTATTCGCTCATCGGCCCCGCGCCTGCGTATGCTCCGGTCACGATGAGAGCTGACGCGGCACGCAACCTGGACGCGGTCCTGCAGACCGGAGCACGCCTGCTGGCGCAGGATCCCGCCATGAGCATCGCGGCGATCGCCGCGGCCGCGGGCGTTGACCGGCGTACCGTCTACCGGCGCTTCAGCTCCCGCGAGGCACTGATGGCCGCTGTGCACACGGCCAAGCTCGACGCCTGCGAGCAGGTCCTTGCCGACGCCCGACTGGCAGAGGCGCCTGTGGCGGTGGCTCTGCACCGATACGCGGAGGGCATCATCACCGTCAGCAGGCGGTGGCCGGTGAACCTGCAGCAAGTGGAGGAAGAGGCGGCGGCTGCCCGTCTCCGGCGGGTGATCGAGCAGCTCGACATCTTCATGGCCCGCGCGGTGCGCGAGGGATTCATCCGCCCAGGGCTCCCGGACCGCTGGGCCCGCTCCCTGCTCGTGCAGCTCACCAACCTCGCCTCGCACGAGATGCCGGAGCTGACTCCCGCCGAGGGGGCCGACGTGGTGGCCCGGTCCTTGTTCACCGGACTCGGCCCATCCTGACGCGACCGCGCCACCCGCGTGCTCCCGTCGCGCGTGCCCGCCGGCGACTGCGGGATCGTCCTCAAGATCCGTCGCCCAGGCCGGCATCGGTGCCGCGATCTGGCTCCACGCCACCGATGCCCAGGCCATCCACAACGTCTCGTCGTCATGACCACCAACCCGCACCGCCCGGCTCGCGAGGGCCTTCTCGAACGGTGGTCGGCTGACGTGCGGGTGCGGGCCGGACGGCCGGAGCGGATGCACCTTCCCGGCGACTTCCCGTTCGACTACTCGCCCGCCCCGCCCGCCTCACTGGCTCCGTCGGCGCCGACTACCGCCTGGACCGCGTGATCACGGAGATCTGACGGCCGCCGTCCGGCTACTCGTCCGTCTCGCGCCAGCCGTCCCTGACGATCACCGTCGAGCACTGGACCACGGACAGCCGGGCCTCGGCGCTCACCGTCTTCGTGGGGACGCCCGGAGACGGCGACGGAGAGGACGGCGCGGCTGGACCGGCGTCCGACCCGGACCGGGCCCGGTCGCAGGGATCGCCGTCCCCGAACTCCGGCTGCGGCCCCGGCTCCGCGTCGGAGACCGGGGGCGCGACGCGGCCGGGGCCGGACGTGGCGGCCGGCTCACCGAGCCACTGGCTGAGCCCCCAGCCGGCCCCCACGACCACGGCCCACGCCGCGACCAGGCCGTACGTCGCAGCCCGGCCGAGCCGTCGGCTCACGCCGCATCGGCATCGAGGTGATCGGGCAGTCCGAACAGCGGGAACCAGCGCGGCGTGTCCAGGAAGCAGTGCATCGCGGTGATCGCGCCGTCCGAGATGTCGATGACCTGCAGTGCCCACGGCACGAGCCCCGGCCCGTCCGGGTTCGGCTTGTAGTGCGCGAAGGCGGGAGTGCCGTTCGCGGAGATGGCCACCAGCCGGGAGTCGGCGCAGGACGCCCCCATGGAGGTCATGAAACCGGTGATGTCGTCGTGCCCCTGGAGCCAGAGGTCGAACGGCGGCATCGTCATGATGGCGTCCTCATGGAGGAGCGCCGTCAGCGCCTTCATGTCGTAGCCCTCGAACGCCGCCACGTACCGCTCCAGGAGCTTGCTCTGCTCCTCGTCCAGCGGATCGGCGGCGTCGGCCGCGGTGCCCTGGTGCTCGTTGAGCGTCGCCCGCGCCCGCTGGAGGGCGCTGTTGACCGACGCGACCGAGGTGTCGAGCAGCTCGGCGACCTCGCTCGCCTTCCACGCGAGCACCTCGCGCAGGATGAGCACGGCCCGCTGTTTGGGCGGCAGATGCTGCAACGCCGCGACGAACGCGAGCCGCACGGACTCGCGCGCCACCGCCGCCTCCGCCGGGTCCGCGACGGACGGCAGGATCCGCCCGTCCGGCATCGGCTCCAGCCAGGTGTTCTCCGGCAGTGGATTGAGCGCCGCCTGCGCGAGCGGCGTCGGGCCGGAGAGATCCACCGGCCTGGCCCGCTTGTTGCCCGCGTTCAGCATGTCGAGACAGACGTTCGTCGCGATCCGGTACAACCAGGACCGCAGCGAGGAGCGCCCCTCGAACTTGTCGAAGTTGCGCCAGGCGCGCACCAGGGTGTCCTGGACCGCGTCCTCCGCCTCGAAGGCCGAACCGAGCATCCGGTAGCAGTACCCGGTCAGCTCGGTACGGTGTCCTTCGAGGCGGCTGTCGACATCGCCCGCCGTCGCCGTCAGATCACCCATTGCGTCGCTCCACCCCTGTCGCGCCGTGACACCGCTCACTCCAGCACTTCGGAAGCTACCCCAGGGCACTGACAGTGGGGGCGTGAAGAGCGGAAAGCGGTCACGTACCGAGCTTGCGCCCGTACACGAAGACGTCGTCGCCGTTCTTGAGCAGCTTCCAGTATGACTTCGCGTCGGCGGTGCGCATGTTGACGCAGCCGTGCGACCCCGGCGGGTTCCACATCTTCACGCCCACCGCGTGGAACGCCTCCCCGCCGTCGAAGAACTGGGAGTACGGCATCGCGCTGTGGTAGATCGACGACACGTGGTTGATGTGGCGCCAGTAGATCTTCTTCGCCCCGGTACGGGTCTCGTACCCGTCCCGCCCGGTCCGCACCGGTACGGGGCCGAACTTCAGCTTGCTCCCGTCCTGGATCCAGCTGATCTGCCGGGTCAGGTCCACGCAGGCGATGCGGCCCTTGTTGGTGGGGCACTTCTTCGCCTTGTTCGGGTTCTTCCCGGCCGCCTTCTGGGCGGTCAGCGTCTGCATGGTCCGCCAGGTGACCGGCCCGGCGTACCCGATGGTGGGCGTGACCCCGTAGGTGCTCTGGAACGACCGGATCGCCTTGCAGTCGGCGGCGGACTGCTTGCCGTCCACGGTCCGGTGCAGATACTTCTCCACCTGCTTCTGGTACGGCCCCTTGGACGCCGTGCAGGATGCCGCCTGCGCGGTTGTGCCGGTGCCGAGGACGAATGCCGGTATCGCGGTCAGGCCCGCGACGGACAGTGCGAGTACGCGTCGTGGCCGCACACCCCGTATGCCCTGAATGCTCTTCATGTTCCCTTTGAGTCCCATATGTGCCAACTCCCCTTCGCACGCAGTGCGGTGCTTCCGCCTGCTAGACGTGCGTCGGGGAGTGGTTGGTTGTGCGCCGAATGTCTCGGTTCTGTACGGCTCAGTTCTGGACGGACAGCACCGCGGCGGACCGGCGCTGTTCGACGCGGGCCGCCCGCGTCCCGTACAGCGTGATCGAGACGACGCCGAGCACCGCGAGCAGTCCCAGCGTGACCGTGCCCGCCCAGCCGCCGGCGTGGAAGGCGACCGCGCCGAGCGTGCCGCCCGCGCTGGAGCCGAGGTAGTACGCCGACTGGTAGAGCGCCGACGCCTGGGCCCGGCCCCTGGTCGCCGTACGGCTGACGGACGAGGAGGCGACCGCGTGCCCGGCGAAGAAGCCCGCCGTGATCAGGACCAGCCCGCCCAGCACCGCCGCCAGCTGGTCGGTCAGCGAGAGCAGCAGCCCGGCGGCGGTGGTGGAGACGGCGAGGTAGAGCGCACCCCGGCGCCCCATCCGGGCCACCAGCTTCCCGGCCGCGGCGGACGAGACCGTACCGACCAGATAGACGAGGAAGATCGAGCCGACGACACCCTGCGGGAGGTTGAACGGCGCCTCCACCAGCCGGTAGCCGATCACCGTGTAGACCGCGCCGAACACCGTCATGAACAGCGCGCCGATCGCGTACAGCCGGCGCAGCAGCGGATCGGCGAGGTGCCCGCCGACGGTCCTGGCGAGGGCCTTCGGGTTCAGCGAACCGGGGGTGAAGTGCCGGGCCCGGGGGATCATGAAGTGGAAGACGACGGCGCAGGCGACGGCCAGCAGACCGACGGAGCCGAGCGCGGCCCGCCAGCCCCACAGCTGGGCGACCCAGCCGGTGAGGATGCGGCCGCTCATCCCGCCGATGCTGTTGCCGGCCACGAACAGTCCGATCGCGGCGACCAGCGCCTTGGGCCGGACCTCCTCCGCGAGGTACGCCATCGCGGACGCGGGCAGTCCGGCGAGTGCGGCGCCCTGCACGGCCCGCAGCGCGATCAGCCAGCCGAGCGACGGCGCGAACGGCACGAACAGTCCGACCACGACCGCCACCGTCAGCGAGGCGGTCATCATCTGCCGCCGCCCGAACCGCTCGGACAGCGCGCTGAGCGGCAGCACGAACAGCGCCAGCGCACCCGTCGCCGCCGAGACCGTCCAGCTCGCCTGCCCGGCCGTGGCGCCGAAGGACGCGGAGACGGCGGGCAGCAGCGCCTGGGTGGAGTAGAGGAGTGCGAAGGTCGCGACACCGGCGGCGAAGAGCGCGAAGCTCATCCGGCGGTAGCCGGGCCCACCGGGTTCGAGCCGGTCCGCGGTGGCGGTCACGGGGCTTACGGGGGACGACTGGGTCGAGGCGGCCACGATGATGGTGGACGCCCCGGTACTGGCGGGAGGCATGCAGAGAACGTAGGCCGCCCGCCGTTCATGCGTCCAATGCACAAACACCTGATAATCAATCCCATGGCGCATCAGTACAGCTCACAGCCTCGGCTGTCACCAAGCAGTTACGAAGAAGACATCCGCGCGGTCCTCGCGCCGCGCCTCGCCTACTTCGAGGCGGTGGCCCGTCACGAGCATGTGACGCGGGCCGCACAGGAGCTGGGCGTCCCGCAGTCCACGCTCTCCCGGGCCATGGTCCGTCTGGAACAGGACCTGGGGGTCTCGCTGTTCGCCCGCAAGGGCCGCACGGTCTCCCTCACCCCGGCCGGCCGCACCTTCCTCGGCTCGGCGGAGCGGGCCCTCGCGGAGGTGGAGAAGGCCGCCGACTCGGTACGGGCGGACGCCGACCCCACCGCGGGCAAGGTCGCCTTCGGCTTCCTGCACACGATGGGCTCGGAGACCGTCCCCGCCCTGATCCGCGCCTTCCGCGCGGACCACCCGAGGGTGCGCTTCCAACTCGTCCAGAACTACGGCGAGGCCATGATCGAACGCCTCCGCGCGGGCGGCCTCGACCTCTGTCTCACCTCCCCCGTCCCGGACGCCCCGGACCTGGTGGCCCGACGCCTGGACGAACAACGCCTGCGCCTGGTCGTTCCCGACGACCACCGCCTCGCCACCCGCCGCCGCATCCGCCTGGCGGAGGCGGCCGACGAAACGTTCGTCACCCTGGAACCCGGCTACGGCCTGCGCCGCATCACGGACGACCTCTGCGCCGAGGCGGGCTTCGTCCCCCGCGTCGCCTTCGAGGGCGAGGAGGCGGAGACCCTGCGCGGCCTGGTGGCGGCCGGCCTGGGCGTGGCCCTCCTGCCCCCTCCTGCGGTGGCCCGCCCGGGGGTCGTGGAGCTGACGGTGACGGCACCGCGGGCCGCTCGGGAGATCGGCGTGGCCTGGCTGGACGGCCACCCGGACACCCCGCCGGTCGCGGCGTTCAAGAAGTTCCTGCTGTCGCGAAGGGGGCACCTGCTGCCGGAGTGAGGGGCGCGGCGAGAGCCAGGAGCCGGTGACCACAGCCGGGGGCGCGCGGCAGACGCGGACGCGGTGCGGCGACGGGGCGGTGTGCACAACCGGCCGGAGCGCGGGTGCTTCGGCTGTACGGGGTCGTTCTGACGGGTGCGGGGTGCGGAGAGTCCGACTGGACGATTCTGGCCAGCAGTTGGGGCCGCCCCCGTTATTGCGGGGAGCCGTGGCACAGGGGCCCGGGGAGTCCGGCTCATCCGGGACCATCCCCGCACGCGCGGGGAGCAGCGCGCAGACGTGGTACCTCGAAACCACGATGATGGGACCATCCCCGCACGCGCGGGGAGCAGACGAACGGGGCGGCGTCGAGCGGCTCGTACCAGGGACCATCCCCGCACGCGCGGGGAGCAGCCGGGGCAGTTCCATCCCGCCCGCACGTAGGGGGGACCATCCCCGCACGCGCGGGGAGCAGCCCAAGCACGGCTATCCCGGGTCGGACAACCAGGGACCATCCCCGCACGCGCGGGGAGCAGAGCATCGAGACCGTCGGCCACCAGGTCACTCCGGGACCATCCCCGCACGCGCGGGGAGCAGGGGATGGGACGGGCCAGCATCATGTCCCGTGCGGGACCATCCCCGCACGGGACGGGAGCAGTGGCCTCGGGAACTACCGAACCCATCCGGTGAGGGACTATCCCCGCACGCGCGGGGAGCAGAAAACGGCGCCGGTGCCAGATGTACCCCCAGCGGGACCATCCCCGCACGCGCGGGGAGCAGAAGGGCAAGGCGGCTGGCGAGCTCACGAAGACGGGACCATCCCCGCACGCGCGGGGAGCAGAACCTCACCGTCTGCAACGGCGTAACGAGCGGGGGACCATCCCCGCACGCGCGGGGAGCAGAGCGCGTGCCGATCACCCGGGCAGAGGCGCAGGGGACCATCCCCGCACGCGCGGGGAGCAGCTGCAACAGGGCATTGCGTTCAAGTTCGCCGAGGGACCATCCCCGCACGCGCGGGGAGCAGACTGCGCGACCTGCGGGTTTGCGGCGTCTCGTAGCAGTTTTCCACCAGCTTCAGAGAATCCGGCAAAACGTCCATCAGGCCTCCAATCGGATTGCGGCCGTGGTGCCGCAAGCACAAGAACCTAGCCTCGGCCCGCCGCCCGCGAGGTGCATACGCGCGAACGTACCCCGTATTCCCGCAAGCTTCGCCACGTCATCGTTCCCCGTCGGCAGCTCCGGCAGCTCGACAGGTAGCTGCCGCGAACGTAAGGAAGCGACCAGCCACCCTGAACGGGCCGTTCCGGCAGGCGGGCCGGCTGAGGAGCGACCGGGCGGTGGCCGCAGGCTGCGCTATCGCTTGAACGTCACCTCCTTCGAGTCCTCGTCGCGGTCGTACGTGCCCGCGAAGCCCCAGTTCTTCCAGCCGCCGTCACCGTTGTTGATGATCGTGCCGTTCTTGATCGAGAAGATGTCGACGCCGTCCACCACCGCGAGGTGTTCGAGGCCCGAGACGCCGGAGAAGGAGAGGTCGTTGAAGTTCTTCACCGCGATGATGTTCGTGTCGGGGAAGGCGCGGCTGTACTCGTCGATCAGTGACTGGTTCAGCTCGGCGTCGTCGCCCGGCGCCTTGCCGTCGTAGTCGGTGCCGGGGTACGTCCCGTCGGTGTACTTCGGGGCACCGTCGTTGAAGTCGACCGACTCCGATCCGGTGGAGATCGAGTCGGCGTCCAGGTCGGCGGGTTCGGGCTGTTCGAAGGCGGCCTCGGAGCCGTCGCGGGTGAAGTCGCCGTAGAACGCCCAGTTGGTGTACCCGCCGTCGCCGTCGTTGCTGAACGTGCCCTTGTCGAAGACGTAGACGTCGAACACCGCGCGGCCCGAGGCGATGTCGTCGCCGGTCTCCTCGTCGTGGTACTCGTTGGAGTTCAGCCGGTACCTGCTCTCGTTGATGAACGAGTCCGGCTTGTCGACCCAGTGCGACGACTGCTCCGAGTGCATGGCGACCACGTTGTAATCCGGATAGCAGCGCCGCATGTCGTTCACGAGCATCCGGACCGCCTGGGCCGAACCCTCGTTGTCCAGCGGGGAGTACGTGTCGTAGTAGCGGCTCCGGTCGGGCGGCTCCCGGCCCTCGATCTGGCAGCCCTCGTCACCGGGTTTCCAGTCCTTCTTCCGCTTGGGGCGGGGCGGTTCGCCGAAGGTGACCGTGCGCTTGTCCTCGCTGACGTCGAACACGCCCTTGAACGCGCGGTTCTTCCATCCGAGGTCGGCGTCGTCCGCCCAGGTGAACGTGCCGGTCTTGAAGGCGTACACGCGGTACGTCGTGCCGCTGATCTCGACGGTCTGGATCATCGCCGCGCCGTCCATCTGCTGCAGGTTTCCCTCGTGCGGCTGCGCGATGACGATGTTGTAGTCGGGCAGGCAGTAGGAGAGGTCGTCGAGCGCCTGCTTGACCCGTTTCTCCTTGTTCTTCTCGTTGTTGATCTTGTCGATGATGAAGTTGACGAGGTACGAGTACCCCCAGGCGGCGGCCGTGCTGACGGGGCCGTTGCCGGGGACGGAGACCGAGGAGTTCGACGAGCGTTCCCTCGGCTCGAAGCACAGGCTGGGGAGCGCGTTCCCCTTGTTCTCATCGGGCTTTTCGGAGGGCTTGTCGGAGGGCTTGGCGCCGGGTTCGTCGTCGGGCCCGCCGTCCGTGGCACCGTCCGTGGCGCCGGAAGAATCCGCGGCACCGGCCGGATCGGGGGATGCGGAGGGGGTGCCGCCGGAGTCCGTCCCGCCGCCGCTGACAGCGTTGTCATCGCCGCATTCGCCGCTGCCGCCCGTCGTCGCCGCGATGCGGCAGATCTGCTCGTGCGCGGAGCCGGTGACGTCGCCGCCGATGCTGACGGCCATGATCGAGCCGACCACCGCGACGACGATGCCCAGTACGGCCAGGTACTCGATCGCGCTCTGCCCCGTGCTCGTGCGTACGCCTCGGCGTATCCGATCGCTGCGTTCCACGCGTCACCTCGTCGTCCCTCGCCCGGGTCGCCGGGGGGCGGGACACCCGCCGGGACTCGAACCGTAACGACGGCACGGGGGCCCACGGACAGTGCCCGAAGGCCCACCCCCGGGCCCAAATCGCGGGACCCACACCGCACGGGGGCCCACCCCGTGGGGCAGGGCCCACGGGGTGGCTCAGTACCGGACCACGCTCAGTATCGGACCACGCTCAGTGCCGGACCACGCTCAGTGCCGGACCAGGCCGCCGACCGGGACGGGGTCCACGTGGCCGGTCGCGGGACCGGTGCGGGCGAGGGCGAGGCCGACGTCGACGAGCGAGGACCGGCGCAGGGCGGCGACGTCGGCGAACGGTGTCCAGACGGACTCGGCGATCTCGCCGTTCGGCTCGGGCCGCAGCCGGCCGCCGGTGATGCGGACCCGGTAGAAGACGCCGACGTTCTGGTGCTTGATCCCGTGCCGTGCCTCGGCCGCGGAGATCACCCGTGAGTCCACCCCCAGCAGGCTCTCGACCACCGCCGTGCAGCCGGTCTCCTCCGCGACCTCCCGGATCACCGCGTCGAACGGGTCCTCCCCGTGCTCGACGCCGCCGCCCGGAAGGGTCCAGTTGCTCTCGCCGTCCGCGGAGACGTGACGGGCGATCAGCACCCGCCCGTCCTCGACACACACGGCGTACGCCGCCAGCCGGAAACTCATGCCGCCCGCCCCTCCCGAACCGCTCGATCCCTCAGTGTCCCAGCGACTTCCCGAACCCCGCCGCCAGCGGCATCCGCAGCCCCAGCGGTGGCGGAGCCGCCAGCGCGTCGGCCACCGGGCGGGCGTAGGCGTGGCCGAAGAGGGCGCCGCGGATGAAGTCCGCCGCCAGGGCGGCCACTTCGCTGTGGTGCTGGCGCAGGGCGTGGCCGTCCGAGTGGACCTCGAAGCGGCAGGTGTCGCGGTTGGACTTCTTGGCGCGTTCCGCGAGGCGGAAGGAGAGCTCGGGGTCGGCGCCGGCGTCGGTGGTGCCGTGCACCAGCAGGACCTGACGCCCGACCAGGTGCTTCACCGGCTCCGGCTCCGCGTCCGGCTCCGCCGGCAGCCAGGGGGCCAGCGCGAGGACCGCGCCCACCGCCGGATGGCCGCCCGCGCGGAGGGCCGCGCGGCCGCCCATGCCGTGGCCGGCCAGGCAGACGGGGACGTCGCCGTAGCGGCGTACCACCTCCTCCACCGCCCATTCGGCGTCCGCCGCGAGCCGCGCCTCCGCCGTGTTCCAGCCCCGGCAGCGGTAGTGGACGACGTGCGCGGTGAGGCCGTCGTCCCGGGCCGCGCGGGCCAGGGCGCGGGCCAGCGGGAGCTGGCGGACGTACGAGACGGGGGAGGGGCGGCGGTACGAGTCGGGCTCGCCGTCCGGGAGCAGCAGGACCACGCCGCTGACTTCGGTAGGTGCTCCGGCCGTTCTGACGGCCCGTCCCAGCCTCGCAGCAGGCAGGGGTAGTGCGCGCTGTGCCATGACGTAACAGTCTCAGAAGGACAGGTGTACGCCACCCGTATTCGCGGTCACCGTTACGTATCGGCAAGCTCCGCACAGCGGTGCTCTACGCGCGTAGGCGCTAGAGTGCGTGAATGATGAGCCCGACCCTCAATGTGCCCGGCCAGGATCAGATCCGGCGTGCGCCCAAGGTCCTTCTCCACGACCACCTCGACGGCGGTCTGCGCCCCGGGACGATCGTCGACCTCGCCGCGGCGACCGGATACGAAGGACTCCCGGAGAGCGAGCCCGACAAGCTCGGCATCTGGTTCCGGGAAGCCGCCGACTCCGGTTCGCTGGAGCGGTACCTGGAGACGTTCGCCCACACCTGCGCCGTCATGCAGACCCGTGACGCGCTCGTCAGGGTCGCCGCCGAGTGCGCGGAGGACCTGGCCGCCGACGGGGTCGTGTACGCCGAGATCCGCTACGCCCCCGAGCAGCACCTGGAAGCCGGGCTGAGCCTCGAAGAGGTCGTCGAGGCGGTCAACGAGGGCTTCCGGGAGGGCGAGGCGCGAGCCCGCCGGGACGGCAACCGGATCAGGGTCGGCGCCCTGCTCACCGCCATGCGGCACGCCGCCCGCTCGCTGGAGATCGCCGAACTCGCCAACCGCTACCGGGAACAGGGCGTCGCCGGCTTCGACATCGCCGGTGCGGAGGCGGGCTTCCCGCCCACCCGGCACCTCGACGCCTTCGAGTTCCTCAAGCGGGAGAACAACCACTTCACCATCCACGCGGGCGAGGCCTTCGGGCTGCCGTCGATCTGGCAGGCCATCCAGTGGTGCGGCGCCGACCGGCTCGGCCACGGCGTCCGCATCATCGACGACATCGAGGTCGCGGAGGACGGCGGCGTGAAGCTGGGCCGCCTCGCCTCCTACGTACGGGACAAGCGCATCCCGCTGGAGCTCTGCCCGACCTCCAACCTGCAGACCGGCGCCGCCGCCTCGTACGCCGAGCACCCGATCGGGCTGCTGCGCAAGCTGCACTTCCGGGCCACGGTCAACACGGACAACAGGCTTATGAGCGGCACCAGCATGAGCCAGGAATTCGAGAAGCTGATCGAGACCTTCGGATACACGCTCGACGACATGCAGTGGTTCACAGTCAATGCGATGAAATCAGCATTCATTCCTTTCGATGAACGTCTGGCGATGATCAATGACGTCATCAAGCCCGGATACGCCGAGCTGAAGTCCGAATGGCTCTTCGAGCAGACCGCCGCGACCAGCGTCTCCACCTCCGTGGCCGGCTGAACGGACGCTCCGCGACAAACGGCCGGGATGTGAATCCCGGCCGTTTTCGCGTGTTTTCGATGTTTGCGGGAAAGGCTCGGAACTGGCTACGTTGCAGAGCCGCTCACATCCCCTTCCCCAAGGATGAAATTCACATGAAGCAGTCTGCTGCCAGGACTCTCGGCGTCGCCGTTCTCGGTGCCGCGTTCGCCGCTGCCGCCGCCGGTACCGCGTCGGCCACCGCGCTGCCGCTCGACACCGCGACCGGCGCCCTGCCCGTCGTCGGCTCTCTGGCCAACGCCACCTCGACGCTGCCGGTCGAGGACACCGCCACGCAGCTCCTGGGCACCGGCCAGGCCAAGGCCGTCAAGGACGTCACCGCCCCCGCCAAGGGCCTCCTCGGCGGCCTCCCCACCGGTGGCCTGAAGACCGGCGGCCTGAACCTCAACGGCGTGCCGCTCGGCCGCTGACCCGCATCGCACACGCCTGTGGGCGGGCACCCCGGCCGGGGTGCCCGCCCACAGGCGTGTGTACGGGGGCTACCAGGCCGCGGCGGACGACGACGAGCGCTCCTGGGGGAGGAGCACCCACAGCGCCAGGTAGAGCAGGAACTGCGGGCCCGGCAGCAGGCATGAGACGAGGAAGATGACGCGCATGGTCCCCGCGGAGGTGCCGAAGCGCCGGGCCAGCGCCGCGCACACTCCACCGATCATGCGTCCGTCACGGGGGCGGGCAAGTGCGGCCATGGTGAGCTCCTTCGCGAACCGTTGCTGGAGGGAGCGGCCTGTCGCGCTCCCCGTGCCGGAAGCGGCCTGTCCGCTCCCGACGTATCCAGGATGGCTCGTACGACGGGGGCGGGGCATCGCTCTACGGGGCGATGCCGACCCCGGAAATCGTCGGGGTCGACCCCTGAGGGACCTCACGGCCGACCGGGGCCACCACCCGGATCCGGAGCCGCGCGCGGCGGCGCAGCCGGGACCGGCACGCGGGGACGAACAGCGCGTGGGCGAGTGCCACACCGACGGTGTTCAGGATCAGCGAGTCGACGTCGACGACCTGGCCGGGCACCCCGGTCTGGCCCAGCTCGATGGCCAGTGAGATCAGCGCCCCGGCCGCGACGGTACGGGCGAGCGAGGCCCACGGCGAGACGAGGAGCCGGCCGCCGGCCATCGGGAGCAGTACGCCCAGCGGCGCCAGGAGCAGCAGGTCCCCGCCGATCCGACGGGTGGCGGTCACCGGGCCCAGAGTCAGGTCCGCCTTGATACCGGCGAACGGCTGGAGGTTGGCGGCGGTCATCCACGGCACGTCCAGCGGGCGGAGAGTCAGCCACCCGACGAGCAGCAGATGCGCGAGGAGGAGTGACACTCCGGCCGCGCGGAAGCGGATGACGGCTTGGCCGTCCGAACCTTGACGCACGTTCCCCAAGACGCGGGCGGCGGCGGGATCGGTTCCGCTCCCGCGGGGGAGACATGGCTCACCGTGCGGCAGGTCAAGGCGGCGCGCTCAGGGCAGCCGGACCGCGCTCAGGGCAGCCGGACCGCGCCCAGCGTCGGTACGGCCTTGGGCCTGGCCTTCGTCTCCGCGGTGCACAGATAGCCGCGCGGCGCGTACGCCCCCGGGCCGCCGAGCAGCACCGTGCCGCCCTGGACGAGCGCTTCGCTCTCCGCGTACGTACAGACGATCTGGGCCAGCGCCTCTGCCGTCAGGTCCTCCGGCTGCTCGCTGAGCCGCAGCGCGTCCTTCGGGTCGCCCGCGCGGGGGTCGCCGACCCGCAGCGACGACGGGACGTCCGTGGCGAAGCCCGCCTGGCGTTCGGGGGCCGGGGGCTCCGCGCGCAGCTCGTCCAGGAGGGCGGTGGCGAGCGTGAGCCGGCCGGCCTTCGCCTCCTGGGCCGTGACCGTGCGGCCGACCGCGACCAGCTGTGAGTTGCAGACCAGGTAGATGTCCGCGGCGACGCTCTGCCCCGGCCGGGCGCCGCCGTCCTGCGCGGGTATCTCGCACGGCACCCGGGACGGCGCGGGCCCGGCGTCCACCGGAACCGAGGTCGTCCTGATCCCGCAGCCCGCGGCCAGTACCGCGCAGAGCACGGCCGCGGCCACCGCCGCGACGGGGCGCCGGCCCCGGCGTTCGCAGGGCATCACGTCGCGTCGTCCTCCTGGTCCGTGGTCTCCGCGTCTTCGTCCTCCGCGGTGCGGTTCAGCGCCTCCGCGTCGCGCGGCAGGCGCAGTACGAACACGGCGCCGTCGCCGTCCGGCGAGTTCGTGGCGGTGATGTCGCCGCCGTGGATGTGCGCGTTCTCCATGGCGATCGACAGGCCGAGACCGCTGCCCTCGGAACGCGGCCGGGAGGCGCTGGCCTTGTAGAAGCGGTCGAAGACGTGGGGCAGTACGTCCTCGGGGATGCCGGGGCCGTGGTCGCGGACCTTGATGACCAGCTCGTCGCCCTCGGTCCGTACCGTGACCCGGACCGGCGAACCGCCGTGCTTCAGGGCGTTGCCGATCAGGTTCGCCAGGATCACGTCGAGCCGGCGCGGGTCGAGGCGGACCATCATGCCGCGCTCGGCGTCCAGATCCACCGCGTCCAGCCAGGCCCGCACGTCTATGCAGGCCGTCACCTGGTCGGCCACGTCCACGGTGTCCAGGACCAGCCGGGCCGTGCCCGCGTCGAAGCGGGTGACCTCCATCAGGTTCTCCACCAGGTCGTTGAGCCGCCGGGTCTCGCTGACCACCAGGTGCACGGCCGGCGCGATCATCGGGTCGAGGCTGTCGGCCTCGTCCTCCAGCACCTCGGCCACCGCGGTGATCGCGGTGAGCGGGGTGCGCAGCTCGTGCGACATGTCGGCGACGAAGCGGCGGCTGGACTCCTCCCGCGCGGTCATGTCCGCGACCTTCTTCTCCAGCGAGCTCGCCGTTCTGTTGAACGTCCGCGAGAGATCCGCCAGTTCATCGGTGCCGGACACCGTGAGCCGGGTGTCGAGCTTGCCCTCGCCCAGCTTGCGGGCGGCGTCACCGAGCCGCTGTACGGGACGCAGCACGGTCGTCGCGGCGGCCTGCGCGAGCAGCGCGGAGCCGACGAGGGCGAGCGCGGTGGCGATCCCCAACGACCAGGCGAGGGAGTTCAGATCCTGCCGCTCCTGGTCGAGCGACTTGAGCATGTACCCGGTCGGGCCACCGCCGATGATCTTCGTACCGCCGACCAGGTACGGGGTGCCGCGGATCGAGGTCCGCTGCCAGAACAGGTGGTACTGGTACTTGTTGCCCGCCTTGACCGGCTGCTTCTTGGCGACCTGCTTCTGCAGCGACTGCGGCACGTTGTCCCGGGTGAAGGTGTCCACGTCGGAGGTGCCGACGATCGGCTTGCCCGGGTCGCGCTCGTCGATCAGCAGCACGCTGTAACCGGGGCTGCTGCTCGCCATCTGCGCGGCGGCCTGCTCCAGATCGTCCTTGGTGGGACGGGGCGGCAGCGAGGCCGCCCGGTTCTGCATCTCCTGGCGGAAGTCCCCGAGCGCCGAGTCCTGGGTACGGGTCAGCACCGCCTCGCGGTTCAGCCAGTACGCGATCCCGGACGCGGACACCGCGGCGGTCAGCGCCACCAGCGCGAACACGACGACGAGCCGGAGCCGCAGGCTGGTCCAGCGGAGCCCGGCGAGCAGGCCCCGCCGCACAGCCGTGCTCACTGCGGCGAGTCCAGCCGGTACCCGACGCCCCGCACGGTACGGATCAGGGTCGGTGAGGACGGCACGTCCTCCACCTTCGCGCGCAGCCGCTGGACGCACGCGTCCACCAGCCGGGAGTCACCGAGGTAGTCGTGCTCCCAGACCAGGCGCAGCAGCTGCTGCCGGGACAGGGCCTGGCCGGGGCGGCGGCTCAGTTCGAGCAGGAGACGCAGCTCGGTCGGCGTGAGCTGAAGATCCTCCCCGTTCTTGGTGACGGTCATCGCTGACCGGTCGATCACCACGTTCCCGAACGTCGCGGAGTCCGTGGACTCGCGCTCGCCCCGGCGCAGCACCGCGCGGATCCGGGCGTCGAGCACCCGGCCCTGCACGGGTTTCACCACATAGTCGTCGGCACCGGACTCCAGACCCACCACGACGTCGATGTCGTCGCTGCGCGCGGTCAGCAGAATGATCGGCAGCTGGTCGGTGCGCCGGATGCGCCGGCACACCTCGAATCCATCGATACCGGGCAGCATCACATCCAGCACGACCAGGTCGGGCCGCTGCTCTCGCAGCAGGTTGAGGCCGTCCTCTCCCGTCGCCGCGGTGGCCACACGGTGGCCCTGGCGTGACAGCGAGAGTTCGAGGGCCGTGCGGATGGCGTCGTCGTCCTCGATCAGCAACAGGAAAGGCACGCTGGTCATTCTGACCCATGGGGGAGCCCTAGTTCGACAGTTGGTCCCCTCTTATGCGCCGGGCACCCCCGGATCGGGTCCGCTCCGGCCGCTGTGACAGGCCTGTGACAGTCGGGGGACAGTGCCATGAAACTGCCCCGGCAAGCTCGTTGACACAAGGAACGGACGGACTCCACCGACGGGGGGCGCGAGATGAACGCAACTCACAGCATCACCGCAAGCGCAGTTGTCACGCGTCTCCACGACGTCGGGCGGACCACCGAGAAGTCCGGCGCCGCATTGAACGGGCGGGGGTGCGTTCGCGGCGCTGGGCGCCAGCACTCGTCGTACATGACGGTGGTGGACGCACCCGCCTCAACGGGCGGGAGCAACGGGGGAAACAACGGGGGAAGCACGTACGGGGAGGCCACGGGAGAGCGGCAGGCCCCGGCGCGGGACGCGGACGCCGAAGCGGTGTTCACGGCCTACGTCAAGGAACGCCGCGCCTCCCTGTACGCCACCGCCTACCACCTGACCGGCGACCGGTTCGAGGCCGAGGACCTGCTCCAGAGCGCGCTCTTCTCCACGTACCGGGCGTGGGACCGGATCAGTGACAAGGCGGCGGTCGGCGGCTATCTGCGCCGCACGATGACCAATCTGCACATCAGCGCCTGGCGCAGGCGCAAGCTGAACGAATACCCGACCGAGGAGCTGCCGGAGACGGCGGGCGACACGGACGCGATGCGTGGTACGGAGCTGCGCGCCGTGCTCTGGCAGGCGCTGGCGCGGCTGCCGGAGCTCCAGCGCACGATGCTGGTCCTGCGCTACTACGAGGGCCGTACGGACCCGGAGATCGCGTCCATCCTCGACATCAGTGTCGGCACGGTGAAGTCCAGCATCTGGCGGTCGCTCCGCCGGCTGCGCGAGGACGAGGTCCTCAGCTTCGGCCGTGACGAGCAGGAGTCCTTCGGCGAGCTGGTGGCCTGAGGCGACGGGGGAAACGGGGATACGGGGGACACGGGGAAACGGGGGAAACGGGGTCGCCGCTTCGGGGGAGGCGGCGGCGCACGGGGGAAGTCGTGGGGTCGGACGGGCCGGGGGGTCCTGTCCGGCCCCGCGGCGCGTTCCGGGGGCGCTGCCGCTCCGGACCGTTTCGGGGCGCTCTCCCCGGACCCCCGCTCCTCAATCGCCGGAGGGGCTCGAAACGGCGGGCGTCCGGCAGCGGCCCGCCGCCGCTGCGGCCAGGCGGCCCAGGGCTTCGGGCTTGTTGCAGGGGTACGCGCCCAGTTCGGCCTGGCGTGCCACGATGCGCCGCTCGGAGCGCATCAGCCGCCAGCCCCGCCGCAGCAGGAAGGGCACGGACTTGCGGCCCTCGCGCAGGTCCCGCAGCAGTCGCCGGCGGAACGTCGTCGACGGACGGCCGCGCAGGCACAGGGCGTCCGCGAGCACTCCGAGCGACCGGCACCGCTCCACGATGTCGGCGGCGAAGATTCCCTCGGCCACGAAGAGCGGGGTGCGCTCGATGTGGAGCACCTCGTGCCCGGTCCGGGAGCTGGTGGCGATGTCGTACAGCGGCACGTCGGTGCGACCGGTGCGGCACAGCGCGGTGATCGCGGCGACCGCCGCGTCGGCGTCCCAGGACTGCGCGGAGTCCCAGTCGATGTCCGCACTGCCGGGGACGAGCGGCAGCGTGGGGTCGTCGGCCTCCTTGTAGAAGTCGTCCAGCCGAAGCACCGGAAGACCGCTGAGGGCGGCGAGGGAGGACTTGCCGGAGCCGGAGGGGCCCGCCAGGAGGACGACGCGGGTCGAAAGCGCATGGGAACTCACAGGACATGAGTGTGAGGCATTGACCCGCACAGGGGACCCCCCGGAGGTCTTGTTGGTATCGAGCATCACACCTCAACTACGCTGTGCGCCCAGACGATTACTCGATCGATGGTTCGATCGGCCCGATCAGGTGGGAAATCCATGGCACGTCACGCACTTTCCAAGTCCCCGCGCCGCGCTCTGCTGCGGGCGGGGCTGACCGTCACCGCGGTGGGAGCCGCTCTCGGCGCGGGGGGCGCGGCGGCCCAGGCGGCGCCGCTGCCCGCCGCACCGGTGACCGGCAGCGACAGCGGCAGCAGCGGCCTGGGTGCGGCCACGCACGCCGCCGGCGGAGCGCTGACCGGGGCGCTCGGCCCCGCGCTCGACAACAGCATCGCCCCCGTCACGCATCTGCGGCTCGACCCGCTCGCGGGCACCGGCACGGACCCGCTGGACAACGCGGTGGGCACGCAGGTCGCCGACTTCAAGCCGCTCTCCACGGCCCTGGTCACCGACCCGCTGACCAGCGGCGGCGCGCTGAAGGACCTGCCCGTGGTGGGGCAGATCACGGGGCTGCTGCACAGCTGACCCTGAGGCGGCCCGCGCTCCGGGGAGACCGGGGACGGGCCGCACTCGTGCGTGTCAGTACGAGGAGCCCGACACGCCCAGCGCCCCCGTCGGGTGCCAGACCGTCTTGATCTCCAGGAACGCGGTGAGCCGGTGCGTGCCGGGGTCGGCCGACCAGTCGGCACCCGGCGCGGGCGGGCGCAGGACGCGCTTCAGGTTGTCGGCCGCCGCGATCTCCAGCTCCTTGGCCAGCTCCGCGTCGGCACCCGTGAGGTCGATGCCGTTCACGTCCTGGTGGGAGGCGAGCGGCGCGGCGATCTCCGCCGTCTTCCCGGACAGGATGTTGACGACTCCGCCCGGCAGATCGGAGGTGGCCAGCACCTCGCCCAGCGACAGGGCGGGCAGCGGGGCGTCCGCGGAGGCGATGACGACCGCGGTGTTGCCCGCGGCGATCACCGGGGCCACCACCGAGACCAGGCCCAGGAACGACGACTCCTGCGGGGCCAGGACCGTCACCACACCGGTCGGCTCGGGCGTGGAGAGGTTGAAGAAGGGGCCCGCGACCGGGTTCGCCCCGCCCATGACCTGGGCGATCTTGTCCGTCCAGCCCGCGTACCAGACCCAGCGGTCCACCGCCGCGTCCACCACGGCGGCGGCCTTGGACTTGGAGAGCCCCTCGGCCTCCGCCACCTCCCGGACGAACTGCTCCCGGCGGCCCTCCAGCATCTCCGCGACGCGGTAGAGGACCTGGCCGCGGTTGTACGCGGTCGCGCCCGACCAGCCGCCGAACGCCTTGCGCGCGGCGACGACCGCGTCGCGGGCGTCCTTGCGGGACGACTGCGGCGCGTTGGCCAGCCACCTGCCCTTGGAGTCCGTCACCTCGTACACCCGGCCGCTCTCGGAGCGGGGGAACTTGCCCCCGACGTACAGCTTGTAGGTCTTGAAGACACTCAGTCGTCCGTCAGACATCGAGGTAGGCCTCCAGACCGTGACGGCCGCCCTCGCGGCCGAAGCCCGACTCCTTGTAGCCGCCGAACGGCGAGGTCGGGTCGAACTTGTTGAACGTGTTGGCCCAGACGACGCCCGCCCGGAGCTTGTTCGCCACCGCGAGGATGCGGGAGCCCTTCTCCGTCCAGATGCCGGCCGAGAGGCCGTACTGGCTGTTGTTGGCCTTGGCGACCGCCTCGTCCGGTGTACGGAACGACAGCACGGACAGCACCGGGCCGAAGATCTCGTCCCGTGCGACGGTGTGCGCCTGGGTGACGTCGGTGAACAGCGTCGGCGCGAACCAGTAGCCGGAGGAGGGGAGTTCGCAGGGCGCGGACCAGCGCTTCGCGCCCTCGGCCTCGCCGGTCTCGACGAGCGCGGTGATCCGGGCCAGCTGCTCCGCGGAGTTGATCGCGCCGATGTCGGTGTTCTTGTCCAGCGGGTCGCCCAGCCGCAGCGTGGCCAGCCGGCGCTTGAGGGCGTCCAGCACCTCGTCCTGGACCGACTCCTGGACGAGGAGCCGCGAGCCCGCGCAGCAGACCTGGCCCTGGTTGAAGAAGATGCCGGTGACGATGCCCTCGACGGCCTGGTCGATCGGGGCGTCGTCGAAGACGATGTTGGCGCCCTTGCCGCCCAGCTCCAGGGTGGCCCTCTTGCCGGTACCCGCGAGGCTGCGGGCGATGGCCTTGCCGACGGCGGTCGAGCCGGTGAAGGCGACCTTGTTCACGTCCCCGTGCTCGACGAGCGCCTGGCCCGCGTCCCCGTAGCCGGTGAGGATGTTGACGACGCCCTTGGGCAGCCCGGCCTGGCGGCAGATGTCCGCGAAGAACAGCGCGGAGAGCGGGGTCGTCTCCGCGGGCTTCAGCACCACCGTGTTGCCGGTGGCGAGCGCCGGGGCGATCTTCCACGCGAGCATCAGGAGCGGGAAGTTCCACGGGATGATCTGCCCGGCGACGCCGAGCGGGCGCGGGTTCGCCCCGGCGTGCCCGTCTGCCGTCCTCCGGCCGAACCCCGCGTGGTCCAGCTTGTCGGCCCAGCCCGCGTAGTAGAAGAAGTGCGCGGCGACCAGCGGGAGGTCCGCGTCGCGGGTCTCCTTGATCGGCTTGCCGTTGTCCAGGGTCTCCAGGACGGCCAGCTCGCGGCTGCGCTCCTGGATGATCCGGGCGATCCGGAACAGGTACTTGGCGCGCTCGGAGCCGGGCAGCGCCGACCACTTCTCGAACGCCCTGCGGGCCGCCTTGACGGCCCGGTCCACGTCCTCTGCGCCGGCCCGCGCGACCTCGGAGAGGACCTCCTCGGACGACGGGCTGACGGTCTTGAAGACCTGGCCGTCGGCGGCGTCGGTGAACTCGCCGTCGATGAACAGGCCGTACGAGGGGGCGATGTCGACGACGGAACGGGACTCCGGCGCCGGTGCGTACTCGAATGCGGATGCCATGGGGTATCAGTCCACCGTCACGTAATCGGGGCCGGAGTAGCGGCCGGTGCTGAGCTTCTGGCGCTGCATCAGCAGGTCGTTCAGCAGGCTGGAGGCGCCGAAGCGGAACCAGTGGTTGTCCAGCCAGTCCTCGCCCGCCGTCTCGTTCACCAGGACCAGGAACTTGACCGCGTCCTTGGAGGTGCGGATGCCGCCGGCCGGCTTCACGCCGATCTGGACGCCGGTCTGCGCCCGGAAGTCGCGCACCGCCTCCAGCATCAGCAGGGTGTTCGCGGGGGTGGCGTTGACCCCGACCTTGCCGGTCGACGTCTTGATGAAGTCCGCGCCGGCCAGCATCCCGAGCCAGGAGGCCCGCCGGATGTTGTCGTACGTGGACAGCTCGCCGGTCTCGAAGATCACCTTCAGCCGGGCCGAGCCGCACTCGGCCTTCACGGCGAGGATCTCCTCGTACACCTTCAGGTACCGGCCGGAGAGGAAGGCGCCCCGGTCGATCACCATGTCGATCTCGTCGGCCCCGGCGGCCACGGCGTCACGGACGTCTGCGAGCTTCACGCCGAGCGCGGCCCGGCCTGCCGGGAAGGCCGTCGCGACGGACGCCACCTTCACGCCGGAACCGGCCAGGGCGGCGACGGCGGTCGCCGCCATGTCCGGGTACACACAGACGGCGGCGGTGCGGGGGGCGGTGCGGTCGGTGGGGTCGGGGTGGACGGCCTTGGCGGCGAGCGCCCGGACCTTGCCCGGGGTGTCCGCGCCTTCCAGCGTCGTCAGGTCGATCATCGAAATGGCGAGGTCGATGGCGTACGCCTTGGCCGTCGTCTTGACCGAACGGGTTCCGAGTGAGGCGGCGCGCGCTTCGAGGCCGACGGCGTCGACGCCGGGCAGCCCGTGCAGGAAGCGGCGCAGCGCACTGTCGGACGCCGTCGCGTCGGCGAATGCTGGAGCAGTGGTGGGCATGGTCACCAGATGAGCATATCTACGCGCGTAGCGGCCTGTACAGGGGCCCATGCCGTTCGGGTATCGCCCGGCCCCGCGGGCCCGGGGCGCCCGGCGGTCGGGAAGCCGCCCCCGCACCGCTCGCGCCTGTCAGGCAGAATCGGGCTCATGACGAGCCCCAAGCCTCCCGCAGAGCCCACCTACGCCGACCGGACCTTCCGGTCGCCCGCCGGGCTGGTCGGGGGCGCCCTGCTGCTCCTGCTCATCCTCTGGCTCGGAGTGGACGCCGCGGTCCGGGGCGAGGCCCGGGTGCCGTGGCTGGCGCTGGCCGGGCTGCTCACCGTGGTCCCCCTGGTGGTCGCCTTCACCCTGCGCCCCGTGGTGTTCGCCAACGACCGGCGCATCCGGATCCGCAACCCGTTCCGCACGATCACGCTGCCGTGGACCGACGTCGCGAACGTGCGGGCCGGCTACTCCAGCGAACTGTTCACCCGGGAAGGCGCCAAGTACCAGCTCTGGGCGGTCCCCGTCTCGCTGCGGCAGCGCAAGAAGGCCGCCCGCCGCCAGACCCGCCAGGCGACGGACGACCCGTACGGCCGGACCTCGGTGACCGCCGACGTCCAGGCCACCAGGTCGCTGACCGCGGGCGCCGACCAGACCGTGGTGGACCTGCGGGAGCTGGCCGAACGGGCGGGCGACAAGCCCGTCGCCGGCGACGTCACCGCATCGGTGCGCTGGGCGTACGAGGTCCTCGCCCCGGCAGCCGTGGGCGCGATCCTGCTGGTGATCCTGGGCGCGACGGGCTGAGCCCCCGCACGCACGGTCAGGGCGCGGGCCGGGCGGGCACGATCAGGTGGTGGGCCAGTCGAGCACGGTCGGCTCGGGCCACACCTGCCGCCAGCGGGCTGACTTCGCCTCGTACGCCTCTCACGGGGCGAGCACCGGATTCGGGCGCACGACGAGGTTGACGTCGTAGTCCCTGATCCGGTGCGAGGGAGTGCGGCCCTTCGCGACGTTCCACACGGTCGGGAAGAGGCGGTCCGCAGTCGTCGTTGCGGGAGGGCGCCGCCTTGAGCGCGGCGAGCTGTTCGTTCAGGGGGGAGTCGGCCGGTCATCGCACATGCGTATACGGGCGGCGGTCGCAGAGCAGGGGTCGAGGGATGCCGAGCCCGCTCAGCGCCGCACCTGCTTCAGATGTTGCGAAGGATTCGAATATTGCGGATACTGGCACTCAGGTGTGACGTGAGGAGCTGAGGGGCATGTCCATAAAGGTTTCCAGTGCTCAGGAGCCCCGCCGCGAAAGCGTTGAATCGGCGAGCAGGGCAGTCGACGCCGTGCGTGATGCACTGTCCCGGCACTCCGGCGTGAGCGATGACATTCCGGTGCTCATCGAGGCCGACACGGTGGAGATCCCGCGCGAGGCGTTCGAGATGTTCGCCGCGATCCTCGGGCACATGGCGGCTGGGCGGGCAGTGTCGATCGTGCCCGATCATGCCGAACTGACCACGCAGCAGGCGGCGGACATGCTCAATGTGTCGCGCCCCTTCCTGATCGGTCTCCTGGAAGCGGGAGAGATCGAGTTTCGCAAGGTCGGGACGCATCGGAGAGTCAAGGCCCACTCCCTCATGGCGTATCAGCGCGCCGACGACCGTCGGCGCAGGCAGGCTGCCGACGAACTGACGGTGCTCAACCAGGACATGGGACTGATCTGACCGATGCCGTTCACGGTTGTGTACGACGCGTGTGTCCTGTATCCCAGCACCTTGCGTGATCTTCTGATTCGGATAGGCGCAGCAGGACTCGTGCAGGCCAAGTGGAGTGAGCGGATCCTTGACGAGGTCTTCGACAACCTCGCCAAGAACCGCCCGGACCTGCGGACGGAGAAGTTGGTCCGGACACGCGACCTCATGAAGCGTGCCGTTCGGGACTGCCTGGTGGTGGATTTCGGGAGACTGGAGCCGGTGTGCGAGGTCCCGGATCCCGACGATCGGCATGTTCTCGCGGCAGCTGTCAGGGCCGGTGCTCAGTTGATCGTCACGCGGAACCTCAAGGACTTTCCGGCGGAGGCGCTGGAACCCTGGGGCATTGACGCGATTCATCCGGACGATTTCGTGCGCGCCCAGTTGGACCTCGACCGTGGCCGGGTTTTCGCCTGTATCCAGCAGATCGCGGACAGCTGGCGCAATCCCCCCGGAGCACCTGGCGATGTCCTGGACCGACTGGAACGCGACGGGTTGGTGAAGTCGGCCGCCGAGTTGCGATCAGGCATCTAGAGCGGCCCGGCCCCTCACAGCCACCCGCTGCGCTGCGCCTGCAGGGCCAGCTGGAAGCGGTTCGCGGCGCCGAGGCGGGCCATCAGGATCTGGAGGCGGCGGAACAGGGTGCGGCGGCTGATGCCCAGTTCGCGGCTGATGGACTCGTCGCTCGCGCCGCCCGCCAGGAGCCACAGCAGGCGGCGGTCGGCGGGGGGCAGGCCGCCGGGGCGGGTGGTGCGACCGTGGAAGGGCAGGGCGTTCTGCCAGGACTGCTCGAACAGCGCGATGAGCGCAGAGAGCAGTCCGCACGGCTGCACCACCAGCATGGTGTTGTGCACGTCGGCCTCCTTGATCGACAGCGACACCAGCGCGTACGCGTCGTCGATGACCACCAGCTTGACCGGCACGGACGGCAGCACCCGGGCCTGCTCACCGGCGTTGACGCACGGTTCGATGACGTCCCTCAGATGGCCCGGGTGCTCCAGCGACTCCCGCGAGTACACGACGCGCTGCGTCACCCCGCGGGCCAGGGTGGCCAGCGCGTCGTCCGTGGCGCCCGGCAGCGGGAAGTACGGCGGTGACTCGAACTGCCGGATCTGCTCGCGGGCGCTCGCCCAGGCCCGGCGGATCCTGGGGCCGACGGCGTCGCCGGTGACGACCTCGACGAGATGGTCGTTGTACGCCGCCAGCCGCTGCCGCCGGAACGAGTCGAACGCGCCCCCGACCGCGATCCGCGACGCCTCGACCTCGCTCGCCCGGTGCCGGGCCAGGATCTCCAGGCCCGCGGCCGGCGGCACCGGGGCCACCACGTCCTCGCCGTCCCCCGCGGCACTGGCCAGACCGGCGTCGACCAGCGCCCCGTACGCCGCGTCGAGCTCCGGCCCCGCCAGACCGGCCGCCGCGCCGACGGCGGGCAGCGGCGCGGGGGCCAGATCGAGCAGCGCCAGATAGACGTCGGCCGCCGGCCGGCCGAGCCCCAGGAGCCGCAGGGCGGCACGGAGTCTCTCGTTCGTCATGCCCCCATTGTCCAACGGTCCCCATCCCGGTATGGCCGATCTGTGCCACTGGCACTCCTTGGCCCCGCGCGCCCACCGTGCGGGATACCGTCCGGGTGCCGCCGACCGGTGGCAGCGAGGGCACCCGGGCCGCAACCGGCGGGGTACGCCCCTCGCCACCGAGGAACCCACCAGAAGAAGGAGTACGACGTGGCGAAAGGCCGGAAGAACCGTCTCTACGCAGGTATCTCCGAGGAACTGTCCGCGCTGATGCGGACCGGCTGGGCCGACACCGAGCGGCACGGCCTCCAGCCCGACGAGCAGGCCCCGTACGCGGCCGCCCGCCGCGCCGCGCTCTCCGCGCGCTTCCCGGGCGAACGCCTCGTGATCCCGTCGGGCAACCTCAAGGTCCGGTCGAACGACGACGGCTACGCGTTCCGGCCCTACACCGCCTACGTGCACATGACCGGCGACCGGGCCCGGGACGGCGCCCTCGTCCTCGAACCCCGGGCGGACGGCGGCCACGACGCCTACTGCTTCCAGCTGCCCCGCGACAGCCGGGACAACGACGAGTTCTGGACCGGGCCCACGGCGGAGCTGTGGATGGGCCGCCGCCGCTCGCTCGCGGAGTCGGAGCAGGTCCTCGGCCTGCCCTGCCGCGATGTCCGCACGGCCGCCGACACGCTCGCCGCCGGCTCCGGCGCGCCGACCCGGATCGTCCGCGGTGTCGACCCGTCCCTGGAGGACGCCGTCACCACCGACGAGGAGCGCGACGACGAACTGGAGGAGGCGCTCAGCGACCTCCGCCTCGTCAAGGACGCCTGGGAGATCACCGAGCTCCGCAAGGCCGTCGACTCCACCGTGCGCGGATTCACCGACGTGATCGGTGAGCTCTCCCGCGCGGTCGCCTCGTCCGAGCGCTGGATCGAGGGCACCTTCTTCCGCCGCGCCCGGCTGGAGGGCAACGCCGTCGGCTACGGCTCGATCTGCGCGGCGGGCGAGCACGCCACGATCATGCACTGGACGGACAACGACGGCCCGGTACGCCCCGGCGACCTCCTCCTGCTCGACGCCGGCGTGGAGACCCACACCCTCTACACCGCCGACGTCACCCGCACCCTCCCGATCAACGGCACCTTCACGCCGCTCCAGCGCAAGGTCTACGACGCGGTGTACGAGGCCCAGGAGGCGGGCATGGCCGCCGTGAAGCCGGGCGCCGCCTACCGCGACTTCCACGAGGCGTCCCAGCGCCTCCTCGCGGAGCGGCTGGTCGAGTGGGGCTTCATCGAGGGACCGGCCGAGCGCGCGTACGAACTCGGCCTGCAACGCCGCTTCACCATGGCGGGCACCGGCCACATGCTCGGCCTGGACGTCCACGACTGCGCCCATGCCCGCAACGAGGCCTACGTGGACGCCGCGCTGGAACCCGGCATGGTGCTCACCGTCGAGCCCGGCCTGTACTTCCAGCCGGACGACCTCACCGTGCCCGAGGAGTGGCGCGGCATCGGCGTCCGGATCGAGGACGACCTGGTCGTCACGGAGGACGGCCACGAGAACCTGTCCGCGGGCCTGCCCCGGTCCGCCGACGACGTCGAGGCGTGGATGGCGCGGTTCGCGGGCTGACGTGACGCACCGGTACCGGGGGTGGCGGTGTTTGCCAGTAACGTGCGCCCGATGAACAGTACTTCTCCGTCTTGTCCTCCTCGCGCCTTCCGACTGATCGTCACGGGCGGTGGCACGGGAGGTCATACGTATCCCGCCCTGACCGCGATCCGTGCGTTGCGGGAGCGCCTGGCCGGTGAGGGCCGGTCGCTCGACGTGCTGTGGATCGGGACGCCCGACGGCCTGGAGGCACGCGTCGCACCGGCGGAGGGCATCGCCTTCACTACGGTCGCCACCGGCAAGATCCGGCGCTCCAGCAATCCGCTGAAGATGCTGAGCCCGGCCAACGCGAAGGACATGGCACGCGTACCGCTCGGCGTGGCCCAGGCCCGGAAGATCATCGCGGAGTTCCGGCCCCACGTGGTGCTCGCGACGGGCGGGTACGTGGCCGTTCCCGCTGGGCTGGGTGCCCGACTGTGCCGACGCCCGCTGGTCCTCCATGAGCAGACGGTGCGCCTCGGTCTGGCGAACCGGAAGTTGGCGGGCTCGGCGGCGAGGATCGCGGTGTCTTCGGAATCCACGGTGGCGTTGCTGCCGGAGTCGGTCCGGAGCGCTGCGGTTGTGACGGGTAACCCGGTGCGTCCCGAGGTGTTGTCGGGGCATCCGGACAAGGCGGTAGAGGCCCTGGGGCTGGCGGCCTTCGACCGGCGGCTGCCAACCGTCTACGTCACGGGCGGGGCTCAGGGGGCGCAGCAGATCAACGCCGTCGTTCGGGACGCTCTCCCATGGCTGCTGGAGCGGGCCAACGTGGTCCACCAGTGCGGGCCGGCGAACGTGGAGGAGCTGCGGCGCCACGCGGGTGGTCTGCCGTCGGAGTTGGCGAGCAGGTACTACCTCGCCGGGTTTGTGGGTCCGGAGCTCCCGGACGTGCTGGCGCTGGCCGATGTCGTGATCTCACGGAGCGGTGCCGGGACGCTGGCCGAGCTTACCGCGCTGGGTAAGCCGGCGGTGTTCGTCCCGCTTGCGACGTCGGCCGGGAACGAGCAGGCGCACAACGCGCGGCACTTGGCGGAGGCCGGTGCCGCCGTCGCGCTGCTGGGCGAGGTGACGGAGGCGAGTCTGCGGGACGCGGTTGGCCCGCTTCTCACGGACCCTGGGCGACGGGATGCAATGGCGGAGCGGGCGCGGGCGCACGGCAGGCCGGACGCGGCGGACCGGCTCGTGGACGTGATCCTCTCCGCCGTGTCCGGCTGACCGGTGCGGGGCGTTACGGGTGGCGGCCGATGTGCAGGGCGGTGCCGGTCTCGATCAGCACGGCGCATCTGTTGAACGCGTCCTGGTCCTGGCCCATCGGGTCGGGGACGTCCCGGTCGCCCAGGTAGAGGCCGAGCTTCGGCGCGTTGTCCTCGGTGCAGATCGTGCGCAGTGTTTCGAGGACTGCGGTGTCCATCGTCAGTACGGTGTCGGCCCAGTCCAGCATCTCCAGCGTGATCCGCTGGGCACGGTGGGCGCTGAGGTCGTAGCCCAGCCGGCCGGCCGCTTTGATCATGGCGGAGTTGGCGGGCCGGTCCCGCCATTTGCCGATCAGCCCGGCCGAACGGACCTGTACGTCTTCACTGCCGTGGTGGTCGAGGACGAGCGCCGCGAACGGGGAGCGGCAGTAGTTCCCCAGGCACACCGTCAGGATGTTCACCGCACGGCCCTCGCTGTCTTGATGGCCTGTCCCAGGTCGGCCACCACCCGGTTGATCTGGTCTTCGGTGAGGTGCTGGTGGAAGGGCAGGCTCAGGATTTCCTGGCCGACTTGTTCGGTAATGGGAAGTGCCCGCCGCCACGGCGCGAACGCTGGCTGGAGGTGGTTGGGCGGGTAGTGGACGCCGACGCCGATCTCTCGGGATCGCACCTCCTGGAACACCTGGTCGCGCCGGCCGACACGAACCTGACACAGGTGCGGCACGGCCGTCCGCGGGCCGACGTCGACCAGGGTTACGCCCTCCAGCGTGCGCAGAGCGTCACGGTAGGTGCCCCACAGGCGGCGCCGGGTCTCCACGGTCGTATCGAAGTGACCGAGTTGGGCCAGGCCGATTGCCGCGTTGATGCCCGACAGCTGATAGCGCAGCCCGAAGGAGTCCACACGGCAGGTGGTGCTCGCGCGTTCGGTCTGGGACTGGGTGACGCCGAGGAGCCGGAGACGGCGGATCGTGTCGGCTTCCTCCGGGGTGCGCGGGATGACCATGCCGCCCTGGCCGCAGGTGAGGTTCTTGATCGGCCCGAACGAGAAGCAGGTCAAGGCCCCGGTGGCGCCGACGCGGCGGGTGCCGTTGAGGGACCCGAAGGCGTGGGCGGCGTCCTCGATGACGGCGATCCCGCGTTCCTCCAGCGCGCTGTGGATGGGGCTGAGGTCTACGGCTCGGCCACCGAACAGGACCGGGACGACGGCGGCCGTCGACTCGGTGACCGCGTCCAGGACGACCTGCTGGTCCACGCACAGGGTGGCGGGGTTGATCTCCACGAATCGTGGAGTGGCCCCGACGGCGCGGATGGCTTGGACGGTCGCACAGAACGTCATGGAGGGGACGATCACCTCGTCTCCGGGTCCGACCCGGGCGGCGAGCAGGGCGGTATGGAGGGCTGCGGTGCCGGAGGAGACGGCCACCGCGTCGGTAACGCCGAGGAACGCGGCGACCCTGTCCTCGAACTCCTCAGTGAGGGCGGTGTGTCCGTACTGGCCGGATTCCAGAACCTGCGCGACTGCCGCGGCCTCCTGTCCGTAGAGGTAGGGGCTGGCGTTGCGCTGGGTGCCGGAGGCAGCGGGGGCGGTGGTCACGGCAGGTCTCCCTTTGTCATGGCGAGCGTGGCGGCGTCGCCGACGGCCAGGGTCTCGACGTAGTTGGTGAGGTACTTCGCCGGGTGGTAGGTGAGTCGGTCGTGGTCGACGGGCTGCCCGAACAGGCCGTTGACCATCTGGCCCACGAGGTCGGCACCAGCGGCCTCGGCCAGCGCGAAGCCGCCGGCGATCCTGACATTCAGTTCTGTGATCGTGACGGTGCCTTGGGCTGTGATGAATCCCTGCACACAGGACAGGCCGGCGGCACGGACGGCGGTGAGCGTCTGCTCGACGCGGGCGCGCACCGTGGGGTCGTGGAACGTGGTGGAGACGGCGGAGAGACCGGCTTTCACCAGATCCCGGCGGCGCAGGATCACCGATGCCCGTCCGGTGCGGTCGACGAGGCAGTCGGCGGTGAACTCCTGCCCGTGGACTCGTTCCTGCACAAGAGCGTCCGGGACGAGTTCACATAGGACGCGGGCGTGCTCCCGCGTCTGGCAGAAGTGGACGCCTTGGGCGCCCTGGCCGCGTCGCGGTTTGACGACCAGCTCCGTGCCCTCGGCAACCTGGTCGATCTCTTGGGGGCGGTAGGTGCGGGGGGTCTCGATGCCGTGAGCGGTGAGCACGTCGTGAAACTCGGTCTTGTCGATACAGACCCTCACGGACTCGGCGTCCGGGAGCCACAGGCGCACGTCGATCGCGGCCAGTTCGGGCAGCATCGCGACGAGTGGAGGGACGTCGTTCTCGATGCCGGCCACGACCGCATCGACGGCGAGTTCGTGGCACAGCTCGGCGATGGCCGTGGGGTAGTCGGGGTCATCCGCGCGGGGGGTCACCCAGGGCAGAGTGTCGGGCAGGAGGAGCCCTGGCGCGAGAGGGTTCGCGTCGGTTGCGATGACCTTGTGTCCGAGGCGCTGGAGGCTGCGCGTCAGGCCGAAGCCGGGGTTGGCGCCGACGCCGGTAACGAGGATCCGGCGGATGGGGGCCTGGTCAATGGGCATGGTCACCCTCCGGCCTCTGGGCGATGTGGACGGCGGGCATCGGAGCGTGCGGGTTGCGCGCGAGCGGGGCCCACCGGTCCGGGTTGTGCCGGTACCAGTCCACGGTTTCGACGAGCCCGGTGCCGAGGTCGTGGGCGGGCTGGTAGCCGAGCTGGTCGGAGATCTTCGTCCAGTCCATGGCATAGCGCAGGTCGTTGCATCGCCGGTCCGGGACGTAGCTGACTGATTGCCAGTCAGTGCCGCAGATGCGCAGCAGTTCGCCGGTGAGGTCGCGGCTGGTGAGGTCGGTGCCGCCGCCGATGTTGTAGACCTCACCCGGGGCCCCGTCGCGCAGGACGAGTTCGATCGCGGCGCAGTTGTCCTCGACGTGGAGCCAGTTGCGAACGTGCTGGCCGCGGTCGTGAAGGGTGACAGGACGGCCCCGCAGGAGACGGGTCACGAATAGCGGGATGATCTTCTCGGGGTGCTGGTAGGGACCGTAGTTGTTCGAGGAGCGGGTTACGCACACGGGGACGCCGTAGGTGTGGTAGTAGCTCAGGGCGACAAGGTCGCTGGCCGCCTTCGAGGCGGCGTAGGGCACCG
Organism: Streptomyces sp. NPDC088730; assembly: GCF_044751215.1. NCBI lineage: Bacteria > Bacillati > Actinomycetota > Actinomycetes > Kitasatosporales > Streptomycetaceae > Streptomyces > Streptomyces sp. NPDC088730. Next base: position 1,056,403 of record NZ_JBIVLK010000002.1, read on the forward strand.
TGGGGTGCAGTGGGGCGTCCTCTGTCGCGGCGCCTTCGAGGAGCGGCCCGTACACCTCGTCCGTGGAGACGTGGACGAAGCGCTGGATGCCGTGGCGCATGGCGGCGTCGGCGAGGGTCTGGGTGCCGAGCACGTTCGTGGTCAGGAACGTGCCGGCGGTGAAGAACGACCGGTCGACGTGGGACTCTGCGGCGAAGTGGACGATCACGGTGTGGTTCTGCATCAGCCGGTCTACAAGGTCGGCGTCGACGATGTTGCCGTGAACGAACGTCAGCTTCGGGTTGAGGAAAGCCTCGCCGAGGTTTTGGACGTGTCCCGCGTAGGTGAGCGCGTCGAGGACGGTCACCTGGGCGACATCGTCGGCTTGCAGGATGCGCTTGACGAAGTGTGAGCCGATGAAGCCGGCTCCGCCAGTGACGAGCACTTTGTCCATGGGGGTGCCTCCGGTGCAAGTGCGAGCAGCGAGGCGGCTGGGTATGCCGTCCGTCTGCCAGGCCACCATCCCGGCCCTGATGACACGTGAGGGATGGCCCGGGGCTCATCCGCACACAGCGTGCGGGGCACGCACACCGTGTGCCTCCGCGCGCCCTGTCGCCGGGCGGGCAACGGCGCTACGTTCGGTAGCCCCCGCCCAGGAGGTGCCTATGGGCATGGCAACCGGTCCCGACATCGGCGCCATCATCCGCGGCGCCCGAGCCACTGCCCGGATCACGCAGACGCAGTTGGGTGCGGCGTGCGGGTACTCGGCGTCGGCGATCTCGCGGATCGAGGCGAACAAACTGAGGCCGGAGCACTCCGCGCTGCTACGCATGTGCGAGGTGTTGGGCATCCAGCCCGAGCGGATGCGCGGTTCCGCTGTTCCGGTTGGGGCAGCGGTCGCTACGGTGACGGTTGTGGGCCCGGCTGACGAGGAGAATGCGGTGCGTCGCAGAAAGCTACTGACTGGGGCGTTCGCCGCCGGGGCGACGGCCATCGTGGGCTCGGGCGCCGCGGCTGCCGCGACCTCGTCCGGGGACCCGGCCGCCGGGCTGGAGGATGCCCTGTTCCGGCTGCCGGCTGCTGACCCGGTGGCGTTGCCGCTCCTGACCGCGCAGACGATCAAAGCGCGCACGGCGTTTCGGGCCGCCCACTACACCGATCTCGGCCGCGCGCTGCCGGGTCTGCTGGCCACGGCTGCGGCGACCCGGGACGCGGCCACCGGCCACGCACGGCAGCAGGCCTCCGCAGTCCTGGCCAGGGCCTACGTGCTGACCGCCGAGCTGGCATCGAAGCAGCACTCCGACGCGGCATGGGTGGCAGCCGATCGGGCGCTCTCGGCGGCCCGGGAGAGCGGCTCGCCGGTACCGGTCGGTGAGGCCTCTCGCGTCCTGGCGATCACGATGCGACGCTCCGGCCGATGGTCGTCCGCCGTCCAGTTCCTCACGCGTGAGGCCGCGGAGCTGGACGCCGCTGAGCAGCGTTCTGCCGCGGTGCGGACGACGCTGCTCCTCACCGGCGCCTACTCCGCCGCAACGGGCGGCAACCGGTCGACTTCGCTGGCCTTGCTCGATGAGGCCGAGGAGGACGTCCGGCGACTCCCTGACATTCCCGGCCTGTTCACCGTCGAGGCCACCCGGGCACAGGTCGACATCTACCGGATCGGTGCACTCAACGCATTGGGCACACCGGACGAGGGCGTGAACGTGGCTGCCGGGCTGAACATCGGCCACATCCTGACGGCAGAGCGCAGGGCCCGTGCCTGGACCGACATCGCCCGGATGCACCACGCGATGGGCGACGCGCCACAGACGTTCACCGCGTTGCGCCACGTCGAGCAGGAAGCGCCGCAAGAGGTGCGTCGTCCCGCGCTGCGAGCACTGACGTCGGATCTGCTGTACGGGCCGGCCCGCGTACAGGGGCTGCGGGAGTTCGCTGCCCGCACCGGTGCGCTGGCGTCCTGAGCCGGCGTAGGCCCGGTGGCTCCTCCGCCCCTGAGGGGGCCGCGGCTACCGCCTTCCGTGGTGCGCTCCACCCATTCGATGCCGTGCCCGGCGCCGGGCACGGTCCAGGGCTATCGGGGTCGAGGAGCCGGCCCCGATAGCCCTGGTTCCTGGCACGCGTCAGCCGGCGTCCGTGCCGCAGCCGACATCCAGGACCGACACACGGGAGGGTGGGGGCAGTCAGATCCCCGCCGCGGCCGCCAGGTCCCGCTTGATGCCGTCGAGCAGTTCCGTGCCGCGTGCGCGGGCCGCGGGCAGTCCGCCGGCCGAGGGGACCGGCACCACGACCTCCAGGTAGCACTTGAGCTTGGGCTCGGTGCCGCTCGGGCGGACGATGACCCGGGCGCCCTCCAGCCGGTAGCGGAGGCCGTCGGTGGGCGGCAGCAGTTCGGTGCCGTGCGCGAGGTCCTCGGCCGAGGTGACGGCGAGTCCGGCGAGGGCGGCCGGGGGCTGCTCGCGCAGGCGGCGCATGGCGTCCGCGATGAGGGACAGGTCCTCGACCCGCACCGACAGCTGGTCCGTGGCGTGCAGCCCGTGCTCGACCGCGAGTTCGTCCAGCAGGTCGGACAGGGTGCGGCCCTGCTCCTTGAGTACGGAGGCGAGTTCCGCGACGAGCAGCGCGGCGGTGATGCCGTCCTTGTCGCGGACCCCGTCCGGGTCGACGCAGTAGCCGAGCGCCTCCTCGTAGCCGTAGCGCAGGCCGTCCACCCGGGCGATCCACTTGAAGCCGGTCAGCGTCTCCTCGTAGCCGAGGCCCGCCTTCTGCGCGATCCGGCCGAGGAGGGACGACGACACGATCGACTCCGCGAAGACGCCGGTGACCCCGCGGCGGACCAGATGGGCGGCGAGCAGCGCGCCGACCTCGTCGCCACGCAGCATCCGCCAGCCGCCGTCCGCCGCCGGGTCCGGGACGGCGACGGCGCAGCGGTCGGCGTCCGGGTCGTTGGCGATGACGAGGTCGGGGTCCGAGCGCCGCGCGGTGGCGAAGGCGAGGTCCATCGCGCCGGGCTCCTCCGGGTTGGGGAAGGCGACGGTGGGGAACGCGGGGTCCGGCTCGGCCTGTTCGGGGACGAGGACCGGCGTGGGGAAGCCCGCCCGGTCGAAGGCCGCGGTGAGGACCGAGGTGCCGACGCCGTGCATGGCGGTGTAGACGACGCGGGCCGTGCGCGGCGAACCGTCGGCCAGTACGGCGTCGGTACGTGCCAGATAGGCGTCCAGCACCTCGTCACCGAGGGTCTGCCAGCCGTCGTCCGGGCGCGGCACGGTGTCCAGCGGGCCGACCGCGGCGATCGCGGCGGCGATCTCGCCGTCCGCCGGGGGGACGATCTGCGAGCCGTCGCCCAGGTAGACCTTGTAGCCGTTGTCGCGCGGCGGATTGTGGCTCGCGGTCACCTCGACGCCCGCGACGGCGCCCAGATGCCTTATGGCGTAGGCGAGTACGGGGGTGGGGAGCGGGCGGGGCAGCACCGCCGCCCGCAGCCCGGCCCCGGTCATCACGGCGGCGGTGTCGCGGGCGAAGTCGGTGGACTTGTAGCGGGCGTCGTACCCGATGACGACGAGGCCGCCCGCCTGCCCCTGGTCCTTCAGGTACGCGGCGAGCCCGGCGGCGGCGCGGATGACGACGGCGCGGTTCATCCGCATCGGACCCGCCCCCAGCTCACCGCGCAGGCCCGCGGTGCCGAACTGGAGGGTGCCGGCGAACCGTGCGCCGAGCTCGGCCAGGTCCTCCGCCTCGATGAGCTTGGCCAGCTCCTCGCGGGTGTCGGGGTCGGGGTCCTCGGCGAGCCAGGTCCTGGCCCGCGCGACGAGGTCCTGAGTCGTCACGGTCGTCCGCCTTCCTTGGTGGTCTTGGTGGAGGTCGCCGGGTGAGGGGGCGCCCGCGGCGGGCGGACCGGGCCTCTCCGGCGATCGGGAACGGGGCCCGGGGGCGGCGCCCCCGGGGACGGACCCGTCAGATGCGGTCCAGCAGGCGCGCCAGCAGCGAGCCCATCCGGGTCGCGGAGTCACGGCCCGCCTGGAGGACCTCCTCGTGGTTCAGCGGCTCCCCGCTCAGCCCGGCGGCCAGGTTCGTCACCAGCGAGATGCCCAGGACCTCGGCCCCGGCCTCCCGGGCCGCGATCGCCTCCAGCACGGTGGACATGCCGACCAGGTCGCCGCCCATCACGCGGACCATGTTGATCTCGGCGGGCGTCTCGTAGTGCGGGCCGGGGAACTGCACGTACACGCCCTCTTCGAGGGTCTCGTCGACCTCCTTGCACAGTGCCCGCAGCCGGGGCGAGTACAGGTCGGTCAGGTCGACGAAGTTGGCGCCGATGATCGGCGACGCCGCCGTGAGGTTGATGTGGTCGCTGATCAGGACCGGCTGCCCGGGGCGCATGCCCTCGCGCAGTCCGCCGCAGCCGTTCGTCAGCACGACGGTCTTGCAGCCCGCCGCGACCGCGGTACGCACCCCGTGCGCCACGGCGGCGACGCCGCGGCCCTCGTAGAAGTGCGTGCGGCCCAGGAAGACCAGGGCGCGCTTCTCACCGATCAGGTACGAGCGGATCGTGCCGCCGTGGCCCTCGACGGCGGGGGCCGGGAATCCCGGCAGGGCGGTCACCGGGAACTCGGCCTCCGGGGTGCCGAGCGCATCGCCCGCGGGTGCCCAGCCGGAGCCCATCACGAGTGCGACGTCGTGGGTCTCGGCACCGGTCAGCTCGCGCAGGCGGGCGGCGGCGTCGTCGGCGGCGGCGCGCGGGTCGCCCTGGATGTGGTCCGGAATAACTGATGCGTTCACGCGGATGAGCGTAACCGCTGATTCCCTACGCGCGTAGATGTTCCCGTACAGAGACTCGCGGCGTCCGTTCGTGCTTTCGCACAGAAGGGCCGGTCCGCAGGGGTCAGCAGGGGCGCTTGCGGAGTTCCATCACGTAGTCGTGCGGGGCGCCCGCCGAGTCCGCGGCGTCCGCGATCTCGCCGAGGTAGCGGGCGGAGGGCAGCCCGCCCTCGTAACCGTTCAGCACGTACATCCAGGCCGGCTCCTCGCCGTCCAGGGTGTGCACCCGGACCCGCATCCGCCGGTAGATGTCGAGGCCGACGCCCTCCCAGCGGTCCATGGAGTCCTCGTCCATCGGAGCCAGGTCGTACAGGGCGACGAAGACCTGCGAGCGCGGCGCCTCGACCACCGTGGCCAGCGCGCCCTCCCAGCCCATCTGCTCCCCGCCGAACGTCAGCCGCCAGCCGTTCAGCCAGCCGGTTCCGCGCAGCGGCGAGTGCGGTGCGCGGCGCGTCATCAGCCGCGCGTCGAGGTTGCCGGCGTATGCGGCGTAGAGCGACATGGGGTCGAGGGTACGGGAGGTGGCCCCGGTGAGGTCGATTCCGGTGAGGAAGACGCCCGCTCGGGGGGTCCGCCGCCCCGGCACCGGGGCCCCGGTGCACGTATGGAGGGCCCCGGGGCGAAGCAGCTTGGCGCGTGCGGGACAATGAAGTACGTACTGCATTCCCCCGGGGCGACCCCCCGGACCCCGGCCGGGACAGCAGACGGCCGCGGGACGAGAAACGCGAGGCGGACTTTTCGTGACCCGGATCGTGATCATCGGCGGCGGACCCGGCGGGTACGAGGCGGCATTGGTGGGCGCCCAGCTCGGCGCGGAGGTGACCGTTGTCGACTGCGACGGCCTCGGCGGCGCGTCCGTGCTCACCGACTGCGTGCCCTCGAAGACCCTGATCGCGACGGCAGAGGTGATGACCACCTTCGACTCCTCGTACGAGGAGCTCGGCATCATCGTCGCGGACGACACCCCGCACATAGAACAGGCCGCGCGCGTGGTCGGCGTCGACCTCGGCAAGGTCAACCGACGGGTGAAGCGCCTCGCGCTCGCCCAGTCCCACGACATCACCGCCTCCGTCACCCGCGCGGGCGCCCGGGTGATGCGCGGACGCGGCCGGCTGGAGGGACTCCAGGCCGCCGACGGCTCCCGCAGCGTCGTCGTGACCGCGGCCGACGGCACCGAGGAGACACTCACCGCCGACGCCGTGCTGATCGCGACCGGCGGGCACCCCCGGGAGATCCCGGACGCGCTTCCCGACGGCGAGCGCATCCTGAACTGGACCCAGGTCTACGACCTCGACGAGCTCCCCGAGGAACTCATCGTCGTCGGCTCCGGTGTCACGGGCGCAGAGTTCGCCGGTGCCTACCAGGCCCTCGGCTCCCGCGTCACGCTCGTCTCGTCCCGGGACCGGGTGCTGCCGGGCGAGGACCCGGACGCGGCCGCCGTCCTGGAGGACGTGTTCCGGCGCCGGGGCATGAACGTGATGGCCCGCTCCCGCGCGCAGTCCGCCAAGCGCGTCGGCGACCGGGTCGAGGTCACCCTGGCCGACGGCCGGGTCATCTCCGGCTCGCACTGCCTGATGGCGGTCGGCGCGATCCCGAACAGCGCGGGCATGGGGCTGGAGGAGGCCGGGGTCCGGCTCAAGGAATCGGGCCACATCTGGACCGACAAGGTCTCCCGCACCAGCGCACCGGGTGTCTACGCGGCCGGTGACGTCACCGGGATCTTCGCGCTCGCCTCGGTCGCCGCGATGCAGGGCCGGATCGCCATGTACCACTTCCTCGGGGACGCGGTCACCCCGCTGAACCTGAAGACGGTCTCCTCGAACGTCTTCACCGACCCGGAGATCGCCACGGTCGGCTACAGCCAGTCCGACGTCGACTCGGGCAAGATCGACGCCCGGGTCGTCAAACTGCCGCTGCTGCGCAATCCGCGCGCCAAGATGCAGGGCATCCGGGACGGCTTCGTCAAGATATTCTGCCGCCCCGGCACCGGCATCGTGGTCGGCGGCTGTGTCGTCGCACCCCGGGCGAGTGAACTGATCCACCCCATCTCGATCGCTGTCGACAACAATCTGACGGTGGAACAGATCGCAAACGCCTTCACTGTGTATCCGTCCCTGTCGGGATCGATCGCGGAAGTGGCCCGCCAGTTGCACACCCGTAAGCAGGCGGGCGAGGGATAGCTCCCCTGCGGAACCCCCGGCGGGCCCGGCATTCCCCGGCAACTCCCGTCAACTCGGGCGGTCCCGCGACCACCTGCGATCAGTAGGGAACAACAACAGGGCCGCCTATACCACTTGGCGGCCCTTTGTATGTACATCTTCTGCAATTCAGCGCAAACTGCTGAGAACTCTCCGGTGCTCGCGTTACTGTCAGTTTCGTGTTCGCTGCAGAACGTCGTCAATTGATCCTCGAAATGGTGCGCGCCAACGGGGCGGTATCGCTCCGTGAGCTCGCCCGCGTCGTCCAGACCTCCGAAGTGACCGTACGGCGGGACGTGCGGGCACTGGAGGCAGAAGGACTCCTCGACCGCCGGCACGGCGGTGCGGTCCTGCCCGGCGGTTTCACGCGGGAGTCCGGTTTTCCGCAGAAATCCCACCTCGCCACCGCCGAGAAGACCGCCATCGCCGACCTGGCCGCCGGTCTCGTCGAAGAGGGCGAGGCCATCGTGGTCGGCGCCGGTACGACCACGCAGGAGCTGGCCCGCCGGCTCGCGCGGGTCCCCGGTCTGACCGTGGTCACCAACTCGCTGCTGGTCGCCCAGGCGCTCGCCCACGCCAACCGGGTGGAGGTGGTGATGACCGGCGGCACCCTGCGCGGTTCCAACTACGCCCTGGTGGGCAGCGGGGCCGAGCAGTCGCTCCAGGGGCTGCGGGTCTCGCGGGCGTTCCTCTCCGGGAGCGGCCTCACCGCCGAGCGCGGGCTCTCCACGTCCAACATGCTCTCCGCGAGCGTGGACCGGGCACTGGTGCAGGCGGCCGGGGAGGTGGTGGTCCTGGCCGACCACACCAAGCTCGGCGCCGACACCATGTTCCAGACGGTGCCGACCGACCTCATCACCCGGCTCGTGACGGACGAACCGGCCGCGCACGACGACCGCGCGGCGGCGGAGCTTCAGGCCCTGGCCGACCAGGGCGTGCAGATCGCGGTGGCGGGCCCGGGGGGTGCCCCGGCCCCGGCGTCGGCCGAACCGGGGGCGTCCGGGCGGGGCAACCGCCGGGACATGCCGCTCCCGGGACAGCGGCGCACGCACGCGCAGCCGGTGCGGGGGGCGGCGGCGCTGACGGACCAGGGCCCGGTGGACCGGGCGAGAGTGGCGGACCTGCGGCGGCGGTAGCCGTGCGGGGCGCTGCCCCGGGCCCCGCTCCTCAACCGCCGGAGGGGTTTGAACGGCCTCCGCAGGGGCTTGGACGGTCTTCGGGGAGGCTTGACCGGCTCCCGGAAGGGCCTGAGCAACTCAGCCCCCGCACCGTCAGCGTCAGCAGCCGGTCCGCCAGACCCGGATCGTCCGGTGACTGCTCGGCGGCCAGCGCGATCGCGTTCGTGAGCTGCATGAGGTCGTCGATGGACACCTCCGCGCGCACCGCCCCGCCCGTCTGCGCCCGTGCCAGCAGCACCGAACCCGCCTCGCGCATCGGCACATTGCAGCGGGACAGCGCCGAAGTCTCGTCCCGGCACGTCGACATGAGGGCCTGGGCCAGCCCGCGGTACTCACCCGCATGAGTGATGATGGTGCCCAGCCACTCCACCAGCGCCTCGCACGGCCGCTCCGCCCCGGCCAGCTCGCGGGAGCGGGCGATCAGGTCGGCCACCGCCTCCTGGAAGACCGCGCTCATCAGCGCGTGCCGGGTGGGGAAGTGCCGGTACAGCGTGCCGATCCCCAGCCCCGCGGACCGCGCGACATCCTCCAGGGACGCCGTCGTGCCGTGCTCCGCGAAGGCGGTACGGGCCTCCGCCAGCAGCCGGTCGTAATTGCGGCGCGCGTCGGCGCGCATGGGCCGGGCCGGTGTCCCTGCTGTGCTCGTCGCCATCGCGCAGTCCTCCCTGATTCGCCGCGGGGGTCCAGGATGCCATCGCCCGTACGGCCCAGTGGCCCGGGAGACCGGCGGCTTCGGTGGCCGACGGACGGCGCCCCCGCCACGTCGTACGACATGACAGGGGCGCCGGCGGAACGCGAGGAGCGGGGATCAGTCCTTGATCTCGCAGATCATGGCGCCGGACGAGAGGGAAGTGCCGACCTCGGCGGTCAGGCCCTTGACCGTGCCGGAGCGGTGCGCGTTGAGCGGCTGCTCCATCTTCATGGCCTCCAGGACGACGATCAGGTCGCCCTCCTTGACCTCCTGGCCCTCTTCCACGGCGATCTTCACGATGGTGCCCTGCATCGGGGAGGCGAGGGTGTCGCCGGAGGCCGCGGAGCCGGACTTCTTGGCCGCACGGCGCTTGGGCTTGGCACCGGCCGCGAGCCCGGTACGGGCCAGGCTCATGCCGAGCGAGGAGGGCAGCGAGACCTCCAGGCGCTTGCCGCCGACCTCGACGACGACCGTCTCGCGGCCGGACTCCTCGTCGGTGTCCGCGTCCGCGGGGGCGGCGAAGGCCGGGATCTCGTTGACGAACTCCGTCTCGATCCAGCGGGTGTGGATGGTGAACGGGTCCGCGGTGAACGCGGGGTCCGTGACGACGGCGCGGTGGAAGGGAATGGCGGTGGCCATGCCCTCCACGGTGAACTCGCCCAGCGCGCGGGCCGCCCGCTGCAGCGCCTGCTCACGGGTGGCGCCCGTCACGATCAGCTTCGCGAGGAGCGAGTCCCAGGCGGGGCCGATCACGCTGCCGGACTCGACGCCCGCGTCGAGCCTGACACCGGGACCGGACGGCGGGGCGAACAGGGTGACGGTGCCGGGGGCGGGCAGGAAGCCGCGGCCCGGGTCCTCGCCGTTGATCCGGAACTCGAAGGAGTGCCCGCGCATCACCGGGTCGCCGTAGCCGAGTTCCTCACCGTCGGCGATGCGGAACATCTCGCGCACGAGGTCCAGGCCGGTGACCTCCTCGGTGACCGGGTGCTCGACCTGGAGGCGGGTGTTGACCTCCAGGAAGGAGATCGTGCCGTCCGCGCCGACCAGGAACTCGACCGTGCCGGCGCCGACGTAGCCGGCCTCCTTCAGGATCGCCTTGGACGCCGTGTACAGCTCCGCGTTCTGCGCCTCGGACAGGAAGGGGGCCGGGGCCTCCTCCACGAGCTTCTGGTGGCGGCGCTGGAGCGAGCAGTCACGGGTGGACACGACCACGACGTTGCCGTGGGTGTCGGCCAGGCACTGCGTCTCCACGTGCCGGGGCTTGTCGAGGTAGCGCTCCACGAAGCACTCCCCGCGTCCGAACGCGGCGACCGCCTCACGGACCGCGGAGTCGTACAGCTCCGGGATCTCCTCCAGCGTGCGGGCGACCTTCAGCCCGCGCCCGCCACCGCCGAACGCGGCCTTGATCGCGATCGGCAGCCCGTTCTGCTCGGCGAACGCGACGACCTCGGCCGAACCCGAGACCGGGTCGGGGGTACCCGCGACGAGCGGGGCACCGGCGCGCTGCGCGATGTGACGGGCGGCGACCTTGTCGCCCAGGTCCCGGATCGCCTGCGGCGGCGGCCCGATCCACGTCAGCCCGGCGTCCAGCACGGCCTGCGCGAACTCGGCGTTCTCCGAGAGGAACCCGTAACCGGGGTGGATCGCGTCCGCCCCGGAGTCCGCGGCGGCCTGGAGGACCTTGGCCATGTCCAGATAACTGGCGGCCGGAGTGTCACCGCCCAGCGCGAATGCCTCATCGGCCGCACGCACGTGCAACGCGTCGCGGTCCGGGTCCGCGTAGACGGCCACGCTCCCGATCCCCGCGTCCCGGCAAGCACGGGCAACACGGACAGCAATTTCGCCACGGTTGGCGATGAGCACCTTGCGCACGATGGCTCCCTCCTTGAAACAAGCTGAGTTTAGGGACTACCGACACGGCCCTACGACCCGTCCCCAATGGTGAGCTTGCCCACACGGAGTGTGATTCGAGGCCTGCTCAAGTCGCGAAATCCCTTGTGGAACCACGGTACGCCGGGAACCATAACCGCACAGTAGCCACGAGGTGTGGTCCAGGTCTCTGTCGGTACGGGCAGCGACGCCAGGTGTTTCTTTGTCTGATTCCTACTAACGGCCGCGCGTTTCTTTGCCTGGCACCCCGGCCGCCCGTGCCGCGGGGTGTCCGCATTGCCGCCCGCGGAGCCCTGGAGCGGTCGAAACCCTTGTCCCGGCCATTACCGGTTAGTAGGGTCCGCGCTATCGCACGTACTGCAGGTAACAGGGGGTGAGCGCCGTGGTGCGCAGGCCGGTGGCATTCATATCCGCGATCGTGCTGTTCGCGGAAGCCGTGGGTGTCGTGATCGTCAACGGTGTCATGGCGACGTTCGTCAAGAACCAGGACATGTCCCTGGCGGGGACGGACCCCGGTGCCATGGCCAACGGCGCCTGGGTGCTGGGCGGGATCTCCGGACTGTTCCTGCTGCTGTGCGGTGTGCTCCTCCTGCTGACCGGCGTCCGCGACCGGGCCCCCGGCCGGATCGCCAGGGTCGTCCTCATCGGCTGCGCCGTCATCCACGGGGTGCTGGGCGCGCTCGCGGTGGGACTGATCGGCTGGACCGCGTTCGTGTCCATGATGGTGGTGCTCGGCCTGATCGTGCTGACGCTGGTGGCCTACGGGCCCGGCCGCGAGGAGCCGGCCACCGGGGCGGACACCGGGGCGGACACCGAGAAGCCGGTCGCCCCGGCCCCCGCCTGACCCGGACGGGCCGCCTCCGCTCAGGCCCACGGGCCGCCTCGGGTCAGCGCGACCGGCCGCCTCCGCTCAGGCCCACCGGCCGCCTCGGGTCAGCGCGACCGGCCGCCTCAGGTCAGGCCCACCGGCCGCCCCCCGCTCAGGCCCACAGCTCGGTGACGGTGATCCCCAGCTCGCCCAGGAGCCGCCGCAGCAGGGGCAGGGAGAGCCCGATGACGTTGCCCGGGTCACCGTCGATGGAGTCCACGAACGGCGCGGAGCGTCCGTCCAGGGTGAAGGCGCCCGCCACGTGCAGGGGTTCGCCGGAGGCCACGTAGGCGGCGATCTCGGCGTCCGTCGGCTCACCGAAGCGGACCGTCGTGGACGCGGTCTCCGAGACGGTCCGGCCGCTCGCGGTGTCGGTCAGGCTGTGGCCGGTCCGCAGCACCCCGGACCGGCCCCGCATGGACTTCCAGCGGGCCGTGGCCTCCTCGGCGTCGGCCGGTTTGCCGAGCGCCTGGCCGTCGAGTTCGAGCACCGAGTCGCAGCCGATGACCAGGGCCCCCGCGACCTCCGGCAGTGCGGCGACTGCGGCGGCCTTTGCCTGGGCGAGCACCAGCGCCAGCTCGGCGGGGGTCGGGGCGCTCAGCGCGTCCTCGTCCACCCCGCTGACGATCACCTCGGGCGCGAAGCCCGACTGCCGGAGCAGACCGAGGCGGGCGGGGGAGGCGGAGGCGAGCACGAGGCGGCGGGGCGCGGGATCAGTCATGCGCGCCATCGTACAAATCAGCCGGTGCGAGCGGCCCCGGCGCCGGGGGAGGGGGTCCGCACCGTCACCGGGTGCCGCTCACGAACATCGCGACCACCATGGCCAGCGCGAGTACCAGACCCACGCGCCGCATCATGTCCTGGGCGTCGCGCAGTTCCTTCGGCGGCTTGTTCTCGGGATCGGACCACAGCATGCCTCCGATCCTGCTGCGGGGGCCGGGCCCGCGCCTGAGTACGCGTACTCAACAACCGCCTCGCCCGTACCGGCTAACCGGGCCAGTACGTACGCGCCCAGGCCCGCGGCCCCGGCAGATGGCGGCCGCGCCGGGCGACCCGGCCGGGGTCGGACCACTGTCCGGGCAGCTCCGGCGTCCCGGACGAGACGGCGGCCACCGCGGCGGCGCGTGCCTGGACGACCGCGAGCGCGGCCGCCAGTTCTTCCGGGGTCGGGTTGCCCCGTACGACCTTGATCATGGCCAGAGCCCTTTCTAGAGAGGGATGTTGCCGTGCTTCTTCGGGGGCAGCGACTCCCGCTTGGTCCGCAGCTGCCGCAGTCCCTTGACCACGTGGGCCCGGGTCTCCGAGGGCATGATCACCGCGTCCACGTAGCCGCGTTCGGCCGCCACGTACGGGTTGAGCAGCGCGTCCTCGTAGTCCGCCATCAGCTCGGCGCGGGTGGCGTCCTGATCCTCCGCGGCGGCGATCGTGCGGCGGTGCAGGATGTTGACGGCGCCCTGGGCGCCCATGACGGCGATCTGCGCGGTCGGCCAGGCGACGTTGATGTCGGCGCCCAGGTGCTTGGAGCCCATGACGTCGTACGCGCCGCCGAACGCCTTGCGGGTGATCACCGTGATCAGCGGGACGGTCGCCTCCGCGTACGCGTAGATCAGCTTGGCACCGCGCCGGATGATGCCGCCGTACTCCTGGTCGACGCCGGGCAGGAAGCCGGGCACGTCCACGAAGGTCAGCACCGGCACGTTGAACGCGTCGCAGGTGCGGACGAAGCGCGCGGCCTTCTCGCTCGCGTTGATGTCCAGACAGCCGGCGAACTGCATCGGCTGGTTAGCGACGATGCCGACCGGATAGCCCTCGACCCGGCCGAAGCCGGTGAGGATGTTCGGCGCGAACAGGGCCTGGGTCTCCAGGAACTCGCCGTCGTCCAGCACGTGTTCGATCGCGGTGTGCATGTCGTACGGCTGGTTCGCGGAGTCCGGGATCAGCGTGTCCAGCTCGCGGTCCTCGTCGGTGACCGCGAGGTCCGCCTCCTCCGGGAAGGAGGGGGCCTCGGAGAGGTTGTTCGACGGGAGGTAGGAGAGCAGCGACTTGACGTACTCGATGGCGTCCTTCTCGTCGCCCGCCATGTGGTGCGCCACCCCGGAGGTGGTGTTGTGGGTGCGGGCGCCGCCCAGCTCCTCGAAGCCGACGTCCTCGCCGGTGACCGTCTTGATGACGTCGGGCCCGGTGATGAACATGTGCGAGGTCTGGTCGACCATGACCGTGAAGTCGGTGATCGCGGGGGAGTAGACCGCGCCGCCCGCGCACGGTCCGACGATCAGCGAGATCTGCGGGACGACACCGGAGGCGTGCACATTGCGCCGGAAGATCTCCGCGAAGAGGCCCAGCGCCGCCACGCCTTCCTGGATACGCGCGCCGCCGCCGTCGTTGATGCCGATGACCGGGCAGCCGGTCTTCATCGCGAAGTCCATCACCTTGACGATTTTCTCACCGTAGACCTCACCGAGCGAGCCGCCGAAGATGGTGAAGTCCTGCGAGTACACGCAGACGGGGCGGCCGTCGACCGTGCCGTACCCGGTGACGACACCGTCCCCGTACGGCCGGTTCTTCTCGATCCCGAAGTTCGTCGAGCGGTGCCGGGCGAATTCGTCGAGCTCGACGAAGGAGCCCTCGTCCAGCAGCAGGTCCACGCGCTCGCGCGCCGTCAACTTGCCCTTCGCGTGCTGCTTCTCCACCGCGCGGGCGGACCCGGCGTGGGTCGCCTCCTCGATGCGGCGCTGCAGGTCCGCGAGCTTGCCCGCGGTGGTGTGGATGTCGGTCTCTTCCGGCTCGGACATCGGGTTGCGGCTCCCTGCCTGGTCACGGGGACGACTGTGCTGCTGATCAGCGGATGAACAGCTACTGCCCCGTAGCGTATCGGCGCGGATACGGTTCGGCAGTGCGTCGTTTGACACACCTAGGGTGGCTTGCATGACACCCTCGGATGCGTCTCACAGCCGTTGGTCGGACCTGGACCGGCCGCCCCTGAACGTTCCCGCGCTGCGGCGCGGTCTGCTCCGGCCGGACGGCCTGTGGAGCGCCCTCGACGTCGTGGACGCCACCGGGTCCACCAACTCCGACCTCGCGGCGCGCGCCGCCGGACTCACCGAGGGCACCGTGCTCGTCGCGGAGGAGCAGACGGCGGGGCGCGGACGCCTGGACCGGACCTGGACCGCACCGGCCCGCTCCGGCCTCTTCTTCTCCGTCTACCTGACGCCGGGCGCGGTGCCCGTCCAGCGCTGGGGCTGGCTGCCGCTGCTCACCGGGGTCGCGGTGGCGACGGGCCTGGCGAGGTCCGCGGGCGTCGACACGGCACTGAAGTGGCCCAACGACCTGCTGGTCACCGTCGGCACCCAGGAGCGCAAGGCCGGCGGCATCCTGGCCGAGCGCGCCGGGGACGGCGTCGTCATCGGCATCGGCCTCAACGTCTCCCTGCGCGAGGACGAGCTGCCCGCCCCCACGGCCGCCTCGCTCGCCCTGGCCGGAGCGGTCTCCACCGACCGCGAGACGCTGCTCAGGGGCGTGCTGCGGTCACTGGAGCAGTGGTACGGGAAGTGGCGTGCGGCGGACGGGGACGCGGCCGCGAGCGGCCTCCAGGAGGCGTACGCGGCGGGCTGCGCGACGCTCGGGCGCACGGTGCGGGCCCAGCTGCCGGGCGACCGCACGCTCACCGGGGAGGCGGTGGCGATCGACGGGGACGGGCGCCTCGTCCTGTCGGCCGGCGACGGTCTCCAGGAGCCGGTCTCCGCGGGTGACATCGTGCACCTGAGGGGCGCAGGGGGCGGTCTGACCTGAGCGGCGCGC
Source organism: Streptomyces sp. NPDC088730 (assembly GCF_044751215.1). NCBI lineage: Bacteria > Bacillati > Actinomycetota > Actinomycetes > Kitasatosporales > Streptomycetaceae > Streptomyces > Streptomyces sp. NPDC088730. The sequence continues at coordinate 1,071,820 of NZ_JBIVLK010000002.1, forward strand.
CCCAGGCCGGGGCGGACTGAGGACGTGAGGTAGGGCACACCTGCCGTATCGTTGAGGCGATCCACCGACAGATCGGCAGGGCAGTGCGCAGGGAACGGGCAGGAGGCGGCTGGTGACCGTCGACGACACGACGTCCGGCGATGGCTCGGAGCCCTCGTCGGACCCATCGGTCCACGCGACACCCCATCACGAAGTCGACCACACGGCAGAGCCGACCGACGATCCCCTCGCGATCAGGCTGGAAGCGCTGATCCTGGGCGCCGACCGGCGCTACACCCCGTTCCAGGCCGCCCGGACCGCGGGCGTCTCGATGGACCTGGCGTCACGGTTCTGGCGGGCCATGGGCTTCGCGGACATCGGCCAGGCCAAGGCGCTGACCGAGGCGGACGTGCTGGCGCTGCGCCGGCTCTCCGGTCTGGTCGAGGCCGGGCTGCTGAGCGAGCCGATGGCGATCCAGGTGGCCCGGTCCACCGGACAGACCACCGCCCGGCTGGCGGAGTGGCAGATCGACTCGTTCCTGGAGGGCCTGACCGAGCCGCCCGAGCCCGGCATGACCCGTACCGAGGTCACCTACCCGCTGGTCGAGCTGCTCCTGCCGGAGCTGGAGGAGTTCCTGGTCTACGTGTGGCGGCGCCAGCTCGCCGCCGCCACCGGCCGGGTCGTGCAGGCGGCGGACGACGACGAGATGGTCGACCGCCGGCTGGCCGTCGGCTTCGCGGACCTCGTCGGCTTCACCCGGCTCACCCGCCGGCTGGAGGAGGAGGAGCTCGGCGAACTCGTCGAGGCCTTCGAGACCACCTGTGCCGACCTGGTCGCCGCCCACGGCGGCCGGCTCATCAAGACCCTCGGCGACGAGGTCCTCTTCGCCGCCGACGACGCGGGCACCGCGGCCGAGATCGCGCTGCGCCTGATCGAGGCGATGACGCTGGACGAGCAGATGCCCGCGCTGCGCGTCGGCATCGCGTTCGGCACGGTCACCACCCGGATGGGCGATGTGTTCGGCACCACCGTGAACCTCGCCAGCCGGCTCACCTCGATAGCGCCGAAGGACGCCGTCCTGGTGGACGGGGCGTTCGCGGAGGAGCTGACCCGTACCGGCGACGCCCCCGCCTCCGAGGCGCGGGCCGCGGAGGAGGCCGCCGCTGCCGCCGAGCGCGCGGGGCGGGAGGGCGCGGACGGCGAGGAGCCGAGGCCGGTGCCCAAGTACCGCTACGGGCTCCAGCCGATGTGGCAGCGCCCGGTGCGCGGTCTCGGCGTCGTCGAACCGTGGCTACTGGCCCGTCGCGGCGGCTCCTGACCCCGCCCCGACGGGCTGCCCGGCAGAGCGCGCGACGGCTCCTGGTCCGTTCCGGACCCCCTTGTGCGGGAGAGCTCTAAGATCCCTCCGGTAACGCTCGTTAACCGAACAGGGGTGCAGCCATGACCGTCACGTCCGAGCAGCGGTTCGGGGAGTTCGTCTTCGTACGGGGTCACGAGGGCCTGGAGCACGTCGCCGAGCTGGTTCTCGACCGGCCCAAGGCCATGAACGCGGTGTCCACCGACATGGCGCGCTCGATCGCCGCCGCCTGTGCCGCGCTCGCCGCGGACCCGGACGTGCGCGTCACCGTCCTCACCTCCAGCCACGAACGGGCCTTCTGCGTGGGGGCGGACCTCAAGGAGCGGAACTCCTTCACCGACGCCGACCTGGTGCGGCAGCGGCCCACCGCCCGCGCCGCCTACACCGGTGTCCTGGAGCTGTCGATGCCGACGATCGCCGCGGTGCACGGGTTCGCGCTCGGCGGCGGCTTCGAGCTGGCGCTGTCCTGCGATCTGATCGTGGCCGACGCCACCGCGCTGGTGGGCCTGCCCGAGGTCTCCGTCGGGGTCATCCCGGGCGGCGGCGGCACCCAGTTGCTGCCGCGCCGGGTCGGGGCGGCGCGGGCGGCCGAGCTGGTCTTCACCGCCCGCCGGGTGGAGGCGGCGGAGGCCCGGGAGCTGGGGCTGGTCGACGAGCTGGTGGCGGCGGGCGAGGACCGGACCGAGGCGCTGGCGCTGGCCGGGCGGATCGCGGGGAACTCCCCGGTGGGCCTGCGGGCGGCCAAGCGGGCGCTGCGGCTCGGGCACGGGCTCGATCTGCGGGCCGGCCTGGAGGTGGAGGACTCCGCGTGGCGCTCCGTGGCCTTCTCCGGCGACCGCGCGGAGGGGGTCGCCGCGTTCAACGAGAAGCGGAAGCCGAACTGGCCCGCGAATGACGCGACCGTAACGCTTGGTGGCCGCGAGGCGACACAGTGCACATGATCATGATTGCAAACTGATCAAATCACCACAAATCTACATAAGCTGCTGTGATGGGTGGTGATGATGCGCGGCTCCGGGCCGTGGTTTCGCTTGCACAGGCGATGGCGGCGGCGCACACCCCGCGGGGGTGCTGGCGGGCGGCCGCGCTGGGGGCGTGCGAGGCGCTGGGCGGCAGCTTCGCCGCGCTGTCGGTCTGGGAGCGCGGACGCGGGCGGCTGCGGGTCCTGGTGAACGCCGGCGACCGGGCCGCGGGGGAGGAGGAGTTCCCCGACGAGGAGACGTATCCGGTGCACCAGTTCCCGGAGATCACCGAGTTCCTCCACGAACGCTGGGCCGGGGGCGGTGAGCCGGACGCCTGGGTGGAGACGGCCGACGGCCCGGTGGAGCCGGGGCCCGCCGGCGCCGGCGGGGAGGCCGGGGCGGCGGGTGCGCACGGTTACCGGCGGGGCTACTGCCATCAGCGGGTGGCGGCCCTGCGCCGGCGCGGGCGGGGCTGCTGCGTGGTGGCGCCGATCGTGCTGCACGGCCGGGCCTGGGGCGAGCTGTACGTGGCGCGGCCGGTGGGGGAGCCGGTGTTCGGGCGGGCGGACGCGGACTTCGCCACCGTGCTGGCCGCCGTCGTGGCCGCCGGGATCTCCCAGACGGAGCGGCTGGAGGAGGTGCGCAAGCTGGCCTTCACCGACCCGCTGACCGGCCTCGCCAACCGGCGGGCCGTCGATATGCGCCTCGACGAGGCGGTGGAGCGGCACCGGGCGGACGGTTCGGTGGTCAGTCTGGCCGTCTGCGATCTCAACGGGCTGAAGTGGGTCAACGACACCCATGGCCACGCGGTCGGTGACCGTCTGCTGGAACGTTTCGGCTCGGTGCTGTCCCGGTGCGGCGCGATGCTGCCCGGAGCGCTCTCTGCCCGGCTCGGCGGGGACGAGTTCTGCCTGCTGGCGGTGGGGCCCGGCGCGGACGAGGTGGTCGCGGTGGCCACCGAGCTGTGCGAGCGGGCGGCCGAGCTGGAGTTCGGCAACGGGGTCGCCTGCGGGATCGCCTCCACCGGCGACCCGATCGGACCGGTGGTCTCCGCCCGGCGGCTGTTCCGGCTCGCGGACGCGGCCCAGTACCGGGCGAAGGCCGCCCGCTCGCTGCGGCCCGTGGTGGCGGGTCGCGACGGAGAGGTGATCCGGCTCGCCGACTCCCCGCCCAAGGCCGCCCACGACCGCCGCCGGCTGCGCGGCAACCGCCCCTGAGCCGCGCGGTCCGGTCGGTGGTCACGGCCGCGGCCACCCGGACCGGTCGGTGGTCACGCGGTTCGATCGGTAAGGGGTCAACCCGGCGACCACTAGTGACATGAAGAGATTCAATCCGTACGCTTCTGAATATGGATATGCATACAGTCGTGGTGGGGACGTCCGGTACCACCGCCCAGGACGTCATCGCCGTGGCCCGCGGCAACGCCCGTGTCGAACTCTCCGCCGCCGCGGTGGCCGCACTCGCCACCGCCCGCGAGGTCATCGACGCGCTCGCCGCGAAGCCCGAGCCGGTCTACGGCGTCTCCACCGGATTCGGCGCACTGGCCAGCCGCCACATCAGCCCGGAGCTCCGCGCCCGGCTCCAGCGCAACATCGTCCGCTCGCACGCGGCCGGCATGGGCCCCCGGGTCGAGCGCGAGGTCGTCAGGGCGCTGATGTTCCTCCGGCTGAAGACGGTCGCCTCGGGCCACACGGGAGTGCGGCCCGAGATCGCGCAGACCATGGCCGACGTCCTGAACGCCGGGATCACACCCGTCGTTCACGAGTACGGTTCGCTCGGCTGCTCCGGCGATCTGGCGCCGCTCTCCCACTGCGCGCTGACCCTGATGGGCGAGGGTGAGGCGGAGGGCCCCGACGGCACCGTGCGCCCCGCGGGCGAGCTCCTCGCCGCCCACGGCATCACCCCGGTCGAGCTGCGCGAGAAGGAGGGCCTCGCCCTCCTCAACGGCACCGACGGGATGCTCGGCATGCTCGTCATGGCCATCGCCGACCTCCAGAACCTCTACACCTCGGCCGACATCACCGCGGCCCTCTCCCTGGAGGCCCTGCTCGGCACGGACAAGGTCCTGGCCCCTGAGCTGCACGCCATCCGCCCGCACCCGGGCCAGGGCGCCAGCGCCGACAACATGCTCCGGGTGCTGGCCGGTTCGGGCCTCACCGGTCACCACCAGGACGATGCCCCGCGTGTCCAGGACGCCTACTCGGTGCGCTGCGCCCCGCAGGTCAACGGCGCCGGCCGGGACACCCTCGCCCACGCCGTCCTCGTCGCGGACCGCGAACTCGCCGCCGCCGTGGACAACCCGGTGGTGCTGGCCGACGGGCGGGTCGAGTCCAACGGCAACTTCCACGGCGCGCCGGTCGCGTACGTCCTCGACTTCCTCGCGATCGTCGCCGCCGACCTCGGCTCGATCACCGAGCGCCGCACCGACCGGCTGCTCGACAAGAACCGCTCGCACGGGCTGCCGCCGTTCCTCGCGGACGACGCGGGCGTCGACTCCGGCCTGATGATCGCCCAGTACACCCAGGCGGCCCTGGTCAGCGAGATGAAGCGGCTCGCCGTACCGGCCTCCGCGGACTCGATCCCGTCCTCCGCGATGCAGGAGGACCACGTCTCGATGGGCTGGTCGGCGGCGCGCAAGCTCCGTACCGCCGTGGACAACCTCGCCCGGATCGTCGCCGTCGAGCTGTACGCGGCCACCCGCGCGGTCGAGCTGCGGGCCGCGCAGGGGCTGACCCCGGCGCCCGCCTCGCTGGCGGCCGTCGAGGCGCTGCGCGCGGCCGGTGCGGAGGGCCCGGGGCCTGACCGCTTCCTCTCGCCGGACCTGGCCGCCGCGGACGCCTTCGTGCGCGCGGGCGGGCTCGTCGCGGCGGTGGAGGCGGTGACGGGGAAGCTCGCCTAGGGCCCGTCCGGCGGATCGTGGCCGGGGGCTGGCGTCGGGCGGCGGACGGCGGTCCGACGGCAGGCCCGAGGGTCTGTCGTACCGCCCGCTGCCGCGTGACCGTCAGCGCGCCGGCAGCGGGCCCGTGCGGCGGGCGGAGTAGGTGACGAAGCCCGCGCCGATGCCCAGGAACGCCATGCCCCCGATCAGATACGGGGTCGTGTCGGTCCCCGTACCGGTGTCCGCGAGCTTCGCGCTCTCCGCGTCGGTGGCGCCCATCGCCGCGATGGCTGCCGTCCGGTCCGGCGTGTCCTGGACGTCGGCGGTCCCGCCCGTCGCGGTGGCCGTCGGGACGAACCAGAGGGCGCACAGCAGCGTTCCCGCGGCAGTGGCGGTCAGGAGCGGGCGGCTGGTGCTGGCCACGGAATCGATCCCCCTTGTGACAGCCGCGAGTTAGGCCTGCGGCCGGTGCTGCGGGCGATGCTAGTGAAAGCAGCGGGTCGTGGGAAAGCCGGGGCGGCCGGGAGCTTACGCTCCGGCGTATGAGCACATCTGAGACGTCACGTTATGTTCGCCTTCGGGTCGAAATGGTGTTGGAGATCACGGACGCCGACGCCCTGAGCGGAACCGCTCTGGAGAGCCTCGCGGCCGAGTACGGCGAGCCCGGCGGCGATTCCGCCGAGGAGCGGACGCATGCCGAGACCGCGGTCCGGGAAGACGGTGCGGAGGCCCTCGCCTCACTGATCGACCCGTTCGACCTGGTCAGCGAGGTACCCGGGGTCGAGCTGACCCAGGCCTCCTGGAGCAGCGAGAGCATCGCCTACGACCCGCAGGACCCGGAGGGATGGGACCTCGACGAAGACGATGACGAGGACGGTGACGAGGAGTACGGGGACGAGGACGGCGAAGCCGCCTCCCGCGTCCCGCACAATGGGGAGGAGAACGACGACGACGGCAGTGCGGAGCGGCGGGCGTAAACAGGTGGAGAGCCACCGGCCCCGGCCCGTCTCCGGCGGCCCGGGGCCGGTGCGCGTGACAGCCGGCCCACCGGACCGCGAAGCTGCCGCACAACAGGGCCGGACCCCGGCGGCACCCACGTGGTGGAGCACAGAACCACCGCACGGGAACCACCGCGGATACCGATACGCCGATGAGTGGTGTTCCCCACATCCCCCGCGGATGTGGAACGGGTAACCCTTTCAGGGGGTTCTTGGAACATTGACGGGTATCGCCGGTCAACGGCCTGGCTCGGGGTTTTCGGGGATTTCGGCAACGATGGAGAAGCGTGTGATGACGGACAGCAAGCGGCGCAAGGGCCTCATGGCCGCGTCCGCACTGCTCGGCGGCGTGCTGGTGCTCACGGCCTGCAGCGACGGCGGCGACAAGGGCGCGAGCCCCGACAGCTCGAAGAAGTCACAGGCGGCCGAGGTCGACAAGGCGGCGGCCGAGGAGACCTCGGAGGCGCAGATAGCGATCTCTCCGAAGAACGGCGCGACCAACGCGAGCATCAACAACGACGCGAAGGTCACCGTCGCCAAGGGCAAGCTGACGGTCGTCACGATGACCACGGCGGCCGGTGCGAGCGTCAAGGGCACCCTCTCCGCCGACGGCACCACCTGGAAGCCGGACGTCCAGCTGGAGCGCTCGACCACGTACAAGATCAACGCCACGGCGAAGGACTCGAAGGGCCGCCAGGCGCACGAGAACTCCTCCTTCACCACCGTGTCGCCCGCCAACAGCTTCATCGGGAACTTCACCCCCGAGGACGGCTCCACCGTCGGCGTCGGCATGCCCGTCTCGATCAACTTCAACAAGGCGATCACGGACAAGAAGGCCGTCCAGGACGGCATCACCGTGACGTCCAGCAGCGGCCAGCAGGTCGTCGGCCACTGGTTCAACGCCCAGCGGCTGGACCTGCGCCCCCAGGACTACTGGCAGGGCGGCTCCACCGTCACCCTGAAGCTGGCGCTGGACGGCGTCGAGGGCTCGGACGGCGTCTACGGCGTGCAGCAGAAGACGGTCACCTTCAAGATCGGCCGCAACCAGGTCTCCACCGTGGACGCCAAGACGCACACGATGACCGTCGCCCAGAACGGGAAGACGGTCAAGACCATCCCGATCTCCGCCGGATCGCCGGAGAACCCCACGTACAACGGACAGATGGTGATCTCCGAGAAGTACAAGGAGACCCGGATGGACGGCTCCACGGTCGGCTTCACGGACGACGACGGCAAGGGTGAGTACGACATCAAGGACGTGCCGCACGCCATGCGGCTCTCCACGTCCGGCACCTTCATCCACGGCAACTACTGGGGCAAGGGCATCTTCGGCACCGCCAACACCAGCCACGGCTGCGTCGGGCTCGCCGACGTCAAGGGCGCGGGCGACGCCAGCCAGCCCGCCGCCTGGTTCTACAACAACTCCATGATCGGTGACGTGGTCGTCATCAAGAACTCCCCGGACAAGACCATCCAGCCCGACAACGGCCTCAACGGCTGGAACATGAGCTGGGCCCAGTGGACGGCGGGCTCCGCGGCCTGACCGCCCGCCCCGATCCCCTCACCGCAGGCGGCGGCACCCCGATCCCCACGGATCACGGGTGCCGCCGCCTGCGGCGTATCCGGAGCGTTCTCATCCGTCTCTCATCGTGGCCTTAACCCGCCATCACAACCGCTCCATAACCTCGCGCCATGTTCTTCACCTACCTCCGGCGCGAGCTGCGCCGCCGCAGAAAGGCGGCGCTCGTCGTCGCCTCGGGGCTCGGCCTCGGCATTGCGCTGGTCATCATCGTCAGCTCGGTCTCCTCGGGCATGAGCAAGGCCCAGGACAAGGTCCTGGAATCGCTGTACGGCCTCGGCACCGACATGACCGTCACCAAGGCCGCCGCGGCGCCCGGTTCGGGCACGGAGCGGCCCCGGTTCGAGTTCGACGCCAAGGAGGACGGCGACGACTCGACCCAGAGCACGGACCGGGTGATGGTCCAGGGCTTCCAGACGCTGGCCGCCACCACGGTGGACAAGGTGGGCGAGCAGGACGGCGTCGCCGACGCCGTCGGCGGGCTGAGCATGACCGTCATGAAGGTGGACGGCCAGTTCAAGCGCGGTGAGTTCAAGCAGGACGGCGGTACGTCCCAGGGCGGCCGGGGCGGCTTCGGGGGCGGCGGCCAGCCGCAGGGCGAGGTCAAGGGCGGCGGCGCCTCGTTCGACGTCAACTCCTACACGGTCTACGGCACCGACGTCACCAAGCAGGACCTGGGCCCGCTCACCTCGTCGAAGATCACCGCGGGACGCACGTTCAAGTCCACCGAGACCAACGCCAAGGTGGCCGTCGTCGACGCCGCGTACGCCAAGGAGAAGAAGCTCACCGTCGGCAAGACGGTGACCGTCCACGGCACGAAGTTCACCATCGTCGGAGTCTCGGCGGCCGACAGCGGCGACGCGGCCGCCAACCTCTACCTCCCGCTCCAGCAGGCCCAGACCCTGGCCGACGCCAAGGACAAGGTCACCACGGTCTACGTGAAGGCCGCGGACTCGCAGCGGATCGACGGCGTCAAGACCGCCATCCAGAAGAACCTCACGGGCACCACCGTCACCACCTCCGCCGATCTCGCCGACACCGTCTCCGGCTCCCTGTCCACCGCCTCCGACCTGGCCTCCAGCGTCGGCAAATGGCTCTCCGTCGCCGTGCTGATCGCGGCCTTCCTGGTGGCCGGACTGCTCACCTCCTCCGCGGTCAGCCGCCGGGTACGGGAGTTCGGCACGCTCAAGGCCCTCGGCTGGAAGAGCGGCCGGGTCACCCGCCAGGTCGTCGGCGAGGCCCTCGTCAACGGCCTGATGGGCGGCGTCCTCGGCATCGCGGTCGGCCTGGCCGGCGCGTACGCCGTCACCGCCGTCAGCCCCACCCTCACCGCCCAGCTCGGCTCCTCCGGCGGCGGGGGCGGCGGGATGCGCGGCGGAATGACGGGCGGCGGCGGCCCCGGCCGGCAGAGCGCCGCCAAGTCCCTCGACATCGCGCTGACCGCGCCCGTCTCCCTCTCCATCATCCTGATCGCCGTCGCCCTGGCCGTGGCGGGCGGGCTGATCGCGGGCGCCTTCGGCGGCTGGCGCGCCTCCCGGCTGCGTCCCGCCGACGCTCTGCGCCGCGTCGAATAGTCCGTCTCCCCACCGCCCAGCAGGAGTTGACCCATGTACACCCTTCAAGGCGTCACCAAGCGCTACACGCGCGGCAAGTCCACCGTCCACGCGCTCGCCGGCGTCGACCTGACCATCGAGGACGGCGGCCGCCTGGTCATCCAGGGCCCCACCGGCGGCGGCAAGTCCACGCTGCTCCAGATGCTCGGCGGCCTGGACCGCCCCACGGCCGGCAGCGTGGAGCTCGACGGCGTCGACCTCGCGAAGCTCAGCGAGGCCAGGCTCACCAAGGTGCGCGCGCAGAACATCGGCTTCGTCTTCCAGAGCTTCAACCTCATCCCGACGCTCACCGCCCAGGAGAACGTCGAGACCGCCCTCGTACCGCTGGGCGGCAAGGCGTCCGAGCGGCGCAGAAGAGCCGCGGAGGCGCTCGACTCGGTCGGCCTCGGCGAGCGCCTCGGCCACCTCCCCGGCGAGATGTCCGGCGGCCAGCAGCAGCGGGTGGCGATAGCCAGGGCCCTGGTCAAGCAGCCCAAGGTGCTGCTCGCGGACGAGCCCACCGGCAACCTCGACGAGTCCATGCGCGACGAGATCATGGAGGTGCTGGAGACCATGTGGAAGGAGCACGGGCTCACCTTCATCATGGTCACCCACGACAGCGCGATCGCCCGCCGGGCGCCGCGGCTCGCGACCATCCGCAAGGGCAAGGTCACCATCACGGAGAACGCGGCGGCCTGAACGCCCCGCACCCGTCGGGCTGTTGCCGGCGGAAGGCGCGGCCTCGGGCGGGCGGAAGGTGCAGCCTCACACGACCCGTCCCGCGGCCCGTCCCGCGGCGGCCCGGCGGTGCGCGGCGAGATCGCTCCGGCGGACCTGGCGCACCCCCGCCGGGTCCGCGTACGGCTCCGCGTAGGGATCGCCCTCCTCGCAGCCGCGTGCGGCGGGCCCGTGGCCGTCGCCGGTACGGGCGAGGTGGGCGCGGAGCCCGTACCAGGGCTGGAGCGGCAGCCAGCACAGGCCGTGCAGCCAGCGCCGCACGAGCTGCCCCGGCCCCGGGCGGCCGCCGTCCGGCAGGCTCACGACCCGGATGCCCATGATCAGTTTTCCGGCTCCGGCGCCGACGAGCGCGGTGAGCACGACCTGGTTGAGGAAGGAGAGGGCGAGCACCGGCCCGAGCAGCAGGGCGACGTCTCCGGAGGGGGACGCCGTGTCCACGTGCGGCCGGGCCAGTAACCCGGCGGTGACCAGGCAGAGATAGCAGTCGAGGCCCACCGCGAGATAGCGGCGGGTCTCCCCGGCCCGTGGCGGTGTGCGGTACCCGGTCCGGCCGGGTATGTGCGTGGGCCGCGCGGGGCCGTATCCGGAGGGCGTATGTCCGGCCAACGGCGTTGACCGGTAAGGCTGGTGGGGAGCCCGCGCCCGGTGGCTCCCCCGCGATGTCTTCATGGCGGCATCATCTCTGATCCTCCGTCACCATGGGCCGGGACCGGGCAGCGCGCTCCCCCTACCCCAGGGGTAATCGACGCCTCCCGCCGCCCCCGGCAGCATGGTGTGCACCAGCGGACGAAGACCGGAGGACGAGACCATGACCGCGTACGCGATCGCTCACCTGCAGCCCGACGGCCTCCCCAACGGGGAGGTGATCGACTACATCGACGGAATCCAGTCGACGATGGATCCGCACGGGGGCCGCTTCCTGGTGCACGTCTCGCCGGTCGAGGTCGTGGAGGGCGACTGGCCGGGCGCCGTGGTGGTCCTGGAGTTCCCGACGATCGAGGCCGCCCGCACCTGGTACGCCTCGCCCGCCTATCAGGAGCTGGCCCCGCTGCGGACCAGGAACATCCCCGGCGACGTGGTGCTGGTGGACGGCGTCGCACCGGACTACGACCCCAGGGCGACCGCCGCCGCCCTGCGCGCCGGAGCCGTGGTGTAGCAGGCTGCACCACCGGTCCGGGGGCCGGCACCCTCGTGCCGGGGCCCGCCGGGCGGAAGCATGGTGACGCGGGCCGGACACCGGCCCGGCCCGCGTCCCTCGCCCCATCCCGCCCCGAGCCTTCGGAGGAACCCCGTGAAGCCGCTGCTCTGGATCGTGCTCCTCGCCGCGATCGTCGCGAACGTCTCCCTCAACTTCATGGACGGGCGGGAAGGCCTGCACATCGCCCTGAGCGTCGTCTCGGGCGTGGTCGTCCTGGCGTCGGGCGTGCGCCTGTGGATGCTGCGCACACCCCGCGACCACGAGTACTGAGGGCCGCCCGCCGGACCTCACAGCGGCTGTCGGCGCACTGTGAGGTTCACCACTTCGGGGGGTGTCCGGGCATACGCCCCAACCCGGTCGTTCCGTCCGGAACCGGCCCGGGGCAAGGCCTCCGCGCCCGGCCCGCACCGGGCCGGCCGGGATTCACCATGTGGATGGCATGGAGGATTCGGCGGTCCCACTGGGAGACTCGGTAGGTCACAACGGTCCTGTACGTCGCAGTCGTGAGCGCGTGGTACCCGCGCTATCCGGGCGACGCCCTCAATGGGGAGGGGGGACCTGGCGCCCTCCGGGACGGGGGCGCCTTCGCGATGAGCCGACCCATGGAAGGTCTTGATCAGATGACGGCCACCCCTGACTCCGCAATCCCGCACGCCGCCGAGAACCGCGTCATTGAGCCGCTGTACGCGGAGATCCTCCGCCGCAACCAGGGCGAGAAGGAGTTCCACCAGGCGGTCCGGGAGGTGCTCGAAACGCTCGGCCCGGTGCTGGCCCAGCGGCCGGAGTTCGTGGACGCCCGGATCATCGAGCGCATAACGGAGCCGGAGCGCCAGCTCATCTTCCGGGTGCCGTGGTCGGACGACGCGGGCGACATCCACGTCAACAGGGGCTTCCGGGTCGAGTTCTCCAGCTCCCTCGGCCCGTACAAGGGCGGACTGCGCTTCCACCCCTCGGTCAACCTCGGCATCGTGAAGTTCCTCGGCTTCGAGCAGATCTTCAAGAACGCCCTCACCGGCATGCCCATCGGCGGCGGCAAGGGCGGCTCGGACTTCGACCCGAAGGGCCGCTCGGACGCCGAGATTATGCGGTTCTGCCAGTCGTTCATGACCGAACTCCACCGCCACCTGGGCGAGTACACCGACGTCCCGGCCGGGGACATCGGCGTGGGCGGCCGCGAGATCGGCTACCTCTTCGGCCAGTACAAGCGGATCACCAACCGCTTCGAGTCCGGTGTCCTCACCGGCAAGGGCCTCGGCTGGGGCGGCGCCCTGGTGCGTACGGAGGCGACCGGCTACGGCTGCGTCATGTTCACCGCCGAGATGCTCCGCAGCCGGGGCGAGTCCCTCGACGGCCAGCGCATCGCCGTCTCAGGCTCGGGCAACGTCGCGATCTACGCGATCGAGAAGGCCCAGCAGCTCGGCGCCACCGTGGTCACCTGCTCCGACTCCGACGGTTACGTCGTGGACGAGAAGGGCATCGACCTCGCCCTGCTCAAGGAGATCAAGGAGGCCGGCCGCGGCCGCGTCGCCGAGTACGCGGAACGCCGCGCCGAGGCGGTGTTCGTCCCCGGCACCGGCGTCTGGAACGTCCCCTGCGACGTGGCCCTGCCCTGCGCCACGCAGAACGAACTCCACGAGGCCGACGCGCTGACCCTCGTACGCAACGGCGTGAAGGCCGTCGCGGAGGGCGCCAACATGCCCACCACCCCCGAGGCCGTCCGCGTCCTCCAGGAGGCGGGCGTGGCCTTCGCCCCCGGCAAGGCGGCCAACGCGGGCGGCGTCGCAACCAGCGCCCTGGAGATGCAGCAGAACGCCTCGCGCGACTCGTGGACGTTCTCCCACACGGAGGAGCGCCTCGCGGAGATCATGCGTCACATCCACGACTCCTGCTACACCACGGCGGAACGCTACGGCCGCCCCGGCAACTACGTGGTCGGCGCCAACATCGCCGGATTCGAACTGGTCGCGGACGCGATGCTGGCGCAGGGCCTGATCTGACCGGGAGTTCCTGTGCGGTGGGGGTCGCGGTCGATCCGGTGGCCCCCACCCGCGCTCCCGTACGCCGCGACGGCCTGCTCGAAGCTGTCGGAGCCGGCCTTCACCGGCGGCCGAGCTCGGCGCGTCGTCACGGGATCTTCACTTCATGCAGGCGACTTTTCCGGACGGCAGACGCGGAACGTCCCAAACCGGCCGTTCTTGCCAACCGGTATGCCCGAAAATGAGCGCAGCAGGCCACCATTTTCCATGCGTCAACTGTTTGATCATCTAAATGGATGTGGCCGGAAAACACCTGCTGGACCATCCAGGGCTCGCCAACCAAAACCGGTGCGCGCTCAAGATCAGGCAAATGATCGGCGCATCGCTGGGGGAGGGATGAGCGGACATGCGCCGGTGGCGCGGTGAGTTCCGGCATGGATCGCAGCTCCCACGCGGTCGCCACGTTCACCACCGGGTAGCGGCCCGTACTGACCTCCTCTCCCTCCGCGCTCCGGACGCCACCGTCGCCAGCCACCGCGAATCGGGGTCCGTCACCTTGTCCGCGAGCCGCCCGCAGGTCCGTGCCAATCCATGCTGCCCAGCCTCTCAGTACGTGGGTCCGCAGGCGGTCGTGGTCGCCGGGCTGCAATCGCCGCTGCGCCCGCGGGCAATCCCGTATGCCTCTGCCTCCAGGTGCTGTCCGAGCGCGGAGGCCGGGAACGCTGAGACCGCGCTGGGAACGGAGGCACGGCCCACCGTGGAATGTTCATGGTCGGCCCCAGAGTTACGGCTTGGGGGCTGGGGCAGGTCAGGCGCAGCGCACGTAGCCCGCCACCGTCTTAGCGGCTCAGGCAGTCCGGGCCGGTGACTCGCATCCACGGGTCTATGCGACTTCGTGACTGGACGACGGCCACCCTTGCCCCTCGGGCATGACGGTCCGTAGTTTGCTGATCACACAGACCGAAGGGGGTCTCAGTGGACGAACTGCGGATGATTGCCGGCGGGCCGTGCAGGAGCGGCGACGCCGACAAATGCGGGAACGGCGACTGCCCGACCGTGTACGTCACTCCGGAGCCGGGCATGTTGGCCGTCCAGGGCTACGACGTGGTCCACCCGACGCGGGATGGCGAGTCGGTCGTACTGATCCCGGAAGACATCCTCAAGGAGGCCGCACGTGCCCGTGGATGGTTCTAGCCCCGTACTGCTGGACGGGGACGAGTGGCAGGCGTACTTTCGCGACTTCGAGCGCTCGGCGTTCCGGCTGGAAGTCCACCAGACCTACACCATGCCCGCGGAGGCTGAGACGGTCCGCGACTTCCTGACCGGTGGGTCGATGCCCGAGGGCTTCAACGGGTCATGGCACCGGACGGTCCGGGATCATACGGCGGCCGGGCGGACGATGACCCGGGCCAAGATCGTGTGCCGCCCGCTCACGCCGTACAGCCGGTATCTGTTCGAGTGGTGCGTTCCCGGAAACGTCGCAGCTGGGGAGAACTGCCAAATAGTTGATTTGACGGACCGACCGAATCCAGGGCTGCCGGAGCAGGATTTCTGGCTGTTCGACGAATCAACCGTGGTGCACCTCAACTACCGCCCCAACGGAACGCAGATCAATCGGGAACTGATCCAAGACCCTGACATCGACAAGTATCTCGCGTAGCGGGATCTCGCGCTAGAAAGTGCCACACCGTTCAGTGCCTATCGAACCTGAAGAACAAGCGCGTGAACGGAAGGATTTGAGCGTCCTCAGAAGTCGACTGGTATGAAAGTGAGTTGGTTCCAGGCTTGCTGCAAACCGAGGAGTACGCACGCGTCATCATCCGGAAGGGCAAGCCCGATGAGGACTCCGAGGAGGTGGATCGCAGGGTTGATCTCCGCATCGCACGTCAGGTTCTGCTGACCCGCACGACTGCCCCAGTCCGGCTCAAGGTCGTTGTGAACGAGGCTGTGCTGCGTCGTTGTGTTGGCGGTAACAAAGTGATGGCGAAACAGCTTCGCCATCTGTTGGATGTCGGCAGCCTGCCGAACGTCACGGTAAGGGTGGTCCCCTTCAGCGCGGGGCTTCCCCTGGGGGTCATGACTGGACCTTTCCAGGTTCTGAGGTTCCCCACCAACAGAGACGGAAGTGAGAGTGAGCCCCCGACTGTCTACGCGGACGGATACACGGGCGATCTCTACCTGGACAAGCCGGCCGAGGTGGCGAGCTATGACGCCGCCTTCGTGGATATCTGGAACAACGCGAGCGACGATCAGGCTTCGCAAAGCCTGATCTCTGAAGTGGCAGGGAGCTATGAACAGGGTTGATCTGGCCGAAGCATCTTGGGTCAAATCCAGCTACAGCAATGCCCAATCATCGTGTGTGGAGATCGCAGCCGTGGGAGGAGGCGTTGTTCCGGTGCGGGACAGCAAGAATCTCCTCGGCCCTGTGATCGTGCTCGGTGACCACGTCTGGCGTGCGTTTCTGACCGGTGTCAGCGAGGAAGGCACCTTCACCGGTTGAAGGCCGAGCGGAGGGAAGCGACAAGCCCCGGTCCGTGTCGGCCGGGGCTTGGTCGTGTGACGCCGTAACGGTGCGGGCGCTCCGTGGCAGGTCCGGCCCCCGGACCCGCTCACCCCTCGGCCGGAGCCACCCCGATCGGGCACGAGACGCCCGTCCCGCCGATTCCGCAGTAGCCCGCCGGGTTTTTGTCCAAGTACTGCTGGTGCGCGGCCTCCGCCGGCCAGAAGGGGCGGCCCTCCGCGGGCAGGATCTCCGTGGTGATCTCGCCGTGGCCGGAGCCCGTGAGGACCTTCTGGTACGCCTCGCGGGACGCCGCCACGGCCGCCGCCTGGGCGGGGGAGTGGGTGTAGACGGCGGAGCGGTACTGGGTGCCCACGTCGTTGCCCTGGCGGAAGCCCTGGGTGGGGTCGTGCGACTCCCAGAAGACCTTCAGGAGCTGCTCGTACGTGACGACGCGCGGGTCGTACACGACGCGGACGGCCTCCGTGTGGCCGGTCAGGCCGGAGCAGACCTCCTCGTACGCGGGGTTCTCCGTGTAGCCGCCCTGGTAGCCGACGAGCGTCGTCCAGACGCCGTCCGTCTGCCAGAACTTGCGCTCGGCGCCCCAGAAGCAGCCCATCGCGAAGTCCGCGACCTCCAGCCCTTCCGGGTACGGGCCCAGCAGGGCGTTGCCCAGGACCGTGTGGCGGGACGGGACGGTGAACTCGGGGGTGGGGCGGCCGCGCAGCGCCTCCTGCGGAGTGGGGAGCTGCGGGGTACGGCGGTGCAGGAACATGCGGGGGCTCCTCGTGGGTCGGCGTGCTGTCCGTACAACGCACCGGGACCGCCGTGGATTCCGCCGCCGGTTCCGCGGAAGGTTCCGCCGCCCGTTCAGCGGCGGGGCGTGCCGTTGTCCGACTCGGCGTCCTCGACGTAGGCGGCGGTCCGCTTGCGCGCCTTGAACCAGAAGTAGAGGCCGAGGCCGATCAGGATCAGGGGTATCAGTCGGGCCATGAGGTGTACCGGTCCCATCAGTCAGTCGGTCGCCGTGTCGGTGCCTACCGTCGCACACCCCCTGCGCCGGGCGCTCTACCTCGGCAGCGTCGCCGGGCTGCCGCCGTTCGCCTCGTAGCCGGCCACCGCCAGCGCGCGGTACACGGTGTACTCGGCGGCCGGGTCCGAGCTCTCCGACCACGGCAGCGCGCCCACGTGCCCGTCGATGCGGACGAACTGGTTCATCGCCTCCGACCAGCGCTCCATCCGGACCAGGAACAGCACCAGCAGGTGCCGGACGTGGGCCAGCATCGGGTCGTCCGGGCGGGCCGCGTGCACCGCGAACAGGGCGCCCTCGACCGCCATGGTCACCGACTGGCTCTGATAGAAGCTCCGCACCATGTTGACCTCGGGCAGGTGCTCGTACAGCGCGAAGAGCGGCAGCGCGGCCAGCAGCGAACCCTGCGGGGCGCGGGCGGCCGCCGCGGTGGCGAAGCGATCGGCCTCCTCGCGGGAGCCGTGCCACTTCTCGCACCAGAAGTGCAGCGCCGCGATGTGCGCGCCCATGTGCGCGGGCGCCCGGTCGATGATCTTCGCCCAGAGCTGGTCGAACTCCTCGTGGGAGTAGCCGAGCCCACGCGCCGCCGCCAGCTCCACCAGGTACGGCACGGGATCGCCCGGGGCCAGCAGGGCCGCCTCGCCGACGACCGTACGGGCCTCCTCCAGGATGATCCGGAAGTCGTCCGTACCCACGGTGGACGAACGCCAGGCCTGCTGGACCAGGAACTCCGCGTGCACGGCCGCGCCGCCCGCGTCCTTCGGGGACTCGGCCCGCCACTTGCGCAGCCACGCCCCGCCGGCACCCGGACGCTGCGCCAGCTCCAGCGAGGCGGCGCCGGCGAACGCCTGCACCCGCTGCCACCGCACCTCGCCCTCCTTCGGCGTCCCGGAGAGCAGCTGCGAGGCGGCCCGCCACTCCTGGGTGCCCTGGACGACGTCGAGGACGTCCAGCAGGTCCTGGTCGGGGCCCGGCATCCGGATGTCGAGCTCCTCCTGGCGCGCGAAGCCGTAGGTGTCCGGGTCGGCGGCGTCCGGGGAGCCGGGCGCCACCTGCCGGATACCGCCGCGGCGCCGCAGCAGGTACGGGCCGGCGACGGCGGCGAGCAGGCACAGCGCGAGCAGGAACCAGAGAATCTCCATACACCCATTGTCCCCGGACGGCCCAGGGACTCAGTGAGCGCCCTCGCGACGAACTACGCTCGCCCCCATGAGCGACCAGCACAGCTTCGAAACTCTCGCGATCCACGCGGGAAACACCGCCGATCCCCTCACCGGCGCTGTTGTTCCGCCCATTTACCAGGTGTCCACGTACAAGCAGGACGGCGTGGGCGGGCTGCGCGGCGGCTACGAGTACAGCCGCAGCGCCAACCCGACGCGCACCGCACTGGAGGAGAACCTCGCGGCCCTTGAGGGCGGCCGCCGCGGGCTCGCCTTCGCCTCCGGTCTGGCGGCGGAGGACTGCCTGCTCCGTACGCTGCTGACGCCCGGCGACCACGTGGTCATCCCGAACGACGCCTACGGCGGCACGTTCCGGCTGTTCGCGAAGGTCGCCTCGCGCTGGGGCGTGGAGTTCTCGGTCGCGGACACCTCGGACGTGGCGGCGGTCCGGGCCGCGATCCAGCCGCGCACCAGGGCGATCTGGGTGGAGACGCCCTCCAACCCGCTGCTCGGCATCACCGACATCGCGGCCATCGCCGGTGTCGCCCGCTCGGCGGGTGCGCGGCTGGTCGTCGACAACACCTTCGCCAGCCCCTACCTCCAGCAGCCGCTCGCCCTGGGCGCCGATGTGGTGGTGCACTCCACCACCAAGTACATGGGCGGCCACTCGGACGTCGTCGGCGGTGCGCTGATCGTCAACGACCCCGAGCTGTCGGAGGAGTTGGCGTACCACCAGAACGCGATGGGCGCGGTGGCCGGCCCCTTCGACGCCTGGCTGGTGCTGCGCGGCATCAAGACCCTCGCCGTCCGGATGGACCGGCACACCGAGAACGCCACCAAGGTCGCGGAGCTGCTGACCCGGCACCCCAAGGTCAGCCACGTCCTGTACCCGGGACTGCCCGAGCACCAGGGGCACGAGATCGCCGCCAAGCAGATGAAGGCGTTCGGCGGCATGGTGTCCTTCCGGGTCGCGGGCGGCGAGCAGGCGGCGGTAGAGGTCTGCAACCGGGCGAAGCTCTTCACGCTCGGTGAGTCCCTCGGCGGCGTCGAGTCGCTGCTTGAGCACCCGGGCCGGATGACGCACGCCTCCGCGGCCGGATCGCCGCTGGAGGTCCCCGCCGACCTGGTCAGGCTCTCCGTCGGCATCGAGAACGGCGACGACCTGCTGGCCGACCTGACGCAGGCCCTCGGCTGAGTCCGGCTCCCCGGCCGGTAGCGGCGGTACGCCCCCGGGGCGGTGCGCGGCACCCGCGCGCCGCCCCGACGGCAGACCGCCGCTACCAGTCGCCCAGCGGCGGCGTCGTCAAGGCCGGCGGCGCCTGCCAGGGCTGGACCGTCACCGCCCACACCGCGAACACCGCCACCGCGGCGATCAGCACCAGCAGCCCCAGCAGGCGCAGGGCCCGCCGCCGGCGCAGCACCCGGCCGCCGAGCTCCACCGCCCGTTCCGCGAGATCGGCGGGCACCTGCGGATGCGGCCCCTCCAGCATCCGCCGGACCTCGTCCTCCTTGCGGCCCACCCCGCTCATGGCGCGGCCTCCCGCCGGACGGTGGGGCCGCGAGTGCCGCGCATCGTCGCCACCGAGCGGTTGCAGATCGCGCGGACCCGGTCCGCCGGCAGTCCGAGCAGCGCCGCGGTCTGTTCCTCGGGGACGCCCTCGTGCAGCCGCAGCACCAGGACGAGCCGTTCCTGCGGGGTCAGCCCGGCCAGCAGCCCGCCGTGCGAGTGGTGGTGGCGCCAGGCCTCACGCGCGAACCGGGTGGCCAGATCCTGCCGGGTGCGGTTGTACGGGTCCTCGCCGTGCAGCCGGTTCCAGTCCGCGTACGTACGGGCCAGCGCGGCCGTCAGCAGCCGCTGCGCGAGCTCGTTGGCACCCGGCGGCCGGGCGGGTTCCGCGGTGAGCAGGGTGGCGGCGTGCAGCAGCCGGCCGGCCGCGCCCGCCACGAAGGCCTCGAACTCCTGGGCGCGGCGCCGCTGTCGGCCCGCCTGGCGTTCTCGCACCCTGTTATCCGAGCGCGCCGCGGGCCCCCGGTCAAGGCCTGGGAGGCCTGGGCAGGGCCCTCAGTCCGCGGCGGGCGGCTGGTGCGCGCTCTGCCGTGCGGCCAGCGCCGCGTTGAAACGGGTGAGCAGCGCGCAGAACGTGTCCCGCTCCTCGGCGTCCCAGTCGTCCGTCACCTGGGACATCAGCTCGCGCCGCGAGGCGCGGACCTCGTCGAGGCGGGCCTGCCCGCGCGGGGAGAGCTGGAGCACGACGGCCCGGCCGTCCTCCGGGTGCGAGGTCCGCTTGACCAGGCCGGTGTCCACCAGCGGCGCGACCTGCCGGGTCACGGTCGAGGAGTCGATCCCCATCCCCGCGGCCAGCGCCTTCACGCCCATCGGACCTTCCCGGTCGAGCCGGTTGAGCAGCAGGTACGCGGCCCGGTCCATGGAGTTGCGCACCTGGCCGACACCCCCGAGGCGGGTCTGCTCGGCACGGCGGGCGAAGACCGCCACCTGGTGCTGGAGGGCGTCGAGGAGGTGGTCGGGACCCGGGTTCTCCGGGGCTGCGCCCCCGGAAGGAGACGCGGCAGTCGTCATGTCCTGAGGGGGCATGGCCGGAGGCTCTCTTCGTGCGGTGTCGGATGGGTGGGGGACAGAGTACGCGGCCCCGGGGCAACGCGTACCAGCGCTGCACAAACCTGCGGACATCGGCGCAGGACGCCATCCCTCGCGGCGGCCGCCACCCCTTCCAGCTGCAAGACTTGCCATATGAACTTCCCGCCGGCCACCCAGTTCCCCCCGCTGATCCTCGATGACATCAAGGGGGCGCAGAAGATGCTCTCCGGCGTGTCCAGGGTCACCGCCATGGAGGGCAGCCGCCATCTGACCGAGCTGGTGGGCGCTCCCGTCCACTTCAAGTGCGAGAACCTCCAGCGGACCGGCTCGTTCAAACTGCGCGGTGCGTACGTACGGATCGCCGGACTGTCCCAGGTGGAACGGGCGGCGGGCGTGGTGGCCGCGAGCGCCGGGAACCACGCGCAGGGCGTCGCGCTCGCGTCCGCGCTGCTCGGCGTAGGCTCGACGGTCTTCATGCCGGTCGGGGCGCCGCTGCCGAAGGTCGCCGCTACGCGCGAGTACGGGGCGCGGGTGCGGCTGCACGGCCATGTCGTCGACGAGACGCTGGCCGCGGCGCAGGAGTACGCCCGGGAGACCGGGGCGGTCTTCATCCACCCCTTCGACCACCCGGACATCATCGCCGGCCAGGGCACGGTCGGCCTGGAGATCCTGGAGCAGTGCCCGGAGGTGCGCACCATCGTCGTCGGGATAGGCGGCGGCGGTCTTGCCGCGGGCATCGCGGTGGCGGTGAAGGCGGTCCGGCCCGATGTGCGGATCGTCGGTGTGCAGGCGGCGGGCGCCGCCGCCTACCCGCCCTCGCTGGCCGCCGGTCACCCGGTGTCGGTCGGCTCGCTCCAGACGATGGCGGACGGCATAAAGGTGGGGCGGCCCGGCGATGTCCCCTTCCCGCTGATCAGGGAGCTGGTCGACGAGGTCCGTACGGTGTCGGAGGACGAGCTGTCCAGTGCGCTGCTGCTCTGCCTGGAGCGGGCGAAGATGGTGGTGGAGCCGGCCGGGGCGAGCCCGGTGGCGGCCCTGCTGAGCGACCCGAAGTCGTTCCGCGGGCCGGTGGTGGCGCTGCTCTCCGGCGGCAACGTGGACCCGCTGCTGATGCAGCGCATCCTGACCCACGGCATGTCGGCGGCCGGCCGCTATCTGAGCCTGCGGCTGCGGCTGACGGACCGGCCCGGCGCGCTGGCGACGATGCTCGCCGTGCTCTCGGTGGCCGATGCCAACGTGCTGGACGTGAGCCACGTACGCACCGACCCCCGGCTCGGCCTCACCGAGGCCGAGGTGGAGCTCCATCTGGAGACGAAGGGCCCGGAGCACTGCGCCGAGGTCGCGGCGGCGCTGCGCGAGGCGGGATACCTGGTACTGAACTGAACTGAACCGAACTGAACTAACCGGCCCGAACTGACCGAACCAACCGGACCGGACCGGACCGAACTGAACCGCTCCGTCGGCCCGTTGCTCCGAGACCGGAGCCTTGTGTATCGCGATGTATCGCGTTACTGTGCCATCGCCCGGCCCTTCGGCGCACATGTGTTCGCTTTCGCTGTTCGCCGGGCGGGGAGAGGCGGGCAAATCTAGGATCTGTGAGGAAGTCACCCAAACCCACTGGGGGAACCCCATATGCCAGGCGCGATATACGCCGAAGGTCTGGTCAAGACCTTCGGTGACGTCACCGCACTCGGCGGTGTCGATCTCGACGTGCCCGAAGGCACCGTCCTCGGCCTTCTCGGCCCCAACGGCGCGGGCAAGACGACCGCCGTGCGCGTCCTGACGACGCTGCTCAGGCCCGACAGCGGCAGCGCCTTCGTCGCGGGCATCGACGTCCTGAAGAGGCCCAACGAGGTACGGCGCTCGATCGGGCTCTCCGGCCAGTTCGCCGCCGTCGACGAATACCTGACCGGCCGCGAGAACCTTCAGATGGTCGGCCAGCTCTACCAGATGAGCCGGCGCGACGCGAAGGTCCGGGCGGGGGAGCTGCTGGAGCGGTTCCACCTGGCCGACGCGGCGGACCGGCCCGCCAAGACGTACTCCGGCGGCATGCGCCGCCGGCTCGACCTGGCGGCGGCGCTCGTCGTCTCCCCGCCGGTCATGTTCATGGACGAGCCGACCACCGGTCTCGACCCGCGCAACCGGCAGCAGCTCTGGGAGGTCATCGAGGAGCTGGTGGCGGGCGGCACGACGCTGCTGCTGACCACCCAGTACCTGGAGGAGGCCGACCGCCTCGCCCACGACATCTGCGTGATCGACCACGGTCTCGTCATCGCCCGCGGCACCTCCGACCAGCTCAAGGCCCGCACCGGCGGCGAGCGCGTCGAGGTCGTCGTGCACCAGCCGGACCAGGTCGATCCGGCCCGCTCCGTCCTGGGCACACTGGGCAAGGGGGAGGTCGCCGTCGTCCCGCACATGCGCAAACTGACCGTTCCGGTCGACGGCGGGGCCAAGCTCCTCGCCGAGATCATCCGCGACCTCGACAGCCGGGGCGTGGAGATCGACGACATCGGTCTGCGGCGTCCGACCCTCGACGACGTGTTCATCTCCCTCACCGGCCACGCGGCCGAACAGCAGAAGAGCGAGGGCGACGGGGCGGACGGACAGCCCGCGGCCGCCGGATCGGAGGCAGGGAAGTGAGCGCCCTCAGCGACACGGCGGCCCCCACCCGCGCACCCAGGTCGAGCGGCGGTATCGGCCAGTCCGTGCGGGACTCGCTGGTCATCGCCCGTCGCAACCTCATCCGCATGACCCGGATTCCGGAGATGATCCTCTTCGGGATCATCCAGCCGGTCATGTTCGTGGTGCTGTTCACGTACGTCTTCGGCGGCTCGATCGCCATTCCGGGCGCGGGCGTCAGTGCCGGCGCCTACAAGGAATTCCTGATGGCCGGCATCTTCGCGCAGACCGTCACCTTCGCCACCGCGGGCGCCGGTGCGGGCATCGCGGACGACATGCACAAGGGGCTCATCGACCGGTTCAGGTCGCTGCCCATGGCGCGGGGCGCGGTGCTGACCGGCCGCACCCTGGCCGACCTGGTGCAGACGGCCATCACGCTCGCGGTACTCGCTGCCGTCGCGCTGCTCGTGGGCTGGCGCACCCACGAGAACATCGGTGAGGTGCTCGCGGGCTTCGGCCTGCTCCTGCTGCTCGGCTACGCGTTCACCTGGATCGGCGCGCTCATCGGCCTCTCCGTCCGCACCCCGGAGGCGGCCACCTCGGGCGGGCTGATCTGGCTGTTCCCGCTGACCTTCATCTCGAACGCGTTCGTGCCGGTCAACGGCATGCCGAGGTTCCTGCAGTACGTCGCGGAGTGGAACCCGTTCAGTGCCACGGTGGCCGCGGCCCGCGAGCTGTTCGGCAACACGATCGAGGGCGTGCCGAAGTCCGTGACGGGCGCCTGGCCCATGGAACACCCCGTCTGGGCCTCGCTCATCTGGTCCGTGCTGATCATCCTGTTCTTCCGGACCCTGGCCGTGCGCAAGTACCGCTCGGTCGCCGTCTGACCGCACAGGACGAACAGAGAGCCCCGGCCGCCTGCGGCCGGGGCTCTCTGCTCTCTGTCATCTGCCGAGCTGTGCAGCTGTGCGGATCAGCCGGAGTACGGCTTCGCCGACAGGATCTTCACCGTCGCGGTCTTGCCGTTCGGCAGCTCGTAGTCCGCGGTCTCGCCCATCTTCTTGCCGTTCACGCCGACCCCGAGCGGGGACTGCGGTGAGTACGTCTCGATGTCCGCGCTCGCGTACTCGCGGGAGGCCAGGAGGAAGGTCGTCGTGTCGTCG
The DNA here is from genome assembly GCF_044751215.1 of Streptomyces sp. NPDC088730. Classification (NCBI taxonomy): domain Bacteria; kingdom Bacillati; phylum Actinomycetota; class Actinomycetes; order Kitasatosporales; family Streptomycetaceae; genus Streptomyces; species Streptomyces sp. NPDC088730. Next base: position 1,096,145 of record NZ_JBIVLK010000002.1, read on the forward strand.
TCATCGCCGTCGAAAGCGATCGTCACGACCATGCCGGGCTCGACCACACCGTCGTCGGCCGGCGCCTCGCCGACCTTCGCGTGTTCCAGGAGCTGGGTCAGCTGGCGCACCCGGAGCTCCATCTTGCCCTGCTCCTCCTTGGCCGCGTGGTACCCGCCGTTCTCACGCAGGTCCCCCTCCTCACGGGCCGCCGCGATCTTTACGGCGATCTCCGTGCGCGCGGGACCAGACAGGTACTCCAGCTCGGCCTTGAGCTGGTTGTACGCCTCCTGCGTGAGCCAGGTGACGTTTTCGCTGGTCTGGGTCACAGGGTGCTCCTCGTCGGTACTGGGAATACAAAGCATCGCCCTACCCCGAAGCATGCGCTTCCACGGGTGGGCGAAACCACGAGCCTAACAATTCACCGGGAAAAGGGGGAGAAGGTAACCGACTTATCCTGCCGAACCGCAGGTCAGCGGCGTCAAGAGCAGGTCAGGGCCTGCGTGCGGCGGTCAACGCGACGCCCCGTTGTCGTCCGTGCAGCCCAGTAGCTCGACGCTGGTCGCCCTGGACGTCGTACGCAGCGAGAGAACGCGGTCGATCCGGTCGGTGTCCTCGTCGAAGCGGAAGTCCTTGCGGGCCACGTCGGTGCCGTCCTCGCGCTGCGAGCGGATCGTGCAGTAACCCTTGGCATCCCGGTCCTTGCGGACCTCCAGATGCACCTCGACCCGGTCGTCCGAGACGACCTTGAACTTGATCACCTCGGCGCTGACCCCCTGGCCCGAGACGTAGTCGTAGCCGATCCAGCCGATCACGCCGAGCAGGGCGACGCCCAGCACCGAGCCGATGATCTTGAGTTTGCGGTCCGCACGCTGGTCCGCGGAGCGGCCGTAGCGGTTCTCGGGGGGCGCCTCGCGCACCGCAGTCATGATCGTTCCTCCCGTGCCGGGGATCGAAGGAATTTTCCGCCCCCCGGTTCGGTCACTATAGAAGCCTCCACCCGGCACCCGACCGCCACCCCACACCGACGTCCCCGCGGGACGGCAACCTGATGGCGACCGATCACTGAGGAACGAGTCTTGACTGAGCAGCTTCGACTGATGGCCGTGCACGCCCACCCCGACGACGAGTCGAGCAAGGGCGCGGCCACCATGGCCAAGTACGTGTCCGAGGGGGTGGACGTGCTGGTAGTGACCTGCACGGGCGGTGAGCGCGGCTCCATCCTCAACCCGAAACTCCAGGGCGACGCGTACATCGAGGAGAACATCCACGAGGTGCGCAGGAAGGAGATGGACGAGGCCCGCGAGATCCTGGGCGTCAAGCAGGAGTGGCTCGGCTTCGTCGACTCCGGACTGCCCGAGGGCGACCCGCTGCCGCCGCTCCCCGAGGGCTGCTTCGCGCTGGAGGACGAGACCGTCGCCGCCGGACGCCTCGTCGCCAAGATCCGCGCGTTCCGGCCGCAGGTCATCACCACGTACGACGAGAACGGGGGCTACCCGCACCCCGACCACATCATGACCCACACGGTCTCGATGATCGCCTTCGAGGGCGCGGCGGACGCCGAGAGGTTCCCCGAGGCGGAGTTCGGTCCGGTCTGGACGCCGCAGAAGCTCTACTACAACCAGGGCTTCAACAAGCCGCGCACGGTGGCGCTGCACGAGGCACTGCTGGCCCGCGGCCTGGAGTCCCCGTACGCGGACTGGCTGAAGCGCTGGAAGGAGTTCGAGCGCGCGGAACGCACGCTGACCACGCATGTTCCGTGCGCGGACTTCTTCGAGATCCGTGACAAGGCGCTGATCGCGCACGCGACCCAGATCGATCCGGACGGCGGCTGGTTCCGGGTCCCGATGGACATCCAGCAGGAGGTCTGGCCGACCGAGGAGTACGAGCTGGCGAAGTCTCTCGTCGATACCTCCCTCCCCGAGAGCGACCTCTTCGCGGGCATCCGCGACAATGCCTGATATGTACGCGACTCAGGCACTGCCGCACCTCGTCCCGCTCGCCGAGGAACTGGACAAGAACAAGGTGACCCCCGGGGTCCTCGGCTTCATCGTCTTCGCCGCGCTCGCGGTGGGCGTGTGGGCGTTGATGAAGTCCATGAACCGGCACATGGGGAAGGTCGACTTCGAGGAGGCTCCGGAGGTCCCGGGTACGCAGGGGACGCCGAAGGCGTCGGCTGCGGCCGGTTCCGCGGGTTCCGCGGGTTCCGTCAAGCGGAAGTAGTGGGGCGGGGGCGGGGCGGTACCGGAGGCCGGTGACCGATCCGCCCCCGGACGCCGACGGGACCGGTGCGTCCGGTGTCCTCAAGCGCCGGCCGGACCGCGCCGGGCTGGGCTGGACCGCGCCGGGCTGGGCATGGGCCGGAAAAGTGGCCGCCCGGCGGGGTGGAAAGACGGCCTCAGCCGCCGGGCGGGCCGGATTCCGGCCGGGAGGACTCAGGACGTCGGGGCCGGGACGCCCATGATCTCTCGGGCGTGACGGGTCGGGGTCAGGCCCAGGCGCCAGGCCTGCCAGCCGTCCTCCAGGTCCACCCCGCGGTTCAGGACCACCCGGAACGCCTCCGCGCACTCCTCCAGCTTGCCGTCCCTGCTCGTGTGGCCGGCCGCGATCAGGTCGGCCAGTTCCTGCTGGGCCACCACCGTGCCCACCTCGATGCCGCCCGGTGAGGCGTACGGCAGCAGCGTGCAGCGCAGGAAGCGGGCCCAGTCGGCGCCGCGCGCGTCGCCGTACGAGTCGAACAGCCCGGCCGCCTCGCCGCACAGGCCCAGCGCCTGCGGCGCGCGCTGGTTGCCCGCGTCGATCAGGGCCAGCTCCAGACACGTCCACGCCTCCCCGTGGGCGACCCCGATCCGCCGGAAGTCGGCCCGCGCGTCCACCAGGAGCTGGCGGGCGAAACCGGAGTTGCGCAGGTTGCCCGTCTGGGCGGCCCGCTGGTCGCGGGTGACCCGGCCCGAGTGGTGCCGGGCGCACGCCAGCCCGTACACGTCCCGCATCCGGGAGAACATCGTGCGCGACCGCTCCAGCTGCCGTACCGCCTGATCGGTCTCGCCGGTCTCCTCCAGGGCCTGGCCCAGGTAGTACAGCGTCCACGCCTCGCCCCGGGCGTCCTCGTTGTCGCGGTGCCGGGACAGCGCGGCGTTCAGCTGCTCGACCGCGGGGGCCGGATCGCCGTCCAGCAGCCGGGCGCGGGCCAGCTGGGTCAGCGCCCACGCCTCGCCGCGCTCGTCGCGGGTGCGCCCGTACAGATCCAGGGCCGTCCGCAGCGCGAGCTCGGCCCGCTCCACATCGCCCAACCGCAGCCACACCTGACCCAGCTGGAACTGCGTCCACGCCTCCCCGTGCAGCGACTCGCCCTCGCGATGCAGGGCCAGCGCCGTGTCCAGGAGCGCCAAAGCCTCGGCCGGGTGCGCCCGGTCACGCTCCACCGCGGCCAGCGCGTGCATCGACCAGGCCCGGTCGCCGGCCTGCTCCTCGGAGGTCTGCAGCTCCAGCGCCTCCCGCAGCCGGGCCGCCGCCTCGGTCAGATTGCCCTGGTGGTGCAGGGTGATGCCGAGCGAACAGAGCGCCAGCGCCGTACCCGAGTCGTTCTGCGCCTCGCGGTACAGGCCGACGACGGAGGACAGTGTGGTGCGTGCCTTGTCCAGCTCGCCCAGCTGGCGGGCCGCGATCCCGGTCCGCCACTGCACAGAGCGCTCCAGCAGCCCCTGGTCGACCGCCTGCGTCAACTCGCTGATCTCGCCGAGGCGGTAGAGGTCGCCGCGCAGCAGGCAGTAGTCGCACAGCGCGCCCAGCAGGTCGAGCACCGCCGCCTGGTCGACGCCCTCCGCGTGCCGCAGCGCGGAGGTGATGAAGCTCGACTCCTCGTCCAGCCAGCGCAGCGCCGCGTCCAGCGAGGTGAAGCCGTGCGAGCCGAACTGTCCGGCCCTGGTGGACATCTTGCCGTCCACCATCCGGATCACCGCACCGGCCAGCTCCGCGTAGTTCACGATCAGCCGTTCCTGCGCGGCCGTGCGCTCGGCCGGCTCCTCCTCGTCGAGCAGCCGGGCCAGCGCGAAGCCCCGTACGAGGTCGTGCAGCCGGTAGCGCGAACCGCGTACGTGGTCCAGCAGCCCGGCCCGGGACAGGGCGGTCAGCAGCCGCTCGGCCTCCTGCTCGTCCGCCGACAGCAGCGCGGCGGCCGCGGCGGCGCCCAGACTGGCCCGCCCGGCCAGCGCGAGCCGCCGCAGCAGCCGCCGCGCCTGCTCCGACTGGTCCGTGTACCGCAGCCACAGCGCCCGCTCGACCGGTGTCACCGGGCCGTACGCGGCGAGGTCCGCGGCCAGGGCGCTCGGAGTGCGCTCCCCGAGCGAGGAGCCCGCGATCCGCAGCGCCAGCGGCAGCCCGCCGCACAGTTCGGCGATCGCCTCGCTGGACGGGTAGTCGTACGGCCCCCGGTCCTCCTCCTGGGACGCCTCGCGCAGCAGCTCCTCCGCGCCCGCCGGGTCCAGCGCCCCGACCTCCAGCTGGTGCACCCACGCCTGGAGGGACCCGGGCAGTTCGAGCGGCTGGCGGGCGGTGACCAGGACCAGGCTGTCGGAACGCTCCGGGATCAGCGTGCGGATCTGCTCCACGTCACTGGCGTCGTCGAGGACGACCGTCACCGGTGTCCCGGTCAGATGCTGGTGGTACAACTCGCTGAGCCGGCGCACCTGCTGCTCGGCGGAGGACCCCGCGGAGCGCCCGGCCGAGCCCCCGTCCCGGAACAGCAGCTGCTCGCGCGGCGCGCCCAGCCGGTTCAGCAGGTGGAGCAGCGCGTCACGGGTCGGCAGCGGCGGCTCTCCGTCCGCGCCGCCGCGCAGGTCCACCACGCACGCGCCCCGGAACTGGTCCTTCAGATCGTGGGCCGCCCGCACGGCCAGCGTGGTGCGCCCGGCGCCCGGCGGCCCGTGCAGGACGACCACGGTGGGCTTCGTCTCCGTGGACGCGCGTGCCGCGTGTACCCACTGGCCGATCCTGGTGAGTTCGGCCCGCCGCCCGGCGAACTGGCCATCGGTGGACGGGAGATGACTGAACGACTGGTCGAGGACGGCGCGCATGCGTGCCGCCGCGCTGCGGTCCCCGCCGCGCAGGACCGGGGCGGTGCGGGCCTTGGCGGTTGCGGCCTTCTTCGCCGGGGTGCGGGACGAGGCGGTCAGCATCCGCTGCTGGTCGAGGAACGGCCGGATGCCGCGTACCTCCAGCGCCGTCAGCCATTGCAGTCTCAACTGCTCCGTACCGCCCGGCTGTCCGAGGGCTCCGGCCCGGCGGGAGGCGGCCGGCCAGTGCGCGGCGGTGACCTTGGCGACGGTCGCGGTGGCGCCCGCGACCGCGACGACCGCCCCCGCGCCGAGCGCCAGCCCCGACGCCGTGCCGAGGGCCAGATCCGCCCCGAAAGCGGCCGTCGCGGCAACTCCGGTCACCAGCAACGGTGTTCCGAGCGAGGCCTTGTCGAACTTCGGCTTTCCGGCCGCCGCGGCGTCGAGTGCCTGGACGTACGAGGTGTACTCCTCTGCCGCACCCGACGCCATGGAGTCCAGGGCGCCCCGCGCACGCGTCATCAGCACACCGGAATCCGCCCGTCCGCCGGTGCGCCGCACTTCCTCCTCCACGGCCCGCACCAACAGCCGTTCGGCTTCCGCGCGATGGCTGTCCCGCATGTGTGTCCCCCTCGGTTCCGGTCCTCTCGGCCGGCCCGCATCCGGCCGCCTGAAGGTCCAGTCTCCTGCCTGGGGCCGGTGCGCGACAGGGCGTCCGCGAGACTGCGGCGCTGTTTCCGCCTGGCCGAGAGGCGCGCCCCACCGCCCGGACGGGGTCCGGGCGGGGACGGCGGGGCGTGCGACGGGACAGGCTCGCGCCCGCCCCGTCGGATCGGACGTCGTTACCGCTGCCGGGCGGCGCGACGGCGTGCCACCAGGACTCCGCCCGCCCCGAGGACCACGGCACCGGCGGCCGCGGCCGCGAGGGGCAGGACGGAACCGGAGCCGGTCGCCGCCAGGTCACCGCCTGAGGAGGACGAGCCGGAGGAGCCCGGGGCGGAGCCGCCGCCGGTGGCGGAGCCCCCTGAGCCGGACGCCGAACCGGAACCTGACGCAGAACCGGAACCGCCGGCCGCGCCCGTGCCCGAACCGCCGGAGCCGGAACCGCCGGACGCGTCCGTCCCCGAACTGCCGGATCCGGCCGTCCCCGTACCGCCCGAACCGGACGTCGAGCCGCCGCCACCCGTCGTGTCCGCGCCCTCGACGTCGAGCAGGATGTCCGCCGTGTCGTTCGACTTGACCGGGTCGAAGGGACGGGGCTTCTTTTCGAGCGCCACCGAGCCCTTGGCCCCGGCCACCGCCTTGTCGATCTTCAGCTTGAATTTGTAGGTGGTCTCGCTGTCCGCGTAGACCCACGAGTTGTAGGTGCCGCAGTCGTACGTCCCCTGCCCCTGGCTCTGGCAGGACGACTGGGTGACCGTCGTGCCGGCGGGCATCTTGACGCGGATGTGGGTCACGGAGGTGTAGGGCTCCCCGGCCACCCAGCCGGGCCCCGCGTTGGTGAACTTCACGGACAACGGGACCGTGTCGCCGACCTTGCCCTTCAGCTGGGCGCCCGTGACCTGGAAGTCGGCCGTGCTCTTGGCGGTCACGTTCGTCTTGCGCCAGGCGGGCTCGGTGGAGCCCGGGGCGGCCGGGGTCTCGTCGGGTCGTTCCACCAGCTTCACCGCGGGCCCGGTGCCCTGATCCGGCGGGCCCTCATCGCCCGTACCGGTCTCGATGCGGCTGTCGCTGACCCGCACGGCCAGCTCGTCGTTCAGGGCGCTGTCCGCTACTTTCAGCTTCAGCCCCTCGGGCGCGTAGACGACGCCGGGGCTCACCGTCTGGTCGAACTCGCAGACCATGACGAAGGACTGCGGCATCTCGTCGGCGCCGCCGAGGTTCTGGGTCGCGCAGTTGGCGGGTGTCTGGGAGAACCCGAGACCGAGGGTCACGGACCAGGCCATCCAGACCTTGTCGAGCGCCGCGGTGCCCGTGTTGGTGAAGGAACCCGGCAGGCCGAGCTCGCTGCCCGGCTTCACCCCGTCGATCGGGCCGATCCTGCCCAGCGCGAGACCGGCGGCGTCCGAGTCCGCCGCACCCGCGGGCGCGGCACCCAGCGCCATCAGTGCAACGGCGCCGACAGCCCCGGCGGTCTGGAGGAGGGCGCGACGGCGGGGAGAAGCATGGGCCATGGAAACCTCTGAGTGAAGTGACAGATGCGGAAACCGCGACAACGCGGGAACGCTTGTTCGCTCAGGAGACCTCTGGCGTGGCCGGGGGGTTGTACGGGAGCGGGGACTTCGTCGGCATGGCCGGGACGCCCCGTGCGGATCCCCACAGGCGCGCGTGGACCATGCCGCGGCCGAAGGGGTTCAGCGCACGAGGATCAGCCCGCAGCTGTACGCACGCGCGTGACCGATGCCCTGGGTGAGGGCCGCGACGAACGCCTTGGGGTCGGTGACTGTGAGGGTGCCCTTGAGCTCCGCGCGGGCGATGCGCAGGCCCTTGTGCGGTGCCGGGCTGGAGACGCGCGGAAGCATGCGCACGGCGATCCGGTCGGTGTCGGTGTCCGCGCCGATACGGGTGACCCCGTCCGGGGCGACCGCGGGTTCGCCGGGCGGCTGGAGGCGGCGCGCGAACCATCCCTTCACGTGTTCGGGGCGCGTGTGGGGGACGCGGGTACCTCGGGTCTTCGGCGGAGAGCCCGGTGGAGGCGGAACGCTGCGGACCGGATTGACGACTGTCCGGAAGGCGACCTGGTCACCGACGCGGAAGGTGCGGTCGATGGTGAGGGGCTCCGGCTTCTCTGCCAAGGCCCTCTGGGGGATACCGCTCCAGTCCGCCGGGATCGACGACTGGACCACGAGGTTGAGCCGCGCCTGGCGGAGGTCGAGGGTCCAGGTCGACAGGATGCCCATCTGGGCACGCGGGTCCGGGCTGCCGTCGTCCACCCAGCCGGGGAAGCCGCTCATGACGGTCCGGTGCATGTCCTGTGCGTCGATGAGTGACTTACCGGCGTACGGATGCCGGGAATCCAGGGTCAGCAGGGTCTGGGCGGCGACGAACCGGGCGGCCGGGGCGTTCGACGCGGCGGCGGTCGTGTTCACAGGATGATGTCCCATCCACGGGCGTGTGCGGCGATGGTGATGCGGTGACGGGTCTCCCAGCGGAGGCTGTGGGTGCCCCCGTCCGCTCCGAAGCGCACGGGCTGGTCGGACAGGGGGCCGACACCGGGGAGCGGTCTCGGACTCTCGATCCAGGCCCATGGGCGTTCGCGCGCCGCGGCCTGCGGCCCGCTTTCGGGGCCGACGGCATCGGGGAGCAGGGCATGTGTCTCGAACGCCGACCGGAGAGGGCCGGGGACGATACCGAGGGCGAGGTCCCCCGAAGGCGGACAGGCCTTGCGGCCGAGCCAGAGGAGCCGCCTCGGGTGCTCCAGGGCGTGGGCGATGCGTTCCAAAAGCTTGGTGTCCGGGTGTTCCAGACCGACGAGGAAGGCGGCGTCGGAGAGGTACCAGCGCTCTGTGATCATGCTGTGGCGGCGAACCTCCCGGGACACAAGGGCTCCTGACACCGGGTCGGTGGCCACGTACTTCGGCGATCCGTACCAGGCCTCCAGCTCCCCCCGGCCGAACGGACCGGCTTCCGAGGCATCCTGCGGTGGGACCGACGGCGGTTCCGTCGTCGCTCTGGCGGCCCGCTGGTGGTCGGTGATGAGGTCGCGCGGGCGCAGCGGATACGTTCCCCCGCCGACCGTGTGGTAGTCGCGAAGCGGCACGCCCGGCCGGTCGGCCCGCACCCCGAAGAGCACCTCGGCGAGTTCCCCGAGGGGTTCTTCCCGGGGCAGCCCGAGAGCCGCGGCACACATGCCGATCACGCCCGACTTCGTGGGGCGGCTGTGGGTGTCGCGGCGGGAGAACCTGCCGTTGACGCCCCAGGACTGGAGAGGCCCGGCCAGCCGGACGAGCAGGACGTGCGCCCCGGTCTCTCCGCTCACGGCGTGAGGTCCTCGGCCCGCTCCACCACGGACAGCGACTCCGGCAGCCCCAGCTCGCCCAGGAGCAGGTCGATCTCGGGGTCGTACGTGAGCACCCTCGCGGAACGCAGGTCGCCGCGGCGGCGGCTGACGAAGGTGTGGTGGCGCAGCAGCCTGCGTACGGCGGCGGGGCCGGCCGGTCCTTCCCCGCCGGCCGACGAGGGCCCCTCGTCGACCGCCTTCTGGAAGGCGGAGGCGTAGTTGTAGGGGCGTTCCCCTTCGAAGGCGAGGACGAGCGCGGGGAGCGATCCGGTGGACGCGGTGGAGTTCTTCTTCGCTTCCGGGAATGCCTCGACGAAGGAGTTCACGAACTCCTTCTCCGCCTCGGACGCGGCCTGTTCGGCCTCGGCCTCTTCCATTCCGGCTACCCGTAGATTGGTGCGGAGCTGGGTGCGGTCGAGAACCGCGTGGCGGTAGAAGGTGCCGGAGATCAGGGACTGGTACCCGGTCATGCCCGCTCCCGCGTCGTCCGCCGCGTCGAGGAAGTCGAGAGCATTGCGCTTGCGATCGAGCTTCGCGTCATCGGCTGCCGCGTAGAAGTCCTCGATCTGTTCCGACTCGTGCACGGTGAAGGCGTGCCCCGTCTGGACGGCGCCGTCGACGTTCGGCGAGTCGGGAATCTCGGCGAGGAAGCGGCCGTAGAGAGCGATGTCCACGGCGTCGCGCGGGGCGAGCGCCAGCAGCACGGCGTCGCGTGTGGCCTTGGGCAGAGGAGGAAGGGAGGCTTCCGCCGCGGCTTCCACCGTGACGTCGTCCGCCTCCGGCGGTGCCGCGGCCTTCTTCTTCGCTCCGCGCCGCGTCTTCTTGGCTGCCTCGGCCTGCGCCTGGGCTTCGAGATAGGCCCCGCGCCACTCCTCGACCTCCGCCGCCTGATCGACGATGTGCTGTGCGATCCTCGCCCCGGCGTCGGACGGAGCGAAGATGAGCACCCGGGTCAGATGGGCCACGGTCTTCTTGTTCGGGTCGCCGAATTTGAGGCCGCTCGCCTCCAGCACGGCTCGGGCCGTGGTCAGAGCCGTGTCCGCATCCCAGCCGTGCGCGGACTCGAGTGCACGTCCGGTGAGCAAGGCCCACTCCCGGGTGCGGACGCCCATGCTGCGTCCCTTGAGCGCCCCGCGGCCGGCGTTGGCCCGGTTACGGGCGTGGACCCGCTCCGCACGCCTGCGGGCCTGGCTCGTGATCATGTGGCGTTCCACGCCGCCGAAAACGAGGGTCTTGGGCTGCCCGTTCTCGTCGCGCACCGGGAGGACCGCGGCCAGCGTCTCGATGAGGTGCAAGGAGAGGAACTGGCTGCGAGGTGACTCGGTCACGAGGTGGTGTCCTTCCGCGTCGTCGGTCGAATCGTGGGTGGAGCCGCCGGTGGCGTCATCGGTCCGTCCGGTGAGTTCCGGCCGCGCCCGGCGGAGTGTGGAACTCGACCGACCACCGATAGGCGACGCGCGCTTTGCGGTCGTGCCATCGGATGAGGTCCTCGGTCAGACCCGACCAGGACGGTGGGGGCTGTTCGCAGGACCGCAGCCGGGTGATCGTGTGCTGGAGGTGGCGCCAGGGGATGCGCCGGCTGGCGACGACACGGTCCAGAAGCCGCTGGGCACCCGGATTGTCCGGCCCGCGCCCGGTCCCGTCCCCGATCCTGCGGGCCGCGGCGCCGAGGCTGCCGTGGCCGTACGAGGGTGCGGGACGTCCCTGGTGGTAGAGCGCGAACAGGAACGCCATCCGCTCGAAGAGGTCGCGGTGGTCGTCGCCTCCGAACCAGCCCGCGCGGATGTGCGCGTTGGTGCGGACCCGGTCCCGGCGGAGCTCGGCGAGCGTTCCGTACTCGCGGTTGCGGACGAGGGCGGTGAGCCAGGCGGTGAGTGCCGTGCTGTCGTGCGGGAACCGGGACGGCTGTGTCCCCGCTCCGGCCGGCGGACTCTGCTCAGTCAAGTGCGGTCTCCCCTCGGAGTTCGGCCGGGGCCCGGCCGCCGGACATGGCCTCGTCGAAGAGCCGCACGGCCCGAGCCCGCGCGCGGTGATTGCGGTCGCTGGGCGGCAGTGCGTCCAGGCGCCGGAGCAGCTGGGTGCGCGCCGTCTTCATCAACTCCAGTGCGTAGGCGACCAAGGGGGCGGACACCGGGTCGTCGTCCTCGATCCCTCGGTCGATCACCTCGTCCAGCAGCTCGTGGAAGGGGTCCTCGGCCGCGGGCCAGAACGCGTAGCGGGCGTCGAGCCGTGCCACCTGTCCGGCCTCGTCCGTCGCCCGCACCGCCGGGAACGCGGTCTCCGCGGCCACGATCGCCGCGTGCTTCAGGGTCCGCGCCATGTGCTCGGCGATGTCCGAGCCCCTGCGGGACGCCCGGTAGAGGTGCGCGGCCATGCCCGGGGCATAGGGGTAGGCGCCGTGTGTCCAGATGACGGGAAGCGTCTTGTTGGCCAGGAGCCCGACAGCCCAGAGCTGGTACGGGGCGCCGGGCATCGTCCGCTTGTACGGGAGAAGGGACCGCAGCCGCGCGTACAGCCCGGCCCGGTCGTCCCTGACAGCGCTGTAAAGGGCGTGGGCCTGTTGCCAGAGCGCTCGGCTGGGGGAGGGCCAGAGCGGCTTCGACGTGCCGTTCGTCGTCCTGCCGTACACGGCGTCCTGAAGATGACGTGCCGGGTCGTGTTCCAGTACCTCGCCGGCCCCGATCAGGACCCGGTCGACCGTGATCTGCCCGTGCGGCCCGTGCGCCGGACGCAGCAGCACGGAACGCCCCAGGGCGCTGTGCAGGTCCGCCGAGCTCCGCGGCACCCGGGGCTTCGCCTTCTCGGTGAACGTGCGCCGTTGGAGGTCGCCCGTGGTCCAGGAGGTGTTGAGCGGCATCCCCGGCCCGTCGGGCGGATAGACGTTCAGCCGCAGGGTCTCGCCGAGCGTCTGCCCCAGGGCGACGACCCGGATCCGTCCGGTCAGCCGGCCCGCCGCGAGATTGGTGACCTTGGGGCCGAGCCGCTTTCCGGACATGCGCGCCCGCCCGTACGGGCCGTAGACGTGCTGGGTGAGAGTGGCGCGAAAGGCGTCCGCGGCCGGAAGCGGATTTTGGAGTTCGAGGTGATGGTGGTCGAAATGCTGGTTGTAGTCGCCCGAATGTTCGATGACCAGCTGTGCTGTCCCGGTGCCGCTCTCGCCAAGGTCCGCCGCCAGTTCGGAGTTCTGCGCCAGCGGCTGTGCGGGGTGGAACAGATCCCAGGAATCCGCCGGTTGCTCCCCCAGCCATGCGGCGGCCGACGCCAGGCTCCTCCGGTCGAGGACCCAGGCGCGCCATTCCTTGTCGGAGGACGGACAGGTGCCGGATGCGAAGCAGATCGCCAGCAGGTACTCGATGACGGCGACGGTCTCGCCCGGTGAGGCGCAGTCGAGGATGGCCAGCTCATCGGCCTGGGTGAAGAGCCCGCACAAGGAGTGATGAGCGGTCGCGCCGGTGAGGGTGACGGTGGGAATGCAGGGCTTGAAACGAGGGTCCCAACTGGGCCGCGCCCCGGCGGGATTCAGCGGTCGAGCCTCGGGCAATCCATGTCACCGCCTTCTGCCTGGCTGTTGAGCCGGTCTGGCTCAACAGCCAGGAAACTATCAGGCGGTGGTCGCGGCAAGGACGTGTTATCCGTCTTAGAACTCCTAACGAAATGGGTCTTGGGGAACGCTAGGCTTGGTGGCCATGAGTCAGAGCGGTTCGCAAGCGGCGGCATTCTTCCGAGATGTCCGTGCAAACAGAGTGGTCTGGCTTGTCCGGGATGACGACGGAAGCCCGACTCACCTCTCCGCCGACGGCACGCGAAGTTTTCCCTTCTGGTCGACCTCGCCCCGGGCTCACAGGGCGGCGAAGATCTGGGGGCGTGGGCTCCGCGTCGATTCCATGCCCTTGGACACCTGGTGTGATCTTGTACTGCCCGATGCTGCCAGGGATGGACTCGTGATCGGCATCAACTGGAGTGGGCCGCATCTGGTCGGCTGGAGCTTCACCCCCAGGGAAGCCCTTAACCGGCTAGCGCTGTGACCACATAGGTTCACCGGTTTCTGCCCGGTGGCTGGGCCTGCCCGGATTGGATGGAGGAGATCTGTCCGTTCGGGTGGGGAGGCATGGTGGCGCCACCAGTCAGGGTCCGCAGGTTGACCGAGCAGGACGGGCAGAGGCTGCAGCAGATCGTGCGCCGGGGCAGCACCAACACGGTGCGCTATCGGCGGGCGATGATGCTGCTGGCCTCAGCCGGCGGGAACACCGTGCCGGTAATCGCCAGGCTGGTGGCCGCGGACGAGGACACCGTCCGCGACGTCATTCACCACTTCAACGAGATCGGCCTAGCCTGCCTGGACCCTCGATGGGCGGGAAGTCGTCCCCGCCTACTGACGCCTGACGACGAGGACCTCGTCGTGGCGACGGCCACCACCCGCCCGACCAGGCTCGGCAAGCCGTTCACCCGCTGGTCGATCCGCAAGCTCGCCGAGCACCTGCAGCGCCTGCCATCGGGGCCGATCCGCATTGGCCGTGAGGCGCTGCGCTGCTTACTGAGCCTTTTCCAAGCTGGTTTCGTTGACCGCGAGCTGGACAGTCCTGCACAACGACGAAGCTCCTGGTAGACGGGTTCTCGACCAAGATCACCCGTGTCCGCCAGGAGCTTCGCGTGCTTGTCTATCCGTCTTCGATCGATCTGTCCAGCCGCACCTTGCGGTTCCTGGCCGGGCGGCTGACCACCAGACGGCAGGAGATCGGGACACGGTGGCGGCGCCTTCCCGCCTCGCGACAGGCTCTACTCGCCCTGGCCCACCTGCGGTGCGGTGACACCTACGCCCAACTCGCCGCCGGATTCGGCATCGGGATCGCGACTGCCTACCGCTACATACGTGAAGCCGTTGAGACCCTGGCCGCTCCGGCCCCGTCCCTGGCCGAGGCGATGAGGACGATCCGGACGAAGGCGTTCGTCATCCTCGACGGCACTCTGCTGCCGATCGACCGCATCGCCGCTGACACCCCCTACTACTCGGGGAAGCACAAGCGCCACGGCATGAACGTCCAGGTCCTCACCGACCCGTTCGGACGGTTGCTCTGGGCCTCGCCGGCGCTGCCCGGATCGACTCACGACCTCACCGCCGCACGACAGCACGGCATCATCGAATCCCTCACCGAAGCAGGACTCAAATGCTGGGCCGACAAGGCGTATCAAGGCGCCGGCGGACCCGTCCGGGTACCGTTTCGCGGCCGTCGCCTCAAGAGATGGAAGCGCCGCCACAACACCACCCATGCCAAGATCCGCTGCCTCGGCGAGCAGGCCATGGCCACCCTCAAGGGCTGGCGCCTCCTGCGGAGGCTCAGCTGCAGCACCAACCGCATCACCGACGTGGTGAAGGCCGTCCTCGTCCTTCACCACGCATCAGCGTGAGGTTGGAAAACGCTCAAGGACCTAGAAAATCATCATTCTTGCTGGACAGAGGCGCTTTTCGCCTTTCTGACCACCCATCGGGCCTCAGGCTACCCGCCAGATTTCACCTTCGGAGAAAAGCTTTGCAGCGCCACGGGGTCGCCGCGGTCGCGGTTCCCCCGATGGCGAGGGCGGCAGCAGCGACCATCCAGCTGAAGAGGTCTGTGGCCGGGTTGGACGTCCAGTCCCACCAATTTTGGGGGTACCAGATCAGAAGGAAGGCCGATGCCAAGGGGAGGGACCAGGCGAGCTGGTTGCCCAGTAGCCGCATCGACACTAGTGCGAGACCGAGCCAGATCAAGAGGGATCGGACGAAAATAGCACCACCCTCCGACCCGACTGCGAATGCCTCAGTGCCAAAGGAAATTACGCAAACCGCCAGCGTCAGGCTCGTACAGTATCTGCGGCGATAGCTATGCATCACTGACGCACCCATCTCGTTATGCGTCGACATGGCGCCGTCGAACGCCGCCGTGAGGAAGACAGCAGACAAGAATGGGATTTCGCGCCGGAATGGTACCCCGGTAGTAACTCCACCGCTCCCTATGGAGGGAAGCGCGATGTTAGTACCGCCAAAAAGTGCTGACAGGAGGACGACAGCGGACGTAGCAACTAGGACGGCAACGGCTCGGTGGACTCTCGCGTAGCGGAGGAAGTCAGAAGAGGGCATCGGGCTCGCACCATGATGGTTCTCGAACAATGTAGCTGCGTTCCTGAGTGAGCCACTTTCGCTGTTCGGCTACTGGAGCTCGCAAAGCCGTGGTCGCTGCACGCTGGGCAGCGGAAACGCCCTCCATGTGAAGCCCCTCGTCGGCGACCGCAGGATCTTGACCGGTGGAATGGTATTCAAGCCAAAGATGGATGTTGTCCATGGCCTGCCAGACTCGGTTCTCTTGTTGCGGCGGAATACAAAGACCCAGCGACTCCTTGAATACCCGGTCGGCCATAGCTATCGCTGCAGTACGCACGTGCCCTTCGGCGATATCAAATCCACCGTCGCCCCGCGTGGTCCGCTTCAGCCCAAATTCATAGAAGGTTCGAGGTGCCTTCAACCAGGGAAGGGGAGACTGGTCCAAGCGCTGGGCCATGCGTGTCAAGTCGTTTAGGTATTTGCGATGCTCGGGCCACACGCACACCCGCGGAGCCCCTTCTTCGGCACGCTCACACACTGGCGTCGTTGCTGTTGCTGGACGCTCGACGCGCAACTCGCCGGCAGCAGGCACAGCGACCAACGCGAGCAACGAGACGGCTGCCGCTCCAGCCGCGACGCCGCGGATATGCCACGGCGTTCTGTGTCGAGACATCTGACGTTCGACGCTGCCACGAAGTGGCGGGGCAGTCACCGCCAGCGCCGCGAGAGCGAGTGCGAACAACAACCGTACGATGACAGGAAAAAGCCGAAGATGCTCCTCCGGAGGCCCTGCCAGAACATTGAATTTGAAGGGCAGTGCCAGCATGCTGATGAAACATCCCAGCGCGCAGACCGCCGGGGTGAAGGCGACAGATGGCCACCATCGCCCAGCTAGGTGACCCACGGACGCGAAGATGATCAGGGTCGAGCCACCGAGTAGCAGGTAGGAAGGCCACAAGAAGCCGGGGCCCGCCGCGTCAAATGAAATGACTGCGGCGGTCAAGCACCCGATCGCGTACGCGAGGAAGCCGAGAGTGAGGGTTGCGGCCAGCCGCACAGCCTCAATCCTCCAGGCTGGCCGGGCGGCCCCAAGCACAGCCTCAGGCATTCCTGAGCGGGAGGAGCGTCCGGCCTGCCAGGCCGAAACACCAGCGAGCACGGGCCCAAGGAAGAGTGTGACGACCTGGGCCGCCGCACTCGCTTCGGGCCACACGCCGATCCAGTACCGGGACCGACCAAAGAGAACCAGCAGGTCCACGGCGATCATCACGGGGAACGCCGTCAACAGTGGAGAGCGGCGCAGCTCGATGCGATAGGCGTTCATCGCGAGCCCTCCTCATTAGGCCAATGGTCACCAAGCACTGTCATGTAGCCACGTTCCAGGGGACTGTCGCCAGGAGCGGTGGGCTTGGCCAGCTCTGCCAGCTGCGCGGGCGTGCTGCTGTGGCGCACCTGGCCATCGTTCAGCACCAGGACGGCATCGCAAGCGACACCGACGTCCTCGACCAAGTGCGTACTGAGGACGACCGCCGTTCCCGCGAGCGCGAGGGAACGGATGAGCTGGCGGAAGTCGAGACGTTGGGCTGGGTCAAGGCCGACGGTCGGCTCGTCCAGGAGGAGCAGGGATGGGGATCCGACGATGGCCGCAGCAATCCCGGCCCGCCGGAGCATGCCGCCGGACAGAGACTTCATGGAGACCTGCGCCCTGTCGGCCAGGCCAACCGCCGCCAGCGCCTCCTTGGTCATGGCGTCGGCCTTCTTAGAGGGGACCTCACGCAGCCAAGCACAGTAGCGGACGAAATCCGTTACCGAGAAGCTCGGGTAATAGCCGAAATCCTGCGGGAGATAGCCGATTCGGCGACGGGCCCGTCGCGCCTGCCGCTCGTTGCTGACGAGGTTGCCGAACAGCTCCAAACTCCCGCTCCACGGAGGAGTAATGGTGGCCAGAGTGCGGAAAAGGGTGGTTTTACCCGCACCGTTGGGTCCCAATAGGCCAGTTACTCCAGGCTGGATAGAGAGGTCGAGATTATCGATAATGCTTCGACTTCCGTACCCTTGAGTAAGGGCCGCCAATCGAGCGATGGGGTGTGTCGACATTGGCAGATTTCCTCGAAAAGCAGGACGGGCCCGCCATTGGTGGCGGGCCCGCGATGATACTGGCTTCAGGCTCCTGATACACGGGTCTTGTTGATCTTGAACGTGCATTCATACGAGGTGAACTTCCCCGTGTATGCACGGTTTAGCACCTTGTATTTATACTCGTCAATCTCGTTGTTGCAGTCATACCACGTGTCGTAGTCCCAAGAAGGATAGTTGGTCGCGCTTGAGCAGTAGCCGTGGCCGGAGGTGGAATACCAGTACCCTCGGCACCCATAGCTCCACGACGACTCAGCAGATGCGCTGGATAGCGGAGCAGTGAGGCCGATAGCGGCGACAGCCATGGCTCCAACCACGACTCCCTTGGCCATCTTCATGCCACTTATGCGTGACTCAAGTGAATTCACGTTTATCCCCCCCAGGGAATTTCGAAAATCGAGGAATAGCGCCCCGAATGCGAGATATGACAGTAGCACGCCAAGCCGGTTCGATCTAGGTAAATAATAAACCTTGGACCTCTGACGCTGTGTAACCAAGGTGGAATTGTGCGATTAGTGTAGCTTTAGTGCCTTAGTTTCCGTGTGGGTGAGCTGTTTCAGCCAAGGCTTATTTCGAATCATTGAACCTCTTCAGCTGTGCCTCTTCAGGGTGAGGACGGCCTTGGCTATACACATCTTGCGGTTGGGGCTGCATCGGGACCCGCGGAGGATGCCTTCAATGGATCGTCGGGCTTCACGTGGAGTGTGGTGGCGAGGGCGTCCAACTCTGTCTTCGCACACTGAGCCTTTTCCAAGCTGGTTTCGTTGACCGCGAGCTGGACAGTCCTGCACAACGACGAAGCTCCTGGTAGACGGGTTCTCGACCAAGATCACCCGTGTCCGCCAGGAGCTTCGCGTGCTTGTCTATCCGTCTTCGATCGATCTGTCCAGCCGCACCTTGCGGTTCCTGGCCGGGCGGCTGACCACCAGACGGCAGGAGATCGGGACACGGTGGCGGCGCCTTCCCGCCTCGCGACAGGCTCTACTCGCCCTGGCCCACCTGCGGTGCGGTGACACCTACGCCCAACTCGCCGCCGGATTCGGCATCGGGATCGCGACTGCCTACCGCTACATACGTGAAGCCGTTGAGACCCTGGCCGCTCCGGCCCCGTCCCTGGCCGAGGCGATGAGGACGATCCGGTCGAAGGCGTTCGTCATCGTCGACGGCACTCTGCTGCCGATCGACCGCATCGCCGCTGACACCCCCTACTACTCGGGGAAGCACAAGCGCCACGGCATGAACGTCCAGGTCCTCACCGACCCGTTCGGACGGTTGCTCTGGGCCTCGCCGGCGCTGCCCGGATCGACTCACGACCTCACCGCCGCACGACAGCACGGCATCATCGAATCCCTCACCGAAGCAGGACTCAAATGCTGGGCCGACAAGGCGTATCAAGGCGCCGGCGGACCCGTCCGGGTACCGTTTCGCGGCCGTCGCCTCAAGAGATGGAAGCGCCGCCACAACACCACCCATGCCAAGATCCGCTGCCTCGGCGAGCAGGCCATGGCCACCCTCAAGGGCTGGCGCCTCCTGCGGAGGCTCAGCTGCAGCACCAACCGCATCACCGACGTGGTGAAGGCCGTCCTCGTCCTTCACCACGCATCAGCGTGAGGTTGGAAAACGCTCACTGTCCCGCCGCGGGATCACCTTCCAGCGCACCAAGACCTGGAAGGAGTCACCGGATCCCCACTTCGAGGCGAAGCTGGCGCGGATCGAATTCGCGTTGCATGAGCGGCCGGATAGGACCTTCGCCTTCGACGAGTTCGAGCCGCTCGGTATCCGGCCCACCGCCGGATCCTGCTGGGCCCAGCTGAGCAAGCCGGACCGATTGCCGGCCACCTACCACCGCACCCACGGCGTCACCTACTTCCACGGCTGCTACGCCGTGGGCACCGATCGGCTATGGGGCGTCAACCGGCGCCGCTAAGGCGCCGGCCCCACCCTCGCCGCGCTCAAGTCGATTCGGGCGGCCCGTCCGGATGGCGCCCCGATCTACGTCATCCTGGACAACCTGTCCGCGCACTGCGGCACGAAGATCCGCGCCTGGGCGGCCCGCAACAAGGTCGAGCTATGTTTCACCCCGACCTACACCTCCTGGGCCAACCCGATCGAGGCGCACTTCGGGCCGCTGCGGCAGTTCACCCTGGCCAACTCCAACCACCCGAACCACCCGGTGCAGACCCGGGCCCTGCACGCCTACCTGCGCTGGCGCAACGCCAACGCCCGACACCCCGACATACTCGCCGCCCAACGCGAGCAACGCGCCCGCATCCGCAGCGAAAAGGGCATCCGCTGGGGCGGCAGACCACTACCGGAAATGGCCTGACGACCCAACCCCGCCACAGCACTACGAGTTCGCGGCCTCCGCCAGGATGCGGGCGAGCTCGTGGGGGCGGGTGGCCATCGGCCAGTGGCCCGAGTCGAGGTCCACGTACTCAAGGTGGGGCACGCGGGCGAGGTCAGGGCTCTCGCCAGCGGCGATCCACTCCTTGGCCTGGGCGGGAGTGAACTCGGGGCAGATGAGCACAACGGGGACGTCGAAACGGCGCTCGTCGGTCAGGCGCATGACTCCCCGGGCGACCCCCTCGGGGACAGGAACAGCGGCGGACGCAAGGCGGTCCCTGGTCTCCTGGTCCAGGTCGGCGGAGTCCGCTCCCTCGAACGGGCCCCAGCCTGGGAACGGCATGGTGCTGCCCTCAATCGCGAAGTGATCGGCGTAAGCCCGCCCGTCGGCGGCAGGGAAGCCGCCGATCAATGCGACCTTGGCCACCTTCTCCGGTCGCGCGTCGGCGGCCAGCCAGGCCAGGCTCGATGCAGCGGAGTGCCCCACCACCAGGGGCTTCCCCGGTGCCGCATCAACGGCGGCGAGCACTGCTGCCAGCTGGTCATCGAGCGTCGTGGAGGCGGTGCCGTCGCCCTGGCCGGGGAGGGTGAGCGGCAAGGGACGGTGGCCGAGTGCAGTGAGTTCGGGCATGACCTCGTCCCATGCGGATCTGTCGAACCACAGGCCGGCGATGAGCAAGATGTCCACGGATGTTCTCCCGGAGAAGAGCCGGATCTGGCTGCCGGCACGTTATCGGGAGGCTCTGACAACGGGCGCAGGCCACCCCAACCCGGCAAACGTTCCCGGTCACAGCACTAGCGGCAGATAGCTAGTCCACGGCATCGGTCGCCAGAGCGCGCAGGCGTCGCCAGCAGATGAGTGCGCATCCGAGGGTGAGGAAGGCTTCGTGGATGTCGTCGCGGATCTCCCAGCGGAT
>NZ_JBIVLK010000003.1:0-725848 GCF_044751215.1 Streptomyces sp. NPDC088730
GACACGGACGTCGACACCCGAGTCGCGCAGCGACAGCGCGTGGGCGTGGCCCTGGCTGCCGTAGCCGAGGACCGCGACCTTGCGGCCCTGGATGATGGACAGGTCGGCATCGTCGTCGTAGAACAGCTCGGCCACTGGGTCTTCTCCTTGTGTGCGGGTGTTGCGTCCCACCGTACGGCGGGGTGCGTCGGTTGCGTTTTCGGGTCTCGCCATACGAGCGGCGAGGAGGCGGCTACGCCGTGCGGTCGAGGGCGCGCAGCGACCGGTCGGTGATCGAGCGCGCGCCGCGTCCTATGGCGATGGTGCCGGACTGGACGAGCTCCTTGATGCCGTACTGCTCCAGCATCTTGAGCATCGCCTCCAGCTTGTCGGCTCCGCCGGTCGCCTCGATCGTGACGGCCTCCGGGGAGACGTCCACGGTCTTGGCGCGGAACAGCTGGACGATCTCGACGATCTGGGACCGGGTCTCGCTGTCGGCGCGGACCTTCACCAGGACGAGCTCGCGCTGGATCGCAGCGGCGGGCTCGAGTTCGACGATCTTCAGGACGTTGACCAGCTTGTTGAGCTGCTTGGTCACCTGCTCCAGGGGCAGGCCCTCGACATTGACCACAATGGTGATGCGGGAGATGTCGGGATGTTCGGTGGTACCGACCGCGAGCGAGTCGATGTTGAAGCCGCGGCGGGAGAACAGCGCGGTGATCCGGGCGAGGACACCGGGCTTGTTCTCGACCAGGACGGAGAGCGTGTGCTTGGTGGACATGAAGTCGGTCTCTCTCTGTCTCTCAGTCGTCTTCGTTGTCGCCGAAGTCGGGGCGGACGCCGCGGGCGGCCATGACCTCGTCGTTGGAGGTGCCGGCGGCGACCATCGGCCACACCATCGCGTCCTCGTGGACGATGAAGTCCACCACGACGGGGCGGTCGTTGATCGAGTTCGCCTCGGCGATGACCTTGTCCAGGTCGGCCGGGTCCTCGCAGCGGATCGCGTAGCAGCCCATGGCCTCGGACAGCTTGACGAAGTCGGGCACCCGGGTGCCCTTCGCCGCGTTGCCGTCGGTGTCGGCGCCGGAGTGCAGCACGGTGTTGGAGTACCGCTGGTTGTAGAACAGGGTCTGCCACTGGCGGACCATCCCGAGCGCGCCGTTGTTGATGATCGCGACCTTGATCGGGATGTTGTTGAGCGCGCAGGTGGTGAGCTCCTGATTGGTCATCTGGAAGCAGCCGTCACCGTCGATCGCCCACACCGTGCGGTCCGGCATCCCGGCCTTGGCCCCCATCGCCGCCGGCACCGCGTACCCCATCGTCCCCGCACCGCCCGAGTTCAGCCAGGTGGCGGGCTGCTCGTACTTGATGAAGTGCGAGGCCCACATCTGGTGCTGGCCGACGCCCGCCGCGAAGATCGTTCCCTCCGGGGCGAGTTCGCCGATCCGCTCGATGACCTGCTGCGGCGAGAGGCTGCCGTCGTCCGGCAGGTCGTAGCCGACCGGGTAGGTGTCGCGCCACCGGTTGAGGTCCTTCCACCAGGCGGTGTAGTCGCCGGTGTTGCCCTCGGTGTGCTCGGCCTGGACCGCCTGGACGAGATCGGCGATGACCTCACGGGCGTCCCCGACGATCGGCACGTCGGCGGCGCGGTTCTTGCCGATCTCCGCCGGGTCGATGTCGGCGTGCACGATCTTGGCGTACGGGGCGAAGCTGTCCAGCTTGCCGGTGACCCGGTCGTCGAACCGGGCCCCCAGGGCGACGATCAGGTCGGCCTTCTGCAGCGCGGTGACGGCGGTGACCGCACCGTGCATGCCGGGCATCCCCACGTGCTGGGGGTGGCTGTCGGGGAAGGAGCCGAGCGCCATCAGGGTGGTGGTGACGGGCGCTCCGGTGAGCTCGGCCAGGACCTTCAGCTCGGCGGTGGCGCCGGCCTTCATGACGCCGCCGCCGACATACAGCACCGGGCGCTTGGCCTGGGCGATGAGCTTGGCGGCCTCGCGGATCTGCTTGGCGTGCGGCTTGGTGACCGGGCGGTAGCCCGGCAGGTCCATCTGCGGCGGCCAGGAGAAGGTGGTCTTCGACTGGAGGGCATCCTTGGCGATGTCGACGAGGACCGGTCCCGGGCGGCCGGTGGACGCGATGTGGAAGGCCTCGGCGATCGTGTGCGCGATGTCCTCGGCGCGGGTGACCAGGAAGTTGTGCTTCGTGATCGGCATGGTGATGCCGCAGATGTCGGCTTCCTGGAAGGCGTCCGTACCGATGGCGGCGGAGGCCACCTGGCCGGTGATCGCGACCATGGGCACGGAGTCCATGGCCGCGTCGGCGATCGGGGTGACGAGGTTGGTGGCACCGGGCCCCGAGGTGACCATGCAGACACCGACCTTTCCGGTGGCCTGTGCGTAGCCGGTGGCCGCGTGGCCCGCGCCCTGCTCGTGACGGACCAGGACGTGACGGACCCGGGTGGAGTCCATCAGCGGGTCGTACGCCGGGAGAATGCAGCCGCCGGGGAGGCCGAATACCGTATCGGCCCCGACTTCCTCAAGAGAACGAATCAGGGACTGCGCGCCCGTGAGGTGCTCAACGGCGGCGGAGGACGATCCGCCGGTACGGGCTCGCGGCTGGGGATGGTGGGCCCCGGTGGCCTGCTCGGTCATCGGCATTCTCTTCTCGAAGCTGAGGGTTTTTGCGAGTGTTTTACGACGTTTTGCGTGGTACCGGTGCAACAAAAAACCCCTCGTGCCGTGAGGCAAGCGAGGGGAGCGCGCCGGTGCGGTCTGCAGAGTGTCAGTGAGGGACTCTGCTTCAGCCGACGCGCTTTCCAAGTACGAGAATTCGGGTGCGCATGGCATTGACCCTCTCTCCGACGCACTCGGCGTGTCAAGTGGGTGGGACGGGCGTCTCAGTATGTGATCCGGTGAGGAGCGGGATCGAGCCGCCCGTCAGGACCTGCTGCGCGATGCTGCCGCCGGGCACCGGGAAGTCACCGCGGACCAGCACGCGGCGCAGCCGGTACTCGTCCAGCGGTCCGGAGAAGGCCAAGCCCTGGCCGTGCGTACAGCCCATGGCGCGCAGGGCGAGGACCTGTTCCGGTACGTCGACGCCGTCGGCCACGGACTGCATGCCGAGGTCGCACGCGATCCGCAGCAGTCCGCTGGTGATCTTGTGCAGCCGGGCGGACTCGACGACACCCTCGACCAGGCCGCGGTCCAGTTTCAGTACGTCGATGGGGAGCCGGCGCAGGGCGTTGATCGCGGCGTAGCCGCTGCCGAAGCCGTCGAGCGCGATCCGCACGCCGAGTCGGCGCAGGGCCACCAGCCGCTGTTCGAGTTCGTCGAAGGAGACTCTCGGGTCGCTGTCGGAGACCTCGATCATCAGCGCCCCCGACGGCAGCCCGTAGCGGGTGAGCAGTGCCTCGACGGAGCCGAAGGGCATCGCCTTGTCGAGCAGCCGGCGGGCGGAGAGCCGGACGGCGACGGAGACGTGGTGTCCGGCGCGGGCCCGGTCCGCGGCCTGCTCGACGGCCTCTTCGAGGAGCCAGCGGCCCAGCTCCGCGGTGCGGTCGCTGTCCTCCGCGACGCGGAGGAACTCGGCGGGGGTGAACAGGATGCCCTGGGCGGAGCGCCAGCGGGCCTGGGCGGCGACGGCGGCGACCGTACCGCTGGTCAGATGCACCACGGGCTGGTGGAGGAGTGCGAACTCGCCGTCGCGCAGGGCGGTGCGCAGCCGGACGGCCAGTTCGGAGCGGCGGACCACCTCGGCCTGCATCTGGGGGGCGTACAGCTCGACGCGGTCCTTGCCGCCCGCCTTGGCGCGGTACATGGCGAGGTCCGCGTTGCGCATGAGGTCGTTGGGGGTGATGGCCGGCTCCGCGAAGGCGACGCCGATGGAGGCGGTGACCCGGACCTCTCCGGCGCCGATCCGGTAGGGCCGGGAGAGGGTGAGGCGCAGCCGGTCGGCGATCTCGTGGACCTGGTACTCGCGGGCGGTCTGCTCGCGGCTGCCGTCCCCGACGATGAGGGCGGCGAACTCGTCACCGCCGAGCCGGGCGGCGGTGTCCCCGGCCCGTACGGAGTCCTGGAGGCGGCGGGCGGCCTGGATGAGGAGCTCGTCGCCCGCCTGGTGGCCGAGCCGGTCGTTGGCCGCCTTGAAGCCGTCCAGGTCGATGAAGAGGACGGCGGTGCCCGCGTCACCGGACCGGCGGCCGCCGAGGGTGCGGCGGACCCGGTCGGTGAAGAGTGCGCGGTTGGGCAGGTCGGTGAGCGGGTCGTGCTCGGCGTTGTGCTGCAACTGGGCCTGCAGCCGGACCCGTTCGGTGACATCGCGGCTGTTGAGGATCAGCCCGCCCTGGTGGCGGTTGACGGTGGACTCGACGTTCAGCCATTCGCCGCTGCCGGACCTGAAGCGGCACTCGATACGGGTGGTGGGCTCCTCTGCCGGTGGGGCGGCGAGGAAGCGGCGCACCTCGTGCACCACGGCGCCCAGGTCGTCGGGGTGGATGATCGAGGAGAGCTCGGCACCGACGAGGTCCTCCGCCTCGCGCCCGTAGACACCGGAGGCGGCGGGGCTGACGTAGCGGAGTATGCCGGTCGGGGCGGCGATCATGATGACGTCGCTGGAGCCCTGCACCAGGGAGCGGAAGTGGTTCTCCTTCTGGGCCAGTTCCTGGGTGAGGGCGATGTTGTCGACGAGCATGATGCCCTGCCGGACGACCAGTGCGAGCACCACCGTGCAGCCGGTGAAGACCACCACCCGGTCCACTCTGCGGCCCTCGATGACGTTGTAGAGGATGCCCAGCGTGCAGACGGCGGCGGCGAGGTAGGGCGTCAGCGCGGCCAGCGAACCGGCGATGGGGCGGCTGGTGGTCCGCGGTACGGGCCGCTCCTGGACAGCATGGTCCTCCGCCCGGCCCGCTCCCCAGGGGGCGTAGGCGAGGAGCAGCGAACCGGCGAACCAGCCGGCGTCGAGCAACTGCCCCGAGTGGTACGTCTGGCGCAGCAGCGGCGAGGTGAACAGGGCGTCGCACAACACGGTCAGGGCGAGGGCGGCGATGGCCGTGTTCACCGCGGCGCGGTTGACGCTGGCACGCCGGAAGTGCAGCGCGAGGACCATGGAGACCAGCACGATGTCGAGCAGCGGGTAGGCCAGCGAGAGCGCCGCCCTCGCCACGCTGGCGCCCTCGACGTCCGCCAGATGTGCCGTGTGGGCGAGGGCGAGGCTCCAGGAGAGCGTGAGGAGCGATCCGCCGATCAGCCAGGAGTCGAGTGCCAGGCAGACCCAGCCGGCCCGGGTGACGGGGCGCTTGGCGAGGACGAGCAGTCCGACGATCGCGGGCGGCGCGAAACAGA
Organism: Streptomyces sp. NPDC088730; assembly: GCF_044751215.1. Classification (NCBI taxonomy): domain Bacteria; kingdom Bacillati; phylum Actinomycetota; class Actinomycetes; order Kitasatosporales; family Streptomycetaceae; genus Streptomyces; species Streptomyces sp. NPDC088730. The sequence goes on from NZ_JBIVLK010000003.1 coordinate 5,325, forward strand.
GATAGAAGAGGTCCGCGAGGGAGGGGCTGGGCACCGGCAGCCCGCGCACGAACTCGTACCACCCCCAGACCGCGTTGCCCCCGGAGGCCATCAGCGAGGAGAACGAGAACAGCAGCCAGGCGGGCCGGAACCGGTTGTCCGCCGCGCGTGCGAAGAGGAAGCAGGAGACGGCGGCGGCCAGGGCTGCGGTGCTGAGGCCGAAGTCACCCATGAAGAGCGCCAGCCGCACCGAGCCCCAGCCCAGGCCCGCGCCCACCGCGTATCCGGCGCAGGCGAGGCCGAGGAGGAGCTGAGGGAGGAGGGCGGGCGTCCTGCCGACGGCCGACCGCCGGGCCAGGAGCGCTCCGCGGGTGCTCGCCGGCGCGCTCAACGGGGCGCTCCCGCGGTCTGCGGACGGCCGCGGCGCCGGCGCACCGGACGCCCCGCCGGCCGTCTGCGGTCACCCCGCCATGTCGGATCGTTCACCCATCGGCCGTACATCGCCCGTCGCCCCCTCGCGTGTGGCTTCCTCCCCGGCGCCGTCCCTTCCACGGCGCAGCCTCCCTTTCGGACGATACACCAGACTCGTCACGCAGGGACATAGTTCCTCTACTCTCCGTGACGACCTGGGGACTTGTCGCCACGGAGTGCCGTGGAGCGTGCTCGCAGCGTGTTCAGCCGGTGGTGCGTACGACGTTGTGGACCGGCTCCCCCGCGGCGAAGCGGCTGAGCTGTCCGGCGATCAGACGCTTGGCCCTCGGCAGGAACGCCGAAGTGCTGCCGCCCACATGAGGAGTGATCAGGACGTTCGGAGCATGCCAGAGTGGATGGCCGGAAGGGAGCGGTTCCGGGTCTGTGACGTCGAGTGCGGCGTGCAGCCGGCCGGACTCGAGTTCGGACAGCAGGGCCTTGGTGTCGACGACGCCGCCCCGGGCGACGTTCACCAGCAGCGCCCCGTCCCGCATCGCGGCGAGGAAGTCCGCGCCCACCAGCCCTTGCGTGGAAGGGTTCAGCGGGGTGGACAGAATCACGATGTCGGCCTCGGGCAACAGCGCGGGCAGGTCGTCGAGCGTATGTACGGGCCCGCGTGCGGTGGTCCGCGCAGAGCGCGCGACGCGCGCCACCCGCGCGCACTCGAAGGGCGCGAGCCGGTCCTCTATCGCCGAGCCGATCGATCCGTACCCCACGATCAGCACCGACTTGTCGGCGAGCGCCGGGTAGAACCCGGACCGCCACTCCTCGTCGTCCTGGCCGCGCACGAAGCCGGGGAAGCCGCGCAGGGAGGCGAGGATCAGGGCGAGCGTCAGCTCGGCGGTGGACGCCTCGTGGACCCCCTTGGCGTTGCACAGCCGCACACCGGCGGGCAGCAGGCCGAGCCCCGGCTCGACGTGGTCGATGCCCGCGGAGAGCGTCTGCACGACCCGTACCGCGCTCATCCCGGCGAGCGGGCGGACCGCGACCTGCGGGCCCTTCATGTACGGAACGACATAGAACGCGCAGTGCGCGGGGTCGGCAGGGTACTCCTGTCCGCCGTTCCAGAAACGGTAGTTGAGACCCTCGGGAAGCCCTTCGATCCCGTCGGCCTCGATCGGCAGCCACACATCGGGGGCCGCGGTGGAATTCATGGTGGAAGTCATGGTCAGGAGGCTATGCGACGGCGCGCGGGGAGCAGAGGTTAGTTTGTGGGTGCGGAGTGTGGCCCCCTGCCGGCGGGGCCGAGGAAGGGTGCGGGGAGTTGGAGCGCAGGAGTCTCGGCGCGGCGGCGCTCGCCGTGGGCGCGGTCGGTCTCGGCTGCATGCCGATGAGCTGGGCGTACGGCGCCCCGCGGCAGCGCGGCGACGAAGCCCTGCGCGCGGTGCACGCGGCGCTCGACGCGGGCGTCCAAGTGCTCGACACGGCCGACATGTACGGACCGTTCACCAATGAGCTGCTGTTGGGGCGGGCGCTCAAGGGGCGCCGCTCCGAGGCCTTCGTCTCCACCAAGTGCGGACTGCTGGTGGGCGATCAGCACATCGTGGCCAACGGCCGGCCCGGCTATGTGCGGCGGGCGTGCGACGCCTCGCTGCGCCGGCTGCAGACCGATGTGATCGATCTGTACCAATTGCACCGGGCCGACCCCGAGGTGCCGGTCGAGGAGACCTGGGGCGCGATGGCGGAGCTGGTGGCCGCGGGGAAGGTCCGGGCGCTGGGGCTGTGTGCGATCGGGGCACGGGCCTCGCGCCGGCCGGGTGCGCGACTGCACGACGGAACGATCCGGCAGCTGGAACGGGTGCAGCAGGTCTTTCCGGTGAGCGCGGTGCAGGCGGAGCTCTCGGTGTGGTCGCCGCAGGCGCTGGAGTCGCTGCTGCCGTGGTGTGCGGCGCGGGGTGTGGGGTTCCTGGCGGCGATGCCGCTGGGCAACGGGTATCTGACGGGGACCCTCACGCCGGGGCAGGGCTTCGAGCCGGAGGATCTGCGGGCCCGGCACCCCCGGTTCACCGCCGAGATGATGGCGGCGAACCAGCCGGTGGTGGTGGGGCTGCGGCGGGTGGCGGAGCGGCACGGGGCGACGCCCGCGCAGGTGGCGCTGGCCTGGGCGCTGCGGCAGGGGCCGCAGGTGGTTCCGGTGCCCGGGACCAAGCGGGAGCGCTGGGCGGTGGAGAACGCGGGGGCGGCCGGTCTGCCGCTGACGGCGCAGGACCTGGCGGAGATCGACCGGCTGCCGCCGGCGCGGGAGTCGTGGGACTGAGCGCGGGCGCGCGGACACCGGCCACTGGCCTCGATCACCGGCCGCTGGTCCGTGAGCACCGGCCGCTGAATATCTGGTCTCTGGGCTGGTCCCTGGTCTCTGATCGAGAAAGTCTGCCGTCATCGGGAACCTCGGGGCGGGCCGCGGTGTAAGAACAGTAGACAGGCGGCCGTCGAAGGGATCGGTGCGGTGATCGGATCTGGGCAGGACCCGATGAGGAGTCGGACGACGCCTCATGGGAGTGGTCGCCTCGCGCGGCTGAGCAGGACACGGCTGAGCAGGGCGCGGCTGGGCCCGGGGGCCGGGGTGCGGCGTGGGGCGGTGGCTCTGCTGGCGAGCGGTGCCCTGGTGCTCGCCGTGGGGTGCTCGTCGCAGGAGGGGGCGGAGAGCACGGCGGGCCAGGGCGCGAGCTCACCGGCCGGGCCCCGGAAGACCGGATCGAGCACGCCGGCCCCGTCCGCCTCGCGTCCGGCGGCCGATCTGCCGCCCGCGAAGGGCTCGGTGAAGGTGGTGTCGACCCTCACGGAAGGGCTGGACTCGCCGTGGGGCCTCACGGCCCTGCCGGACGGCGACCTTCTGGTGTCCTCGCGCGACAAGGGGACGATCACCCGGGTGGACGCGGAGAGCGGGAAGAAGACACTGCTGGGCGCCGTGCCCGGGGTGGCTCCCGACGGGGAGGGCGGGCTGCTGGGGATCGCGGTCTCCCCCACCTTCGGCACGGACCATCTGGTGTACGCGTACTTCACCACCGCCTCGGACAACCGCATCGCCCGCATGCTCTACGACGAGAAGGGGACGACACCCGGTCAGCTGCTGGGCGCTCCCGACACGATCCTGCGGGGCATCCCGAAGGGCTCCATCCACAACGGGGGACGGATCGCGTTCGGCCCGGACCACATGCTGTACGCGGGGACGGGCGAGACGGGGGATCACGGCTATGCGCAGGACAAGAAGTCGCTGGCCGGCAAGATCCTCCGGATGACGCCGGACGGGGAGCCCCTGCACGGCAACCCGCAGGCCGACTCCGTGGTGTATTCGTACGGTCACCGCAATGTGCAGGGCCTCGCCTGGGACAGCCACAAGCAGCTGTGGGCTTCCGAATTCGGCCAGGACACCTGGGACGAGCTGAACCGGATCGTGCCCGGTGGGAACTACGGCTGGCCGGACGCCGAGGGCAAGGCGGGCGAGAAGGGTTTCCTCGACCCCGTGGCACAGTGGAAGACGTCCGAGGCGTCCCCGAGCGGCATCGCCTACGCCAAGGGTTCCATCTGGATGGCCGGTCTGCGGGGTGAGCGGCTCTGGCGGATTCCGCTGTCCGGTGACGAGAGCAAGGAACCTCTGGCGGCCCCGCAGTCGTTCCTGAAGGGGAAGTACGGCCGTCTGCGCACGGTGCTGGCGGCGGGCGGCAACAAGGTCTACCTCGTCACGAGCGAGACGGACACCCGTGGCACCCCGAAGCCGGGAGACGACAAGATCCTGGTGCTTGAGGTGCGGTAGCGGCTACAGCAGGCGGAAGGGTGCGCGGCCCGTGTTCAACTTCTTCGAGGAACTCTTCGCACCCGGACGCAAGCACGCCGCTGAGGAGCAGCGGCGGCTGGAGCTGAGCCGGGTGGATCTCGGCATCGGTGACCCGGCGCGCGGCCCGATAGACCTCACCTCGGGCAAGGTGGTGGTCCGCCGGCCGGACACCGAGGACACAGCACCCGGGGACGCGGAGCCCGGGGACGCGGGTACCGGAGAGCGCGGCGGAACGGTGTAGCTGTCCGCGTCCCCGCGAGGGAGCCTCGGCATCCTGGCGCTCGCCCTCGGCACCGTCCCCGCGTCCCCGCGTCCCCGCGTCCCCGCGCGTCCCCGCGTGCCCGCATCCCCGCGTCCCCGCGTCCCCGCGCGTCCCCGCGTGCCCGCATCCCCGCGGGCGAGCTGCCGGACAGCGCGGCCCCTCCCCCGCCCTCCCCCTCGTCCCCCGTTCCGGTCGCAGGCCCCCGCCCTGCCGCCGGCTCCGGGGCCTCAGGAGCCCGTGGGCGTCCGGTAGAGGCGGAGCCGGTGGGCGAGCGCGGCGGCCTCACCCCGGCTGGCCACCCCGAGCTTGGCCAGGATGTTGGAGACGTGCACGCTCGCGGTCTTGGGCGAGATGTACAGCTCCTCGGCGATCCTGCGGTTGGTGTGGCCGTCCGCGACGAGCCGGTGCACGTCCTGTTCCCGCCGGGTCAGCCCGAAGGACTCGACCGCAGCGGCGGCCGCGGCCCGGAGCTGCCCCTCGGAGCGGTCCCGGCCGGTCCGCTCGTCGGTGGCGCCGTCGCCGTCGGGGACCGTGACGGCCTCCAGGATCTCCGCCCCGGACCCCGAGCCGGAGCCGCCGGCCGGACCAGGGCCGCGAAGCGCGTCGGGGGTGGCGAGGGTGATGCGGGCGCGGCCGGCCAGCAGCTCGATGGTCTCGGTCAGCGGGCGCGCGCCCAGGCGCAGGGATGTGCCGTGTGCCTCGCGCAGCAGGGCGGTGGCCGCGGCCCGGTCTCCGGAGGCCACGAGCAGGGACTCGGCCCAGCGGTGACGGATCTGGGCCAGCTCGTACGGGCGGCACAGCGGGGCGAAGGCCTTGGCCGCCCGGGACCAGTGGCCGGGGGTGTCGAGGCCCTCGGCACGGGCCAGTTCGGCATCGACGAGCAGACCGTAGGCCGCCCACACCGGGACGAGCATCGGCAGTCGCTTGAGGTGGCTGCGGATCAGCGCGAGGTTCGCCGGCCGCCCCGGCTCGGTGGCGGGCAGGCCGCGGGCATCGGCCTCGGCCGCCGCGACGGCGTACAGCAGAGGCAGGGCGTAGCGCTGGGTGCCGGTCGGGAAGCCGGTCTCCGCCTGGGCCTCGAAGGCCGTCCGGGCCTCGCTGAGGCGGCCCTGCTGCACGGCGAGGACGACGGTGTGGCGCACGGCGTTGATGAAGTGCTGGGGCTGCGGGTCACGTGAGCCGAAGCTTCGCTTGTTCAGGGCGAGTTGCCGTTCGGCCTCGTCGAAGTCTCCGCGCGCCAGGGCTACTTCGGTGCGGCGGGCGGCGACCAGGCCCTGGGCCTTGCGGGACTGCGCCACCCGGGCGGCGGCCTCCGCGGTGGCCAGGGCCTCGTCCCAGTGGCCGAGCGAGTACAGGGACATCGCCTGGTTGGTGCGGACCCAGGCCTCCGTGTCGGCTATGCCGTGGCTGTGGCAGATCTCGATCCCGTGATCGGCGGCGGAGACCGCTTCCAGGGAACGGCCCATGGCTTCGAGGGTCGAGGGGAGGTTGATGCTCGCGCGGCCCATGACGCCGACGAGGCAGAGCTCCTCGGCCCGGTCGCGGACGGCGTACATCTCCGCGATGCCGTCGTCGGCGTCTCCGGCGTCCGCGGTCAGCCAGCCCCGGGTGAGACGTGCGTGCAGCTCGATGTACTCGTCACCGACCAGCCGGGCGTACTCCACGGCGCGGTCCGCGGCGGCGAGGGTATCGGCGCCGGGGCGGTGCAGGGCGCCCCAGCCGGCCACGCTCATCAGGACATCGGCGTGCACGGCCGACGGGGGCAGTCCGCGGACGAGTTCCTCTGCGGTGGCCAGTTCCTCCCAGCCGTCGCCCCGGGTGAGGTCCTGGACCAGCCGGGAGCGCTGGACCCAGAACCAGGCGGCGCGCAGTGCGTCGTCCTCGCCCTCCAGGATGCGCAGGGCCTTCTTGCAGAGAGTGAGGGCCCGTTCGCGGTCGCTGCCGAAGCGTGCGGCGACGGTGGCCTCCGCCATCAGGTCGAGGTACCGCAGCGGGGTGGCGTTGTCGCAGCCACAGGCCGGGTAGACCTCGGCGTAGTCGATGGGGCGCAGCGTGGCGCGGATCGCCTCCGGGGCGTCGTCCCACAGCTCCATCGCCCGTTCCAGCAGCCGCAGCTGCTCGGAGAAGGCGTGCCGGTGGCGCGCTTCGACCGAGGCCCTCAGTACGGCGGGCAGCGCCTTGGCCGCGTCGTGCGCCCCGTACCAGTAGCTGGCCAGGCGGGTGGCGCGCTCCCCGTCGCGGACGAGGGTGGGGTCGGCCTCCAGGGCTTCGGCGTAACGGCGGTTGATCCGGGAGCGTTCGCCCGGCAGCAGGTCGTCGCTGACGGCCTCGCGGACCAGGGAGTGCCGGAAGCGGTAGCCGTTGCCCTCCGGGGTGGTGAGCAGCAGATTGGCGCCGACCGCTCCCCGCAGGGCTTCGATGAGGTCGTCCTCGGCGAGGCCGGCGACGGCGGCCAGCAGTTCGTACTCGACGGTGGAACCGCCTTCGGCCACGACCCGGGTGACTCGCTGGGCGTCGTCGGTGAGTGTTTCGACCCGGACGAGCAGGAGGTCGCGCAGCGAGTCGGGGACTCCGGCGCCGTCACCGCACTCCAAGCTGCAGGCGAGCTCCTCGACGAAGAAGGCGTTGCCGTCGGAACGCTCGAATATCTCGTCGACCAGGGCGGGTTCCGGGGTGTCGGCGAGGATGCCGGCGAGCTGGCGGCGGACCTCGGCCCGGCTGAAACGGTTGAGCTCGATGCGGCGGACGGTGCGCAGCCGGTCCATTTCGGCCAGGAGCGGGCGCAGCGGGTGGCGGCGGTGGATGTCGTCGGCCCGGTAGGTGCCGACCACCACGAGGCGGCCCGTGCGCAGCGTACGGAACAGGTAGGCGAGGAGGTGCCGGGTGGAGGCGTCGGACCAGTGCAGGTCCTCCAGGACCAGGACGACCGCGCGCTCCGCCGAGATGCGCTCCAGCAGCCGGCCGGTGAGCTCGAAGAGCCGGGCGGTGCCGTGCTCGTCGGCCGAGTCCCGCCCGGGTTCGCCCAGTTCGGGAAGGAGCCGGGCCAGCTCGCTCTCCTGCCCGGCGCAGGCCGCGGCCATCTCGTCGGGGAGCGTGCGGCGCAGGGCGCGAAGGGCCGCCGAGAACGGGGCGTAGGGCAGACCGTCCGCGCCGATCTCCACGCAGCCGCCCACGGCGACGACGGCCCCCCGGCGGGCCGCCACCGCGAGGAACTCCTCGACCAGACGGGTCTTGCCGACGCCCGCCTCGCCGCCGACGAGCAGCGCCTGCGGTTCTCCGCAGGCGCTGCCGTCCGGTCCGGCGCCCTTCGCGGTGGCGCGTGCGAGCGCGTCGGTGAGCGAGGTGAGTTCTTCTGCGCGGCCGACGAACACGGGGCTGACTGACCTGGTCTCCACGAAGCCGAGCATCGCATACGCGTCTGACAGCCCGGATCCGGGAAGCTGGACCGGCATGGTCTTCCGGCCCTTACGCGGCGTGCGCGAACCGCTGCCGTTCGCGGTCCGCACTCACCTTCCCCCCGCGTTCCTGGCGTGCCGAACTGCGGGCGGCCCGGTCGGCGCGACGTGCTTCCCGGGCGAGCCGCTCGGCGTCGGCGCGGCGGATCAGTTCGGCCTGCATGACCTTGTGGAGCTCGTACTCGTACATGCGATTCCCCTGGTGACGTGGGCCGTTGGGCCCGGTGGCGGCAGTTCGTCTGCCGTGTCTCCACTCTCGTCCTCCGAGGGGTGCCGGCGCATCGGGCGAGTTCCGCATCTCCGGCGGGCCGGTGCCTTAGGCGGGTGCCCGTGTCACCGCACACGGACCGTGAACGCCCCCGCGGATGCCTTAGGCGGCTCCGGGGGGCGCCGTACGGGAGGGGGTGCCTGTCCGCCGGGTCAGCTTCCCGCGGTCGTCGCGGCCGCGGTGGGCAGGGCGACGATGAGGTCGAAGTACATGCCCACGGAGACCAGTACGCCGATCACGCCGAGCGCGATGCCGCCCTTGGCCACCGCGCGGACCCAGCCGGCCTGCGGGTGCGCGGAGGGGGCGCCGAACGCGGGCCGGACCAGGACGTAGCAGCCGACCAGCAGGGCGACGATCCCGAAGAGGCCGTTGACCAGGGCGGTGGCGTGCCAGGCGTCGCCGTAGATCTCGGAGATCTGCTGGGCGGCCGAGCCGCCGGACGATGTCTTGATCTGCCCGATCAGGGTCTCGCGCTCGGCGGCGACCCGGCCGCTCCAGGCTCCGGTGAGCGAGACGATGCCGAGGCCGACGGAGACGACGGCCGCGGCGGCGGTGCCGAGACCGGCGGACTCCTTGTCGGACCCGTCGTCGTCCAGACCGTCATCGAGGCCCTCATCGAGGTCGAAGCCCTGTTCCGCCCCGTCGCCGCGGTCCGCGGGCTCCGTGTCCGCCTTGTCGAGCCGCCCCGCCGTCTCGGGTCGCTCCGCCGCGCCCTTGGCGCCGGCGGTGTCTGTGGCGGCATTCTCTGCCGTCTTCTTCTCTCCGTCGCCCTCGGCGACGGGAGCTGTGGGAGTGAGGGGAGTGGTGGGGTTCATTTCCCGCACGCTAGGCGTCCCGGATGAGAACGTTCTTAACGCGCCGCGGCACCCGGCTCCCGCGCCCCGCTCCCCCGCCCGGCACAGCCGCTCCGAGCCGCTCCGGTCCGCTCTGAGCCGCTCCGGTCAGCGAACGCGCCGGGTGGCCGGTACCGCCGCCCCGTCCGGGCTCGCGTCCGCCGCCGGGATCCGCGTGCTCGGCGACCGGCGTTCGGGCGGCTCGATGCTGAGCCGCGGCAGTCTGCGGTCCAGCCAGCCCGGCAGCCACCAGTTCGCCCCGCCCAGCAGATGCATCAGGGCGGGAACCAGCAGCGTGCGCAGCACGAAGGCGTCCAGCGCGACGGCCGAGGCGAGCGCGATCCCGAACATCGCGATGACCCGGTCGCCGCTGAGCACGAAGGCGAGGAAGACCGAGATCATGATCACCGCGGCCGAGTTGATCACCCGGCCGGTCTCCGCCAGGCCGACCCGGACCGCCCGCCGGTTGTCGCCGGTCTCCAGCCACTCCTCGTACATCCGGCCGACCAGGAACACCTGGTAGTCCATGGAGAGGCCGAACAGTACGGACACCATGATGACCGGCAGGAAGGGTTCGATCGGGCCGGAGCTGCCCAGCCCCAGCAGTTCGCTGCCCCACCCCCACTGGAAGACCGCGACGACCACGCCGAACGAGGAGGCGACCGCCGCCATGTTCATCACCGCCGCCTTCAGCGGGATGCCGACCGACCGGAAGGCCAGCAGCAGGAGCAGGCAGCCGAGCCCTATGACGACCCCGATGAAGAGCGGGAGTTTGCCGATGATGATCTGCGCGAAGTCGTCGTAGCTGGCCGTCACGCCGCCCACATGGGTGCGCAGGGAGGTGTTGTCGGCCGCCCGCGGCAGTACGTCCGTGCGGAGCCGGTCGACGAGCGCGCTGGTCCGCTGGGACTGCGGTGCCGAGTCCGGTACGACGGTGACGAACGCGGTGTCGCCGCTGGAGTTGTACGTGACCGGGTAGGCCCACGCGACTCCGTCGGTGTTCCGCAGCGTCGCGGGCAGCGCGTCCATCGCCAGCCGGTCGTCCGCGCCGTCCAGCTGCGCGGCGATGGTCAGCGGTCCGTTGACGCCGGGGCCGAATCCGCCGGCCAGCAGGTCGTACGCCTGCCGGGTGGTCGAGGACTTCGCGTTGTTCCCCTGGTCGGAGCTGCCGAGGTGGAGCGAGAAGGTGGGGAGCGCGAGGACCAGCATCACCGCCACCGCGATTCCGCCGAGCAGCTTGGGGTGCCGCTCGACGAAGGCGGACCAGCGCGCGGCGAACCCGGTGGGCAGGTCCGGCCGGGGCCCGTCCTGGGCGAGCCGTCTGCGCTCGCGCCCGCTGAGCGCCCGCGTGCCGATGAGGGACAGCAGGGCTGGCAGCAGGGTCACGGCGGCCGCCACGGTCAGCACGACGGTGAGCGAGGCGGCGACGGCGACTCCGTTGAGGAAGTCCAGCCGCAGGATCAGCATGCCCAGCAGCGCGATGCAGACGGTGGCCCCGGCGAAGACGACGGCGCGTCCGGTCGTGGCGACCGCGTACTGCGCCGCCTCCGGGACGCTCATGCCGCGCCTGAGCCCCGTGCGGTGCCGGGTGACGATGAAGAGGGCGTAGTCGATGCCCACCCCCAGCCCGACGAGCATGCCGAGCATGGGGGCGAAATCGGCCACCGTCATCACGTGTCCGAGCAGCGCGATGCCCGCGTACGCGGTGCCGACCGAGACGAGGGCGGTGGCGATGGGCAGCATGCTGGCGGCGAGCGAGCCGAAGGCGAGGAAGAGCACGACGGCCGCGACGACGACCCCGACCGCCTCGCTGAGGTGTACGGCGGGCGCCTCGGTGAGGGCTACGGCCGAGCCGCCCAGTTCGACTTGGAGGTGGGTGCCGGAGGCGGCCTTCGCGGTGTTGACGACCGCCCGGGCCTGCTCCACCGGTACGTCGTCGGCCTGCCGGTCGAAGGTGACCGTGGCGTAGGCCGTGCGCCCGTCCGCGCTGATCTGTCCGGCGCCCTCCTGGGTGTAGGGCCCGCTGACGGCGCCGACGCCGGGCAGCTGTCCGACCGCGTGCAGGGTCCTGGTCATCTTCTGCTCGACGTCGGCCGCCCGCACGGTGGAGTCGTCGGTGTGCCACACGATGGTGTCGGTGTCCCCGCCGAGATTCGTGAAGCCGCTCTTCAGGAGCGCGGCGGCGTGGCCGGATTCGGTGCCGGGTGCCTCGTAGTCGTTCGTGTAGGCACTCCCCGCGATCACCGCGCCGGCGGCCGTGCCGCCGAGGGCGAGCAGCCAGAGGAGGACGACGGCGAGGCGGTGTGCGATGCACCAGCGTGCGATGGCAGCCAAGGGACGAGCTCCCTGCGGGTTCGTGGTCTCCGCGGCGGCTCGGCAGAACCGTCCGCGGGAAAACGCATGACCTTGAGAACCGTCACTCTGACAGCCAACTGTGATCATTTGCCCGATTCGTGGCCTTACTCACAGGCGTCGGGTCCGCGTACGGGCGGACCTGGCTTCGGCCGTCCGGCGGACTCGCCGAGGCCGCCTCACACCCCGATCACCCGCAGCGCCCCCCAGAGCGCGACCGTCGACACCGCCAGCGTCGCCGGTACGGTCAGCAGCCCGAGCCTGGTGAAGTGGCCGAGTTCCGGCGCCTCGTCGTGCGTGTGCAGGATGCGGCGCCACAGCAGGGTGGCGAGCGAGCCGACGTACGTGAGGTTCGGGCCGAGGTTCACCCCGATCAGCGCGGCCAGCAGCGGCCCCGGTCCGGCCGCCGCGACGACCGGGAGCAGCGCGAGGATCGCCGGCAGGTTGTTGATCAGGTTGGCGAGCACCGCCGCGACCGCGGCCACCGCGAGCAGCGCGCCCAGCGAGGATCCCTCCGGCAGGAGCCGGGTGATGCCGGTGCCCAGGCCGTGGTCGACGACCGCCTTGACGACGACGCCCAGCGCCAGCACGAACAGGCAGAACGGCACGTTGGCGGAGCGCGCCAGTCCCTTCGCGGTGGTCTCCCGCCTCACCAGCGCCCGTACGGCCAGCACGACGGCGCCCGCCAGCGCCGCCCACAGCGGTTCCGCGCCCGCGAACGAGGTCACGACGAATCCGCACAGGGTCAGCACCAGGACGACCAGGGTGAAGACGGGCAGTTCCGGCCGGTCCTCGTCCCGCTCCGGCGGGTGCGCGCCCGCCGCCAGGTCCGCCGCGAAGAACCGGCGCAGGATGACGTACTCGACGGCGATCGCCGCCAGCCACGGCAGCGTCATCAGGGCGGCGAAGCGGGTGAAGGAGAGACCGCTGGCCGTGAACGCCAGGAGGTTGGTCAGGTTGGAGACGGGGAGCAGGAGCGACGCGGAGTTGGCGAGGTGCGCGCAGGCGTACACGTACGGGCGGGGGCGGGCCCCGACGCGGGCCGCGGTCGCGAGGACGACCGGGGTCAGCAGGACCACGGTGGCGTCCAGGCTGAGCACCGCCGTGATCGCCGAAGCGACGACGAAGACGCCCGCGAGCAGCGGGCCGGTCCGCCCGCCGCAGGCGCGGGCCACCAGGTCACCGGCGGCCCTGAAGAGCCCCTCGTCTGCGCAGAGCTGGGCCAGTACCAGGATCGCGGCGAGGAATCCGACGACCGGCAGCAGGTCGACCAGCTGGGACCTGGCCTCGGGCCAGGAGACCGCGCCGAGCGCGATCACGAGCACCGCGGCGGGCACGGCGACGGTCGCCTCCGGCAGCCCCCTGGGGCGCACGACGGCGAACGCCAGCACCCCCAGCAGGAGGGCGACGGAGACGATCTCGGCGGTGACGGTGTTCAGCGGACTCTCTCCGGACCGGTGAAAGGGGCGGTGCGCCGGGTGGGACCCGGTGCACCGCCCCCTCGGGACGTGCGGGAAGGGCTCAGCCCTCGACGCCGAGCTTCTCCAGGATCAGCTCACGCACCCGGGCCGCGTCCGCCTGGCCGCGGGTGGCCTTCATGACAGCGCCGACGAGCGCGCCGGCCGCGGCGACCTTGCCGCCGCGGATCTTGTCCGCGATTCCGGCGTTGCCCGCGATGGCCTCGTCGACCGCCGTGGACAGCGCGCCCTCGTCGGAGACGACCTTCAGGCCGCGCTTCTCGACGACGGTGTCCGGGTCGCCCTCGCCCGCGAGGACGCCTTCGAGCACCTGGCGGGCCAGCTTGTCGTTGAGGTCGCCGGAGGCGACGAGCTCGGCCACCCGGGCGACCTGCGCCGGGGTGACGCCCAGCTCGTCGAGACCGCGGCCGGTCTCGTTGGCGTTACGGGCCAGCTCGCCCATCCACCACTTGCGGGCCTGGTCGGCGGGGGCGCCCGCGTCGATCGTCGCGACGATCAGCTCGACCGCGCCCGCGTTGAGGATGGACTGCATGTCGTGCTCATTGATGCCCCACTCCTCCTTGAGCCGGGCGCGGCGCAGCCGGGGCAGCTCGGGCAGCCCGCCCCGCAGCTCCTCGACCCACTCCCGGGCCGGGGCGACCGGCACCAGGTCGGGCTCGGGGAAGTAGCGGTAGTCCTCGGCGTTGTCCTTGATGCGGCCGGCCGTGGTGGAGCCGTCCTCCTCGTGGAAGTGCCGGGTCTCCTGCACGATCGTGCCGCCGGAGTTCAGCACCGCGGCGTGGCGCTGGATCTCGAAGCGCGCGGCCCGCTCGACGGAACGCAGCGAGTTCACGTTCTTCGTCTCGGAGCGGGTACCGAACGCCTCGCGGCCGTGCGGACGCAGCGACAGGTTGACGTCGCAGCGCATCTGGCCCATCTCCATCCGGGCCTCGGAGACGCCGAGCGCCTTGATGAGCTCGCGCAGCTCGGCGACGTACGCCTTGGCGACCTCGGGCGCACGTGCGCCCGCTCCCTCGATCGGCTTGGTGACGATCTCGATGAGCGGGATGCCCGCGCGGTTGTAGTCCAGCAGGGAGTGGGACGCGCCGTGGATACGGCCGGTGGCGCCGCCGACGTGGGTCGACTTGCCGGTGTCCTCCTCCATGTGGGCGCGCTCGATCTGCACCCGGAAGATCTCCCCGTCCTCCAGCTGGACGTCCAGATAGCCGTCGAAGGCGATCGGCTCGTCGTACTGGGAGGTCTGGAAGTTCTTCGGCATGTCCGGATAGAAGTAGTTCTTCCGGGCGAACCGGCACCACTCGGCGATCTCGCAGTTCAGCGCGAGACCGATCTTGATGGCGGACTCGACGCCGATCTCGTTGACGACCGGCAGCGCGCCGGGCAGCCCGAGGCAGACCGGGCAGGTCTGCGAGTTGGCGTCCTGCTTGAGCTCGGTGGAGCAGCCGCAGAACATCTTGGTCTTGGTGCCCAGCTCGACATGGACTTCGAGGCCCATGACGGGGTCGTACGCCGCGAGGGCGTCCTCGTACGACTCCAGGTCAATGACAGCAGTCACGGTGAAACTTTCCCTCTCAGCCCAGCAGGACGTCGTCGTCGCCGAGACGCTTCAGTTCGCGATAGAGGATCGCGAGGCCGGTGACGATGGCGGCGGCGGACACGGTCGCGTCGATGAGGCGCAGCGTGTCGTTGTCGTTCCGCGCGAGCCTGATCTGCTTGGCAACACTGATCGCGCCGAACGCGGTGCTGCCGAGCGATACGTACAGCCCGGTCTTGGACTTCTTGAAGTTCGTGGCCTTCTTTGCCATGGCACTCACAGCGACGGAGCCTCCTCAAGCAGTGGGTGTCCCCACCTTTCCACGAAGGCGGCCTCAACGGCGGCTCCGACCTTGTACAGCCGGTCGTCCTTCATGGCGGGGGCGATGATCTGCAGACCGACCGGCAGGCCGTCCTCAGGTGCCAGGCCGCAGGGCAGCGACATGGCGGCGTTGCCGGCCAGGTTGGCCGGAATGGTGCACAGGTCCGCGAGGTACATGGCCATCGGGTCGTCGGCGCGCTCGCCGATCGGGAAGGCGGTGGTGGGTGTCGTCGGGGAGACGATCACATCGACGCCGCCTTCTCCGAAGGCCTTCTCGAAGTCCCGCGTGATCAGGGTGCGGACCTTCTGCGCGGAGCCGTAGTACGCGTCGTAGTAGCCGGAGCTGAGCGCGTACGTGCCGAGGATGATGCGGCGCTTGACCTCGTCACCGAAGCCGGCCTCGCGGGTGAGCGCGGTGACGTCCTCCGCGGACCTCGTGCCGTCGTCCCCGACGCGCAGGCCGTAGCGCATGGCGTCGAAGCGGGCGAGGTTCGAGGAGCACTCGGACGGCGCGATCAGGTAGTACGCCGAAAGGGCGAGGTCGAAGGACGGGCAGTCCAGCTCGACGACCGTCGCGCCGAGCGACTTCAGCAGTTCGACCGACTCGTCGAAGCGCTGGACGACGCCGGCCTGGTAGCCCTCGCCGGAGAACTGCTTGACGACTCCGACGCGCATGCCCCGTACGGAGCCGTTGCGGGCGGCCTCGACGACCGGCGGGACCGGGGCGTCGATGGAGGTCGAGTCGAGCGGGTCGTGTCCGGCGATGGCCTCGTGCAGCAGCGCCGCGTCCAGGACCGTGCGGGCGCAGGGGCCGCCCTGGTCGAGGGAGGAGGAGAAGGCCACCATGCCGTAACGGGAGACGCCGCCGTAGGTGGGCTTGACGCCGACGGTGCCGGTGACGGCGGCGGGCTGGCGGATGGAGCCGCCGGTGTCCGTGCCGATGGCGAGCGGGGCCTCGAACGACGCGAGGGCCGCGGAGGAGCCGCCGCCGGAGCCGCCCGGGATGCGGGTGAGGTCCCACGGGTTGCCGGTCGGGCCGTAGGCGCTGTTCTCGGTGGAGGACCCCATGGCGAACTCGTCCATGTTGGTCTTGCCGAGGATGACGACGTCGGCGGCCTTGAGCCGCTTGGTGACGGTCGCGTCGTAGGGCGGGACCCAGCCTTCGAGGATCTTCGAGCCGACGGTGGTCGGCATGTCCTGCGTGGTGAAGATGTCCTTGAGCGCCAGCGGGACGCCGGCCAGCGGGCCGAGCTTCTCGCCCGCGGCCCGCTTCGCGTCGACGGCACGGGCCTGCGCGAGCGCGCCCTCGCGGTCGACGTGCAGGAAGGCGTGGACCTTCTCGTCCACGGCCTCGATCCGGGCCAGGTGGGCCTCGGTGACCTCGACGGCCGTGAGCTCGCCGGAAGCGATCTTCGCGGCGGTCTCCGCGGCGGTGAGCTTGATGATGGTGCTGATGTCCGTCATGGCTTTTTAGTCCTCCCCCAGGATCTGCGGCACCTTGAAACGCTGCTGCTCCTGGGCAGGGGCGCCGGAGAGCGCCTGCGCGGGGGTGAGCGAGGGACGGACCTCGTCCGCCCGCATGACGTTGGTCAGCGGCAGCGGATGGGAGGTCGGCGGTACGTCTTGGTCGGCGACCTCGGAGACGCGGGCGACCGCGCCGATGATGTCGTCGAGCTGACCGGCGAAGTGATCGAGCTCTTCGCCCTTCAGCTCCAGACGCGCCAGCCGGGCGAGGTGGGCGACCTCCTCGCGCGTGATGCCAGGCATGCAGCGATCCTCAGGGGTTGGTGTGTGGTTTTGGCCGGACGGACGGTGGAAATGTGCCGCCGACCCCCAATCCTATGGGGTGTCCGGGTGCGCGAAATCAAGCCCGTCCGGCTATTGAGGACAAAGCGGCCGCCGGACGCCTCCGGCTCGCGTCACCGCGGCGCCGCACCCCGTGCCGTCCTACGTCGTCGCCGGCCGCGAGCCCGCCGTCCGCCCGGACGGCCGCTGCTCCGGCTCGGGCGTCGCGGCGGCGGCCACACTCGCCGCGGCTGCCGCGGCCGCCGCCGCTGCCGCCAGCTCGGCCGGCCGCCGCCATCCGTGCTCGCCCCGCGCCCGCAGCCACGCGGTCGTCTCCTGCGGCGGCATCGCGGCCGCCACCAGCCAGCCCTGCACCGCGTCGCAGCGCAGGTCCCGCAGCCGCTCCCAGGTCTCGTCGTCCTCGACGCCCTCCGCGACGACCAGCAGGCCCAGCGAGTGCGCCAGGTCGATCGTGCAGCGGACGATCTCCGCGTCCTCGTGGTCGATGGCGAGCCGGGCCACGAAGGAGCGGTCGATCTTGAGCTCGCTGACCGGCAGCCGGCGCAGGTGCACGAGGGAGGAGTACCCCGTGCCGAAGTCGTCCAGGGACATCTTCACGCCGTGCCCGGTCAGCCCGGCCAGCGTGTCCGCGGCCCGCTGCGGGTCCTCCAGCAGCACGTGTTCCGTTATCTCCAGCTGCAGGGCGCCCGCCGGGACGCCGTGCCGGGCCAGCCGGGCCGCGACGCCGCCCGCGAATCCGGGGGTGTGCACATCGCGCGGGGAGACGTTGACGGCGACCGGGACGAACAGCCCCTGCGCCCGCCACCGGGCGACCTGGGCGAGTGCCGTCTCCAGTACGTACTCGGTGAGGTGCGGCATCAGCCCGGACGACTCCGCGATGGCGATGAACTCGTCCGGAGGGACCCGCCCCCGCTCCGGGTGCACCCAGCGGACCAGGGCTTCGAGGCCGGCCACCTGTCCGTCGAAGCGGACCTTGGGCTGGTAGTGCAGCTCGACCTCGCCGGCGTCCAGCGCACGCCGCAGGTCACCGAGGAGCCCGAGCCGGTCCGGGGTGTTGCTGTCGCGCTTCGACTCGTACACCTCGACGCCCGTGCGGTCGCGCTTGGCCTGGTACATGGCCACGTCCGCGCGGCGCAGCAGCCCCTCGGCGTCCTGCGCGTGATCGGGGTAGACGGCGACACCGGCACTGGCCTCCAGCACCAGGGTGAGCCCGTCGAGGTCCAGCGGGGAGGAGAGCGCGGCGACCAGATGGCGGGCGACCCGCATGGCGCTGGTGGTGGAGTCGGCGGTGGGCAGCAGGACGGCGAACTCGTCGCCGCCGAGCCTGGCCGCCTCCGCCCCGCGCGGCAGGGCCAGGCGCAGCCGGTCCGCTATCTGCAACAGCAGCCGGTCCCCGGCCAGATGGCCGAGGGTGTCGTTGACCGCCCGGAAGCGGTCGAGGTCGATCAGGACCAGTCCGGCCCGGGAGCCGACGCTCTCGGCCTCCTCCAGGGCCGTCCAGGTGCGTTCCAGCAGCCACTGGCGGTTCGGCAGGCCAGTCAGCGGGTCCCGCAGCTGCTCCTCCGCCCGCGCTCGGGCGATCCAGAGCGTGGAGTCGAGCGCGATCAGCGGGACCGCGAAGAGCGGCAGCAGGACCGGCATGGCCATGGCGACGACGCAGATCAGCGGTGCGATGCCGAGCAGCGCGACCGCGACGAGGCCCTGGCGCAGCAGCGCGGTGCGGGCGGCGGTCGGCAGTCCGCCGCCCTGGGGTGAGCGGGCGTACCAGAGCAGCACCCGGGTGACGAGCAGGTAGGTGGAGGCGGCGAGGAGGACTTCCGGGATGACGTCGATGCCCCAGTCGAGTGGCTGCCAGGGCGACTCGACGGTCTGCACCTCACCGAACGCGGCCATGACCAGTGCCGCCGCGCCCACCCCCAGGATGTCCACCGCTCCGTGCAGCAGCCCCTGCCACCAGCGGTGCCGTCGGGCCATCCCGACGAGGACGACCACGACCAGGCTGACCAGTCCGGCGGGCACCCAGCCGTAGAGCAGCAGCACGGCGAGCGTGAGGGCGGCCCCGGAACCGGTGCCGCCCCACCAGCGGTCGCGGCCGAGCGCGACCAGGTGGCCGACGACGATCCCGGTGAGCACGGCGAGCGACCAGCCGGCCTTCCCGTCCGGGAAGATCGCGTGTCCGCCGCTCACGGTCCGGTAGAAGCCGGCCGCGAGCTGGACGGTGGCGAGGCCCACGACGACGGCACCCACCTTGGGCGTGAGTCCGGCGAAACCCTTCAGCCGCGACACCGGTGCGGCGTTCTCGGTCGGTTTCATTCCGTCCCTCTCACAGCCGGCGGTGCCGATGTCACCTGATCGTTCCGTTCCCTGCCACCGCGCCCCGCACACCCGGTGGCCGGGCTCCGCGGGCGCACCCCTCAACAGTAGGCCGCAGAGGGCTTCCAGGGGCAGCGGTCTACATCTCTTGCCCGAATGCGAACCGACCGTCCGTCAGCGTCTGCTATGCGCCGACCGGGTGAATCCGGGCGTACGCGCACGACTCCCCGCACCCCGGCCCGGCGCTACCCACCGGCCCCGGCACCGGCCTCCGTCCCGGCAGCGGCCTCTGTCCCGGCACCCTCCACGGCCTCCGTCCCGGCATCGGCCTCCGTACCGGCCTGCACCGCCACCTCGCGCGCCGCGTCGGGTCCGTCCGCGAGCAGTACGGCGAAGCCGTCCTCGTCCAGCACGTGGACCTTCAGCTGCATGGCTTTGTCGTACTTCGAACCGGGGTTGTCACCGACCACCACGAAGGAGGTCTTCTTCGAAACGGACCCGGTCACCTTCGCCCCGCGGCTCTGGAGGGCTTCTTTCGCGCCATCCCTGGTGTGCGAGTCCAGGGTGCCGGTGACGACGACGGTGAGTCCTTCGAGCGGCCTGGGCCCCTCCTCCTCACCGGCCCCCTCGTCCTCCATCCGGACCCCGGCCTCCCGCCACTTGCGCAGGATCTCCCGGTGCCAGTCCTCGGCGAACCACGCCTTCACCGAGGCCGCGATGATCGGTCCGACCCCGTCGGCGTCGGACAGCTCCTGCTCGGTGGCCTCGTCGATGCGGTCGATGGAGCGGAACTGACGGGCCAGCTCCTGCGCGGCGACCGGGCCGACGTGCCGGATCGAGAGCCCGGTGAGGATGCGGGCGAGCGGGGCCTCCTTCGCCGCCGCGATGGCGTCCAGCATCGCGACGGCGTTCTTCTTCGGCTCGCCCTGCTGGTTGGCGAAGACCAGCGCGGTCTTCTCCTCGCCCGTCTTCGGGTCGCGCTTGGGCAGTCCGCTGTCCATGTCGAGGACATAGGCCCGGATGGGCAGCAGCTGCTCGACGGTCAGTCCGAACAGATCGCCCTCGTCGCGCAGCGGCGGCTCCGCGGGCTCCAGCGGGCGGGTCAGCGCGGCGGCGGCGACATAGCCGAAGTGGTCGATGTCCAGGCACTTGCGGCCCGCCAGATAGGCGACGCGCTCGCGCAGCTGGGCCGGGCAGGAGCGGGCGTTCGGGCAGCGGACGTCGATGTCGGCCTCCTTCATGGGCCGCAGCTCCGTGCCGCACTCGGGGCACTCGGTGGGCATGACGAACGCCCGCTCGGTGCCGTCACGGAGGTCGACGACCGGCCCGAGGATCTCCGGGATCACGTCGCCCGCCTTGCGGAGCACCACCGTGTCACCGATCAGGACACCCTTGCTCCGCACCACGTTCTGGTTGTGCAGGGTGGCGAACTCGACCTCGGAGCCCGCCACTTCGACCGGCTCGACCTGCGCGTACGGGGTGACACGGCCGGTGCGGCCGACGCCGACGCGGATGTTGACCAGCTTGGTGTTGACCTCCTCGGGCGCGTACTTCCAGGCGATCGCCCAGCGCGGGGCGCGCGAGGTGGAGCCGAGCCGGCCCTGGAGCGGGATCTCGTCGAGCTTGACGACGACGCCGTCGATCTCGTGCTCCACCGAGTGCCGGTTCTCACCGAAGTACGTGATGAACTCGCGGACACCGTCGAGGGAGTCGACCACCTTGTTGTACTTGGCGGTGGGCAGGCCCCAGGCCTGGAGCAGTTCGTAGGCGTGCGAGAGGCAGTCGATGTCGAAGCCCTCTCGGGCGCCGATGCCGTGGACGACCATGTGGAGCGGGCGGCTCGCGGTGACCTTGGGATCCTTCTGGCGCAGCGAACCGGCCGCCGCGTTGCGCGGGTTGGCGAAGGGCTTGTCGTCCGCCTCCACCAGCCGGGCGTTCAGCTCCTCGAAGCCCTCCATCGGGAAGAAGACCTCGCCGCGGATCTCGACGAGCGCCGGGACGCGGTCGCCCTTCAGCCGGTGCGGGATCTCCGCGATCGTCCGGACGTTGGGGGTGATGTCCTCGCCGGTGCGGCCGTCGCCCCGGGTCGCGGCCCGGGTCAGCAGGCCGTGCTCGTAGGTGAGGTTGACCGCGAGGCCGTCGATCTTCAGCTCGCACAGGAAGTGGTAGCCGGTGGCGCCGACGTCCCGGGCGACGCGCTCGCCCCAGGTGGCCAGCTCCTCGTCGTCGAAGGCGTTGTCCAGGGACAGCATCCGCTCGCGGTGCTCGACGGAGGTGAACTCCGTCCGGTAGGGCCCCGCGACCTTCTGCGACGGCGAGTCGGGCGTGCGCAGCTGCGGATACGTGTCCTCCAGGGCCTCCAGCTCACGCATCAGCCGGTCGAACTCCGCGTCGCTGACGACCGGCTGGTCGTTCACGTAATAGCGGAAGCGGTGCTCCTCGATCTGTTCGGCGAGGAGTGCGTGCCGCTCGCGCGGCTCGGGCGGCACCTCCGTCCCCGCCTCCACCGGCCCTGCCGTCTGCTCTTCGCCGGCCATCGTTCCGTCCTCCCGTTACCCAGTGCCCCGTTACTCAGGGTTGTCCGCAAGCGATTTCGCGGCCCGGGCGCAGTGGGCGAGCGCGGCCCGTGCGTACGCGGGTGACGCGCCCGCGAGGCCGCATGACGGAGTGATCGCGACGGACTCGGTCAGAGTCCCCGGATTCAGCCCCAGCCTGCGCCACAGCGTCCTGACCCCCATGACGCTACCGCCCGGGTCGGACAATCCGTCCGAGGCGGGGTCTGTGCCCGGCACCACCCCGAGGAACAGCTGGGTCCCGCCCTCGACGGCTTCTCCGATCGCCTCCTCCTCACGCTCGGTGAGCAGCGAGAAGTCGAACGAGATACCGTCCGCCCCGGCCCTGCGCAGCAGCGCGAACGGGACCTCGGGGGCGCAGGTGTGGACGAGCGTGGCGCCCTCGCCCGCCGCGCCCAGCACCTCGCGCAGGGTGGATTCGACGAGCTGGCGGTCCACCGCCCGGTAGGTGCGGTAGCCGCTCGCGGTCCTGACCTGCCCGCGCAGGACGCCGGTCAGGGAGGGTTCGTCGAGCTGGAGGATCACCCGGGCGCCGGGCATCCTGCGGCGCACCTCCGCGAGGTGGTCGCGCAACCCCTCGGTCAGCGATCCGGCCAGGTCGCGGCAGGCGCCCGGGTCACCGAGCACGGCCTCGCCGCCCCGGCGCTCCAGGGCGGCGGCCAGTGTCCAGGGCCCGACGGCCTGCACCTTGAGCGGGCCCTCGTAGCCCTGGGTGAACTCCTCCAGCGCGTCGAGGTCCTCGCCCAGCCAGGAACGGGCCCGGCGGGTGTCGCGCCCCGGCCGGTCGCTGATCCGCCAGCCGCTGGGCTCGACGTGCCCGTACATCTCGACGAGCAGCCCGATGGTCCGCCCGATCATGTCCGCGCCCGGCCCGCGCGCGGGCAGTTCCGCCAGGTACGGCACGCCCTGGCCGTCCCCGAAGGAGCCGGTGACGGTCTTCGCCGCCTCCCGCGCGTCCCCTCCGGGCATCGAACCGATTCCGGTGGCCGGGCACATCCTGAACTTGCTCTTCTCGCTCACGCCGGAAGCCTACGGCCGCTCCGGGCCCGTGCCGTCAGCGGCCGGGGCGCACCGTGAGGTCGTTGACCTCGGCGTCGCGCGGCAGGTCGATCGCCATCAGGATCGTGGTGGCGATGGACTCCGGGTCGATCCAGCGCTCGGCGTCGTACTCCTTGCCCTCCTGCTGGTGGACCTTGGCCTGCATGGGGCTGGCGGTGCGGCCGGGGTAGACGGTGGTCACCCGGACCCCGTTGCCGTGCTCCTCGTGGCGCAGCGAGTCGGCCAGCGCCTTCAGCCCGTGCTTGCTCGCGGCGTAGGCGCTCCAGCCGGCGTGGGCGGCGAGTCCGGCGCCGGAGTTGACGAAGAGGACGTGGCCCTGGGCGACGCGCAGCTGCGGCAGGAAGAGCCGGGTGAGCTCGGCCGGGGCCACCAGGTTGGCGTTGAGCTGGACGTGCCAGGCCTTGGGCGTGAGCTCCCCGACCTGACCGAGCTCGACGACGCCCGCGATGTGCATCAGTGAGTCCAGCCGCTCCGGCACCGGCTGCTGGGCGAAGGCCCAGGAGAGCCGGTCCGGGTTGGCGAGGTCCCCGACGATCGTGCGGGCGCCGGGGTGCAGCGCGGCGAGTTCCCTGGCGCGGCCGGCGTCGCGGGCCAGGAGTACGAGTTCGTCGCCGCGTTCGGTGAGGCGGCGGGCGACTGCTGCGCCGATGCCGGAACCGGCGCCGGTGATGAGGTGAGTGGACATGCCCCCATCGTCGCACCCGTCACGGCACTCCCCTCACGTCACGCCCGGCGCATCACTGCAGGCCGGACCACTCCTCCAGGTAGGCCAGGGCGCCCACGCCGTCCTTGGCGAAGAACACCAGGTCGGTCAGCGGGAGCGGCAGGAAGCCCTCGTCCTCCATGCGCTGGAACTGCTGGCGCAGTCCGTCGTAGAAGCCCGCCGTGTTGAGCAGCACGACCGGCTTGGTGTGCTTGCCGTGCTTCTTGAGCTCCAGGATCTCGGTCGCCTCGTCGAGCGTGCCGGTACCGCCCACCATGATCACGACGGCGTCGGACTTCTCCAGGAGGAGCGCCTTGCGCTCCGCGAGGTCACGCGCGATCACCATCTCGTCCGCGTCGGTACGGGCCTTCGCGGCCAGGAAGTCCACCGAGACCCCGACCAGCCTGCCGCCCGACTCCTGCACCCCGTCGGCCACGACCTTCATCAGCCCGCTCTCGGAGCCGCCCCAGACCAGGGTGTGTCCGCCGCGGCCGATCAGTTCGGCGAATTCGCGGGCGGGCCGGGTGTAGCGCTCGTCGAGGTCGGCGGCGGAGAGGAATACGCAGATGTTCATGGTCTCCACGGTAGAACCCGGCACCGGCGGCCGTCCCGCCGGGGAAGAAACGGGCGCGTCCCGCCGCTGAACCACACATGACTGCCACCCGAGGACACCTCATCACCGTGGAACCCGCCGCCGAGCATGTGCGGGTGATCCGCGACGGCGTACTGCTGGCGGAGAGCCGGCGCCCGCTCGTGCTGCGCGAGACCGGCTGTCCGGTGCGTTACTACCTGCCGCCGGAGGACGTCCGCACCGAGTTGCTGACGGCCTCCGGCACCCGGACCCACTGCCCGTTCAAGGGGGACGCCTCCTACTGGTCGCTGCCGGACGCGGCGGACCTGGTCTGGGCGTACCCGGAGCCGAAGGAGGAAGTCGCCGCGATCAAGGACCACTTCTGCTTCTACGACACCGAGACGGTCGCGGACTGAAGCCCGACCGGAGGTCAGTACAGCTCAACAACCCCTGTGAGCTGGTGCGGAGAGAAAATCCGGAAACTTCTCGCTGCGGGCGATGAGTTTTCCGGCGCCCCGCAGTCCACCTTCACATGGACAAGACTCTCTCCCGCGACGGCACCCCGATCGCGTACCGGCGCCGGGGTGAAGGACCGCCGGTGATCCTGGTGGGCGGGGCCCTGGCCACGGCCGCGACCGACGCCCCGCTGGCCCGCCTGCTGGCGCCCCGCTTCCAGGTGGTCACCTACGACAGGCGGGGCCGGGGCGGCAGCGGCGACCGCGCGCCGTACGCGGTGGAGCGCGAGATCGAGGACCTGGGCGCGCTCGTCGAGGCGGTCGGCGGCCGCCCCTCGGTGTTCGGCGCCGGGACCGGTGGCGCGCTGGCCCTGGAGGCGCAGGCCGCCGGGCTCCCGGTCGATCTGCTCGCGGTCTACGAGCCGCCGTACACCCCCGGCCCCGCCGGTCTGCTCTTCAAGGCGGACTGCACGGACCGGCTGCACCGGCTGCTGTCCGCCGGGGACCGGGACGGGGCGGTGGAGCTGTTCCTGAGCCTGGCGGGCGTCCCGGCCGACCTGATCGCCAGGATGCGGAGTGCGCCGCTGTGGCGGAGCCTGGAGTCCGTGGCGCACACCCTGGCGTACGACGACGCGCTGCTCGGTGACGGCGCGGTGCCGGCCGGGCGGTTCGCCTCCGTCACGGCGCGGACCCTGGTGGTCGGCGGCGGTTTCAGCCCGGACACCGCCAGGGCGGCGGGCCAGGAGCTGGCGCACGCCCTGCCGCGGGGCCGGCACCGCACGCTGACGGGCCAGGCCCAGGAGCTGGCACCACAGGTGATCGCTCCGGTGCTGGCGGAGTTCTTCACCCGGCACGTGTACGCGGTGCAGGCGTCCTGACGGCGCACGCCTCCCAGGGGCTCCAGAGCACTCCGCGCGGCCACGCCCGTACAGGGGTCGGGCGTATCCGCGCGGGGTACGAACGCGGGGCGGGTCAGCCCGCCGCGGCCGTCTCCCGCCGCACCGTCGTCGCGATCGTGGCCGATCCGACCACGCGCGTCCCGTCGTACAGCACGACCGCCTGGCCCGGGGCCACGCCCCGCACCGGCTCGGTGAACGAGACGCTGAGGGTGTCGTCGAGCAGTTCGGCGCTCACCTCGGTCTCGCCGCCGTGGGCGCGCAGCTGGGCGGTGTACGTGCCGGGGCCGGACGGCGGGGTGCCGCACCAGCGGGGCTTGATCGCGGTCAGGGCGGTCACGTCGAGTGCCTCGACGGGGCCGACGGTCACCGTGTTGTTCACCGGGGAGATGCCCAGGACGTAGCGCGGCTTGCCGTCGGGCGCGGGGTGGCCGATGCGCAGGCCCTTGCGCTGGCCGATGGTGAAGCCGAAGGCGCCCTCGTGGGTGCCGAGCTTCGTACCGGACTCGTCGAGGATGTCGCCCTCCGCCGTGCCGCCGAGGCGGTCCGCCAGGAAGCCCTGGGTGTCGCCGTCGGCGATGAAGCAGATGTCGTGGCTGTCGGGCTTCTTGGCGACGGCCAGCCCCCGGCGCTCGGCCTCGGCGCGGATCTCGTCCTTGGTGGTGAGGGTGTCGCCGAGCGGGAACATGGCGTGGGCGAGCTGGCGCTCGTCCAGGACGCCCAGCACATAGCTCTGGTCCTTGGCCATGTCGGAGGCGCGGTGCAGCTCGCGGCTGCCGTCGGCGGCGAGCACGACCGTGGCGTAGTGGCCGGTGCAGACCGCGTCGAAGCCCAGGGCGAGGGCCTTGTCCAGCAGCGCGGCGAACTTGATCTTCTCGTTGCAGCGCAGGCAGGGGTTGGGGGTGCGGCCGGCCTCGTACTCCGCGACGAAGTCCTCCACGACGTCCTCGCGGAAGCGTTCCGCCAGGTCCCAGACGTAGAAGGGGATGCCGATGACGTCCGCGGCGCGGCGGGCGTCGCGGGAATCCTCGATCGTGCAACAGCCTCGCGCCCCGGTCCGGAAGGACTGCGGGTTCGCGGAGAGGGCGAGGTGCACACCGGTCACGTCGTGGCCCGCCTCTGCGGCGCGGGCCGCGGCGACGGCGGAGTCGACCCCGCCCGACATGGCGGCGAGGACACGGAGGGGGCGCTGGGAAGTCTGAGTCATAGCTCCCCCAGGGTACGGGGCGGCGGGAACCGAACGCTCATGGATATGCGTTGTCGACGACATGGGGACGAAGGGCACGACAGGCGCCGAGGGCTCCGGCACCGGTATCAGCCGGCGTTCGGTGCTGATCGGTGGCGCCGTCACGGCGGCCGGCACGGCGGCGCTCGCCCGGGACCAGCTGAAACGTGCCTGGTGGCGGCTGCCGGGCGTGGAGAAGCCCCGTAAGCCCGGCGAGGTGGACTACGCACGGGCCCGGTGGACGGCGGCGTCCCCGTCGAACTGGCGGCGGGCGGACCGCCCCGACGACTACAAGATCGACCGGGTCGTCATCCATGTCACGCAGGGCAGCTTCCAGAGCGCCGTCAGGGTCTTCCAGGACCCGGGGCACGGGGCGGCGGCGCACTACGTGGTGCGCGGGGACGGCCATGTGGAGCAGATGATCCGCGAGCTGGACGTGGCCTTCCACGCGGGCAACCGCTCGTACAACGAACGCAGCGTCGGCATCGAGCACGAGGGCTTCGTGGACCGCCCGCAGGACTTCACGGCGGCGATGTACGCGGCGTCCGCCCGGCTGACCGCCGCGATATGCGGGCGGTACGGGATACCGGTGGACCGGAAGCACATCATCGGGCACGTGGAGGTGCCGGGCGCCGATCACACGGACCCGGGCAAGGGCTGGGACTGGGACCGCTACATGAAGCTGGTGCGGGCGGCGCGGCGCTGAGGTACGCGAAGGGCGCCGGATGCCATGAGCCGGTGCGGGCCGCGCGGCGCCGGGGCCGGGCCGCCGGCGCTCAGCTGAGTCCGGCCGTCCTGGCCCGTTCCACCGCCGGGCCGATCGCCCGCGCCACCTCGTCGATGTCCCGCTTGGTCGTGGTGTGGCCGAGCGAGAAACGCAGGGTGCCGCGCGCCAGGTCCGGGTCGCTGCCGGTGGCGAGCAGGACGTGGCTGGGCTGGGCGATCCCGGCCGTGCAGGCGGAGCCGGTCGAGCACTCGATGCCCTGGGCGTCCAGCAGCAGGAGGAGGGAGTCGCCCTCGCAGCCGGGGAACGTGAAGTGCGCGTTGGCCGGGAGCCTGCCGCCGGGGGCCGGGTCGCCGCCGAGGATGGCGTCCGGGACCTCCGCCAGTACGGCCGCGACCAGCTGGTCGCGCAGGCCGCCGGTCTCCCGGGCGAAGTCCTCGCGCCGGTCGGCGGCGAGCCGTCCCGCGACGGCGAAGGCGGCGACCCCGGGCACATCGAGGGTGCCGGAGCGCACATGGCGCTCCTGGCCGCCGCCGTGCAGCACGGGTACCGGGGTGTAGTCACGGCCGAGCAGCAGCGCGCCGACGCCGGACGGGCCGCCGATCTTGTGTGCGCTGACGGTCATCGCGGCCAGTCCCGAACGGCCGAAGCCGACTTCCAGCTGGCCGAAGGCCTGCACCGCGTCGGCGTGCATGGGCACGTCGAACTCGCTCGCCACTGAGGCCAGTTCACGTACCGGCATGATGGTGCCGATCTCGTTGTTGGCCCACATCACGGTGATCATCGCGACGTCGTCGGGGTTACGGGCCAGCGCCTCGCGCAGCACGTCCGGGTGGACGCGCCCGTGGCGGTCGACGGGGAGGTACTCGACGGTGGCGCCTTCGTGCTCGCCGAGCCAGTCCACGGCGTCCAGCACCGCGTGGTGCTCGACGGGGCTGGCCAGCACCCGGGTGCGGCGGGGATCGGCATCGCGCCGGGCCCAGTACAGACCCTTCACCGCGAGGTTGTCCGATTCGGTGCCGCCGGAGGTGAAAACCACCTCGCTGGGGCGCGCGCCGAGGGCGTCGGCGAGGGTCTCTCTGGACTCCTCGACGGTACGGCGGGCCCGCCGCCCGGCGGCGTGCAGGGAGGAGGCGTTGCCGGTGACAGCGAGCTGGGCGGTCATCGCCGCGATCGCTTCCGGAAGCATCGGGGTGGTCGCGGCGTGGTCGAGGTAAGCCATGGTGGGCTCGATTCTACGAGCCCGCGGCGGGGCGCAGGGCGGGCGCATGGCACCTCGCCGCCCGCGCGCCGCGGAAACGGTGTCCACGCACCGCGATTTCGGTGCCCCGCACACCTGAATCGCTCTTCTCAGCCGCTGAAGCTCCAGCCGATGGCGCCGTTCCCGGTGACGAGGAAGGCGAGCACCACGAGGTCGGCGACACCGAGCGCGAGCCCCAGCAGGGCGCGTCCCCTGCGAGCGGTGGACCGGGCCAGGGCGACGACCGCCATCACGATGGCCGCCGGGCCCAGCAGGATGTTCATCACCAGCAGTCCGACGAGCCCGAGGACGAAAGAGGCGACCGCGAGGGCGTCGGCGTCCCGGCTGGACCGGGTGGACCTGCTGGACCGGACGGAGCCCGCGGCGCCCGGAGTCCCGGCGGCCGAGGTCCCGGCGGGGGCGCCCGGCTCGGTGCCGTCCGTCGTCCCGGAGCGGCGGGTGAGTGTGGTGGGTGTCATGGTGCGGACTCCTTCGGGTCGGATGCGGCGGGGGCGGCGGCCGGCCGTGTCGTCACCGGGACCGGCGCTGCGTGCCGTGGCGCTCGCGCACGGCGAAGACCAGCAGCCAGCAGCCGATGAGGGCGCCGAGGACGAGAGTCAGCGGCAGCGGTATGTGGGCCACCGCTCCCAGCACGATCCCCAGCAGAAGCAGGGCGACGACGAGGACGATCATGGCCGGCCTTTCCACGATTGAGAGCACGAGTGTTCACTGACTTGTCAGTCTAGACCCGCGCGGCCCTTCCCCGCCCCGGAGAACAGTTGTTTACTGAATGGCATGAGTCACACCGCCGGTATCCGCCAGGCCAAGAAGCTGAAGACGCGTCAGGCACTGCTGGACGCCGCTCTCGGACTGCTGGAGGAGCAGAGCCTGAGCAGCCTGGGGCTGCGCGAGGTGACCCGCGCGGGCGGGGTCACGCCGACGGCCTTCTACCGGCACTTCGACGGCATCGCCGCGCTCGGGGTCGCTCTCGTCGAGCAGACGCTGGGCAGCCTGCACGGAATGATCGCCGCGATCCTGGCCGAGACCGGCGACAGCGAGGTCCGGCTCGACCGCAGCGTCGAACTGATAGCGCGCCACGTCCGCGAGCAGCCCGCCCACTTCCGGTTCATCGCCCGCGAGCAGCACGGCGGGGTCGGCCCGGTCCGCGAGGCCATCGCCGCCCAGCTCCGGCGGTTCACCGAGGAGGTGGCGGCCGCGCTCGCCGGAGAGCCGGAGTCGCGGGGCTGGAGCGAGGAGGACCTGCTGATGCTGGGCGGCCTCTACGTCGACCACATGGTGATCACCGCTTCGGCGCTGCTGGACGCGGGCCAGGACGGCGGGCGGGCGGTGGCCGAGGTGGCCCGGCGCCGGCTGCGGCTGGTCACCCTCGGCCGGCTGCACTGGCTGGACGGCGCCCCAGATCCGGCCTGATCCGAAATCCGGTCTGATCCGGACGAAGGACCCTGGGCCGGCGCACGTGAGCGACGAACGACCAGCGGTTCACCGATGAGATCCAGCACCGCTACGCCGATATCGAGCCGCCGGTGCTGATCTGCCGGGGTGCGCGGGACCCCGGGATCCCGGTCGAGCGCGGCCGCGAACTGGCCTCCCTCGCGCCCGGCTCCGAGCCGCGGATCATCGAGGGCGCCGGTCATCCGGTGCGGGAGGACGCCCCCGCCGGACTGACCGCCGCGCTCACCGGCTCCCTGGAGACGCCCCCGGCCCCCGGTCCCCGTACAGCGCCATGACGGCGGCCGCGTGCGCGGCGACCACGGTGCGCGCGGCGGGCGGTGCGAGGACCTCGACGTTCGGGCCGAAGGAGAGCAGGGAACGCGCCCACTCCACCGATTCCACGGCCAGTTCGGCCCGCAGCCACTCGCCGTCCCGCTCCTCCGGCCGGGGCTCCCCGGTGAGCACGGCCGCGTTCAGCCGCAGGAACAGGTCGAGACGGGAGCGGTGCACCCGTACCAGCAGGGTCACTTCGCTCCGCCGTTCCTCGACCTGGCGGCGCAGCACCTCCCACACCTGGGCCAGTTCCACGCCGGGCCTGCGCACCACCGCCTCGTCGGTGAGCACGGCCCGCCGCACCCGGTCCGCGCGGAAGAGCGCGGGCTCCCCGTCCCGGTCGGCCACCAGGTACCAGACGCCCGCCTTCACCACCAGGCCGTAGGGATCGACGGTGAGGGGGCGCGCGGCCCGCGTACCGCTGTGCCGGTAGCTCAGCCTCAGCCGCCGGTCGGAGAAGACCGCGTCGTGCAGCTCGGCGATGTCGACGGCGACCGGCGGACCGCTCATCCAGCGCACCGGGTCGACCAGGATCCGGCGGCTGGTCAGCTCGGCGGCGGGCCGGTGCGGGGCGGGCAGGGCCGCCATCACCTTGCGCAGCGCGGAGCCGATCGCCGCGTCGAGCCCGAGCGCCGCGTGGGCACCGTCCGCCGCCAGCACGAACAGGGCGCGCGACTCGTCGGCGGTGAGCCCGGTGACGTCGGTGCGGAACCCGGGCAGCAGGGCGATCCCGCCGTGCCTGCCGCGTTCCGCGTAGACGGGGACGCCGGACGCGGAGAGCGCCTCCACGTCCCGGTAGATGGTGCGTACGGAGACGTCGAGGCGCTCGGCGAGCTCGGGCGCGGGGACCGGGCCGCGGGTCTGGAGCAGCAACAGGATCGAGAGCAACCGGTCGGACTTCACCGCACCAGCATCCCCGGTTCCGGCTCCGTGCGGAGTGTCAGCCGCGCGGGGCCCTGGCGAGCTGGCGGGACTGGGCGACCAGCCGGTCGGCGCTGTCCCAGACGTCGGCGTCCTCCTCCAGGAAGCCGCCCGCGAGGTTGCGGGTGGTGATGGAGACGCGGAGCGGGCCGGGGGCCGGGCGGCAGCGGATGTGGGTGGTCAGTTCGATGGTCGGGGTCCAGCCCTTGAGCCCCAGCTCGAACGAGGTCGGCGGCAGCGCGTCGACGGTGAGCAGCAGCGAGAGCGGGTCGGCGTCGCGGCCGTCCGCGAGCCCGAACCAGCCGCGCATCTCACCCCTGCCGGACGGCTGCCCCACGGCCCAGCCGACCGTCGCCGGGTCCAGCTTGATGTCGAGCCGCTCGGTGATGGCCGAGCTGCCGGGGATCGGGGCCGGTCCGTCGCTAGGGCCCAGGCAGTGTTCGCGGGGCGGGATGGCGGGCACCTCCGCCGTGGTGCGGACGTCGTCGCTCAGGGCGTCCAGTTCGCAGTAGGTGGCGAGGACCCGGATGCGTTCGACCTCGGTGCCGTCCTCCGCGTACTGGAAGAGGGAGGCCTCGCCGGTGGAGAGGGTGCGGCCGGTCCGGACGACCTGGGTGCGGATCACCGCGGGCCCGGGGACGGACGCGGTGAGGTAGTGCGCGGAGGCCGAGAGGGGGTCCGGGTGCGGGAGGGTCTCGCCGAGGGCGCGGCCGAGCACCGCGAGCAGGTAGCCGCCGTTGACGGCGCGGATGATCGTCCAGCCGGCGGAGAGCTCGGCGTCATAGACGCCTTCCTCACGAAGGGTGACGGCGGTGTCCCGGTCGAACTCGCTGTCACCGATGGTCGCCTGCGCGGTCTCTGCCGCCTGCGTTGCTGCCTGTGCCATGGAACGCACGGTACACCGATTGCATTACTGAGCGGTAGCTTTTTCCGACGGTGAGACGCCGGACACCCGCGCTACCCCTCCTCGGCCGTGGCCGAGCGCCGGTTGTAGGCGCGCGGGGCCCGCCAGTGGTAGCGCAGCGCCAGCAGCCGCAGCGCGAACGCGGTGATCACCGCGGCCCCGCTGGTGAAGGCGTTGAGCGCGTCGAAGCGGATGCAGAGCACGATCATCGCGGCCCCCACGATCGCGGGCACCGCGTACAGGTCGCGGTCCCAGCGCAGCAGCGAGGGCACCTCGTTGGCGAGTACGTCCCGCAGCACACCGCCGCCGACCGCGGTGGTCAGCCCGAGCGCCGCCGAAGCGGTCAGGCCGAGGCCGTAGTCGTACGCCTTGACCGTCCCGGTGACGCAGAAGAGGCCGAGCCCGGCCGCGTCGAAGACGTTGATGCCGACCTGGATGCGCTCGACGTGCGGATGCAGGAAGAAGACCAGCCCGGCGGCGAGCAGCGGGGTGGTGAAGTATCCGAGGTCCGTGAAGGCGGCCGGCGGCACCGCGCCGATGATCACGTCACGGAACAGCCCCCCGCCCAGCGCGGTGACCTCAGCGAGTACCGCGATGCCGAAGACATCGAAGTTCTTGCGTACGGCGAGCAGAGCGCCGGAGATCGCGAAGACGAAGATCCCGACGATGTCGAGCGCATGCTGGACGGTGGGCGTGAACAGTTCGTTGAGCACCGGGCAATTGTGCCGGTCCTACTCCTTGGGGCTCTCCTCCGCCGCCCCCGAGGGTTTCGCGGCGTCCCCCCCGGCGGGTTCGGCGGATTCGGCAGGGGGCGCGGACGGCTTCCCCGCGGAGCTGTCCGGTGTGGCCGGCGTGATCAGTCCGACCGTCTCCCGGGCCACGGCCGGCTGCTCTCCCGGCGCCTGGTCCGGAGCGTTCTCCGGGTGGTGGCAGGCGACCTGGTGGCCGGTCTTCAGCGCGATCAGCGGCGGTTCCTGCGTCTTGCAGATCTCCGTCGCCTTCCAGCACCGGGTGTGGAACCGGCAGCCGCTGGGCGGTGAGATCGGCGAGGGCACATCGCCCTTGAGCAGGATGCGCTCGCTCTTGGTCCCCCGGCGCCGCGGGTCCGGCACCGGCACGGCGGACATCAGGGCCTTGGTGTACGGGTGCATCGGCGCCGAGTAGAGCGACTTGCGGTCCGCCAGCTCGACGATCTTGCCCAGGTACATGACCGCGATCCGGTCCGAGACATGGCGGATGACCGACAGGTCGTGCGCGATGATCACGTACGTGAGGCCGAGTTCGTCCTGGAGGTCGTCGAGCAGGTTGACCACCTGCGCCTGGATCGACACGTCCAGCGCGGAGACCGGTTCGTCGGCGACGACGAGCTTCGGGCGCAGGGCGAGCGCGCGGGCGATGCCGATGCGCTGGCGCTGTCCGCCGGAGAACTCGTGCGGGTAGCGGTTGTAGTGCTCGGGGCTGAGCCCGACCAGCGACAAGAGCTCCTGCACGTGCTTCTTCAGACCGCCCTCGGGCTCGACGCCCTGCAGCTTGAACGGCGCGCTGACGATCGTGCCGATCGTGTGCCGCGGGTTCAGCGAGGAGTACGGGTCCTGGAAGATCATCTGGACGTCGCGCCGCATCGGCCGCATCTTGCCCATGGACAGGTGCGTGATGTCGCGGCCCTCGAACTCGACCTTGCCGCCGGTCGGTTCGATCAGCCGGGTGATCAGCCGGCCCATCGTCGACTTGCCGCAGCCGGACTCGCCCACGACGCCCAGGGTCTCCCCCGGGAACACCTCGAAGCCGATGCCGTCGACGGCCTTGACCGCGGCGGTCTGCCGGCCGAGCAGTCCCTTGCGGATCGGGAAGTGCTTGACCAGGCCCTCGACCCTGAGCAACGGCTCGCGCGAGGCGGTGGCCTGCTCGGGGATCGTCACGTCCTTCTCCAGCACCGGGGCGTTCTTCTTCTCGCTCACGTCACTCACGTCGCTCACATCACTCGGATCGCTCACAGCTTCGGCGCAATCTGTTCGGTCCAGATCCGGGACCGCTCCTCCGGTGCCATGTGGCAGGCGGCGAAGTGTCCGTCACCGACCTGCTCCAGCTCGGGGCGCGTCGTGCGGGTGACGTTGTCCTTGGGGATGTCCGCGTACGGGCAGCGCGGGTTGAACGCGCAGCCGTCCGGGACGTTGATCAGCGACGGCGGCTGGCCCTTGACGGGGATCAGCCGGTCGGTCTCCTCGCGGTCGATGCGCGGCATCGAGGTGAGCAGGCCCCAGGTGTACGGGTGCTGGGGCTGGTAGAAGACCCTCTCCGCGGAGCCGCGCTCGATGCACCGGCCGCCGTACATCACCAGGAGCTCGTCGGCCATCTCCGCGACCACCCCGAGGTCATGGGTGATCATGATGACGGCGGAGCCGAACTCCTTCTGCAGGTCCCGGATCAGGTCCAGGATCTGCGCCTGGACGGTGACGTCCAGGGCGGTGGTCGGCTCGTCCGCGATGAGCAGTTCCGGGTTGTTGACCAGGGCCATCGCGATCATGGCGCGCTGCCGCATACCGCCGGAGAACTCGTGCGGGTGGGAGTCGACCCGCTTGTGCGGCTCGGGGATGCCGACCCGGTCGAGCATCTCGATGGCGCGGGTACGCGCGATCTTCTTGCTGACCTTGTTGTGGACCCGGTACGCCTCCACGATCTGCCCGCCGACCGTGAAGTACGGGTGCATCGCGGAGAGCGGGTCCTGGAAGATCATGGCCATCTTGCGGCCGCGCAGCGCGCGCACCCGGTCGTCGGACGCGCCGATCAGCTCCTCGCCGTCCAGCCAGACCTCGCCGGAGATGCGGGCGTTGGGGGCCGTGCGGTGCAGGCCCATCACGCCGAGCGAGGTGACGGACTTGCCCGAGCCGGACTCGCCCACGATGCCGAGGGTCTGTCCGGGCTTCACGTCGAAGCTGACGCCGTCGACCGACTTGACCAGGCCGTCGTCCGTCTTGAAGTGGATGCGCAGGTCCCGGACGGAGAGGAAGGCCTCGTCGCCGGCCCGCGTGGCGGCGGGCTCGCCGGCCGCCGCTGTCTGTGACTTGGAAACCTCGGTCACGAGTACCTCACCCTGGGGTCGATGGCGGCGTACACCAGGTCCACCAGCAGATTGCAGACGACGATGAAGAAGGCCGCGATGAGCGTCACGCCCATCACGATGGGCAGGTCGTTGCCCCGGACCCCGTCGATGGCGTAGAAGCCGAGGCCCTGGAACGAGAACACCTGCTCGGTGATGACCGCGCCGCCGACCAGCAGGCCGAAGTCCATGCCGAAGATGGTGACGATCGGGGTGAGCGCGGCCCGCAGACCGTGCTTCCCGATGATCACGTTCTCCTTCAGCCCCTTGGCACGGGCCGTACGGATGTAGTCCTCACCCATGGTCTCCAGCATCCCGGCTCTGGTGATGCGGGCGTAGAGCGCCGAGTAGAGGAAGGCCAGCGAACACCACGGGATCAGCAGGTTCCAGGCCCATTCCAGCGGATTGTCCGTGAACGGGACGTAGGTGATGTTCTCCCAGACGGGCCACTGCACGGTGAACACGCCCAGCGCGAGCATGCCGGTGAAGAAGATCGGCAGCGAGACACCGGCGAGGGCGACGGCCATGAAGAAGCGGTCGAGGATCGAACCGCGCTTGAGCGCGGAGACGACACCGATGGCCACCCCGCTGATCAGCCAGATCACCGCGGCACCGATGGCCAGCGAGAAGGTGACCGGGATACGTGCGGTCAGCTCGGGCCAGACCTCGACGTGGTTCTTGAAGGAGAAGCCGAAGCACGGGGCACCGCAGTGCGAGACCTCGGGGCCGAACGTGTAGTCCGCGCCGACGAAGATCTGCTTGATGAAGTGCCAGAACTGCTCGTACAGCGGCTGGTCGAGGCCGAGGTTCTGTTTGACCGCGAGGATGGACTGCGGATTGGCGTCCTTGCCCACGTACTGGGCCGCCAGTTGGTCCATCGTCTGCCCGGCGAGCCGGGGGACGAGGAAGAAGATCGCGAAGGTGACTGCGCTGACGATCAACAGCAGCAGTACCGCGCCGAAGACGCGTCGGATGATGTACGCAGCCACAGCTATCCGGCGCCGGTATCTGTCTGCCGGGGGTGACCCGTGCGGTCGGACACCGTGCCTTCACCTGCCTTTCAGGACAATTCTGGGGGCCCGGGGGGCCGCTCCCCGGGCCGCGCCGTGTGCGCGCGGCCCGGGGAGCGGGGCCGTACCTACTTGGCGGAACCCATCAGCACGTAGTCGTACATGCCGAGGTAGGCCTGGGTGACCGTGACGTTGGTCGCGGACTTCGGCCGGAGCAGCAGGTTCTTGCGGTAGATCAGCGGCACGGCGGTCGCACCTTCGGCCACGGCCTTGTCGACGTCGCCCCACGCCTTCTCACGGGCGGCGGTGTCGGTGTTGGCGATGCCCTCGTTGAGCAGCTTGTTGATCTTCGGGTCGTTCAGTTCCTGAACGTTGTTGCCACCGGACGGCTTGATGGCCGAGCCGTTGATGATCTGGTCCAGGAAGCCGAAGCCGGTCGGCCAGTCGGCACCCCAGGCGCTCATGATCATGCCGAGCTTGTTCGCGTGCACGTAGCTCGGGTTGCCCGCGAAGTTCGAGAAGTACTTGCCGGCCGGGAAGCTCTTGATCTCGGCGTTGATGCCGATCTTCTTGAGCGAGGCCTGCACCGCGGTGACCATGGCCATCTCGGCGGGGCGGTCGGAGCGGGCCGAGATCTTGGTGTCGAAGCCCTTCGGCTTGCCGCACTGCTTCAGCTCGTCCTTGGCCTTGGCCTCGTCGCCCTTGTGGCCGGCGGACTCGTACAGGTCGAACTTGCTGTAGCCGTTGACGGTCGGCGGCAGCAGGGTCGTCGCGACGTCACCCTTGGGGTCGCCACCCTGGGCGGCCTGGACCGACGCCTTGTCGAGGCCCCACTGGACGGCCTTGCGGCAGTGGATGTTGTCGAACGGGGCCACGTTGACGTTCAGACCGATGTACGAGGTGGCGCCCGCGTACGAGTTGTCCGTCTGCTTCTTCAGGTCGGGCTTGGTGATCACGTCCGGCTGGGTGGCCGGGGCGACACCGGTGCCGCCGCCGTCAACGGTGATGTTGTCGGAGATCAGGTTGTTGTCGACCGTCTCCTGCTTCACCTTGAAGCGGATCGTCACCTTGTCCGGCAGGGCCGGACGGTTCGGGTCGGTCTTCGGGTCCCAGTTGGAGTTGCGCACGAGGGTCGCGCCGCGGCCCTCGTCGTACGACTCGAACTTGTACGGGCCCGAGGACACGATGTGCTTCACGTAGTCGGCACCCTTGTCCTTCGAGGCCGGCACGGGGGCCGTCTGCGAGAAGGTCGCCAGGTAGTCGAAGTCCGCGAAGGGGTCCTTCAGCTTGAAGACGATCGTGCTGTCGTCCGGCGTCTCGATGGAGGAGATGCCGCCCGCGCTCTTGTCCTTGTACGGGCCCTTGTACTTGTCGCCGCCCGCGAGGTGCGCCTTGAAGTACGTCGGGCCGTTGGACAGGGCCTCCGGCGCGAAGTTGGAGCGCTCGACGGCGTACTTGACGTCCTTCGAGGTGATCGGGGTCCCGTCCTCGAACTTGAGACCCTTCTTCAGCGTGTACGTCCAGGTCTTGGCGTCCGGGCTCGACTTGCCGAGGCCCTCCGCGAGGTCCGGGACGACCTCCAGGCCGTCCTTGCCGGCGGCCGGCTTGAAGGACGTCAGGGTGCGGCCGTACAGGCGGGAGAGGTTCTGCACCCAGCCGTAGTAGGTGTTGCCGGGGTCGAGGGAGTCGGGCTCGTCGGAGAGCTCGATCTTGACGGTCCCGCCCTTCTTCTCCGACTTGTTGACGACCGACGTCAGCGCGGCGTCGGTGGCACCGGAGCCCTTGCTGTTCCCGCCGCCGCCGTTGTCGTCGTCGGAACCGCTGCACGCGGACGCGCCCAGCATCAGGACCACAGCCGTGGCAACCACCGCTGTCGTTTTACTGGTCTTCACCTGAGGAAATTCCCCTCAATCGATGGTTGCCATGGCATGTCGCACGCCGTTGTGGCGAGCGCCCTTGGGACCTACTTGCTACGGGGGTCGAGGGCATCACGCAGCCCGTCTCCCAGCAGGTTGAACGCCAGGACCGTGACGAAGATGGCCACGCCTGGCACGATCATGTACATCGGGTCGTTCCGGTAGAAGTCGATCGCGTTCGTGAGCATCCCGCCCCAGGAGGCCTGCGGCGGGGCGATACCGACCCCGAGGTAGCTGAGACCCGCCTCGAAGAGGATGTTCGAGGGGATCAGCAGCGTGGAGTAGACCAGGATGGGCGCCACCAGGTTCGGCAGCAGCTCCCGGAAGAGGATGAAGGGGCCGCGGGCCCCCAACGAGCGGGCCGCCTCGACGAATTCGCGGTTGCGCAGGCTCATCGTCTGGGCCCGCACGATACGGCCCATGTACGGCCAGCTGAAGAAGCCGATCACAAAGATCAGTACCGCGAGCCGCAGCGGCAGCCCCTCAAGACCGAACGCGCCGTCCTGCAGCGCCGCCGAGATGGAGATCGCGAACAGCAGCAGCGGGAAGGCCAGGAAGGTGTCCATCATGCGGCTGATGACCGTGTCGACCCAGCCGCCGTAGAACCCGGAGACCACGCCGAAGAAGACGCCGATCACCACGGAGAGCAGGGTGGCGCCGACGGCGACGACGAGGGAGACCCAGGAGCCCTCGATGATCCGGGACAGGATGTCGCGTCCGTACTGCGGTTCGACGCCGAGCGGATGGCTCCAGCTGATGCCGCCCCAGTCACCCTTGGGCGCCAGCAGCGCGGGGTCGATGAGGTCCTGGTGGAACTCGTTGGGGTCCAGCCCGAAGACGGCCTGGATCGGCTTGGAGAGGACAGCGAGCAGGACCAGCAGGATGACAACGATGCCGCCCGCGACGGCCACCTTGTCGCGCTTGAAACGCGACCAGGCGATCTGTCCGAGCGAACGGCCTTCGATCTGGCTCTGCTTGACTCCCGTGAGTACTGCCTCCGGCTGAGCCTCGGCAGCCGATCCGGTGGTCTCGATCGGTGCGGTCACAGTGCCTTTGACCCCTCCCGCCGGCGGTGGCCGGCCCTTGCTCGCCGCGGTAACGGCCTGGCGCTTGTGGGCCGCGCGTGTTCACGTGGCTTCTGGCGTCTCGGTGCGAAAACGGTGCGGAACTCTGTGCGGAAACTCGGTGCGGTGCTCGGTGCGGTACTGGGTGCGGAAATGCGTCTGCGGAATGTCCGCCGGGGCAACCTCGTACAAAGGGCCGACGATCCCCACTAGCCGGGAGTCTTCAACGCAGTTGCGATCACCCGCCAGACCTGACGGGGAATGTTTGCTCAAACGTGATGCGGTCAGTGAGCTTCCGTTATCCGGACAGGTGGATCGAGTGAGCGGACCACTCGCCCGCTAATCCACCAGAACGGACATGACGCCCAACAGGCGTTATTGAGTGGCTATTTGGGTGACCGGGAGCGTCGCCTTGTCCGCCGGAGGGGCGTATGTCCGCTCCGGCGGGCGCACTAGTAGGTGTGCGGGGCCGGTCCGGGGGCCTGCGGATAGCCGTAACCGGGAGCGACGACGCCGCTGCGGCCGGCCGGGGCGTGCGACTCGCGGTCGTAGAACGGACGGGAGTTGCCCCGCAGCCACATCGCGACGGGGTCGTACTCGTCGGACATGGCGACGGTGGAGACCGGCAGCCCCTCCGGGACCGCGCTGACCGACTGCTGCATCATCGCGCGCACCGCGTCGACGGACGGCTGGCTCGTGTCGTACAGGTCGAGGCCGATGGCGAGGTACGGCACGCCGAGCGCGGGCTGCACCCAGGCGCGGCGCAGCGAGCGGATCGCCGGGGTGTGGTGGGCGTTCCGCGTCAGCTGGGCGTAGAACTGCGGGGTCTCAAGGGCGGGGTCGCTGATCCGCAGCGGACCGGCGGGCATCCGGTCGAGGCCGGTGGCGATCCGGCGAAGGTCGAGCCAGGGGATGCCCACGCCGCCGCCCGGGGCGTGCGGGTTGAGCCAGATGCCCCAGCGGTCGGGGAACAGCGCGCGGGCGATGTCGCGGCCGCCCACCACCTCGTGGGCCCGGCTCCAGCCGCTGGCGGCCAGCTCCTGGGCGGAGGTGACACAGGGGGCGTAGCCGAGGCCCTCGATCTCCATGTTGCCGTACTGGGCGTCGGGCGAACCGGCCCGGCCGTGCCAGAGCAGCATCCAGATCCGGTCGGCCGCCAGGGCCTGGAGCAGAGCCTCGTACGCGTCGTAGCGACCGGGCGTCACTTGGCGCAGCAGGTGCTCGACCTTTTCCCGGGCTCTCGGCTCCGCTCGACCAGGGGAGACCCCATCAGTCGCCCCCGTGCCTGACGCACTCACCCTGGTCCCGCCCCTCTTCGATCCACTGTGTCGGCCTGCCGCTCCCGGGGCACACGGGTGCGGCGCGGTGCCGAGGCACCAGCCATCAAACCAGCTTAGGTGCCGGTCATGACACCGGCTTGACGTCATGGCCCGCCGCCGTCACCCCCGGTGCGGCCGGTCAACCCGGTCCTACTCGGCGGGGCGCTGGAAGAACGGCCGGATCCGCGCCCGCATCCAGTCGGCGACCGGGTCCTGCGCCACGTCGAGCAGGACCAGGTTGACCGGCCACGGCGGCTCGACGCGGCCGAGCGCCCGGCCGAGCGCGTCCATGGGGGCGTTGCGCCCCGCGCCGTCCCAGGTCGAGAACTCGACGCCGACGAAGAGGACGGGGTCGCCGCCCTCGATGCTGGCGAGGGTCCTGCGGGCGCTGAGCACGACACCGCTCCGGGCGAACTCGTCGGCGGCGGCGGCGAGGAAGTCGACGGGCTCCTCCTTCCAGTCCGGCTCGTAGAGCCGGACCCGGCCGCCGCCGGCCGGCCCGTCGAGCACGCTGCGTCCGGCCCGGCAGAGTTCGGCCACGGCGGGCGGCGGCAGCGGCATGCCGACGACGCCGCCCGGGTTCACCGCCAGGCCGAGCTGCGGGGGCAGCCCGCGGGCGAACTCGACGGCGGGCGCCACGGTGAAGGACATATGGGTGCCGACACAGCTGAGGAACTGCTGCTCGGAGCTGAACACGGGGACGTACACCCCGCCGTCGAGCTCAAGCGTGGGCAGGTCCAGGTCGGTGGAGTCCGGCCCGCCGCCGTTGGGCAGCGGCACCCAGAGATGGCTGCGGCCGAGCACCTCCACGAGCCGGCCGCCCGCTTCCGGGCTGCCGAGCGAAGCGCCCAGTACTTCTTCTAGCTCATTGGCCGGCCATCCGCCCTGCGGGTGGAAGGAGTCCTGCGCCGGAGTGTTCACTGATTACCTCTCTAGGGCCCGTCGTCGAACTGCCGTCTGCCGCGCGACGCCATGCACGCACTCTCGCCGCCCCGGTCCCGGGCCCCGGTACGTCCAGTACCGGGGCCCGGGACCGGCACGCCGGGAAACGGGGTCTCCCCCGCTTGAGCGAAGCCGAGAGCCCGGGGAGGCACCTGACGCCGTCCGGCCGCCCTACGGGCAACGACGGCAGTTCGGCGAAAGGCCCTGGCCCCGTGCCATGCAGCAAGAGGTTAGGGCCTGTCGTCCGCGAAGGTGATCCGGGTCAGCAGCGCCGCCGCCTCGCGGTCCAGCAGGACCGCCGATACGCAGCCGAGCGGCAGCAGTCCGGTCTCGGTGTCGCGCAGCAGCCTCCGCAGCGCCCCGCGGTGCCGGGCGAACGCGTATCCGGAGACGCCGCGCCCCCGCTCGATCTGCCCGGCCCGCGCCGTCTGCGGGGAGACGTCGATCAGAACGAGGTGCAGGACGCGGCCGCGCCGCCGGGCGTCGCGGCCCAGCCAGCCGCGCACCCAGGCCTGGGTACCGCAGTCGTGGACGACGACGGAGACGCCGGAACGCAGCACCCGCCACAGCCCCCAGTAGTGGGCGACGCGGACGAGCGGACGGTAGAAGGCGTACGGGACTAACCGCGGCAGCAGGGCGGCCCAGCGGTCCCTGGTGTCCTGGGAGTCGATCACGCGGGCGGACACGGCCCGCTTGATCAGGGTCGATTTGCCGCTGCCCGGCAGCCCGGAGACCACCACCACATCGCCCGCCACGAAGTGCAGGGCGCGCGGGCTGTGCCCGGCCCGGTAGCGCAGGTCCCGGACGACGGGTCCGTGCGGGCCCCGTGCCTCCCGGGCCGGCGCACCCGGCTGTGCGGGCAGTGCGCCGTGCGCGGCCCCCGCGGTCGTCGCGTACCGCTGCAACGTCATCGCCATCCCCCTGTCGGCCGACCCACACCTGCCAAGAAGTGTAAAGAAAAGGTAATGCGGCACAAGCGCGCGACCCGCCGGATCCGGTGGGGTACCGGCGCCCCACTGACCGCGGATGCGTGCGATGATGGCCCGGCCAACTGCATAAAGGCCGCTTGAATCCGCGCGGGAGAGTTCCGGCCACAGGCCGGGCGCCGAAGGAGCAAGATCCTCCCTTGAATCTCTCAGGCCCCGTACCGCGTGGATGAGGCAGATCTGAAAAGCGAGTCGCCCCGCGGCTCCACCCAAGGTGCAAGCCGAACCCCTCCGGGGCCTCTCGGCGAACCTCTCAGGTTCCGATGACAGATGGGGAGGGATCGTCCTCGTCGTCATGCCCTGGGAGCCATATCCATGAGCACCGCCCCCCGCCTCACCGCCCTCGATGCCCTGCACCGTTCGCTGGGCGCGACCATGACCGACTTCGCGGGCTGGGACATGCCCCTGCGGTACGCCAGTGAGCGCGAGGAGCACCTCGCCGTGCGCACGAAGGCCGGCCTCTTCGACCTCTCCCACATGGGCGAGATCACCGTCACCGGCCCGGCCGCGGTGGACCTCCTGAACTTCGCGCTGGTCGGCAACATCGGCACCGTCTCGGTGGGCCGGGCCCGCTACACGATGATCTGCGCCGAGGACGGCGGCATCCTGGACGACCTGATCGTGTACCGGCTGGCGGAGACCGAGTACATGGTGGTCGCCAACGCGGGCAACGCCCAGCTGGTGCTCGACACGATCACCGAGCGCGCCGGGGGCTTCGACGCCGAGGTGCGCGACGACCGCGACGCGTACGCGCTGCTGGCCGTCCAGGGCCCGGAGTCCCCCGCCATCCTGGCCGCCGTCACCGACGCGGACCTGGACGGCCTGAAGTACTACGCCGGGCTGCCCGGCACGGTCGCCGGGGTCCCCGCGCTGATCGCCCGTACCGGCTACACCGGCGAGGACGGCTTCGAGCTGTTCGTCGCCCCCGGCCACGCCGAGCAGCTGTGGCGGGCGCTGACCGAGGCCGGCGCCTCCCGCGGACTGATCCCCTGCGGGCTGTCCTGCCGCGACACGCTGCGCCTGGAGGCGGGCATGCCGCTGTACGGGCACGAGCTGACCACCTCCCTCACCCCGTTCGACGCCGGTCTCGGCCGGGTCGTGAAGTTCGAGAAGGAGGGCGACTTCGTCGGCCGCAAGGCCCTGGAGTCCGCCGCGGAGCGCGCCGAGACCGCCCCGCCCCGCAAGCTCGTCGGCCTGGTCGCCGAGGGCCGCCGGGTGCCGCGCGCCGGGTTCCCGGTCGTCGCCGGCGGCCAGGTCATCGGCGAGGTCACCTCCGGCGCCCCCTCGCCCACCCTCGGCAAGCCGATCGCCATGGCGTACGTCGACGCCGCGCACGCCACGCCCGGCACCGAGGGCGTGGCGGTGGACATCCGGGGCAGCCACGAGCCGTACGAGGTCGTGGCGCTGCCGTTCTACAAGCGCCGGAAGTAACGGCCGCCCGCGTCCAGAAGTGACGCAGTCGCGTCTCACACCGTAAGACCATCGTTCATCAGCACTCCCCCGCGTACAGGAGAATTCAGGTCATGAGCAACCCCCAGCAGCTGCGGTACAGCAAGGAGCACGAGTGGCTGTCGGCCGTCGAGGACGGCGTGGCCACGGTCGGTATCACGGAGCACGCGGCCAACGCGCTCGGTGACGTCGTCTTCGCCCAGCTCCCCGAGGTCGGTGACACGGTGACCGCGGGCGAGACCTGCGGCGAGCTGGAGTCGACCAAGTCGGTCAGCGACCTGTACTCGCCGGTGAGCGGCGAGGTCACGGCCGCGAACCAGGACGTCGTGGACGACCCCTCGCTGGTGAACTCCGCGCCGTTCGAAGGCGGCTGGCTGTTCAAGGTGCGCGTCACGGAGGAGCCGGCCGATCTGCTCTCCGCCGACGAGTACACCGCGTTCTCCGGCAACTGAGACCCCAAGGGACCACCTGATGTCGCTTCTCAACTCCTCTCTCCACGAGCTGGACCCGGACGTCGCCGCCGCTGTCGACGCCGAGCTCCACCGTCAGCAGTCCACCCTCGAAATGATCGCCTCGGAGAACTTCGCTCCGGTCGCGGTCATGGAGGCCCAGGGCTCCGTCCTGACCAACAAGTACGCCGAGGGCTACCCCGGCCGCCGCTACTACGGCGGCTGTGAGCACGTCGATGTGATCGAGCAGATCGCCATCGACCGGATCAAGGCGCTCTTCGGGGCCGAGGCCGCGAACGTGCAGCCGCACTCCGGCGCGCAGGCCAACGCCGCCGCGATGTTCGCGCTGCTGAAGCCGGGCGACACGATCATGGGCCTGAACCTGGCGCACGGCGGTCACCTGACCCACGGCATGAAGATCAACTTCTCCGGGAAGCTCTACAACGTGGTCCCGTACCACGTGGACGAGACCGGTCTCGTGGACATGGCCGAGGTCGAGCGCCTCGCCAAGGAGTCCAAGCCGAAGCTGATCGTCGCCGGCTGGTCCGCCTACCCCCGCCAGCTGGACTTCGCCGCCTTCCGCCGCATCGCGGACGAGGTCGGCGCGTACCTGATGGTCGACATGGCGCACTTCGCTGGCCTGGTCGCCGCGGGCCTGCACCCCAACCCGGTGCCGCACGCCCACGTCGTCACGA
The DNA here is from genome assembly GCF_044751215.1 of Streptomyces sp. NPDC088730. NCBI lineage: Bacteria > Bacillati > Actinomycetota > Actinomycetes > Kitasatosporales > Streptomycetaceae > Streptomyces > Streptomyces sp. NPDC088730. The sequence goes on from NZ_JBIVLK010000003.1 coordinate 50,155, forward strand.
CCACCACGCACAAGACCCTCGGCGGTCCGCGCGGCGGTGTGATCCTCTCCACCCAGGAGCTCGCCAAGAAGATCAACTCGGCGGTCTTCCCGGGTCAGCAGGGCGGCCCGCTGGAGCACGTGATCGCGGCCAAGGCGGTCTCCTTCAAGGTGGCGGCGGGCGAGGAGTTCAAGGAGCGCCAGCAGCGCACCCTGGACGGCGCCCGCATCCTCGCCGAGCGTCTGGTGCAGCCGGACGTCACCGAGGCCGGCGTCTCCGTCCTGTCCGGTGGCACGGACGTGCACCTGGTCCTGGTGGACCTGCGCAACTCCGAGCTGGACGGCCAGCAGGCCGAGGACCGGCTCCACGAGCTGGGCATCACGGTCAACCGGAACGCCATCCCGAACGACCCGCGCCCGCCGATGGTCACCTCGGGCCTGCGGATCGGCACGCCTGCGCTCGCCACCCGCGGTTTCCAGGCCGAGGACTTCACCGAGGTCGCGGAGATCATCGCGTCCGCCCTGAAGCCGTCCTACGACGCGGACGACCTGAAGGCCCGCGTCGTCGCGCTCGCCGAGAAGTTCCCGCTGTACCCCGGCCTGTAGTCCGGACCTGCACATTTGCACATTGGGGCGGGGCACCACGCACACTGAGAGGTGAGCGGGGTGCCCCATCCCTTGCCCCCCGCTCCTGCCCCGCCCTTCGGGCCGACCCGGCCCGTACCGCACCACCCGGCAGACAACGGCGTCTACCAGCGCTTTGAGGAGTTACCCGTGGCCATCTCGGTCTTCGACCTGTTCTCGATCGGCATCGGCCCGTCCAGCTCCCATACGGTCGGCCCGATGCGCGCGGCCCGCATGTTCGCGCGCCGGCTGAAGAACGAGGGCCTGATCGCCCACACCGCCTCCATACGCGCCGAGCTGTTCGGCTCGCTCGGCGCCACCGGCCACGGCCACGGCACGCCCAAGGCCGTGCTGCTCGGGCTGGAGGGCGAGTCCCCGCGTACCGTCGACGTCGAGACGGCCGACGACCGGGTCGCCGAGATCCGCTCCACCGGCCGGCTCAACCTCCTCGGCATGCACGAGATCGACTTCGACGCCGACAAGCAGCTGGTCCTGCACCGCCGCAAGAGGCTGCCGTACCACGCCAACGGCATGACCGTCTTCGCGTACGACCGCGACGGCGCCCCGCTGCTGGAGAAGACGTACTACTCGGTCGGCGGCGGCTTCGTCGTCGACGAGGACGCGGTGGGCGAGGACCGGATCGTCCTCGACGACACCGTGCTGAAGCACCCCTTCCGCACCGGCGACGAGCTGCTGCGGCTGGCCCAGGACACCGGTCTGTCGATCTCCTCCCTGATGCTGGAGAACGAGCGGGCCTGGCGCACCGAGGACGAGATCCGCGCCGGTCTGCTGGACATCTGGCGCTCCATGCAGGCGTGCGTCTCCCGCGGCATGTCCCGCGAGGGCATCCTGCCCGGCGGCCTGAAGGTCCGCCGCCGCGCCGCGAACACCGCACGCCAGCTGCGCGCGGAGGGCGACCCGCAGACCCACGCGATGGAGTGGATCACCCTCTACGCGATGGCGGTCAACGAGGAGAACGCCGCCGGCGGCCGCGTCGTCACCGCTCCGACGAACGGCGCCGCCGGCATCATCCCGGCGGTGCTGCACTACTACATGAACTTCGCGGCGGGCGGCGCCACGGAGGCGGAGAAGGACGACAGCGTCGTCCGCTTCCTGCTGGCCGCCGGCGCGATCGGCATGCTCTTCAAGGAGAACGCCTCCATCTCCGGCGCCGAGGTCGGCTGCCAGGGCGAGGTGGGCTCCGCCTGCTCCATGGCCGCGGGCGCCCTCGCCGAGGTGCTGGGCGGCACCCCCGAGCAGGTGGAGAACGCCGCCGAGATCGGCATGGAGCACAACCTGGGCCTGACCTGCGACCCGGTCGGCGGCCTCGTCCAGATCCCGTGCATCGAGCGCAACGGCATGGCGGCGGTCAAGGCCGTCACGGCCGCGAAGATGGCCCTGCGCGGCGACGGCAGCCACAAGGTCTCCCTCGACAAGGTCATCAAGACCATGAAGGAGACGGGCGCCGACATGTCCGTCAAGTACAAGGAGACGGCCCGGGGCGGGCTCGCGGTGAACATCATCGAGTGCTAGGCAGATGGGCCCTGACCAGCGCGTTTGTCTTTCAGCGCTGTCAGGGCCTTCCCTGCTTACGCGGCGGAAAGTCCCTGGAACCTCCCTGGGACAGACGTGAAAGTCCCTGAAAAGTCCTGGGATGTCCCCGCTTTGCCGCGTTCTTGAGGAATGCGCGGTGCCTCCAGGACGACCATGCGCCCTGGCCGTTGCCGAGTACGGAGTGCAACCGGTACACGCGTCGGGTAGCGAGACCTACGCATCACGAGACCGCGAGCGATCATGGCGGGTCAGTCCGCGCGGCAGGACGTGTCCTTCGTGGGCATCTCGCCCTCGACGAGGTAGCGCGTGGTGGTGTTCAACGCGCAGGAGTTCCGGCCCAGGACGTAGACACCGTGCCCGCTGTCGTCGACGCTGATCAGCCGGGCGCGGTCGCCGAACTTCTCGCGCAGCATCCTCCCGCCCTGGTGCGGGGTCGACGCGTCCCGCCGGTTCTGCAGGAGCAGCACGTTGCGCGGGCCTTCGGCGTCGACCTCCACGGGCGGTTCAGCGGAGGGGTACGGCCAGAAGGCGCAAGGGGTGATGTTGGCGGTGGCGGCGCCATACAGCGGGTAGCGTTCGCGGTCCTCGGCGACGCCTCGCCGGTAGGTGGTGATGTCCACGGGCCACTCGGCGTCGTTACAGGTGACGGCGAGGAACACGGTCAGTGCGTTGTCGGTCGGCGACAGCGCGCCGTCCGCCGTTTCCCCGGTGGCGGCCGTCAGACCGCGGGCCGCGGCCTCGTCGCCTTCGCGCAGCGTCTGCCAGGTCTGCGCCAGCGTGGGGTACTGCGCCTGCTTGAACAAGTGGCCGAACGTCAGGAGACGGAAGAGGCCGCCGTCGATCCCCGCGACCGGAGCCTTGTCGAGCCTGCCAGCGATGGCGAGGTAGGACGCCCGTACCTGCCCAGGTGTGCGGCCCAGGCCGTAGCTGTCGTGCCGGCTGGCGGCCCACTTCGCGAAGTCCGGCAGGGTCTGCTCCATGCCGAGCGCGTAGCGGCGCATGCCGTCGCGGTCGAGGTGAGTGTCTCCGATGTTGCTGTCGAGCACGATCCGGTCGGAACGCTCGGGGAACATCGACGCGTAGGCGGCGCCGAGGGCCGTGCCGTACGAGTAGCCCAGGTAGCTGGTCTTCTCCTCGTCGAGCGCGGCTCGGATCCGGTCCAGGTCGCGGGCGGTGTTCGCGGTGGTCAGGTGGCGCAGCCTGCCATCGTCGTCGTTGTCCGCGCACTGCTCGGCTGCCTTCTCAGCGACCTTCGCCTGCGCGGTGACCGCAGCGTCATCGACCGCGTAAGGCGGGATGTTGGAGTAGTAGAGGCTGTCTTTGGTGAAACCGCAGCTGACCGGTGTCGAATGACCGATCCCGCGGGTGTCCATGCCTATCAAGTCGTAGCGGTCGGTGACGCTGCTGGGCAGGCCCTGGGCCACCAGCAGCGCGGACAGCGCCAGCCCGGATCCGCCGGGACCGCCCGGGTTGAGCATGAGGACGCCGCGCCTCTTGTCCGGGTCGGCGGCGGCCAGCCGCGAAACGGTGAGGCCGATCTGCTCGCCTTCCGGCTCGGCGTAGTCCAACGGCACGCGCACGGTGGCGCACTGCAGCACGGTCGGAGCGGCTTCCGCCCCGACGTCGTCGGGGCACTGGCCCCACTCCACCTGAGGCGTTTTCGTCTCCTCGGCGGCGGCGGGCACAGTGATCAGTGACGCGCCCAGACCGATGACCGCCAGGAGGGCCAGGTTTCGGCCGGCACCGCTTTGTCGTTTCATGTCCAGTCTCCGCATATCGGTGCGTGGGGCATGGTCGCGTCCATCACACTCCCTGCCCCTGGGGCACGGTCAACCGCTGGCGAGCCGGAACCGAAGGGAGTTGACCGTGCCCCAGGGGCAGGCTTTTCAATGGCCACCGGGCACGATCCTGGAGAGGGGGCTCCTGATGGCGTGGAGTACCCGTCGGCTGGCGGAACTCGCGGGGACGACCGCCAAGGCCGTCCGGCACTACCACGGGATCGGCCTCCTGGACGAGCCGGAACGGGCGTCCAACGGCTACAAGCGCTATGGCGTCAACCATCTGGTGCGCCTGCTGCGTATCCGCAGACTGACCGACCTCGGTGTGGCTCTCGCAGATGTCCCCGCGGTCGAGAGCGGTGATGAGAGGGCACGGCAGATCCTTCGGGACCTCGACGCCGAACTCGCGGCGGACATCGAACGCCGACAGCGGATGCGGCGGGACCTGGCGGCCATCATGGACAATCGGGCCGCGCTCGACATGCCCCCGGACTTCAAGACGCTTGCCGACGACCTGCCCGAAACCCAGCGATCCCTGCTGGTGGCCTACTCCAGCATCCTCACACCCGAAGCGATTGCCGCCCTCAAGGAACAGCTTTCGGGACCCCGTGGCGACCTCGAAGCGGAGTTCGCGGCGCTCGAGGAGGACGCACCCGAGGACGTACGGCAGCGGCTGGCCGAGCAGATGGCGCCCGAAGCCCGCGAGCAGCACCGAGCCCACCCTGTTCTGGCCGACCTCGGGCGGGCCTCGCACCGGGAGAGGGCGCTCGCGGACTCGGTGACCGTGCACGCCTTGACCGAGTTCTACAACCGCGCGCACCTCGACGTGCTGCGACGCGTTCACGGCATCCTCGTCGAGAACGGCACCGCAGGGAGCGAGAGCGACGACGCCCAGCAGTGAGGGCAGCGCCGGTTAGGCGCACACCGCATCTGGGCCGCCCGCGCAGCGTCGGACCGGCCTACCGCAACGAGGCACGTGCGACAGCGGACCACACCGACCACGGTTCGCTGATGTCCAGGTGGTGGCAGTGACGACGACTCCTGCATGCACTCGTCACACCATCTGGCGCGCACTGGGCCACACTCACCGAGTCACGAAACGGCGCTCTGAGTACGGTCACCGAGGGGCATCGTCATCGGACAGGAGCCCGTCGAGCCGCTTCATCACATCCACCTGGGCTGGATTGTAGAGATCGCTGATGGCTTTGCCGATGGTGCGGGCGGTGTGCTGTCGACCGCGCGGGGCGTCTGAAGCGAGATCGCTGAGCCCGGGATGGCGGACCCGGAGGCCTCGAACGTACGGCACGAGACGCTCGGCGAGACTCTGGCGGGTCACCTCGTCGGCATCGGCCGGAAGCTCGTTGAGTTCCAGTGCCACCGGCTGCGGCTCCTGATGGAGCAGGTCGGCATAGGCATCCATCCCGCTGGGTCCGAGGACCGTACCGAGGACGGTGACGAACGAGCGGTCCGGGGCAGGAAGCTCGGCGGTCCTGTCCACGGAGACGAAGCGGAGGGGTAGATCGCTCGCAGCGCGTCCGCGCAGGAGGGCGTCCACCTCGACGCGGGCGTGTTGCAGGCGTTCGATGGTGGCGGCCAGCTCTGTGTCGAGAGCCCGCAGATCACGCGGATCGGGGCCCGAATCCGAGTCGTCGTCCATGCCCGCAATCTGGGACAGGGAGAAGCCCAGAGCGGTGAGGCGCTTTATCCGGAGGAGCCGGACGAGGTGGCTGACGCCGTACTGCTTGTATCCGTTGGAGCGACGCTCCGGCGCTTCAAGCAATCCGATGTCGTGGTAATGCCGTACGGCCCTGAGGCTGACGCCGCCCAGCTCCGCCATCTCCCGGGTGCTCCACGCCATGATCGAAATCTCCCTCGCCGTCTGGTGCCGTGTCTTTGCGTTTCTTTGCGGTCGCCGTGGGGAATTCGAGTCCGGCAACTGCCCGGCGGGCGGATAGCCGCCGACCATGCCGGTCTGTCCACGCCGATGCCCGTCGCGCCGTGGTCTCGCGCCTCGGCGCGAAGGGGTGGCTGGTCCGGTTCACGGCCGAGGGGGTCCGGCGGATGGTGCGGGGCCGGTGGAGAGGACGTGGTCGACGGCGGCGTTGAGGGTCTCGGTCTCGGCGATGAGGACGGATTCGCGGGTGGGCAATGCGCGTTCGACCGAGAGTCCGTTGAGGACGGTGAGAAGGAACCTGACGTTGCGGGTGTGGTCTCCCGGGGGCAATGCGCCCTCCTCGGCGAGCACAGCCAGCCAGTGTTCGACCAGACGCTCCGCCTCCCGCTCGTGGGCGAGGTAGGCGGTGCGTACCGGTTCGGTCGGCTCGGGCTCGATGAAGCTCCGATAGACCGTGCCCCACGCGGTGCGCGCGTCCTCGTTGGTACCGAGCGGTGCGAGAACCTGCCGCAGGCAGTTCAGCAGCCGTTCGCGGGGCGCCAGCGTCCGGTCCCGGATCGGGTCGCCGGGCAGCAGGTGTTCGTAGATCCTCACGAGCAAGCTGTCCTGCAGCGCGCGCTGGGTGGGGAAGTGGAACCTCAGCGAGCCGGTGCTCACCCCCGCACGCGCGGCGACCGCGCGCACGCTCAGCTTCGCCGCTACGTCCTCGGCGATCATCTCCGCAGCGGCCTTGAGGATCTTCTCGCGTGTTTCCATCCCGCTCTCCTTCGCTTCTCCCAGCACCCTTCACTGTGCTAGCACGCCGTACTAGTACAGCATGCTAGCGCTCCGATCGGGAAGGTTCGCCGAGGCGGTCGTCCGGGCGGCTGGATGCACGGTGACATCCGCTCTGACTGCTGGGGGTGTAGTGGCTGAGCTTGTCCATGTGCGCAGGCTGACCGGCCAGGAGGGGCAGAAGCTGCAGCAGATCGTGCGCCGGGGCGGCACCATTTCGGTGCGCTACCGGCGCGCGACGATGCTGCTGGCCTCGGCCGGTGGGAACCGGGTGCCGGTAATCACGAAGCTGATGCAGGCTGACGAGGACACCGTCCGCGACGTGATCCACCGGTTCAATGAGATCGGCCTTGCCTGCTTGGACCCCTCGCTCTTGCGCAGCGACTCCCTCCTGCTGGGCTACGACGCGTTCCACCTGGCCGATCGGCTCATGACCCAGCCACGCGATTGGACAACAGCAGGATCCGGGCGCATCCGTTCCTGGACGGCAAGCACGTGGCCGAGTCGAAACTGCCCGCGGCCTTCCCGGTCTACGGGGGCGTCATCGAGGTGGCGATGAGCAGCCACGGCATCAAGCGCTGCCACTATCGCCCCCTGGACGGACAGCCGCCTCAGCTCACGCCTGACCCCGCCTCCGCGGAGGGACGGAGTGCGCGCTTCGGCACCCGCCACCCGGGACTGAGCGGGGCGATCGCCATCGGATCGGTGCTGCTGGTCATCGGTGGGAGCGGTCAGGAGTGACGGGCAGGGCCCGGCCGGTGGCGCCCGCCCCGGCTCAGGGTGACTGCGGGGCGCCGTGTCGCAGGCCGTCGAAGAGGAGGGCGGTGATCTGCCGGGCCTCGACCAGCCAGCCCTCCGTGACGCGCATTCCGCAGATGCCGCCCAGGGCACGCAACAGAGTTGGCCCTGTGACGTCGTCGCGGACGGTGCCGGCCACACTGCCTGCTTCGAGCAGCAGGGAGAGGGCACCGGCCATACGCGTACGGGCGTCGCCGAAGACCGGTGAGTCCGTCGCCATGATGCTTTCCAGCACACCGGACATCCCCTTGCCCACCGCCGCGTGGTCCACGAGCAGCAGCAGGAAGCGCCGCAGCGCCTCCTCCGGGGCGTGCTGGTCCAGCAGGACAGCGGGCGTGGCGCACAGGTCGTCGACCTCTTTGCGGTAGACCTCCTCGATCAGCGCGTCGCGGGTTTCGAAGTGACGGTAGAGCGTTCCGACGGCGACGCCGGCGCTGCGGGCGATGTCCTCGACGTGCGCGTCGGCGTCGCCGCCGAGGAACGCCTGGCGGGCCGCGGACAGCAAGGCCTCGCGGTTGCGTCGCGCGTCGGCACGCAGCGGGCGTGGTTGCGGCAAGAGAACCTCCATAAGGTGAGTCCGGTTCCGTTTACGTGTACCTTTTCCGGAGTCAGGTTCATCTTACGGAGGAGAGACCCCATGCCCATCACAGACAACAGCCTCGACGGCCTACGGGTACTGGTCACCGGCGGCAGCCGGGGCCTGGGCGCGGCAACCGTGCGCCGCTTCGTCGCCGCGGGCGCGACCGTACTGACGGCCTCCCGCAGCCGGCCCGAGGAGGACAGCGGTGCCACATTCCTCGCGGCAGACCTCTCCACGCAGCAGGGAGTGGCCGAACTCGGCCGCCGCGTCGTCGAGCAGGTGGGCGGCGTGGACGTGCTCGTGAACAACGCGGGCGCGGCGAGCTCCCCGGCGCCGACGCTGAGCCGGTCGGACGAATCCTGGCAGGCGGACCTGGAAATGAACCTCCTCAGCGCCGTGCGCCTGGACCGGGCCCTGGTGCCGGGAATGGTCGAGCGGGGCTCCGGCGTCGTCGTGCACGTCTCCTCGATCGCCAGCCAACTGCCTCAGCGCACCGAGGCGTCCTACGCCGCCGCCAAGGCCGCGCTCAACACCTACAGCCGCGAACTGGCCACCGAAGTCGGCGCACACGGGGTGCGCGTGGTCTGCGTCCTTCCCGGCTTCGTCATCACCGACGGCGCCACCGCCCACCTGAAGCACATGGCCGAGAAGCAGGGCATGACCACCGAAGAGGTCACCCGGCAGATCGTGGACCACCTGAACGTTCCCATGGGCCGCCCCGGCGATCCCGAGGATGTCGCCGAGATGATCGCCTTTCTCGCCTCCGGCCGCGCGAAATGGCTCACCGGAGCGCAGTTCCGCGTCGACGGCGGCATCATCCCGACCGTCTGAGCAACCACCGACAGCACGAACAGGACACCCCATGCCCATCACCCTGGCCTCCGTGATCATCGACGCCGCCGACATCGAGAAGGAAAGCTCGTTCTGGCACCGGCTGCTCGGCGGCTCCCTCACCCCCACGCCGACGCACCACTTCCTCCAGGCTCCCGGCCTCCCGGTGATCGTGGTCCAGTCCGCTCCCGGACACACCGCCCCGAACTGGCCGGACGGCACCTCCCAGCAGATGCACCTCGACTTCGGCGTTGACGACCTCGCAACCGCCGACCGCACGGCCACCGACGCCGGCGCCACCCGACTGCGCCCCACCGACGAGATCACCCCGGAAACCCGCACCGGTAGCCGGGTCTACGCCAGCCCGGCCGGACACCCCTTCTGCCTGCGCTCAACCTGAGCCGGCCGTCCACCAGGCCGCGCCTGTCGTCAAACGATGGCAGGCTCCAAGCACCACGTGATCACCGACGGGCACGGCGCCCCGCTCGCCGTCATCCTCACCGGCGGCAACCGCGACGACGTCACCCAGCTGCTGCCCCTGCTGCACGAGCTCATAAGGACTGTGCCGTAACTGCTGCTTGCCACCGGCGCCTCACCTCCTCGGCGAGCACGGCCAGCCAGTGTTCGACCAGACGCTCCGCCTCCCGCTCGTGGGCGAGGTAGGCGGTGCGTACAGGTTCGGTCGGCTCGGGCTCGATGAAGCTCCGATAGACCGTGCCCCACGCGGTGCGCGCGTCCTCGGTGGTACCGAGCGGTGCGAGAACCTGCCGCAGGCAGTTCAACAGCCGTTCGCGGGGCGCCAGCGTCCGGTCCCGAATCGGGTCGCCGGACAGCAGGCCTTCCTTCACTTCTCCCGGCTTTCCCCACGCCGCTAGTACGCCGTACTGGTACAGCGTGCTAGCGTCTTACTAGCACGCTGTACCAGTACGGGTGCGGCCGAGGCGCGAGGGGTGCGCGGAGCATGGTGTTGAAGCAGTGGGCGGCATCGAGGCGCCTCAAGCCGGGCGACAGCAGGGAACTGCAGCGGTTCCGCTGGTGGCAGCTCCCCGTGCGCTCCCTGTTCTGGTTACGGCTTCCCGGTGGCGGCGGCCAGGAACGCCTCTACGCCGTCGACGTACGGCACTGGGCGCGATTGGACAACAGCAGGATCCGGGCGCATCTGTTCCTGGACGGCAGGCACGTGGCCGAGTCGAAACTGCCCGCGCTCCTCCCTGTCGACGGGGGCGTCATCGAGGTGGCGATGAGCAGCTACGGCATCAAGCGCTGCCACTATCGCCCCCTGGACGGACAACCGTCTCAGCTCACGCCCGACCCCGCCTCCGCGGAGGGACGGAGGGCGCGCTTCGGCACCCGCCACCCGGGACTGAGCCGGGCGATCGCCATCGGATCGGTGCTGCTGCTGGTCATCGGTGTGGGTCTGAACCTGCTGCAGCTCGCTGAACCCGTCTCTCACATCCCCCCCGTCACACAGCGGGTCGGAACCTTCGTATCGCCGATACACCTGCCGATCTGGCTGAACCTCGCACTGGGAGGCGGGGCCGTTCTGGCGAGCATGGAGCGCGCTCTCCGCCTGCGGTACTCCTCCCTGCTCGACGCGGCCGGTCACTGACTCATCGAAGCGAGGAAGGCACGACCACACCAGCCCTCCTCGGTCGACCTCTCGCGCGACCGACGTGTCGGACCGCATGGAATGGCACACGTAGGACGAAAGGAAGATGATCATGATCCAGTTGAGGCCACGGACCGCCGCCAAGTACGGGACTGCGTTCGCCACAGCCCTCATGGTCCTGACGGGGTGCTCGTCCGGAGCCTCGGGGCCGCGCAGCACGTCCGCAACGGGCGCGTCGGCCCCGGCCCCCTCCCCTGACACGGTCACTTGGAGCACGTGCGGGAAGGACCTGGAATGCGCCACGATCAAGGTTCCGCAGGAATACACCGACCCCGAGGGCGCACAGATCCCGCTCGCGGTCATGCGGCACCGGGCCACTGATCCCGCTCAGCGCATCGGCAGTCTCATCTTCAACCCGGGCGGACCCGGGGTCGCCGCCACCGAGACACTGCGCAATCTGCCCAAGACAGCCGGTACTCCGGGCGCTTTCTCGTCCGCTGTGCTCGCCAGATTCGACGTCATCGCGATGGACCCGCGCGGCGTCGGCCAATCGCAGGCCGTTCGCTGCCTGACCGACCAGCAGCGAGCCGACGCCGCCGGCACCTCCTTCGACCCGGCGATCCCCGGGGGCAAGCCTCTTCCGCGGCTGCTGGCCGACGCCGCCGCGTTCACCGACGGCTGCGCCAAGCACCAGAGCAAGAAGTTCCTGGCCAGCCTTTCCACCGACAACGTGGCTCGCGACATCGACCGAGTCCGCGCCGCGCTCGGCGAGAAGAAGATCACGTACTACGGCTTGTCCTACGGCACCGTGGTCGGCCCGATGTACGCCACACTCTTCCCTCACCGAGTCCGCCAGATGGTGCTCGACGCCCCCGTCGACACCAACCAGTGGTTCGGCGACTCCCTCCCCTTCCAGAACGACGTCGCCGTGGCAAGCGAACGAACCCTCAACGCCTGGTTCAAGACCTGTCGCGCCGAAGGGGCCGCAGTATGCCCGTTCGGGGCAGGTGACCCGGAGGCGGCGTTCGACACACTCATCGACACGTTGGAAGCGAAGCCGCTGAAAATCGCACCCGCCCAGGGGGGCGCCACCCCGGGCGGCGAACTCGACGGTGCCATGACCCTGGAGACCACCCGAGCCCTGGCCGGCGACCAGAACACCTGGCCCTTGCTGACCTCGGCACTGCTGGCCGCGCAGAAGGGCAACGGCGCACCCCTCTATACCCTGTGGAGCAGCGTCACGGTATCCCCCTTCCCCGTCCCCACCGCGATGTTCGAAACGCACACTGCGGTACGCTGCGCCGACTGGAAGACCCCGTCCGGCATCGCCGCGCACAGGGCCGCAGCCACAAAGGCCACTACCGAGGCGAAGCGGATCGGGACCCGGGCCGCCTACTCCGCTCTCAACTGCGCACGGTGGCCCGCGCCGAACAAGGACCGCGTCACCAAGCCGCTCACCGCCGCCGGTGCGCCACCGGCACTGGTGGTCGCAGGCCGACTGGACCCCGTCACCCCCCATCACTGGGCCGAGAACATGACCCGGACTCTGGACGCCGCGGTCCTGCTCACACGTGAAGGAGTCGGACACGGCTCCTACGGCATCAACTCGTGTGTCAACAAGGCAGTTGACGCCGCGCTCCTCCACGGCACCCACCCCGCCGACGGCACCGTGTGCAAGACGGAAACGCCCGCAACCACCCGCCCCCTCGTCCCTGCGAAGCGTTGAGTCACAGCCAGCCGTCACCCGTCCACGCATACGCACGGCATGACCTCAGAACAGCGGAAGGACCTACGCACGGGCTGACTGATGTTCAAGGCCACAGCTAAGGGCCGGCCCGCATTTCCCGCCGGGTGCGCGACGATAGCCAAGACACCTCGTCACGTTGTCGGAGCGTCCCGATACATCCAGTATGTGGACCTCCTTCGCTTTGCGATACGCCGCGCCTGGACGCCACGCGCTTGATCCACCGGGAATTGCGTCCTCACGCAACCCACTTCAGGGCCCCACCCGTGCGTGATTCTGCGCCGGCTTGGTGAACTGACGCACCGCAAAAGCGGACAGAGAATAGTCCCTGCGTTCTCAACCAAGACGCTCTCGGTGATGTAATCCGCGGTTGCTGACAGCGCAGGTCAAACAAGGCAGAAGGAAAACCCGTGCCTTGACCTCGTTGCCACCCTGCTCACAGCACACCACCTGGCCAGTTCAAGGAGAGACCGCCCCGCCTCCGGCGACTCCGATTGCACCAGCGGTCTCTCCCACTGCTGCTACCGCACGTCCAGCACACCTTTCGCCGACGGCCCAGCGGCACGGCCAGGGTCCGCCGGGAGCCCGGCACGTGAACGGTCATAACTGCGCGGGTCCCGTGCATCCCGCACGTCCTGTCGGGACGCCCCAGGCGCGAGGCGGACGCCGGATACGCCTCTGTCACGACGGCGGACTCGGCGCGCACCATGCAATAGATCCCGACATGTCCATTCTCCAGGTCGTACAGAACTATGCCGTAACGTCACCAGTTTCACGGCTCGAACCGGAGGTAGGAGAACCACTGAAAAGCAAACCAGGGGCGAGGACGTAGCCGTTACTCCCTAATGGATGGGCAAACATCCATTTCGTTCCACCTGCCCCCTGACAGGGATTAAAGGAAGAACGGGTGCGACCGATGAGCCTCTCCCCTGCACACATTTCACTCTCTTATCGGCGATAGAAACTCTTGCCCACTTCGGCTAGCACAAAGGGGAGTTCTGATGCCCACAAATCTCGCTCAGAAACTGTACCTGCTCTGCTACACCCCCAAGAAGGAAAAGTTCCAGCTCGACAACATTCAGGGGCGCGGCCAGCTGTTGCGGGCCGGGGCGATGACTGAGCTGGCCCGTAACGGTCTGCTGGACGCGACCGGGGGGAAGGTTCGGCGGCTCTCCGGCAATCCGCCGGAGGATCCGTTCACGGCATCGGTCTGGTACGACCTGCCCGAGGACAAGCCCAAGGGCTGGCTGAAGTTCCTGCACAACAAGGCGCACACAGCCGAAACCCCGGTCCGCGACCAGTTGCTCGCCTCCGGGGATGTCGCCATCGAACGGCAGAAGAAGCTGGGGGTCGTGTCCACCAACAGGGTCACCGTGGTGCACCCGGACCTGGTGCACGCCCTGCAGGACCGGGTGCGCGCGAGCGTGCTCGACGGCGCTCCCGCCGATGACCTGACGGACGAGCTGGCCATGGCCGTCCTGGCGGTCGAGCTGGAGCTCACCTCGGTGTGGAGCAAAGAAGACCGCCGCACCCACAAGTCCGCCCTGAAGGCCCAAGCGGCGCGGTTCGACGCGTTCGTCCCCGGACTGCGCAAGGCACTGCGCGACTCCTATCTCGCGAGCCGGGCCGTGGGGGGCGGCTGGAGCGCCTGAACCGCACCACGACCGCAACGAGAAATTCCCGAGAGACGCTGCAACCGCAGCCCGTGACCAGGAGTGATCGATGACCCAACTCGAAGGCGAGCACGCCCCCTCCCCAACTCACGACCGGGGCAACACAGGCGCGCCGCCCCCCGCCCCGGGTTCGCCCATGCTCGAGTCCATGGGCGGCATCGCGGGCTTCGTCTACTCGACCGTCCCGGTCGTGGTGTTCGTGATCGCACTCGCCTTGCTGTCGACGAAGGCAGCCGTGATCGCGGCGGTAGCAACCGGTGCGGTGCTCACCATGGCCCGGCTGGTGCGTGGAGAACGCCTTCTCGCCGCTTCGGGCAGCCTGACCGGTGTTCTGGTCGCGGCAGGCATCGTCGCACTCACCGGATCCGCCAAGGACTTCTTCCTGCTGGGCATCTGGGTGGCCTTCGCAGGATTCCTCGCCACCTTCGGTTCGGTCCTCCTCCGCCGCCCCCTGACCGGTGTGGCGTGGAACCTCCTGCACGGTGGCGCGCACGCCTGGCGCCCGGACCGTCAGGTTCTGCGGGCACACGACATAGCCACGCTCGCAGCGGCGAGCGTCCTCGGCGCCCGGTTCGTGGTGAAGCAGTGGCTCTACGTGCATGACGCCACCGGCTGGCTCGCCTTCGCGAAGATCGCCATGGGCACCCCCCTCACCGTGGTCGCCGCACTGGTCGTCGCCTGGGCCTTCCGTGCGACGTCCAAGCGTCTGGTGGACAGCCGACCGGTCCCGACCATCGCTCGGCACGAGGCCGAACTCCCCCCTCGTCAGGATGCGCCCAGGTAACGAGCAGTCACATCACCTCAGCGAGGAAGGAACCTCATGTCGATCAGCCACACGCAAACAGAGACGGCGCGGGAACTCGGAGCCTTCGAGCGGACCATCGATCTCTACATGCACCGAAACCCTGTCCAGTTCTCCCTGGTCGCCGAGATCGACCGCAAGGTCTGTGAGCAGACGCTGGCACGGGCGCTGAAGCAGGTGCAGGCACAGCACCCGCTGCTCCGCGTCTCGGTCGACCGCCGGTCCGCTCAGGCCCGGTACCGCTGGGCAGAGGGGCCGGTCAGGATCGAATCCGCCGCCGAGGGAACGCCGTGGCAGTCGGTCGTCGCCCGTGAGCAGACGTGCCCCATCGCGCCGGAGCCCGGCCCGCTCCTGCGGACCGTACTGATTCCCGCGGAAACAGGCAGCGTCATCGTGCTGACCTTCGCCCACCAGATCACCGACGGCACCGGCGGCATGCGCGTGGTGGCGGACCTCGTCGCCGCCCTCGACGGCGACGAGGAGAGCGGTAGGCCGACCCCGGGGCAGGATGCGCCGCCCTCCCAGGAGGCGCTCCTGCAGGCCCTCGACGCGGCGACGCCTCCCGTCGGGCCGCCCCAGGACGAGCTGATGAACCCGCCCGGCGAGCTGACTCAGTTCTCGGGACGGACACCGCACGTCTCCGCTTTGGCCCTGCAACGCGGTCTGACCGCACGCCTCGTGGCCCGCTGCCGCGCGGAGGGCGTGTCCGTGCACGCCGCGCTGTGCGCTGCCGCCGGCACGGTCTTCCATCGTGCGGGCCGCACCCGGGTGCGGGTGCTGAGCCCGGTCGACCTGCGCCGTGCCGCGGGTCTGCCCGACGCCGTCGCCAACCGGTTCGCCGGAGCGCGAACGGTCAGCGAGGCATCCCAGGCCGAAGATTTCTGGAAACTGGCCCAGCACCATCACCAGGATCTGGAACACCAGCGGACACCTGGGTTGCTCAGAGCCGGTGCGCAGGCGCTGGCCCAGCAGCCGCCGACCACCCCCGAAGAGGCCGAGACGATGATGACCGCCGTCACCGCCGCCGACATCCAGATCACCAATCTCGGGGTGGTCGAGGCGCCTGCACACGTCCGCGCCCGACTCACCGCTCTGTGGGGGCCGGCGCAGACCACCCAACTGGCCGGTGAACACGTCCTGGGTGTCGCCACGTGCGGGGGACGCCTACGAATGACGGAGCTGACCCACGACCCCCTGGCCGTCCTGCTGCCCGAGATGGCCACCGTCCTCGCCCAGCAGTGCACCGAACCCGACGCCCCCTCCACCTGATGAGTGCAGGACACCGAGCACCCTCCCAGACACACCGTCGGCCATCCGGCGGTTCGAACCGCCCGGGACACCCCCGAACGGGCAGAGCGCCACCGAACCGACCCGGCCACCACATCCACACCACGCCCTCGACAGCCGCACCCCATGAGCGACACACAGGAGTGACCATGCAGTCCCGTACCGACGCCCACGAAACAGTCGATACCGCCTTCCTGGCCGAGCTGCGGTCCCGTATTCCTGCGGACCGTGTGCTCACCAGCGGACCGGAGTACACGCGAGCCGTGGCGCTGTTCAACGCAGCGGTCGATGTCCGCCCTTCGGTCGTCGTGCGGTGCGCGAGCACCGCTGACGTGCAGGCGGGAGTACGCGCTTCTCGCAACCACGGAGTGCCGCTCTCCGTGCGTGGCGGGGGTCACGACTTCTGGGGCCGGGCGTTCCGTCCCGGTGGGCTAGTTCTCGATCTGACCGAAATGAGAGACGTGCAGGTGGACGTCAACCACGGTTACGCGACAGTCGGCGGCGGGGCTCTCTCTTCGGACGTCGTCTCAGCCGCCGAGCGGGCGGGCCTGACCGCCGTCACCGGAACGGCGGGCTCCGTCGGCATGGTCGGCCTCACGCTCGGCGGCGGCTACGGCCCCCTCCTGGGCCAATTCGGGCTCGCAGCCGACAACCTGCTCAGCGCCGAGGTCGTCCTGGCCGACGGCTCACGACTGAACACCGACGCCGAACACCACCCGGACCTCTTCTGGGCGTTGCGCGGCGGCGGCGGCAACTTCGGCGTCGTGACCTCGGCACGGATCCGCCTGCACCCCGTACCGACCGTCATCTCGGGAACCATCCTGTACCCGATCGACCAGAGCGCCGGCATACTGGCCGACCTCGGCGAGGTCCTTCAGGACAGTCCCGACGAGCTGACGGTAGACGTGGGGTTCCTTCCCGGCCCGGATGGCAAGCCGACGGTGTACGTTGCGCCGACCTGGTCGGGGAACCTTGAGGCGGGCAATGCCCAGAACGGGCCGGTACGCACTCTGGCCAGACTCGGTACACCCGTGCTCGCCGAGATCGGACCGGTCGCCCGTTCCGCAACGCTGGCAGCGACGGACGCCATGTTCCCACCGGGACGCATGGGCGCGATCCGCACACGGACCGTCCAGAGCGTCACGGGCTCCATCGCAACCGTCCTGGACCGGGCCGCCCGGGAGTTCACCTCACCCTTCTCCGCGATCGTGTGGCACCAGTTCCACGGTGCGGCCACCCGCCCCACTCTCGGTTCCACGGCTTTCGGCCGACGCGAACCGCACCTCATGGTCGAGCTGATCTGCATGTGGGAGAACGGCGAGAACAAGGACCATACAGGCGGTGGCGACGGCAGGTCCTCGCACCTGCGCTGGCTGGAAGAGACTCACGCAGCCCTGGAACCGTTGTCACTGCCGGGTGGCTACGTGAACTTCCTGGGGCCGGAGACTCCCGACCAGGTAGCGAACTCCTACGGGCCGAACACCGAACGCCTGCTCTCCGTGAAGTCCGCAGTCGACCCGGACTCGGTCTTCTCCGCCACACCGCTCCCTACATCCACCGCCGACGCGTGATCCCCGCGCGTGTGAGGCGAAGGAGACATCGCCGACCTGGTCAACGGCGGCGACCCCTCATCCCTGCCTCCTGCTGATCAACCCTGGAGCCTGCCGGCCCCCGACCTTGGCCCACGGCACGGTGGCCGCACGCCCTTCCAGGGCTGCGTGCGACGCACGGCCGGAGCACGACAGCCACCGCGAGCAGAACAGTTGCGTCGGAAGGAGCGCATCGCTCGACCAAGCGGATATGTGGTGTGCTGCGCTGGGACAGCTTGTCTGTCGTGCTCACCCGGAAAGTCGTGTCGCCAGGCACGTACAGGCGGCACCCCGGCTGAAGAAGCGCCCCGACAAGCTGACCGGGAAGCGGGAGCGGACCGCGATCTACGGCACCGGGAAGCGCTATCGAGTGAAGGGGCTTCCCGGCATCCAGGACCGGTCGTTCCACACCAGCGAGGACGCGAAGCAGTGGCTCGCCGGCGCCAGGACGGACTCCAGCCGTGGTGAGTTCGTCGATCCCCGCAAGGGCGAGATACTTGTCGCCGACTGCATCGCCGAGTGCTGGTGGGCGAGCCGCTCCGACGAACCCTCGACGGCGGACCCGATGCGCAGCCGCATCCGGAACCACATCATCCCGTTGGTGGGCGACCACGCCCTGCGTGAGATCGACGCGTCCGCTCTACGGGCCTTCAAGGCAGCACTGCTCACGAGGGTCGAAGAGTCGACGGCAGAGCTGATCTGGGGACAGCTGTCCTCGATCTTCGGCAGCGCCGTCGACGACCAGCGTCTGCTGCGCAACCCGATGAAGGCGAAGAACAGCGTCAAGCCCCCACGAGCAATCGACAGCAAGGCCAAGGCGTGGTCACGTGAGGTCGTCGACGCCGTCCGCGCGGAGTTGCAAGGACCACTACCAGATCGCGGTCGATCTCGGCATCGGCCTCGGGCTGCGCCAAGGCGAAGCGTTCGGTCTCGCCGAAGAGGACTTCGACTTCACGACTGGAGTCGTCCACATCCGCCGCCAGCTCAGGTGGGACATCAAAGGCCGCCCCTACTTCTCGCTCCCCAAGGGGCGCAAGACCCGCGAGGTCCCCCTGCCGGCCAACCTCGTCCTCCGGGCCCGAGCTCACTTCCGCCGGTTCCCGTCGACTTCCTGCACGTTGCCCTGGCGGAACCCGGAGACCCCCACCACCGCGCTCGAAGAGCGCCAGCGGAAGCCGATCACGGTCGAACTGATCCTCACCTCGTCGCAGGGCCATCTACTACTGAAGTCCCCGAGAAGTCCCTGATGGCATGCAGGGCAGCTCATCTACCCCCGAACATGCAGGTCAAAGGCATAGTGCGACAAGGTACGGACATGTTCGTCAAGTACAAGGAGACCGCCCGGGGCGGGCTCGCGGTGAACATCATCGAGTGCTGAGAGGCGGCCGCCGGACGACTGCCGGCCCTGCGGCTCCGACGGCCGGGGTGCCGACGGGAGAACGAGCGAGGGCCCGCCCCGCGGTGGGACGGGCCCTGCACGGTGCGGGAGATCAGCCCCGGCTGAGGTACTCGGCGTAGAAGCTGCCGCCCTCGGCCTCCAGCTCCGCCTTGTGCTGCTTGCCCCACGTGATGCCGTACGGGCCACCGACGTTGAAGAACTCGGTGTTCTCACGCGAAGCGTCGAACTCGTAGTAGTTGGCCCCGATCTTGCCGGCCTCCTCGCCGCCTCCGCCGCCATAGGCGGCGGCCGGGGCGGCGGCCATGAATCCTGCTGCGGCAACGGTGGCCAGCGTGATTGCGATACGGCGAACCATGGGTCACTCCTTTTGCGGTACATCGCGGATAGTGCGGGTGATTCATCATGAACCGGGCGGAGCGCCGAACGGGTCAGGCACGCCAAGCCAGCCCCGGAAGTTGCACCGAATGGATTCCCCCGTTGCCCCAACTGCCAGCATGCGCCCCTGAATACGCTCGGCGCACGCCTGGTAGACGAGCGCGCCAGGAGTAATGCCGCGTCCCTGACGAGCCGGACGCTATGGTCCACTTTCTGACATTTGTCTCACGTCGTGTCCGATTCACGAGGGGCGTCATGGAAGACGGACAGCCGATGGCCCCGGACCGGACCGGTTCGACCCTCCGGCGACCGGCGGAACACCGGTCCGCGCTCTCCGGTCTGCTGCGGGACGGACCGCCGGCCGGGCCGACCCGGCGGGGTTTCTGGCGCAGCCCGTTGCGCGGTCCCTGGCTGACGTCCGTGCTCGGCGCGGTCCTGCTGGTGGGCATCACGGTGATGTTCGTAACGGGACTGCTCTCGTACGCCGCGTACAACCCCGGTCTCGGCGCCAACGACAGGACTCCGGACCGGGGGTGGCTGGGCTTCTACCTGTTCTCATGGCCCACCCACCCGTACTGGCTCTACCGGCTCACCCAGGGCGTCCACGTCACGCTCGGGATCGTGCTGATCCCGGTGCTGCTCGCAAAGCTGTGGTCGGTGGCCCCCAAGCTGTTCGCTTGGCCGCCGGTCAGGTCGGCCGGCCACGCGCTGGAGCGGCTCTCGCTGCTGCTGCTCGTGGGCGGTGTGCTGTTCGAGTTCGCCACCGGGGTGCTCAACATCCAGCTGGACTACGTCTTCCCCGGCTCGTTCTACCCGCTGCACTTCTACGGTGCCTGGGTCTTCATCGGCGCCTTCGTCGTCCACATCGCCTTCCGCATCCCCCTCATGGTCCGGATGCTGCGGAGCGGCGGCCTCCGCGAGGAGCTGCGGAGCCCGGCGAGCGCGGACCGGAAGGACCCGGCGGACCCCACGGAGCTGGTGACCCCGCGCCCCGCCGCCCCCACCATGTCGCGCCGGGGGGCGCTGGGGATGGTCGGGGCCGGCTCGCTGGTGCTGCTCGTGGTGACGGCGGGGCAGAGCATCGGGGGCGTCCTGCGGTCCACCGCGCTGCTCGCGCCGCGCGGACAGGACCCCGGGCCCGGCCCCAACGGATTCCAGATCAACAAGACCGCGGCGAGCGTGGGAATCAGGGCGCGGGACGTGGGCCCCGGCTGGCGGCTCGTCGTACGGGGGCCCGGCCGGGAGCGGGTCTTCACCCGCGCCCAGGTACTGGCGATGCCGCAGTACACGGCGGCGCTGCCCATCGCGTGCGTGGAGGGCTGGTCCACGGAGGACCAGGAGTGGAGCGGGGTGCGGCTCGCGGATCTGGCGACACTCGCCGGCTTCACGGGCGCGGCACCCGGCGTGTTCGTCCAGTCCGCCCAGCGGACGGGGTCGTTCCGTTTCACCACACTGCGCGGCAACCAGGTCCGTGATCCGCGTTCCCTGCTGGCCCTGCGGGTCAACGGGGCCGAGCTGTCCCCCGACCACGGCTACCCGGCGCGGGTCATCGTCCCGGCCAACCCGGGCGTGCACAACACCAAGTGGGTCACCCGGCTGACCTTCGGGGAGCACCCGTGAACCGGTTCCGCACCCTGTACGGGGCCTCGCCGCTGCACCTGCTGCTGGTCCTCTGCTCGTTCGCCCTCACCGGCTACGCCGGAGTGCGGCTGCTCGGCGGCGCCGAGCCCTGGAAGGTCGTCATCTGGTTCATCGGCGCCGCGTTCCTGCACGATCTGGTGCTGCTGCCGCTGTACACGGTGACCGACCGGGCCGCCCAGACCGTCCTGGGCGAGCGCCGGGAGCCCTCGGCGGCCGGTGGGGCCGGCCGGCCGGTCCAGGGATGGATCAACCACGTCCGGGTTCCGGTCTTCCTCTCCGGACTGCTGCTGCTGACGTACTTCCCGCTGATCCTGGGCCGGGTGAGCCGGCGCTACACGCTGTACACCACGCTCTCGGCCGATGTGTTCCTCGGGCGCTGGCTGATCATCACGGCCGTCCTGTTCGCCCTGTCCGCCGTGGCCCTGCTGATCCGGATGAGCCGCTCCCGCACTCGGGGGCCGGGCACCGGCACACCGTCGTGAGCCCTCACCCGGCGAGGCCGGAA
The DNA here is from genome assembly GCF_044751215.1 of Streptomyces sp. NPDC088730. Lineage (NCBI taxonomy): Bacteria > Bacillati > Actinomycetota > Actinomycetes > Kitasatosporales > Streptomycetaceae > Streptomyces > Streptomyces sp. NPDC088730. The sequence goes on from NZ_JBIVLK010000003.1 coordinate 71,590, forward strand.
CCGCTCGCCAGGGACTGCTCCACGTCGGCCGTCGGCGCGGACGACACCGACGCGTGCGGAGCCACGCGCGCCCGAACGCCTGGCGGGGTCGGCCGCCTCATCGCGCAGCAGGCCCCGGAGAACTCGCGGACGCGGTGCTGGAGTTCACCGCACGGGTCGACGACGAGCAGGCCTGAACCCCGGAATCCCGGAGCCGTCCCGCGCCCCGGACGCGCGTTTGCCGGAGCGGCAACACGACTCGCGGGCGGCCCGGCCCCCGTCGCATGATCGTGTCCGGTGCCGTCGGGCGGCCGCCGGGCGGTACGGGTCCGGGGGCGCGGCTGTGAACGGCCCGCACCACACCGAACCAGAGCCGCGGAGGATCCATGTCGCACCAGCCCGCCCCGTCCCCGGAGCCCACCCACCGCACCGTCCCCTCGCCGGCCGGGCGCGTCCACCTGGTCGAGCAGGGCACCGGACCGCTGGTGCTGCTGCTGCACGGATTCCCGGAGTCCTGGTACTCCTGGCGCCACCAGTTGCCCGCACTGGCCGCCGCCGGGTACCGGGCGGTCGCCATCGACGTCCGCGGCTACGGGCGGTCCTCCCGGCCCGAGGACGTCGCCGCGTACCGGATGGCCGCGCTCGTCGAGGACAACGCCGCCGTGGTGCACGCGCTCGGGGAGTCGAGCGCGGTGCTGGTCGGCCACGACTGGGGCGCCACGATCGCCGCGAACTCCGCGCTGATCAGGCCCGACGTCTTCCGCGCGGTGGGACTGCTGAGCGTCCCGTACACCCCGCGCGGCGGTCCGCGCCCCAGCGAGATCTTCGCGGGGATGGGCGGGGACCAGGAGTTCTACGTCTCCCGGTTCCAGGAGCCCGGCCGGGCGGAGAGCGAGATCGAGCCGGACGTCCGGGGCTGGCTCGCGGGCTTCTACGCGGCGTTCTCCGCCGACACCATGCCCGAGCCGGACGCCCCGGACCCGCACTTCGCCGGACCCGGCGGGACGCTGCGCGAACGCTTCCCCGACCGGCGGCCCGGCTGGCTCGGTGGCGCCGACCTCGACTTCTACGCGGGCGAGTTCGAGCGGACCGGAATGAGCGGGGCGCTCAACCGCTACCGGAACATGGACCGGGACTGGGAGGACCTCGCGGAGTTCGACGGTGCGCCCATCACCCAGCCGTCCCTCTTCCTGGGCGGCTCCCTGGACGCCTCCACCACCTGGCTGGCCGATGCCGTCGCGGCCTATCCCACGACCCTGCCCGGCCTGGTCTCCTCGCACCTCCTGGACGGCTGCGGCCACTGGATCCAGCAGGAGCGCCCCCAGGAGGTCAACCGGATCCTGACGGGCTGGCTCGCCTCGCTGCCCGCCTGAACCGGCTCTACGGTGAGAGGGGCCCGGCGAGCCGGACCGGGCCCCTCGGACCGACCGGACGCACAACCGCAGCCCACCACCCCGCCACACCCAGGAGTTCCCCAACTGCTCATAACTGAGCAGGCGTTCACGGCCAACACACATTTTCAGTCACCAGCGGCTTCCCTCCCCCGCATACTGGGAGTTCACTGGTCGTGACGAGTGGTGATGCAATCGCCGTGCACGTCAGGCGGTCCGCTGCCATGAACCCACAGGGCCCGGCTCCGATGCCCACGCCCCGGCGGAGGAAAGAGGACAGCGATGACAGCCGCCCCTCCCGCGACGCACCCCCGACGGGATCCGGCCGTCCGGCCCGGTCGCGCCGTTTCACACAGTGCTTCGCGGCATCCTCGCACCGACCAACCGTCCGGCCGCTGATCCGCGGCCGCGGCGGTCCGCCGCGGCCGGTTCCACGGCCGCACCGCCCCTACCCCGGCCCGGTGCGGACACCGCCCCCGACGGCACGGCCCCGGCCGAAGCGCCGATCGGCAAGGCCACGTCCACCGCTCGCCGCTCCGGCCGTGCGTGCGCGGTTGATTCCGCGCCTGCCCCTTCCATGTCCGTATCGTTTCGACGAGGTGCACAATGAGCAAGATCGCGCTTCCAGAATTTCACATGCCGTTCGAAAGTGCGGGATGCAATCCCGGGGTCGAGAAAACCAAGCAGGCCGCCTGGGAATGGGCCGATTCCAGCAATCTCGTCCTGTCACCGGTGGCTCACAAGAAAATGCTCCGGACCCGCCCGGAGCTCTGGATCTCCCTGATTTTCCCCCAGGCCGCACAGAAACACCTCGACCTGTTCTGCCAGTGGCTCTTCTGGGCCTTCCTCGTCGACGACGAGTTCGACGACGGCCCGGCCGGCCGCGACCCCGGGCTGTGCGAGTCGGCGATCACCCATCTGGTGGACGTGCTCGACGGTGCCCGCGCACCGGTCGGCCCCATGGAGCACGCCCTCGGCGAACTGTTAGTCCGGACCTGCGCGGACCGGCCCGCGCACTGGGTGCGGCAGTTCCGCAGGGACACCGCCGCGTGGCTGTGGACGTACTACGCGGAGGCGGTCGACCGGGCGGCGGGCCATGTACCGAGCACCGCGGATTTCGTGAAGCACCGGCGTGACTCGGTGGCCATGCAGCCGTTCCTCGACCTGCACGAGATCGCTGCCGGAATCGATCTCCCGGAATCCGCCCGGAGCCTTCCCGCCTATATCGCGCTGCGCAATGCGGTGACCGACCACTCGGGCCTCTGCAACGACATCTGCTCCTACGAGAAGGAGGCCCTTCTCGGATATGAGCACAACACGGTCCGGCTGCTCCAGCGGGATCGCGGATGCACGCTCCAGGAGGCCGCCGACGAGGCCGGAATCCTGCTGGCCCGTATCGCGGACCGCGTGCAGCGGGCCGAGAAGGAACTCGAAGAGGAGATGGAAGCCGCCGGAATCGAGGGCCTCCCGCGAGCCGCCCTTGAGCGCTGCGTCCAGGACTACCGGGGGCTCGTACGGGGTGACTTCGACTACCACGCGCGGGCGGAGCGGTACACCCGCCCCGACCTCCTGGAGATCGACGAACAGGACTCCCTCTCCCGGAACTTCGCAGCCTGACGGGGTGCCCGGCAGGGCCCGGCGCCCCTGCCGGGTTCTGCCCCCGACGGCTCCCGGCCCCGGAAAGGGGGAACACAGCAGCGATTTCCGGACATTCACCGTCCCGATCCGTTCTCCGGCCCCGGCCGGCCCGCCCGTGACCGGAAACACGCGTCGGCGGGGGCGGCCGCTGTCCGGCGCCGCCGCCCCCCGAATGGCCGACCGCCCTCTGCCGTGATGTGCTGGTACGTACGCCCGATGCCAGGCGGCGGTTCCGATGACCCGAACTCGCCTGCCGTACCGCAGAAGGGCTGGAGGCATCCATGACTGCCGCACCTCCTCCGAACTCCGGACCCGCGTCCGAGCCCGGATTCGCGTCCGCGTCCGCCCGGGAGCCCGCGCACGAGGCCGCCTCCGGCGCCGGCCCCGCCGGCCGGAGCGCCCCGCACGCGGAGACGGTCCAGGGCACCGTCCGGGGCGCCTACGAACAGGGGGTCGCCGTCTTCCGGGGCATCCCGTACGCGGCGGCGCCGGTGGGCCCGCACCGGTTCCGGGCACCGGCACCGGCGGAACCCTGGGACGGGATACGGGAGGCGGTGGCCTTCGGTCCGACGGCGCCCAAGCGGCCGTACGCCCCGCCGCTGGACCGGCTGCTGCCCGACCCGGAGGTGGACGGCGACGACTGCCTCAACCTCAACGTGTGGACCCCGTCGCCGCTTCGCTCCGGACTGCCCGTCCTCGTCTGGATCCACGGCGGCTCGCTGCTGCACGGCTCGTCCGCCGTACCGCTGTACGACGGAGCCGCCTTCGCCCGCGACGGTGTGGTCCTCGTGTCGCTCAACTACCGTCTCGGCATCGAGGGGTTCGGGGTCTTCCCGGACGCGCCCGCCAACCGGGGGCTGCTCGACCAGCTCGCGGCGCTCGGCTGGGTGCGGGACAACATCGCGGCGTTCGGCGGCGATCCGGACCTGGTGACGGTGTGCGGCGAGTCGGCGGGGGCCATCAGCATCGCCGCACTGCTCGCCGCCCCACGGTCCCGGGGGCTGTTCCGGCGTGCGGTGCTGCAGAGCGGGGCCCCGTCCGCGCTCCCCGTGGACAAGGCCCGCCGCACCACCGAGCTGATCGCGAAACGGCTGGGGACGGCGGCGACGGCACGGGCCCTGGCCGTCGCGGACCCCGCCGCGCTGCTGGCGGCGCAGACGGCCGTGACGAGCGGCGGCTCCCCGCTGACCGGCGGGAACTCCTTCCGGATCGTGGTGGACGGCGAGCTCTTGCCCCGCGATCCGGCCGAGGCCCTGTGGGACGGCGCCGCCTCGGGCGTCGATCTGCTGATGGGCTCCAACACCGAGGAGTACCGGCTCTGGTTCGTACCCCGCGGGCTCACCGAGCGGCTCTCGCGCACGAGACTCCGGCTGGCCCTGCTGAAGTTCCGGGTGCCGGGCGCCACGGCCCGTACCTACCGGGCGAACCGGCCGGAGGCCACCCCCGGCGAACTGCTCGGCGCCCTCGCCACCGACCTGCTGCTGCGCGTGCCGCTGAACCGGCTGGCCGACGCCCGGGTGGGTGCCGCCGGCTCGACCCACCTCTACGAGTTCGGCTGGCCGTCCCCCGTCCAGCGGCTCGGCGCCTGCCACGGGCTGGAGGTCGGGTTCGTCTTCGACAACCTGGACCGGCCGGACGCGGTGCTGCTCGCGGGCCGGGACGCGCCCCGGGAGCTGGCCGACGCGATGCACGCGGCGTGGGTACGGTTCGCGGTCTGCGGTGATCCGGGCTGGCCCGGCTGGGACGCCTCGCGGCCGGTGATGCTCTTCGGACCCGGCGCGCCCGGGACGGCGCTCGCCCCGCGCGACGACGAGCTGCGCGGCTGGGCGCCCTACCGCGGCCGGCGCTGAGCACGGCGGTCAGCGGGTGCTGGGCCGGTCCGTGCCGTCCGCGGCGTCCGGTCCGTCCGCCTCCGCGTCGGCCTGCTTGGCCTGGACATCGGGGTCGGGGACCGTCGAGCGGTACGGGCCGGGTACGACGGTCACCACCACTGACCCGACCACGACGGCCGCCGGCGCGAACAGTTCGGCGCGCCCGGCGGTGGGCGGCCGCCGGGTCTGACGCCGGCCTCCGGCGCGTGGCCGGCGCCAGTGCGCTCACGACGGCAACCAGCGCCGGTCTGGCCGGCGGGGTGCGCCCGCAGGCCGAGGTGAGGACGGCATCGGGAGGCAGCGGGCGCAGGGCGCCGCGGGTGCCGGTCACCGCGGGGGCCGCCGTGCCGAGTACGGCCGCCGGTGGCCGGCGGCGGGCGGATGCGGGCACGAGTGGGGGGAAGCACCACCCACCCCTCCCTGAACGACAACCACACAGACGGGCCCGCGACGTCCACCGCACCATCGAACATTCACCCGGAAGGACGCATTACGGCAGGCGCGAACGTTTCTGCATCCCCACCCGGCGCGAGCGTCGGGTTAGGTTCACCGACTGTCACCTCACTGACAGTCACCCAGGCCCCGGGTGCCTCCGCGGATTCGGCGCTGCGAGGAGAGGCATCATGACCGAGAGGCTGTCCCCCACGGCATCCCCCACCCTGGTCCCCCTGCCCGAGCCGTGCGGCCACGTGTACCGCAGGAACGGCCGGACGGTGGTGGCGCTGCGCGACGAGATCGACATCGCGACCGCGACGCTCATCGCGCCGGCCCTGGACGGCGCCACCGCTGACGGGTCGCCGCATGTGGTGGTCGACCTGACCGAGGTGAGTTTCCTCGACTGCTCGGGGCTGACGCTGCTGTGCCGGGCCCGGCGGCGGGCGCTGGACCGGGACGGGCGGTTCTGGCTCGTCTGCGACTGCCCGCGGATTCTGCGGCTGCTGCGGGCGGGCCGGCTGCACGACCTGTTCCGCCCGGTGGCGACGCCGGACGACGCCTTCGGCGTGCGGGAGGCACCGGAACCGCAGGACGGTGGGACCGGCGCGTCCGGGCCGTGAGCGGGGCCGCCCCCGCTCCACCCGGCCCCCGGCCCGCCGGCCGGGGGTCAAGGGCGGGCCGGCGTCAGCCCTTGTTCTGCGCGGCCCAGAACTCGTCGAAGGTGAGCAGCCCGTCACCGTTCGCGTCGTGGGAGTTGATCACGGCCTGCGCGACCGGCTCGGTGACGTAGGGGTCCCCCAGCTGGGCCATGACGCTCTTGTACTCGGCAGCCGAAATCAGCCCGTCGCCGTTCAGGTCGTACCGCTCGAACGCCTTGCGCGCCGACTCGATGTCCGCCACTGTTCCACCCCTTCGTAATGCCTATATGACGGAGGTCAGATTAACGGGCGGGACGGATGGCGATCGCCGCGGCCGGTCGTCGATCATGGGTGGGACCGTCCGCCGCCCGGCGGACGGCGGTCCGGGACGGGGAGAGCACGGCGCGATGACCGAGGCACTGGCGGGGATTCTGGCAGCGGCGGCGCAGGGGCGGTTCCCGCCGCCGAACGGGTCCACGACGGTGGTGCGGCAGCCGAACGCGCGGGACGCCGGGGTGCTCGCGTTCACCGCGCACTCGGTGGTGTTCACGGACGAGGACCCGCGCTGGGTGCGGGCTGCCCTGGCCGGCACCCCCGGTGACGCGCTCGCCGCGACGATGAACCCGCACTTCCTCGGCGCGCTGACGGCCCGCACCGGCCGGCACATGAACACGATCGACCTGCTCACGGTGGCGCCCGCGCTGCCGGGCGCTCCGGAGCTGGAACTGCTGGAGATCCGGGACCCCGGACACCCCCGGGTGGCACGGGCGATGAGCTTCCGCGAGGAGGTGCGGGTCTGGCGGACGGAGGGCGGGGTGCTGGTCCTCGGGCGCGGGGTCGCGGGGCGCTGGGAGGCGGCGATCGAGGTGGCGGAGGAGGCGCGCGGGCGGCGGCTCGGCGAGCGGCTGGCGCGGGCGGCCCGGCAGCTGGTGCCGGGCCCGGTGGTGTGGGCGCAGCAGTCGCCGGGGAACGCCCGCAGTGTGCGGACGTTCCAGGCGGCGGGCTACCGGCCGGTGGGCTCGGAGGCGCTGCTGGTCAAGGGGTGAGCCACGGTGAGCCACCAGGGCTCCCCCAGGCCCCGCGCGACCCGCGCGCCCTAGACCACCCAGACCACCCGCGTGCCCCAAACCACCCGCGCGACCGGGCGACCCGCGCCACCCAAACCACCCGCGCGACCCGCCTCAGCGGAAGACGCCGGTGTGGCCGAGCGAGTAGCGCCCCGGCTGCGGGTAGACGGCGAGGCCGTGCGGTCCGCTGCCGACCGGAATCCGGGCGAGCTGCTTGCCGCTGGTGGTGTCGATCGCGTACACCTCCGCGTTGTAGCGTCCGGTCAGCCAGAGGACCTTGCCGTCGGCGGAGACGCCGCCCATGTCGGGGCTGCCGCCGCCCGGCAGATGCCACTTCTTCGCCAGCTTCCTCCGTGCGAAGTCGAAGACGGAGACGGAACCCTCGCCCCGGTTGGAGATGTACATCTCCTTGGCGTCGCGGCTGACGTAGAGCCCGTGGCAGCCCTTGCCGGTGGGCAGCAGCTTCGGGGTGGTGAACTCCTTCCCGTCCAGCACCCACATGCCGTTCGCCACCATGTCCGCGATGTAGAACGTGCTTCCGTCGGGCGACAGCTTCACGTCCTGCGGCATGGCGCCCTTGAACGGCAGCTTCTGCTGGCCCACCACCTTCATCCGGGCCGTGTCGACCTTGAGGAGTTCGCCGGAGAACTCGCAGGAGACGATGAAGTACCGGCCGTCCGCCGAGAAGTCCGCGTGGTTCACCCCCGCGCAGCTGACCGGGACGGCCTTGGCCGTCTTCATGGTGTGCGCGTCGCGGAAGACCAGCTGACGGTCCATCGAGGCCATCACGATGGCGTACTTGCCGTTCGGCGTGAAGTAGAGGTTGTACGGATCGGAGACGTCGACCGTCTTCCCCGCCTCGCCGGTCGCCGGGTCGATCGCGGTGAGGCTGTCGCCGACATCGTTGTTGACCCAGAGGGTCTTGAGGTCCCAGGACGGGACGACGTGCTGCGGCTGCCGGCCGACCGGGATGGTCTTGATGACCTTGTACGTGGCGGGGTCGATCACCGTCACCGTGTTGGAGTTGGTGTTGGGGACGTACACCCGGGACGGGAAGCCCTTGACGGCCGGTGACAGCTTTCCGGCGGCGTCGGCCGCGTACACGTTCGCGGGATCGAGCACCGGGGGCATCCCGGCCAGTCCGGGCGGCGCGGGCGGGGTGACGTGCTCGGCTCTGGCGGGTGCGGCGGCCTCGGTCGCGGTGCCGGCGGCCGGCTTCGCGGCGGGGGTGCCGCAGCCGGTGAGTGCGGCGAGCAGGACGCCCCCGAGCAGGGCCGCGGTGCGCGTGGTGGAGGGATGCATCAGGTCAACAGCTCCGTGGTCGTCACCGCACGCAGTCGGCGGCGGTCGAGTTCGGTGAGAAGGAGGGGCAGCGCGGCGACCGTGTCCGCGTAGCCGAAGTGCATGCTCACCACCGATCCGTTGCGGATCTCACCGGCCACCTTGCGGGTGACGGCCGCGGCGCCGGGCGAGGTGAAGTCGAGGGAGTCCACGTCGTAGGAGAGGACGTGCGGGTAGCCCGCGCGGACGGCGAGCCGCTGGACGAGCGGGGTGGCGAACTGGGTGCGCGAGGGCCGGAACCAGGTGCCGATGGAGCCGGTGAGCCGTCGCAGCCGCTGGGCGCAGCCGGTGATCTCCGCGTACGCCCGCGCCTCGTCCATCGAGGAGATGTCGATATGCCGCTGGGTGTGGTTGCCGAGGTCGTGGCCGCCGTCGAGGATCCGGCGGGCCATCTCGGGGTGTTCGTCGAGCCAGCCGCCGACCGCGAGGACGGTGACCCGCGCTCCGGCCCGTTCGGCCTCCGCCAGCACGGTCCTGGCGATGGCGGGGTCGCCCTGGCCGTGGAAGGTGAGGGCGACGCGGGCGCGGTCGCGGGGGCCGTGGCCGATCTGCACCGGCTGCCCGGGGAAGCGGCGCGGGGCGGGTGCGGGGGCGTGCGCTCCGGCGGAGGCGGCCGGTTTCCTCGGTGCCGGGTGGGTGAGGGTCTCCGCCCCGGTGCCGGCTGTCTCCCGGTTCCCGCAACCGGCGGCGAGGCCCGCGGCGAGGGCGGCCCCGGCTCCCGCGCGCAGGGCGCCGCGGCGGTGCACCGGCGTGTCGGAGATGTTCATGTGCAGAACATTAAGTGCGCAATGTCGGGAAAATAACAATTGAGCCTTTTAGTCGCTTCAAACGGTCACGCGGATGCGCGCGACCGACGCCCGCGGCGATCATTGAATCACTCACCAAGCTCCGGCAGCACTCATGGATTTCCAGGCGAGTGACCCAGCACACCTAGGATTCTTCGAAAGAATCACCTAGGTTGTATAGCTATGGGTGATTTGCGGCTTTGGCGATGTAGTCGCCCGTCTGCCATAGTCGGTGACACGACCCGCACTGACCCGGGCCGGGTCGTCATAAGCGGCCGTGGACACACCCCCCATGTCACGGCCCCCACACAGCAGCCCCCGCAGCGCCGCACCACGGCCGAACCGGGGGCTTCTGTGTGTCAGCAGCCCGAGCGGCCTGCCGCCCGGGGGCCGTCAGCGGTCGGAGATCCGCATCTCGAACCAGGTGATCTTGCCGCGCGGCAGCAGATCCACACCCCACCGGTCGGAGAGCTTGTCGACGAGGAAGAGGCCCCGCCCGCTGATATCCATCGCCTGTACGGGCATGAGGCAGGGCAGTCCGCGCGAGGGGTCGCGCACCTCGATCCTGATCCAGCCGCGGCGGCGCAGCATTCGCAGCCCGAAGACCCTGGCACCGGTGTGCCGCACCGCGTTGCCGACGAGTTCGGAGACGAGCAGCACGGCGTACTCGCCGGTCTGCGGGGAGAGCGCCCACTGCCGCAGCACCACACAGGAGGTGAGCCGGCGGGCGGTGGCCGCGGATTCCGGGCGGGAGGGCAGCCGGACCTCGTCCTCCGTCGGGTTCCCGAACAACTCCAGCGCCTTGAACGCCTGTTCGTCCTCCACGGCCGGCATCCTCCGTGCCGCTGCCGCGCCGCTGCGCTGTCGCGGCTGCTCCACACCCTCCAGGCCCGCCATGGACACCATCATGGCCGCACGGCGGACACTCCGGGGCCGTTCCGAGGGAATCCCCACCCCGGAATCAGCGATTCCGCAGGGACCTGCTGGCATATGCCACGGGCAGAACGCCCCCATTCGCGCCCCCGCTGACCTGCGCGAACGCCGCATCCGAGCGGGTTTACCGGCACTGAGGGAGCGCTGAGCCTTAAGGTTGCCTTAAGGCTCAGCTAATCCGCCCGCACGGATGAACGCGCCGTGATCTGTTCCCAACTGGCGTTCGGTCAGAGGAATTTGGCCTTGCCCGGTCCTTCGTCCACGAAGCTGCGCATACCGCGCTCCCGGTCCTCCGTGGCGAAGAGTCCGGCGAACCAGGTTCGTTCGATCGTGAGACCCGTGTCGATGTCCGTCTCCAGTCCGGCGTCCACCGCCTCCTTGGCGGCGCGCAGCGCGAGGGCGGGGCCCTTCGCCAGCTTCGCGGCCCAGGCGTGCGCGTGCTCGTACACCTCGGCGGCCGGTACGACCCGGTCCACCAGACCCATGGCCAGCGCCTCTTCGGCCTTCACATGGCGGCCGGTGAAGATCAGGTCCTTGGCCTTCGCGGGGCCCACCAGACGGGCCAGCCGCTGGGTGCCGCCGGCCCCCGGGATCAGTCCGAGCATGATCTCCGGCTGCCCGAGCTTGGCGTTGTCCCCGGCGATCCGGAAGTCGGCGCAGAGGGCCAGCTCGCAGCCGCCTCCGAGCGCGTAGCCGGTGACGGCCGCGACGACGGGCTTGGGGATCCTGGCCACCGCGGTGAAGGACTCCTGCAGCGCCTTGGACCGGACCACCATCGCCGGGTGGTCCATCACCTGCATCTCCTTGATGTCCGCGCCCGCCGCGAACACCTTCTCGCCGCCGTAGAGCACCACGGCGCGCACGTCGTCGCGCCCGGAGGCCTCCTCCGCCAGCTCGCGCAGCCGGTCCTGGGTGGCGATGTCCAGAGCGTTCATCGGCGGACGGTCCAGCCGGATCGTGCCGACGCCGCCGCTTACTTCGAGGGTTACGGTCATGGGAGGCAGGTTAGACCCCGCCCCCCACGTGCCGGCCGGTCGGCACCGGCGCCCGGCCGGGGGCCGGTGCCGTTGGTCGCAGACCCCAGCCCCCGGCCGGCTCTCAGCCCTCGACCCAGCCGTGCTGCTTGGCGAACTGCAGCAAGCCCTGGCGTGCCTGGAGGATGTGCGCCGCGGTGAGACCGGGCGCCGCCTCCAGCAGCACCTCCGTCACCTCCCGCACGTACTCCCGTGAGTTGAGCACATCGCACAGCACGTCGTCGCCGTCCGCGACCTGCCTGGCAGCGGAATCGGAGCGCCCATGGAAACCGGCGGCCGGGGCCGCGTTGCCGCTGCCGGGGGCGAGCTGCACCGCGGACGCCTTCAGCCCCCGGTCGCCCTGCTCGATCTCGAACCCCACCAGCAGACCGGGCCTGAGGGAGGCCTCGGGGATACGGAGGTCGTTCACATGCAGGAAGACGTCCTCGCCCCCGTGATCGGGAGCGATGAACCCATAACCCTTGACGCCGTCGAACCGCACCACACGACCGGTGACCATCAGAACCAACCTCTCAACGAAACCCCGGGACACCCCTGCCGCAGCGGCCGGGCCCGGACCTCGTACACCACTCCGGACCCGCCCCGCGACTGCCTGCGCACCACTGTGCCAGGAGTCGTGGCCCGGCAGCCACCGCTTCGCGGCGGATCACGGGCGCCACCCGCCGAACGCCGGACCCGCGCGGGCCCTCAGGTATACGATTCCGGAATTCCGGTCTCCACAGTGAAGCCGCACGTCACGTCAGCACGGACTGGAAGGACTGGCCTCGGTGTCCCACGGAAAGCTGCTCGCGCTCAGCGACCAGCACATCGCCCATCCGGAGAACCGGCGCATCACGGAATCGCTCCGGCCGGAGTCCGACGAGGACTGGCTGCTCGTCGCCGGGGACGTCGGCGAGAAGTTCGAGGACATCGCCTGGGCGCTGGAACTGCTCTCGAAACGGTTCAGCAAGGTCATCTGGACCCCCGGAAACCACGAGTTGTGGACCCACCCCTCCGACCCCGTCACCCTGCGCGGCGTCGCCCGCTACCAGGCCCTGGTCGAGGTGTGCCGGAGCCTCGGGGTACTGACCCCGGAGGACCCGTACCCGGTCTGGCACGGCGGGGAGGAACCCGTCACGGTCGCCCCGCTGTTCGTGCTGTACGACTACTCCTTCTTCGCGCCCGGGACCGGCACCAAGGAGGAATCCCTGCGGGTGGCCCACGAGTCGGGGGTGGTGTGCACCGACGAGTTCCTGCTCCACCCCGACCCGTACCCCTCGCGTGACGCCTGGTGCCGGGCCCGGGTAGCCCTCACCGAGGAGCGGCTCGCGGCCGTCGACCCCCGGTACGGCACGGTGCTGGTCAACCACTATCCGCTGGTGCGGGACCCCACGCTGGTGCTGCGCCACCCCGAGTTCGCCCAGTGGTGCGGCACCACGCTGACCGCCGACTGGCACCTGCGCTTCCGGGCGGTCGCCGCCGTCTACGGCCACCTCCACATCCCCCGGGTGACCTGGCACGACGGGGTCCGCTTCGAGGAGGTGTCGATCGGATACCCGCGGGAGTGGCGTCCCCGGCCGGCCCGCACCCCGCTGCGCCAGATCCTGCCCCCGCCCGCGTCGCCCCGGGCGGAGTGACCCGAGCCGCACGCATGACGCCGGCCCCCGGACCACAGTGTGGTCCGGGGGCCGGCGTCATGCGTGTCCGTGGTCAGTGCCGCGGGGTTACTTGGTCCACTGCGCCCAGTCCATGTTCCAGCCGTTGAGGCCGTTGTCCGGCGGGATCGTCTTGTCGTGGGAGTTCGTCACGACCACGACGTCGCCGATGAGCGAGTTGTTGAAGAACCAGGCCGCCGGGGTGCTCGGGTCACCGCCGCCCCGCGCGTCCAGCATGCCGACGCAGCCGTGGCTGGTGTTGGTGTTGCCGAAGACGCCGGAACCGCCCCAGTAGTTGCCGTGGATGAAGGTGCCGGACGTGGACAGGCGCATCGCGTGCGGCACGTCCTTGATGTCGTACTCACCGCCGAAGCCGACGGTGTCACCGTTCATCCGGGTCACCCGGAGCTTCTCGCTGATGACCATCTTGCCGTTGTACGTGGTGGTGGCCGGGGCACCGGCGGAGATCGCGATGTCCTTGATCTGCTTGCCGTCGCGGACGACCTTCATCCGGTGCGTGTCCGCGTCCACGGTGCTGACCTGGCGGCGGCCGACGGTGAACGACACCGTCTTGGCCTGCTTGCCGTAGACCCCCGGGCGCCCCTCGACGCCGTCGAGGTTGAGCTTCACGGTCACCTTGGTGCCGGCCGCCCAGTAGTCCTGCGGCCGGAAGTCCAGGCGGTCGTTGCCGAACCAGTGGCCCGCGATCTCGACGGCCGGCTCCGCGGTCACCTTGATGGCCTTCTCGACGGCCTCCGGGTCGGTGATGCCGCGGGTGAAGTGGATCGAGACCGGCATGCCGACACCGACCGTGGAACCGTCCTCCGGGGTGTACTGCCCGATGAAGGTGTTCTTCGGGACCAGCGTGGTGAACGCGGTGTCCTTGGCGGACTCACGGCCCTTCTCGTCCTTGGCCACGGCGTGGACCTTGTACTTGGTCGCCGAGGCCAGGTGCTGGTCCGGCTCCCAGCTCGCGCCGTCCGCCGCGATCTTCCCCTCGACCTCGGCCCCCTTGGGGTCGGAGACCTTGACCGTGGAGAGCTTCCCCTGCTCGGCCGAGATCTTCAGCGCCCCGCTGGTGGCGACGGAGTCGGCACCGTCCTGCGGGGCGACCTTCACCACGGCCTGGGAGGCGCTGGTGTCACCGGACCCGGCCCCGCCCTTGCCGGCGCCGCCCTTGCTCGCGTCCCCGCTGTCCTCGCCGCCGCACGCCGTCACCAGCAGCAGCAGCGCGCCCAGCACCAGGGCCAGCAGCCCGGTGGGCCCGCGTCCGCGCCGCCCGCTGTCCGCCCTGACCGATGTCCCCGATATCGGCTGCCCGTTCAATGTGGTCGTCTCCCCTCGCACGGCCTGGCCCCGCCAAGGCCGGCCCTGGGAGCTCGCAGGCTCCCGCCCCCGCGCGCTGCATATGCGCGCTCAGCGAAAGATAATCACACCGGCTGCGGACAGATCTCCTCCGGAATGTCACCGTTCCGTCCCAACTGGTTCAGGACTTGCCCTGGTCGGAGGCTCCGTCCGCGCGAGGGGCTGCACGGGGCGGCGGCCCGGCCCCTCCCGGAGGCTCCGAGAGGGGCCGGAAGGCTCCCGGACGGGACGGCGAAGGCTCCGGGACAGACCGGCGAGGGCCCCAGGACGGCTCAGTGGACGGCGGAACCCGCCTTCCACTGCTGCCAGTTCATGTTCCAGCCGCTCAGCCCGTTGTCCGGTGCCACCTGCTTGTCCTTGGAGTTGACGACCTCGACGACGTCACCGATGAGGGTCCGGTCGAAGAACCAGCCGGCCGGGGTGGACCCGCTGCCGCCCCGCTCGTCACGGAGCCCGATGCAGCCGTGGCTGACGTTGGTCGAGCCGAAGATGTCCTCGTCCGACCAGTAGTTGCCGTGCAGGAAGGTGCCGGACTCGGTGAGCCGGATCGCGTGCGGCACGTCCTTGATGTCGTACTCGCCGCCGAAGCCGACGGTCCGCCCGTCCATCCGGGTCACCTCGTGCATCTCGCTGACCACCATCTTGCCGTTGTACGTGGTCGTCGTCGGGGAGCCCGCCGTGATCGGGACCGTGGAGACGATCTCCCCGTCCCGGCGCACCTGCATGGTGTGCGCGGCCGAATCCACCCGGGACATCTGATCCCGGCCCACAGTGAAGCGCACGGTCTTGCGCTGGCTGCCGTACACCTGCGGCGCCCCTTCCACATCGCGCAGCCCCACCTCGACGGTGACCTCGGTTCCCGGCTCCCAGTACGCGGCCGGGCGGAAGTCCAGCCGGTCGGCACCGAACCAGTGCCCGGCCACCTCGACCGGCGGATCGCTGGTCACCCGGATGGCCCGCTGCACGGCCGCCCTGCGGGTGACCGGGCGGCTGAACTCGAAGGAGACGATCATGCCGGTGCCGACCGTGGACCGGTTCTCCGGCTTGAAGTAGCCGATGAAGCGGTGCTCGGGCACCACCGTGGTGAAGGTGGTGTGGCGGGCGGAGCGGTGTCCGGCGCCGTCCACCGCCACCGCGTCGACGCTGTACTTGGCGGCGAGCCCGAGCCGGCCCGCCGCGCCCCGCGTCGTCTGTGGCGTCCACGAAAGGCCGTCCTTCGCGATCAGGCCCCTCAGCTCCTGCCGCTGCGCGTCCTCGATCCGGGTCACCTTGACGCTCTCCAGCCGCCCGTCCGGGACCTTCACCTCGACCTTGCTGTCCGCCTTCACGTCCTCTGCCCGGTCCCGCGGGGTGATCCGGATCGCCTCCTGCGGCGACCGGGACTTCCCGCCGATGATCGAACCGGCACCCGAACAGCCGGTCAGAACAACCAGTACGGCCAGTACGACGAGCAGTCCCGGCCGTCTCAGCACGGTGGCCTGTCTCGCGCCTGCCTTCTTCGCTACGTGGTTCACGTCCCCCCAACGACCGGGGCCGCCGGAGGGAAACGTGAGTGCGGGGCCACTCGTGGGCAGAACAGAGGGGACGACCACACTCGGGGAGCCGCGGCCGGGACGCCGCGCGCTCCCTTTCGGTGCCGGTCCCCCAAGAGCCGCGGGAGGCGAGCAGGTGTCGAGCGCAGCCGAGCAGGAGGCAGTGCCGAAGACGGGTCCGAGACCGGCCGGCCGGGCGGTGGAACGGCCCGCCACCGCCCCCGGGCAGCGGGCGCCCGCCGTGTGGCCCGGTACGCCGATGCCGCTCGGAGCCCGCTACCGGGTGGGGCCCGACGGGGTGGCGGGCACCAACTTCGCGCTCTGGGCGGGCGGGGCGGAGGCCGTGGAGCTGTGCCTCTTCGAGGAGGACGGCACCGAGACCCGGCTGCCGCTGACCGAGCTGACCCACGAGATCTGGCACGGCTTCGTACCCGGTGTGCGGGCCGGTCAGCGCTACGGCTACCGGGTGCACGGCCGCTGGGACCCGTGGACGGGCGCCCGCTGGAACCCGGCCAAGCTGCTCCTCGATCCGTACGCACGGGCCGTGGACGGCGATTTCACCCTTCCGGCCGAGGTGTACGGCCATGTGAGGGACTGGCCCGAGCAGCAGGCCGCGGACACCGTGCGCGACGAACGGGACTCCGCTCCGTACGTCCCCAAGGGGGTGGTCGTCCACGATGACGACGACTGGGCCGAGGACCGGCGGCCCAAGACGCCCTGGGCCGACTCCGTCATCTACGAACTGCACGTGCGCGGCTTCACCGAGCGCCACCCGGGCATCCCGGAGGAGCTGCGGGGCACCTACGCCGGACTCGCGCACCCCGTGGCGATCGGGCATCTGAAGCACCTCGGGGTGACGGCCGTGGAGCTGCTGCCGGTCCATCAGTTCGCCCATGAGGACCATCTGCTGCGGCGGGGGCTGCACAACTACTGGGGATACAACTCGATCGGCTACTTCGCCCCGCACGCCGGCTACTGCGCGAGCGGCACCGCGGGCCAGCAGGTCGGCGAGTTCAAACGGATGGTCCGCGCCATGCACGACGCCGGGATCGAGGTGATCCTCGACGTGGTCTACAACCACACGGCGGAGGCGGGCGAGCTGGGCCCGACGCTGTCACTGCGCGGCATCGACAACCGCGGCTACTACCGGCTCCAGTCCGACGCCCGCAGATACGCCGACTACACCGGCTGCGGCAACACCCTGCACGTGGTGCAGCCGAACGTGCTGCGGCTGATCACCGACTCACTGCGGTACTGGGTCACCGAGATGGGCGTGGACGGCTTCCGCTTCGACCTGGCGGCGGCGCTCGCCCGCTCGATGCACGACGTGGACATGCTCTCCCCGTTCCTCGCGGTGATCGCCCAGGACCCGGTGCTGCGCCGGGTGAAACTGATCGCGGAGCCGTGGGACGTGGGCAACGGCGGCTACCAGGTCGGCGCCTTCCCGCCGCTGTGGACCGAGTGGAACGACCGCTACCGCGACGCCGTGCGGGACTTCTGGCGCGGCGCGCTGCCCGACGTACGCGATCTCGGCTACCGGCTGACCGGATCGAGCGACCTGTACGCGTGGGGCGGCCGCCGCCCGTACGCCTCGGTCAACTTCGTCACCGCGCACGACGGCTTCACCCTGCGCGACCTGGTGAGCTACGAGCAGAAGCACAACGAGGCCAACGGCGAGGGCAACCGCGACGGCACCTCCGACAACCGGTCCTGGAACTGCGGCGCCGAGGGCGAGACCGACGACCCCCAGGTCAACGCGGTGCGCCTGCGCCAGCTGCGCAACCTGCTCACCACCCTGCTGCTGTCCACGGGGGTTCCGATGCTGGTCGCGGGCGACGAGATGGGCCGCACCCAGGGCGGCAACAACAACGCCTACTGCCAGGACAACGAGGTCAGCTGGGTCGACTGGTCGCTGCTGGAGCAGCCGCGGTGGCGGGCGCTGACCGAGCTGACGGCCCGGGTGCTGGCGCTGCGCCACGCCCATCCGGTGCTGCGCCGCCGCGCCTTCTTCTCCGGCCGGCCTCAGGCCCCGGACGGGCTGCGGGATCTGGCGTGGTTCACCCCGCAGGGGGCCGAGATGACGGAGCAGGACTGGTACGCCCCGGCCGCGACGGTCGGGCTCTACCTCTCCGGCCGGGACATCCCGGGCCGGGACGCCCGGGGCGAGCCGGTGACCGACGACAGCTTCCTCGCGGTGCTGCACGCCGGTGACCGTCCGGTGGACTTCCGGCTGCCGGGGCCGCCGTGGGCGCGGGACTACGAACTGGTCCTGGACACCGCGCGGGAGGACCAGTCCACCGCACCGGGCACGGTCCACCGGGGCGACTCCGCTCTCACGGTGCCCTCGCGATCGTTCCTGCTGCTGCGGGTACGGGAGTGAGCCGGGCACTCAGCCCAGGATTCCCCGCTCGTACGCGACGGCGACGGCCGCCGCGCGGTCCTTGGCGCCCAGCTTGGCGAAGACATGGGTGAGGTGCGTCTTCACCGTGGCCTCGCTGATGAACAGCAGGGCGGCGATCTCCCGGTTCGACGTCCCCCTGGCGACGAGTTCGAGCACTTCGCGCTCCCGCGCGGAGAGCGTCTCACCGCCGGCCGCGGCGGGCGCGCGCACCCGGGAGACGAGCCGGGACGCGATGGCGGGCGACAGGACGGTGCGGCCGTCGGCGGCGGCGCGCACTCCGGTGAACAGCTCCTCGCGCGGAGCGTCCTTGAGCAGGTATCCGGTCGCACCCGCCTCGATCGCGGGCAGGGTGTCGGAGTCGGTGTCGTACGTGGTGAGGACCAGGACCCTGGAGCGGGCGCCGCGCCGGGTCAGTTCGGTGATGGCCGCGACTCCGCCGCCGCCGGGCATCCGGAGGTCCATCAGGACGACGTCGGGGTCGAGCCGGACGGCCATCTCGACGCCCTCGACCCCGTCGGCCGCCTCGCCGAGCACCTCGAACTCCGGCGCGGACGCGAACATCCCGCGCAGCCCGTCCCGTACGACGGGGTGGTCGTCGACGACGATCAGGGTGAAGACGCGCGCGGGTTCCTCAGCCATAGCGGCCCACCGTACTGTGCCCGCGCCCGCCTGCCGGCCGGAGGTCACCCGACGGCGTCCCGGTCGTCGCGGACCAGCGGGACCCGGGCGCAGACCGCGGTGCCGAGACCGGGGCCCGTCTCCACCTCGACCGTGCCCGCGATCCGTTCGGCACGCGCCCGCATGCCGCCGAGCCCGAATCCGCCGGCGCCCCGGTACGGCCGCACCGCGCCGGGGTCGAAGCCGCGACCGTCGTCCCGCACGTCGAGGGTGATCTCGTCGCCCATGTAGGACAGGGTGACGCCGGTCCGGGAGGCGGCGGCGTGGCGGCCGGCGTTGGCGAGGGCCTCCTCCGCGATCCGGAGCAGGGTGGCGCCGACCTCGTCGTGCAGCGGCTCCGCCGTGCCGGTGACGGTGAACTCGGCCCGGACGCCGGTCCGCTCCGACCAGGTGGTGACCGTCTTCCTGAGGGCGCCGGGCAGATCGTCGTGCTCCAGCGCGGCCGGCACCAGATTGTGCACGGAGCGGCGCGCCTCGCCCAGGCTGTGCCTGGCCAGCGCGGTGGCCCGCAGGAGGTGCTCCCCGGCCAGCTCCGGATCGGTGACCGCCGCCGACGTCACGGCCTGGAGCTGGGCGATGATTCCGGTCAGCCCCTGGGCGATGGTGTCGTGGATCTCGGCGGCGATCCGGCTCCGCTCGTCGGCCACGCCGGCCTCACGGGCCTGGACCAGGAGCTGGGCGTGCAGTCCGGCGTTCTCCGCCATGGCCTGTTCGAGCCGGGCGTTGGCCAGCTCCAGGGCGGCGATGGTCTCGTCCCGGGTACGGGACTGCTCCGCCTCCCGGCTGCCGATCTGGGCGAAGACCATGGTGAGGGTCCCGTGCAGGGCGAAGAGGATGACGAAGGCGATCCAGTTCATGAGGCTGACGGGCGGCAGTCCGCTGCCGGACTGTGAGCCCGCCATGATGGCGGCGGTGGCCAGCAGCCCGGCCCTGACGCCCCTGCGCGGGAGCAGCCGGGCGGCGTCGAAGTAGCCGAGCGTCGTGAAGATGGCGAAGAACGGGTTGCACCAGGTCAGCCAGAAGGCCAGCAGGGTGCGGACGACGAAGTAGGACTGCGCCGCCCGCGACCCCGCCGCCGTCCACGTCCGTCCCCACCAGAGCTGGAGGACGAGGGCCAGCGGAACGAGGACCGAGACGGCGTACATGTCCTGGCGGGACATGATCAGGTCACCGGTCACGGCCGAGACCGCGGTGGCCAGGGCGAGCAGCCCGTACGGTCCGTACCGGAAGAACCGCTCCCACCACTGCTCGGCCGTCGGCGCCCCGGACACGGCTTCCCGCTCATCCACCCACATGGCTGAAGTCTCCCCGGTCCCCTACTCCCAGCGGAACGTGCGGATCGCGACCGCCGCCACCGCCACCGCCCACAGCACCATCACCCCGAGGCAGCCCCAGCTCGGCCAGGCTCCGGAGGCCGCCCGGTCCAGCGCCTGGGAGGCCGCGCCGAACGGGGTGGCCTGGACGATGTGGCGGAGGGTGCCTGGCATGGCCTGCACCGGCACCCAGACGCCCGCCGTGAACATCATCGGGAAGAAGACGACCGAGCCGATGGCGGCCGAGATCTTGGTGGTGCGGGAGACCGCGCAGACCAGCGAGCCCAGGGCCAGCACGCAGGCGACCGCCAGCAGCAGCGCCAGCAGGTAGCCGAAGGGCTGTCCGGGCAGCCGCACACCGAACGCGATCCGGCCGACCGCCATCACCAGCACGGCGGAACCGAGCGCCGCGACACCGTGCAGGACGATCTGCGCGCCGAGCAGGGCCGCCGGCCGCACCGGAGTGACGGACATCCGGCGCAGGATGCCGCGCTCGCGGTAGCCGGTCAGTACGGGCGGCATCGCCTGGAGCCCCGCCATGATCATGGCGAGCAGCACCGCCACGGGGACGTAGAGGTCGATCACGCGCCGGCCGCCGAGCCCGTCGTCGTGCTCCCGGAAGGACGGGATCAGTCCCAGGACCGTCATCAGCACGGTCGGGAAGACCAGGATCCAGAAGAGGCTGCCGGGTTCGCGCAGGAAGAGCCGGGTCTCGGACCTGAGGACCGCGAACGAGGCGCCGGCGGGGGCGGGGCGGGGGGTGCGTGCGGGGGCGGTGTGCGAAGCAGCCATCTCAGACTCCCCGTTCCGTGGGTTCGTAGCCGGCGGCCGGGCCGGAGTGCTCGGTGAGGTCGAGGAACGCGTCGTCCAGGGTGGCTTCGGAGACGCGCAGTTGGTGCGCGGTGATACGGAGCCGGGCCAGCAGCGAGATGACGGCGTTGACGGTCTCGTCGGTGCCGTTGATGACGATGCGGCCGCCCCGGCTGTCGCACGAGGCCGCGCCGGGCAGCCCGGTCAGCTCTTCGTCGAGCGGCCGCGAGGGCGTGAACGAGATGACCGTGGAGCTGCCGGCCCTGGCGATCAGCCCGGAGGGGGTGTCGAGGGCGGCGAGCCGGCCCTTGTCGATCACGGCGATCCGGTCGCAGAGCCGCTGGGCCTCCTCCATGAAGTGGGTGACGAGCAGCACCGTGACGCCGCTGTCGCGTACCTCCTCGATCAGCTTCCAGGTGTCGCGCCGGGCGCGCGGGTCGAGGCCGGTGGTCAGCTCGTCGAGGACCACGACCCGGGGACTGCCGACGAGGGCGAGCGCGATGGACAGCCGCTGCTTCTGGCCGCCGGAGAGCCGGCCGAAGCGGGTGGTGAGCCTGGTGTGCAGGCCGAGCCGTTCGGCCAGCGACCGCCAGTCGGCGGGGTCCGGGTAGAACGCGCTGTAGAGCTCCAGCGCCTCGCCCACCGTGATCTTGGGCTGGAGTTCGCTCTCCTGGAGCTGGGCGCCGAGCAGCAGCGTCACCCGGTCGTGGTCGGCGACGGGGTCGAGCCCGGCCACGCGGACCGTACCGGAGTCGGGGACCCGCAGTCCCTCGACGCATTCGACGGTGGTGGTCTTGCCGGCGCCGTTGGGACCGAGGATCCCGAAGATCTCCCCCTCCTCGACGGTGAAACTCACCCCGTCCACCGCGGGGCGTCCGGCGTAGGCCTTGCGCACCCCGGCCACTTCGATGATTGCCATGACACGAGCGTCCCGGCCCCGGCCCGCGCGCTCAATCCACCATCGCGCTCGAACCGGCATCAGCCGATCGGCTGATGCCGGACTACGACCGTTCCGGTCCCGGCGGCCGCCGGGACCGGAAGGAAAAACCAGATGAACGATGTCAGTGGTGAACCGTAGGCTCGCGCCCGATGCCCGAAGAACATGTAGAGCCCAAGGACCGGTCCACCGCCAACTCCCTGATGCGGCTGTGGCCGTATGTGAAGCCGGTGCGGGTCCGGCTCGCGTCCGCGGTCCTGATCGCGGTCGTCGCCTCGTGCCTCGGGCTGGTGATCCCGTTCGTGCTGAAGTGGATGGTCGACGGCCCGGTCGCCGGCCGGGATCCGGGCGGCGTCTGGCTCGGGGCGCTGTACCTGCTGCTGCTCGGAATCGCGGAGGCGGTCCTGTTCGGCCTCCGGCGCTGGGTGGTGGCGCGTCCGCTGGCCGACGTCGAGGCGTCGATGCGGGCCGCCCTGTACCGGCATCTGCAACGGCTGCCGGTGGCCTTCCACGACCGGTGGCCGTCGGGCCAGCTGCTGTCGCGCGGGACCACGGACCTGATGCTGGTGCGGATGTTCCTGGCCTTTCCGCTGATCTATCTGGTGGTCAACTCCACCACGATCGTCGCCGGGTTCGTGATTCTGCTCGGCCAGGAGTGGACGCTCGGCCTGGTGCTGCTGGTCCCCGTCGTGCCGCTGATGATCGTCTGCTCGGTCTTCGAGGCGAAGTACTCGCTGGTGGCGCGCAAGGCCCAGGACCAGGTCGGCGATCTGACGACGGTGGTCGAGGAGAGCGTGCTCGGCATCCGGATCGTGAAGGGCTTCGGCCGGCACCGCAGCCAGGCCCTGGCGTTCCGCGCCCTCGCCCAGCGGCTGCGGTCCACGGAGCTGGACAAGGCGCGGCTGCTCGCGGGCATCTGGGCCCTCATCACGACGATCCCCGAACTCGCCATCGGAGCGGCGCTGGTGCTCGGCACGATCGAGGTGGCGGACGGCGGTCTTTCGGCGGGCACGCTGGTCGCCTTCCTCTCCACGGCGCTGGCGCTGCGCTGGCCGGTCGAGTCGATCGGCTTCCTGCTGGCGATCTCCCAGGAGTCGGCGTCGGCGACCGACCGGTTCTTCGAGGTGATGGACGTGGCCGAGGAGGAGGAGACCGCGACGCACCGGCCGGCGGGCCCGTCCGGTGCGGAGTCCGGGGCGGGCGGCATGGTCTTCGAGGGGGTCCGGTTCCGTTACCCGGACGCGGCGCCGGACTCCGCCGCCGTGCTGGACCGGATCGATCTGCGGATCCGGCCCGGCGAGACAATGGCCCTGGTCGGGGCCACGGGCAGCGGCAAGACCACGCTCACCGCGCTGGTGCCCCGGCTGCACGACGCCACTTCGGGGCGGATCACCCTGGACGGGGAGGACATCACGGCGATGCCGCGCGAGCGGCTGCGGGAGCTGGTGTCCGTGGCGTTCGAGGAGCCGACGCTCTTCTCCGCGAGTGTGGCGGAGAACGTCCTGATGGGTGCGGAGGGCGCCGGTGAGGACGCGTTGCGGCGGGCGCTCTCGGTCGCGCAGGCCGACTTCGTCCACGATCTGCCGCACGGCACCGGCACCCAGGTCGGTGAGCAGGGGCTGAGCCTCTCCGGCGGTCAGCGCCAGCGCCTCGCGCTGGCCCGCGCCGTCGTCGGCCGGCCGCGCTTCCTGGTGCTCGACGACCCGCTCTCCGCGCTGGACGTGCACACGGAGACGCTGGTCGAGGCGGCGCTGCGCAGTGTGCTGAAGGAGACCACGGCGGTGGTGGTGGCCCACCGGCCGTCCACCGTGATGCTCGCGGACCGGGTGGCGCTCCTGTCGGAGGGCCGGATCAGCGCGGTCGGCACCCATCAGGAACTGCTGCGAAGCAGCGCCGAGTACGCCTGGCTGATGTCCGGCGCGGAGCTCCCGGACGCCGTGGACGCGTTCCCGGCGGGCCCCGGCACCGACATCCTGGACGTGTACGCCCCTGCCGAGGAGGGCAGCAGCCGATGACCAGCACCACGACGGGACGGCCCACGGAAGAGGGCGAAGAGAAGCCCGCGCCGGCCCCGGCCCCCAAGGACTCCTTCGACCGCGACGACCTCCCCACTGCCCGTAGCGCGACGCGCGAGCTGCTCCTGTCGCTGCTCCGCCCGCACCGCGCCCGGGTCGTGGTGGCCGCGCTCTTCCTGCTGGTCCAGCAGATCGCGGTGCAGGCGGGCCCGCTGCTCGTCGCGTACGCCATCGACAGCGGGGTGCCCGCGTTCCGGGACGAGGACTACGGGCCGCTGATCGCCGTGGGCACCGGCTACGCCCTCTGCGCGGCCGGCGCGGGAGCCATGCAGTACGCGTTCATCAGAGCTGCGGCGAGGGTCAACCAGGACGCCCTGCTCGATCTGCGCGGCCGGATCTTCCGCCATGCCCAGGCCCTGAGCGTGGACTTCCACGAGCGGTACACCTCCGGCCGGCTGATCTCCCGCTCCACCACCGATGTGGAGTCGCTGCGGGAGCTGCTCAGCGAGGGGCTCCAGGAGCTGATCGGGGTCGTCCTCTCCTTCGTCTCCATCTCCCTGGTGCTGCTCTGGCTGGACTTCGCGACGGGCGCCGTCGCCGTGCTCTCCTTCGCCCCGCTGTACCTGCTGGTACGGCAGTACCAGCGCCGGGCCGGCGTCATCTTCGCCGCCCGCTCGACGGCGATCGCCGCGGTCATCGTGAAGTTCGCGGAGACGATGAACGGCATCCGGCCCGTCCAGGCGTTCCGCCGGGAGCCGGCCAACGACACGGTGTTCCAGGAACTGAACCACGAGCACCGGCGCACCAACGGCGACGCGATGATCGAGAACGCGCGGTACGTCGCCGGGTCCCGGCTGATCGCCAACACCGCGGTGGCCGCCATCGTGCTGTGGGGTGCCTACCGCGTCGCCTCCGGCACCCTGGCCCTCGGGGTGCTGGCCGCGGTGGTGCTCTATCTGCGGCGGCTGTACGACCCGATCGACCGGCTGAGCATGTTCCTGAACTCCTACCAGTCGGCGGCGGCCTCACTGGCGAAGATCGCGGGCCTGCTGGCCCAGACCCCCACGGTCCCGGAGGCCCTGCAACCGAGGGAGCTGCCGCCGCTGGAGGGCGAACTGCCGGGCCGCGAGGTGGTCTTCGAGGCGGTGAGCTTCGCCTACCGCACGGGCGGTGAGGTGCTCCCCCGCTTCGATCTGACCGTTCCGGCCGGCCAGACGATGGCCGTGGTCGGTTCGACGGGCGCCGGAAAGTCGACGCTCGCCAAGCTGCTGGCCCGCTTCTACGACCCGACCGAGGGCCGGGTGCTGCTGGACGGCACCGATCTGCGGGACCTCGCCGTACCCGAACTGCGGCGCGGGGTGGTGATGGTGACCCAGGAGGCGTTCCTGTTCTCGGGGACCGTCGCCGAGAACATCGCGATCGGCAGCCCGGACGCGACCCGCGAGGAGATCGAGCGGGCCGCGAAGGCGATCGGCGCCCACGAGTTCATCAGCGGCCTGCCCGACGGCTACGACACCGACGTGCGCAAGAGGGGCGGCCGGATCTCGGCCGGCCAGCGCCAACTGGTCGCCTTCGCCCGCGCCCTGCTGGCGAACCCGGCGGTGCTGATCCTCGACGAGGCGACCAGCTCCCTCGACATCCCGGGCGAGCGGGCGGTGCAGCGGGCGATGGACACCGTGCTGCACGGCCGCACCGCGGTGGTGATCGCCCACCGGCTGTCGACCGTGGAGATCGCGGACCGGGTCCTGGTGATGGAGCACGGCCGCATCGTGGAGGACGGCGCCCCCGCCGAACTCATCGGCGGCACGGGCCGGTTCGCGGGGCTGCACCGGGTGTGGCGGGAGAGCCTGGTCTGAGCGGCGGGGTGCGCTGCCGAGACCGCCGGTTCCGGACGTGATCGGCACGGACCGGTGCGTGGTGGGCAGGCACCAGGACACGCGGGTGCCCCGGTGCGGGCGCACCGGGGCGGAACGGCGGCGTGGGACGATGCCCGGCGCGGTGTCGGCGGGGAGTGGGGTGTCGCCATGGCGACGGCCACGAAGGCGCTGTCCGTGCTGCGCGCGGAGGGCCTGGCGCTGTCCGTGCCGGGCGTCGGCACCGTGATCACGGAGCGTGGACCGCGGCGCGCGGCCGCCGGGAGGGCCCGGCGCTGAACCTCGAACGGATCGTGGGCGCCGCCGTCGGACTGCCCGACCCGAGGGGCTGCCGTCGGTGTCGACGCGGCGGGCCGCGACGGTGTGGGCACGTCCACGATGGCGCTGTACCGCCATGTCCCGGGCAAGGCCGAGCCGGTGCGGCTGATGTCGGAGGCGGCCCTCGGTGAGCGTCCGCTCGGACCCGTACCGCAGCGCCGGCGGACCGGGCTGCAACTCGCCTCCCGCCGGCTGCGCGCGATGTACGGGCGGCATCCGTGGATGGTCCAGGCGGTGGCGCCGGCGCCCGGCATGGAGGCGCGGGCGCTCCAGGACACCGGGCTTTCGGACGAGGAGTGGATGACGCGGAACGAGCCACAGTTCGAAGCTGTCTCGACAGGTGGTCACTTCCCGGTTCTTCACCGTCTTTTCGAACACGAGACTTCGAGCCGTACCTCGGCGTCCTCTTCGAATTCGGGCTCCGCAGGACTCTGGACGGCATCGCGGTGATGATCGGCGAAACGTCCGCTTAACGAACATGACCATTACCGCAACGGACGAATTCCGGCCATCTTGTTGACGCGGTCCTGACAGCAACACCCTTCTGCTGACACTGTTCACCCCGTTCTGCGCACTGCCTGCTCTGCCCGGACGGCTCACTCAGCCGCCGGTACCCCCCTTGCAGAAGGAGTCCGCGTGAGATCCACGCCCAGCCGTCGTACCACCGCGACCGGCGCTCTGATAGCCGCAGCAGCTCTCCTGGCCGCCGGAGTCCAGACCGGCACAGCCACCGCAACACCGGCCGGCGACACCGGCGCCGCCGCCATCACCGCCGCGGCATCCGCGGGCGCCGACCACGGCGCACTGCCCCGGCAGCTCTCCCCCTCCCAGCGCGCGGAGCTGATCCGCGAGGCGAACGCGAGCAAGGCGGCCACCGCCAAGGACCTCGGTCTCGGCTCGCAGGAGAAGCTCGTCGTCCGGGACGTGATCCAGGACAACGACGGCACCACGCACACCCGTTACGAGCGCACCTTCGGCGGGCTCCCGGTGCTCGGCGGCGACCTGATCGTCGAGGCGTCGAAGGCGGGCGCGACCCAGAGCGTCACCAAGGCGTCCAAGGCGACCACCGCCCAGCTGAAGGCCGTGGACACGACCGCGAAGGTCGCCCCGGCGGCGGCCGAGAAGCAGGCACTCGGCGCCGCGAAGGCCGACGGCTCGGCGAAGACCGCTGCCGAGAAGGCGCCCCGCAAGGTCGTCTGGATGGCGAGCGGCACACCGCAGCTCGCCTACGAGACCGTGGTCGGCGGGCTCCAGGACGACGGCACCCCCAACGCGCTGCACGTCGTCACGGACGCGACCACCGGCGCGAAGCTCTACGAGTGGCAGGGCATCGAGAAGGGCACCGGCAACACCGAGTACAGCGGGCAGGTCACGCTCAACACCTCGGGGTCCTACAACCTGACCGACACCACCCGCGGCAACCACAAGACGTACAACCTGAACCACGGTTCGTCGGGTACGGGCACCCTCTTCTCCGGCTCGGACGACATCTGGGGTGACGGCACCCCCCAGAACGCCGAGACCGCCGCAGCCGACGCGCACTACGGTGCGGCCGAGACGTGGGACTACTACAAGAACGTCCACGGCCGGACGGGCATCAGGGGTGACGGCGTCGGCGCGTACTCCCGCGTCCACTACGGCAACAGCTACGTCAACGCCTTCTGGGACGACAGCTGCTTCTGCATGACGTACGGCGACGGCAGCGGGAACGCCTCCCCGCTGACCGCGCTGGACGTGGCCGCGCACGAGATGACGCACGGCGTCACCTCGAACACCGCGGGTCTGAACTACAGCGGTGAGTCCGGCGGCCTCAACGAGGCGACCAGCGACATCTTCGCCACCGCCGTCGAGTTCTACTCCAACAACGCCAGCGACAAGGGCGACTACCTCATCGGCGAGAAGATCGACATCAACGGCGACGGCACCCCGCTGCGCTACCAGGACAAGCCGAGCAGGGACGGACTGTCCAAGGACGCCTGGTACTCCGGCATCGGGAACGTCGACGTGCACTACTCGTCGGGCCCGGCCAACCACTTCTTCTACCTGCTCTCGGAGGGCAGCGGCGCCAAGACCATCAACGGCGTCTCGTACAACTCCCCGACCTCCGACGGCCTGCCGGTGACCGGCATCGGCCGCGACAAGGCCGCGCTGATCTGGTTCAAGGCGCTCACCACCAAGTTCAGCTCCACCACCAACTACGCGGGTGCCCGTACGGGCACGCTCGCCGCGGCCGGTGAGCTGTACGGCACGACCAGCGCCGAGTACAAGGCCGTGGCCGACGCCTGGGCCGGCATCAACGTCGGCGCCCGTCCCGGCGGCGGCACGGACCCCGGCGGCACGGTCTTCGAGAACACCACCGTCACGGCCATCCCGGACCACGGTTCGGCCGTCACCAGCTCGGTCAACGTCACCGGCCGCACCGGCAACGCCCCGAGCACCCTCAAGGTCGGCGTGGACATCACCCACACCTACCGCGGTGACCTGGTCATCGACCTGGTCGCCCCGGACGGCACGGCCTACCGGCTGAAGAACTCCTCCTCCACCGACTCGGCGGACAACGTCCAGACCACGTACACGGTCAACGCCTCCTCCGAGGTGGCGAACGGTACCTGGAAGCTGAAGGTCCAGGACGTCTACTCGGGCGACACCGGGAAGATCAACAGCTTCAAGCTCACCTTCTGAAACCGGCAGCACCGCATGCCACGCAGCTGACGCGGCATCCCGCCCGGGAGGAGTACGGACTCCTCCCGGGCGGTCGCGCGCTCAGCTCGGGTTCTCCGCGTGGGTCAGCGTCTCCCAGGCGACGAACAGGTTGTCGGTCCCCGCGGGCCTGCGCTGCTCCGTGAGGGTCTGGGTGTTGGTCATCGCGATGCCCATCCGGTTGTGCAGCGCGTTGAACCCGACCTCGGTGACCGGCCCGAGGCTGTCCTTGAGCGATCCGCCGCAGAGCGAGGACGGAACCGCCGCCCCCAGCTGGTACTTGGCATGCAGGCCCAGGGCGTGGCGCAGCCGGTCCGCGATCTCCGGGTAGAGGTCCTGCCCCTGGATCCGACTGGTCTCCGCGATGTGCGAGATGGCGGAGAGTCCGTAGCCGGTGTGGGTGAGGTCGCGGCAGGTCTCCTGGGAGAGCCCGTCCATGAACATCGACTGGCCCTGCCAGTAGTTGATGATCTTGTCGCGGGTGTCGAGCCCGCTGCCCGGCGCGGTCCTGGGCAGCGCCCCGTCCGAGGTCAGATAGATGTACGCGGGAACCCGCCCGCGGAACTTGCCGACCGCCTTGTCGTACGAGGTGCGGTCCTCCAGGAAGACCGAGATGCCGATCGCGGCCTCGGTCATGCTCAGTTCCCAGTTCCCGTTGCTGTTGGACCCGTTGATGACCTTGGGCAGGTAGACGTCGCGCAGCATGGTGGCGAACCGGCCCGCGTTGGGCCAGCCGCTGTACGTGTACTTGATGATCTCGGCGGCCCGCGGCCAGGAGGAGCCGGCCCAGCCGGTCTGGAGCGGGGCGTTGCTGTTGGTGTGGTCCTTGATCACGGCCGACCAGGCGTCCATCAGCTCGATGGCCTTGGCGGCGTAGCGGCTGTCCTGGGTGATGTACCAGGCGAGCGAGAGCGTGTAGGCGGCAATCGCGTCCTCGCGCTCGTCGGTGCAGCCGTAGTTGGGGTTGGAGTACGAACCGCACTCCACGACGGCCCTGGGCTTGGCCGTCCGGCTGAGCGAGGCGTACTTGCTCGCCATCATCTGGTCGTACGCGCCCTTCCAGGGCTGCGCTCCCGCCTGCACCTTGGCGCGCACGAAGTCCAGCTGGGGACGGCTGACGAGGACGCCGGGGTGGGTGAAGGCGGCCGGGGCGGCGGCCGCCGGGACCGGCTGCGGGGCGGCCCGCCCGGCCGAGGCCGGGGTCATCGAGAGGCCGGTGATCAGTGCCGCGAGAGCGGTGGCGAGGCCGAGGCCGCGTCCGATGGTTCCGGTGCGCATGTGGGGGTGCCTTCCGGTGCGGGGGAGGTCCGGCAACTCGGCCCGAAAGCCGTGGAGTTCATACACATGAACTCTGAGTCGAGTTGTGAACCCTGCGATGAGTGAGGAACTTAAAGGCATCGCATGAGCACGTCAAGCACATGTGTTCAGAGGACGAAGGGCCCGGCACCGGGCGGCGGAAGCCGCCGTCCGGTGCCGGGCCCCCGCCGGAGCGCGGAACGCGACGTCAGCGCATCAGCAGCCCCGCGCCCTCACCGGTGCCCCCCGCCGGCTGCGCGACCAGGCCGAGTTCGGCGCCACCGGCCAGCAGCCGGTGGGCCGGCAGCACCCGCACCGTGTACCCGTAGGGACCCGTGCGGTCCAGGGCCAGCGGGCCGTCGTACAGCCACCGCCCCTCCAGGTCCTGGCCGCCGGCCGGCTTCAGCGGGAAGATCTGCGCCTCGGTGATGGCGTCGGCGGCGTCCACCCGGCCGGCCACCGCCTGCACCTCCACATCATCCGGCTCCAGCGCGCCGAGGGTGATCCGGACCCGCAGCGCCAGCGTCGAGCCGAGCTCCGCGGAGCCGCCGCTCGCCCCGGTGGGCGTCACCGCCTCGACGTGGTCGACCGCCACCCGGGGCCAGGCCGCCCGGACCCTGGCCTTCCAGTCGGCCAGCTCGCGTGCGGTGGTGGCGTCCAGGGAGCGCTGGGCGAGGGCCGCGGGGGCGTAGAGCCGCTCCACGTACTCACGGACCATGCGCCCCGCGAGGACCTTGGGGCCCAGGGTGCCCAGGGTGCGTCGGACCATCTCGATCCAGCGGTCCGGGAGCCCCTCGCCCCCGTGGTCGTAGAAGCGCGGGGCGACCCGGTCCTCGATCAGCTCGTAGAGCGCGTTGGCCTCCAGATCGTCACGCCGGTCCTCGTCCGTGGCGGAGCCGTCGGCCGTCGGGATCGCCCAGCCGAAGTCCGGCTCGAACCACTCGTCCCACCACCCGTCCAGGACCGAGAGGTTGAGGCAGCCGTTGAGTGCCGCCTTCATCCCGCTCGTACCGCACGCCTCCAGCGGGCGCAGCGGGTTGTTCAGCCAGACATCGCAGCCCGGGTAGAGCTTCTGGGCCATCCCCATCCCGTAGTCGGGCAGGAAGACGATGCGGTGGCGCACCCGGGGGTCGTCCGCGAACCGGACCAGCTCCTGGACCAGCCGCTTCCCGCCGTCGTCGGCCGGATGCGCCTTGCCCGCCACGACGATCTGGATCGGCCGCTCCGGGTGGAGAAGCAGCCTCCGCAGCCGGTCGCGGTCGCGCAGCATCAGCGTCAGCCGTTTGTACGAGGGCACCCGGCGGGCGAAGCCGATCGTCAGCACGCCGGGGTCGAGCACGCCGTCGATCCAGCCCAGTTCGGCGGGCTCCGCGCCCCGGGTGCGCCAGGAGGCGTGCAGCCGCTCCCGCACCTCGGTCACCAGCCGCTCGCGCAGCGTCCGCCGCACGTCCCAGAGCTGCCGGTCGGGGATGTCGGCGGCGGAGTCCCACCGGCCCGGGGTGCCGCCGGACTCGGTGCGCAGCCGGTAGATCTCGGGGGCGACCCAGGTGGGGGCGTGGACCCCGTTGGTCACGGAGGTGATCGGCACCTCAGGGGCGTCGAAGCCCGGCCAGAGCCCGGCGAACATCTCCCGGCTGACCGCCCCGTGCAGGGTGGAGACCCCGTTGGCCCGCTGGGCGAGCCGCAGTCCCATCACGGCCATGTTGAAGACGCCGGGGTCGCCGCCGTCGTACGTCTCCGTGCCCAGGTGCAGGATGCGTTCGGCCGGGACGCCGGGCAGCTCTCCGTCGTCACCGAAGTGACGGGCGACCAGTTCGCGGTCGAACCGGTCGATACCGGCCGGCACGGGGGTGTGGGTGGTGAAGACGGTGCCCGCCCGTACGGATTCCACCGCGGCGGCGAAGTCCAGGCCGTCGCCGGAGAGCTCCCGGATGCGTTCCAGGCCCAGGAATCCGGCGTGGCCCTCGTTGGTGTGGAACACCTCGGGCGCCGGGTGGCCGGTGAGCCGGCAGTAGCTGCGCACGGCGCGCACGCCGCCGATGCCCAGCAGTATTTCCTGGAGCAGCCGGTGCTCGCTGCCGCCGCCGTACAGCCGGTCGGTGACCTCGCGTTCACCGGGGGCGTTGCCCTCGACGTCGGAGTCGAGCATGAGGAGCGGCACCCGGCCGACCTGGGCCTGCCAGATGTGGGCGCGCAGCGAGCGCCCGCCGGGGAGCGCCAGGACCACCTCGCTCGGTGTCCCGTCGGCTTCGCGCAGCAGGGTGAGCGGCAGCTCGTTGGGGTCGAGGACGGGGTAGTGCTCCTGCTGCCAGCCGTCCCGGGAGAGGCTCTGGCGGAAGTAGCCGTGGCGGTAGAGCAGGCCGACGCCGACCAGGGGGACGCCCAGGTCGCTGGCGGCCTTGAGGTGGTCCCCGGCGAGGATGCCGAGGCCGCCGGAGTACTGCGGCAGGGCCGCGGTGACCCCGAACTCGGGTGAGAAGTAGGCGATGGCGGCGGGCAGCGCGACGCCCTGCGCCAGCTGCTCCTGGTACCACCTGGGGCCCTGGAGGTAGTCCCGGAGACCGGCGGAGACCTCGGTCAGCCGGTGCAGGAACTCCTCGTCCCGGGCCAGCTCCGCGAGCCGGCCCGCGGACACGGCGCCGAGCAGGCGCACGGGGTCACCGTCCGCCGGCCGGCCGGCCACCGGGTCGACGGCCTGGAAGAGCTCACGGGTCTCGGTGTGCCAGGACCAGCGCAGATTGCGGGCGAGGTCGCTGAGCGGTTGAAGGGGGTCGGGAAGGACGGGACGCACGGTGAATCGACGAATGGCCTGCACGTGTTCCACCTTTACAGGGGACGTCCGGATCCGAGGGGACGCACCACGGTGTGCGCCGCTCCGTCACCCTCGACGTTAGCCGGGTGCGCACTCGGCAACCACGGCGCACGGCCGTCCGGCGGCGTGCGACCCCGGCGGTCCGACCGCCCCCTCCGCTCCCTGCTCCTGCGCACCGCCAGGCACGGGATGTAGATCCAGGCACATCCGTCACAGGCGTTATGGCCGATTCCCTCACCTCGTACGGCCTTGTGGGCCTTCGCCCCGCAGGGAAGGCTTCCCAGTGGCGCCCGCAGTCCCCGCGTGCACCGGATTTCCGCGACCCCGCGCACGCGCGGCGGAGCCCGGCGCATTGAGACCGTCACAGATACGCCCGAGTAGTTAACAAACCACCGGATTGGCCCACCGGCATCCGTGGGAAGGCTTATCCGGTACCCGGAACGAATGCGTTCGGACGACAGTTCAAGGCGATCCGGCTCGGACCCCGTAGTCGGTTCGTCCGCCGTTCGGCGGCTGTCCGCCCGCGGTTCGTATGCAATCGGTGCGGCCCGCGCGTATTCGATCCACACCCGTGCACCACACCCGCGACCCATACATTCGAGTGCCATTCGAGTGAACGCGGACAGGAGCGGCCATGCCCACACCCCACCAGTCGTCAACGGAGCAGCTAGAAAGGACGGAACCCCACCATCGCGGCGCGCGCCTTCAGCCCTCCGCAGCCGCAACGCGCCCGGTTGAGTCCGAGCTCCAGTCCCCAGGTGATTTCATGATCGGTCGCATTCCCGTCCTCGACGTCCGCCCGCTCGTCGATTGCGGAAGAAGGCCCGCCAAGGCGGTTTCCGGCGAGACCTTCGAGGTCTCGGCGACCGTCTTCCGCGAGGGTCATGACGCGGTCTCGGCCAATGTCGTCCTGCTGGACCCGAACGGGCGCCCCGGCCCCTGGACGCCGATGCGCGAACTCGCCCCGGGCACCGACCGCTGGGGCGCGGACGTGACGCCCGGTACCGAGGGCCGCTGGACGTACACGGTCGAGGCCTGGAGCGATCCGGTGGCCACCTGGCGGCACACCGCGCGGATCAAGATCCCGGCGGGGATCGACACGGCGCTCGTCCTGGCCGAGGGCGCCGAGCTGTACGAGCGGGCCGCGGAGGGCGTGCCCAAGCGGGACGGCCGCGAGGCGGTGCTGGCCGCGGTCGACGCCCTGCGCGACACCTCCCGTCCGGCCGCCGCCCGGCTGGCCGCCGCGCTCACCCCGGAGGCGGCGGCCGCGCTGGACCGCCATCCGCTGCGTGAGCTGGTCACCGCCTCGCGGCCGCTGCCGCTCGTCGTCGAGCGCCGGCGTGCCCTGTACGGCTCCTGGTACGAGATGTTCCCCCGCTCGGAGGGCGCCAGGACCGAACCGGCCGTACCGGCGAAGCCCGCCGGGAAGGGCCGCTCGGCCAAGGCGCGGGCCGCCGCGGCGCAGCCTCCCCGGATCGTCAGCGGCACCTTCCGGACGGCTGCGGAACGGCTCCCGGCGGTCGCGGCGATGGGCTTCGACGTGGTGTACCTGCCACCGATCCACCCGATCGGGACCACCCACCGCAAGGGCCCGAACAACTCCCTCTCGCCCGCCCCGCACGATGTCGGGGTGCCCTGGGCGATCGGCTCGGCCGAGGGCGGCCACGACGCCGTGCACCCCGATCTCGGCACTCTCGACGACTTCGGCCATTTCGTGGAGACGGCCCGGAACCTGCGCATGGAGATCGCGCTGGATTTCGCCCTCCAGTGCTCCCCCGACCATCCGTGGGTCACGGAACATCCCGATTGGTTTCAGCACCGGGCGGACGGCTCCATCGCCTACGCGGAGAATCCTCCCAAGAAATACCAGGACATCTATCCGATCGCCTTCGACAAGGATCTCCACGGAATTGTCACGGAGTCCGTGCGTATCCTGCGCTTCTGGATGGATCACGGAGTTCGGATCTTCCGCGTGGACAATCCGCACACCAAACCGGTGATCTTCTGGGAGAAGGTGATCTCCGAGATCAACGGAACCGATCCCGATGTGATCTTCCTGGCCGAGGCATTCACCCGTCCCGCGATGATGCACACCCTCGCCACCATCGGATTCCAGCAGTCGTATACGTACTTCACCTGGCGGAACAGCCGGCAGGAAATCACCGAGTACGTGACGGAGCTTTCCACCGGGACGGCCTCCTTCATGCGGCCCAATTTCTTCGTGAACACCCCCGACATCCTCCCCGGATACCTCCAGGACGGCGGCAGGCCCGCCTTCGAGGCACGGGCGGTGCTCGCGGCGACACTCTCCCCGGCCTGGGGGGTGTACGCGGGGTACGAGCTCTGCGAGAACACCCCGATCCGCAGCGGCAGTGAGGAGTACCTCGACTCGGAGAAGTACGAGATCCGGCCCAGGGACTGGGAGGCCGCCGAGCGCGAGGGCCGGTCGCTGGCCCCGCTCATCACCACGCTCAACCGGATCCGGCGCCGCCACCCGGCGCTGCAGCAACTGCGTGACGTGCACTTCCACTCGTCCGACAACGACGCCCTGATCGTGTACAGCAAGCGGTCGGGTTCGAACATCGTTCTGATGGTCGTCAACCTCGACCCGCACCACACCCAGGAGGCGACCGTCTCGTTGGACATGCCGCAACTCGGCCTCGACCGGCACGAGAGCGTGCCGGTGCGCGACGAGCTCACCGGCACTTCCTATCACTGGGGCAGGACCTTCTATGTGCGTCTGGAGCCGGGCGTCACGCCCGCGCACATCGCCGTCCTGCGACCGTCCCCGCCGACCGGAGGGTCACCCACACCATGATCGTCAATGAGCCCGTCCACGACACGTTCGAGGACACCCCGGCCAAGGACCGCGATCCCGACTGGTTCAAGCGAGCCGTCTTCTACGAGGTACTCGTCCGTTCCTTCCAGGACTCCAACGGCGACGGCATCGGAGATCTGAAGGGCATCACGTCCAAACTGGACTACCTCCAGTGGCTGGGCGTCGACTGCCTCTGGCTGCCGCCGTTCTTCAAGTCACCGCTGCGCGACGGCGGTTACGACGTCTCGGACTACACCGCCGTACTCCCCGAGTTCGGTGACCTCGCCGACTTCGTCGAGTTCGTCGACGCCGCGCACCAGCGCGGGATGCGCGTGATCATCGACTTCGTCATGAATCACACCAGCGACCAGCACGACTGGTTCCAGCAGTCCCGTACCGACCCCGACGGGCCGTACGGCGACTACTACGTCTGGGCCGACGACGACAAGCAGTTCCAGGACGCCCGGATCATCTTCGTCGACACCGAGACGTCCAACTGGACCTTCGACCCGGTGCGCAAGCAGTACTACTGGCACCGGTTCTTCTCGCACCAGCCCGACCTCAACTACGAGAACCCGGCCGTGCAGGAGGAGATCATCTCCGCCCTGCGGTTCTGGCTGGACCTCGGCATCGACGGCTTCCGGGTCGACGCCGTGCCGTACCTCTACCAGCGCGAGGGCACCAACTGCGAGAACCTCCCGGAGACCCACGGCTTCCTCAAGCGGGTCCGCAAGGAGATCGACGCCAACTACCCGGACACCGTGCTGCTCGCGGAGGCCAACCAGTGGCCGGAGGACGTCGTCGACTACTTCGGCGACTACCGGGCGGGCGGCGACGAGTGCCACATGGCGTTCCACTTCCCCGTGATGCCGCGGATCTTCATGGCCGTACGCCGCGAGAGCCGCTACCCGGTCTCCGAAATCCTGGCCAAGACACCGGCGATCCCGTCCGGCTGCCAGTGGGGGATCTTCCTGCGCAACCACGACGAGCTGACGCTCGAAATGGTCACGGACGAAGAACGCGACTACATGTACGCGGAGTACGCCAAGGATCCGCGGATGCGGGCCAACATCGGTATCAGGCGGCGCCTGGCACCCCTGCTGGACAACGACCGCAACCAGATCGAGCTGTTCACCGCCCTGCTGATGTCGCTGCCCGGCTCGCCGATCCTCTACTACGGGGACGAGATCGGGATGGGCGACAACATCTGGCTGGGCGACCGGGACGCCGTACGCACCCCGATGCAGTGGACGCCCGACCGGAACGCCGGCTTCTCCTCCAGCGACCCGGGCCGGCTCTTCCTGCCCACGATCATGGACCCGGTCTACGGCTACCAGGTCACCAACGTCGAGGCGGCGATGGCCTCGCCGTCCTCGCTGCTGCACTGGACGCGCCGGATGATCGAGATCCGCAAGCAGAACCCGGCGTTCGGCCTCGGCTCGTACACCGAACTGCCCTCGTCCAACCCCGCGGTGCTCGCCTTCACCCGTGAGCACGGGGACGACCTCGTGCTGTGCGTGCACAACTTCTCACGGTTCGCGCAGCCGACGGAGCTGGATCTGCGGTCCTTCAGCGGGCGCCATCCGGTGGAGCTGATCGGCGGGGTGCGCTTCCCCGCCGTCGGCCAGTGGCCCTACCTGCTGACTCTCGCCGGACACGGCTTCTACTGGTTCCGCCTCCGCAAGGACGCGCCGCCGAGCTGACCGGCGGAAGGCGCACGGGCTCTGGTGCGGGGCGGTTTCCGCCGCTCCGCACGGGGCACTCTCCACCCATATCGAGCCCTTCAGGACCCTTCCTGGATCCTCCTGGCGTTTCGTTCCCTCCGAGTCGAGTCCGTACGGACCATCCTGACCCGACACGTCCCGCACAGCCGGACAGCCAAAGCCGCAATCCGGGACACTCTTCGCATCCTGTGGTGTGCCCGGGGAAAGGACGCGATGCCATGTCGGAGGCTGCATCCGCTCAGGTCACCCTGGCGAACAGCACAGCCCTGCTCCCGTCTCTCGGACCGCTGCTCCACGATTGGCTGCCCCGGCAGCGCTGGTTCGCGGGCAAGGGACGGCCGATCACGGCCTTCTCGCTCGTGTCGGCGACCGAGATACTGCCGGTCGAGAAGTCCGGCGACACCGCCGCCACCGGTACCGGCCCCGGACTCCTGCACCTGCTGGTCCGGGTCCATCAGCCCACCATGCCCGCCCAGCCGCCCGTCGACAGCTACCAGTTGCTGCTCGGCGTACGGCCCACGCTGCCGACCCGGCTGGCCCCCGCCCTCATCGGCCATGTGACGGAAGGCCCGCTGGCCGGGCTGACCGTCTACGACGGGCTGCACGACCCGCGCCTCGCCGCCCTGCTGCTGGAGCGGCTGCGCACCCCCGGCGCGCTCGGCGCGCTCCGGTTCGGCCGGGGCACCGCCCCGGTCCCGGCCGGTCTCGCGCCCCGGGTGCTGGACACCGAGCAGTCCAACTCCTCGCTCGTCTACGGCAACGCCTACATCCTCAAGATCTTCCGCCGGGTCTTCCCGGGCACCAACCCCGATCTGGAGCTTCCCCTCGCGCTCTCCCGCGAGGGGTGCGGGCGCGTTCCGGCCCCCGTCGCCTGGTTCGAGTCGGCCGTTCCCGAGCCCCTCACGCTCGGGGTGCTCCAGCCCTTCCTGAGCGGCGCGCAGGACGGCTGGCAGCTCGCCCTGCGCGCGCTCGCGACGGGCGACGACTTCGGCCCCGAGGCCCACGCGCTGGGGCGGGCCACCGCAGAGGTGCACACCGCGCTCGCCGCGGCGCTGCCCACTCCGGCGCTGCGCCGGGGCGAGAGCGAGGAGCAGGCCGCCGGTATGGTGCGGCGGCTGGAGGCGGCCGCCCACGCGGTGCCGGAGCTGGTGCCGTACGTCCCGGGGCTGCGCGCCGCGTTCGACGCCGTGACGGCGCTGGGCCACCGGGGACGGAGCTGGGCGGCCCAGCGGGTGCACGGCGATCTCCATCTCGGCCAGACCCTGCGCGGGGCCGACGGATTCTGGTCGCTGATCGACTTCGAGGGCGAACCGGCCCGCCCGCTCACCGAGCGCCGCAGCCCGCAGCCACCGGTGCGCGACATCGCCGGCATGCTCCGGTCCTTCGACTACGCGGCCCGCTCGCACCGGCCCTGGAACGCCGACTGGGCGGCCCGCTGCCGCTCCGCCTACTGCGACGGCTACGCCGCCGCCTCCGGCGTCGATCCGCGAGCCGAACCAGAGCTGCTGCGGGCCCACGAGACCGACAAGGCGGTGTACGAGGTGCTGTACGAGGCACGGCACCGGCCCGACTGGCTGCCGGTCCCGATGGCCGCGATCCACCGCCTCGCCGCCGCCGGCTGACCCCCGCCGCGCGGACCGGCCCGCACCCGGTCCGCCGCCCTCCCGCCCCACCCGCCCCCGTCCACACCCCCGAGGAGGCTGTCCCTGTGACCGCCCGCAAGCCCTCCCGCAAAGCCCCCGCCCCCGCCACGAGCACCTCTGAGGCCACGCCAGGCGCGCCCGCAGCCGCGTCCGCGTCCGCAGCCGCTTCCGCCGAGCACGCCGACGGCGCCGCGGGCCCGGCGACCGGCACCCTCGGACCGCTGGAGGCGAGCGCGCCGGCCCCGGAGCCGGTCACCACGCCGATGCCGGCACCGGACGCGGCCCCGTCCGTCGCGCCCACGCCCTCCCCTGCCGCCGCCTCCACGTCCGCAGCCGCTTCGGCATCCGCTCCCGTCAAGCGGGCGAAGCGGGCGGCGGCTCCGCCCCGGCCACGCCGGGCCGGCGGCGGTCAGGGGGTCCGCCCGGCCCGCCCACTGGACGACGGGGACCGGGCCCGGCTGCTGGCGGGCGAGCACCACGCCCCGCACGACCTGCTCGGCGCGCACCAGATCCGCGGCGGTGTCGCCTTCCGGGTGCTGCGGCCCTTCGCACGGACGGTCACCGTGCTGGCGAAGGGGCTCAGGGCCCAGCTGCACGACGACGGCGACGGCTTCTTCTCCGGACTCCTGCCGATGCCGGCGGTCCCCGAGTACCAGCTCCTGGTCGGCTACCCGGACAACGAGATCGAGATCCATGACCCGTACCGCTTCCTGCCCGCGCTCGGCGACCTCGACCTGCACCTGATCGGCGAGGGCCGGCACGAGGAGCTGTGGACCGCGCTGGGTGCCCGGCCGATGGAGCACCAGGGCGTCACCGGTACCCGGTTCACCGTCTGGGCCCCCAACGCCCGCGGGGTACGCGTCTCCGGCGACTTCAACTACTGGGACGGCACCGGCTTCCCGATGCGTTCGCTCGGCTCGACCGGAGTGTGGGAGCTGTTCCTGCCCGCGATCGGGGAGGGCGCCCTCTACAAGTTCGACATCTGCCGCCCGGACGGCACGCACACGCTGCGCGCCGACCCGATGGCCCGCCAGGCCGAGGTCCCGCCCGCCAACGCCTCGGTCGTGACGGCCGCGCACCACGTCTGGCGGGACCAGGAGTGGATGGCCCGTCGCGGGGACGTCCCGGTCCACGAGGCGCCGCTGTCCGTCTACGAGGTGCACCTGCCGTCCTGGCGGCCCGGCCTCACCTACCGCCAGCTCGCGGAGCAGCTTCCCGCGTACGTGCGCGATCTGGGGTTCACGCACGTGGAGCTGATGCCGGTCTCCGAGCACCCCTTCGGCGGCTCCTGGGGCTATCAGGTGACCGGTTTCTACGCCCCGACCTCCCGGATGGGCCCGCCGGACGACTTCCGCTTCCTGGTCGACGCGCTGCACCGGGCCGGGATCGGCGTCCTCGTCGACTGGGTGCCCGCGCACTTCCCGCGCGACGAGTGGGCGCTCGCGGAGTTCGACGGCCGGCCGCTGTACGAGCACTCGGACCCGCAGCGGGCCGCGCATCCGGACTGGGGCACGCTCGAATTCGACTACGGCCGCACCGAGGTACGCAACTTCCTTGTCTCCAACGCCACTTACTGGTGCGAGGAGTTCCACATCGACGGGCTGCGGGTGGACGCCGTCGCCTCGATGCTCTACCTCGACTACTCGCGCGAGGAGGGCGAGTGGTCCCCGAACGAGCACGGCGGCCGGGAGAACCTGGACGCCGTCGCCTTCCTCCAGGAGATGAACGCCACGGTCTACCGGCGCAGCCCCGGCGTCGTCACCATCGCCGAGGAGTCCACCGCCTGGGACGGCGTCACCCGCGCCACGCACCACGTCGGTCCGGGCGGTTTCGGCGGGCTCGGCTTCGGGCTGAAGTGGAACATGGGCTGGATGCACGACTCGCTGGAGTACGTGTCGAAGGAGCCGGTGCACCGCAAGTACCACCACAACGAGATGACCTTCTCGATGGTGTACGCGTACAGCGAGAACTACGTGCTGCCGATCTCGCACGACGAGGTCGTGCACGGCAAGCGGTCCCTGGTCAGCAAGATGCCGGGCGACTGGTGGCAGCAGCGCGCCAACCACCGCGCCTACCTCGGCTTCATGTGGGCCCACCCCGGGAAGAAACTCCTGTTCATGGGCCAGGAGTTCGCCCAGGGGGCCGAGTGGTCGGAGGGCCACGGCCCCGACTGGTGGCTGCTCGATCCCTCGTACGCCGCGGAGAGCGACCACCGGGGCGTACGGACCCTGGTCAGCGATCTGAACACGGTGTACGGCTCGACGCCCTCGCTCTGGCAGCGTGACACGGTCCCGGAGGGCTTCGCCTGGGTGGAGGGGCACGCCGCGGAGGACAACGTGTTCGCGTTCGTCCGGTACGACGGGGACGGATCACCGCTGATCGCCGTCTCGCACTTCTCCCCGGTGGTGCGGCACGACTACCGCATCGGGGTGCCGGACGGACCGGCGTCCTGGGTGGTGGTGCTGAACACGGACGCGGGGCGGTACGGGGGCGGCGACGTGCGCAACGAGGAACCGCTGAAGCCGGAGGCCGTACCGTTCCACGGCAGGGAGGCGAGCGTGACCCTGACGCTCCCGCCGCTCGCGACGGTGTGGCTGCGGCCCGCCTGACAGAACGGCGGCGGCCCCGGGGGGTCCCCCCCGGGGCCGCCGCCGTTCTCCTGCCGTGCCGGTCCCGCGTCAGTAGACCGTGTCCCGCTGGTCGGGTACGACGCTGCCGTCGCCGCGCCGCACGGGGCCGAAGGAGCCGTCGGGCTCGGTGCGGGCGGCGGTCGCGCAGGGGTAGGCCGTGGTCCTGCGGGGCAGCGGCTCGATGAACATCGGGTTCACGACCCAGCGGCCGTCGGCGTTGTCGTAGGCACGGCACATCACCTCGTTCTTGTTGCGGTTGAGCACGAGGTGCGCTCCGGTGGCGTCACCGACGAACGTCACGTCGGTGTCGG
The DNA here is from genome assembly GCF_044751215.1 of Streptomyces sp. NPDC088730. Taxonomy (NCBI): domain Bacteria; kingdom Bacillati; phylum Actinomycetota; class Actinomycetes; order Kitasatosporales; family Streptomycetaceae; genus Streptomyces; species Streptomyces sp. NPDC088730. The sequence goes on from NZ_JBIVLK010000003.1 coordinate 113,513, forward strand.
CGTCACCACCGCCGAGCGTGATCCGCCGGTCCGGGGCCTGCCGGTGCCAGGCGGCCCGGCCCTTGATCCCGTAGATCTCCTGGTTGATCCAGCAGCGCTTGCCGTCGATGTACGGGATGGCCTCGCCCTCGGTGACGCCCGTCCCGCCGCAGCCCTCGTTCCTGGTCGTGATGCGGCCCTCGCGGTCGAGGACGGAGCGGATGGCGACGGTGTGCGCGCGGTCGATTCCGATGCCGCGCGACCAGACCTCGGTGACCGGCTCCGAACCCGCCGAGACGATCCAGACGTCGAACCCGGCCTGCTGGAGCGTACGGACGAGGTCGCGCTGCTGTTCGTAGTACCGCACGTAGGCCGGGAGGACGTGGGTGCCGACGGTGCGGGTCGCGCCGACGGGCGCGGCGAGGGCCTCCGCGCGGGCGGCCGCCGTGTACGCACGCAGTTCGGGGACGGTGTGGCCGGCGAACAGCTGGGGCACCCAGGCGTACTGCGGAACCGTGCGCCGGTGGTTCCACTCCCCCGCGAAGGCGGCCTCGCCGCTCATCGTGGTGCCGTCCTCGCGGATCTGGAGGATCTCGTCGGCGCAGCGGGCGTCGGTGGAGGTGGGCAGGGGCGCTCCCACCGCGACGTCCGTGCCGCAGGCCTCGGTGAGGGCCTTGTCCGCGGTGTCGGTCAGCCACTTGCTGGTGTCCTTCCAGCGGGCGGGCCGGAGGATCTTGTCGTGCCGCAGGGACCAGCTGATGGTGGCGTCGGTGACGTCGTTCTTGGTGATGGTGTTGTCCCAGTCGAACGCCGCGACCGGGCGTGGTCCGCCCCTGCCGCGGCAGCTGCCGCGCTCGTCGATCACGCGCTGCAACCGGGCGCGGTTGTCGCCGTACCAGGGGAGTGCGTCGGAGAGTTGGGGGCAGCGGGCCGTCGGCGTCACGGACACGCGACCGGCCGGGGAGGCTGCCACGGGGCCGGCCGCGGCGGCGACAGCGAGTGCGGCGGTCACCGCCGAGGTCCACGCGAGAACTAGTCGGGTGCGCATGCGAGTGGACCGTACATCAATGTTTCCGCGGTGTTGAGGGGGCGCGCGCCACTCCGCGGACTCGGGCGGAGGCCGTGCGGATCGAGGTCCGGACCACTCCGGCAGTACGCCGGTGCTTCGGACGTCTCCGTATGGAAGACGCGGGCAAGGCGTGCACCACACCCTCTGGATTCTTGTATTCCTAGGCCAATGGCCGTGCAGAAGGTGAATTCAAAGGCAAACTCCCGCCAGCTATGCATCTGATGGGGTGTCTGATGTTTTTCCTCGGACGACCATTGACGGCCCTCCGAGTGCGGTGTTTAAGTGACGCATCTCGATCGGAGACAGTGTCCTCTTATAGGAGACAGCGCAGTGGTTACTCAGATCCTCACTTCCTCGCTCAAGACGCTGGAGGTTCTCGCCGCCCTTGCCGACGAGCCGCAGGGCGTGGGCGTCTCCGATCTCGCCCGTCGCACGGGAGGCAGCCGCGGTTATGTGCACCGGCAGCTGGTGACGCTGTGCGCGGGCGGCTGGGCGGAGCAGGCGGAGGACGGGACCTACCGGCTCAGCCTCCGTGTCTCCAGGCTCTCCGACGCCGCGTTCGCCCAGGCCGGACTCGGCCACCGGGCCACCGCGGCGATGGAGGAACTGGCGGCCCTGGTCGACGAGACGGTGTCCTTGGCCGTCCTCGACGGCGACTCGGCGCGGATCGTCCAACGGGTCGAGGTGGACCGTCTGCTGCGTGTCGATTCCCGGATCGAGGCCCGGATGCCGATCTCGGACACCGCCTCCGGGCGGGTACTCACCGCCTGGGCGCTCCCGCACGACCTGGAGGCGCTGCGGGACGCGGGCGTGGCCACGGCGGGTGACGCCGAGCTGGAGCACATCCGGCACAACGGCTACGCGATCTCACTGCCGAACCGGCTGGAGCCGACGGTCGCCGTGGCGGCCCCGGTCTTCGACGCCAGGCGTCGGGCGATGGCGGCCCTGTCCGTGGTCGGCCCGATGGTCCGCTTCGACGCGGAGGCGGCGGCCGCCGACACCGTGGCCTGCGCGGACCGCGTCACCAAGATCGTCTCCGGAAGCAGGTGATCGCCCGCTCCGATCCCTGACCTGACTCTGCTTCGGAATCCGCTTCACACCGCCCGCTTCACCCGGCGCCTCCCCCCTCTCCGGCCCCAGCACCGCTCGCCGCGGCACCACCGCCCCGGCCGGGGCGTGCCCCGCTGTGCCCGCGCCGCGACGCGTCACTCCTGCGGCCGGCCCCCAGCGGCCGCGACCCACCCGAACGTTCTCCGCGTGCCTGGCAGGGGCCGTTCTTCTCCGCCTCCGCCTACCGGCCGCGACCCGCTCCGTCGCCCCACCGGTCCGCCGACGACCGCCGCCGCCCCGCGGCGGACGCGCGCCGCGTGACCCGCACGAAAGGAACCACCCGTGGCACCACAGCCCACCCCGGCCCGGCCGGGCGGCCGGCCCGCCGCCGAGATCATGACCCCGGCTGCCCTCGCCGCCCTCCAGGCCGGGCGTCTGTCGTCGGCCCGCTCCCTGGTCAACCGCATGCTCCGCGAGCACTGGCGCGTGGAGCGCCGCTCGTTGACCGTCGGGACGGACGGCAGCGGTGAGGCCGTCTACCGCATCCACGCACCGGACCGGGTGATGGACTTCGTGGCCTTCGCCTTCCCGCCCTCGTCCCAGGAGCGCACCCTGCGCATCTTCGACCTGGGCTGGGACATGATGGGTGCCCTCCTCGACGGTCCCGCCACCGCGGAGGACGTCGAGCACACCCGCAACGAGATGCCCCGCCTCTACCACGGACGCGCCACCCGGCACACACTCACGTGGTGCCGCGCCAACCGTTCGCTGCGCGTTTTCGAGCACGTCGTGGAGGCGCTGGCAGGGGGGCGGCAGCCCGACACCGCCGCACTCGCCCGGGTCGGCTATCTGATGCGCAATATCGGCCTGGACGGAAACGGCACGTTCGGCACCCGCAGCTTCCTGGCGTACGGCGACGATCACCCCTTGGCGGTCCCGTACCACGCTCAGCTGCTGTCGGCCTACCTGATGCGCGAGCTGAGCGCCGACCTGGTCGAGGCGCTGGCCGCCCGGCGCTCGGACACGGCCGTGGCCCTCGACCCGCAGGTGCGCCGCTTCCTCGGCGTCGGCAACAGCTCCGCGCTCGGTCTGGTGCTGTGGGTGGGCAACCACCCGGTGCTCGTGGACCGCTGGATCTCGCTGCGCGAGCAGGCCCTCGCCCACGCCCGCGGCCTCGCGGCGGCACCCGGTTCCAGCGTGCGGGACACGCTGGCCGCCCTGTTGGAGCGGGCCGTCCGATACCAGAGCGAAGACGCCAACGAGTACACCTGCTTCACCCCGTCAGAGCGGATCGTCGCCGACCTGCGACGCGTGCTCGACGCCATCCCCGGGCACGCCGCCGCGGCCGAGGCGGACGGCCGGGTGCCCACCGTGGGCGAGCTGGTCGACGGCGTCGAGGACGTCTGCGCCGAAGCCGCCGAGGTGGTCAACTCCGTGCTCACCGAGCTGGACCCGGCGGAGTCCGACCGGCTCGCGGCGGAGCTCACCGTCGACGAGACGTTCCGCCGGGACGGCTCGATGGCCGCAGGTGAGCTGCGCGCGCTGCTCGCCGACCGCTACGCCTGGGCCCTCGCGGTCGACCGCACCGCCCCCGGCGCGGTCGCCAACACCTGGTACAAGTCCCGGTCCGCGGAGGAGCCCCGGTGCGGCGCCACCGCCGAACTCCCCGAGGGCAGCGTCGATCTCGGCGTGGACGTACCCGGCATGGTCCAGCACCTCGACGGCGTACTCGCCGCCGAGGACCCCGCTCTGCCCGTCGGACGGCTGCTGGCCCGCCGCCCCGAGCTGCGGGGAGCCGTCGAACGCCTCCAGTCCCTGGCGGGGCTCCCGTACGCCGTGCCCCACACGAACATCCGCGACGCCGCCTTCGTGCCCGCCCGGATCATCCGGCTGGCGAACGCCGCCCTCTACGGCCTGGAACGCACCAAGGACTACTTGGGCCGGGACCTTCGGGGCGTGATCTTCCAGGGTGCTCCCACCGCGGCCGACCTGGGGGGTGCCGACGAGGGCGGCCCGTGGTTCTGGCCCGCCGTACCGCGCCCCGCCGACACCGCCGTCCTCGACGCACCCGCCACCTCGAACGGAGCCTCCCGATGACCTCCGCCACGCTCGCCCGCGGTTCCGGGCACGACGGCGACGCCGACCGCCTCGGCCGCACCTGGCAGAACGCCTCCGACCGGGAGACCCTCCGGCTGTCACCGCGCGAACTGCGGCTCGTCACGGAGCGCCTGCTCCAGGCCCAGGGCCTCGCGCTCGGCGCCGTCCCCGCCGTGCGCGACCTGGTGCTGCACGCCCAGGCCGCCGGGCTGCCCGCACTCCAGTTCCTGGCCGACGGGCTGGGCGAGGCGGACCGCGAGAACTCCGGCCGGGTGGAGATCGCCGCCGAGACGGCGGGCGCGCTCGTGGTCGACTGCCTCGGCCAGAGCGCCCTGGTCGTCGCCCCCGCACTCCTCGACCTGCTCCAGGCAGTACCCGCGGAACGGGTCACCCTGTGGGCCGGGCGCATCGGACACCCCGCGCTGGCCGCCGTGCTGGAGCACCAGGGCACCGACCGGGGCGTGGTCATCACGGTGACGGACGCCGGCGCGGAGACCGCGCACGCCGCCGGTCTGCCCCCGCTGCCCGAGGCCCTGGCAGGCGACGGCGTGCTCCTCGTCATGGAACGCCGTACACCCGAACTGCCCGACGAACCGCAGCTGTTGCGCCTTCTGCCGCTCACCGGCTCACTGCCCGCGGCCCGCGCGGTACGCACCGGGGTGGAGACCCCCACCGCCCTGTGGTGGTCGCTGTTCGAGGACTCCGCCAAGGCGCTGTCCACCGAGTCGGTGACCTCTCTCAAGCACGCCGGCGCGACCGCCGTCGACGAGAACGGTGTGATCGAACCCGACCTCACCGACGACGTCGACTTCGTCGGCGGCACCGCCATCACATCCACCGACGACGGAGAACAGCGATGAACATCGACGGACTTGAGTGCGGCGTCTTCAACCGGACGGTCTTCGAGGAGCTGCGCGCCGGGCGCGTGGACTGCGTGACCAACACCATCGCGTTCTGGGAGAACGCGGCGGAGACCATGCAGGCCCTCGCCGACTGGTACGGAATGGAGCGCGACAACGCCGACCTCATACGGATCGCGTACTCCACGGCCGATATCGAGGCGGCTGCCGCCGAGGGCCGTACCGCCGTCCTCATGGGGACCCAGAACGCGTCCCCGATCGAGGACCGGCTCGACTACGTCGAGCTGTTCGCCCGCATGGGCCTGCGGGTCATGCAGCTCACGTACAACATCCAGAACACCCTGGGCGCGAGCTGCTACGAGACCACCGACGCCGGTCTGACCCGCTTCGGCCGCAACGCCGTCGAGGAGATGAACCGCTGCGGAGTCCTCGTCGACTGCTCCCACGTCGGTGACCGGACCTCGTACGACGCGATCCACGCCTCGGCCGTCCCGGTGGCGGTCAACCATGCCAATCCGCGCGAGTTCTTCGACCACGCCCGGAACAAGCGGCCCGAGGTCATCGACGCACTCGCCGAACGGGGCGGCGTGCTCGGCCTGACCATGTACCCGAACATCGCCGGCCAGTGGTGCGAGAGCGTCGACAGCTGGTGCGAGCTGGTCGCCCGCACCGTGGAGCGGATCGGTGTCGACCACGTCGGCGTCGGGTCCGATCTCGGGCGTTTCCTCACCGAGGAACACATGGTGGAGATGCGCAAGGGCCACTGGACGCGCGGACCCGAGTACGGGGCGGGCAAGCCCGGCCAGTCGCCGGTCGTGCCGGACCCGGAGTGGTTCGAGACGGCCGCCCAGTTCGGCAGCATCCCCGCCGGGCTGGCCAGAGCCGGCTTCTCGGCCGCCGAGGTCGAGAAGCTGTGCGGCGGCAACTGGCTGCGCCTGTACCGGCAGACCATCGACGTGGACCTCCAGGCCGGCCCGCCGCCCGTGCCCGCCTCGGCCTGACCACCCGGCCCGGCGGGGTCACCCGCCGGGCCCGCCCGCCGAGGGCGCCTCCCGACTGCCGGACGCACCCGGGGCGTGCCCCACCCCGGGATGCCGCCCAGGAGCGGCTTCCCCCGCCTCCTCCCTGCCCGTCTCTCCGAGCGGAGACTCCGATGACCCACCGCTTCAGCAGTCCGCCGGCGGGCGCCCCGCCGGCCCGGCCCCGGCGGCGTACCCCCACCGCGCTGGCCCTGGCCGCCGCCCTGACGGCCTCGCTCACCTCCTGCGCGACCGCCGGCGTCTCCGTGGAGACGGCGCGCCACACCCTCGTCGTCGACACGGCCTTCAACGCCAAGTCCATCGACCCGGCCCGCGTCTACCAGCCCACCGACTACCTCGTCGACCACGCCCTGTACGAGACGCTGACCACCTACCGCGGCGACGACCTGCGTACGCCCGTGCCCGGCCTGGCCTCGTCGTGGTCGAACTCCGAGGACGGGCAGTCCTGGACGTTCACGCTGCGGGACGACGCCAGGTTCTCCGACGGCACCCCCGTCGAGGCGGGCGACGTCGTCTTCTCCTTCGACCGGCTGCGCCACGTGGACGCCAGCCCCGCCTTCCTGATGGCCGGGATCTCCGTCGAGGCCAAGGACGCGCGGACCGTCGTCCTCACCACCGAGGCCCCCCGCGCCGATGTGCCCGCCATGCTCGTCACCCCGCAGTTCGGGGTGCTCAACGCCGACGCGGTACGCGCGCACGGCGGCACCGACGCGAAGAACGCGGTCACCGAGGACTCGGCCGAGGCCTGGCTGAACACGGCGTCCGCGGGCTCCGGGCCGTACCGGCTGAAGAGCTACAGCAACTCCTCGCAGATCGTCCTGGAGACCAACCCGGAGTACGCCGGTGACGCGCCGGCGTACCCCAGGGTGATCATCCGGAACGTGCCGTCGGCCCAGCAGCAGCTGCTCGGGGTGCAGTCGGGTGACTCACAGATCGCCCTCGACATCTCGGCGCTGCAGACCAAGGGCCTGCACGGCGGCAACCTCACCGTCGACAACAGCCGGGCGGCCGAGGTGCTCTACCTCGCGGTCAGCCGCGCGAAGAACCTCCCCACCGCCTCCGACGACGTGCGGAAGGCCATCCGGCTCGGCATCGACTACCAGGGCCTCGCCGAGATCGCCGGACCCGGCTCCACCCAGGCCACCGGCATCCTGCCGACCGTCTTCACCGGAGGACTCGGCAAGGCTGACGCCGCCACCCACGACCTCCGGGCGGCCCGCGCCCTCGTCGAGAAGGCCAAGAAGGAACAGGGTCTGAAGAAGATCGAGCTGACCCTCGACTACGCCAGTGACTACCACCGGCTGGCCGGCCTCGACTACGGCGTCATGGCCCAGCGCGTCCAGAGCGACCTGGGGAAGATCGGCATCTCCGTCACGCTCCGCCCCTCACCGACGTCGACCTCCCTGCAGCGGTACGTGGACGGCAGGACACAGCTCGCCCTGTGGTCCTACCCGCCGGACTACCTCGACCCGCAGAACGTCCTCGGCTTCGCGCCCGGCGACTTCCTCTCCAAGCGGGTGCACTGGCCGGCGAAGGAGGCCCCCCGGCTCGCCGCGCTCACGAAGGAGGCCTACGGATCGGTCGACGAGCGGGAGCGGCTCACCGCCTACACGGCGTGGAACCGCGCGATGAACGAGGACGGCCCCTTCGTCCCGCTCCTGGAGCCGAACTTCGTCACCGTCGCCTCGTCCGAGGTCAGCGGACTGGTCCGCAACCCGCTCTACTACCTCGATCTGGCCGCGCTCGGCCGCTCGGAGGGGTGACCCGATGACCGACACCGCCCCCGGCACCGTCCCCGGAACGGCCCTCGCCCCGGCGGGCCCCCCGGTTCCCGCGCCGGACGCTCCCCGTGCCCGCCGCAGGATGCCGCCCCTGCTGGCGTACGCACTGCGCCGCGTCGCCTCCTCGGTGCTGATCGTCTTCGGCGTCACTCTGGTGACCTTCCTGCTCAGCTCCGTCGTACCGGCGGATCCGGCCACCGCCAACCTCGGCCAGCGCGCCCTCGACGATCCGGAGATCGTCGCCCGCTACCGTGCCGACCAGGGCCTCGACCGGTCCCTGCCGGTGCAGTACGCCTCCTACCTCGGCAAGCTGCTCACCGGAGACCTGGGTACCTCGCAGCAGACCCAGCGCCCGGTGCTGGACGACCTCGCCGAGAAGCTTCCCGCCACCCTCGAACTGGTCGTCGTCGCCACCGTGATGGCCCTCGTCGTGGGTGTGCTGTTCGGTGTGCTCGCCGCGAAGGGGCGCGGCGGCCGGCTCGACCGGACCGCCCGCACCCTGTCGCTCACCGGCGTCTCGCTGCCCACCTTCTGGATCGGGATGGTCGCCGCCGTGCTCTTCGTCAGGAACCTCGGCGTCCTGCCCGGCTCCGGGCGGCTCGCCCCCGCACTCGATCCACCGGACCAGATCACCGGCTTCTACACGGCCGACGCACTCCTGACCGGCGACCTGGACGCCTTCGCCTCGGCCGTCGCCCATCTCGTCCTGCCGGCCTCGGTCCTCGCCCTGTCCGTCATCGGCATGGTGCTGCGCTTCACCCGCAGCGCCGTACTGGAGTCGCTGTCGTCCGACTTCGTCAAGGCCGGGCGGGCCAAGGGACTGCGCGGGCGTGGTGTTCTGTGGGGCTACGCGGTCCGCTCGGCGTCCGGCCAGCTGATCACCGCCACCACCCTCTCCTTCAGCCTGCTGCTCGCCGCGACCGTCTACATCGAGCAGCAGTTCTCCTGGAACGGCATCGGCCAGTACGCCTTCCGCAGCTCGACCAACCTCGACCTGCCCGCCGTGATGGGCGTATCCATCCTCATCGCCCTGGTCTTCGTCGTGGTCAACCTGGTCGCCGACCTGCTGTACGCCGCCTTCGACCCGAGGATCCGCCTCTCATGACCGCCATTCCCACCCCGGTCACCGCACCGGGCCGCCGTACGGGACGGGTGGCCGGCGCCTGGCGCTGGGCACGCCGCAACCCCGCACAGGGCATCGCCGTCGGCGTACTCCTCCTGTGGCTGATCGTCATCCTCCTGGCCCCCGTGCTCGCGCCGTACGATCCGCTCGACCAGGGCGCGGTGCCCCTCGAAGGCGCCTCCTCCGCGCACTGGTTCGGCACCGACCCCGCCGGGCGCGACGTACTCTCCCGCGTGCTGTACGGCGCCAGGCTGTCCGTCCCGGTCGGCCTGCTGCTCATCACGGCGACCGCCGTGATCGGCACGGTCGTCGGGCTCGTCGCGGGGTTCTTCGGCGGCTGGGTCGACGAGGTGCTGATGCGCGTCACCGATGTCGTCTTCGCCTTCCCGGTGATCATCCTGGCGATGGCGGTGGCCGCCTCGCTCGGCCCGTCACTGCCCAACTCCGTCCTCGCGGGTGCCCTCGTCTGGTGGCCCGGATACGCGCGCACGGTGCGGTCCACCGTGCTCTCGCTGCGCGAGTCGGACTTCGTGCACGCCAACCGGCTCGCCGGGGTCGGCTCGGTCCGCTCGATCATGGTGGACCTGGTGCCCGGCGTCGCCGGCTCGCTCCTCGTCCTGGCCATGCTCGACGTCGGCGGCGCGATCCTGCTGCTCGCCGGGCTGTCCTTCCTCGGGCTCGGTGCCAGGCCGCCGGCCGCCGAATGGGGATCGATGATCTCCGAGGCCTCGCAGTACTTCAACCAGTGGTGGCTCGCGGTCGTCCCGGGGCTCGCCATCGTCACGGTCGTGGTCGCCTTCAACGTCCTCGGGGACGCTCTGCGGGACCGGCTCGACCCCAAGCTCTCGACGGCTGGAGAACGGTCATGAGCCGCGACAACCTCCTCGGTCCCGGCACGCCGCTCGATTCCCGGGCGGGTACGGGCACGGCCCGCACCGGAACGGCGACGGCTCCCGTGACGGCCGGTTCCGGCGCGGCGGCCGAACCCCTGCTGCGGGTACGTGGGCTGACCGTGACCCTGCCCGGGGCCGGCGGCGGCATCCGGCTCGTCGACGGCGTCGACCTCGATGTCCGCCCCGGGGAGATCCTCGGCATCGCCGGGGAGTCCGGCAGCGGCAAGACGGTGACGGGCATGACCCTGGTCGGCCTCGGCCCCGAACGCGCCACCGTGACCGGTTCGGTCCGCTACGACGGGCGTGAGCTGGTCGCCATGCCCGACAAGGAGTGGGAGGGCATCCGCGGCCGGGAGATCGCCGTCGTCTTCCAGGACCCGTCGTCCGCGCTGCACCCGATGCTCACCGTCGGCCGCCAGATCACCGACCATGTCCGCCGGCACCGGGGAATCGGCCGCAAACAGGCGGCGGCCCGCGCGGTCGAACTGCTCGACCTGGTCCGCATCCCCGGCGGGGCCTCGGCCGCCGCCCGCTATCCGCACCAGTTCTCCGGCGGCATGCGCCAGCGCATCGCCATCGCCTCCGCCCTGGCCTGCGGGCCCCGCCTGCTGATCGCCGACGAACCGACGACCGCCCTCGACGTGACCGTCCAGGCGGGGATCGTCGGTCTCCTCGACGAACTGCGGCGCGACACCGGCATGGCCGTCGCCATGGTCACGCACGACCTCGGCGTCCTGTCCTCCGTGGCCGACCGGATCGTGGTCTTCTACTCGGGCCGGGTCGTCGAGACCGGCACGGTGGGCGAGGTCATCGGGGCGCCCCGGCACCCCTACACACAGGGGCTGCTGAGCGCCCTGCCGCACACCGCTCTGGGACAGCGCTCGGCCGTCGGCCACGCGGTGCCCCTGCGGCCCATTCCCGGTTCGGCGCCCGCCGCCGGCGCGCTGCCCACCGGCTGCCCGTTCCATCCCCGCTGCTCGGCGGCGCTCGCCGGCTGCGACCGTGACCGCCCCTCACCGGTGTCCCTCTCGCCCACCCGTACCGTCGCCTGCGTGCTGGCCGGATCCGGGTCCACGGGCGACACCCCCTCTGGGAGGAAAGCATGAGCCCGAGTTCCGACCCCGCGGCGGCTGTACTGCTGCGCGTCGACGACGTGGTCGTCGAGTACCCGCGCAAGGGGCAGCCCCCGATGCGGGCCCTGGCCGGGGTCAGCCTGGAGGTCGCCCCCGGTGAGATCGTCGGCATCGTCGGCGAGTCCGGCTGCGGCAAGTCCACGCTGGCGCGTGCCGTCACCGGGCTCGCCCCCGCGCACTCGGGCTCGGTCTCCTTCCGCGGCGCGCGGATCGGCGCGCTGGGGCGGCGCCGCCGGGACTCGGACCTGCTGCCGCTCCAGATGGTGTTCCAGGATCCGAACGCCTCGCTCAACCCCCGCCGTACCGTGGGCGCCCAGATCCGGGAGGTGGTGGTCGCCCGCGACCGGGCGCATGGCGTCCGGCACCCTCGCCGCAGCCCGGAGGCGGCCCGCGAGGCGGCCGAGGCACTGCGCCGGGTCGGTCTGCCGGACGGGGCGGCGGACAAGTACCCCCACGAGTTCTCCGGGGGCCAGCGGCAGCGCGCGGCGATCGCCCGTGCGCTCGCCTCCCGGCCGGAGATGATCGTCGCCGACGAACCCGTTTCCGCCCTGGACGCGTCGGCCCAGGCAGCCGTGGCGAATCTGCTGCGTGACCTCTCCCGGGAGGAGGGGATCGCGCTCGCCTTCATCTCCCACGACCTCGCCGTGGTGGGCGCTCTGGCCGACCGGGTGGTCGTGATGTACCTGGGCCGGGTCGTCGAGACAGGCGCGGTGGAGGAGATCTGGAACGCGCCGCGACACCCCTACACCCGGGCGTTGCTGGCCGCCGTTCCCGTACCGGACGGCAGGGGCGCACGGCCGGAGGCGCTGGCGGGCGAGGTCCCGGACCCCGGCAGCCCGCCGCCCGGCTGCCGGTTCCACCCGCGCTGCCCGCTCGCCGTCGACCGCTGCCGCACCGACGAGCCGGTTCTGCTGCGGGCGCCGGGGGCGGCGGCGGAGTCCGAGGTCGCCTGCTGGGTCGCGCAGGCGTCCGGGCCCGCCCCGGGCGGGGTCTGACGCACAGGCCGTCGGACAGTCCGGCGGGAGACTGCCCGACGGCCTCTCAGACCGCCGCCGGGAGCACCTCTTCGAGCTCCTGGAGCAGCCGGCGCTTCGGCCGGGCGCCGACCATCGACTTCACGGGCTCGCCCGAGCGGAACACCATCAGGGTCGGCATCGCCAGCACCGCGTACCTGGAGGTGATCCCGGGGTTCCGGTCCACATCGATCTGGACGATCCTGACGCGCTCGCCCTCCTCTGCGGCGATCGCCCCCAGCACCGGGGCGAGCTGGCGGCACGGTCCGCACCAGTCGGCGGTGAATTCGACGAGCACGGGGAGCGGGGCCCCCAGCACCTCCGCGTCGAACGTCTCGTCGGTGACCTCGGCCACGCCGTCCACCTGGATCATGTGTCGTCCTCCCAGTTCAGTTCGCATCGTGGTTCGGGGCCGCCGGGCAGTTCCGCGGACGCCTCCAGTTCGGCGCGGGCCAGCTGGGCGGCCACCTCCGTGCGGACCGACCGCAGCCGGCCGATGAGCGCGTCCAGGTCACCGAGCTTGCGCCGGTAGACGGCCAGCGACGCCGGGCAGGAGTCGCCGGCCGGATGGCCGGCCCGCAGGCAGTCGACGAAGGGCCGGGTCTCCTCCAGGTCGAACCCGAAGTCCTGAAGGGTCCGGATCTGCTGGAGCAGCCGCAGATCGCCCTCGTCGTAGGTGCGGTACCCGTTCTCCGCCCGCCGCGTGGGCAGCAGCCCGCGCGACTCGTAGTAGCGCAGAGTCCGCGTCGTCGTCCCGGCCCGCTCGGCCAGCTCCCCGATTCGCATGTTCCGACGGTAATCCTTGACGTCCGCGTCAGGGCAAGGGCGGCGAGGCAGGTACGAGGGCGGCTGGAGGGCGGACGCGCGCGGGGCCGGTACGGAAGCTCCGTACCGGCCCCGCGCGCGTGGGGGTCCTACGCCTTCGCGAGCGAGGGCTGTTCCTCGCCGCCGCCCCTCGCCCCGGGGACGTGCGGCTCTGCGGGGCCCTCGTCCGAAAGCATCGTCTCGTCGAACGGCAGCGCCCCGGAGAGGACCTGGTCGACCCGCTCCCGGTCGATCTCCTTGGTCCAGGTGCCGACCAGGACCGTGGCGACCGCGTTGCCCGCGAAGTTCGTCAGGGCGCGGGCCTCGCTCATGAAGCGGTCGATGCCGACGATCAGGCCGACGCCGTCGACCAGTTCGGGCCGGTGCGACTGGAGGCCGCCCGCGAGGGTGGCGAGGCCGGCGCCGGTGACGCCCGCGGCGCCCTTGGAAGCGATCACCATGAAGACCAGCAGCGAGATCTGCTCGCTGATGCTCAGTGGGTCGCCCGTCGCGTTGGCGATGAAGAGCGAGGACATCGTGAGGTAGATCGCGGTGCCGTCGAGGTTGAAGGAGTAGCCGGTCGGCACGGTGATGCCGACGACGGGCTTGCTGACGCCCATGTGCTCCATCTTCGCGATCAGCCGGGGCAGGGCCGACTCGGACGAGGAGGTGGAGAGGATGAGCAGGAACTCCCGGCCGAGGTACTTCAGCAGGGAGAAGATGCTGAGTCCGGCCACCAGGCGCAGGATCGTGCCCAGGATCAGGAACACGAAGAGCCCGCAGGTGATGTAGAAGCCGACCATGATGACGGCGAGGGACTTCAGCGCGTCCACGCCGGTCTCACCGACCACGGCCGCCATCGCGCCGAACGCGCCGACCGGGGCCAGCCACATGATCATGGCGAGGATGCGGAAGACCAGCCGCTGGAGGTGGCCGATTCCGCGCAGGACGGGCTCACCGGCCGATCCCAGGGCCTGGAGCGCGAAGCCCGCGAGCAGGGCGATGAGCAGGGTCTGCAGGACCTCGCCCGAGGTGAAGGCCGACACCATCGTGTCGGGGATGATGCCGAGCAGGAAGTCCGCGGTGGACTCGCTGTCCCCCGCCTGCGCCTCGCCCGCGGCGCGGGTCGCCTCGGTGATGTGGAGGCTGGAGCCGGGCTCCAGGATGTTGCCGACGACCAGGCCGATGGCCAGGGCGACGGTCGACATCACCAGGAAGTAGCCGAGGGCCAGGCCGCCGACGGCGCCGACCTTGGCCGCCTTGCGTACCGAGCCGACCCCCAGCACGATCGTGCAGAAGATGATCGGCGAGATCATCATCTTGATGAGATTGACGAAGCCGGTCCCGATCGGCTTCAGCTCGACGGCGGCATCCGGGGCGACAAGGCCCACCAGGATGCCGAGCCCCACCGCCACGATCACGGCGAGATACAGATACTTGGTTCGGTCCCGTTTGGCGGCGGCCACTGCCACGAGGGTCTCCTCGGCTCTTCTTTGTCCCTCCCCCGTCCCTGGGGGCCCCGGCGACTATTCCGCGCCCTGTGACGCCGGTCTCGGTTACGTGCATTTCGTTCATAGGTTTTCGGCCAGGCAGACTGTGGCTCATGCGTCTTCCCCGTGCCCGCCCGCGCAGCCTGGCCGGTCAGCTCTTCGCCATGCAGGTGGTGCTGGTGGCGGCCGTGGTGGCGGGATGCGCCTTCTTCGCGTACGCCTCCGGCAGCGCGCAGGCCCGCGAGACCGCGACCCGGCAGGCACGGGCGGTGGCGCTGTCGGTGGCCGATTCACCCTCCGTACGGGAGGCCATCCGCACCCCGGACCCCTCGGCCGTGCTCCAGCCGTACGCGGAAGCGGCCCGCCGGGACACCGGGGTCGCCTTCGTCACGATCATGGACCGGAACCGGGTCCGCTGGACGCACCCGGACACCGGTCAGATCGGTGCGACCTTCCTCGGGCACACCGCGCGGGCGCTGCGCGGGGAGACGTTCTCGGAGACGTACACCGGCACGCTCGGCCCCTCCATCCGGGTCGTCACACCGGTCAGGGACGGCGGCCGGATCGTCGGGCTGGTCAGTGCGGGCATCACGGTCGAACGGGTCTCCACACAGGTGCGGGCGCAGCTGGGGGCGCTGGGGCTCGCGGCGGGTGCGGCGCTGGCCCTCGGCGGCATCGGCACCTACGTGATCAACGCCCGGCTGCGCCGGCACACCCACGGGATGAACGCCTCCGAGCTGAGCCGGCTGCACGACTACCACGAGGCCACGCTGCACGCGGTGCGCGAGGGGCTGCTGATGCTCGACGGGCAGCGCAGGATCGCCCTGATCAACGACGCGGGGCGGGAGCTGCTGGGACTGGCACCGGGTACGGTCGGGCGCCGGGTCGCCGAACTCGATCTGCCGGCGCCGCTGACCGGGGCGCTGCTCGCCTCGGAGGAACGGGTCGACGAGGTGCATCTGACGGCGGACCGGGTGATCGTGGTCAACACCCGTCCGGTGGTGGGCGGCGAGCGACGCGGCACCGTCGTCACCCTGCGCGACCACACGGAACTCCAGGCGCTCTCCGGTGAGCTGGACTCGGAGCGGGGCTTCACGCAGGCGCTGCGCTCGCAGGCCCACGAGGCGGCGAACCGGCTGCACACGGTGGTGTCGCTGATCGAGCTGGACCGGGCCGAGGAGGCGGTCGGCTTCGCCACGGCGGAGCTGGAGCTGGCGCAGGCCCTGACCGACCGCGTGGTCGGCGCGGTGGCCGAACCGGTGCTGGCCGCCCTGCTGCTGGGCAAGGCGGCGCAGGCGAACGAGCGGGGCGTGGAGCTGGTGCTGGCGGACGACAGCCTGATCGACGACGGGGCGCTGCCCGCGTCGCTGCCGCAGCGCGATCTGGTGACCGTCCTCGGCAACCTGATCGACAACGCGGTGGACGCGGCGTCGGAGGCGGTGGCCGGCCCGCCGGACACCGTCCCGGCCCAGGGCGCCGTCCCCGCCCGGCGCACCTCGTCCCCGCGCCGCCCGGCACGCGCCCGGGTCACCGTCACGGCACTCGCCGGGGACGGCGAACTCCTGCTGCGGGTCGCGGACAACGGGACCGGCGTCGATCCGGCCGACGCCGCGGAGGTGTTCCGGCGCGGCTGGTCGACGCACGGCGCCGGCCGCGGGATCGGCCTGGCGCTCGTACAGCAGGCCGTGCACCGCAACGGCGGCGCGGTCACACTGGAGCGGGGGCCGGACGGCGGCGCGGAGTTCACCGTACGGCTGCCGCTGCCCGACGGCGGCGCGAGAAGGAGCAGGTCCACATGAACCCCGTGATCAGGGTGCTGGTCGTCGAGGACGATCCGGTCGCCGCCGACGCCCATCAGCTGTACGTGGACCGGGTGCCGGGATTCGCGGTGGCCGCGGTCGCGCACTCCCGCGCGGAGGCGGTACGCGCGCTGGAGCGCGCGCCGGTCGATCTGCTGCTCCTGGACCTCTATCTGCCGGACGGGCACGGTCTGCACCTGCTGCGTTCGCTGCGGGCCGCCGGCCACACGGCCGACGTGATCGCCGTGACCTCGGCCCGCGATCTGGCCGTGGTGCGGGAGGGGGTGTCGCTCGGCGTCGTCCAGTACGTACTGAAGCCGTTCACCTTCGCCACCCTGCGCGACCGGCTCGTCCGCTACGCGGAGTTCCGCGCGGCGGCCGGTGAGGCGAGCGGCCAGGACGAGGTGGACCGCGCGCTCGCCACGCTGCGCTCCCCGCAGCCCGCCCGGCTGCCGAAGGGGCTGAGCGGCCCGACGCTGGAGGCGGTGACCCGCGCGCTGCGCTCGGCCCCGGACGGGGTGACGGCCGCCGCCGCGGGCGTGGAGCTGGGGATCTCCCGCATCACCGCGCGCCGCTACCTGGAGCACCTGGTGACCGCGGGGCGCGCGGTGCGCAGTCCGCAGTACGGACAGATCGGGCGCCCGGAACTGCACTACCGGTGGGTGGCGGAGGCCCGCTGACCGGGCCGCGGGTCCGTCCCGTACGCCTAGGAGATTCCTACGAGCCGTGGCCTGGGTGGAACACACCGTAGTCAGACCGCCTCCGACCTCTTACGGTAGGGCCGTGCACCCCACCCCGCCTTTCAACGCCCCCGCCGCGCGCAGACTGCGCGAGGCCCTGGGAATGGCTCCCGGTCATGTCGCCTACGGCCTCGGCGCCCAGTACGGACTCCGGATCAGCGCCGAGACCGTAGCCGCCTGGGAGCGCGGGCTCGCCCTGCCGAGCGAGTACGAACTCACGGCGCTCGCAGGCGTGTTGTGGTGCGCGCCCGGTGAACTCCTGACCGCCGCCCGGACCCTGCGCGAGCACCGGGTCGCCCGGCAGCTGTCGCCGGACGAGCTGGCGGGGCAGGTCGGGCTGGCCACGTCCGCGTATCTGCGCATGGAGGAGTCCGGGCGGTGGCGGGGCAACGAGCGCCAGTCCGCCGCGCTCACCGAGGCGCTGGGGCTGACGGCAGCCGACTTCGTGACGGCGACCGGCCGGGACGAGGAGCTGGCCGAGCTGCTGCGCAGCGCCGTGACGACGCGCTGGCAGGCGTACGTGAAGCCGGTCGCCAAGGTGGCGCCGGTGGACCGGCGGCTGCTCCAGGGCGTCCTGGAGCAGCTGCACTCCGAGTACCAGGCGCTGATGGTGTCCACGCTGAGCTGGAGCAGTACCGGCACCGAACGGGAGGGTGCGACGGGCGACGCGGGCCGGGCGTTCCTGGCCCAGATCGTGGCGCGGTTCTGGCGGACGACGGAGAAGTGACCGGCGCCCGCTCGGCCCCGCCGGCCGGCGCAGCCCGGTTCGCCCCACCTGATCAGCGGCGCGGTCCGGGCCCCGGTCGCACTCCTTCGGCCGGGGAGGCCGCAGGAGCGGCCTCGGCCCGGGGTCGAGAAGACCGGCTTCGGGTCAGAAGACCGACTCGGCCTCGTGCATCCGCTCCAGCGGAACGTGCTTCAGCTGCGTCACCGCGTCGGCGAGCGGCACCATCTCGATGTCGTTGCCGCGCAGCGCCGTCATCCGGCCGAAGTCACCCCGGTGCGCCGCCTCCACCGCGTGCCACCCGAAGCGGGTGGCGAGCACCCGGTCGTACGCGGTCGGCGTGCCGCCGCGCTGCACATGGCCGAGGATGACCGGCCGGGCCTCCTTGCCGAGCCGGGTCTCCAGCTCGACGGCGAGGCGGTTGCCGATGCCCTGGAAGCGCTCGTGGCCGAACTGGTCGATCGCGCCCTTGGCGTACGGCATCGAGCCCTCGGCCGGGTGCGCGCCCTCCGCGACACAGATGACGGCGAACTTCTTGCCGCGTGCGAACCGCTCCTCGACCATCTTGACCAGGTCCTCGACCTGGAACTTCCGCTCGGGCAGGCAGATGCCGTGCGCCCCGCCGGCCATGCCGGACTCCAGCGCGATCCAGCCCGCGTGGCGGCCCATCACCTCGACGACCATGACGCGCTGGTGGGACTCCGCGGTGGTCTTCAGCCGGTCTATGGCCTCGGTGGCGACGCCGACCGCGGTGTCGAAGCCGAAGGTGCGGTCGGTGGCCGAGATGTCGTTGTCGATGGTCTTCGGTACGCCGACGACGGGCATACCGGCGTCCGAGAGCATCCGGGCGGCCGTGAGGGTGCCCTCGCCGCCGATCGGGATCAGCGCGTCCATGCCGTAACGGCGGCTCAGTTCGGCGCAGTTCTCGGCCGCCTCGCGGAGCCGGTCGCGCTCCAGCCGGGCGGAGCCGAGGATGGTGCCGCCGCGGGCGAGGATGCCGCTGACCGCGTTGAGGTCGAGGGGACGGTAGTGGCCGTCCAGGAGCCCCTTGAACCCGTCCTCGAATCCGATGACCTCGTCGCCGTGACCCACCACGGCACGGTGCACGACCGAGCGGATCACTGCGTTCAGGCCTGGGCAGTCGCCGCCTGCGGTGAGAACTCCGATGCGCATCGTGCTTTATCTCCTGCTCGCTAGGGCCTGTCCGGCGGTAACTACACAATCCCCCGTACGGTGAGCCACGGTGATTGTCCCATGCCAGGTACGTACCTCGCGCTCCCGGCTGCTCCGGGGCCGCGGAGAGGGATTTTCGCCCGGCGGGCGGCCCCTCGGCCCCCGCAGGTATCGTCAAACAGGCGATATCACCCATACCTGCCAGTCAAGGACGGGAGAGCACGCGTGACGCGCAGCGTGTACGTGACCGGGATCGACCGGGGAGACGGCCGCCAGGTCGTCGATCTGGGAGTCATGGAGCTCCTGACGCGCCAGGTGGACCGGGTCGGGGTGTTCCGTCCGCTGGTCCACGACGACCCCGACCGGCTGTTCGAGCTGCTGCGGGCCCGCTACCGGCTCTCCCAGGACCCGGGGACGGTCTACGGCCTCGACTACCACGAGGCGTCCGCGATCCAGGCGGAGCAGGGTACCGACGAACTGGTCTCCCGGCTCGTCGACCGCTTCCACCGGGTCGCCCAGGAGTACGAGGTGGTCCTCGTCCTCGGCACCGACTTCGCGGCCACCCAGCTCCCGGACGAGCTGGCCCTCAACGCCCGCCTCGCCAACGAGTTCGGCGCCTCGGTCATCGCGGTGGTCGGCGGCCAGGACCAGAGCGCGGAGTCCGTGCGGGCCGAGACGCGCAACGCGTACCGCGCGTACGCCGGGCTGGGCTGCGACGTGGTCGCGATGGTGGTGAACCGGGTGGCCTCCGAGGACCGCGAGGTCATCGCGGAGCGGCTCGCGGCCACGCTGCCCGTCCCCTGTTCCGTGCTGCCCGACGATCCGGCTCTCTCGGCGCCGACGGTCGCCCAGATCACCGCGGCGCTGGACGCGACGGTGCTGCTGGGCGACGACGCGGGGCTGGCCAGGGACGCGCTGGGCTTCGTGTTCGGCGGCGCGATGCTGCCGAACCTGCTGAACGCGCTGACGCCGGGCTGCCTGGTGGTGACGCCCGGGGACCGGGCCGATCTGGTGATCGGCTCGCTGGCCGCGCACAGCGCCGGGACCCCGCCCATCGCGGGCGTCCTGCTGACGCTGAACGAGCGTCCCGGCGAGGAGATACTCACGCTGGCCGCACGGCTCGCTCCGGGCACCCCGGTCGTCGCGGTGGCCGACGGTTCCTTCCCCACCGCCGAGAAGCTCTTCGCCCTGGAGGGCAAGCTGAACGCGGCGACGCCGCGCAAGGCCGAGACGGCGCTGGGCCTCTTCGAGCGGCATGTCGACACCGGGGCGCTCCTCGACCGGATCTCGGTCGCCCGCAGCGGCCGGGTCACGCCGATGATGTTCGAGCACGAACTCCTGGAGCAGGCCCGCGCCGACCGGCGCCGGGTGGTCCTGCCCGAGGGCGCGGAGGAACGGGTACTGCGCGCCGCCGACGTACTGCTGCGGCGCGACGTCTGCGACCTCACCCTCCTCGGTGACCCCGGCGTCATCCGCAAGAAGGCCGCCGACCTCGGCATCGACCTGGCAGACACCCAGCTCGTCGACCCGCAGACCTCCGAGCTGCGCCAGGGCTTCGCGGAGCGGTACGCGCAGCTGCGCGCCCACCGCGGGGTGACGGTCGAGCTCGCGTACGACGTCGTCGCGGACGTCAACTACTTCGGCACCCTGATGGTCCAGGAGGGGCTCGCGGACGGCATGGTCTCCGGGGCGGTGCACTCCACGGCCGCGACGATCCGCCCGGCCTTCGAGATCATCAAGACGAAGCAGGGGGGTACCTCCCAGGGCGAAGCCTCTGGGGGAGCCTCGATCGTCTCGTCCGTCTTCTTCATGTGCCTCGCCGACAAGGTCCTGGTGTACGGCGACTGCGCGGTCAACCCGGACCCGGACGCGGAACAGCTCGCGGACATCGCCGTGCAGTCCGCGGTGACCGCGGCCCGCTTCGGTGTCGAGCCCCGGATCGCGATGCTCTCCTACTCGACCGGCACCTCCGGCACGGGCGCCGACGTCGACAAGGTCCGCGAGGCGACGGAACGGGTGCGCGCGAGCCACCCGGAGCTGATGATCGAGGGCCCGATCCAGTACGACGCCGCGGTGGAGCCGAGCGTCGCCGCGACGAAGCTGCCGGGGTCCGAGGTCGCGGGCCAGGCCTCGGTCCTGATCTTCCCGGACCTGAACACCGGCAACAACACCTACAAGGCCGTGCAGCGCTCGGCGGGAGCGGTCGCCGTCGGCCCGGTCCTCCAGGGGCTGCGCAAGCCCGTCAACGACCTGTCCCGGGGCGCGCTGGTGCAGGACATAGTCAACACCGTGGCGATCACGGCGATCCAGGCACAGGGCGAGGAGCGACCCGCATGACCACCACCGAAGGTGCCGCCGCAGTCGAGGGGGCGAGCCGGGTGCTCGTCCTCAACTCCGGCTCCTCCTCCGTGAAGTACCAGCTCCTGGACATGCGCGACCACTCCCGGCTGGCCTCCGGGCTGGTCGAGCGGATCGGCGAGGAGACGTCCCGGCTGGTGCACACCCCGCTGACCGGCGGCGGTGGCGAGAGCCGCGAGCGCCTGGGCCGGATCCCCGACCACGACGCGGCGCTCAGGGCGGCCGCGGAGGAGCTGGCCGCCGACGGGCTCGGCCTGGACTCCCCCGAGCTGGCGGCGATCGGCCACCGGGTGGTGCACGGCGGGCTGCGGTTCACCGAGCCGACCGTGATCACCGACGAGGTGCTGAAGGAGATCGAACGCCTGGTCCCGGTGGCGCCACTGCACAACCCGGCGAACATCACCGGCATCCGCACCGCGCAGGCGCTGCGTCCCGATCTGCCGCAGGTGGCGGTCTTCGACACCGCGTTCCACACCACCATGCCGGAGTACGCGGCCCGGTACGCGATCGACGTCGAGACGGCCGACGCGCACCGGATCCGGCGCTACGGATTCCACGGCACCTCGCACGCGTACGTCTCGCGCAAGACGGCCGAGCTGCTGGGCAGGACGCCCGAGGAGGTCAACGTCATCGTGCTGCACCTGGGCAACGGGGCGTCGGCCTCGGCGGTCAGGGCCGGCCGGTGCGTGGAGACCTCGATGGGACTGACCCCCTTGGAGGGGCTGGTGATGGGTACGCGATCAGGGGACATCGATCCGGCCGTCACCTTCCACCTCAAGCGGGTGGCGGGAATGTCGGCGGACGAGATCGACGTCCTGCTCAACAAGAAGAGCGGTCTGGTCGGACTCTGCGGTGACAACGACATGCGGGAGATCCGGCGCCGGATCGACGCGGGCGACGAACGGGCCGCCCTCGCCTTCGACATCTACGTCCACCGGCTGAAGAAGTACATCGGCGCCTATTCGGCGGTCCTCGGCCGGGTGGACGCCGTGGTGTTCACGGCGGGGGTCGGTGAGAACTCCGCCCCCGTACGGGAGGCTGCGATCGCCGGCCTGGAGGAGCTCGGCCTGGTGGTGGACGCGGATCTCAACGCCGTACGGTCCGGCGCACCCCGGCTGATCTCGCCGGATTACGCCCGGGTCGCGGTCGCCGTGGTACCGACGGACGAGGAGTTGGAGATCGCCGGCCAGACCTACGCACTGGTCGACAACTGAGCACCCCCGCGCCCTTTTGTATCTTCCACCAGCCGGAATATTCCGCAGTGAAACAAACCGATAGGATCCGCCTCATGCGCCGTTCCAAAATCGTCTGCACCCTCGGCCCCGCCGTCGACTCCCATGAGCAGCTCGTCGCTCTGATCGAGGCCGGCATGAGCGTGGCCCGATTCAACTTCAGTCACGGTTCCCACGCGGAGCACCAGGGTCGTTACGACCGGGTCCGCAAGGCCGCCGCCGAGACCGGCCGGGCGGTCGGCGTCCTCGCCGACCTCCAGGGCCCGAAGATCCGCCTGGCGAAGTTCGCCGAGGGCCCCGTCGAACTGGTCCGCGGGGACGAGTTCGTCATCACCGCCGAGGACGTCCCCGGGGACAAGTCGATCTGCGGGACGACCTACAAGGGCCTGCCCGGAGACGTCGCCAAGGGCGACCCGATCCTCATCAACGACGGCAACGTCGAGCTGAAGGTCGTCTCCGTGGACGGCCCCCGGGTCCACACCATCGTCATCGAGGGCGGGGTGATCTCCGACCACAAGGGGATCAACCTGCCGGGTGCCGCGGTCAACGTCCCGGCCCTGTCCGAGAAGGACATCGACGACCTCCGCTTCGCCCTGAAGATGGGCTGCGACCTGGTCGCCCTCTCCTTCGTGCGCGACGCCGGCGACGTCAAGGACGTCCACAAGATCATGGACGAGGAGGGCCGCCGGGTCCCCGTCATCGCCAAGGTCGAGAAGCCGCAGGCCGTCGAGAACATGGAGGGCGTCGTCGCGGCGTTCGACGGTGTGATGGTCGCCCGTGGCGACCTCGCCGTCGAGTACCCGCTGGAGAAGGTCCCGATGGTGCAGAAGCGCCTGGTGGAGCTCTGCCGCCGGAACGCCAAGCCGGTGATCGTGGCGACCCAGATGATGGAGTCGATGATCACCAACTCCCGCCCGACCCGCGCCGAGGCGTCCGACGTCGCGAACGCGATCCTGGACGGCGCGGACGCGGTCATGCTCTCCGCGGAGTCCTCGGTCGGCGCGTACCCGATCGAGACGGTCAAGACGATGTCGAAGATCGTCGTCGCCGCCGAGGAGGAGCTGCTCTCCAAGGGCCTCCAGCCGCTGGTGCCCGGCAAGAAGCCCCGCACCCAGGGCGGTTCGGTCGCCCGCGCGGCCTGCGAGATCGCGGACTTCCTGAACGGTGAGGCGCTGGTCGCCTTCACCAAGTCCGGCGACACCGCCCGCCGCCTCTCCCGCTACCGCGCGGCCCAGCCCATCCTGGCCTTCACCACGGACGAGGCCACCCGCAACCAGCTGGCCCTCAGCTGGGGCGTCGAGGCCCACGTGGTGCCGCACGTGGACACCACGGACGCGATGGTGGACCTGGTCGACGCGGAGCTGCTGAAGCTGGACCGCTACAGCAACGGCGACACGATGGTCATCACGGCCGGCTCGCCCCCCGGCGTCCCCGGCACGACCAACATGGTGCGCGTGCACCACGTGGGCGGCCAGGGCCGCGACTGACGGCCTCCGCCGCAGACATGACTGTGGGCCGGACCCCTGAGATAGGGGGTCCGGCCCACAGTCGTTGTGCGGCTCCCGCACGGGTCAGGGGTGTGTCAGCCGCCCTGGGTGAAGTAGTTGTGCAGGCCGGGCACCGTCAGCGTCCCGCCGAACTGGCCCGCCTGGGTCACCTTCACCTTGGTGAAGAAGGCGAACGGCACGTTGATCGGCGGCGGGGTCTCGGGGCTGAACGTGATCGGGATGAGGCCGAAGAGGTTGCCCTTCAGCTCCTCCGTGTACATCGTGACCGTGCCGTCCTCGATGGTGGAGTGGGAGCCCTGCCGCGCCTTCACATGGCCGGTGACGCCCGGCTGCGGGCCGACCGTGAGCTGGTGGAGGTCCTTGATGTCGACGGAGGAGGCGGTGAACTTCAGCACCTTCTTCGTGGAGCCGTCGCCCTTCCGCACCTCCACGATGCCCTTGTAGTCGAGTCCGCTCAGGGTGAGCAACGAACTCTCCAGGATCCACGGGTCGTTCGGGAGGCGGGGAATGCCCTGCTCCAGATCGGCGTCGGCCAGTGCCTTCGGGTCGGCGGTCGGGCACGGGAAGGAGGGCTTGGCGCCGTCCGGGATGTCCTCGTCCTTCTTGGGGTCGAGTCCCTTGACGTCCTTGTCCAGCTCCTCGACCGGCTTGCCAGCCTTGCCCGCGGCCTCGCGGATGGCTTCGGCGGTCTTGTCGGCCGTCTCCTCCGCCGCGTCCGTGGCCTTCTCGACGGGCTTGCCGGCGGACTTGTCCGCCGCCTTGTCGGAGGACTTGTCGGAGGACTTGTCCGTGTCGCTCGCGGACGGCTTCGGGGAGGCGGTGGTGGCGCTCGGGGACGGACTGGCCGTCTCCTTGTCCGGTCCGTCGAAGAGGTCCTTGAGCGCGTCACCGAGTCCCAGCGGGTCGAGCGGGTTCTTCGACTTGGTGGGCGACGGACTCGCGCTCGGCGTTTCGGCCGGGGAGTCGGCGACCTTCTTCGCGGAATCCGCCTCCGTGTCGCCCGAGGCGCTCCCGGAGGGGGTAGCCGAAGGCTTCGGGGTCGTCGTCCCGTCGCCCTTGTCCGGTGTGGCCTTGCCGCTCGGCGTGGCGGACGGGGACGGCTTCTTCGTCTCCGAGGCGGAGGGCGACGGCGACTCGCTCGGCTCGTCGGAGCGGGTCACACAGGGGCCGGGCGCGAACGGGATGTCCGTGTTGTCGTCGGCCATCGCGAGCCTGGGGGTGAGCCCCATCCCGACGAAGACAGCCGTCGGCATCGCCGCGAGCGCGAACGCCTTCTTGCCGGAGGGCATGTGCAGCTTCGTCAGCAGCGACTTCCTGGGGGCGGCGTGCCGGGGGCCCCTGTGTTCCTGGAGCCCGCTCTCGTCCGAGCGGTTCATTTGCTTGTCGTCACCCCGCACGATGCCTCCCGCCCTCGGCCTCGGCCGTCGTGTCGTACGGGGCCTGCTGCTCGGGAACGCCCGCCCCGTGCAGCGCGCCCTCGGGAAGCGGCCCGCCCTTCGCGAACGAGAGGATGCCCGGGGCCTCCTCGGCGGGAGCGGCCGCGGCCGGCGCGGGCTCTTCCTTCGCCGACGTCTCGCCCGGGGCCCACGACACGGAGAGCGCGCCGCCGATCAGGGCGAACAGGAAGCCGATCACGAAGCCGCCGATGTTGGCGACGGGTATGGAGATGAGGGCCAGCAGAATCGCCGCGACACCGGCGAACACCCGGACGATGCTGTGGAACCACATCGTCAGGCCCAGCGTGACGAGCAGGACACCGATGATCAGCGAACCGGCGCCGGCCGTGGTGGACATCGCCAACGTCACGTTGCCGAGGTGCATGTTCGCGTACGGGAAGTACATGATGGGCGCGCCGCCCAGCATGGTGAACAGTCCGGCCCAGAACGGCCGGTCACCCCGCCAGGTGCGGAAGCCTCGCCGGGCGACGGAGAGGTAGTGCTCGTTCTGCCCTTGGGATTCGGGGCTCATGGAAAACAGCTCCCTGGGAACCGGTACTGCTGTGAGAAGGAGAAGGGTGGACGGTCGGGGACCCGCTGCGCGCCCCCGACCGCCCGGGCTAGTGCCCTGGGCCGTGTTTCGAAAGTCCCGTCTGCGTGGCAACGCCTGGCACGCCCGCCCTACGGGCGGACGACGCTACTTTCGAAACATGCCCTAGTAGCACTCGTTGACGCCCTTGGACAACGCCAGGTGCAGACCCGGCAGCTTGAACGTGCCTGCCGTGGTGGCCCACGCCTGCTGCCTCACGCCCGTCAGCTTGGCGGTCTCGGCCCGCTGCGAGAACCCGTTCGGGTTGACGTACTTCCCGGCCTTGGGCTGGATGCCCGGGTTCGCCAGATCGCCCGCACGCACACCGATGTCGATATTTCCGAACTCGGCGTCAGCGTTGAGATCCGAGACGTCGAGGTAAAGACCCGTGGCGTCAACCAGCTTGCCATTGGTCTTGGCCGGGTCACCGGCTGTCAGCCGCAGCGTCACGCTGCCCAGCCCGAACGGCAGGTTGGGGGTGACGACCGACTGGCACATCTTGCTGATGGTGGCGTGGCTGAACCCGGAGACGGCCACGGCGTGCGCCTTGCCCTCCTTCGTGGGGTCGGCGCCGTCCTCCGTCGCGATGCTGCCGTACTGGACGAAGTTCTCGCCATTCAGCTCGGCGGCCGAGACCTTGAACTGCTGCCCCGACACGCTGAACGAAGCGGCGAGCGCGCCCTGCGCCAGGCCGACACCCACCGCGGCGGTGGCTATGACGCTCGGCACCATGACGACGGCGAAACGCTTCCATCTCGTGCCACCGCGAACCTGGGAACTCATACTTTTCCTCCTTCTCGGACGTACATCTCCGGCCTGGCATCCTGCCCGACGCGGGATGGGAGAAGTGCTACGTCCTCGGAAAGGAGAGCGCTGGCGGACGGAAACGGGAACCGCGCCCGAAACACCGGCGATCACCCCCGAGCGACAACCACTGGCCACGCGTTCGCGCAACCTCTTCGGACAGGCCCTGCGGGTATGCAGGAACCCCCCTGTCCGGAGCCGGCGCCACTGCCGCCGGCCCGCCCGGTGGGGACCCAACGGAGCCGCCGCACCGACTGGCAGCCGGACTGACGTTATTGGACCGAGCGTGGCCGATCGTGGTCCATTCGCGGCCGTGGCACAAGGGGGTTCGTTACTCACTGGTAACGGCGCGATAACCCGGCCACGACCGGGCGGCACCGAGCGGCCACACAGGGTTGCCCACAGCTCACAGACGAATCACGGCATTGGCGGCCGAAGCCGGACAGATCCCAGCGGGTGATTTACTCGGAGTAACAGCCGTTGCTTTTATCAAGATTTGGTAAAGCGCGGGCTTCTCTTATCGCTCTGACGCGAAAACGGCCGCGACTCCCACAAGGAGTCGCGGCCGTGTTGTCAGATCAGAACAAGACGCGGGCGAGAGCGGTGCGTGCGGCGCCGACCCGGGGGTCGTCGGGGCCGATCACCTCGAACAGCTCCAGCAGCCGCACCCGTACCCGGTCCCGGTCGTCACCGAAAGTCCGGCGGACCGTCTCGACGAGACGGCCGAACGCGTCCTCGACATGACCGCCCACCAGATCCAGGTCGGCCGCGGCCAGCTGGGCCGGCACGTCGGCCGGATTCTCGGCGGCGTCCTCGCGGACCTGCTGCGGGTCCGTCTTCTGGACGCGGGCCAGGAGTTCGGCCTGGGCGAGGCCGAGCTTGGCCTCGCTGTTGGCCGGCTCGTCGGAGAGGACGTTCTTGTACGCCTGGACGGCACCGGCGAAGTCATTGGCGTCCAGCGCCTGCGCGGCCGCCTCCAGCAGGGCGTCGTACGGCCCGGCGGGCATCGGGGCGGGCTCCCGCGCGCCGGCGTCGGGAGCCGCCGCGTCCTGGTCGACCACGATGCCGGTGAGTCCGAAGCGCTCCTCGCCGACCTGGATCAGCTGGTCCAGGGTCTGCCGGATCTGGGATTCGGGGGCCGCGCCCTGGAAGAGCGGCAGCGCCTGTCCGGCGACGACGGCGAAGACCGCCGGGATGCCCTGGATCCCGAACTGCTGCATCAGCATCTGGTTGGCGTCGACATCGACCTTGGCCAGCACGAAGCGGCCGTTGTACTCCTGGGCCAGCCGCTCCAGGAGCGGTCCCAGCTGCTTGCACGGCTCGCACCACTCGGCCCAGAAGTCGATGACGACGGGGACTTCGGCGGAGCGCTGCAGTACGTCGCTCTCGAAGCCCGCCTCATCGACATCGAAGACGAGGGAGGAAGCGGGTACGGCGGCGGGGCCGCCCTGGCGGGCGGACTCGGCTCGGGCCTGCTCCGCCTTCGCCTTGGCCTCACCGGCCGCCTTCACCGCGGCGAGGTCGACGACGCCGCTCATGGACATGTTCCTAGGCTGCATGCGTACATCCTCCCCCCTTGGCACACCGATCCGGAAAGCGATACGTGAACCGCGCCCGTCCGCGACCCCCGCCGGTGTGCGAGGTGTACGGACAGACACGGTCCGAGGGCCCCTGAAAGACCCGGTTCGGCGCCCGGTCCCCACCCGGCGCCTGTGGCTGTCGTTCGTCCGTCGCGCGACGACGGCCCAACCGTCGTCCTTACGCTACGACCCGTAGCGTAACTGGCCATGCCCCCTGCTGAACAGGACCACCCGGTGATCTGTCTCACGGCCGGCGGGGCCGGTCGAATTTAGCTACTGACGGGTATGGTCGCGTCATGCTCAGCCGCAGCCACCCCAAACCCGCACGAACGGGACGCCCGCGCAATGCCGCGGCCGATGAGGCGATCCTGGAGGCCACCAGAGCCTCGCTGGTCGACCTCGGCTGGTCGAAGCTGACGATGGGCGATGTGGCGACGCGGGCCGGGGTCGCCAAGACGACGCTGTACCGGCGCTGGGCGGGCAAGAACGAACTGGTCGTGGACGCGGTCGCGGTCCTCTTCGACGAGCTGGAACTCCCCGATCTGGGCAGCCTGTCCGCCGATGTGCAGGCGGTGGTGCTCCAGTTCGCCGCGCTGCTGGAGCGGCCGGAGACCCAGACCGCGCTGATGGCGGTGGTCGCGGAGTCGACCCGTGACGAGGCGCTGCGGACCCGGATCCGCGACTCGATCGTGGACCGGCAGAAGCGCCTCGTGCTCCAGGGCCGCCGACGGGCCCAGGACCGGGGCGAGTTGCCGGTGGAGCAGGACGAGGCCGCGGCGGCCCTGACGGCGGACCTGATCTTCGATGTGATCGCCGGCGCGGTGGTGCACCGGGCACTGGTGAGCGCCGAGCCCGTCGATGCCGACTGGGCCCGGCGCTTCACCCTGCTGCTGCTGGCGGGGCTGGGCGCGGCCGCCGAGGGTTGACCCCGGACCTCCGTGAGGCGGCAACGGAACGGCGCCCCGGGGGCTGAGGACCCCGGGGCGCCGTTCCCCTTTTCTTGTGCCGTGCTCAGAACCGGGTCAGATGCTCCACGTCCGAGACATGGAACCGCCCGTAGCCGAACGCCTCGCCGAGGGCCTCGTACCGGGCGTACTGGGCGTCGGAGATCGGCACCCGACAAGCGTTCAGCACGCGAAGGAGGAGCCGGAGACCGAGGTCGGGATCGACCTCGGTGGCGACCAGTTCCAGACCCCGGACCACGTCGTCGGCCTCGTGGCCGTGGAACGTGGCGGCCTTGGCCGCCAGGGCCGGTGCCACCGACCTGATGACCTCCACGACCACGTGCACCGACTCCTCGGCGGGCTTGACCGGTTCGACGGACGGCACCCGGGCAGGATCGGCCTGCCGCATCTGCCCGGAGCAGACAGCCACGACCCGACGCAGCCAGTCCCGTCCGTCGATGCCGAAATAGGCGAGGTCGTAGCCCCCGTCCGAGGACACCGTCCATACCGTGGCGATCACCTCGGTGGGCAGCGACGACTTCTCCAGCCGGACGGCGTCCTTCAGGATCGCCGAGGCGGCCGCTCCGGGCGGCTCGTCCGTGTGCCCCGCAGCCGCGTCCGCGATGGTCTGATCGACGGTCCGCTCGTGGGACCACGGCCCGGCGAAGAACTTGGTCAGCCTGCTGAGGCCGAAGTCCCAGTCGGATCGATGCACTGTCATGGTCGCTCTCAGTTCGGGTGGGCGGTGTACATGACGAAGCCACCGCGTCCCTT
This sequence comes from Streptomyces sp. NPDC088730, assembly GCF_044751215.1. Lineage (NCBI taxonomy): Bacteria > Bacillati > Actinomycetota > Actinomycetes > Kitasatosporales > Streptomycetaceae > Streptomyces > Streptomyces sp. NPDC088730. Next base: position 143,506 of record NZ_JBIVLK010000003.1, read on the forward strand.
GTGGGTCCACGGTAGCGAGCACCCGGTCACCGACCCGGACGGAACTGATGGTCCGGTGGGATCCGTCGGCCATGAGGACACGGGTGTCGCCGGGAAAGCTGTTCCTGGCGCAGGACGTGAACAGGTCCTGAGCGGTGTTGGCCTGACGCTCCAGGTTGGCGAGGACCGCGGGGTCGAGATCGAGGTTCTTCAGGACCCGGTAGGCGTCACCGACGCCCACTCCGGTCTTCATCGCCGCGTCGAGAGCGCGTACCGCGTCCACCGCGTCGGCGGTCTTCTTGCCCGGGATGAAGTTGCTCGCTGCCCAGAGGCAGCCGCTCAGGCTGGCATCGGCCGCGTAACCGGTGGCCGTGGCTGCCGCTGCGGCGTCGCTGGTGGCCTGCCGGTCGTATCCGATGGTTGGCCTCGGCCTTGAGCGTCGCAGCCGCCTCGGCGGCGGAGGTACGCGCCTTGGTGACGGACGCGGCGGCCCGTCGAAAGCGGCGCTATCCGCCGCCGGATAGCCCCTCGGGCTACTTCTGCCAGGCGCAGCTGCCCAGCGTGGCCTTGCCCGCCGAGACCAGGCGGTCCGCCTTCTTCGGCGTCATCAGCTTGGTGTGGTCGTTGTGGCAGACGACGGTGCGGTCACCCTGTCCGGCCAGGTCCACCAGGATCTGGTCCCAGTGGCGGTACTGGACGTCATGGCCGGAGTCGGCGTACGTACGGACCACCGGGGTGACCGGCAGCGCCTTGCGCCAGGTGGCGAGGCTGGCCGGCGGGACGGTGGTGTCCTTGTCGCCGCCGTAGAGGTAGACGGGCGCCTTCAGCTTCGACAGGTCGGGGCCGGGGCGCTGGCAGTAGAGCTTCTGCTCGTGCACCTGCGGCGCCGGATCCGACTTCTGGCCGCGCTGGTTGTACGTGCGGGCGCCCTCCTCGTACGCGGTGTCGGCGAAGCCCGGGATGGACTTGACGGCGCTGTCGTCGGGGAACGCCCACCAGGAGCGCGGGTCGGCTATCGAGTCCTTGACCGCGTCGGCCAGCGCGTCGTCGCTCAGACCGCAGTACGCGGCCTTCTCGCCGTACGGCGGGAGCGCGGCGGCCAGGTGGAGGGCCTTGATCCGGCCGGGGGCGCGGGCGGCGAGCTCGGCGGCGTACGGGCCGCCGCCGGAGATCGCGATCACCGAGACCTTCTTGACGCCGATCCGGTCCAGGACCTCCAGGGCGTCCTTCGCGAAGTCGGCCTTGCCGAGCGAGGGGTCGTACTCCGTGTCACCGAAGCCGTTGCGCTCCACGGAGATCAGCCGGAGGCCGAACGACTCCCGGGTGGACCGGAAGAAGTCGGTCATGTGCGCGGCCCGCGCGCTGGTTCCGGTGCCGCCGATGTAGAGGACCGGGGTGCCGCCCCTGCGTCCTTCGTCGATGTAGTGCGCGGTCCGGCCGCCGGAGAGCTTCGCGGCCTTCACATCCGGGCCGAGCGAGTCGAAGGCGTCCTGCACCCTCGGCTTCGGTGCCGGTGCGGCGCTGACCGCCGTCGAACCGCTGACCAGCAGCGTTCCGAGTACGGCGAGTGCGGCGCCCGCGGCCGCTGTGATTCTCCCGGACAGTCTCACGGTGTTGCCTCCAGAGGGGTACGAGTATCGCGGCTGCGCCTACCCGGGCCCCTGGAGGTGACACCTGTAACTACCAACTATCTGTCAGAAGCCGGGCGGCTCCGTGTAGGTTCCCCACTCCTCGCGCAGCACCCCGCAGATCTCGCCGAGGGTGGCCTCCGCCCGTACCGCGTCGAGCATCGGGGCGATCATGTTGGAGCCGTCGCGGGCGGCGGCCAGCATCGCGTCCAGCGCGGCGCCCACCCGGGCGTCGTCGCGGCCGCTCCTGCGGCCGGCGAGCTCGCTGACCTGGTCGCGCTCGACCTCGTGGCTGACCCGCAGGATCTCCAGGTCGCCGGTGACCGAGCCGTGCGCGACGTTGACTCCGACGACCCTCTTGTCACCCTTCTCCAGGGACTGCTGGTAGCGGAAGGCGGATTCGGCGATCTCGCCGGTGAACCAGCCGTCCTCGATGCCGCGCAGGATGCCGGAGGTCATCGGGCCGATCGGGTGCTGTCCGTCCGGGTGGGCCCGGGTGCCGCGCTCCCTGATCTGCTCGAAGATCTTCTCGGCGTCCGCCTCGATCCGGTCGGTGAGTTGCTCCACGTACCAGGAACCGCCCAGCGGGTCGGCCACGTTGGCGACGCCGGTCTCCTCCATCAGCACCTGCTGGGTGCGCAGGGCGATCTCGGCGGCCTGCTCCGAGGGGAGCGCGAGGGTCTCGTCGAGGGCGTTGGTGTGCAGGGAGTTGGTGCCGCCCAGGACCGCGGAGAGCGCCTCCACGGCGGTGCGCACGACGTTGTTGTAGGGCTGCTGGGCGGTGAGCGAGACTCCGGCGGTCTGGGTGTGGAAGCGGAGCCACTGCGCCTTGTCGGTCTTCGCGCCGTACGTCTCCTTCATCCAGCGGGCCCAGATCCGGCGGGCGGCGCGGAACTTGGCGATCTCCTCGAAGAAGTCGAGGTGCGCGTCGAAGAAGAAGGAGAGGCCGGGTGCGAAGGTGTCGACGTCCAGTCCCCGGGAGAGGCCGAGCTCCACGTATCCGAAGCCGTCGGCGAGGGTGTACGCCAGCTCCTGCGCGGCCGTGGCTCCGGCCTCGCGGATGTGGTAGCCGGAGACGGAGAGCGGCTTGTACGCGGGGATGTCGCGGGCGCAGTGCTCCATCAGGTCACCGATGAGGCGCAGATGGGGCTCGGGCTGGAAGAGCCACTCCTTCTGCGCGATGTACTCCTTGAAGATGTCCGTCTGGAGCGTGCCGTTGAGCACGGCCGGGTCGATGCCCTGGCGCTCGGCGGCGACCAGGTACATGCAGAAGACGGGCACGGCGGGGCCGCTGATCGTCATCGACGTCGTGACGTCACCGAGCGGGATGTCCTTGAAGAGGACCTCCATGTCGGCGGCGGAGTCGATCGCCACCCCGCAGTGGCCGACCTCGCCCAGCGCGCGGGGGTCGTCCGAGTCGCGCCCCATCAGCGTCGGCATGTCGAAGGCGACACTGAGGCCGCCGCCGCCGGCGGCCAGGATCATCTTGTAGCGCTCGTTGGTCTGCTCGGCGTTGCCGAAGCCGGCGAACTGGCGGATCGTCCAGGTGCGACCCCGGTAGCCGGTCGGGTAGAGCCCGCGGGTGAAGGGGTACTCACCGGGCCAGCCGATCCGCTCGAAGCCCTCGTACGCGTCCCCCGGCCGGGGGCCGTAGGCGGGCTCGACCGGGTCCCCGGAGAGCGTGGTGAAGTCCGCGTCACGCTTGCGGGCCTTGTCGTAACGGGCCTGCCAGCGTTGGCGGCCTTCCTCGATCGCGTCAGCGTCCATACATATGAATTTACTAGGACGTCCTAGTAAATGTCGATGGCAAACCGCCCGGCGCTTTGCGCGGGGCGGTTCCGGCCAGGCTTCGGACCGGCTGCGGTCAGGCCTTCGCGGTGACCGGGGCGGCGTCCGCGAGCAGCGGCTCGACCTCGCGGACGACCTTGCGCTCGACGAAGAACGCGGCCGTCGGGATCGTGCCGGCGATCAGCACCCAGAGCAGCTTGCCCATCGGCCACTTCGCCTTGGAACCGAGGTCGAAGGCGAAGATCAGATAGATGATGTAGAGCACGCCGTGGAGCTGCGAGACGACGAGCGTCAGGCCCTCGCCGGTCTGGAAGCCGTACTTGAAGACCATGCAGGTGCAGAGCACGAGCAACATGACGGCGGTGACGTAGGCCATCACCCGGTATCGGGTCAGCACACTGCGTTTCATGCCATCGAGCCTAACCGGACGTCCGGGGCGATCTTGCAGCGGGCCGGGCCCGGAACCCCGCCCTCCGCGGACCCGCTCAGATCTCCTCGAAGTCCTGGGCGGCGATCCGCAGCGGCCGCAGCAGCGCGAAGATCTCGCCGCACTCCTCGGCGTCGTACACCCCGAGTCCGAACTCCATCGCGACCAGGTCCTCGGTGGCCGCCTCGACGACCTCGCGGCCCTTGTCCGTGATCGAGGCGAGCGTGCCCCGCCCGTCGTTCGGGTTGGGGCGCTTGTCGACCAGGCCGGAGCGCACCAGCCGGTCCACGGTGTTCGTGACGGACGTGGGGTGGACCATCAGCCGCTCGCCGATCTTGGACATCGGCAGCTCTCCGGCCTTGGAGAAGGTGAGCAGGACCAGCGCCTCGTACCGCGCGAACGTCAGTCCGTAGGGTTTGACCACCGCGTCGACCTCGGCGAGCAGGATCTGCTGCGCACGCATGATCGAGGTGATCGCACCCATGGAGGGCACTGGGCCCCAGCGCTGCTGCCAGTGTTCGTCGGCGCGGGCGATGGGATCGAAGGGGAGACTGAGCGGCTTCGGCACGGCATCGACCTTACCCATTGGTCACATGCTGGTCCGCCCCGTCTCGAACTTCGGTCCGAATACCGGGAGCGGGCGCGGTTCTGCGGACCTCCGCGACGAGCAGCAGCAGGCACAGCGTGCCCACCCCCCCGGCCCCCGCGACCACCCGGTGCACCGGGAAGAACTCGGCGGCCAGGCCCGCCAGCGCCATGCCGACGCCCTGGAGCGTCATGAGTCCGGCGGTGAGCACGGTCATGGCCCGCCCGCGCAGCTCGTCCGGGACCGCCTCGACGAACCACTGGTCGAGCCCGATGACGTACGCCGAACCCGCGCCGGCCAGCACCAGCGCGACGGCGGCCAGGGCCACTCCGGGACGGAACCCGTACAGCACGAGGGGCAGCAGCCCGGCCCCGGCGAGGGGCAGCACGACGCGGGAGCGGGTACGGGGGCTCAGCGCGGCGCCCGTGTACAGCTCGGCGGCGATGGAGCCGACCGGCATGGCGCACATCAGCAGCCCGAGCGCGGCGCTGCCCACACCGATCTCGTCGGCGTAGGGGGCGGCCAGCGCCTCCGGCGCGACGACGAACGCCGGGGGCAGCCAGAAGAGCAGCAGCAAGGCCCTGATCCGGCGGTGGCCCAGCACCAGCCGGGCGCCCGCGAGCGACTCCCCCAGCAGGGTGCCGCCGCCCTCGCCCGTGGTGCGGGCGGGCCGGTCCCGGGTGCCGAACCTGAGCAGCGCGGCGGAGCAGAGGAAGGTGGCGACGGTGATGGTGATCGCACCGCGCGGCGAGACCACCGCCAGCAGCAGCCCGCCCACCCCGAAACCGGCCAGCAGCGCGCTCTGCGAGACGATCCGCAGCAGCGAGCGGCCCAGGACGAAGAGGTCGCCCTCGCCCAGGATGTCGGTGAGCGCGGCCATCCTGGTCCCGGTGAAGACCGGCGACACGGCGGCCACCAGGCAGCGCAGCAGGAGCAGTCCGGCGACGGGGGTGCCCGGGAGCACCATCACGGCGACGCAGCCCGCGCAGACCAGGTCGCAGGTGACCAGGACCCGGCGCGCGGGGTAGCGGTCCGCGATCCCCGCGAAGAGGGTGCCGCCGACGAGGTACGGGAGCATGCCGAGCGCGAAGGTGAGGGCGCTGAGCAGGGGGGAGTCGGTGAGGTCGTACACGAGGACGGTCAGCGCGAGCTCACTGACGACGACGCCGAGCAGCGAGAGCAGATGCGCGGCGAAGACGGCGCGGAACTCGACGACGGCGAAGACGGCCCGGTAGCCGCGGGAGGGGGCCCCGCCGGGTCCCGGTCCGTGGACAGGGGCCGCGGGGGCCCGGAGCGCGGCCGGTTCGCTCGGGTCAGGGGAACCGGCGCGCTCCGGGTCGCGGGGTGGGTGGCCGCCCGTCGGCGGATCGGTGTCTCTCGGCATGGACGCAGCCTGCGGGAACCCGGCACGCGGTCCGTAGACTTTCGGTCCCACCCGAATCTTCCCGAGGCCGCGCATGCCGTTCCATCTGCGTTTCGACGAGAGCGATCTGCTGCGCTGCCGGTTCGCGCTCTCCCCGCTCGGGGAGACCCAGGCCGCCGTGCGGGTGCTGGCCACACCGCAGCGGCAGGGCTACCACCTGCCGTGGCTGCGCCGGATCCGGCACGCGGCCGCCGGCCTCGACCTCGGGCCGCTGTGGCTGCTGATGAACGAGCGCGGTCACAGCCCCGACTTCTTCTGCCCGCCGCCGCTGGGGCCGATCTCCTCCTTCGAGGAGGAGATCGCGGGCGTGCGGGCGGTCGATCCGGCGCTGGCCCGGGAGGACATCGCCTGGGCGCTGTCGGAACGGCCCGGGGCGCTGGACTCCCCCGCCGGGCGGGCGCTGCTGGCCGATCCGGCGCGGACCGTGCGGGAGCTGGCCGATCTGCTGGAGCGGGCCTGGCAGGCGCTGATCGAGCCGCACTGGCCCCGGCTGCGGGCACTGCTGGAGGCGGATGTGGCGTATCACTCGCGGCGGCTCGCGGCAGTCGGCTTCGAGCGGCTGCTGAGCGAGCTGAACCCGCAGCTGAGCTGGGCGGACTCGACGCTCACCATCGCCCGCACGGCCGGCCGGCACTCCCGGGTGCTCGGCGGGCAGGGCCTCGTGCTGATGCCGAGCGTGTTCGCCTGGCCGAACGTGGTCGGCGGGTTCGAGGCTCCCTGGCTGCCCGCGGTCATCTATCCGGCACGCGGGATCGGCGGACTCTGGACGGAACCGGGCGACCGCACCCCGGAGGCGCTGGCCCGGCTGCTGGGCCGGGCCCGCGCGGACGTCCTGTGCGCGCTCGACGAGCCGGCCGGCACCACCGCGCTCGCCCACCGGCTCGCCCTCGCGCCGTCCTCCGTCTCCGAGCACCTGTCGGTGCTGCGGTCCGCGGGGCTGCTGACCTCGCGCAGGTACGGGCACCAGGTGCTGTACGAGCGGACGCCGCTCGGGATCGCGCTGGCCGTGCCGCAGCAGCCGTGACCGGCGCGGGTCACAGACCGAGCGTGCTGAGCCGGTCCTCGTAGCGGATGGCGAGGTCCTCCGGCTCGTCGGCCGGGTCGTGCCACATGCTCTCCAGCTCGGACCGGACGGCGGCGGGCAGGGCCTCGTAGCGCCGGGTCCAGGACTCGCCGTCCGGCATCCAGTAGCCCACGACCTTGAAGCGTTCGGCGGGGAGCCGCAGTTCCCCGCGCAGGTAGCGCCGCACCGCGCGCAGGGCGTCCGTCTGCCCCGCGACCCACACGTAACCGCCGGTCAGGTCCGTGCCGGGCGGGATCGCGGCCTCGACCAGTTCGGCCAGCCGGCTGGGGCCGTGGCCGTTGCCGCCGTAGGTCCAGGTGGCCCGGACACCGGGCCGGTCCGGGAGCGGCTGGACGCAGGACGGGGCGGGGACCTCCAGGACGGCCCGGGTGGCGACGTGGTCCGGGGTGTTCTCGATGAGGCGTCCGACGGCGGGCAGACCGCTCAGGTCGGAGACCAGCACCTGCCGGGCGAGGTCGGCCGGGGGGCGGTAGAGGCCGGTCGGGGAGTTGAGGCCGATGACGTCACCGGGGCGGGCGGCGGCGGCCCAGCCGGACGCCGTCCCGTGGCCGTGCAGCACGAAGTCGATGTCGATCTCGCCGGCCTCCGGACGGACGGACCTGACGGTGTACGTGCGCACCGGGGCCTCGGGCCGTCCCTCGGGGGTCCGCCAGCCGCCGTTCTCCGTCGGGTCGGGCAGCGAGACGTCGGTCCGGTCGGGACCGTGCGGGAGGAACAGCCGGACGTACTCGTCGCCGACGCCCGTGGAGGTGAACGCGGCGAGGCCCTCGCCGTGGAACGTGATGCGGGCCATGGTCGGGGTGAGCGGCCGTACGCGGGCCACCACTGCGCGGTGGATGGTCATGGGTGCTGCTCCTTCGGGTGGGGTCAGGGGGTGGGTCGGTTCGGTCGCGCGGGATCGTCCGCGGTCGTCCGGGGCAGGCCGGTTCTGGCCGTGTAGGCCTGCCAGAGGGCCGCGTACTCGCCCCCGGACGCCAGCAGTTCCTCGTGTGTGCCCTGCTCGACGACCTCGCCGCGGCGCAGGGTGAGGATGCGGTCCGCGTCGCGCGCCTGCTCCAGGCGGTGCGCCACGATCACGCTGGTACGCCCGCGGGTGACGCGTTCCAGGGCCTGCTGGAGCGGGCCGCGGGTCTGCTGGCCGGACTGGGCGGTGGCCTCGTCGAGGACGACGACGTCCGGGTCGGCTATCAGCGCGCGGGCCAGCGCGAGGTGCTGGACGGAGCCGTCGTCGACGGGGGTGCCTCCCGCGCCGAGGACGGTGTCGAGCCCCGCCTCCGTCCCCAGCGCCCAGCCGGCCCCGGCCTCGGCCAGTCCCCGGCGGAGCTCGTCGTCGGTGGCGGTGGGCCGGGCGATCCTCAGGTTGTCCGCCAGGGTGCCGCGGAACAGATGGATCTCCTGGGTGACCAGGTACCGGGACGGGACCCGTCCGGCCGCCGCCTCTCCCGCGGTGATCTCGCCCCGGTCGGGTTCGGCCAGCCCGGCGATCAGCTGGGCCAGGGTGCTCTTCCCGGAGCCGCTGGCGCCGACGAGCGCCAGGCTCGAACCCGGCGGCACGTGGAACGAGACGTCGCGCAGGGCGTCGCGGGTGCCGTCGTACGAGAACGAGACGCCCTTGGCGTCGATCGCCGGGCGGTGGCGCGCGTCCCCCGCGCCGCACCGCCCGCGCCCGGCACCGGCCCGGCCCAGGTCGGTGATGCCGACCAGCCGCGACAGCCCGGCCGTCGCCCGCTGGATGTCGTCCAGGCTCCCCAGCAGCGCCCCGACCGGGCCGAAGAGGCGGTGGAAGTAGAGGGCCGCGGCCGTGGCGGCGCCCACCGAGACGGCGCCGGAACCCAGCAGCGCGAATCCCGTGACGAGTACGGCCGCGAGGCCGAGGAACTCCGCCGCGTTGAGCAGGCCGGTGAACCGGTTGCGCAGCCGTACGCCGTCGCGCTGCCGGGCGATGGCCAGTTCGCTGTGTGCGGCCAGCGCGCCGAGGTGCCGGTCCTGCGAGCGGTACGTCCGGATCGTCTCGGCGCCGTGCACCGCCTCGATGACGGACTGGCCGCGGGTGGACTCCAGCCGGCGGATGTCCGCGTACACGAGGTGCGAGCGGGCGAGGAACTGCCGGGTCGCGAGGATGTGGACGGGCAGGCAGACCAGGCCGGCGAGGGCCAGGCGGATGTCGAGGACCGCGAGGCCGACCAGGCTCAGGCCGATCGTGAAGCTCGCGTCGGTGACGTCGGGAAGCACGTCGGAGGCGGCTTCGGAGACCGCTTCCACGTCGCGGGTCACCCGGGAGACGACATCGGAGCTGTCCGAGGACTCCAGCGTGCTCGCCGGAAGGTGCACCGCGGTCTCGAACACGTCCTCGCGCAGCGCGGCGAGCACGCCCTGGACGAGGACGACCAGCATCCGGCCGCCGGCGTAGCCGAGTGCGGCCCCGGCGACGGCGACGAGCACGAGGACCGCGCCGAGCGCCGTGACGCGGCCCCGGCCCTCCCCGTCCGCGACGGCGTCCACGACGGCCCCCAGTACCGGGGGCGTCGCGAGGGTGGCGGCCGTACCGCAGAGCAGCGTCAGCAGAGCGGCGGCCAGCCGGGCGCGGTGGGCGCCGAGCCGCCGGACGGTCTCCTCGCGGGTGCGGCGGGGGCCGGCGATGGGCAGGGTGCCGTGCGCGGGGGTCACCTGGTCGTTCCGTTCGGTCCGGGGCGGGCGCCGCCGAGGTCGACGACCCGGTCGCAGGCGGCGAGCAGGATCGGGCTGGTGGTGATGAGGAGCGTGGTGGCGGGCAGTCCCCGCAGTCCTTCGGCGATGTGCTGCTCGGTCACCGGGTCGACCGCGGTGGCGGGTTCGTCGAGGACGACGAGGTCGGCGTCGGTGTGCAGGGCACGGGCGAGCAGCAGTCGCTGCCGCTGGCCGCCGGAGAGCCTGCGGCCGTGCTCACCGACCTCGGCCTGGTCGCCGCCGACCAGTTCGAGTACGTCGTCGAGCATCGCGGCCCGCAGCACGGCCGGGTCGCCTGCGCCGCCCTCGGGCGTGAGGTTGGAGCGCAGGGTGCCGGAGAACACCGCGCCGTGGTGGGGCGGCGCCGCGATCCGGGCGCGCACCGGCTCCGGTCCGAGGTCGACGGCGTCGGTGCCGTCGATCAGGAGTTCGCCGCGGCGGAGCGGGACGCGGTAGCCGAGCCGGTCGCTGAGCTCGCGGGCGTGCCCGGGGTGGCGGGGGACGACGCCGAGGAGTTCGCCGGGCCGCAGGTCGAGGGGCTCGCCGTGCTCCGGCGGGTGCCATCGCAGTGCGGGGAGGGAGCCGGCGGTGACCGGGGCGGGGCTGTCGCCGGGACCGGTCCCGGCGGGGCCGATCAGGTGCGGTTCGTCCAGCAGTCCGCCCAGCCGGCGGGCGGAGGCCCGCTTGTGGAACCAGTTGGAGGCGAACGTACCGACGTGGGTCAGTGAGCCCTGGAGGAACTGGGCGAGGCCGAGGACGGTGACGAGCTGGCCGATGGTGATTCTGCCATCGAGCGCGAGGTATCCCGACGCCGTGGAGAGCGCGGCGAGGAGCACCCCGGAGAGCAGCCGGCTGAGGCTGCCGTACGCCAGGACCGAGCGCGAGGTGGCGACGGCCGCGCGCCTGGACTCCCCGCTCGCGGCGCGATAGCGGCGGGCGGCCTCCGCCCGGGCGTTCATGCCGATGACCACCCGGAGTCCGGTGATCATGTCGGTGGCCACCTCGCCGGCCCCGGCCGCCGTACTCTGCTCGGCCAGTCCCCGCGCCTCCAGCGGCATCGACACCCGGCGCATCACGACGAGCACCAGGACCGTGCCGGCGATGACGCCCAGGCCCAGGGGTACGGAGATGACCAGCAGGGCCGTCGAGGCGGTGAGGATCGCGGTGACCGTCGAGGCCTGCTGCACGACGCTCCAGGAGACCCCGGCGACGCGGTAGGTGTCCGACGAGACCAGCGAGAGTGCTTCTCCGGCGCCGGGCCGGCGGCGCAGGGAGCGCGGGTGCAGCAGCCGGGCCATCACCCGTTGCCGCAGCTCGTGCTCGCCGTGGCCGTAGACGTCCACCATGGCCGTCGACGCCCGCCGGTACGAGAGGGACAGTACGGCGAAGACGGCGCAGAGGACGCCGAGCCACTGGAGCAGGGCGGAGCGGTCCTGCGGGGCGAGTGCCCGGTCGATGACCACGCCGATGAGGACCGGCACCAGTGCCTCGCACAGCTGATGGACCATGAACGCGAGAGTGGTGAGGGCGAGCAGCCGGCCCCGGCCGTCGCGCAGCAGCGCGACCCGGAACAGCGCCGCGGCGGAGTTGGGCCCGCGGGCCCCGGCCCCGCTGTCCGGACCGGGTCCGCTGTCCGGACCGGCCCCGCTGTCCGGACCGGGTCCGCCGGTGGGGGCGGTGGTGGCCGGGTTCACCGGGCGTCCCGTCGTCGGGTCAGCGGGACGACCATGGGGGTGCCGGTGACCGGGTCGGGGACGACCTGGCAGGGCAGGTCGAACACCTCCCGCACCAGGGCGGCGGTCACGACCTCCTGCGGGGTGCCCTCGGCGACGACCCGGCCGTCGCGCATGGCGATGAGATGGCTCGCGTAGCGGGCCGCGTGGTTCAGGTCGTGGAGTACGGCGACGAGGGTGTGCCCGTCGCGGTGCAGATCCGTGAACAGCTCCAGCAGGTCGATCTGGTGGGCGATGTCGAGGAACGTGGTCGGTTCGTCCAGCAGCAGGACCGGGGTCTGCTGGGCGAGGACCATCGCCACCCAGACGCGTTGGCGCTGGCCGCCGGAGAGTTCGTCGACCGCTCTGCCGGACAGCTCGGTGACGGAGGTGGCCGCCATGGCGTCCAGGACCGCCTGTTCGTCCTGCCGGGTCCACTGGCGCATCAGCCTCTGGTGCGGGTGGCGACCGCGGGCGACCAGGTCGGCCACGGTGATCCCGTCGGGTGCCACCGAGGACTGCGGCAGCAGCCCGAGCGTCCGGGCCACCTCCCTGGAGCCGTACTCCGCTATGGACCGGCCGTCCAGGACGACCTTGCCCGCGGTCGGCCGCAGCAGCCGGGACACGGCGCGCAGCAGGGTCGACTTGCCGCAGGCGTTGGGGCCGATGATGACGGTGAACGAGCGGTCCGGGATCGCGACGTCCAGGTGCTCGGAGACGGGCCGCCGGCCGTAGCCGATGGAGGCGTCGAGCACCTCAAGGCGTGCCGGGAGCGGGGTACGGGTGGGCAGCGTCGTGGCGGTCATGGGTACTCCTCGCGGAAGGGCGGCGGGCGGGCTCGGGGGCCGGGAGCCGGGAGCCGGGGGCGGCGGGGCCGGTGCGCTCATCCGCGCCGCCCCGCGTACCGGCGGGCGAGCAGCCAGGCCAGGTAGCCGCCTCCGACGCACACCGTGACGACGCCCACGGGCAGGTCGACGCGCTGGGCGATGAAGTCGGCGCCGGTCAGGACCGCGGCGCCGGTCAGCGCGGCCGGTCCGATCCGCACCGTGGTGGAGCCGCGCGTCAGCCGCTGGGCGATCTGCGGCGCGGCGAGCGCGATGAACGAGATCGGGCCGACGGCCGCGGTCACGAGCGCGGTGAGCGCCACCCCGGTGAGCGTGGCCGCGAGGCGTGCGCGCTGGGCGCGGACCCCGAGGGCCACGGCCGCGTCCTCACCCAGTTCCAGGTGGACCAGGGGCCGCGCCACGGCCGCGGAGCAGATCAGCAGGACGACGAACACGGCCGCGGTCGGGCGCAGTTGCTCGAAGCCGAGTCCGCTGAGGGAGCCCGCTCCCCAGGTCGCCGCCAGCATCGCCTGCTGCGGGCTGACGGAGAGCAGCAGCATCGAGGTGAGGGAGGAGAGGAAGGCGCCGACGGCGATCCCCACGATGATGAGGCGGAAGGGGGCCAGTCCCTTGCGGTAGGCCAGCAGGTACACCAGGAGCGCGGTCAGCGCCCCGCCGATCAGTGAACCCGAGGCGACCGCGAGGTAGTTGGCGGTGCCGAGCACCAGCATCACGACGCTCGCCCCCGCGTACGAGCCGGAGGCGAAGCCGATCACGTCGGGCGAACCGAGCGGGTTCCTGGTGAGCGACTGGAACAACGCGCCGCTGACGGCGAGCGCCGCTCCGCAGACCAGCGCGAACAGCAGCCGGGGCAGCCGCCAGGTCACGACCACCAGCCGGTCGCGGGGATCGGCGTCCGGGTCGAACAGGGCGGACAGCACCTGGGCCGGGGTGAGCCGGATGGACCCGGTGCCGAGGGTGAGGACGCCGAGGGCGGCCACGGTGACGGCCAGGGCGGCGCAGACGAGGACGGTCCGCCGCTCGACGCGCAGGGCGAGGCCGGCCCGCCGCCAGGCCCAGACGGTCCGGCCGAAGTCGACCCGGCCCGGTCCGGTGGTGTCCCTCGCCGGTGCGGTGTCCTTCGCCGGTGCGGTGTCCTTCGCCGGTGCGGTGTCCTTCGTCGGTGCGGTGTCCTTCGTCGGTGCGGTGCTCACAGGGTGCTCACCTTCCGGCGCCGGACGAGCGCGACGAGGACGGGTGCGCCGACGAGCGCGGTGACCAGCCCGACCCGCATCTCGCCGGAGGGCAGGACCACGCGTCCGATGATGTCGGCGGCCAGCAGGAAGGCGGGCGCGGCGACGACCGTGACGGGCAGGATCCAGCGCTGGTCGGGTCCGGTGAACCAGCGGACGACGTGGGGCACCATCAGCCCGACGAACGAGATCGGGCCGGCGACGGCGACGGAGGTCCCGGCCAGCAGGGTGACGGCGAGCACCAGGACCACCCGGGTCAGGGCGAGCCGGGTGCCCAGCGACCGGGCGAGGTCGTCGCCCAGCGCCAGGGTGTTGAGCGAGCCCGCGCTGCCCAGCCCGAGTACGAGCCCGGCGCCGATCAGGGGCAGGGCGACGGGGAGGATGTCGAGCGACCGGCCGCCGATGGAGCCGACGCCCCAGAACCGCATGACGTCGAACGTGGTGGTGTTCTTGAGCGCCATGGCGGAGGTGAAGCCGCCGCACACGGCGGTGAACGCGACTCCCGCCAGGGTGAGTTTGACCGGGCTCCCCCGGTCCGCGCCGATCGAGCCGAGCGTGTAGACGAGCACCGTGAGCCCGAAGGCCCCCGCCAGGGCGAACCAGATGAACTGGCCCGCTCCGGTGTACCCGAGCACGGCGACAGCGAACGTCACCGCGAGGCTCGCGCCCGCGTTCACGCCGAGGATGCCGGGGTCGGCCAGCGGGTTGCGGGTGAACGCCTGGATCAGCGCGCCGCTCAGCCCGAGGGCCGCACCGACGACCAGCCCGATCACGGTGCGGGGCACCCGCAGTTCGCGCACCATCACGTGCTCGTCGGAGTCGTCGAAGTGGAACAGCGCGTCCCACACCGTGCCGGGGGCGATGGAGCGGGCGCCGACCATCACGCTGAGGACGGCCACGACGAGCAGCAGCGCGATCGCGGCCAGCAGGATCAGCGGGCGGTACCGGGTGCGCCGGTCCGGTCCCGGTACGGCGCCGCGCGGGTCCGGCGCCTCGCGCTCCGTACCGGTGGTGAGGTCACCCGTGGGTGGGGCGGTCGTCATGGTTGTCCTTGGGAGAGGGCGTCACGTGGGGGGGCGGACGGCGGTCAGGAGTCCGCGCCGGTGCTCCCCCTGCCCGCGACGGCGTCGGCGAGCATCGGGACGTAGCGCTTCAGCGCCCAGGGGATGGAGAGCACCGAGGGTCCGCTGGTGGCCATGCCCATCGCCGGGTCCTGCACGAAGGCGTAGTTCTTCCCGGCGATCGGCTTCCAGCGCGAGAACAGCGGGTCCTTGAGCGAGTAGGGCACCTCGTCGGCGCCGTTGGCCCAGCCGACGAAGATGTCGGCGTCGATCGTGTCGAGCTTCTCCAGGCTGATCCCGCCGTACCAGTTGGTGCCCTTGGCGGTGGACGCGATCGCCTTCATCGACGGGGTGTTCCGGAAGCCCATCTCGGTCAGCAGCCGGACCCGGGCGTCGTAGTTGAGGTACAGCCCGACCTCCGTCGAGCCGGGGGTGAGTGCGACTCCGTAGGTGAACGTCCGGCCCTTGAACTCGGGGTGTTCCTCGGTGACCGCGGCCAGCCGGCCCCCGACGTCGGTGACGAGGCTCTCGGCCTTCTCCGTCTCGCCCATGGCCTTGCCGATGGTGCGGGTCATCTCCTGCCAGGTCCCGCCGTCCCAGGGCTTGTTCAGGTACGGGATGGTGGGGGCGATCTCCGAGAGGCGCTTGTAGTCGACGTCCGAGATCCCGGAGTACAGGCCGACGATGAGGTCGGGCTTCAGGGAGAGGATCTGCTCGAAGTCGATCTCGCCCGCGTCACCGTAGTTCAGCGTCTCGGGCAGCGGTCCGCCGAGTTCCTCGACCGTGTCGCGGAACCACGGGGTGTAGCCCTGCTTGTCGCCGCCCCACTGTTTGTCGACGCCGACCGGGACCGTGCCCAGCGCCGCGACCACGTCCAGCGACATCCAGCTGACCGCCACGACCCGCTGGGGCTTCGACGTGACCGTCGTGGTCCCGTGGCCGTGCTTGATGCTCACGGGGAACGCGTCCGGCGCGCTGCCCGGTTCCGCCTTCGCCGTGTCCGGCCCGGAGCCGCCGCTGCCGCAGCCCGCCAGCACCACGACGGCCGCGAGCATCAGCGCCACGAGGCGTGCGACGGCGCCCGTCCGGCGTCCGGCCGGGATGGATATGGACATGCTTCTCCTCGGATCTGCGCGCGTCGCGGTCGGGCGACGGCGGGTGTACGGGGAGGGCGGCCGTGGCGGGACGACGCGTACGCGACCGGACCCGCACTTCAACTTAGGTAACCCTCACCTAAGTGAACGCTAAGGAGCGGGGGCGCTCGAAGGGGGCGCGAACTGGCCAGGGTGTATCGCGATTCGGCCACCCGCCGAATCGGCGGCGCACGGGACAGCGCGCGGCGGGGCCCCTCAGCGGCCGGCTTGCGCCGGTACCGCCTGATCGCGCAGGTAGCCGGTCGGGCTGACCCCGGTCACCCGGCGGAAGGCTGCGGAGAACGCGCTCGTCGTGGAGTAGCCGCAGCGGTGCGCGACCAGGCCGACCGGACGGCCCTGGGCCAGCAGCGTCGTCGCCGCGGACATCCGCACCAGCGACCGCCACCGCGCGAAGGACATGCCGATGTCACGGCCGAACGCACGGGTGACGGTACGCACGCTCAGCGCGTGCCGCGCCGCCCACGCCTCCAGCGAGAGTTCGCTCTCCGGGTCCCGCATGACGTCGTCGGCCAGGGCGCGGATGCGCGCGTCCTCGGGGACGGGGACGTCGATGGCCGGATGCGGGTCGTCCTCCAGCAGGTCCAGGACGACGCGCTGGGTCCGCAGCCGGAGGTCGTCGGGCATCGACGTGGTGTCGAGGTGGAGCAGCATCTCCTGGACCGCGCGCAGCACCCGCAGCGGGCGCAGGCCGGACCAGTGCGGCGGAATCGCCGCACTGGTCACGTAGGTGTAGCAGCTCACGCCGCCGGGGTCGGCCGAGGAGTCGTGCGGGGTGCCGGGCGGCAGCCAGATCCCCTGCCCCGGCACGAGCCGGCGCACGGCGTTACGGGTGTGCAGCGCCAGCGAGCCGTGCCGGGGCCAGACCAGGAGCCCGTCGGAGTGCGTGTGCACGCCGGGGGCGACCGGTGCCGCCCGGGGGTCCACGCCGTGTACGGCGGTGGTGAGCAGATAGGGGGCGGACACCTCGGCGCCGCCCGCCGACGGCTCGGCCCATCGGAGCGCGGCCGCCGGGAGCGGCTCGTCGCGCCCACGGCCCGGGACTGTAGCCAGCATGAAGTTAGGCTACCCTAACTTCCCGCTCGCCCGGCGTGCCCGGCGTCAGTCGGCCAGGTACCGCTCGACCGTCTCGACCTTGGAGTTCAGGCCGTCCGTCACGCCGGGGCGGATGTCGGCCTTCAGGACGAGGGAAATCCGTCCGGACCGCGCCTCGACGGCGGCGACGGCGCGCTTGACGACGTCCATGACCTCGTCCCACTCCCCCTCGATGGAGGTGAACATGGCGTCCGTGCGGTTGGGCAGCCCGGACTCGCGGACGACGCGGACGGCGTCGGCGACGTACTCGCCGACGTCCTCACCGACCCCCAGCGGGCTGACGGAGAAGGCGACGATCACGCGCTGACCGTCCCTTCCCGGCGGGCGCGGGCGGCGATGACGCCGTCGGCCTCGTAGCGCTTGAGCACCTTGTCGCCGTACAGGCCGCCGAACGGCAGCACGCAGAGCAGGAAGAAGAACGCGACGCGCTTGAGCGGCCACTTGGTCTTGTTCCAGACGTCCAGCAGAGCCACGACATAGATCACGAAGAGCACGCCGTGCAGCATGCCGAGCGGCATCATCAGGAAGTCGATGTCGGAGATCCGGCTCAGCACCGAGCCGAAGAGGATCAGCGCGGGGAAGGACAGCGCCTCGGGAATCGAGATGAGGCGCAGCCGGTGCAGGGCGGTGGCGGTCTTGATGTCCACGGGGGCACCTTCGGTGGGAGGACGGTGACAGCTTGTGAACGCAGGCACAAGCGCGACCATTGTGGCACCGGCCGCCGTCCGCACGTGTAGCGGGGGCCGATTCGCGCGCTTCGGGCACTCCTTGTCCTCATTCGCGGGACGGGCCGGATTTCCGGCGGCTACCGTCGCACCGTGGCAATGTTCCGACTCCAAGGCAGCAAGACGCTCGCCGTCGACCTGACCGGCGACGCCGTCAAGGCGAAGAACGGCTCGATGGTCGCGTACGACGGCCGGATGGCGTTCAAGAAGATGACCGGCGGCGGTGAGGGGCTGCGCGGCATGGTGACCCGTCGGCTGACCGGCGAACAGATGGCCGTGATGGAGGTGAAGGGGGAGGGCACCTGCTACTTCGCGGACCGGGCGAGCGACATCAGCCTGGTCTCGCTGCGCGGCGAGAAGCTGCACGTCGAGGCGAGCAATCTGCTCTGCACCGACGCCGGACTGCGGACCGGCACCACGTTCACCGGGCTGCGCGGCGGCGGTTCGGGCAACGGCCTGTTCACCACCACCGTCGAGGGGACCGGCCAGGCGGCGATCATGTCGGACGGCTCCGCCGTGGCCCTGCGGGTCTCCGCCCAGTACCCGCTCTTCGTCGACCCCGGGGCCTACGTCGCCCACCAGGGCAGCCTCCAGCAGCACTTCCAGTCCGGGGTGAACTTCCGGACGCTGATGGGCGAGGGGTCCGGCGAGTCCTTCCAGATCCGCTTCGAGGGCGAGGGACTCGTCTACGTCCAGCCCAGCGAGCGGAACACGATCGGGGGCGATCTCTGATGCCGTTCCGTGAGATCAACTCGAAGATGGTCGAGGCGACGGTGGCCCCCGGTCAGAAGATGTTCAGCCAGCGCGGCGCGATGCTGGCCTACCGGGGCGAGGTGT
Source organism: Streptomyces sp. NPDC088730 (assembly GCF_044751215.1). Classification (NCBI taxonomy): domain Bacteria; kingdom Bacillati; phylum Actinomycetota; class Actinomycetes; order Kitasatosporales; family Streptomycetaceae; genus Streptomyces; species Streptomyces sp. NPDC088730. The sequence continues at coordinate 161,785 of NZ_JBIVLK010000003.1, forward strand.
CCTTCACACCGAACATCCAGGGCGGTCAGGGCGGGGTGATGTCGATGATCGGCCGCCGGATGGCGAACGAGGCGGCCCCGCTGATGACGGTCGAGGGAAGCGGCACCGTGATGTTCGGTCACGGCGGCCACCACATCCAGGTGATCAACCTGTCCGGGGACACCCTCTACGTGGAGGCCGACCGGCTGCTCGCCTTCGACGGCTCGCTCCAGCAGGGCACGATGTTCATGGGCTCGCAGGGCGGCGTGATGGGCATGGTGCGCGGCCAGGTGAGCGGCCAGGGCCTGTTCACCACGACGCTGAAGGGACACGGCGCGGTGGCGGTGATGGCGCACGGCGGGGTGGTCGAGCTGCCGATCACCCCGGGCCGCGACGTGCACGTGGACCCGCAGGCGTACGTGGCCCACCACGGCGAGGTCCGCAACAAGCTCTCCACCGCGCTCGGCTGGCGCGAGATGGTCGGGCGCGGCTCCGGTGAGGGGTTCCAGCTGGAGCTGAGCGGCAGTGGTGCGGTGTACGTCCAGGCCTCAGAGGAGAAGCTGTGAGCACGCCCGTGGTCTTCGATCCGATGACGCTGCCGTCCGACGACAACGTCAACGCGTACACCTTCTGTGTGGAGCTCAAGGGGAGCCAGTGGTTCCTGCAGAAGGGCAAGATGATCGCCTACTACGGGCGGATCGAGTTCAACGGCATCGGCCACGGCCGCTTCGAGCGGCTGGTCCGTACGAGCTTCCACTCGCCGCTGCACGCGAGCGACTGGGTGGTGGCCGAGGGCAGCGGGAAGATGCTGCTCGCGGACCGGGCGTTCGATGTGAACTCCTACGACCTGGAGGACGGGAACCTCACGATCCGGTCCGGCAATCTGCTGGCCTACCAGCCGACGCTGGCGCTGAAGCAGTCGATCGTGCCGGGGTTCCTGACACTGATCGGCACCGGGAAGTTCGTCGCCGCGTCCAACGGTCCGGTGGTCTTCATGGAGCCGCCGCTGCGGGTCGATCCGCAGGCGCTGGTGGGCTGGGCGGACTGCCCCTCGCCCTGCCACCACTACGACCACGGCTATATGTCCGGTGTGCTGGGCGGGCTGCGCGCGCTCACCGGGATCGGCGGCGCCTCCGGCGAGGAGCACCAGTTCGAGTTCGTGGGCGCGGGTACGGTGCTGCTCCAGTCCACCGAGGTGCTGATGGCCGAGCAGCCGACCGGGGCGACGCCGCAGCAGGCGGGTGTTCCGGGCGGGGGTCAACCTGGGTCCAGCCCCCGCACCCCAGGCCAGCTGGGGGACCTCCAACGGCGCTTCGGGTTGTGAACGGTACTCTGCGGAGTGTGACGCCGAACGTCGCCCGTTCCCCCGCGCGACCCGGCCGGCGCGTGCCGGGCGTCACATCAACTAACTTCGTCCGGATTTCAACTTCTTAGGTAGAATCCATATATGGAGACCGAGACGGCCACCCGCTGGCTGAGCAACGCGGAGCAGTGCGCCTGGCGCACCCACCTGGATGTCAGCAGGCTGCTGATGCACCAGCTGGAGAAGGACCTCCAGCCGTTCGGCCTGACCAACAACGACTACGAGATCCTCGTCAACCTCTCGGAGTCGCAGGACCAGCGGCTGCGGATGAGCGATCTCGCCACCGCCACTCTGCAGTCCAAGAGCAGGCTCTCGCACCAGGTCACCCGCATGGAGAGCGCGGGCCTGGTCCGCCGGGAGAACTGCGAGTCCGACCGGCGCGGGCTCTACGCGGTCCTCACGGAGGCCGGCGCCGAGACGATGCGGAAGGTGGCACCGCACCACGTGGCATCGGTGCGCAAGCACTTCATGGACCTGCTGACCCCGGAGGCGCTGGAGCAGCTGCACGCGGCCCTCGCCCCGGTCGCGGACCACCTGCGCGCCCGCCGCGTCTGACCGGCTCCCCACCACCGGGGGCGGGCGCTCAGCGCGGGCCGGGCAGCCACAGCTCGAACCGGGCGCCGCGCTCCCCCGCACCGGCCACGGTCAGCCGGCCCCCGTGCCGGATGGCCACATCGCGGGCGATGGCGAGGCCCAGACCGGCCCCGCCGTCGTCCCGGGCGCGGGCGTCGTCCAGGCGCACGAAGCGCTCGAAGATCCGCGTCCGCTCCGCCTCCGGCACCCCGGCCCCGTCGTCCGTGACCGCGACGACCACGCCACCGCGTACCCCCCGCACCTCCACGGCCACCGAACTCACCGCGTGCCGCTCGGCGTTGTCCAGCAGATTGCCGATCACCCGGGCCAGCTGACCACGTGATCCGGTCACTTCGAGCCCGCCGGGCTCGGGCTCCGACACCACCACCGCCACCTCGATCCGGTCACCGGTGCGCTGCGAGACCTCCTCCCGCACCAGCGCGCCCAGCTCCAATCGCGCGTTCCCGGGCCGCTCCCCCGCGTCCAGCCGGGCCAGCAGCAGCAGATCGGCGGCCAGCACCTGGAGCCGTACGGTGTCGGCCACCGCGCCCTCCACGTCCAGCAGCTCCGGGTGCGCGGCGCCCACCTCAAGCTGGGTGCGGAGCGAGGCGATCGGCGAGCGCAGTTCGTGCGAGGCGTCCGCGACGAACCGCCGCTGCCGGTCGACGGAGGACTCCAGCGCGGTGAGCGTCTCGTTGGTGGTACGGGCCAGCCGGGCGACCTCGTCGCCCGAGGCGGGCTCCGGCACCCGCCTGCTGAGATCCTCGGACGCGGTGATCGCCGCCATCTCGCGCCGGATGTCCTCCACCGGGCGCAGCGCCCGCCGGGTCACCAGCCAGGTCACCCCGGCGACGACGAGCAGCACGACGGGGAGCGCGGCCAGCATCGCGGCGCGCACGCTCGCGACGGCCCGCTGCTCCGCGGCGAGCGGGGCACCGGCGTGGACGGTCAGGGTCAGCCCGGCGGAGTCCGTCGCCTCGACGGAGGCGAACCGGTAGTCGGCGCGGTCGCCGTCGACGGTGGCGGTGCCGTTGCCGAAGTCCGGTTCGTCGGTGGAGACCTCGCCCCGGCCGGGCTCTGCGCCCGCGCCGTCGTCATCGTCGTCGCGGTCATCGTCGTCGTCCCCCTTTTCCGGCTTTTCCGGCTTTTCCGGGGCTGCGGGCGGGGGCTGCGGGGTGACCCGGTCCGTGCCGGTGCCGCTGATCGCCTCCAGGTCCTTGGAGACGGCGACCACCCGCCCGTCCTCGTCGGTCACCTGGACCGGGTGGTCCTCCTCGTCGCCCGTGTCCAGCCGGTCGTACGGGACGTCGAGGGCCAGCTGCCCGGCGGTCTCGCGGGCAGCCACCTCGGCCTGGAGGCCCGCCTGGTCGGTGAGGTTGGCGCGCAGGACCAGCAGGGCGGCCAGCCCGGCGGCGACCAGGGCGAGGGCGACGACCACCGTGGCACCGAGCGCCGCCCTGGCCCGTACCGATCTCACAGCGCCTCCAGCCGGTATCCGGCACCGCGCACCGTGCGGATGGCGGCCGCGCCGAGCTTGCGGCGCAGGGTGCTCACGTACACCTCGACGATGTTCGGGTCCCCGTCGTAGGCGAAGTCCCAGACGTGCTCCAGGATCTCCGCCTTGCTCACCACCTGCCCGGCCCGCAGCACGAGTTGTTCGAGCACGGCGAACTCCTTGGTGGTGAGCGCGATCTCGTCCCCGGCGAGGTGGATCCGGCGCGCGGCGGTGTCCATCCGCAGGGCGCCGGCGGTGACCACCGGCGAGGCGGAGCCGCCGCGCCGGCGCAGCAGCGCGCGGACCCGGGCGACCAGCACCACGTAGCTGAACGGCTTGGTGAGGTAGTCGTCGGCGCCGGTGTCCAGCCCCTCCGCCTCGTCGTACTCCCCGTCCTTCGCCGTCAGCATCAGGATGGGCACCTCGTGGCCGGCGGCGCGCAGGGCGGCGCAGACCCGGTAGCCGTTCATCCCCGGCAGCATGATGTCGAGGACGACCAGGTCGTACCCGCCCTCCGAGGCCCGGTGCAGCCCTTCGGGCCCGTCGTGCACGACGTCCACGGCGAATCCCTCGGCGGTGAGCCCCCGGGCCAGGGAGATCGCCAGCCGCTTCTCGTCCTCCACGATCAACAGGCGCATGCGCACAGCCTCGCAAACCGGAGCTGAAGACGGCTTCAGGTGGCTTCAGGCTGCGTTCAGCATCAGACGCGCAGGGTGGTCCGCATCGCACCACAGGCATTCGATGCGGGGAGGAACCCTCATGAAGCGCAAGATCGTCATCGCGGCCGTCACGGCGGCCGTGCTCATCGGCGGCGGAGCCGCCACGGCCGTCGCCCTCGCGGACGACGACGGCCACGACAGTGCCGCCCGGAACAGCACGGCGGGCGGCACCACCGCCCGGACGACGGTCGGTGAAGCGGTGACCGCCGCCGTGGCGGCCGTACCCGGCACGGTGACCGAGGCCGAACTCGACGAGGAGGACGGCCGGCTCGTCTGGGAGCTCGATGTGTACGGCTCGGACCGGTCCTGGCACGACGTGACGGTGGACCCGGGCAGCGGCAAGGTGACCGGCAAGCACGTCGACACCGACGACGACGGCGACCGGCACGCGCCCCGCGCGACCGCCGTGACGCTCGACGAGGCGGTCCGGGCCGCGCTCGGCTCCGCGCCCGGCACGGTGACCTCCGTCGAGCTGGAGGACCACGACGGGCGCGGCGGCCGGGCGGCGCGCTGGGAGGTCGGCGTCCGGGGCGAGGACGGCGCGGAGCACGAGCGGAACGTGGACGCGAAGACGGCGAAGGTCACGGTGGACCGGCCGGACGGCGACCACGGGGACGACGGGGACGACGACTGAGGAAGTCTCCGCGCTCCCGGTCAGGGCACGTAACCGGAGACGACCGTCCCGTCGCGGAAGCAGAGGTACACGACGTCACCGACGGCCAGCAGCTGCGGCGGGTCCTTGGGCGGGAAGGGGACGCCGGTGTAGCTGGTGCTGTTCTCCGGCTCCCCGTCCGTCCGCCGGTACGTGCCCACCCCCGCGCCCGTGGCCGCGAGGACCAGGTCCCCGGCGACCGAGGGCGCGCCGCCCCCGTCCGCGAACCGGCCATTGGGCCACTTCGGCACGTCGCCGGCCACGGAGAAGGCGCGGAGGCTCTCGTCGTCGTTGACCACCACGGTCCCGTCGTCGGTCAGCGCCACCGGGCCCCGGACGTCGATCCCGTCGGCGATGATCCGGTGCTCCCCGGGCAGGTTCACGTCGTTCATGGCGGCGAGGCCCGTTCCCCTCGCCGCCCGGCAGACCAGCACGCGGCTCCTGAGCACCGGGTCCCGGCACGGGAAGTCGTTCGCGGACAGCCGCTCCTTCACGGTGCCCGTCGCCGCGTCGACGATCCGGGTGTCGCCCGCGACCACGACGAGCCGCCCGTCGTCGGCGACCAGGACGGGCCGGGTGCCGTCGTAGGGCTTGTGCCACAGTTCGCCCCGGTCGCCGGTCAGCCGCCGGGCGGCCAGCCTGCCGGTGCCGGGGGAAGCGCCGGCGGTGACGTAGAAGAGGGTGTCGCCGTCCTGGACGGCGGCCGAAGCGGTGTGTCCGGCGGGCAGTTCCGCGCGCCAGCGCTCCTCGCCGTCCGTGATCCGGTAGCCGACCAGGGCCCGGCCGACGAACGCGTACACGGTCCCCTTCGTGAAACCGGCGACGACCGCCCTGGTGGCGTCCCCTGCCTCCTTCGGGACTCGCCAGCGTTGTTCGCCGTCGGCCGCGTCGAGCGCGGTGAGCCCCTTCGTGCCGCCGCACAGCAGGGCCGACTCCGCGAAGCTGCAGTCGCCCGAGCCGCCCCGGACGGTGGACTTCCACGCCTTCCAGCCGGCGGGCCGGACGGACTGGTCGGTCGCGGCCTTGCCGAAGTCGCCCGTACGGCCGCCGTCGGCCCGGGGAACCGCGCGGACGCCGATGGTGTCGGCGGCGCCCGGCGGACCGCTGCCCGGACCCGAGGACCGGGCACCGCTCCCCGGGCCGCCGCCCCCGGCAGGCGGGTCCGGCCAGAGCACGTAGCCCAGCAGCAGGCAGGCCGTGACCACCACGGCCGCCAGGACCACCTGGGGCGTCCGGCGCGGACCGCCGGTCCCGGACTCCTCCGGCAGGGGGAAGGCGACGGGCGGCGGGCCGGGCGGCAGCGGCGGCGGCACGAAGGGCGCGGGACCGGGCTCGGCCGGAGCCGAGTCGGCGCACTCCCTGGCCGCCCGCCCGTAGTCGGCCTGCTGCTCCCGCACCCCCGGCGTCCAGGGGAACGGGGCGGAGGGCCCCTCCGGGAGCAGCAGCGCGGCCAGTTCCCTGGAGCCGGGGCGCCGCTCGGGCCGTGCGTCCAGGCACCGGGAGATCACCTCGCGCAACAGCGGGGGCACGCCCGAGAGTTCGGCGTCACCTCGGGCGATCCGGAAGATCACCGCCGCCATGTCGGAGTCGTCGAACGGACCGCGCCCCGCCGCCGCGAACGCCAGCACCGCGCCCAGGCAGAACACGTCCGACGCGGGTACCAGCGCCGCCGAGCCGTTGACGTGCTCGGGCGAGATGTAGCCGGGGCTGCCGACCACGACACCGGTACGGGTCAGCTGGGTGGCGTCGAAGGCCTGGGCGATGCCGAAGTCGATCACCTTGGGTCCGTCGGGGCCCAGGAGCACGTTGCCCGGCTTCAGGTCGCGGTGCAGCACCCGTACGGCGTGCATGTCCGCGAGCGCCAGGGCCAGGCCCGCGCCCATCGCCCTGACCACCGGTTCGGGCAGCGGACCGTCCCGGACCACCGCCTCGGCCAGCGAGGGGCCGGGGACGTACTCGGTGGCGAGCCAGGGCGTGCGGCTGCTCGCGTCGCCGCCGAGGAACGCGGCGGTGCCGGGGCTGCGCACGGCGGCCGCCGCCTGGATCTCCCGCCGGAACCGGACCCGGAACCCGTCGTCCAGGTCGAGTTCGAGCCGTACGGTCTTCAGCGCGACGAGCGTCCCGGCGGGCGCCCCGTCCGGACGCGCCAGGTACACCTCGCCCATGCCGCCGGTGCCGAGCAGGCCGAGGATGCGGTAGGGCCCGATCCGGGTCCGGGTGCCGGGGGCCGGCCGTTCGATCATGAGGCGGACGCACCGGGCAGCGGGACGGAGAACACCTTGCCGCCGTGCTGGATGACGTAGACGGCCCCGCCGAGCGGCAGTACCTCCGGCGGCAGCACCTCGTCGGACAGGACGACGCCCCACTGGAGCGTGTCGTAGTCCTTGCGCGTCTCGGGCCCCGGAGCGCCCTTGAGCGCGGTCCTGCGCAGCGGGCCGGGCTCGGCCCCCTCGTGCAGGGCGACGCTGTACAGGCTGGTGCTGTCCGCCCACACCAGGGTGCCCGCGACGATCACCGGGGGCGAGACGGCGTTGATGCGCTCGCTGAAGGACCGCCGGTCCAGCGGGTAGCGGGCGAGGATCCTGCCGTCGTCCCGGCCGGCCAGGACGATCTCCGGGTCGATGGCGTCCTCCGCCCAGGGGAGCCCGGTGCGGACCAGGACGACCACGTGGTCGTCGACGGCGGCGAGCGCGGCGTCATCGGTGACCGCGTCCGGCAGCGGAATCTCACCGTCGGATGCGAGCGAGGGGGTGCGGAGCCGCTGGACGGCCATGTGCTGGCCGTCGTCGGAGTAGGTGTACGCGGCGCAGTAGACGTGCGGGGCCCGGATCAGCGCGTCGTAGCACCGGGAGTCCTGCCCCTCCTTCCTGCGGCCGAGCTCGGCGCCGTCCTTGGTGCGCAGGGCGCGCAGTCCGTCCTGGCCGCGCAGGTAGAGCACCCCGTCCCTGGTGGTGAGCGGCCAGAAGTCGTATTCGTCGGCCTTCGCGAGGTCGTCGCCCACCAGCGGTTTGCGCCACCGCTCCTTGCCGGTGGCGAGGTCGAAGGCGGCGACCCGGGCGCCTTCCGGCGTGGGGCCGATGTCCGCGAAGACCAGTCCGTCGGCGACCAGTGGCGCGCTCTGGAAGCCGTGCGTCGATCCGGCGCGGGTCTCCCAACGGGGCTCGCCCGTACGGGAGTCCAGCGAGACGATCCGGTCCCCGGTGGCGAGCAGCACCTGATCGCCGTAGACGGCGGGCCGGGTCGATCCGGACGGCATGAAGACCTGCCCCGTGGGGCTGATCCGGGCGCCGACCTCATCGGCGTCCAGCCGGGCCGAGTAGTCCCACATTTTCTTTCCGTCGGACGGCGAGAGCGCCTCGTAGGAGCCGGCCGTGGTGCGGCAGACCAGTACGTCCCGGCCCGCCGCGCAGCCGAGCGGCTGACCGGTCACCTTGCCCTGCCAGGTGTGCCACCCGGCGGGGTGGACGTCACGGCCGTACGGGACGGTGCCGGCGCCCTCCCGGCCGCCCTGGGCGTCGATGCCGGCGAGCACGGTGGCCGGCTCCTTCCGGTCGTCACCGCCCTCGCGCAGCGCCAGCAGCGCGCCGGTCGCGCCTCCGAGGAGGACGAGCGCGACGAGGGCGGCCAGGAGGTTCCGGCGCCGCCGGGAGCGGGGAGGCGTGGCCGGCTCCGGCGCGGGTGCGGGTGTGTGCTCCTGGGGCGGGCGCAGCACGAAGTCCGTCGCCACCGTGCGGTGGCGGGGCGCCTCCCGGCTGCCGGTGGCCGCCTCGGTGGGCGTGTACCCCGGCAGCAGCGGCCCGTCCAGCGCGCCGACCCTGGCCAGTTCTCGCTGGTACTCCGCGATCTGTCCGGCCACCGCTGCGGGCCACTCGTCGGCGGCGCCCCGGGCGAGCCGGTCGGCCAGCGCGGCGGCGGTGGGGCGGGCGGCGGGGTCCGCGGTCAGGCACTCCTCCAGGACGGCGCGCAGCCCCTCGGGGACCTCCGTCAGATCGGCCTCGACGTACTTGACGCGGTACAGGACCGCGGCGACGGGGCCGTCCCCGAACGGGTCCCGGCCGGTGGCGGCGAAGCAGAGCACGGAGGCGAGGCAGAAGAGGTCGGAGGCCGGTACGACCCGTCCGCTGCCCGCCACGTGCTCCGGCGACATGAAGGCGGGGCTGCCCACCATCCGGCTGGTGGTGGTGAGCGGGGTGCCGCCGGGGTCCCGGGCGATCCCGAAGTCGATGAGGCGCGGCCCGTCGGCGGCGAGCATCACGTTGCCGGGCTTCACATCGCGGTGGACGATGCCCGCCGCGTGGACGGCCGCCAGGGCGCGGGCCAGTCCGGCGCCCAGCATCCGGACCTCTGCCTCGTCCATCGCGCCCGCGCCCCGGACGGCGGCGGACAGGGTGGGCCCGGCGACGTACTCGGTGGCGAGCCAGGGCACTTCGGCGTCGGCGTCCCCGTCGAGCAGCGGCGCGAGGCGGGGGCCGGTGACGGACCGGGCGACGGTGATCTCGCGGCGGAAGCGGCTGCGGAAGCCGGGGTCCCGGGCCACGTCACGGCGGACGGTCTTGACGGCGGCGGGGCCGGAGCCGTCCCCCCGGTCCCCGAGGAAGACCTCGCCCATGCCGCCCGCCCCGAGCCGGGCCCGTATCTCGTACGGGCCGATCCGTCTGGGCGAGTCCTCCCGCAGCGGACTCAGCATGTGCCACTCCCCCCTGGCGCGCATGACACGTGACCGGCGGCAATCGTGTCACGGACGGGGCGGGTGCGGCAGGGCGGAAGGACGCGAACGGCGCACTCACGCCGCATGACTGACGCGTTATCAGCCATGCGGCGCGGAATGCGCCAGGTCCGGGTGCGGCCCTCCCCGGTTCCGGTGCGGCCCGCACGCCGCGCCGGAACCGGGGAGGGCCGGCCGGGGTGCCTGCGGCAGGGCGGTCTCCGGGAGCCGCTCGGGACCCCGGCCGGACTCTGGTCGCTCCGGTCGGGCTCCGGTCGCTCTGGTCGGGCTCCGGTCGGGCTCCGGTCGGGCTCCGGTCGCTCAGGCCCCTCTGGTTACTCAGGCCCCTCCGGCCTCCCCGGTCGCTCAGGCCGCTGAGGCCTCTCGGGACGCTCAGGCCCCTTCGGCCGCTCAGGTCTCCCTGAGCGCTCACGCCTCTCAGCGCGCTCACGCCTCTCAGGCCGCTGAGACCTCCCGGGTCGCCCCAGTCGCTCAGGCCTCCCCCGTCAGCCCCGCCACCAGTTCGTCCGCCGCCGTGTACGGGTCGAGCCGGCCCGCCACGATGCGTTCCGCGAGGGCGCCGAGGCGCCGGTCGCCGTGCAGGTCCCCGATGCGTTCGCGGAGCCGGGTGACCGCGATCGTCTCGACCTCGTGGGCGGCGCGGGAGGCACGGCGTTCCGCGAGCACCCCGTGCTCCTCCATCCACGCCCGGTGCTTCTCCAGCGCCTCGACGACCTCGTCGATGCCCTCGCCACGGGCGGCGACCGTCTTCACGATCGGCGGCCGCCAGTCGCCGGGGCCCCGGGACGTTCCGAGGCCCAGCATGTGGTTCAGCTCGCGGGCGGTGGCGTCCGCGCCGTCCCGGTCGGCCTTGTTGACCACGTACACGTCGCCGATCTCCAGGATTCCGGCCTTGGCCGCCTGGATTCCGTCCCCCATACCGGGGGCGAGCAGCACGACGGAGGTGTCGGCCTGGGAGGCGATCTCCACCTCCGACTGACCGACCCCCACGGTCTCCACCAGGATCACGTCGCAGCCCGCCGCGTCCAGCACCCGGATCGCCTGCGGCGCCGACCAGGCGAGACCGCCCAGGTGGCCGCGGGTGGCCATCGAGCGGATGTAGACACCCGGGTCGGAGGCGTGGTCCGACATCCGGACCCGGTCACCGAGGAGCGCGCCGCCGGAGAACGGTGACGACGGGTCGACGGCGAGCACCGCGACCCGCTTGCCCTGGCGCCGGTACGCGGAGACGAGCGCGGAGGTCGATGTCGACTTGCCGACACCCGGCGAGCCGGTCAGACCGACGACGTAGGCGTTGCCCGCCAGCGGCGCCAGGGCCGCCATCACCTCGCGCAGCTGCGGCGACGCCCCCTCCACCAGGGAGATCAGCCGGGCCACGGCCCGGGGCCTGCCCTCGCGGGCCTGCTCCACCAGGGTGGGGACGTCCACCATCACCGCTCCGTTCACTCGCTCGTCTTCTGTGCTACTTGCCCGGAACGCGGAGGATCAGCGCGTCGCCCTGACCGCCGCCGCCGCACAGCGCCGCCGCCCCGGTACCGCCGCCGCGCCGCTTCAGCTCCAGCGCCAGGTGCAGCACCACCCGGGCGCCGGACATCCCGATCGGGTGACCGAGCGCGATGGCGCCGCCGTTGACGTTGACCTTCTCCGAGGTGACGCCGAGGTCCTTCATGGACTGGACGGCGACGGCCGCGAACGCCTCGTTGATCTCGATGAGGTCGAGGTCCTCCACACCGATGCCCTCCTTCTTGAGGGCGTGCCGGATCGCGTTGGACGGCTGGGACTGGAGCGAGTTGTCCGGGCCCGCCACATTGCCGTGGGCGCCGATCTCGGCGATCCAGTCGAGGCCGAGGGCCTCGGCCTTGGCCTTGCTCATGACGACGACCGCGGCGGCTCCGTCGGAGATCTGCGAGGAGGTGCCGGCCGTGATCGTGCCGTCCTTGGCGAAGGCGGGACGCAGCTTGCCGAGCGCCTCTGCGGTCGTCTCGGGGCGGATGCCCTCGTCCTTGGCGAAGAGGACCGGGTCGCCCTTGCGCTGCGGGATCTCGACCGGGGTGATCTCGGCCTCGAACAGCCCGTTCTTCTGGGCGGCGGCCGCCCGCTGGTGGGACTGGGCGCCGATCTCGTCCTGGGCGGCGCGGTCCAGTCCGAGCCGGGCGTTGTGCTTCTCGGTGGACTCACCCATCGGGATGTTCTCGTAGGCGTCGGTCAGGCCGTCGTACGCCATCGAGTCGAGCATCTCGATCGCGCCGTACTTGTGGCCCTCGCGGGACTTCGGGAGCAGGTGCGGGGCGTTCGTCATGGACTCCTGGCCGCCGGCCACGACGATGTCGAACTCACCCGCGCGGATCAGCTGGTCGGCCAGCGCGATGGCGTCGAGCCCGGAGAGGCACACCTTGTTGACGGTGAGGGCCGGGACGCTCAAAGGGATGCCGGCCTTGACCGCGGCCTGCCGTGCCGGGATCTGCCCCGCCCCGGCCTGGAGCACCTGGCCCATGATCACGTACTCGACCTGGTCGCCGCCGATGCCGGCCCGCTCCAGCGCGGCCTTGATGGCGAAGCCGCCGAGGTCCGCCCCGGAGAAGCTCTTCAGCGAGCCGAGGAGACGGCCCATGGGCGTGCGGGCGCCCGCGACGATCACGGAAGTCGTACCGGTCGTTCCTGACATGAGGCACAGCCCCTTGGATTAGAAGTGAACGAGGGTTTACTTGAATGTACTGAGCGGTACCCGGCCCGTCATCCGGCTGCGAGTGTGATCGCGCGCACGTTGCGTAACCACCCGCGGAGCGCTGCACTGTTCCCATGCTGACGCGAATCGACCACATCGGGATCGCCTGTTTCGACCTCGACGCCACCGTCGAGTTCTACCGCTCGACCTACGGGTTCGAGGTCTTCCACACCGAAGTCAACGAGGAGCAGGGCGTACGCGAGGCCATGCTCAAGATCAACGAGACGTCGGACGGCGGCGCCTCCTACCTCCAGCTGCTGGAACCGGTGCGCGAGGACTCCGCGGTCGGCAAATGGCTGGCCAAGAACGGCGAGGGCGTGCACCACATCGCCTTCGGTACGGCCGACGTGGACGCGGACGCCGCGGACATCCGGGAGAAGGGCGTCAGGGTGCTGTACGACGAGCCCAGGACGGGTTCGATGGGGTCCCGGATCACCTTCCTGCACCCCAAGGACTGCCACGGTGTCCTGACCGAACTGGTCACGTCCAAGGCAGAGCACTGACGACAGCATCTTCTCAGGGATACCCGGCCCGGTAGAGTGGGCTGTTCCGGGCCGGGGCCGGATCGGGGCCGCGCCGCGTCCTCAGCCGTTGATCTGTCACCATTCCCCGGGGGGACCGTTCGCCGGCGGACGGTACTCGTGCGGAGTTTGCGACCAGGGTTGGGGTCTCCCCTGCTCGAACAGGCTCGAACAGAGTTGAGAGCTCGGGGAAGGATGGGACCGCGCAGTGCGGGGCTACGAACGCCAGGAGAGCCACCGGGCTGAAGACGACCATCTCTCGCGGTTCGAGGCCGAGATGGACCGGCTGAGGACCGACCGGGAGAAGGCCGTCCAGCACGCCGAGGACCTCGGTTACCAGGTCGAGGTCTTGCGCGCCAAGCTGCACGAGGCCCGCCGCAGTCTGGCGACCCGTCCCGCCTACGACAGCGCGGACATCGGCTACCAGGCGGAGCAGCTGCTCCGCAACGCCCAGATCCAGGCCGAGCAGCTGCGCACCGACGCCGAGCGCGAGCTTCGCGACGCCCGCGCGCAGACGCAGCGGATCCTCCAGGAGCACGCCGAGCACCAGGCGCGGCTCCAGGCCGAGCTGCACAACGAGGCCGTGCAGCGGCGCCAGCGGCTCGACCAGGAGCTGGCGGAGCGCCGCCAGACCGTCGAGTCCCATGTCAACGAGAACGTCGCGTGGGCCGAGCAGCTGCGGGCCAGGACCGAGTCGCAGGCCCGCCGGCTGCTGGAGGAGTCGCGGGCCGAGGCCGAGCAGGCGCTGGCCGCCGCCCGTGCGGAGGCCGGCCGGCTGGCGGACGAGACGCGGCAGCGGCTGGGCTCTGAGGCGGAGTCCGCCCGCTCCGAGGCCGAGTCGATCCTGCTGCGGGCCCGCAAGGACGCCGAGCGGATGCTGAACGCCGCGTCCAGCCAGGCGCAGGAGGCGACCACCCACGCCGAGCGGCTGCGTTCGTCCACGACGGCCGAGACCGAGCAGACCCGGCAGCAGACCGCCGAGCTGAACCGGACGGCCGAGCAGCGCATGCAGGAGGCCGAGACGCAGCTGCGCGAGGCCCGCGTGGAGGCGGAGAAGGTCCTCTCGGAGGCCAAGGAGGCCGCGGTCAAGCGGCTGGCCGGCGCCGAGTCGCAGAACGAGCAGCGCACCCGTACCGCCAAGTCGGAGATCGCCCGGCTGGTCGGCGAGGCCACCAAGGACGCCGAATCGCTCAAGGCGGAGGCCGAGCAGGCGCTCGCCGACGCCCGCGCCGAGGCGGACCGGCTCCGCTCAGAGGCCGCCGACGACGCCCGCACCGCCGCCGCCGAGGACGCCGCGGCCCAGCTCGCCAAGGCGGCCCGCGCCGCCGAGGAGGTGCTGACCAAGGCGTCGGACGACGCGAAGTCGACCACCCGCGCGGCGAGCGAGGAGGCCGACCGGATCCGCCGCGAGGCCGAGGCCGAGGCGGACCGGCTGCGCGGTGAGGCCAGCGAGCAGGCCGACCAGCTCAAGGGCGCGGCCAAGGACGACACCAAGGAGTACCGGGCCAAGACGGTCGAGCTCCAGGAGGAGGCGCGCCGGCTGCGCGGCGAGGCCGAGCAGCTGCGCTCGGAGGCGGTCGCGGAGGGCGAGCGGATCCGCGGCGAGGCCCGCCGGGAGGCCGTCCAGCAGATCGAGGAGGGCGCGAAGACCGCGGAGGAGCTCCTCGCCAAGGCGAAGGCCGACGCGGAGGAGCTGCGCGGCGCCGCCGGCACCGAGAGCGAGCGGGTCCGCACCGAGGCCACCGAGCGGGCGGCGGCGCTGAAGAAGCAGGCGGAGGAGGCCCTGGAGCGGGCCCACGCCGAGGCGGAGACGCTGCGTGCCGAGGCCGAGGAGCTGGTGGAGGCGACGACGACCGCCGCCGAGCAGGCCGCCACGGAGCTGCGCGAGGAGACCCAGCGGGCGATGGCGGCCCGGCAGGCGGAGGCGGCCGACGAGCTGGCCCGGCTGCACACCGAGGCCGAGACCAGGGTCACCGCGGCGGAGCAGGCGCTGAGCGAGGCGCGCAGCGACGCGGAGCGCGTCCGGCGCGAGACGAACGAGGAGTCGGAGCGGCTGCGGTCCGAGGCCGCTGAGCGGCTGCGCACCCTCCAGGAGCAGGCGGAGGCCGAGGCCCAGCGGCTGCGCGACGAGGCCGCCGCCGATGCCTCGCAGTCCCGAGCGGAGGGCGAGTCCGTCGCCGTCCGGCTGCGGAGCGAGGCGGCCGCGGAGGCGGAGCGGCTGAAGACCGAGGCCCAGGAGAGTGCCGACCGGGTGCGCTCGGAGGCGGCGGCCGCCGCCGAGCGGGTGGGCGCGGAGGCCGCTGAGGCGCTGGCCGCCGCCCAGGAGGAGGCGAACCGGCGCCGCCGCGAGGCTCAGGAGACCCTCGACGCGGCGCGCGGCGAGGCGGACCAGGAGCGCGAGCGGGCCCGCGAGCAGAGCGAGGAGCTCCTCGCCTCCGCCCGCAAGCGGGTCGAGGAGGCGCAGGCCGAGGCCCAGCGGCTGGTCGAGGAGGCGGACGGCCGGGCGACGGAGTTGGTCTCCGCCGCCGAGCAGACGGCCCAGCAGGTACGGGACGCGGTCAGCGGGCTCCAGGAGCAGGCGGAGGCGGAGATCGCCGGGCTGCGCTCCGCCGCGGAGCACGTCGCGGAGCGGACGAAGTCCGAGGCGCAGGAGGAGGCGGACCGGCTCCGCGCCGACGCGCACTCCGAGCGGGAGCGGGCCGGCGAGGACGCCGCCCGGATCCGCTCGGTCGCCAACGAGGAGACCGAGGCCGCGAAGGCGATGGCCGAGCGGACCGTCTCCGACGCGATCACGGAGTCCGAGAAGCTGCGCTCCGACACCGCGGAGTACAGCCAGCGGATGCGGACCGAGGCGTCCGACGCGCTGGCCTCCGCCGAGCAGGACGCGGCGCGCAGCCGGGCCGAGGCCCGCGAGGACGCCAACCGGATGCGCTCGGAGGCGGCGGTCCAGGCCGACCGTCTGATGTCCGAGGCGGCCACCGAGAGCGAGCGCGTCCGCACCGAGGCGGCCCAGCAGGCGGCCCGGATCGGCGACGAGGCGGCGAGCGAGTCGGAGCGGCTGCGGGCGGAGGCCGCGGCCACCGTCGGTTCCGCGCAGGAGCACGCGGCCCGGACCCGCGAGGAGTCGGAGCGGCTGCGGAGCGACGCGGAGGCGGCGGCCGAGCAGATGCGTGCCGAGGCCCGCCAGGAGGCGGACCGGCTGCTGGACGAGGCCCGCGAATCGGCCGCCAAGCGCCGGGCCGACGCGGCGGCCCAGGCCGACCAGCTGATCAACAAGGCCCAGGAGGAGGCGCTCCGCGCCGCCACCGAGGCCGAGGAGCAGGCCGACACCATGGTCGGAGCGGCTCGGAACGAGGCGGTCCGGATCACCTCCGACGCCACCGTCGAGGGCAACTCCCTGGTGGAGCGGGCCCGGACGGACGCGGACGAGCTGCTGGTCGGCGCGCGCCGGGACGCCACCGCGATCCGGGAGCGGGCCGAGGAGCTCAGGACCCGCCTGGAGAGCGAGATCGAGGAGATGCACGACCGGGCCCGGCGGGAGACCTCCGAGCAGATGAAGACGGCCGGGGAGCGCGTCGACAACCTGATGAGGGCGGCCACCGAGCAGCGCGAGGAAGCGGCGGAGAAGGCCAAGGAGCTGCTGGCTGACGCGAATTCGGAGGCGAGCAAGGTCCGGATCGCCGCCGTGAAGCGGGCCGAGTCGCTGCTCAAGGAGGCCGAGCAGAAGAAGGCCAGCCTGGTGCGCGAGGCGGAGAAGCTGCGGTCCGACGCCGAGGCCGAGGCCAAGCGGACGGTGGACGAGGGACGGCGCGAACTCGACGTCCTGGTACGCCGGCGCGCCGACATCAACACGGAGATCTCCCGTGTCCAGGACGTGCTGGAGGCGTTGGAGTCTTTCGAGACCCCCGCGGCGGGCGGTAAGGGCGCCGACAGTGTCAAGGCGGGCGCGACAGCGGGCACTCGTTCGAGTGGCAAGCCGTCCGATGGGTAGGACGTGTCCGGCGGGTTCCCGCGGTCCGGCGGGAACATTCAGCCCTCCGAGGGGCAAGGCTTGCGCGGGTTAGCCACTCAAAAGGGGTGTCATTCTCCAGATCAAACACGCATCTGCTCGATGACACGCCGTCCGGGCCCCTAGGATTCCCTCTATCACCTCACCGGTCTTACTTCGACAGGAACCCCATGAGTGACCCTTCCTCCCCCTTCGGCTTCGAGCTCGTGCGGCGTGGTTACGACCGCGGTCAGGTGGATGACCGCATTACCAAGCTCGTCGCCGACCGTGATAGTGCTCTCGCCCGCATCACGTCTCTGGAAAAGCGCATCGAGGAACTGCACCTCGAAACGCAGAACGCCCAGGCCCAGGTGAACGACGCGGAGCCGTCGTACGCCGGTCTCGGAGCGCGCGTGGAGAAGATTCTGCGCCTGGCCGAGGAGGAGGCGAAGGACCTGCGAGAAGAGGCCCGTCGCGCCGCCGAGCAGCACCGTGAGCTGGCCGAGTCCGCAGCCCAGCAGGTCCGCAACGACGCCGAGACGTTCGCCTCCGAGCGCAAGGCCAAGGCCGAGGACGACGGCGTCCGCATCGTCGAGAAGGCCAAGGGCGAGGCCACCACGCTCCGCTCGGACGCGCAGAAGGACGCCGCGCAGAAACGCGAGGAGGCCGACGCGCTCTTCGAGGAGACCCGCGCCAAGGCCGCCCAGGCCGCCGCGGACTTCGAGACGAACCTGGCCAAGCGCCGCGACCAGTCGGAGCGCGACCTCGCGTCCCGTCAGGCCAAGGCCGAGAAGCGTCTGGCCGAGATCGAGCACCGCGCAGAGCAGCTCCGCCTGGAGGCCGAGAAGCTCCGCACGGACGCCGAGCGCCGGGCCCGCCAGACGGTGGAGACCGCGCAGCGCCAGTCCGAGGACATCGTGGCCGACGCGAACGCCAAGGCCGACCGGATCCGCAGCGAGTCGGAGCGCGAGCTGGCGGCGCTCACCAACCGCCGCGACTCGATCAACGCCCAGCTGACCAACGTCCGCGAGATGCTGGCGACGCTGACCGGCGCCGCGGTGGCCGCCGCCGGCACCCCCGCCGACGAGGAGCCCGCCTCCCGCGGCGTCCCGGCCCAGCAGACCCGCTGACGCCCGGAGCGACGCGGTAACCACCGGTGGTCCCCCGACACACCGGCCGGTCCGATTACGACGCGCCCGGTTCCGCCTTTCTGGTGGCGCCGGGCGCGCGGCCGTTCTAGCGTGAACGCATGATCGAGCTCGATGGCCTCACCAAGCGTTACGGCAGGAAGGTCGCCGTCGACCAGTTGTCGTGCCGGATCAGACCGGGAATGGTGACGGGTTTTCTGGGACCCAACGGGGCGGGCAAGTCCACCACGATGCGGATGATGCTCGGTCTCGACAACCCGACCAGCGGGTCGGTGCGCATCGACGGGAAGAACTACCGCGACCTGGAAGAACCCCTGAAGTACATCGGGGCCCTGCTCGAAGCCAAGTCGATGCACGGCGGTCGCAGCGCGTACAACAACCTGCTCTGTCTCGCGCAGAGCAACCGCATCCCGCGGAGCCGGGTGACGGAGGTCCTGGACACCGTCGGCCTGACCGCGGTGTCCAAGAAGAAGTCCAAGGGCTTCTCCCTCGGTATGGGACAGCGCCTCGGCATCGCCGCGGCGCTGCTCGGCGATCCCGAGATCCTGATGTTCGACGAGCCCGTCAACGGTCTGGACCCGGAGGGCATCCACTGGATCCGGAACCTGATGAAGGCGCTCGCCTCGGAAGGCCGGACGATCTTCGTCTCCTCGCACCTGATGAGCGAGATGGCGCTGACGGCGGATCACCTGATCGTGATCGGCCAGGGGAAGCTGCTGGCCGACACCTCGATGGCCGACTTCATCCACCAGAACTCCCGCAGCTACGTGCGGCTGCGCTCGCCGGACCAGGAGCGGCTGCGCGACGTCCTGCACGCGGAGGGCGTCGTCGTCATCGAGTCGGGCAACGGCACGCTGGAGGTCGACGGCGCGACCTCGGAGGACCTGGGCGAGCTCGCCGCCCGGCACTCCATCGTGCTGCATGAGCTGAGTTCCCAGCGGGCCTCGCTGGAGGAGGCGTTCATGCAGATGACGGCGGAGTCCGTGGAGTACCACGCGCACTCGGAACGAGGAGCCGCGCCGCCGCCGGTGGGACCGCACTGGGGCGACCAGTGGAATCAGCCGCCCGGCGCGGCCCCCGGCCCTCCCGACAGCACTCCCGGGGCTCCAGGCGGGTCCGGCACCGGCAAGGGGGCGTGACGACGATGGCATCGGTACCCGCGGTCCTGACCTCCGAATGGACCAAGATCCGTACGGTCTCCTCGACCACCTGGACGCTGATCTCCGCGTTCGTCGTCACCGTCGCGATGGGCGCCGCGCTCTGTGCGGTGATGAACTCCCAGTTCAACGACCTCTCCGACGCGGAGCGGGCCACTTTCGACCCCACCTACATCAGCTTCTCCGGGATGATTCTCGGCCAGCTGGCGATGGTGGTCTTCGGTGTCCTGGTGGTGGGTACGGAGTACAGCTCCGGCATGATCCGCGCCTCGCTGGCGGCCGTGCCGCAGCGCGCCACGTTCCTCTTCAGCAAGATGCTGGTGGCCACGGTGCTGGCGCTGGTGGTCGGTCTGGCCACCAGCTTCGTGACGTTCTTCCTCGGCCAGGCCCTGCTGGGTGACCACAGCACGGACATCGGCGCGGACAACGTGCTGCGGGCGGTGGTCGGCGGCGGCCTCTACATGGGGCTGATCGCGCTCTTCTCCATGGCGGTGGCGACGATGCTGCGCAGCTCGATGCTGTCGCTCGGCATCCTGATGCCGTTCTTCTTCCTGGTCTCGCAGATCCTGTCGGCCGTGCCGGGCGCCAAGAGCGTCGCCCGGTACTTCCCCGACCAGGCCGGTTCCAAGATCATGCAGGTGGTGCCGGACGCGATGAACAGCGACCCGGCGCCCTACGGGCCGTGGGCCGGGCTGCTGATCATGGTGGCCTGGGTGGCGGCCGCGGTGCTCGGCGGCTTCCTCGTGCTCAAGAAGCGGGACGCCTGACGCCGAAGCCGTCCGCTCCCCGGCACCGGCGGAGGCCGTGGACCCCGGTCCACGGCCTCCGCCACGGACGCGCCGCCGCAACGACTTGGCCGGAACCGTAAAGGCCTGGTTATCCTCCTAACTCTTACGGGGGGCGTGCGGCCGGACGGCCTGGGCCCCGACGACAGATAAGTCGATGGGGCTGGAGCATGATCGAGGCAGTCGGCCTGACCAAGCGCTATGGCGCGAAGACGGCCGTGTACAACCTTTCCTTCCAGGTGCGGCCGGGCACCGTCACCGGATTCCTCGGTCCCAACGGGTCGGGCAAATCGACGACCATGCGCATGATCCTCGGCCTGGACCGGCCGACCGCGGGCAGTGTGACGATCGGCGGCCACGCCTACCGCAGCCTGCCGAACGCACCGCGCCAGGTGGGCGCCCTGCTGGACGCCAAGGCGGTGCACGGCGGCCGCAGCGCCCGCAACCACCTGCTCTCGCTGGCCCAGCTCGCCGGCATCCCGGCCGCGCGGGTCGACGAGGTGCTCGGGGTGGTGGGCCTCCAGGACGTCGCCCGCAAGCGTTCCAGCGGCTTCTCGCTCGGCATGGGGCAGCGGCTCGGCATCGCGGCCGCGCTGCTGGGCGACCCGCAGGTGCTGCTCTTCGACGAGCCGGTCAACGGGCTCGACCCGGAGGGCATCCTCTGGGTCCGCAATCTGATGAAGATGCTGGCGTCGGAGGGGCGTACGGTCTTCGTCTCCAGCCACCTCATGAGCGAGATGGCGCTCACCGCCGACCATCTCATCGTGATCGGCCGCGGCCAGCTGATGGCCGATATGAGCATCACGGACTTCATCTCGGCCAACTCGGCCGACTTCGCCCGGGTCCGGGTCCAGGACAACGGGTCCGAGCAGCGGGAGAAGCTCACCGCCACCCTCACGGAGGCCGGCGGCCAGGTGATGCCGGAGCCGGACGGCGCCCTGCGGATCACCGGGCTGGCTCTGCCCCGGATCAGCGATCTCGCCCATGACTCCGACGTACGGCTCTGGGAGCTCTCGCCGCACCAGGCCTCGCTGGAGGAGGCGTACATGCGGATGACCCAGGGCGCCGTGGACTACCGCTCGACGGCGGACCAGAAGGCGGGGCTGCAACCGCCCCCGCCGGGGATCGGATACGGCCAGCACCCCGGGTACGCCCCGCCGCAGGCCGCCGTCCCCGACATGCCGCAGCAGGGCTGGTACGCCCCGCCGCCGCCCGGGGAAAACCCGTACGCGACAGCCCCCGCACCGGGCGGCCCCGCGGCCCACGCCCCGGTGGCACCGCCCGTCCCCAGTAACCCCGCCCCCACCGCTCCTGCTCCCGCCCCGGCAGCGCCCGCCGCGGCTCCGGCAGACCTGACCGCGCGCGACACCAGCGAGGACCCCCGATGACAACGCCGTCCACGCCGCAGGCGCCGTTCCAGCAGCAGGCGTACCAGCAGCCACCCGCACCGGGGCAGAACGCCGGGGCCGGCTTCTACACCTCACCGATCCCGGTGCGCCGGGCCACTCTCGGCGACGCGATCGCCTCGGAGTGGACCAAGATCCGTTCGGTCCGCTCGACGATGTGGACGCTCGGCGTCCAGATCGTGCTGCTGCTCGTCATCGGCCTGCTCGCCGCGGTCGCGGTCGACGCGTCCGACACCGACCTGGGCTCCACCCCGGTGCTCAGCCTCGGCTTCTTCGGCGTGCTGCTCGGCTCGATCTGCGTGATCACGCTCGGCGTGATGACGATCGCCTCCGAGTACGGCACCGGAATGATCCGTACGACGATGACGGCCTGCCCCAGCCCCGGCCGGGTGCTCGGCGCGAAGGCCATCGTCTTCTTCCTGCTCACCTTCGTCCTGACGACCGTGATGACCTCGGTCGTCGCGGTGCTCCAGACGGCCATCCTGGACGCCGACACCCCCAGCGGTGCGGACTGGCTGCGCAGCACGGTCGGCGTGGGCCTCTACACCGCGACGCTGGGGCTGCTCGCGCTGGCGGTCGGTGCGCTGATCCGGCACTCGGCGGGCGCGATCACGATCATGATCGGCGTGGTGCTGCTGCCGCTCGTACTGGCGATCTTCATGTTCGCCGAGTCGCTCGCGAAGCTCCAGAAGTGGCTCCTGGAGTACTCGATCCCCAACCAGCTCAGCAACTTCTACGCCACCTCGGTCACCGGCTCCGGCCCGTCCGGCTGGGAACCGCTGTGGATCATGCTCGCGGTGACCGCCGTGGCCATGGGCTGCGCGTACGCCGCGATGAGCCGCCGGGACGTCTGACCCGCCGCCGCCCCGGCGACGCGGACCGGAGGCGGACGTTCAGTACCGAGGCGCGTTCCTGGACCGCTGCACCCGCGTGGTGCGGCGGTCCTTCGCGTTCCAGCACGCCTTGTGCCAGTGCCTGCGGTCGTCGATGCCGCCGTACTGGGGCCAGGCCACCAGGTGCGGGACGCCGGACGGGATCTCCTGGTCGCAGCCGGGGCACCGGTAGCGCTTGCCCGCCGCGCTCGCTCCGCTCACCGGACGGACCGACCAGTCCTCGCCCTGCCACTCCTCCGCGCGCCCGCCACCCCCGTACCGGTCCCCCACCGCGCCGGCGCTATCGGTGGGACTCTCGCCGCCTCGGGGGCGGTTGCGGCGCGGGGACACGTGACACCTCACGGGGCAGGCTGGGCAGTTCCCGTCCAGCGTAGGGCCATTCGGCCGGGGCATACGTACCGCACCGCACGCGGTCGGCCGCAGGCGGGACGGGTTACCGGAAAATCGCAACAGCTTCCGGCCCGACCGTGCCTTTGGCACGTGTCAGACGTTGTTGCCAGCAGGGGAGAGCCGCGTCGGCCGCAAGGAGGCAATAGGCGATGCGTGTGGGAACGTTCGTACTGGCAGCCCAGTTCCCGGGACAGGGACCGGCGGAAGCGCTGCATCGCGCGATCCGGTCCGCCGAGGTCGCGGAGGAGTCCGGACTCGACTCGGTCTGGCTGGCAGAACATCATTTCGTGCCGTACGGGGTCTGCCCGTCCGCGGTGACACTGGCCGCACTGCTGCTCGGCCGCACCCGCAGAATCCGGGTGGGCACGGCGGTGAGCGTGCTCCCGACGCAGCATCCCGTCGCGCTCGGCGAGCAGGCCGCGCTGCTCCACCTCACCAGCGGCGGCCGGTTCATCCTGGGTGTCGGCCGGGGCGGTCCCTGGATCGACCTGGAGGTGTTCGGCGGCGGCCTGGAGGCCTACGAGAGGGGCTTCCCGGAGTCCCTGGGGCTGCTGCTCGACTGGCTGCGCGAACCGCGCGTGGCGGGCCGCGGGGAGCGTTACGCCTTCCCCGAGGTGGCGGTGGTCCCCCGGGCCGACGAACTGTACGAGCAGGAGAACGGGGGGAACCCCGGCGGTCCCGAGGTGGTCGTCGCGTGCACCTCGCCGAAGAGCGTGCGGCTCGCGGCCGAGAACGGCCTGCCGATGCTGCTCGGCATGCACTGCGGGGACGAGGAGAAGGCCGAGATGGTCGGCCTCTGGCGGACCGCCGCGCTGGCCGCGGGCCGGTCGCCGGAGAGCGTGCGGGCGGCCGGGCACGTGTCGGCGGGGGTGGCCCAGATCGGGGACCGCGCGGAGGACGCCACCGAGACGCTTGTGAAGGCGATGCCCGGCTGGCTGCGGCAGGGCCTGGACGCCCATGTCACGGTCGACGGCCGGCACCGGGTGATGCGCGACCCGGTCGGCTATACGGAGATGCTGTGCGGCCTTCACCCGGTGGGTCCGCCCCGGCTCGCGGCGGACCGGCTCGCGGCCACGACGGAGCGCACCGGCATCACGCGCTTCGCGCTCCTGGTCGAGGGCTCGGGAGATCTGGTGGCCACGGAGGAGAACGTAGCGCGACTGGGCACTGAGGTGCTGCCGCTCCTGACATGACCGCCGGAAACCGCACTCCCGGTGCGAGAGGGTCCGGCTCCTGTGGGGCGGCTCCTCTGCGAACGAAAGCTGCCGCCCCGGACCAGTGGCACCTCCCGCGGCCCGGAGCGGCAACAACGACGTTCAGCAGTCCCGTAGTTCGGGCGACTGGTTGAGCAACTGGCCCCTCACCGAGGTGAACTTGGCCAGCCGGTCGTCGGCCGAGGCGTCCAGCGGGAACACCGCGACGCGGTGGCAGTTCTGGAATGCCAGACGCACTCCGAAGTGCCGCTGCAGCGCGCCGCGGATCGCATCACTTGCGAGTGCGCGCAGCAACTGGCCGCGCGCCTGCTCGCTGGGCGGCGGGGTCTGGTTGTCGGCGAACTCGCCGCCGTCGACCTTCAGCTGAGCCACCAGCGAGCTGATCATCTCCCACGCGAAGGGCAGGGAGGTCCGGACGCAGTCGACGAAGTCGGCTTCGTCGACCTCGCCTCGCTCGGCCTGTTCCAACAGCGCCGGTGAGACGTCGAGCGACATGGGTTCTCCTCTCGCGACCCCGGCAGAGTGCCGGGGCCTTACGGGCAGGGAAGGAGGACGGCGACGCAGCGTGCACAGACGGCGACCTCCTGCATCCACGGTAAGGGTGCAGTCCGGGCCGCACCAGGAGATTGGGAACACAACCGGCCAATAACGAAGGGGTCCAAAGACGGACAAGCCAGATTCGGTCAGGTAGGGGCGGGGATGGAGTGACGGGTGGGTGAATCGCGTCGACCGCCTGTCGTCGAGTAGCGTTGCCCACCATGCGTCTCGTCATCGCCCGCTGCTCCGTGGACTACGCGGGCCGGCTCACGGCCCACCTGCCCTCCGCTCCCCGTCTGATCCTGGTGAAGGCGGACGGGAGCGTCTCGATCCACGCCGACGACAGGGCGTACAAACCGCTCAACTGGATGTCACCGCCCTGCACCCTGAAGGAGGGCGCCGGCGACACCGAGGGCGTCTGGACCGTGGTGAACAAGGCGGGCGAAAAACTGATCATCACCATGGAGGAAATCCTCCATGACTCGTCCCACGAACTGGGTGTCGATCCCGGTCTGATCAAGGACGGCGTGGAGGCACACCTCCAGGAGCTGCTCGCTGACCGGATCGAGACCCTCGGCGAGGGCTACACGCTGATCCGCCGTGAGTACTTCACCGCCATCGGCCCGGTCGACATCCTGTGCCGCGACGCCGACGGCGGGACCGTGGCCGTCGAGCTGAAGCGACGGGGCGACATCGACGGCGTGGAGCAGCTGACCCGCTACCTGGAGCTGCTCAACCGCGATCCGCATCTCGCCCCGGTGAAGGGCATCTTCGCCGCCCAGGAGATCAAGCCCCAGGCCCGCGTACTGGCGACGGACCGGGGGATCGGCTGCGTGGTCCTCGACTACAACGCGATGCGCGGCATCGAGGACGACAAACTCCGCCTGTTCTGACCCCGGGACACCCCGCCGGACGAGCGCACACACCAAGCCCGTCCGGCGATTGAGGACAAGGCGCCAGCAGCGGGCGCCCCGCTCCCGCGTCCGCGTCCGCTTCCGTTCCGCTCAGACCCGTCCGCTTCCGTTCCGCTCAGACCACCGACGGGCTCTCCGACGGCACGCCGGCCCCCTCCGCACTCGCGGTCATCGTCCCCGAGGGCCCACTCGCCGAGTCCGACGAATCGGGATCGCTCGGCTCCGTCTCGGGGTCCGTGGGCGACGGCGACTCACTCGCCGGCGGAGTGGACGTGCTCGGCGACTCGCTCACCGGCGGCGGATCCGACTCCGGCGGCTCGGACGACTGGGACGACGTACCGGTCGGGCTCGGCCCGTCGCTCGACGGCTTCCCCGAGGAGGACGGGCTGCCCTCAGAGGCGCTGGACCCCGGGGACGAACTCCCGCTCCCGGTCGGCGCGGACCCGGTGCCCGTCGGCCCCGGCGTCGACGACGTGGAGCTCGTCGCCGGGGAGGACGGAACCGTCCGGCCCGTCGGCTCCTCGGCCGGGACCTCGTCCTCGACGTCGTCGTCCTGGCTCACCGACTGCTCGGTCGAGACGGCGGGGTCGTCCCGCGAATCGCTGTTGGACGTCAGCCCGAGCGTCACCACCGTGCCGAGGACCCCCGCCAGCAGCACACCCGCCCCCGCGGCGACCAGATTGCGGCGCGCCCCGCCCAGCACCGCGAGGCGGCCCGCGGCCCCCTTCGGAGCGATCTGCCGGGACAGGACGGTGGCGGCGCCATCCGCGTACGGCGCCGGCGGGGTGACCGGTATGACGGACGTCGTGGCACCGGACGGCGTCGCCTCGAAGCGGCTCGCCGGCGCTTCCGCGTCCACCGGCACCTGCCCGGCCGCCGCGGCGCCGGAGAGGTCCTCGACCAGCGCGAGCGCCCGGCGCCCGGCCACGGCCCCCGGCTTGTCGGCGAGCGCCCCGCGCATGCTGATGGAGGTCTCCAGCTCGGCCCTGGCCCGGTCCGGATGACCGGCGCAGAGCGCGAGTACGCCCAACTCGTGGTGGAAGTAGGCCTCTTCGGCCACCTCGCCGGCGATCCGGGCCGCCTCCTGGCCGATCCGCAGGGACTTCTCCCAGGCGCTCCAGTGCAGCCCCGCCGCGAAGGCGGGCGAGGCGCTGCGGGCCAGCAGTACGGCGGCGCTCGTCTGCCCGGCCCCGTCCCCCGGCACCAGTTGGGTCATCGCCGCGAGGATCGCGTCGGCCTCCGCGACCGTCCGGGCCGGGGTGACCGAGGGGTGGCCGGCCCACCAGGCGTAGTGCTGGGCGGCCGTACGGGCCCGGACCGTGGCGTCGTCCCCGTATCCGGCGGCCGTCAGCTGGGCGAGCACCCCGGCGGCCAGCCGGTAGCGGGACCCGGCCGGGGAGAGCAGCCCGCAGCCGGCCAGCTCCCCGAGCGCGGCATCGGCGTGGGTGTCCCCCACGAGTGCGGGCAGATGCGCCTGGTGCGGCACCTCGCCGCCCAGCGCGACCGCGAAGCGCAGGGTGTCGCGTGCGGCTTCGCTGAGCCGGGAGGCGAGCAGCGCGGCGGGCGCGGCGCCCTCCCCGAGGCTGGGCAGCGGCAGTTCGAGGGGTTCGGCCGGCGGCGGCTCCTCCGCACCCGGCCGGCTGTCGAGGTAGCCGTACTCGTCGTACGCGGTGGGGTCGGCGCGCAGCAGATCGCGCTGGCGCAGCAGGGCGCCCGCCTGGACGAAGCGCAGCGGGAGGCCCTCGGACTCGAACCAG
This sequence comes from Streptomyces sp. NPDC088730, assembly GCF_044751215.1. Taxonomy (NCBI): domain Bacteria; kingdom Bacillati; phylum Actinomycetota; class Actinomycetes; order Kitasatosporales; family Streptomycetaceae; genus Streptomyces; species Streptomyces sp. NPDC088730. The sequence goes on from NZ_JBIVLK010000003.1 coordinate 188,727, forward strand.
AGGTCGCCCGCCCAGTTGGCCTCCTCCTCGGTGAGCGGCCGTTCGACCACCCGCTCCATCAGGACGACAGAGGCGTCGCGGTCGAGCCCGGTGAGGAAGACCTCTTCGAGGTGGGAGTCCGGGTCCGGCGCGGCGACGTCGGGTGTCACGGCGAGCAGGAAGGCGCATTCGGGCGTCGCGTCGAACAGTTCGTCCAGCGCGGCGCCGCCGAGCTCCAGGTCGTCCAGGACGACGACGGCGCCGGTGGTGCGCAGCTTCTCCAGCAGCAGCGCCCGGTCAGGGCGGTGCAGCGGTGCGTCATGGACGGCGTCGAAGAGCCCGTACAGCAGGTCGGTGACGGTCCGCTTGTGGCCGTTGAGCCGGACGACTCCGTCCGGTGCGAGTTGCGCGCAGTCCGCGGCGACCGCTTCGAGGAGCGCGGTTCGGCCGGATCCGGCCGGTCCGGTGAGCCGTACCGAGCGTCCGCGGGCCAGCAGGCGCACCAGCCGCTCGCGTTCCTCCGCGCGCTCCAGGAGGGGCAGCTGGAGGACGGGGGGTCCGGGCGGCACGGGGGGTGCGGCGGCGCGTTCGCGGTCCGCGCGCTCCGCCGGGGTGCGCCGGACCGGCTCCGCGGGGTGCTCGCCCGGCCGGACCGGTTCGACCTCGCTGCCGTCGACCGGGTTGACCGTGAGCAGGAGGCTGCCCGATATGAGCTGGACGATCCGTGCCTGTTGCGGTGTTTGCTGACCGAAATCGGGCGTCAGCGGATCGCGGGAGGGACGCCGGCGGCCGGTGTCCTGCGCGGAGCCGTTGCTGTCGTGGCCGTACTCTTCCGGCCCCCGGTGTGTCGGGTCCATCGCCAAAGCCCCCAAGACGCGTCGAGCACGGTTGTCCCTCCCGGCCTCGCACGTCCAGCTGTTGCTTCCGGTCCGGTGTCAGCCAGGTGGGTCCGTCAATCGGCAGACGGCCGAACCCTAAACCTCCGCACAGTATCTACGAACATCCGGGGTGCCGTGGAGCCCGGCAGATCACGGTCTCGTGAGGATTGTGCGGAATCGGCCGCGGGGCGCGGACGGGTGTCCGCCGCCGGGTGCCTTCAGACACGCGGCAGGGATTCCGCCGCGATTCCGCCCTCGATGGCCAGGATGCGGTGCAGTCGGGTGGCCACCAGAAGTCGTTGCATCTGCGGCGGCACCCCGCGGAGCACCAGCCGCCGGCCGGCCCGGCCGGCCCGTCTGTGCGCGCCCATGATGACACCGAGTCCGGTGGCATCCCATGAATCCAGCTCGGTCAGGTCCAGCACCAGATCGCCGACTCCGTCGTCGAGGGCCGAGTGCAGGACCGTACGGGCGTCCGCCGCGCTTCGGACGTCGAGGCGGCCCCCGACGACCAGCTCGGCGTGGTCGCCCCTGATGTGCATATGCGCTCCCCTGGAATGCTCCGTAGCAAGGTCCGTCTGTCTGAAACTGCCTCTGCCCCAACTGACTGCGACAGCGACAGGGAAGTTGCCGTCTGTAAGCGAACCGATACCGAATTCACTCCGTGGAGTGAATCGGGTCCGCCGTGGATCCCCTGTGGATCCACTGGTCCGGAGGGTGACCCCGGTGGCCTCCGGGCCTGATTGACGGCGGATCAGGCACCGGAGGACCAGAAACGATCAGTAGGTGTAAAAACCTTGCCCGCTCTTGCGGCCGATGTCACCTGCATCGACCATCCGGCGCATCAGCTCCGGAGCGGCGAACTTCTCGTCCTGGGACTCGGTGTAGATGTTGCCGGTGGCGTGCAGCAGGATGTCGACGCCGGTCAGGTCCGCGGTGGCGAGCGGGCCCATGGCGTGGCCGAAACCGAGCTTGCAGGCGATGTCGATGTCCTCGGCCGAGGCGACGCCCGATTCGTACAGCTTGGCTGCCTCGACGACCAGGGCCGAGATCAGCCGGGTGGTGACGAATCCGGCCACGTCGCGGTTGACCACGATGCAGGTCTTGCCGACCGACTCGGCGAACTCGCGTGCGGTGGCCAGGGTTTCGTCGCTCGTCTTGTAGCCGCGTACCAGCTCGCAGAGCTGCATCATCGGGACCGGCGAGAAGAAGTGCACACCGACGACGCGCTCCGGGCGCTCGGTCACGGCCGCGATCTTGGTGATCGGGATGGCGGAGGTGTTGGAGGCGAGTACGGCGTCGTCCCGGACGATTCCGTCGAGGGCCCGGAAGATCTCGTGCTTCACCTCCAGCTTCTCGAAGACGGCCTCGACGACGACGTCCGCGTCCGCGACCGCGTCGAGGTCGGTGGTGGTGGTGATGCGGGCGAGCGCGGCCTCGGCGTCGGCCGCGGCGAGCTTGTCCTTGGAGACGAACTTGTCGTAGGAGGCCTTGATGCCGTCACGGCCCCGGTTCAGGGCCGCGTCGGTGACATCCCGCAGCACGACGTCCCAGCCCGCCTGGGCGGAGACCTGCGCGATGCCGGACCCCATGAGTCCGGCTCCGATGACGGCGAGCTTCCTGGCCACGTTGACACCCCTGCTTCCGTACGGCTTCTGTTCCATGCCCTCCGGCGGAGGTTAGTCCCCGACGGGGGCGCTGGGGCTGCGAAGAGATGCGCGTCACGTCTCAAATGACGGACATCACACCGGGATGCGTCATTCGGCGGCGCGCCGGGCGTAGTTGAGCACCTTTTCGCCCAGCAGGTCCTCGATGTCGTCGAGCAGGACGAGGGCGTCCCTGGACACCTCGGCGGCCCTGCGGCCCGCGACCATCTCGCGTCCGATGTACCCCATGAGCGTGCTGTGCACCCAGGAGAGCTGACCGGCCACCAGGACCGGGACCGGGTCACCGGGCTCCGCGCCCGACTCCTCCAGGAGCGTCTCCTCCAGACGCAGGAGGGCCTCCTGCTGGACGTGCCAGAGGCGGGCCTTGAGGCCGTCGGCGCCCTGGATGACCCGCATGAAGCTCTCGTACCCCTCCATGAGGCCGACGGCGGGCGACACGCCCTCCACCTGGATGCGCAGTTCGCGCAGGACGGCGTCGGCGGCGGACTCGCCCCTGTCCCGGCCCCGGACGTACCGCGAGAGCCGGTCGACGATGCCGCTGCTGCGGTCCAGGAAGAGGTCCTCCTTGGTCGGGAAGTAGTTGTAGACCGTGTTCACCGAGACGTCGGCGGCACGGGCGACCTCCGCGACGGTGACCGCGTCGAAGCCCCGTTCCAGGAAGAGACCGGTGGCCACGTCCGAGAGGTGCTGTCTGGTCTGGCGCTTCTTGCGCTCCCTGAGTCCCTCAGCCATGGACCCATCGTAGAGCTCGACTGGAGGCCCTGAATATTTGGTGCCATTGCAATTTTTCATTCACTCTGTTTTTGTGGTCGCTATGCCAATCATCAGCACGGCCGGGCTCGCCCGGACCTTCGACACCAAGGCAGGCCCGGTCCGGGCCGTAAGCTCCGTCGATCTGACCGTGGCGGCCGGCGAGATCGTCGGACTGCTCGGCCCGAACGGAGCCGGCAAGACCACCACGCTGCGCATGCTCACCACGCTGCTCGCCCCCACCGGCGGCGCCGCCACCGTCGCCGGCCACGACCTCCTCGCGGACCCGGCCGGGGTACGGGAGAACTGCGGGTACGTCGCCCAGTCCGGCGGGGTGGACCCGCACATCACGGTGCGGGAGGAGCTGGTCACCCAGGGCCGGATGTACCGGCTCCGCAAGGCCGCGGCGGTCGCCCGCGCCGACGAGCTGGCCGGGGAGCTGGGCCTGTCGGAGCTGCTCGACCGCAGAACGGCCGCGCTCTCCGGGGGCCAGCGGCGACGGCTCGACATCGCGATGGGGCTCGCCCACCGGCCGCCGCTGCTCTTCCTCGACGAGCCGACCACCGGCCTGGACCCGGGCAGCCGCACCGATCTGTGGAACCTGGTGCGGCGGCTGCGCGACGAGTACGGCACCACCGTCGTGCTCACCACCCACTACCTCGACGAGGCGGACGCCCTCGCCGACCGGCTGGTGGTGATCGACGGCGGCGTGGTGGCCGCGCAGGGCACGCCGGCCGAGCTGAAGACCCGTCACGCGGGCTCCCCCGCCGCCTCGCTCCAGGAGGCCTTCCTCGCGATCACCGGCCGCGCACCCGCGGCCGAGACCGCTCCCGTCACCGTCTAGGAACCGGACCCGATGCTTCTCCACGACACCGCACTGGTCTTCGGGCGGTACGCCCGGCAGACCCTGCGCTCGAAGTTCCAGATCCTCTTCGGCATCCTCATGCCCCTGCTGTACCTGCTCCTCTTCGGCCCGCTGCTCACCGGGCTGCCGCTCGGCGGCTCCGGTGACTCCTGGCAGATCCTGGTCCCCGGCCTGCTGCTCCAGCTCGGCCTGTTCGGCGCCTCGTTCTGCGGGTTCGCCATCATCATCGACAAATCGACCGGGGTGGTGGAGCGGATGCGGGTGACGCCGGTCAGCCGGCCGGCGCTGCTGCTGGGACGGGTGCTGCGGGACACCCTGCTGTTCCTGTTCCAGGCGGTGCTGCTGGTGCTGGCCGCCCTGGCCATGGGCCTGCGCGCACCGCTCCCCGGCGTGCTGATCGGCTTCGCGTTCACCGGTCTGCTGACGGTCTCGCTGGCCTCGCTCTCGTACGCCCTGGCCATGAGGGTGAACACACCGCAGGAGTTCGGCCCGGTGATCAACTCGCTCACCATGCCGGCCATGCTGCTCTCCGGCCTGATGCTGCCGATGACCCTGGGGCCGGCGTGGCTGGACGTGCTCTCCCACTTCACGCCGTTCCGCTATCTCGTGGACGCGGTACGGGACGCGTACGTCGGCTCGTACGCCACCGCGCACATGCTGTACGGGGTGCTGGTCGCCCTCGGACTCGCGGCGCTCGCCGTGACAGTGGGCACACGCGTCTTCCGGAGGGCCGGGGCCTAACTAGGCTGACCGCATGGTCAATCTGACGCGCATCTACACCCGCACCGGCGACCAGGGCACCACCGCCCTCGGCGACATGAGCCGGACCGCCAAGACCGATCTGCGGATCTCCGCGTACGCCGACACCAACGAGGCCAACGCGGTCATCGGTACGGCGATCGCGCTGGGGCAACTGAGCGACGACGTCGTGAAGGTCCTCGTCCGCGTGCAGAACGACCTGTTCGACGTGGGCGCCGACCTGTCGACGCCGGTCGTCGAGGAGCCGAAGTACCCGCCGCTGCGGGTGGAGCAGTTCTACATCGACAAGCTGGAGGCGGACTGCGACCACTTCCTGGAGCAGGTCGAGAAGCTCCGCAGCTTCATCCTGCCGGGCGGCACTCCGGGCGCCGCCCTGCTGCACCAGGCGTGCACGGTCGTCCGGCGCGCCGAGCGCTCCACCTGGGCGGCGTTCGAGGTGCACGGCGAGGTGATGAACGCCCTGACGGCGACGTATCTCAACCGGCTCTCCGACCTGCTGTTCATCCTCGCCCGGGTGGCGAACAAGGAGGTCGGCGACGTGCTGTGGGTGCCGGGCGGCGAACGCTAGAGCGACGCGCCCGCCCGGCACCTGCCAGGCCTCCCGCACCTCCGGCCCGTCCCGCACCCCGAGCCCGTCCGGCGATCGAGGCAAGACCTCATCCGGGCGGGCCCGACACCTTCTTCGTGTCCTGCTCCCGCTCCTGCTGCTGCTCCCGCTCCTGCTCCTGCTCCTGCTCCCGACCGGGGCCCCGCTTCGGGAACACCGTGTAGCTCGCCGCGATCACCAGGTTGATCCCGATCACGAACAGCATCGTCTGCTGCCAGGACCGCAGCGACGCCACGTCCCCGTCTCCTCCCACGTACCAGACCGCCCCCTGGAGCAGCGCCAGCGCCGTCACGGCGGCCAGCGTCCACCGCCCGGCCACCCGCCACTCGTGCACCGCCCGCGCCATCCCGTACTTCGGCGGCTTCACCGGTGGCGGTCCGCCCGCGAAGCGGTGGGCGACGCGGGCGTCGACCCAGCGGATCGTGGAGTGGCCGAGACCCACCGTGAAGCCGATGTACACGGCGGCCAGCCCGTGCTTCCAGTCCGGAACGGCACCGTTCTTCAGGTCGACGGCCGTCACCACCAGCAGGATCACCTCCAGCAGCGGCTCGCACAGCAGTACCGCGGCACCGAGCCGCGGCTTCTTCGCCACGTACCGCAGCGTGAGTCCCCCGGCCAGCAGCACCCAGAAGGCGATCTCGCAGAGAACGATCAGTGTGACGATCACGGTCCCGCTCCTTTCTCTCCCCTCCAGCGTCCCCGCCCCGGCGCCCCCGGTCGTCGCCCGGAGTGACGAACCGCCGCTGCATACTTCGATGTACTCGCGGCTCACTCCCCGTACGGACGTCCACCGGCGGCCCGCCGTGTTGGATGGAAGGGTGCTCATCCATTCCCGCCCCCACCGCGACGACATCCTCATCGCGGTCACCGGCCTGCTCGGCGGTCTGGTGCTGTGGCTGCTCGGCCTGCACATGCAGAACGACCGCCCCCTGGACGCCCCCGGGATCGAGCTGGTCCCGCTCGCCGTGATGGCGTCGCTGGCACTGCTGCGCCGGAGCGCGCCGCAGACCGCCCTGGTCATCGGCACCCTGGCACTGGTCATGGACCAGTTCACGGCCGGGAACCTGGCGACCGTGCTGCTGTACACCGACGTCATGTACGCCGCCGTGCTCTACGGCAGCCCGGCGGCCGCCCGGCGCATCCCGGTGACCACCCTGCTGATCACGGTCACCGTCACGGTCGGCTTCCTGGCCTGGTTCCGCAGCGCAGAGGCCCTGCTCATCGGCATCGTCACCGGACTGGTCTCGTTCGTGCCCGCGCTCACCGGAGTCAGTGTCCGCAACCACCGCGACGCCGCCGAGACCGAGCGGCTGCGCGCCGATCAGACGGCTCTGCTGGCCGAGATGGACCGGGCGCAGGCGGTGACCGCGGAGCGCACCCGGATGGCGCGCGAGCTGCACGACATGGTGGCCAACCACCTCTCCGCGATCGCCATCCACTCCACCGCCGCGCTCTCCATCGACGATCCGGAGACGTCCCGGAACGCCCTGGGCGTCATCCGGGAGAACAGCGTCGACGGTCTGGCCGAAATGCGCCGCCTGATCGGGCTGCTGCGCACCGGCGCGGCGGATCCCGGACCCAGCGCCTCGCCCACGCTCGGCTCGCTGGACGCCCTGATCGAGCAGCACCGTACGAACGCCGCCTCCAGCGGGCTGACGTGCGTGCTGGAGGACTCCCGCAGCGGAACCGGTCCCCTGCCCGCGCCGGTCGAGCTGGCCGCGTACCGGATCGTGCAGGAGTCCCTCACGAACGCGCTCAAGCACGCCGGGCCGGGGCCGGTCACGGTCCGGCTGGGCCAGCCGGGGCGGCTGCTGACGGTGGAGGTCACCAGCGTCCTCGGGAGCCGGCCCGGTCCGCGCGCGCCCGGCGCCGGGGCCGGGCTGACCGGGATGCGGGAGCGGGTGGCGCTGCTCGGCGGGGAGTTCGAGGCGGGCCCGGTGTCCACCGGGAACGGGACGGAGATCTGGCGTGTGCGGGCCGAACTGCCCGTCGGGGAAGGAAGCGTGAGGGCATGAGCATCCGGGTTCTGGTGGCCGAGGACCAGTCGGCGGTGCGTGCGGGGCTGGTGCTCATCCTGGGCAGCGCGCCGGACATCGAGGTCGTCGGGGAGGCCGGCGACGGGGAGGCGGCGGTGCGGCTGGCCCGTGAACTGCGCCCCGATCTGGTGTTGATGGACCTCCAGATGCCCAGACTCGACGGGGTGTCCGCGACGCGCCAGGTGGTCTCGGAGGGGCTGGCGGATGTGCTGGTGCTGACGACCTTCGACCTGGACGAGTACGTCTTCGGCGCGCTGCGGGCCGGGGCGTCGGGCTTCCTGCTGAAGGACACCGAGGCGCAGGGTCTGCTCGAAGCGGTCCGCACCGTGGCGCGGGGCGAGGGCATGATCGCCCCGGGGGTGACGCGCCGGCTGATCGCGGAGTTCGCGGGTGCCACCGCCGCGCCGCCGGACACCGTGGACCGGGCGGTGCTGGATTCCCTCACCCGGCGCGAGCGCGAGGTGCTGGGCTGCCTCGGCGAGGGGTTGTCGAACGCGGAGGTCGCGGTGCGGCTGTCGATGGCGGAGGCGACGGTGAAGACGCACGTCAGCAGGGTGCTGGGGAAGCTGGGGCTGCGCAGTCGGGTCCAGGCGGCGGTGCTGGCACAGGAGTTGGGCATCTGAGGTTTACTCCGGCGGGACCCCGTTCTTTGGTCCAGACCTCTTGACGATTGGTCCAGACCTTCTTAATCTCACCGAACACACTGCGGTGAGTACGACATGACAAAGCGTACTCAGGGCGGCGCAGGGTTTGCAGTCGACGGACCATCCCCGTTTGTCCGGACCTCACCCCAGGAGCACCGTTGAGCACTGAGACCCCCCGCCGGACCCGATTCAGACTCGGGGCCGGGAAAGCCACCAGATCAAGAGCCGTCGCGGGCCTCACCGCACTGCTCCTCCCGCTCGCCGCGATGGTCGGCATGGCCTCCCCGGCCCAGGCAGCCACCTCGGCGACCGCCACCTACGTGAAGAAGTCCGACTGGGGCAACGGCTTCGAGGGCCAGTGGACGGTGAAGAACACCGGCACCACCGCCCTCAGCTCCTGGACCATCGAATGGGACTTCCCGGCCGGCACCGGTGTCGGTTCCGCCTGGGACGCCACCGTCACCAGCTCCGGAAACCACTGGACCGCCAAGAACCTCGGCTGGAACGGCACGGTCGCGCCGGGCGCCAGCGTCTCCTTCGGCTTCAACGGCACCGGCTCCGGTTCCGGCGCCGCCACCAACTGCAAGCTGAACGGCGCCTCCTGCGACGGCGGCAGCGTGCCCGGCGACAACGCCCCCTCCGCGCCCGGCACCCCCACCGCCAGCGCCATCACCAACACGTCCGCGAAGCTGAGCTGGAGCGCGGCCACCGACGACCACGGCATCAAGAACTACGACGTCCTGCGGGACGGCGCGGTCGTCGCCACGGTCACCGGCACCACGTACACCAACACCGGTCTCACCGCCGGCACCGACTACTCGTACACCGTGCGGGCCCGCGACACCGCCGACCAGACCGGTCCGGCCAGCGGCGCGGTCAAGGTGCACACCACCGGCGGCGGCACCGACCCCGGCACCCCGGGCACCGGCGACAAGGTCAACCTGGGCTACTTCGCGGAGTGGGGCGTCTACGGCCGCAACTACCACGTGAAGAACCTGGACACCTCCGGTTCGGCCGCGAAGATCACCCACATCAACTACGCCTTCGGCAACGTGACCGGCGGCAAGTGTGCGATCGGTGACTCCTACGCCGACTACGACAAGGCCTACACCGCCGACCAGTCGGTCGACGGCGTCGCGGACACCTGGGACCAGCCGCTGCGCGGCAGCTTCAACCAGCTCCGCAAGCTCAAGGCCAAGTACCCGAACATCAAGATCCTCTGGTCGTTCGGCGGCTGGACCTGGTCCGGCGGCTTCGGCCAGGCGGCCCAGAACCCCGCCGCGTTCGCCCAGTCCTGCTACGACCTGGTGGAGGACCCCCGCTGGGCCGATGTCTTCGACGGCATCGACATCGACTGGGAGTACCCCAACGCCTGTGGTCTGACCTGTGACACCAGCGGCCCGGCCGCGCTGAAGTCGCTCACGTCCGCGCTGCGCACCAAGTTCGGCAGCAACAACCTGGTGACCGCCGCCATCACGGCCGACGGCTCCGAGGGCGGCAAGATCGACGTCGCCGACTACGCGGGCGCCGCACAGTCGCTGAACTGGTACAACGTGATGACGTACGACTTCTTCGGCGCCTGGGACGCGAAGGGCCCGACGGCTCCGCACTCCCCGCTCACCCCGTACACCGGCATCCCGAAGGCCGGCTTCAGCTCCTCCGAGGCCATCGCCAAGCTGAAGGCCCAGGGCGTCCCCGCCTCGAAGCTGCTGCTCGGCATCGGCTTCTACGGCCGCGGCTGGACCGGCGTCACCCAGGACGCGCCCGGCGGCACCGCCACCGGCGCCGCCCCGGGCACGTACGAGGCGGGCATCGAGGACTACAAGGTCCTCAAGAACAGCTGCCCCGCCACCGGCACCATCGCCGGTACCGCCTACGCGCACTGCGGCACCAACTGGTGGAGCTACGACACCCCGGCCACCATCTCGTCCAAGATGACCTGGGCGAAGAACCAGGGCCTGGGAGGCGCGTTCTTCTGGGAGTTCAGCGGGGACACCAGCAACGGTGAACTCGTGAGCGCGATGAACAGCGGCCTCAAGTAGTCACCGCCGCTCCGCATCCCGCGTAACCCCGAAAAGCACCGGGGAGACAGGTCCGCCCCCTGTCTCCCCGGTTTTCGTTTCCGTACGCGCGGCGCTCGCCACGTTCACCTCCCCGGACTTCGTCCGGGCAAGGCCGCTGTCCAGGCCACGTTCACCCTCCCCCGGACTTCGTCCGGGAGGTGCCCCCTTCGAGCGAGGCCCCTGTTCAGGCCACGTTGACTCGCTGGCCGGGCGGTGCCGCCTCCAGCCAGGCGAGGAAACCGGTCAGCGCGTCCTCGCTCATCGCCAGCTCCAGGCGGGTCTCACGGTGGAGACAGCCGAGCACGATGGCGTCGGAGAGGAGCGCGAGCTCCTCCTCGCCCTCCGGCATCCGGCGGGCGACGACCTCGATCGCGGAACGCTCCAGCACCCGGCGCGGACGCGGGGAGTAGCTGAAGACCCGGAACCAGTTCACCTTGTCGCCGCTGTACCGGGCGACCCCGTACACCCAGCCCTTGCCCGAGAGATCGGGCTCCACGGGCACATTCCAGCGCAGGCTGCAGTCGAAGGTCCCGCCGGAGCGCTGAATCAGCCGCCGGCGCAGACCGAAGACGAAGAGACCAACCGCGACCAGTGCGACGACCAGCCCGCCCACCCACAGCGCGAGGAACATCTCCACCGACCTCCTCGCGTCGTCGAGTAAACGGATACCGCCCGAACTTCACCTGCACCTGCATCGCCTCAGCCGCGACACGGTCTGGAGAGGTCTCCAGCTCGGGCCGCGGCTGAGGGTAAAGACGTTTCGCGGGGTGGCTAGTGCACCGCCACCGCACGCAGTCGCACATCGGCGCGACGCTCGGCGGCGCCGTCCGTGTCCGACTTCGCACGCTCCAGCGCACGCTCCGCGCGCTCGACATCGATCTCGTCCGCCAGCTCGGCGATCTCCGCCAGCAGCGAGAGCTTGTTGTCCGCGAACGAGATGAAACCGCCGTGCACCGCGGCGATGACAGTGGAGCCATCGCTCGTACGGATCGTCACCGGGCCCGATTCCAGCACACCCAGAAGCGGCTGGTGACCGGGCATGACGCCGATGTCGCCGGACGTGGTGCGCGCGACGACCAGGGAGGCCTCGCCGGACCAGACACTACGGTCCGCCGCGACCAGCTCGACGTGCAGCTCAGCAGCCAAGGGTGGCTCCTCGGGTCACCACCCGGCGGTCATGCCGGGTGTTGGGTCAATTCTACGGGGCGTGGTGAGGGGGACGGGACGCGCCCGTCCCCCTCGGTGAGCCGGAGGCTCAGGAGACGCCGAGCTCCTTGGCGTTGGCCTTGAGGTCCTCAATGCCACCGCACATGAAGAACGCCTGCTCGGGGAAGTGGTCGTACTCACCGTCGGCGATCGCGTTGAACGCGGCGATCGACTCGTCGAGCGGAACGTCCGAACCGTCCACGCCGGTGAACTGCTTGGCGACGTGGGTGTTCTGCGACAGGAAGCGCTCGATGCGACGGGCGCGGAAGACGGTGAGCTTGTCCTCCTCGCCGAGCTCGTCCATTCCGAGAATGGCGATGATGTCCTGGAGGTCCTTGTACTTCTGAAGGATTCCCTTGACCCGCATGGCGGTGTCGTAGTGGTCCTTCGCGATGTAGCGGGGGTCCAGGATCCGGGACGTGGAGTCCAGCGGGTCCACGGCCGGGTAGATGCCCTTCTCGGAGATCGGACGGGAGAGAACCGTCGTCGCGTCGAGGTGGGCGAAGGTGGTGGCCGGAGCCGGGTCGGTCAGGTCGTCCGCGGGGACGTAGATCGCCTGCATCGAGGTGATCGAGTGACCACGGGTCGACGTGATGCGCTCCTGGAGGAGACCCATCTCGTCGGCCAGGTTCGGCTGGTAACCCACCGCGGACGGCATACGGCCGAGCAGGGTGGACACCTCGGAGCCGGCCTGGGTGTACCGGAAGATGTTGTCGATGAAGAAGAGCACGTCCTGCTTCATCACATCGCGGAAGTACTCCGCCATGGTCAGACCGGCCAGCGCGACCCGCAGACGGGTGCCCGGCGGCTCGTCCATCTGACCGAAGACAAGCGCCGTCTTGTCGATGACGCCGGACTCGGCCATCTCCTCGATGAGGTCGTTGCCCTCACGGGTACGCTCACCGACGCCCGCGAACACCGACACACCGTCGTGGTTGTTGGCGACGCGGTAGATCATTTCCTGGATCAGAACGGTCTTGCCGACACCGGCACCACCGAACAGACCGATCTTTCCACCCTTGACGTACGGGGTGAGAAGGTCGATGACCTTGACGCCGGTCTCGAACATCTCGGTCTTCGACTCAAGCTGGTCGAAGGCCGGGGCCTTGCGGTGGATGGGCCAGCGCTCGGTGACCTCGGCCTCGGCCTCGGGCTTGTTCAGGATCTGACCGAGGGTGTTGAACACCTTGCCCTTGGTCATCTCACCGACCGGCACCGTGATGCCGTTGCCCGTGTCCGTCACCGGGGCCTGGCGGACCAGACCGTCGGTGGGCTGCATCGAGATGGCACGGATCACGCCGTCGCCGAGGTGCTGGGCGACCTCAAGCGTCAGGACCTTGATCTTGCCGTCCTCGGCCGGGTCGGCCACCTCGACGGTCAGCGCGTTGTAGATCTCCGGCATCGCGTCGACGGGGAACTCCACGTCGACGACCGGGCCGATGACCCGGGCGACGCGGCCCGTGGCAACGGCCGTCTCAACTGTGGTCGTCATTACTTGTCACTCCCCGCGGTCGCGTCGGCCAGCGCACTGGCACCACCGACGATCTCGCTGATTTCCTGGGTGATTTCGGCCTGGCGGGCCGCGTTGGCAAGCCGGGAGAGGCTCTTGACGAGCTCCCCGGCGTTGTCGGTGGCCGACTTCATCGCGCGGCGGCGGGCAGCGTGCTCGGAAGCAGCGGCCTGCAACAGCGCGTTGTAGATCCGGCTCTCGACGTACCGCGGAAGCAGGGCGTCCAGGACGTCCTCCGCCGACGGCTCGAAGTCGAACAGCGGCAGGATCTCTCCCTTGCCGTCCTCGTCCTTCGTGAGGTCGAGACTGAGCGGCAGCATCCGGTTGTCCACCGGGTTCTGCGTCATCATCGAGACGAACTCGGTGAAGACGATGTGCAGCTCGTCCACGCCGCCCTCGGCGGTCTCCTTGGTGACCGCCTCGATCATCGGGGCGGCCGCCCGCTTCGCATCCGCGTACGTCGGGCTGTCGGTGAAGCCGGTCCACGACTCCGTGACCTTGCGCTCGCGGAAGTTGTAGTAGGCGACACCCTTGCGGCCGATCACATACGTGTCGACCTCCTTGCCCTCACCGCGCAGCCGCTCGGTCAGCTGCTCCGCGGCCTTGATGGCGTTGGAGGAGTAACCGCCGGCCAGACCGCGGTCGCTCGTGACGAGCAGGATCGCGGCCCGTGCCGGGGTCTCGGCCTCGGTGGTCAGCGGGTGCTTGGTGGTGGAGCCGGTCGCCACCGCGGTGACCGCACGATTCAGCTCGGTGGCATACGGCATCGAGGCCGCCACCTTGCGCTGCGCCTTGACGATGCGCGAGGCGGCGATCATCTCCATCGCCTTGGTGATCTTCTTCGTGGCGGTGACGGAGCGGATGCGGCGCTTGTAAACGCGAAGCTGAGCGCCCATCTATCAGCCCTCGCCCAGAAGCTTGCCGTCCGAGGTCTCGAACTGCTGCTTGAAGGCGGCGACCGCGTCGGCGATCGACTGCAGCGTGTCGTCGGACATCTTGCCGCCCTCGACGATGCTGGTCAGGAGCTCCTTGCGCTCGCGGCGCAGGTACTCCAGCAGCTCGCTCTCGAAGCGGCGGATGTCCTCGACCGGGACGTCGTCCATCTTGCCCGTGGTGCCGGCCCAGACCGAGACGACCTGCTCCTCGACCGGGATCGGGGCGTACTGCGGCTGCTTCAGCAGCTCGACCATGCGCTTACCGCGCTCCAGCGAGGCCTTCGAGGCCGCGTCCAGGTCGGAACCGAAGGCGGCGAACGCCTCCAGCTCGCGGTACTGGGCGAGGTCCACGCGGAGCCGGCCGGAAACCTGCTTCATGGCCTTGTGCTGGGCGGAGCCACCGACGCGCGAGACCGAGATACCGACGTTCAGGGCCGGACGCTGGCCGGCGTTGAACAGGTCGGACTCCAGGAAGCACTGGCCGTCGGTGATGGAGATGACGTTGGTCGGAATGAACGCCGACACGTCGTTCGCCTTGGTCTCGACGATCGGGAGGCCCGTCATCGAACCGGCACCCATCTCGTCGGAGAGCTTGGCGCAGCGCTCCAGCAGACGCGAGTGGAGGTAGAAGACGTCGCCCGGGTAGGCCTCGCGGCCCGGCGGACGGCGCAGCAGGAGCGATACGGCGCGGTACGCGTCGGCCTGCTTCGAGAGGTCGTCGAAGATGATCAGGACGTGCTTGCCTGCGTACATCCAGTGCTGGCCGATGGCCGATCCGGTGTACGGCGCCAGGTACTTGAAGCCGGCCGGGTCGGACGCCGGGGCGGCGACGATGGTCGTGTACTCGAGCGCGCCGGCCTCTTCGAGGGCACCGCGCACGGAGGCGATGGTGGAGCCCTTCTGACCGATGGCGACGTAGATGCAGCGCACCTGCTTGTTCACGTCGCCCGAGCGCCAGTTGTCACGCTGGTTGATGATCGTGTCGACGGCCAGCGCGGTCTTACCCGTCTGACGGTCACCGATGATCAGCTGACGCTGACCACGGCCGATCGGCACCATGGCGTCGACGGCCTTGTAGCCGGTCTGCATCGGCTCGTGCACCGACTTACGGACCATGACGCCAGGGGCCTGCAGCTCAAGCGCGCGCCGACCGTCGGTCGCGATCTCGCCGAGACCGTCGATCGGGTTGCCGAGCGGGTCGACGACGCGGCCGAGGTAACCCTCGCCGACGCCGACGGAGAGCACCTCACCGGTGCGCTGCACCGGCTGGCCCTCCTCGATCCCGTTGAACTCGCCGAGGACGATCGCACCGATCTCGCGCTCCTCAAGGTTGAGGGCGAGACCGAGGGTGCCGTCCTCGAACTTCAGCAGCTCGTTCGCCATGGCGGAGGGCAGGCCCTCCACCTTCGCGATGCCGTCGCCGGCAACGCTGACCGTACCGACCTCCTCGCGCGAGGCCGCGTCCGGCTTGTACGACTGGACAAAGTTCTCCAGCGCATCCCGGATCTCCTCCGGCCGGATCGTGAGCTCCGCCATCTGGGTTCCCTGCTCTCCTTGTTGGGCCCGAAGTTTCTTAAGGGGGTCTGGGGGCCGACCCCCAGGAATCTTCTGCAATTTCTGCACGGCCCAACCGGGCCGCTGGTCTTGCTCTGTCTCTGTTACTGCGCCGGGCTGGGTCAGCCGGCCATCCGCCGGGTCGCCTCGTCGAGACGCTCCGCGATGGTGCCGTTGAGGACCTCGTCCCCGACCCGCACCGTGACTCCGCCGAGGACCTCGGGGTCCACGTCGAGGTTCAGGTGCATCGACCGGCCGTAGATCTTCGCCAGGGCGGCGCCGAGGCGCTGCTTCTGCCGATCGCTCAGCGGCACTGCCGAGGTGACGATCGCGACCATGCGGTCACGGCGCTCCGCGGCGAGCTTGGAGAGGGAGTCGAGTCCCTCTTCCAGGCTACGTCCCCGAGGCTGGGTGACAAGCCGCACGATGACGCGCTCGGTCGTGGGCCGCGCCTTGCCGCCGAGCAGGCTGCGCAGCAGCTCGCTCTTGGCGGCGGTGGTCGCGGTCCGGCTGGTGAGCGCGGCGCGCAGCGCCGGGTCGGAGGCGACGATCCGGCCGAACCGGAACAGCTCGTCCTCGACGTCGTCGAGGTCTCCGTTGCGCTGGGCGGCGGTGAGGTCAGCGGTGTTCGCCAGCTCCTCCACCGAGTCGACCAGGTCGCGGGACTGCGACCAGCGCGAGCGCACCATGCCGGAGACCAGATCGACGGCTTCGCCGCCCACCTGGCCGCGCAGCAGGCGCCCGGCCAGCTCGGCCCGTGCCTCGCCGGCCTGGGCCGGGTCGGTCAGGACCCGGCGCAGCGACACCTCGCGGTGCAGCAGCGCCGTGACGCCGGCCAGGTCCTCGGCGAGCTTCGCCGCGTCGACCGACGTGCTGTCGGTCAGTGCGTCGAGGCGCTCACGCGCGGCAGCCAGTGCTTCGCGGCTCGCGCCGTTCATCGGACGGCCTCGGCCTTCGCCTCGAGCTCGTCGAGGAAACGGTCGACGGTGCCGCTCTGCCGGGCGTGGTCCTCAAGGGACTCGCCGACGAGCTTGCCGGCCAGGTCGGTGGCGAGCTTGCCCACGTCCTGACGCAGCGCGGACGCCGCCGCCTTGCGGTCGGCCTCGATCTGGGCGTGGCCGGCGGCGACGATCTCCTCGCGCTGCCGCTGGCCTTCCGCCCGCATCTCCTGCAGGATCACGGCGCCCTGCTCCTGCGCCTCCTGGCGCATACGAGCGGCTTCGTGGCGGGCTTCGGCGAGCTGAGCCTTGTACTGCTCAAGCACGCTCTGGGCCTCGGTCTGCGCCGCATCGGCCTTCTCGATACCGCCTTCGATGGCCTCGCGACGCTCTTCCAGAACCTTGTTGATGTTCGGGAGGAGCTTCTTGGCGAGGAAGCCGAAAACGATGACAAAGGCGATGAGGCCGATGACGAGCTCAGGGATCGGCGGGATGAGCGGGTTTTCCGTCTCAGCCGCGATCGTAAGCAACTGGCTCACGTCATTGCCTTTCGTCTAGGGGGCTTGTCTGGATCCGTGGATCAGGAGCCGTAGACGAACGGCATGACCAGACCGATGAGGGCGAGTGCCTCACAGAAGGCGAAGCCGAGGATCTGGTTGGCACGGATGAGACCGGCAGCCTCGGGCTGACGGGCGAGGGCCTGGGTGCCGTTACCGAAGATGATGCCGACGCCGACGCCCGGGCCGATGGCCGCGAGGCCGTAACCGATGGAGCCGAGAGCCTTCAGGTCGCCGGTGACAGCGGCAAGGGTCTGGGACATGCCAGTTCTTCCTTCTCTTTCAAGAACCGGTGGGGGTTGGCCACCGGACGAGTACGGATTGTTCGAGCGGGACTCAGTGGTTCTTTGCGAGCGCGCCCTGGATGTAGGTGCAGGTCAGGAGTACGAAGACGTATGCCTGAAGTGCCTGCACGAAGAGCTCGAACGCGGTCATCACGATCGTCATCACGAACGAGACGCCGGCGTAGGCGAAACCGATGCCGTTCAGGAGGTACCAGCTGGCGATCGTGAAGAGCAGCAGCAGCGTGTGCCCGGCGAACATGTTCGCGAACAGTCGCACCGCGTGAGTGAACGGACGAACGAGCAGGTTCGAGAACAGCTCGATGAACGCCGCGAGATACGCGACCGCGCCCAGCGACTTGTCGTAGCCCGTGAAGTTCTTGAACGCGCCGACGAAACCATGCCGCTTGAACGTCAGGCTGACCCAGACGATGTAGACGATCGCTGCGAGTACCGCGGGGTACGCAATGATCGACGTCACCGGGAACTGAGCGACCGGGATGATCGACCAGAGGTTCATCATCCAGACGAAGAAGAACAGCGAGACGATGAGGGGGACGTACTTCTCGCCCTCGCGCTTGCCGATCGTCTCGTAGACGATGCCACGGCGGATGAAGTCGTATCCCGTCTCGGCGACCATCTGCAGCTTGCCCGGGACGACCTTCGGCTTGCGGAAGGCCGCCCAGAAGAAACCGACGATGATGATCGAGCCGAGCAGGGCCAGCAGCATCGGCTTGTTGAAGTACAGGTTGCTGTCCGCGTCACCCCACAGAGGCTCGAACAGGAACGAATGCAAGCCAGGTGCATCGAAACCACAGCCGGAAAAGATGTGGCAATCGGTCTCGAAGGCGAGCACCTGTGTCGGGTCAGCACTCACCGCGGGCTCCTTCAGCGTGGCGCATAGGTACGGCAACCTCGTTGTGTCGGCGCGGCGCACAGCCGCGGTTCGGCACTGGACTGGTGTTTCGGATGTGTGAGCGGCAGTCAGGCAATGAGCCTCGCGATCGAGCAGGCGTCAGCTCACATGCCCGCGCCCGCGGTGCCGCAGTTGGAACCGGACGATAGCAGGGTCCTGAACTCGCCCTTATCCCGCCCCTACCCTTCACGACCTGGACCCAGTGTTCTTGGGCTTCTTGCCCTTGTCGGACTCCGACTCGGGCTCGACGTAGAGGATCTTGGCCTTCATGTGCGCACGCGCCTGTGCGCCGATCCACACGAGAGTCGTCGCGACCAGCGTGATCGCGAAGGCCTTCGGGTTGAACATCGTGGTGTTCTTGAATGCGGCGACAAAAATGAACAACAAGAGCAACTGAGCCGTGTACAGCATCAGCCCCATCGCCTGGAACAGGTGGGGCAGGGACCTGGCGGTCCGCTGCAGGACCATCAGCCCGATCCCCATGAAGAGGATGACCACGATCGTCGCAACGATCGCACCCAGGGCTCCCTTGCCACCGACGACGCCAGCGCTGATCGCGGCGGCAACGGCGCCGGCGGCAGCGGTGGGTACGGCGGTCTGGAGGAGAGTCCGGACGTCGTTGGACGGCATGGCGGCAGCTCCGCTTGCTGGGGGTCGGCAGTGTGTCGTCATGGACGAGCGTAGGCCCGGTCCGAGTCGATGCCTCGGGGCCAAGGGACCGCGCTACTCAGGTCCTTCGGCTCTGTCACCGGGTTCGTGAACGGTATCACAAACTATTTGATGAGGTCTTTACCAAGAAAGTGTGGTTGCCGTCACACATGAGTGTGAACAAACGCGTGTGAGCAAGACAACGCAACCACTTGTCTGATATTGCCCATTGATGCCCGAATCATCGGTGAGTGGAATCGGCCTTGCGCCGGTCAGAAAATCGCGAACGGGTGCCAATGGCGGTCGCCCCGTTGACGCCGGAGACTCCCGCAGCGATCGGAGCCTGCGGCGCCTGCTCGGCACCCTCCCGGCCCATGTGGTCGTGCAGCGGCCCCTGTTGCCCCTCGGGCCCGTCCGTGGGCTCCCCTGCCCCCTCGACCCGGCGCCGGCGCCGGTAACGCGGCGGCACGATGCGCTGAGCCCACAGCGGGGCACGCGGGGTGAAGCGCGGCATCAGGAGCAGGATCAGGCCGAGCGCGCTCAGCCCCACGATCACCAGGACGATCCACATGGACGCCGAGTGCACGGAGTAGCCGACCGCGCCGAACGCGATCAGGGCCGACCAGAAGTACATGATCAGCACGGACCGGCTGTGCGAGTGGCCGATCTCCAGCAGCCGGTGGTGCAGGTGCCCCCGGTCGGCGGCGAACGGCGACTGGCCGTTCCAGGTGCGCCGCACGATCGCCAGCACCAGGTCGGCCGCCGGGATCGCGATGATGGTGAGCGGCAGCAGCAGCGGGATGAAGACCGGCAGCATCGCGTGGGTCGCCTGCCGCTCGCTGCCCTCGAAGATCTTCATGGTGTCCGGGTCGACCTGACCGGTCACCGAGATCGCGCCGGCGGCCAGCACCAGGCCGATCAGCATCGAGCCGGAGTCACCCATGAAGATCCGCGCCGGATGCATGTTGTGCGGCAGGAAGCCCAGGCACATGCCCATCAGGATCGCCGTGAAGAGCGTCGCCGGAGCGGCCGCCTCGATCATGTGCCCGTACCAGAGCCGGTACGTGTAGAGGAAGAACGCGGCCGACGCGATGAGGACCATGCCGGCCGCCAGGCCGTCGAGCCCGTCGACGAAGTTCACCGCGTTGATCGTGATGACGACCAGGGCGACCGTGAGCAGCGTGCCCTGCCACTGGGTGAGGGCGACGGTGCCGACGCCGGGGATCGGCAGCCACAGGATCGTCAGGCCCTGGAGGACCATGACCGCCGCGGCGATCATCTGGCCGCCCAGCTTGATCAGGGCGTCGATCTCGAACTTGTCGTCCAGGACGCCGATCAGCCAGATCAGGGCCGCCCCGGAGAGCAGCGCGCGGGGTTCGCTGGAGAGGTCGAAGACGCTGTCGAGGTTGGCCAGGTGATCGGCGACGATCAGCCCGGCGCACAGCCCGCCGAACATCGCGATGCCGCCGAGCCTCGGTGTCGGTTCGCGGTGGACGTCGCGCGCCCGGATCGCGGGCATCGCCCCGATCGCGATGGCGAACTTACGCACCGGGCCGGTGAGCAGGTAGGTCACCGCTGCCGTGACACAGAGCGTCAGCAGGTAATCACGCACGGGCTGCCCCACAACTATCGCCGGCCATCTCAGCCCACACCTTAACTATGTCGGCCTCATGGTTGAGGACACGGAGCTACCCGCGATGGTTGCACGAGCCACCCTCATTCAGGACATAGGTCCCATGTCACCCCGGGTACGGCGGGAATTTCGCCGCCAGTTCCCGGACGTCCGCGAGGACGTCGCCCTCCTCGCGTACAGCGGCGCCGAACAGCGCCGCGAGCCGGGCCATGGCGGCCTCGTCCATGCCCTGGGTGGTGACGGCCGCGGTACCGAGCCTGATGCCGCGGGCGTCTCCGTAGGGAAGCGCGCAGGTGTCCAGCACCAGGCCGGCGGCGGCCAGCCGGGTGCGGGCGGTGCGGCCGTCCACGCCGAGCGGGGCCGGGTCCGCGACGATCAGGTGGGTGTCCGTGCCGCCGGTGGTGACGTCGAAGCCCTCGGCAGCCAGCCCGGCGGCGAGCACCCGGGCGTGGGAGACCACACGATGGGCGTACGCGGCGAAGGCCGGTGTACCCGCTTCGTGGAAGGCGACGGCCTTCGCGGCCACCGTGTGCATCTGGGCGCCGCCCTGAGTGAAGGGGAAGACCGCCCGGTCGATCCGCTCGGCCAGCTCCGCGCCGCACAGGATCATGCCGCCGCGCGGTCCGCGCAGCACCTTGTGCGTGGTGGCGCAGACGACGTCCGCGTACGGGACGGGGCTCGGCGCCGCTCCCCCGGCGATCAGCCCCATCGGGTGCGCGGCGTCGGCGATGAGGTAGGCGCCCACCTCGTCGGCGATCTCGCGGAACCTCTCGTGGTCCGGGTGGCGCGGGTAGGAGATGGAGCCGCTGACGATCGCCTTGGGGCGGTGGGTGCGGGCCAGGGTGCGGACCTGCTCGTAGTCGATCAGGCCGCTCCCGGCGTCCACCCCGTAGCCGATGAACTCGAACCAGCGGCCGGAGAAGTTGGCCGGTGAGCCGTGGGTGAGGTGCCCGCCGTACGGGAGTCCCATCGCGAGCACCGTGTCGCCGGGGCGCAGCAGCGCCGCGTACGCCGCGAGGACGGCGGAGGAGCCGGAGTGCGGCTGGACGTTGGCGTGCTCGGCGCCGAAGAGGGACGTGGCGCGGCGGACGGCGATGCGTTCGGCGGCGTCCGCCTGTTCGCAGCCGCCGTGGTGGCGCCTGCCTGGGTAGCCCTCCGCGTACTTGTTGGCGAGCGGCGAGCCCAGGGCGGCCAGGACCGCGGGCGAGGTGAAGTTCTCCGCGGCGGTCAGCTGGAGCGTGCCGGACTGCCGGCCCAGCTCCGCCAGCAGCACGTCCGCGATCTCGGGGTCCTCCCGGAGCAGGGCGCCGAAGTCCTGCGGCAGGGTGGCCGGTGGTGCGGCGGAAGCGGTGACCGGCATCGGGGGCTCCGGGCCTGGGAGGAGTGCGCTGACGTCAGCTCCAATGTAGGCCCGGGACGGGCCCGCTGCCCGCTGTCACGGCCCTCGGTACGCCCGTCCGGAGGGGGGCCGGACTCCACGCCGGTCAGCGCGGAGTCGATACGCCGGTCAGCGCGGTGACGACCGGCTCCAGGGCCTGGTTGATCTCGTCGCCGATGGACCGGAAGAACGTGATCGGGGCGCCGTACGGGTCGTACACCTCGTCGGCCTCCGCGGTCGGGGCCAGCAGCCAGCCGCGCAGCGCGGCGGCGGCGCGCACCAGCGCGCGGGCGCGCTCGACGACGCCCTCGTCCTCGGCGTCGGGCAGCGTCGCGTGGTCTATCGCCCGGACCAGCCGGGTGAACTCCTTGAGGGTGAAGGTCCGCAGCCCGGCCGAGTGCCCCATCGAGATGACCTGGGCCCGGTGGTCGCGGGTGGCGGTGAGCACCAGGTCGGCGCGGATCACGTGCTCGTCCAGCAGCTCACGGCCGACGAAGCCGGTGGCGTCGGCGCCGAAGTCCGCGAGGACCACCTCGGCGTTGGCCTCCATCGGGGCGCCCTCGTGCCCCCAGGTGCCGGCACTCTCCACGATCAGGCCGCCCTGGAGCGGGTCACCGAGGCGGTCCACGAGGGCATGCCGGGTCAGCCGCTCGGTGATCGGTGAGCGGCAGACGTTGCCGGTGCTGACGTGGAGGATGCGGAAAGTGTCGGTCTGCCCCGCTATGCCACGCCCCTCAGGCGCGGTCAATTGGCCACCTCAAGGTCGGGTACCACCTTGCGCAGCTCCTCCGCGGAGAGCGCGCCGGCGCGCAGCAGGACCGGCACCTTGCCGGTGACGTCGACGATCGAGGACGGGACGATGCCCGGCGTCGGGCCGCCGTCGAGGTAGACGGAGACGGAGTCGCCGAGCATCTCCTGGGCGGCGTCGCAGTCCTCGGGCGAGGGGTGTCCGGTGAGGTTGGCGCTGGAGACGGCCATCGGGCCGACCTCGGTGAGCAGCTCGATGGCGACCGGGTGCAGCGGCATCCGGATGGCGACGGTGCCGCGGGTGTCCCCGAGGTCCCACTGGAGGGACGGCTGGTGCTTGGCGACGAGCGTGAGGGCGCCGGGCCAGAACGCGTCGACGAGCTCCCAGGCCTGCTCGGAGAAGTCGGTGACCAGACCGTGCAGGGTGTTCGGCGAACCGATCAGGACGGGGGTCGGCATGTTGCGGCCGCGGCCCTTCGCGTCCAGCAGGTCGGCGACCGCCTCGGAACCGAAGGCGTCCGCACCGATCCCGTACACCGTATCGGTGGGCAGCACGACCAGTTCGCCGCGGCGGACGGCGGACGCGGCCTCGCGCAGACCCGTCGTACGGTCGGTCGCGTCGTTGCAGTCGTATCGCCGTGCCATCAGCCGGCCTCCTCAAACATGTACGGGTAGGGCTGGTACGGGTCGTGCGGGTGGTGTCCGCCGGTCACGGCATGGCCTTGCGGGCCGTGGCGAAACGGGGGCGGTTGTTCAGGTCGGGGTGATCGGCCGCGTCGGCCCAGCCCCGTTCCTCTGTGAAGATCCACGGCACCTGGCCGCCCTGGGTGTCGGCGTGCTCGATGACGACGAGGCCGCCGGGGCGCAGCAGCCGGTGGGCGGTGCGCTCGATGCCCCGGATGGTGTCGAGGCCGTCCTCACCGGAGAAGAGCGCCATCTGCGGATCGTGGTCGCGGGCCTCCGGCGCCACGTACTCCCATTCGGTGAGCGGGATGTACGGCGGGTTGGAGATGACCAGATCGACCTGTCCGTCGAGCTCGGGAAGGGCCGTCAGAGCGTCTCCGCGGTGCACGGTGACCCTGGAGTCCTCGGCGTTCTTCCTGGTCCATTTCAGGGCGTCCTCGGACAGCTCCACGGCGTGCACGCGCGAGCGCGGCACCTCCTGGGCCATGGCGAGGGCGATGGCGCCGGAGCCCGTGCACAGGTCGACGATCAGCGGCTCGACCACGTCCATCGCGCGGACGGCGTCTATCGCCCAGCCGACGACCGATTCGGTCTCGGGGCGCGGCACGAAGACGCCCGGCCCCACCTGGAGCTCCAGATAGCGGAAGAAGGCACGTCCGGTGATGTGCTGGAGCGGTTCGCGGGCCTCGCGCCGGGCGATGGTCTCCCAGTAGCGGGCGTCGAAGTCGGTGTCCGGCACGTTGTGCAGCTCGCCCCGCTTGACGCCGTGCACGAACGCGGCGAGTTCCTCCGCGTCGAATCTCGGCGAAGGCACACCGGCGTCGGCCAGCCGCTGGGTGGCCTGGGCCACCTCGGCGAGCAGCAGGTTCATCGCGGTTCTCCGTACAGGTTCACGAGCGGTGCGGGGTGGTGGAGCTTACGCGGCGGCGAGCTTCGCGGCGGAGTCGGCGTCGACGCACGCCTGGATCACGGCGTTCAGGTCACCGTCGAGCACCTGGTCCAAGTTGTACGCCTTGAAGCCGACGCGGTGGTCCGAGATGCGGTTTTCCGGGAAGTTGTAGGTACGGATCTTCTCGGAGCGGTCGACCGTGCGCACCTGGCTGCGGCGGACGTCGGAGGCTTCCTGCTCCGCGGCCTCCTGGGCGGCGGCCAGCAGCCGCGAGCGCAGGATGCGCATGGCCTGCTCCTTGTTCTGGAGCTGGCTCTTCTCGTTCTGGCAGGAGGCGACGACGCCGGTGGGCAGGTGCGTGATGCGGACGGCGGAGTCCGTCGTGTTGACGGACTGGCCGCCGGGCCCCGAGGAGCGGTAGACGTCGATCCGCAGGTCGTTGGCGTGGATCTCGACGTCGACCTCCTCGGCCTCCGGGGTCACCAGGACACCGGCGGCGGAGGTGTGGATGCGGCCCTGGGACTCGGTGGAGGGCACGCGCTGCACACGGTGCACGCCGCCCTCGTACTTCATCCGGGCCCAGACGCCCTGGCCGGGTTCGGTGGCTCCGTTGCCGCCCTTGGTCTTCACGGCGACCTGGACGTCCTTGTAGCCGCCGAGCTCGGACTCGGTGGAGTCGATGATCTCGGTCTTCCAGCCGACCCGCTCGGCGTAGCGCAGGTACATGCGCAGCAGATCGCCGGCGAACAGGGCGGACTCGTCGCCGCCCGCGCCCGCCTTGATCTCCAGGAGCACGTCCTTGTCGTCGCTGGGGTCACGGGGGACGAGCAGGAGGCGGAGCTTCTCGGTGAGCTCCTCGCGCTCCTTCTCCAGGTCCTTGACCTCGGCGGCGAAGTCGGGGTCGTCGGCGGCGAACTCGCGGGCCGTCTCGATGTCCTCGCCGGTCTGCTTCCAGGAGCGGTACGTGGCGACGATCGGGGTCAGCTCGGCGTAGCGCTTGTTGAGCTTGCGCGCGTTGGCCTGGTCGGCGTGGACCGCGGGATCCGCGAGCTTCTTCTCAAGATCGGACTGTTCGCCGATCAGTTCCTCGACCGCCTCGAACATCTTCGGGCTCCTGGTTTCTTCGCTGGACGTGCCTGCCGGCCGGGCGGGATGCCTGCCGGGCGGGACACGGGGATGCCGTGTCCCGGCCGGAAAAAGCGCCGGTCTCGACGCCCCCGGGAAGGGGGCGTCGAGAACCGGCGCAGTTGGCTCGCTACTTGCTGGCGGAGCCGGCAGCCTTGCCGAAGCGGGCCTCGAAGCGGGCCACACGGCCACCGGTGTCGAGGATCTTCTGCTTGCCCGTGTAGAACGGGTGGCACTCGGAGCAGACGTCCGCACGGATGGCGCCGCTGTCCAGGGTGGACCGGGTGGTGAACGAGGCGCCACAGGTGCAGCTGACCTGGGTCTCGAAGTACTGGGGGTGGATCTCGCGCTTCAAGGGTGTCTCCTAGTTTCGGGAGGGCGCCGGGTCGTACGCGCGGATTGCGCGTCCGTGAACCGGGGCCGACGGACCAGTCTGCCAGGACCGGCCGTATCTCCCAAAACCGGGGTAGCCGCGGAACTATTCCCGGGTGCTCCGGCTCATCCCACGATGTCGCCCGCGTCGCCCTTGTCCCCCGCCGACTTCTCGGTGGCGGAGGCGGGGATCGGCCGGTCGTGCCGGAGCGCCGTCCACACCTGCTGCCCGGCCTTCTCCTGCGGTATGACGCGGTTCGGGTCGGCCGGGTCGTACTCGACCGGCATGGTCACCATGTGCACGTTCTGGGCGCCGAGGCCCTTGAGCCCATTGGCGAAGCCCGCGAGCTTCTTGACCGAGCCGAGGTCGGAGTCGGTCGTGATGGCCTTGGTCGCCGTGTCCGCGAGGCCGTACAGCTTGGTCCCGTCGAGGACGCCGACGCTCTTCGCCTGCACCATCAGCGCCTTGATGAACGCCTGCTGGAGCTGGATGCGGCCGAGGTCGCTGCCGTCGCCGACGCTGTGCCGGGTGCGGACCAGGCCGAGCGACTCCTCGCCGTCGAGGGTGTGGGTGCCCGGCTGGAGGTCCAGATGGCTCTTGGGGTCGTTGATCGCCTTCTTGGTGGTGATCTCGACCCCGCCGAGCTTGTCGATCAGCTTCTTGAAGCCGGTGAAGTCGACTTCGAGGTAGTGGTCCATCCGGATCCCGGACATCGACTCGACGGTCTTGACCGCGCAGGCCGGTCCGCCGACCTCGTACGCCGTGTTGAACATCGCGCGCTGCTCGCCCGCGACGTCCGCCCCGTTCTCGTCGCTCGTGCACTCGGGCCGGCTGACGAGGGTGTCGCGGGGGATGGAGACGACGCTGGCGCTCTTGTGGCCCTTGTTGACGTGGACGACCATCGCGGTGTCGGAGCGGGCGCCGCCCTGGTCGGCGCCGTACCGCTGGTTCGCGCCGGAGCGGGAGTCGGAACCCAGGACGAGGATGTCCTCCGAGCCGTTGTCGACGTTCTGCGGGCGGTTCTTGCCGAGGGCGTTGTTGATGTCGACGGCCTTGAGGTTGCCGTCGAGCTGGAAGTAGGCGTAACCGAGTCCGCCACCGCCCACGACGACCAGGCCGGCCAGGCTCCACGCGGCTATGACGGTCGCCCTGCGGCGGCGGGACGGCTTCCTCCGGCGTTTGCCGGTAGCCCGTATTCGGCCTGTGCTCCCGCTCTGCTCGGTCATCCGTCTCCTCGATCCCTCGGCTGCTCCCGGCTACCCCCTGCTGCGGTGTGCGGGTCCTGTGCCGCGTCGTCCCTGTCGGGTACGACGTCACGGCGACAAGAAGGGTTGCACAGCGCACTGTGGCCGCCGGGCCCGCGGGAGAGAGCCGGGCGGAGGCCGGGGGCAGCCGGTGACCCGGCGTTCACCTGCGGTTTCCTGCCCGGTACAGGCGGCGCGGGGCGGGCGCTCCCGCCGCCGGCCGTGTGGTGAAGGTCTCGGCTCGGCCACGGCCGCGGCGGGCATCGGCCTACGGCACAGGGCCGCCCCCGGCACCGAAGTGACGGGGGCGGCCCTGGGTACGGCTGCCAGGCGGCTGCGACTAGTCGTTGTTGCCCGGGGCCGGTGTCGTCTTCTGGATCTGGAGCAGGAACTCCGCGTTGGACTGGGTCTTCTTCATCCGGTCCAGGAGGAGCTCGATCGCCTGCTGCTGGTCCAGCGCGTGGAGCACCCGGCGCAGCTTCCAGACAATCGCCAACTCGTCGCTGCCGAGCAGGATTTCTTCCTTACGGGTGCTGGACGCGTCGACGTCCACCGCCGGGAAGATGCGCTTGTCGGAGAGCTTGCGGTCGAGCTTGAGCTCCATGTTGCCGGTGCCCTTGAACTCCTCGAAGATCACCTCGTCCATGCGCGAGCCGGTCTCGACGAGCGCGGTGGCCAGGATGGTCAGCGAGCCGCCGTCCTCGATGTTGCGCGCGGCACCGAAGAAGCGCTTCGGCGGGTACAGCGCGGTCGAGTCGACACCACCGGACAGGATGCGGCCGGAGGCCGGGGCGGCGAGGTTGTACGCGCGGCCCAGACGGGTGATCGAGTCCAGCAGGACGACCACGTCGTGACCCAGCTCGACGAGACGCTTGGCGCGCTCGATGGCCAGCTCGGCGACGGTGGTGTGGTCCTCCGCGGGACGGTCGAAGGTCGAGGAGATGACCTCGCCCTTGACCGACCGCTGCATGTCGGTGACTTCCTCCGGACGCTCGTCGACCAGGACGACCATCAGGTGGCACTCCGGGCTGTTGACCGTGATCGCGTTGGCGATCGCCTGGAGGATCATGGTCTTACCGGTCTTCGGCGGGGCCACGATCAGGCCTCGCTGGCCCTTGCCGATGGGGGCGACCAGGTCGATGATCCGCGTCGTCAGGATGTTGGAGTCGGTCTCCAGGCGGAGCCGGTCCTGCGGGTAGAGCGGCGTCAGCTTCTGGAACTCCGGGCGGCCGCGGCCGGTTTCGGGCGCCATGCCGTTGACCGTGTCGAGGCGGACCAGCGCGTTGAACTTCTCGCGGCGCTCGCCGTCCTTGGGCTGGCGCACCGCACCGGTGACGTGGTCACCCTTGCGCAGGCCGTTCTTGCGGACCTGGGCGAGCGACACGTACACGTCGTTCGGGCCCGGCAGGTAGCCGGAGGTCCGGATGAACGCGTAGTTGTCGAGGATGTCCAGGATGCCCGCGACGGGGATCAGGACGTCGTCGTCGGTGACCGGCGGTGCGTCACTGGCGAAGTCGTCGCGGCCACGACGGCCGCGGCGGTCGCGGTAACGGCCGCGGCGCCCGCGACGGCCGCCCTCGTCGTCGAAGTCGTCCTGCGGTCCGCCGCCGCCCTGCTGGCCCTGGTTCTGGCCCTGGTTCTGCCCCTGGCCCTGGCGCTGGCGCTGGCCGCCCTGGCCGCCGCCCTGCTCGTCGCCGCCCTTGCCGCGACGGTCGCGCTGGCGCTCGCGACGGTCACCGCGGTCACCACGCTCGCCGCGGTCACCACGCTCGCCGCGCTGGCCACGGTCCTGGCGGTCGCCCCTGCGGCCCTCCGCGTTGTCCGCGGCGGCCTCGGCCTTGGGCTCGGCACGGTCCTCGGCGGCTGCCTCGCGCTTCGGCTCGTCCTGCGTACGCTCCTTGGCCTGCGCCTTGGTGTCCGCCTTGGTCTCCGGGCTGCCCGCCTGAGCGGTCGCACGGCGACGACGGCGCTCGCCCGCGGGCTGCTCGTCACTGGCCGGCTGACCGGGGATGTCGATCTGCTGCTGGTCCGCGGTCTTCTCGACGACGGCAGTGGCGGCGGGGGCCTCCTCGGCACCGGTGCGCGCCTTTGAGGTGGCCCGGCGCTTCGGCTTGGTGCCGGCCTCTTCCGCGGGGGCCGCGGCGGCGGCCTTGGCGGCGGCGGAGCCGCCGGCCTGGGCCTCCTTGATGACCTCGATCAGCTGGCTCTTGCGCATCCGCGCAGTGCCCTTGATGCCGAGGCCGGACGCGACCTGCTGCAGCTCGGCCAGGACCATGCCGTCAAGGCCGGTGCCGGAGCGGCGGCGCCGTGCGGTGGTGCCAGTGGCAGCACCTTCGGCGGGCGCGGCGCTGTCGACGCTCTTGTCGGCAGTCACGCCCATCAGATCGGTGGTGTCGCTCACGAAGGGTCCTTCCCTGGAGCGGACGTCGGCCTTCTGGCTCGGCGACCGGTTGTGCTGTCCGACTGCGGTCTTTGGTTGTGCGGACCGTGCCGGGGCGGTGGTCCGCCGGGTAGGTACGGCGGAGAGATGAACGTGTGCATGGGCCCGGCGCGAGCATCCCCCTGCTCGGCCCACTCCTGGACGAGCGAGAGGGTGTCGTGCCGGTTCCGGAGCGTGCTCGAAACTGCTCAGGCAGGCTGCTCAGGCAGTTGGGGAGGCTCCCGGAAGAAATGGTGGTCCCGGAAAGGGACACGAAGCAACGCGCCACATAGACGTCGATTGCAGACTTGAGGTTAACACTACCGGCTCCAACAAACATTCCCCCTCTCACGCACCGGCAATCACTTCTCGGCTACGGGGCGAGCGGCAGCACACTCGCGCCCTGGGCGTCGAGAGTGAGCCGGTTGGCCGCCCAGCCCTCGCCCGCCAGCCGTGCGACCTTGTCGGCCGCACCGTCCTCGGCCAGTGCCAGCACGGTCGGCCCGGCACCGGAGATGACCGCGGGGACGCCGTCCGCGCGCAGTCGGTTCACGAGTTCCACGCTCTGCGGCATCGCCGGGGAGCGGTATTCCTGGTGCAGCCGGTCCTCAGTGGCGGTGAGCAGCAGCTCGGGGCGCCTGGTCAGGGCCTCGACGAGCAGCGCGGCCCGGCCCGCGTTGAAGGCGGCGTCGACATGCGGGACGGTGCGCGGCAGCAGTCCGCGGGCGGTCTCGGTGAGCACCGGGTTGCCGGGGACGAAAACCACCGGAACGATGGAATCAGCGGGGTCCATCCTGATGGCGCGGGCCGATCCGCCGTCCATCCACGCGAGGGTGAACCCGCCGAGGAGACAGGCCGCGACATTGTCCGGATGGCCCTCGATCTCGGTGGCGAGCTCCAGCAGGGCGGCGTCGTCGAGCCGGGCGTCACCGCCGGTCGTCACGGCGCGGGCGGCGACGATGCCGGCGCAGATGGCGGCGGAGGACGAGCCGAGGCCCCGGCCGTGCGGGATGCGGTTGGCGCAGACGATCTCCAGGCCGCGGGGCTGTCCGCCGAGCAGGTCGAAGGCGGTGCGCAGGGACCGTACGAGCAGGTGGTTCTCGTCGCGGGGCAGCGTGTCCGCGCCCTCGCCGGCGATGTCGATGTGCAGTCCGGCGTCGGCGACGCGGACGACGACGTCGTCGTAGAGCCCCAGCGACAGGCCGAGGGCGTCGAAGCCCGGACCCAGGTTGGCGCTGGTTGCGGGGACGCGCACCCGTACGGCGGCGGCTCGGAAGGCGGGACCGGCCATCGCTCTGACGACTCTCCTTGTGAGGCGGCGGGGAATTCCGGAGGGCTGCGAGATATTCGGGTCTCTTCGCGGCTCTTCGGCTTCTTCTGGGGGTGGGCGATTACGGCGGCGGGCATCGCGTGAGTCCGGATCGGACGGACAGCCGCAACGGCCCGCGCACCCCGGTCATATGCGGCGGGGTGGGTTGGGTACAGCTTATCGAAGGAAGGTTCTGTGGCGACATAGGGCGCACAGGAGGCGCACGATGCGTGTCGCCCGCCGATGGTGCGCTCTCCGCCCCGAAGGGGGCGGCTGAGCCGGTCTCCTGACGAATCCGCTGCCCCGGCGGCCGCCCGGTGGGCACCGGGCGGCCGCCGTACGGTGTGTCCTGGGGTGCGTGTCCGCGAAGTGTCGTCGTCCGCCCGGAGGGCGGGCGGGACTCCGCGGACACGCGCTACGCGAGGCCCAGCTTCTCGGCGGCGGCGACCGCGTCGACCGGGACGGTGACCGGCTGGGGGGCGCCGGCGACGGCCCAGTCCGGGTCCTTGAGCCCGTTGCCGGTGACCGTGCAGACGATGCGCTGGCCCCGGTCGACCTTGCCCTCTTCGGCGGCCTTGAGCAGACCGGCGACGGAGGCGGCCGACGCGGGCTCCACGAAGACGCCCTCCTGGGAGGCCAACAGCCGGTAGGCGGCCAGGATCTGCCGGTCCGTCACCTCGTCGATGAAGCCGCCCGACTCATCGCGCGCGTTGAGTGCGAACTGCCAGGAGGCCGGGTTGCCGATCCGGATGGCGGTCGCGACGGTCGACGGGTCCTTGACGATCTCGCCGCGCACGATGGGCGCGGAGCCGGAGGCCTGGAAGCCCCACATCCGCGGCTTGTGCGTCGACGGGCCGTCCCCGGCGTACTCGGTGTACCCCTTCCAGTACGCGGTGATGTTGCCCGCGTTGCCTACCGGCAGGACGTGGATGTCCGGGGCGTCCCCGAGCGCGTCGACGATCTCGAAGGCGGCGGTCTTCTGGCCCTCGATACGGACCGGGTTGACCGAATTGACCAGTGCCACCGGGTAGTTGTCCGAGAGCGAGCGGGCCAGCGTCAGGCAGTCGTCGAAGTTGCCGTCGACCTGGAGGATCTTCGCGCCGTGCACCAGCGCCTGGCCCATCTTGCCGAGCGCGATCTTGCCCTGCGGTACGAGGACGGCGCAGACCATGCCCGCGCGGACCGCGTACGCGGCGGCGGAGGCGGAGGTGTTGCCGGTGGAGGCGCAGATGACGGCCTGCGCGCCCTCCTCCTTGGCCCGGGTGATCGCCATGGTCATTCCGCGGTCCTTGAAGGAACCGGTGGGGTTGGCGCCCTCGACCTTGAGGTGCACCTCGCAGCCCGTGCGCTCGGAGAGGACCTGAGCGGGTACGAGCGGCGTGCCGCCCTCACGGAGCGTGACGACCGGCGTCGTGCTCGTGACCGGGAGACGGTCCCGGTACTCCTCGATGATGCCGCGCCACTGGTGGGTGCCCTTGGTGGTCATGGGTCCTTACTCCCCTTCAACACGCATGATGCTGGCGACACCGCGTACGGTGTCGAGCTTGCGCAGCGCCTCGACCGTCCCCGAGAGGGCGGCGTCGGGCGCGCGGTGGGTGACGACGACGAGCGAAGCCTCGCCGCCGCCTTCCTGACGGCCTTTCTGGCGGACCGTATCGATGGATACGCCCTGTTCGGCGAAGACCGTCGCGACCTGGGCGAGTACGCCAGGCTTGTCGGCCACGTCGAGACTGATGTGGTACCGCGTGACCACGTCGCCCATCGGGCTGACCGGCAGACGCGTGTACGCGGACTCACCGGGGCCCGGGGCCTCGTTGAGTTTGTTGCGGCAGACCGCGACGAGGTCGCCGAGGACCGCGGAGGCGGTGGGCGCGCCACCGGCGCCGGGGCCGTAGAACATCAGCTGCCCGGCGGCCTCCGCCTCGACGAACACCGCGTTGTACGCCTCGCGGACGGAGGCGAGCGGGTGGCTGAGCGGGATCATCGCGGGGTGCACGCGGGCCGTGACCGAGCGGCCGTCGGCGGCGCGCTCGCAGATCGCGAGGAGCTTGACGGTGCAGCCCATGCGGCGGGCGGAGGCGATGTCGGCGGCGGTGACCTCGGTGATGCCCTCGCGGTGCACGTCACCGATCCTCACCCGGGTGTGGAAGGCGATGCCGGCCAGGATCGCGGCCTTGGCGGCGGCGTCGAAGCCCTCGACGTCGGCGGTGGGGTCGGCCTCCGCGTATCCGAGCGCGGTGGCCTCGTCGAGCGCCTCCGAGTATCCGGCGCCGCTGGTGTCCATCTTGTCGAGGATGAAGTTCGTGGTGCCGTTGACGATGCCGAGGACCCGGTTCACCTTGTCGCCGGCGAGGGACTCGCGCAGCGGCCGGACGAGCGGGATGGCGCCCGCCACGGCGGCCTCGTAGTAGAGGTCCCGGCCGTGCTTCTCGGCCTCGGCGTGCAGGGCGGCGCCGTCCTCCGCGAGGAGCGCCTTGTTGGCGGAGACGACGCTCGCGCCGTGCTCGAAGGCGGAGCGGATGAGCGTGCGGGCGGGCTCGATGCCCCCGATGACCTCGATGACGACGTCGATGTCGCCCCGTTTGACCAGGGCCGTCGCGTCGGTGGTGATCAGTGCGGGGTCGATGCCCTCGCGCACCTTGGAGGGCCGGCGCACGGCGACACCGGCGAGCTCCACCGGCGCGCCGATGCGCGCGGCGAGGTCGTCGGCGTGCGTCGTCATGATGCGCGCCACCTCTGAGCCGACCACTCCACAGCCCAGCAGCGCCACCTTCAGCGGACGCGTACGCATCATCCGACCTCGTTTCCTTTACATCTGATGTATGGACCAGTCTCACTCACCGGACGGGCGTTCCCCGCCACCCGTCCGGATCCTGAGATGTTTATGGGGGACCTGGGGTGTGTCCCGGGAAATACGGCGTCAGCCGACGTCGAGACGCAGGAGATCTTCCTCCGTTTCGCGCCGGACGATGACTCGGGCCTCGCCGTCGCGCACGGCGACGACCGGCGGGCGCAGCGCGTGGTTGTAGTTGCTCGCCATGGAACGGCAGTACGCGCCGGTGGCGGGCACCGCGATCAGGTCGCCGGGGGCCAGGTCGGACGGCAGGAAGGCGTCCTTGACCACGATGTCGCCGCTCTCGCAGTGCTTGCCCACGACCCGGACGAGCATCGGCTCCGCGTCCGAGGTGCGGGAGACGAGCGCGACGCTGTACTCGGCGTCGTACAGCGCGGTGCGGATGTTGTCCGACATGCCGCCGTCGACGCTGACGTACGTCCGCAGCCCCTCCAGGGGCTTGATCGTGCCGACCTCGTACAGCGTGAAGGCGGTCGGTCCGACGATGGCGCGGCCCGGCTCCACGGAGATCCGGGGGGTGGCGAGCCCGGCGGCCTCGCACTCCCGGGTCACGATGTCACCGAGCGCCTTGGCGATCTCGTGCGGCTCGCGCGGGTCGTCCTCCGAGGTGTACGCGATGCCGAGGCCGCCGCCGAGGTCGATCTCGGGCAGCTCGACGCCGTGCTCGTCGCGGACCTCGGCCAGCAGCTGCACCACGCGCCGGGCGGAGACCTCGAAGCCGGCCATGTCGAAGATCTGCGAGCCGATGTGCGAGTGGATGCCGATCAGTTCGAGCCCGTCGAGGGTGAGCGCCCGCCGGACCGCTTCCGCGGCCTGTCCCCCGGCCAGCGCGATGCCGAACTTCTGGTCCTCGTGCGCGGTGGCGATGAACTCGTGGGTGTGGGCCTCGACGCCGACGGTCACCCGGATCTGCACGGGCTGGCGGCGGCCGAGCCGCTGCGCGATGTGGGAGACCCGGACGATCTCCTGGAAGGAGTCGAGGACGATCCGCCCGACGCCCGCCGTGACGGCCCGCTCGATCTCGTCGACCGTCTTGTTGTTGCCGTGGAAGGCGATGCGCTCCGCGGGCATCCCGGCGTCCAGGGCGGTGGTCAGCTCGCCGCCGGAGCAGACGTCGAGGTTGAGTCCCTCCTCCTTCAGCCAGCGCACGACCGCGCGGGAGAGGAAGGCCTTCCCGGCGTAGAAGACGTCGGCGCCGGGGCCGAAGGCGTCGGACCAGGCGCGGCAGCGGTCCCGGAAGTCGGCCTCGTCGAGGAAGTAGGCCGGGGTGCCGAACTCCTCCGCCAGCCGCGCTACTTCGATCCCGCCTACGGTCAGGGCGCCCTGCTCGTCGCGGGTGACGGTGCGGGACCAGACCTTCTCGTCCAGGACGTTGAGGTCCTCGGCCGGGGCGGAGTAGTGGCCCTCGGTCATGACGTCGGCGTGGCGGGGACCGGCGGGGTGTGCGGATCGGCTCATCGTGTTGCTCTGCTCTCTCGGGTCTCTCAGAGGTACGGGGGCGCGCTGACGCCTAGCAGGGACAGGCCGCCTGCCAGCACCGTCCCGGCGGCTTCGGCGAGGGCGAGCCGGGCGCGGTGGGCGGCCGAGGGTTTCTCGTCCCCGGCGGGGAGCGGTGACGTGGCGTCGTGGAAGTCGAAGAACGCGTGCGCGACCGCTTCGAGGTGGCGGGCGAGCCGGTCGGGTGCGCGGTGGCGGGCCGCGGCGGCGAGGACGGCGGGGTGGTCGGCGAGGACGGCGAGGAGCGCGAGCGCCTCCGGCGCCTCGAACGCCGCCGCACCGGCGCCCTGGCCACCGCCGCCCGTGAACCCGAGCAGCTCGGCGCCGCGGCTCAGCGCGCGGGCGCGGGAGTGCGCGTAGCGGACCAGGAACAGGGGGTTTCCCTCAGCCTGCACGAGGAGCTCGTCCCCGAGCGGAGCGCGGTCGTGCCCGGCCGGCCGGAGCAGCCCCCAGCGGGTGGCGTCGGACCCGAGCCGGGCGAGCAGCTCACCGGCGGTGGCCCCGGCCGGGACGGGCCGGATCTCCGTCGGCGGCACGGGGGGCTGTCCTTGGGCGAGCTCCGTCGGCGGTACGGGAGGCTGTCCTTGGGCGAGCACGGCCGACGGTACGGGAGGCTGTCCTTGGGCGAGCACGGCCGACGGTGCGGGAGGCTGCCCGTGGGCGTCGGCGGCGATGCCGAGGCGCGTCCAGTCCGGGTCGCGTTCCCCGTGGCAGCTGATGCGTACGAGCCCGCCCTGCGCCAGCACGAGCCGGCGCACCGCGTCGGCGGTGACCGCGGCCCGGACCTCGCGGGCGTGGCCGAATCGCAGCGGTACCCCGGCGAGCGCGTCGCCGTGTCCGTACCGCGTCCCCCGCTCCAGCACCTGGTGGACCAGGGCGGCGTGGGCGGCGGCGTCGGTGGCGGCGTCGAGCGTGAAGTTCAGGAAGCCGGGGCCGGTGATCTCGACCCGCCCGATTCCGGGCGCCCCGGCCATCCGTGCCCGAAGGATCTCGGCCACCTCGCGTGCGGGCAGCGCGGCGGGCCCGGCCAGCTGGAGGGCGACGGCACTGGCGTAGTCGCCCCGGCCGCCCGGCCGCGTCCTCTCCACTCGCACGCGCGCGGGCACGGGCGCGCGCAAGGCGTCCTCGGCGACCGCGCGGCGCACGGCGTGCAGCACGGTCGAGGAGAGATCGGCGGGGGTCACGGGACAAGCGTATGGGAGGGAGGGGGGCCTTCCGCGAACCGGTTTCGCCATCCGGTCAGCCGGCGGCGCTCTCCGCCCGCCCGGCGCCCTGCCTGCCGTCGAGCGCGGGCGGCCGGCCGCACTCCATCAGCTGTCGTACGACCCGCACCAGCTCGCTCGGCTCGAAGGGCTTCGCCAGGAACGCGTCCACCCCCGCCGCCACGCCGTTGTCCACCTCGTACGGCGTGCAGGCACTGATGATCGCGACGGGCAGATGCCGGGTCCGCGGATCGGAGCGGAGTCTGGTGGCCGTCTGCAGACCGTCCAGCCGCGGCATGACGACATCGAGCGTGATCACATCGGGGCTGACCCGATGCACCAGATCCAGACACTCGACACCATCGGCCGCGGTCACGACCTCGAAGCCCTCAAGCTCAAGATTGACCCTGATCAACTGCCGGATGACCTTGTTGTCGTCGACAACAAGCACGCGGCCGGACGCCACTGACACCCTTCGAGAGTAGGCGGGCCGGAGTGGCTGCGTCCGGGTTTTGCCCACTTCCGTCCCCGGAGGGATGGCTTCCAAGGTTGGCCGGATGTGTGTGCGACGGGCCGGGCACGCCGTCCAGCGCCTGTGCGGCGGCTCTGTGGCCCCTTTGCGACGGCGCGGAAATACCTGTTCACGGCCACCCCGTCGAAGCTGGTAGTGTTTCACCCGTCGCAGAGCAACACCGCGATACGCCCCCGTAGCTCAGGGGATAGAGCATCGGCCTCCGGAGCCGGGTGCGCAGGTTCGAATCCTGCCGGGGGCACTTCCACCGGAACAGCGTGATGGCGACGCTGGACCGGCGAAGTGCCAGACTTCGAGAGCCGGACCCGGTTTCACTGGGTCCGGCTCTTTGTCGTTGCGTGACTCACGGCACCGGGCCGGCAACTCGCGCGCAGCGACCACTGCGCGGCGCAGTCCGGACAGCCGTTGGCGCCCCCGAGGGGCTGAAGAAGAACTGACGGCTGACCGGCTCGCGTCCGGAGCCTAGTTCTGCGGCGCCAGGGTGCGCAGGACGCAGAACTCGTTGCCCTCGGGGTCTGCCATGACCACCCAGTTCCGGTCCGGGCCCTGGCCCACGTCCGTCCTGGTGGCGCCGAGACCGAGCAGCCGGCTCACCTCGCCCTCGGTGCTGTCGTCGATCGGGCTGACGTCGAGGTGGAGCCGGTTCTTCACGGCCTTGCCCTCCGGCACCTGGATGAACAACAGAGTGGGCGGCATCTGGCGGGCCCGGACCTCCTCTACGGTCGGCACCCAGGAGCCGATCTCGACCTTGCCCTCATCCCGGTCGAGCACCTGGAAATCCAGCACCTCGCACCAGAAGGCCGCGAGCCGCTCCGGATCGTGACAGTCGACGGACAACTCGGTGAACCTGCTTGCCATGACTCCCCCAGATCGTGCGGACGGAGGCCAGCGTACTGTCCGGGCCGCCTGCGGGCCCGACGGGTCCCGGCCGACGCCAGGGCCACCCGCTCAGGACTCCTCCCGGCTCCAGCGCACTTCGTTCACCGCCTCCGCGGCCTCCGTGCGCACGCGCGCAGCGCGGACTCCCGTTCGGGGCGGCTCCTGTCGGCGAGCGCGACTGCGACGAGGTGTTGGAGTGTCCGCTCGGCGTCACCCGGCGCCAGGCGGGCCGTTTCCAGGACGTCGCTGACGGCATCGGGGCAGAGGCCCCGGCGGCCCGCACCGGAGCCGTTCAGTTCCTCCAGTTCCTCTCAGGCCGATTCGATCGATTCCGTCAGGCCCTGGTTCCCGTCCACGGTCAGAGCACAGGAAACGCTCCGTCGTCCGTGCGGGCGGCCTCGTCGCCGCCGCCCGCACGGAAGGTTCAGCCGGGAGGGCCGGCCCGGAGGTTCAGCCGGTCGGGAAGTGGTCCGGAGTGCTGATCCGGTCCTTGAGCAGTGCTCCGGACTCGGTCAGTACGCCGCCGGAGCTGTAGTCGGTGCCGTCGCACGTACCCGGCCGGAGCGCGGCGCTGCTCTCCGGAGCGTCTGAGTAGGTCCAGTTCGCGTAGCTGATCTTCAGCTGGTCGAGCAGGTCCAGCCAGGCCGCGGTGCTCGCCCGGTCCATCGCCCCACCGCCGGTGGCGCTCACCGTGCCGAACTCGGTGACGAACAGCGGCAGTTGTGCGGCGGCCCGGCTCACCGCCGCGCGGTAGGCGTCCTTGTGGCTCGCGGCGTAGAAGTGGAACGCGTACATGATGTTGGCGGCGTTCACGGGGTTGTTGACGACCTCGCTCTCGCTGGAGCCGTCCGAGACCCCCAGCGAGGACCAGCCACGGGTGCCGACCACGATCACGGCGTCCGGGTCGGCGGCCTGGATGACCGGGATGACCTGTTCGGCGTAGCTCTTGATGGCCGGCCAGCTCACGCCGTTGGGCTCGTTGGCGATCTCGTAGATCACGTTCGCCTTGTCGGCGTTGCGGGCGGCGACGGAGGCGAAGAACGTCTTGGCGCGGTCCAGGTTGTAGTTCGGATCGCCCGGCGTCAGGGTGTGGAAGTCGATCAGGGCGTACATGCCCCGGTCCTCGGCCATGTCCACGAGGCCGTTCACGCGTTCCGTGAAGCCCGCCGGGTCGGTCTCGTAGCCGTCCTCCTGCACGTACATGGCGATGCGCAGGAGGTCCGCCTTCCAGTCATCAGCCAGCGCATCCATCGAGGCGGCGCTGTAGCACTGGCTGAACCACTGGATGCCGTGCGTGCTCATGCCCCGCAGCTGTACGGGGCGGTCGTACTGGTTGCACAGGTTGACCCCGCAGACGTGGAGCCGCCCGTTGGTCCCTACGGGAGTGCCGTCGTCCCCGGCGGGCGGGGTCCCGTCGGAGCCCGTACACGCGACGCCGTTGAGCGTGAACGCCGAGGGGGCCGGGTTGGCGGCTGTGAACGAGCCCGTGAACCCCAGCTCCGCCACCGCCCCGGTGGCCAGCGCCGCGTTCCAGTCCGGGGCGGTGGCGCTGACGGCGGAGCCGGACTGGGACCAGGTGGCGTTCCAGCCCTGCGCGAGCCGCTGGCCCGGGCTGGGCATCGCGAATTCGAGCTTCCAACCGGTGACGGGGGCGCCCAGGTTGGTGACCTTCACCGCGGCCTGGAAGCCGCCCTGCCAGGTGTTGGTGACGGTGTAGTCGACCCGGCAGCCGGTGGCGGCCACCGCCGTCTGGGGAGTGACCAGTGCCGTGAGGCCCAGGACCGTCGCGCAGGTCGCCAGTAGGGCGAGAAAGCGTTTCAAGGCGTTCCTCCTCGTGCGAAGCGGACAACGACGACGGGAGCATGGGGGCCACAGGAACGATGGGAGCGCTCCCATTTCTCCGTTGGCCCGAGACCGTACACCCCTGCGCCGAAGGTGCAGAAGGCATTCGACCGCAGGAGATTCCGACGGCTCGGCCCGCGCTCGGAGTCCGGACGTCCCGCTGGGTAACAAGATGATCACTAACAGGGCCGCTTTGCCCGCTAGTAAATCCTGTGCCCGCTTAGTGAAGATCATTCAACCTTCACGTGAAGGCATGTTCATGGCACTCTCACGGAGCAAGCGGCAGCGTCGACGTGTGGAAGAGGCGAGCACGCCGGCAGTTGTCGCGCCGCGGGGGATCTGACCCGGACAGCGGGCCGCCTGTCATGCTCATGCTGAGGTGCTGCCGAACGGTCTAGAGATTGCAAGGCAGACATGTCAATGCTCAGAGACGTCGGCAGACGCCGGCGTCGCATACGTTCCACACTGGCCAGAGCCACCAGTGCGACGGCGCTCGTCACCGCCGCAGCCGTGCTGATGGGTGTGATCCAGGCTCCGCAGGCGCTGGCCGCCCCGGCACCCGAAGAGGACACCGGGTACACCCGCAACAGCGTCGGCGAGTCCCCCCGTCGTGACCGCTGCCTCGCGGGTGTGGCGCTGCACGTCGGCGGACCGCAGATGAAGGCCAAGGCCATCGAGGCCCTGACCGGCACCGACGCGCAGCTCCGCGAGGCCATCGGCGACATCGGCTGGATCGGCTTCGGCCCCCTGGGCACGGCCGGAACCGCCGACGAGGACGACGGCAAGGCCTACCGGGACGCCATGGACCTGCGTACCGAAGAGCTCGACGAGGCCAACAAGCCCTACCGCGAGTCCGCGTGGGCCAGCGACGACATGGAGTGGCACGCGCCCGCGTTCGGCGCGGA
Source organism: Streptomyces sp. NPDC088730 (assembly GCF_044751215.1). Lineage (NCBI taxonomy): Bacteria > Bacillati > Actinomycetota > Actinomycetes > Kitasatosporales > Streptomycetaceae > Streptomyces > Streptomyces sp. NPDC088730. The sequence continues at coordinate 229,032 of NZ_JBIVLK010000003.1, forward strand.
CGTGAACTACTTCACCGCGATCAACCAGGTCCAGCTCGTCTCCCCGCTCGGCTGGGACGGCCACAGCGAGGCCAGCGACGAGGCGATCGCCCGGGCCCGGGTCATCACCGACGAGAACGAGGGCAAGGACAGCTGGAACGACGCCGCCGCGAGCGACATGCTGCGGGACGTCGGATACGAGTACTCGGGCGGTACCACCTCCAGCGACATCGCCTCCTACCTGCGGCGTGGCGGGTACGCGACCGAGGCACCGGCCGAGGACTCGCCCGAGTACCGCGTCGAGGTCGAGGACCTCAAGCAGGCCTGGGCGGCCTGCGACTACCAGAACCCGATCGACCCGCGCCGCAAGCTCAACGCCCCGCTCATGACCGCGATGGCCGAGTGGGAGTCGGAGTACACCGGGCAGGCCCCCCAGCGGGCCGCGGTCATCCAGGCGGAGGCCGACGCCGCCGCGGCGACCCGGGCAGCGACCAACGACATGGTCGAGGCCATCCGGCAGGCCTGGATCGTCGAGCAGATCCTGACCTGGCGCACGTACTGGCAGGACGAGCTCGCCAACGACCCCGAGACGATCTTCGAAAAGCCCGACCAGGCGTTCTACGACAAGGCCACGGCCGACCTCAGCGCCGCCCGTACCAAGGTGGCCGCCCTGGTCGTCTCGGCCAAGGCGCAGGCCGGCAAGGCCGCCACGGCCGCGCAGCAGGCCGCGACCGCGCAGCAGGAGGCCTGGGCCGTCGCGGACAGCGCCCATGTTCCGCGCGGCCGGGGCCTGATGTACGCCCAGCAGTCGGTCCAGGTGGCCCGCGCCTCCGCGGCCGCCGCCACGGCCGCCTCGAAGGCGACCGAGACCGCGCTCTCCGCCGCCAACGCGACGATCGCGAACGCGGACACCCTGCTCGCCAAGGCGCAGACCGACTCGCACGCCATCAGCACCGAGTTCCGCCGCGTCGCCGCCGAGGAGGCCGCCGCCCAGGCGAAGGCCGCCGCCGACAGCGCCGAGACCAACGCCGCGGCCGCCGCCGACAGCGCGAAGACGGCGAAGGACGCCCGCACGACGGCGGAGCAGAAGCGGAACAAGGCCGAGACGGCCGCTGCCACCGCCGCTTCCGAACGCGCCAAGGCGCAGACGGAGAAGGCCAACGCGGCCGCCTCCCGCGCCACCGCCGCCACCGAGCGGGCCAAGGCGCAGGAGGCCGAGCGGCGGGCGGCGACCCAGCAGACGGCGGCCAGTAGCGCCGATACGGCTGCCGGGACCGCGACCACCGACGCGACGGCCAAGCGCAAGGTCGCCACCGAGAAGGCGAAGGCCGCGCAGACCGCGCGGGAGAAGGCCGTCGTCGCGCTCCGGGCGAAGCAGGCCGTCGCGGCCCGCGCCGCCGCGCTCGAAGCGGCGGCCACCGCAGCCGAGGGCACCGCCGCCTCCGCCGAGACCCGGGCCGCGGCCACCGCCGCCCGTACGGCGGCGAACCAGGCGGCCCAGGCCGCCACCGCCGCGCAGACCGCGGCGGACGAGGCGACCACCGCCGCCGTCGGCGCGCGGACCGCCGCGACCAAGGCCGAGGGCGCCGCCAAGCGTGCCGAGGCTGACGCGGTCAAGGCGTGGTCGGCGTACCGCACGTCGCTCGACGCGTCCTCCTCCGCGTACGCGGCCGCTGCCGTGGCCCTGGACGCGTCGCAGGACGCGGCGCTCCTCGCGGACAACGCCGCCACGGCGTCGGGGAACGCCACCGAGCTGGCCAAGAAGGCCGGGCAGGAGTCGGAGGCGGCCGGGTCCGGCGCGGCCGCGGCGGTGAAGACGGCCGCGACCGCGGTCGGCCGCGCCTACGCGGCCGGGCAGGCGGCGCTCGCCGCGCGTGACAGCGCGAAGGAGGCGATCGCCGCTTCCAACGAGGCCGTCTCGGTGGGCACGCCCTACCGGGTGAAGGACAGTTCGGCCGCGTTCGCCGTGCTCGTCGGCCAGTCGTCGAAGACGATCGCCGAGCAGCAGGCGGCGGCTGCCGAGGCCAAGGCCACGGAGGCGGCGGCGGCATCCGAGTCCGCGCGGCAGGCTGCCTCGCAGGCCACGGGTGACGCCAAGCTCGCCGCGGAGGCCGCCGCACGGGCCGCGAGCGATTCGGTGCGTGCCGTCGAGGCCGTGACCCGCGCCCAGACGTCCGCCGCCGAGGCGTCCGCCGACCACAAGGGTGCCAAGAGCGCGTCGGCCGAAGCGGCCGGCTTCTCCGAGCAGGCGGGTACCGACGCGGCCAGTGCCGCTCTTCTCGCGACCGACGCACGCGACACCGCCGACGCGGCGGACCGCGAGGCGACCGACGCCGAACGGCACGTCGCGGAGGCGAACGAGAAGGCCGGCCGGGCCGGGGAGGCCGCCAAGGGAGCCCAGGACAAGGCGGATCAGGCGGAGAAGGACGCCAAGGAGGCCGAGGGCAAGGCGTCCGACGCGCAGGGCGACAGCACCGCGGCCGAGGACGCGGCCGAGCAGGCCGAGAAGGAACAGCGCGAGAAGAACGAGGCCGCGCACAAGGACGCGCTCGCGGAGGGCGTCACGCCCGTCAAGGGCGGCGCCGACAACTGGCCGGTCCTGGGCGAGCGCGAGGAGAAGATCCTCCTGGACGCGTGCGGCCAGACCTGTGTCGACGACTACCGGGCCGGCCTGAAGGCCGTCTCGGTGGATCTCGTGGCGTGGGCGACGGCCAACGGCGGGCAGATCCTGTTCGATGAGCTCGACCCGGCCGACGTGAAGGAGTGCCTGGCCGGCTACGACGTCGAGGACTGCCTCTGGGATCTCGTCGACATCGCCTCCTCCGTCGCGATGGTGGGCCGGGTGCCCGCGCTCGCCCAGGCGGTGGAGAAGGTGTCCGAAGGCGTGCGGCAGATCTTCGTCGACGCCGACAACGCGCTGCGCCGGCTCACCGAGCTGACCGCGGTCATCAGTGACGTCCGCTCCACCCCGCGCCTCAACCAGTGCCTCGCCGGAGTCGCCCTGCACGCGGGCGGCGCCAAGATGAAGGCCAAGGCCATCGAGGGCCTGACCGGCACGGACGAACAGCTCGACGCCGTCATCGGTGACGTCGGCTGGATCGGGTTCATGCCCCTGGGGCAGGCCCGGGACCAGGACGAGAAGGCCGGCTACGCGTTCATGGACGCGATGGCCGCCCGCGAGTCCCTCCTGGAGGACGCCAACCGGCCGTACGCGATGAGCTCGTTCGACGACGGGATCACCCTGGACGCGCCGGAGTTCGGCGAGGACATCCTCGGGTTCACCCTGGCCTCCCAGGCCGAGCTTTCCCAGCGGCTGGGCTGGGACGACCACACCAACGCGGGCGACGAGGCGCTGGCGAAGGCCCGCGAGGTCACCGAGCAGAACCGGGGCAAGGACAGCTGGCACGACGCCGAGGCCGACGTCATGCTGCGGCCTTCCAATGTGAGCAACACCCGGTACTCCGGCGGTACGACCTCCTCCGACGTCGCCGGTTACCTGCGGCACGGCGGCTTCCTCGGCAAGAAGGTCGCCGAGGGCTCCCCCGAGTTCCGCGTCGAGGTCGAGGACCTCAAGCAGGCCTGGGCCTCGTGCAACCACCAGGACCCGGTGGACCCGCGCAACTCCCTGAGCGAGGTCGTCTCGCAGGCCTCGGCCGAGTGGAACGCGGAGTACGCCGGCCAGGCGGCCCCGCGTGCGGTCATCATGCGGGCGGAGGCGGACGCCGCCGCCGCGACCCGGTCCGCCGCGGACAACATGGTCGAGGCCATCGGCCAGGCATGGCTCGCCGACCAGATCCTGCGCTGGCAGAAGTACTGGCACGACCAGCTGGAGAACGACCCGGACGACATCCTCAAGCCGAAGCAGTCCCTCTTCGACCGGGCGAAGACGGACCTCGCGAAGGCCCGGGGCAAGGTCCAGGCGCTCGTCACCACCTCCCAGCAGCAGGCCACCGCCGCCAGGGCCGCCGCGCAGCGCGCGGTGACCGCCCAGCAGCAGGCCTGGGCGATCGCGGACGCCGCAGAGGTGCCGCGCGGCCGCGGGCTGCTCTACGCCCAGCAGTCGGTCCAGGTCGCCCGCGCCTCCGGTGCGGCCGCCACCGCCGCCTCGAAGGCGACGGAGACCGCTCTGAACGCGGCGAACGCCACCGTGTCGACGTCGGAGGCGCTGCTCGCCCTGGCGAAGACCGAGGCGCACGCGGTGAACACCGAGTTCCGCCGGATCGCCGCGCAGGAGGCCGCCTCCCAGGCGAAGGCCGCGGCGGACAGCGCCGACGCCTACGCGGCCTCGGCCGCGGCGAACGCCGCCACGGCCAAGAAGGCCAAGGAAACCGCCCTGGCGGAGGAGGAGGACGCCCGCAAGGCCGCGGCCGAAGCCCAACGGACGCGGGCTGTGGCCGAGTTGGAGCGCGCCAACGCGGCGGCCTACCGGGCCACCGCGGAGAGCGAGCGGGACAAGGCCGCCGGCCATGAGGCGGATGCGGTCGCGCAGGGCCGGATAGCGTCGGACGCCCGCGCGTCGGCGGAGGCGTCCGGAGCCACGGCGTCGTCCCGCAGGGCCGACGCGGAGCAGGCGGAACGCGACGCGGTCGCCGCCCGTGACAGGGCCCTTGAGGCCGAGCAGCGGCGGGACTCGCTGAAGGCCAAGGCCGAAGCACTGGAGGCCCACGCCGACGCGGTGGACAGCACGGACGCGGCGGAGGCGGCCCGTGCCGCGGCAACCGACGCGCGGAGCGCCGCCGACACCGCGACCACGGCGGCCACCAGCGCACGGGCGTCGGCGAACGCGGCCACCACCGCCGCCACCAACGCCCGTGAGGCCGCCACCAAGGCGCAGGGCGCGGCAGCGCGCGCCAAGGCGGCGTCCGACGCCACCTGGGCGTCGTACCTGGTGGCGGCCGGTTCCGCCGCCGCGGCGCACGCGGCGGCGGCCGAGGCCATCGACGCCTCGGAGGCGGCGGCGCTCGACGCCAAGGGCGCCAAGGAGGAGTCGGAGAAGGCCTCCGCCGCGGCCAAGACAGCGAAGGAGGAGGCGGCGGCCGCCCGTAGCGAGGCGGTCCAGACGGCGTCCTGGGCGGCGACCACCGCGGGCAAGGCGCTCGCGGCGGTCCAGTCGTCGCTCGCGGCGCGGGACTCCGCGGCAGCGGTGAACAAGCCGGCGAACGAGGCGGTCTCGCTCGGCGGCCCGTACCAGGAGACCGACAGCTCGGCCGCGTTCGCGACGCTCCTCGGCCAGCAGTCCCTGACGGCCGCGCAGCAGCAGGCGGCCGCGGCCGGTGCCACGGCCGACATGGCCGAGGGGTTCTCGGCGGAGGCGAAGGCCCTCGCCGCGAAGGCCGCCGCGGACATGAAGCTCGCGGCGGAGGCGTCCGCGGCAGCGGCGTCCGACGCGGTCCGCGCCGCCAAGGCGTACCAGCGGGCCCAGTCCTCGGCCACCCAGGCCGCGGCGGACTCGAAGCTCGCTCAGGCCTCGGCCAAGCGCGCTGACGGCTACGCGCAGTCGGCGGGCGCGGACGTGGTGAGGGCCTGGACGGCGTCGAACGACGCCCAGACGGACGCGGCCGCGGCGGACAGCGCGGCCACCGAGGCGGAGCACGACGCCGCTTCGGCCCGTGCCGCGGCCACCAAGGCCGAGGACGACGCGGCCAGTGCCCGTGACACCGCCACCAAGGCGGAGAACGACGCGACGGCGGCGGAGAAGGCCTCCGAGGGCGCGTGGGACGCGGCGAACGAGGCCCAGGAGGCCGCGGACCGCACGGAGAAGAACGGAAACACCGACCAGATCACACAGGGAGTCACCACCGGGATCGGCGGGGTGTGGGCGGTCCTGGACCACATCGAGTACATCGGCGATCCCAAGAACGTCGTCAAGGACAACTGCAACCCGATCATTCATTTCGGTGACTGCACGATCACGGCTGACGTCACGTACAAGTCGCACGTCGACCTGTTCATGTGCATGGCCACGCCGGGGTCCTATGCGGGCAGCTGCCCGAACGCGGAGACGGTCTACCTCGGCCCCGAGGTCTCGGACGCAGAGACCAAGCGGATGTCGTACACGCTGTCGATGGTCGACTTCAACTCGGGCATTGATCCGGTCCAGATCCTGCTCGGCGACTTCATCGGCTGCGCCAAGCTGATCACCCCCGGTGTGTCGGGCGGCAGCTGGGGCGACTGCGCCTGGGCGGCCAGCTGGTTCGTCGCGGGTGCGCTCTTCAAGGCGGCCAAGACCGCGGTGACGGCGATGGACGCCGCCGCCAGGACCGGAATCGGCTTCGTCGACGCGTGGAAGGCGCTCCGGTCCGTCGGCCTGACCGAGGCTGCCGTCGAGGGCATGGTCAGCCGCATCGTCCGGAAGCTCAACGACGCGTGCGAGACGGTCAGCACCGCGACCTCCCGACAGGCCTCCTTCGCCGCCGCCGCATCCGGCGGCGGCAAGACCGGGCCCGGTTGCTGGGTCGGCGGTCTCAACGGGCCCGGGGCCTGGTCGCAGGCGAACGAAGGCATGTCCGCCGCTGCCGCCGCCTATCAGCAGCGGGTCACCGGCGGCGTGCCGGAAGGCTTCGTCTACAAACTCAAGATGAAGTACTCGGTAGCCGGACGGAAGGGCGAGTACGTAAAGCTCGACGGATATCAGGACGGCAAGCTGATCGACGCCAAGTTCTGGGAGGACAGCAAGATCATCGACCCGGCCACCGGAAAGTTCAAACCGTTCATCACCGCTCCTGTGACAGAGGCCAAGGCCCAGGTCGCGGGAGCCAAGGCCGCGGGCAGCAATACGTACACACCCATCGTGTACTACGTGAGCACCCCCGAAGCCGCGACCGCATTTCGGCATATGGTCGCCGATACCCCTGAACTCGCGGGGAAGATCGACGTGATCTACATGCCGTAGAATGATGTACCGGTGAGGCTTTTCCCGGAGGTCGAATCGCCAGGAAAAGCCTCACCGGATCGTCTGTCCAGATCCTTTACCGGAATCGTTCGAGGAAAAACTGCGGTGAGGCACAGAAAATGAGTCGTATGCTGTTTGTGCTCCGCTATCGGAACGGCGAACCGGAGCCTCTCGACCTGGAGCTCGTGCGGCAGGTCCTGGCGCCGTACACCGTCGAGGCCGACGAGGACCTGACGGAAGGCGTACGGATCCGGACGTCCGACGGCCACGAGGTCGAGCTCGACATCAACGAGGTCTGCGTCGCGGTCAGCCGCTTCCCGCCCGGCCAGTTCTTCGAGATCCTGGCCCGGCTGGTGGATGCGCTCGGGGCAGGCGTCACCCTTGCGGACCGGCCGGCGGTGCTGCGCGCGGAGGACGACCGGCCCCACCTTCCCGACGAGCCCTGGCGGGACGAAGCCGTCGTCGTCGAGATGACGGGCCCGGCCCTGGAAGACTTCGTCAACGGCTCCTGACCGGCGCCCGCGCAAACGGGGACCCGGTCCCCGTGCGCGCGGGCCGGCCGCGTCAGCCCGGCTGTCCCGCGATCCGGTCGAGCTGCGCCTGGACGAAGTCCTTCGAGATCGCGGCCTTCTTCGCATCGAGCATGTTCACGCCGTAGAAGGCGGCAACGACACCGTCTCTGCGCACGACCGTGTACGTCATCGGCACCTTCTGCTTGCCGATGTCACCGGTGATCCGGTAGTCGACGCTCTCGTCGCCGAGATTCGTCGCGGGAAGCTTCTCGACCTTGCCGTACGTGAGGCCCAGCGTCTTGAACCCCCCGGGGCACGCGGTGATCGCGGCGCGGAGGTCCTTCATGACCTGGGTGGCGTTCTTCTCCGAATGCGAGGCGAGCCACATCGAGCCCACCGTCGCATTGGTCGCCTCGACCGGCTGGAGGGACCGGTGCGTCTCACCCACGGCAGGAATGTGCGTGAACCCACCGATGAGGCTGGCGAGGGGCTGGCAGGCCTTCTTGTCCGACTTCATCCCGCGCCCGGCCTCGACCTCCGCCTTGGCCACCTTCTTGGCGTTGATTCCCTTGACCGTTCCAGTGAGGGTCACCTTTTCGAGATGCTTGGTGTCAAGGGCCCCGATCCGCTTCGCCTCCGCCGCTTCCTTCTCCTCTGCGCTCTGCTTGCTCTTCGCGCTGGGAGTGGCCTTCTTGGCGTCGGACCCGTCCGCATCACTGCTGCACGCGGATATCACCAGGAGGGCCGGAAGTACGGCGACGGCCGGCAGGATCCTTCGCAATCTCATTTTGTTCCTGACATTTGCACGAGTAGGCATCGGAGAAAGGATCTTACCGAGGGATAAGCCGAGTTCCAGTCACGTTTTGACTACGCCCACGGGGCACTCCTCCGGGACTTCACGCGGCTCCCCGACCGACCCCGACCGGGTCGTGGGAACGCGGGACGTGAGATGCGGCCGGACGGGAACGGAACTCACCGGGCGCGGAACTCACCGGGCCCGGAGGGAGTGGAGAGAACCGACACGACGGCGGCCCGCACCACCCCGACAGGGCTCGTGCGGGCCGCCGTACCGCCTTCGGCCGATCGGCCGAAGGCGTCCTGCGTGCTTGGGGCGCGGCTCACCGGTGGCCGGGGGCCGCGATCCCGGGCAGGACGTCGACCGGTGCGGCGCTCGCCACCGCTGCCGTGGCGGCACGGCCCGGGTCCTCCCATTCCAGCAGCGGGAGTGCGGTGTCGCCCGCCTTCAGCAGGGCCTCCCGGCGCACCCAGGCCCGGAGCAGTCCGGGACCGGGGTCCTGCGAGGTGTCCGCCGCTTCCGGACCGGCCTCGGGCAGCAGCCTCCGCAGCACCGACACCGGGCCGGGCCGGCGGGCGGAGGGCTCCACGTCGATGCCCACGGGGCCGGGGCCGGCCGCCGCCGCGACCAGGCCGTGGGCATGGCTCATGCTGACGCCGGTGCGGGGGCTGTCCCGGAGCGAGGGGCGGCCGTGCTCGTACCGCCCGCACTCGGGGCAGAACTGGATGAGCTCGTGGGCGTCCGGGGCGCGGCCGGTGAAGCGCGAGGCGCACAGGCGCAGCAGGAGCCGCGCCGCCACCACGTCGTCGCGGCGGGCCGGTACCCGTATCCGGTCCAGGCGCCGGTGCTCCCAGGGGGCGAGCATGTCCGCGTCCAGCTCCGGGTGGGCCAGGACCTCCGCCGTAGTGGCCAGCACGGCCACCACGCGGTCGTGGCGCGGCGGGAGTTCGGCGCTCAGCCGCGGACGCTCAACCGGACACCGCCCCGGAGGCCGCCGAGGGGACGGGCGGGGTCAGGAAGGTCCGCTGTATGCGGTCGAGGGTCCGGAAGTCGTCGATGGTGATTTCCTGGAGGTCGATGCTGTTGCCGGAGAGCTCCTCCAGCAGGTCGATGAACTCCAGGAAGTCCATGGAGTCGATGAGGCGCGCCTCGATCAGGTCCTCGTCCGGGGCGACCGTGCCGGTGAGGCCGGGGTTCTTCTCGTGGAGCCAGGCGGTGATGCTGTCCATGGTGTGGAACCGTTCCTTGTCGTACGGGTGTTGTCGGGGGCGGATCGGCCGGGGCCCAGGGGTGGGCCGGCCGGCAGCCGAACCGGAGGGTGCTCAGGCGTGGGCGCGGCGGAGCCGGTCGAGGGCCCGCTCGGGGGTTCCGTGGGCGAGGACCATCGCGTGGACCCAGCGCTCGACGCCGAAGGCGACGCAGGAGCTGTAGGCGGGCTCCTGGGAGCCCGCGCGGATGCCCAGCCGCTCTCCGAAGAAGTTGCGGTGCCGGTTGACCGAGGCGATGGCGGTGCCGTCCGGGGCGCTGAACTCGTGCTTCACCGGGTCCAGCATCATCAGACGGGCACGCGATCCGCCCTTGTCGTAGAACGGGTCGTCGGCCGCGGCCCGGGTCAGCTCCAGGCCGAGCAGGGCGGCGGCCTCGCCGATGAACTCCGCTCCCCGGTCCAGGTGTGCGGATGCCCCGTCCTGGGTGCCGAGGTACAGCACCTCACGCATGTGGAAGCCCCAGAGCCGCCGCAGCCCGTCGTAGTGGGTCTCGTTGCGGTAGCAGCGGCCGGTCGCCGAGAGCCTCAGGCCGTCGGCGCCGATGTCCTGCCCCTCCAGCGAGAGCAGCAGTCCGTAGCAGGTGGCGGAGGGCAGGAGGTGGCCGGTCGGCTCCAGCGGCAGGCCGCCCGGCTGCTGCCCGCCGGCCAGTCCGTCGAAGGCGTCCGGGGCGAAACGTCCGGCGGCGACCCCGAGATGGGGGAAGTTGCGGAAGTAGTCGAGCCGGGACAGTCCCTCCGCGGCGAGCAGCGGCGGACCCACCACCTCGGGGGCCGAGAGCCTGGCCGCCAGACCCGTCAGCAGGGAGTCGAGGCCGTGCAGCAGTGCGGTGTGGACCGGGTCGAGCGGGACCAGTCCGGGTGCCGGGCTCTTCAGGGTGATGCCCGGCGGCGTCGTGGTGTCGGATGTGCTCATGCAGACCGCTCCCTCTGAGGGTGGCGAAGCGCCGAGGAGCTGGTCCATCGGCAGGGCGGAACGTCCCGCTCCGCTGGTCAGGGCGGAGTGAAGTCCTGCGGGAAGGTGGCGATTTCACCGGAACGCAACGCAGTGCGCCGGCGGACGCCCCATCAGGGGCCGTGCCACGTAGGGACCTTAGGACGGGTCTCCATAATTTGTCTAGACCAAAGATGACGAAACCCCTTACGGCAGGGGAACATTGACCCCAGCGGCGAAACCCGCCCGTATGCCCGTTCCGGCGCGCCGCTTGACAGGGATAATGGTCTGGACCACTGTGCTGATCGCGGGATCTCCACCGATCCGCCGGAGTGACCGCCCCAGATCCTGCCGTTCGCACCTCCCCGCGGACTGCTGCGCGCTGCCCCGGCCGAGAAGGAGTCCGTGTCCGCCATGCCCTTCCCACGCCCCCCGCGCGCTCTCCCTCCGGCGCCTGCCAACCGGACCACGGGCCACCGCCAGGAGGCCCAAGTCCCCCTGCCCAGAAGGTCAGAGTGATACCCAACACCCCGCAAGGCCCCCGCCGTCCCCGGTTGCACCGGGCGGCGTCCGACCGCCCCTACTTCAGCGCCGACGGCGAGTCCTACCTCGCGCAGACCACCCTGCGGGAGCTGAGCAAGTCGCGGCCGCTGCGGGTGCTGTCCGAGGAGGACTTCGCCCACTGGCAGACCTACGGCTACGTCATCGTCCGCGAGGCGGTGCCCGCTGATACGGCCCGTCAACTGCTGGACTTCACCTGGGACTTCCAGGGCCTCGACCCGGACCGGCCGGACAGCTGGTACGAGGACCGCCCGTTCCGTTCACAGCTCGACCGCCAGCTGCACGTCTACGGCTTCGTCGAGGCCTACCACCACCAGCTGCTCTGGGACAACCGCCAGGCCCAGCGGGTGTACGACGCCTTCGTCGACGTGTGGGACTGCGAGGAGCTGTGGGTCACCCTGGACCGGCTCAACCTCAACCCGCCCAACGTCGGGAACCGGGACCGCGCCCTCATCGACCCCACGGACCGGGGCTTCGACATCGAGCTGCACTGGGACATCGACACCACGCTGGGCGTCCCGCCGCAGCGGGTGCAGGGCATCATCGCGCTCAACGAGACCAGCCCGGAGACGGGCGGCTTCCAGTGCAACCCCGAACTGTTCCGGCGGTTCGAGGAGTGGAAGACCGGCAGCCCCCCGGACCGGGACCCGATCCGCCCCTCGGTGGACCGCGGCGAGTTCCCGGTCGTGCGGCCCGACCTGCACCCCGGCGATCTGCTGATCTGGAACGGCCTGCTCGCCCACGGGGTGGCGCGCAACACCTCGCGTGACGGGGTCCGGGCGGTCCAGTACCTGTCCATGATGCCCGCGCTGGAGGAGCACGAGAGGCTGCGGCACTCACGCGTCGAGTCCTGGCGGCACCTGCGCACTCCGCGCTGGAACCGCACCCTGGTCGGCGACCTCACCCGGCACGAGTCCAAGCGCTACCCCACCGCCACGCTTAACGGGCTCGGCAGCCGGCTGCTGGGCCTGACCTCGTGGCACGACGGGGAGCAGGAAACGTCCACCGGCGCACGGAGCGAGGAGCCGTCGTGCGCCGCGTCTGCCTGACCCTCCCGACCAACCGGCCCTGCGCCGAGACCATCGCCGCGGTCGCCGCGGAGGCGGCCCACGGTGCCCGGCACTTCGGTGTCGAGGTGCACCTGCTGATCCTGGACTCCTCCGACGCCCCGGCGCTCGCCGGGCACCGGGCCGCGGTCTCCGCCCTGCCCCGGGAACCCGGCGTGGTCGTCCACCACCTCGACGAGGACCGGCAGCGGGCCTTCCTGCGGGAGGTCGCCGCCAGATCCGGCATCGCCGACGCGGACCGGGTGCTCGGCCTGATGCTGCCCGGCCGGGTGTCCTACGGCGCCTGCACCAACCGGGCCTTCCTGATCGCGGAAGCGCTCGGCTGCGAATCGGTGCACCGCCGGGACTCGGACAGCCGGTACCAGAGTCTGGACGGCGAGCCGGTCTTCCCCCTCCACCAGGAACTGACCTCCCTGGGGCGGCGAGCCGCCGACGTGGCGGGCCTGGTGTCGCGCAGCAGACTCGACCCCGCCTGCGCCGGGCGGCCGGTCGCCATGGTCGGGGGCTCCTTCATCGGCGAGATGTCCGTGGACGTCGAGGAGATCCGGCGGCTCGACCCCGCCGTGCACCAGGAACTCGTCGGACTGTCGGTGCCCGAGGGATATCCGGAGATCTGGCGGCGGAACCTGATCGAGGAGTCCTTCCGCGGCGCCGGGACGACCCCGTTCGCCGCCGACCTCACGACCCTCACCAGGGTCTCCCCGACCCGCGTGGACATGTGCAACATCGGCTTCGACAGCCGGGTCTACGGGGCGGTTCCGCTGCCGCCCGCCACCGACACCATCGGCAGCGACTACTTCCTCATCCACCTGGTGCACGACGCCCGCCTCCCCGGCGTGCTGCACAACCGCCACATAGTCAACTACCACACCGGTGAACGCCGTACCGGTGCCGGGTTCGTCGCCTACCAGGTGCGGCTGGCGAAGTTCCTGCTGTCGATGCCGTACTTCAACGCCGTGTACGCGGCGGCGGCCGCGGCCGGCGACACGCTGCTGGACCCGGCGGGCCGGATCCGTCCCCGCGCCGTCGCCGCGCTGGTCCGGGACAGCACACAGCTCGACCCGGCGGGGAACGCCGAACGGTTCGACGTCATCGAGCGGTCCTACCGTGCGCTCGGCGGCCGGTACACGGCGGTCGCGGAAGCCCTCGCCGAGCACCGCGGCCGCCTCCTCGACGAGGCCAGGGCGGACATGGAGGACTTCGCGCTGCTGATCGACGCCTGGGAACCCCTGGTCCGGGCCGCCGGACGCGCCGGCCTCGGCACCGATACCGCCACCGCCACCGCCGCGAGCGGGGTGCCCCGGCCGGGGCGGGAGCGTACGGTCACCGTCGCCTACGCGGGCGGCGAGGAACGCCGGGGCCCCGTCACGATGGGGCAGGCCAACATGATCCGCTGCATCCTGCGCGACGAGCCCCTGCACATCAACAACCACGACGTCTGGCCGGTGCCCGCGGGCGCCACCGCGGAGCAGGCGCTCGACGCGCTGCGCGGTCTGGTCGTACGCCACGAAGCGCTGCGCACCACCTTCCCCGAGCCGGCCGCCGGTGCGTCCCGCACCCAAGTGGTCTCCGCCGAGGGCGATTTCACCGTACGCCTGCTGGACCACGAGGAGTTCGGCGCCGATCCCGCGCACTACGCCGAGACAGTGGCCCGCCAGGCCCGTGCGGGGCGGTTCCGGCTGGACCGTGACTTCCCCCTCCGCATCACCCTGCTCAGCCTGCGCGGAGCACCGGCCTTCGTCGCCCTGTCCTCCAGCCACGCGGTGACGGACGGCAGCGCCCTCGCCGTACTGCACGAGGAGTGGCTCGCCCTGCTGGGCGGCGCCGGGCTGCCGCCGGTGGACGCGCTCACCCCGCTCGACCTCGCCGCCGAAGAGGCGGCACCGGCGGGACGGCGCAGGACGGAGGCGTCGCTGCGGTACTGGAAGCAGATCATCGGCACCGGGCCGCAGGAGATGTTCGCCGAACCGGCGGCCACCCGCACCGACGGGCAGCAGCCGCAGCTCACCCTGCGCTCGCTGCGGGGCGCCCGCGCACTCGCCCAGGCGGCCAAGCGCACCGGCAGCCCCTCCCCCACCGTGCTGCTGACAGCCTGGTGCACGCTCGTCGCGCACCGGGCGGGTCAGTCCACCTGCGTCGCCGCCGCACCGCTGTCCAACCGGTCCCGCCCGGGGCTCGCCCGCTCGGTGAACACCCTGTCCCAGGACGCGCTCCTCTCCCTCGACGTGCGGGGCCCCTCCTTCGACGCCGTGCTGCGCAAGGCGTGGGGGGCGGCGCTCGGCGCCTACCGCCACAGCCAGTTCGACTCGGTACGGCTGTGGGAGACGATCGACGAGACCACCTTCGAGCGGGGCAGCCACTTCGCGCGTGACGTGGTCTTCAACGACGTGAGCGGACTCGCCGACGCCCGCGGACCCGCCCCGGGCCAGGACACCCGGCACGCGCAGGATGCCGAACTCGACCTCGACTGGGGCCCGGTGCAGGTACTGCCGACCCGCCTGCTGTGCTTCGCCTACCGGACGCAGCCGCTGCTGCACCTCGGGATGTGGGCCGACCCCGCGCTGTTCCCCCGGGAGGAGGCGGAGACCTTCCTCACCGGTCTGGTGAAGCTGCTGGAGGCGGTCGCGTACGAGGACGTACCACTGGCCGCACTGACGGAGGTCACCGGAATCCGGCCGGCCGAGCGCGCAGGCGACTGGCGGCGGGTCGACGGCTGCTGGGTCTCACCGGCCGCGGTGGCGGACGCGCTGAGCGCCGCCCTGGGCGGCCTGCCCGTGCACGTCACCACGGACGACGGCTCCGCGCCCGCGCCGGACGAGGAGCGCATGACGGCCTTCATCGCGACCGGCGGCGCGCCGCTCACTCCGGACGGCGCCCACACCGCGCTGATGGAAACGATCTCCGGGCCCAGTCCCTCGGGACTTCTGGCGCCCGTGCGGTACGTCATCGTTCACGATCCGCCGGCCGCTCCGGGCGACAGCTCCGCGTGGCTCCGGCAGCGGATCCTCATGGAAGGGAACGGCCGCCTCCGGCCGACGCGAGATGACCACTGACGATGTGCTGGACCGGCCGGAGTCACCGGATTCCGCTCCGCTCCCCAGCCCCTGGAAGTCGAGTTCCTTCCGGCTGTTCTTCACCGCCCGCAGTGCCTCGCTGCTCGCCGACGGCATGCTGATGGTCTCGCTGACCACGGCCGTGCTGGGGGCCGGTTACGGCGCCGGCGGCGTCGGGTACGCGCTGGCCGCGTGGATGGCGCCGATCGCCCTGCTCGTGCTGTTCGGCGGTGTACTCGCGGACCGGTTCACCCCGCAGGTGATGATGGTCGGCGCCGACATGGTGCGGATGCTGGCCATGCTCACGCTCGCGGCGCTGCTCCTCACCACCGAGGTGCGCCTGTGGCAGATCATGGCCCTGATGGCGCTCAGCGGCGCCGCGACCGCCATGTTCCAGCCCGGCGTGGCCAGCATGGTTCCGCAGGTCGCGCCGGACATCCAGCGCGCCAACGCGCTGCTGCGGATATCCGAGGCGATGAGCGCGCTGATCGGCCCCGGTCTGGCCGGACTGCTGGTCGGCTACTGGCAGGTGGAGGGCTCCTACTTCGTGATCGCGGCGGCCTACGGGCTCAGCGCGCTGGTCCTCGTACCGCTGCGCAGGCTCAGCGTCGTCCGGGAGGAGGGCGACGAGCCGGTGCTGCACCGCCTGAAGGCGGGCTGGCACGAGTTCCGCTCCCGCTCCTGGCTGTGGAGCGTCATCGTCGTCTGGGCGATCTACGGCCTGTTCGTCTTCGGCCCGGCCCTGCCGCTGGGCGCCGCCCTGCTCACCGAGCAGCACGGGGCGGACGGCTACGGCTGGATCGCCTCCGCCGACGGCGCCGGGACGATCGTCGGCGGTCTGCTCGGCATGCGGGTGCGGCCCACCCGCCCGCTCGTCGCGGGCGCCTGCGCGATGTTCTGCTTCGCCCTCAACCCACTGGCCCCGGCACTCGGTTGGTCCTTCACCGCCACCATGCTCACCGGGGTCCTGGCCGGCTGCGGATTCGCCTTCTGGGGGGTGATGTGGGCGACCAGCGTGCAGTCCCACATCCCGCTCACCGTGCTGAGCCGGGTGTACGCCTACGACGTCGCCGGGTCCATCATGGCCATCCCGCTGGGCAGGGCCCTGGCCGGCCCGGCGTCCGAGGCCTTCGGCGCGGACCGCGTGCTGCTGTTCTCCTCGGCCGTCTCGGTGGTGTGCCTCGCCGTCATGCTGAGCGTGCCGGCCATCCGGAGACTGGGCCGGGGCCCGGAGAAGGCCGATGCCCCGGAGCCACCGATCACCGCGGAGGAGGTCCCGGCGGTCGGGCCGGCCGGGCCTGCCTGAGAGACCCGGCCCTGCCTGACAGCCGGTCCTACCGCGCCGGCAGGAAGTGCATCGGCGGTGCCGGAGTGAAGCTGCCGGTGACGTCTCCGACGAGTCCGCCTTCGAGGCCGGTGTCGCCCGCCAGATCGAGCTTCAGCGCGGGCGCACCGTCGGAGAGGTCGAGTCCGGACATGCGGACCCAGACGATGTTGGGCCGTGACGTCGACTCGTAGACGTAGATGCCGTTGGTCAGGTCCACCAGGGTGCGCCAGATGGTCTGCGAGGCGTAGGGCTTGTCGGGGTCGGCCACCCGGAAGGGCTGCGCGGCGTTACGCATCACGCTCAGCAGGGACGCGACGGCCTCCGTGGTGCTACTGGGCTGCGGGAGCCTGGACAGGTAGTACGCCGCACGCGCGAAGCGGTCCGAGGGATCGGTCCCGCCCGGCAGGGGCTCGTCTCCGCCCAAACCCTCGATCGTGCGCAGGTGAGCGAGCTGCTCCTCGAACGGAGGCGAGTTGGTGACCACCGTGTAGGCCCGGTCGTGATGCACCCGCGGAGTCCCGTCCAGGTACTCGACGACCGCCGAGTCACCCGACCGGTCGTCCAGCGCCATGTGCAGGGTCACCGGTTTCCCGCTCGACGGGTCGGTCTGCGCGACGACTTGCAGCCGGGAGCTCTCGATCCAGGCGGCCGCGTCGGCGACGGTCGCGAAGTTGTCGAGTACGTACTGCATCCAGACCGCCACGCTCAACGCCGGCCGGCTCTCGTCCCGCTCGCCGTAGTCGGACTCCGGGAGGAACAGCTGATGCGCCGCGAGACCGGCTTCGTTCACCCCGTCGACGGTCATCAGGTCATGTGCGGCGGCGGCCACACTGCCGTATGCGGAGACCCAGGTCAGCGTCCCGTCGAGGCCGTCCTCACGGGCCATGCCGCGTGGGAACGCCCAGAGGTTCGTCGCCATCTCCTCCATCCAGTCCATGTTCCGCCCGGCCAGAACCGCCCCGCCGGCGTCAGCCCAGAGTGCTCGCGTACACATACGTTCTCGCTTTCCGGCCGTCAGAGATCCGAATGGCCCATAGGGGCAGAGGCCATGATCGTCTCTCCTGCGAAGCCGGGCATGGCGACACACTCATGGCCCGCTGGTCGGCTGCCCGGGAATTGGGTCGCACGGTGCCGTGGGCGTCTGGATACTGCCTCGGTGACCACTACCGCACAGCCCCAGCCGCTTCGGCCCCGCGCCCTGAAGCCCGGACACCTCGTCGTGATCGCGTCGCTCTCCGGGCCACTGCACGCAGAGTACGAACCCGACCTGGAGGAGGCCGTAGCCGTACTTGAGCGGATGGGTTTCCGCGTGCGGCGGGCACCCCTGCTCGAAGCGGGGCGGCGCCATTGGTGGAGTGCGGCGGCACCGGCGGAGATCGCCGGGGAGTTCAACGCTCTCCTGCGTGATCCCGAGGTACGCGCGATCATCGCGCACGACGGCGGCCAGACGGCGTTCGGCTACCTCGACCTGATCGACGTCGAGGCGATCAGGTCCGACCCCAAGCCGATCCTCGGCTACAGCGACATCTCGCTGCTGCATCTGGTCCTCTACGCGCAGACGGGGCTGGTGGGGTTCCACGCCGACCTGGCCACACCCGGACTGGGCGGACACTGGCAGACCGCGCCCGCCGCACGCAGGGCGGAACTCGAAGGTCTCTACGCGACGCTGCTGACCAGCACCGCTCCGATCGGCCCCCTGCCGCCCGGCCCGTCCTGGGAGTGCTGGCGCGCCGGCCGCACCGAAGGCCACCTGATCGGCGGGGTCCTCAACCGCATCGCGCTGAACCAGGCGACGCGGTACGCGCTGCCGCTCGAACGGTTCGACGGAGCGGTGCTGTTCTGGGAGGAGCTGGGCGGCCTCGCCTCACACGTGTGGAGCTACCTCCAGGTCCTGCGACACGCCGGCATCCTCGACCGTATCTCCGGCATGGTCGTGGGCATCCCGACCGCGATCGGGGGACTCGGCTCGCCCGACGGGTCCCCGACCCTGCGAGAGATCGCCCTCGACGCCCTCGGCGATCGCGACATCCCGGTCCTGGCCAACGTCGAGTTCGGCCACGCGGGCCCGAACCTCCCGATGCCGGTCGGCACCCGCGTCGCCCTCGACGCACAGCGGCGGACCTTGTCACTGCTCGAACCGGCGGTGCGGTGACGGGACCGCAGCGGGCAATCAGGGGCGCGGTGTTCCTGTCGCTTGTGGGCCATCGATCGATGGGGCTTGAGCGAGTGCCCGGAAGATACTTTCGAGGTCTTCCGCCGTTTCCCGCAGAATTCCTGATCTCTCCCGACTCACGTCCATCATTTCGTTGAGGTTTTGGCCGCCCGGACCGGCTTCTTGGATGAGACGCGTGGGCAGGATCATCCAGTTCCCGACCGATCCGAATGTCCACTGGACCCGTTCGAGCGCTTCCCGTACAGCCGATTCGAACACCACTTTCAGCTCTTCTCGGAGTTCGGCGTAACGCCACCCGACGAACGAGACCTGAAAACAGCCACCGAAGCTGATGCTCGTCCAGATGCGGCAACAGCACCTGGACATTCGCCGCAGGAAATCCTCGATCCCCTTAGGTCTCCCCATACCAGAACAACGAGCTCCACAGCTGAAGGCCACGACTTGATGCCCTGCAAGCTCTTAGCCATCACGGGAATAATGGCGTCGACCAGATCATCTCACCACGGCGAACAGGCACCCCCTAGGCTATCTCTCCTTCAATTCGCATCAAGGGAAAACCTCTGCGCCAAGACCGCTTCGATAAACTGCTGAGGCGGCAGGTATTCATGGTCACTGACGTAGTGATAAAGAAGATCCGGCGAGATCAGCAAATCGCCACTTTCGGAGTAGACGCGCACTTCAGCGGACCCCAACGCAATCTTGACTCCACCCATTTCAACCCGATAGGGGTATGGGGGCCCTCCGTCTTCGTGAGGCAATGAGCAGGCGTGAAACCCGCGCATCCTTGCAGAAGAATGGTCTCGGGCGAGCAAGATGAAAGCATCAAGGAACCCTTCCGGAACATTTCCCTTCGAGAAATCAGCACCCTCACCGAGCCATCCGACGTTCAGCGCCTTCACGCCGTGTGGCATTTTTTCATTGGTGTAAGAGTAACTAGATAGATCGCTGTATATAGCCATGTCACCTCATCTTCAAAAAGCATGTCACGGCACGCTTCCCAAGAGCAACGACGAAAAGCAGTCAGCCCCCATCGGCCAACACGACGCCTCGGCCGCCTCCGTGGCTGAGGCAGCCTGTCGGACCGGATCGCTAGCATGCGAAACATGGCCATCAGACTTGAGAACGTCGGCATCGCCGTTCGCGACCTCGAAGCAACGATCTCCTTCTTCACCGACCTCGGCCTCACGGTCCTCGGCCGTGACACGGTCAGTGGTGAGTGGACCGACACCGCCGTCGGTCTTGATGGCAATCACGCCAGGATCGCGATGCTCCAGACGCCGGACGGTCAGGGCCGTCTTGAGCTCTTCGAGTACATCCACCCCGAGGCGATCGAGACGGAGCCCACGCTTCCCAACGAGATCGGCATGCATCGTGTCGCCTTCTCGGTCGACGACATCGACAAGGCCCTCGAAGCGGCCGCGAAACACGGATGCCATCCGCTCCGGGGGGTGGCGACCTATCAGGACGTCTACAAGCTCACGTATCTCCGCGGCCCCAGCGGCATCCTTGTCATGCTGGCCGAGGAGCTGAAGAAGGGCTGACGGGAGTGGACGGGCGGGGAACTGACGACTGATCGGTTTTCGGCGTGCGGCGTGCGACCGCTCATGATCGCAGTCGCGCCTGTCGCGGGCCGCGGCCCGGACGTCCGCCCCCCGGCCGTTCAGCCGATGGCGCGCAGTACCGCCGTCTTCGGCTGCGCGCGCAGGACCTGGATGGCCTCGCCCATTCCGTTCTCCGCAGCATCCTTCATGTGTGCGTGGAACGCCTCCATGTTCTCCCACACCTGGATGGCGTAGAAGGCGCCCGAGTCCTCGGTGTCCTCGTACTCAGTGGAGCTGATGAGGCCAGGCTTCGCCGAGGTCTCGATCGCGTGCAGCAGGCCGAGCCGTGCGTCCTCCTCCTGTCCATCCTTGGCGTGGATCTCGATGAGGACGGTCACTGTGTCCGTGCTGCTCATACCTGTCTCACCCGTCGTTCGCTGGTTCCAGGGCCTGAGGGAGCTCCGGTGGTCGAATAAGAAGCACTAGCACTTCCTATTTTTCGATCGTACATCGCCGCCATAAGATGCACCAACACGTCTTGGAGGTCTCCAGATGCAGCGCAGACGGGGCAGAGCCCTTGAGGAAGCACTGCTCGATGCCGCGTGGGAGGAGCTGACAGCGCGCGGATACGCGGCGTTCACGCTGGAGGCGGTCGCGAAACGGGCCGGTACGAGCACGCCGGTGATCTACCGGCGCTGGGCCAACAGAGCCCTCATGGTGGAGGCCGCCATCGCGCACGCCAGCTCCTTGCGTGCCATCGAGATACCCGACACCGGAACACTCCGCGGCGATCTGATCGCCATCATGCGGACGGCCAACGAATCGCGCGTCGGCCTTCTCGTCGCGACCGCGGTCCTCCTCGACGGTTACTTCACCGAGAGGGGATCGAGCCCGGAACAACTGCGTGAGCACATCCTCGGCAGCCGCCGCTCCGCGGCCGAGTCCATCGTGCGGCGGGCCGTGGAACGGGGCGAGGTCGATCCCTCGGCCCTGGAGCCACGCCTCGTCTCGCTTCCGTTCGACCTCTTTCGCCATGAGGTCCTGATGACACTGAAGCCCGTACCGGAAGAAGTCATCGCCCGGATCGTCGACGGCATCGCCCTGCCCCTTCTGACCAGGCGCTCCCCCCGGACGCTTGGGAGCGAGTAGGAGGCCCGGAGCCGAGCAGGACCGGACGCGGCCGGGCAGGACCGGACGGGGCCGGGCAAGAGCGGGCAGGACCGGACGGGGCCGGACGAGACCGGGCAGGACTAGACGGAGCCGGGCAGGAGCGGACGAGGCCGGGCATTTTGCCCGCGCATGGTTCCGACGCCTCTCTTGACATATATATAATTGCAATATGCATCAATCGTCACCCGCGTCAGGGCTCACCGACGAGCAGCGCATCGAGAGCGCCGCCCGGGGCCTCCTCAGAGGCATCGGACGACTGGCGCAGACACTCTTCCGGGCAGGCGAATTCGGGCTCACCCGCAGCCAGGCGGCCGTACTGGACGCGCTGGAGAGCCGCCCCCTCCGGGTGACCGCCCTCGCGGCGTACACGGGCATGGCCCAGCCGCGCGTGACCGTGGTCCTCCAGAGCCTCGAAGAACGCGGCCTGGCCTCGCGCGAACGCCGCGCACCCGACCGGCGTGTCGTGGAAGCGGCTCTGACACCGGCCGGCCGGACCCTGCTCGAAGAGGGGCGCCGGCGGATGGCCGCGGCGCTCCTGAGGGGACTCGACGCCGGTGTCGAGGACTCCGAACGCGCTGTGGGCGCCGCCCGTGACGCCCTCACCACCTTGCTGAACGCGATGGAATCGGAGACCAGTTGATCAGCCCAGGCACCGCGCCGTCGGACACGGCATCGGCCCCAGCAGCGCCCGCACCCCCCACCGGCACCCCCACGCCCACCCCCGCCCCGGGGGCGGCTGTTCCGCGCGCCGTCGCGCCGCGCCGGGTGGGCGGACCCCGGCGGCGCTGGGACTGGGTGCTCGCGGCAGATCCCGGCCTGGGCCAACTGCAGTCGGGATGGCGCACGTTGGTCGCCATGGTGACCTCCCTCGCGGTCGGTTACGGGATGGCGAGGGCCCTCGGCGTCCCGGCCATGATCGGAATGATGGTCGGCGGGATGATGGGCCTGATGAGCGCCTTCGCCGTGGCCGAGAACACCTGGCAGCGGCTCGCCCGCGCCATCCTGTGGATGCCGTTCCCCTACGCCGCGGTCCTGTGGCTGGCCGCCGAGCTGCACGACGACCGCCGCCTGGAGATCGGGCTGATGGTCGGTGCGCTGGCACTGACGTTCTTCCTCGCCCGATTCGGTCAGCTGTACCTGCTCACGGGCATGATGCTCTTCAACGGCCTGATGGTCGGCATGATGGCGAACATCCCCGCGGGGATGTCGGGCAAGGCGTTGCTCGTCGCCCTGGCGTCCGCCGCGGCGGTGCTCGCGACCCGGCTGCTGCTGTGCTACCCGATGCCCCGCGAGGACCTGCTGCGCACCCAGCGCGCCTTCGTCGTGGAAGCCCGCCGGGTCGCGGACGCGGCCGTCGAGGCGCTGGACCCCGACGCCGACCAGGAACGTGCCGTACGCCGCATGACGCGCGCCCTGCGCCGTCTCAACGTCACCACCGTCACCATCGACGGGCGGCTCGCCCAGCCGGAGGTCGCGGCCGACCCCGACATGGCCGAGCTCCTCCACCGCCACCTCTTCGACGCGGAACTCGCCCTGCGGGGGATAGGCCGGGCCGTCCAGGACCTGACCGGGCTCGCGGTGCCGCCGCGTCTGCGCGAGGCTCTGGTGGTCGGACTCGTCGTCGCGCGGGACACCCCCCTCGGCAGCGCCCAGGGACTGCGCCCCGCAGCCGAGATCATCCGCCGGCAGGCCGATGCCGTGCCGAACGGCCCCGGTGCCGGAAGCGGGCGGGCGGCGGCCGTGGAGCCCGCCTACCGCGTGGCGCAGCTGCTCGACTCCCTGGCCGGTTCGCTCTCCCACTGGCTCGCGCTGGGCTGGAGCTCCCCGCAGTCACCTGCGAAAGTCCCCTTCCAGCCGACCGTCGCCCTGGAGCGCGACCGTCCCGCCGGATCGGCCGCGGCGACGCGGCGCGTGCTCGCGGCAGGGACGGAGACGAGCTGGCGTCGGGTCGTCCCCTTCGTGCGCGCACCGCTGCATGCGGGGGTCGCCGCCGCGATCGTCTGCCCGATCACCGACGCGATAGACCCGCAGCGCTTCTACTGGGGTCTGGTCGGCGTGATGATCACCCTCTTCGGTACGAACACGACCCACGAGCGGCTGCGCAAATTCGGCCACCGCATGATGGGCACCGTGATCGGCGCGGTGATCGGGATCGCTCTGCTCCACCTGGTGGGCCACGGTCACGTCTACGTGATGCTGACGATCATCGTCGCGGGGATCACACTCGGCGCCTGGGGAATGCAGCGTGCCTACGCGCTCTGGGTCGTGGGCCTGGTCGTCGCGCTCGTGCAGCTGTACGGGCTGACGACGCCCGACGCCGGGATGGACCACCTGCTCGGCGAACGGCTGCTGGACAACGGTCTCGGCATACTGATCGCGACCCTGTGCGCGGCACTGATCTTCCCGCTGTCCGGCCGCAGGATCACGCGGGAGGCGGAGCGCGGCTACGTGTCCGCCGTGGACGACCTCGTCTCGCAGCTGGCCCTGCGCTGGGAGGCCCCCGAGGCCCCCGTCCGGCTGCGGGGAGCGGCCCGCGCGCTCGACTCCGCCCTGTTCCAGGTCGTCAGCCTGGTCCGGCCGCTGGTCCGGATGCCGCTCGGGGTGCGCGGGCGTGACGCGGACCATCGAACCGCCCTGCTCACCACCGCGACCGGTCACGCCCGCGCCCTCGCGGCAGCGGCCGACATCGACATCGACCTGGCGCCCCGGCAGGCCGAACGGTTCACCCGCGTCATCACGGTCCTGACCGGTTCGCTCCGGGCCCTGGACCACGCGCTGGCCACCGGCGAGCCCGAGGAGTCCTGGCAGCGGATAAGCCCGCTGGTACGGGAGTTGAAGGCGGAGCTGGACACGGCACCGTCCGGCCCCCGCGCCGAGCGCGTCCGAACGGCCCTGCGGGAGCTGGCCGCACTCGACGATGCGCTCGCCGGGTACGCGGAGCGCTGCGGGCTCACCGTGCGCAGCGCTTCGCCGCTGGGCATCGTGAGTTCGCCGATGGAACGGCGCACGCAGGCACTCGTGGCGGAGTGGGGCACCCACCGGGCGCCCCGGGACGCTGCCGCCTCCGGGCGCTCCGCCGCGCAGTCCGCCACCGAACGCTCCGCCACCGGCACGGCGACCACCGGTCCGGGAACGGAGACGGCCTCGCCGGAACGCGCCCTGCCGACTCCTCCTCCACCCCTCTCCGCCACGCCTTCCGGCGGAGTCACCGTCGCCGGAAGCATCCGGTGCGACCGGCACCCGGCGGGCTGCGCGGGATGGATCACGGTGATCAACGGGCGCGGGAAGCGGGTCGCGGCGGGGTCCGTGCAGTCGGGCCGGTACCGCGTCGACGGGCTGCGGCCGGGCCCGCACACTCTCATCGTGTCGGCGTCCGCCCACGCCCCGCACGCGGAGCTCCTGTCCGTGCCGAGTGCGGGCGGGACCGGCCGGATCGGCCACGACATGTGGCTCTAGGGCCTCGTAAGAACCGCAGGGCTCCGGACCGGCACCGCCGCTCCTTCGGGAGGGTTGGTCAGTTGTCCTCCCCCGACAGCCCAGGGCCTGACGGAAGTCGTCGAGTGCGGGCCCGAACTCGACGACGGCCGCGTGGAAGGTCGACCGGGTGTGACACCACTTATGTGTGAACCTTCGGCCCACGCACCGGTCAGACCGGCATGACCTGTACGTCGTACTGCGGAATCCACGGGCTCCGGGTGACCAGCGCCAGTCCTTCCGCCTGTGCCTGGGCGATCAGCATCCGGTCGAAGGGATCGGTGTGCACCATCGGCAGCCGGCCCGCCCGTACGCCGTGCGCGGCCGTGATCGGCAGGTCCCTGAACTGGAGATCCCGCACCTGCTCTGCCAGGTCTCCGGGGCCCTCGAAGCTGCCGAGGAACTGTTTGACGGTGATCTCCCAGGCGGACACCGCGCTGACGTACACGACGGGTTCGGTCTCCAGGAGTTCCTTGTACGGCGCGGACAGCTGGGGCGCGTCGGCAATCCACCACATGACCACCCCCGTATCGAGAAGAAGCCGCATCAGCGCATCCCCAGGGCTTCCGTCACCGATGCGCGCGCATCGTCGAAGTCCGCCGGGATACGGAGACGGCCCCGGAGCGAGCCCCGGCCCGGCCTCCGCACCTGTGACGACGCCTGCGGGCAGGGCGGCTGTGGCTGTGGTTGTGGCTGTGGGGGAAGCGTCCTCGCTACCGGCCGTCCCGCCCTGCTGATCACGATCGCCCGGCCGTCGACCACCTGCGTCAGCGTGCCGGTGAATCGCGGCGCCCGGTCACGCACTTGGCCCCGGTCTCGGGTCCACCTCTTCCAGAGCGCCCTCACGACTGGACCACCGGGGCCGCCTCGGCTGCCGGCGTCGTCCGTACGGTCAGCGGCTCGGCGACGGGCAGACGCAGCTCCGGGCCTCCGTCATCCAGGACGACGACGACCGCCGGCTCTCCCGACGCGAACCACTCGCTCCGGACCGCGCGGACCGTGTGCCAGGCGCCCCACGCGCGTACGCACTGGCCGGGCCGGACGGATACCGCCGCGATCCGGGTCTCCACCGCGGTGAAGCCGGTTGCCGGTGCCAGCAGTTCCGCCCACACCGTCTTGCCGATCCCGGCCCGGCGCTCGTCCACGCCCCAGCGGTGAGCCAGCGCCTCGACGAGCAGGAGCCCGCGCCCGCCCTTGTCCAGCTCGCCGGGCTGCCGCACCTCCGGCCTGCCCTCCCCCGCGTCGCTCACCTCCAGCCGCAGGAACTCGCCCCTCCCCCGGCACTCGATGCGCACCCCCACCAGACGATCACCGGGGACGGGCACGCGCACCGCATTGGTCACCAGCTCGGAGAGCACCAACTCGGCGTCCTCCGCCGATGCCAAGCCCGCCCGCCACTCCCCGAGCCTGGCCCGTAGCGCCGCCCGCGCCCGGGGAACGCTGCCGTGGCAACGAGGCAGCCTGAACTTCACTTCGTTCGGTTCGCTCATCTCCGTACCCGCCGTCCGTCACTCGTCGCGCGCATCCCGCGCAGCCAACCGGAAGTGACCACTCTCGGCATTCACCTGAATGCGGAACGTCACGGAAGCTAAACTGGCCGCTCTGCCACACATCGTCAAGTCGCCTGCCTGGCAATTGACACCGCAGATAGAAATTGATCAATGCCGCCCCGATCAAGTTCGCGTATTGCCGCCAACTGACCGCCCTCCTATGCCTTCTGAGCTTCAGGGAGAAGACATGTCCGACAGCAGCAGCACCCTGCTCATGTCCCGAGTCACCTTCGGGCGCGCTCTGCGGCGCCTCCGCAAGGAGGCCGACCAACTGACCCTCGCGGAGGTCGCCACGGCTCTCGCCTGCGACCTCTCCTTGGTCAGCCGCATCGAGAACGGCAAACGGGTGTGTTCCAAGGCCCACTTCGCCCAGCTCATGGACATCTACGAAGTGCCCGCCGCCCAACGCGACGAGCTTGCCGAACTGCACGCGGCCACGCGCGAACGGCGCCCGCCGTGGTGGTCCACGTACAGCGACGTGATCAGCGCGCAGTACGAACGGTTCCTCGGATTCGAGGCGGCGGCGTCGACCGTTTACGAATTTCAAGTCGGCATCCTGCCAGGCCTGTTGCAGACGGAGGCCTACGCACAGGCGGTGACCGGCGTGGGGTTCACCTCGCTCGGACCGGATCAGATCGAAGCGCTCGTCGAGGTACGTGGCCTCCGGCAGCGACACTGCCTGCTGGAGGCGGCCACCCCTCTGGAGTGCCGCTATGTCATCACGCAGGCCGCCTTGGACTTCCAGGTGGGCGGCGAGCGCACGCACAAGGAGCAGTTGGACCACCTGCTGGAGATCTCGGCCCACGCGAGCGTCGACCTCCGCGTCGTTCCCTACGCCAAGGGCGAAGAAGCGGCTCAGATCGGAGCGTTCAGAATCCTGCAGTTCGCGGACGAGGACGTGCCCGACGTGGCCTTCGGCGAGTCGGTCGCTGGTAGTTTGACGATGGACGATCCCCGAGACCTGCGGCGTCTGCACCGCCTCTTCCGCAGCCTCACGGATGCGGCGCTCTCCCCGGACGAGAGCCGCGACATCATCGCACTTACCAGAAACAAGGATGACTGAACTCATGGAGAAGGCAGACCTCTACTCGATCGATCCGTCCTCACTTCCCTGGCAGAAGAGCAGCTTCACGGCCAACAACGGGGAATGCTTCGAGCTGGCCCCCCTGCCCGGCGGTGGCGTGGCCGTCCGTGACTCGAAGAACCCCTCCGGCCCGCATCTGTGCTTCACCCCCGGCGAGTGGCGCGCCTTCAAGTCGGGGATGACAGCAGGGGACTTCGACAACCTGTAGGCGGGCAGGACTCACCTGAGGGGCGATGTGGGCAGCCCGCACCTCAGCACGCCGGACCTCTCGGGCGCGAGGTGGCGCACCAGCACGCACAGCGGGGGCAGGCGAGTGCGCCGAGGCCGGGCGCGGCGCCTCTCACCTCGTCCCCGTCCCCGTCCGCGACAGCAAGCGCCCCAGCGGGCCCGTGATCGCCTTCGGCGCCGATGCCTGGCGCACGTTCATCGGCGTGCTGGGCTGAGCCTGCCCGCACCCGGGGTACGGGCAGACTCCCGGCGCCGGCTCAGGACACCGGCAGCCCCGGTGCCGGATAGCCGTCCATCAGCGCCTCCACCTCGGAGCGGACCTCCGACACCGTGGACTCGTCGCCCCTGCGGGCGGCCTCCACCACGCGGGCGATCCACTCCGCGACCGTGCCCATCTCCGAGGCGGGGATGCCCCGTGACGTCAGGGCCGGGGTGCCGATGCGGATGCCCGAGGGGTCGAAGGGCTTTCGGGTGTCGTAGGGGACGCTGTTGTGGTTGACGACGATGCCCGCGCGGTCCAGGGCCTTGGCCGCCGCCTTGCCGGGGACGTCCTTCGCCGTGAGGTCGATCAGCAGCAGGTGGTTGTCCGTGCCGCCGGAGACGAGGTCGAAGCCCCGTGCGGCCAGTTCCTCGCCGAGGGTGCGGGCGTTGGCCACCACGTCGTGAGCGTAGGTACGGAAGTCCGGCGTGGCGGCTTCGCGGAGGGCCACGCCGATCGCCGCCGTGGTCTGGTTGTGCGGGCCGCCCTGGAGGCCCGGGAAGACGGCCCGGTCGATGGCGCGGGCGTGTTCGGCCCGGCTCAGCAGCATCGCGCCGCGCGGGCCGCGCAGGGTCTTGTGGGTGGTGGTGGAGACGACGTCCACGTGCGGGGCGGGCGAGGGGTGGGCGCCGCCCGCGATCAGGCCCGCGATGTGGGCGATGTCCGCCACCAGGACCGCGCCCACCTCCCGGGCGATGGAGGCGAAGCCGGCGAAGTCGATCTCGCGGGGAACCGCCGTACCGCCGCAGAAGATCAGCTTGGGGCGTTCCGCGAGGGCCAGTTCGCGCACCTCGTCCAGGTCGACCCGGCCGGTGTCGCGCCGCACCCCGTACTGGACACCGTTGAACCACTTGCCGGTGGCGGAGACGCCCCAGCCGTGGGTGAGGTGGCCGCCCATGGGGAGCGACATGCCGAGCACGGTGTCGCCGGGCTCGATGAAGGCCAGGTAGACGGCGAGGTTGGCCGGGGAGCCGGAGTAGGGCTGGACGTTGGCGTGATCCATGCCGAAGAGCGCCTTGGCCCGTTCGGCGGTCAGCGTCTCGACCTGGTCGATGATCTGCTGGCCCTCGTAGTACCGCTTGCCGGGGTAGCCCTCCGAGTACTTGTTCTGGAGCACGGTGCCGGATGCTTCGAGCACGGCCGCTGATACGTAGTTCTCACTGGGGATCAGCCGGAGGGTGCCGGCCTGGAGCCGTTCCTCGGCGGCGACCAGCGCGGCGAGTTCCGGATCGGCTGCCGCCAGGGCGGGGTGGCGGGGGTGCGAGGGTACGGATGCGGTCACGGGATCCTCCCGGGTCGGCCGCGTTGCCGCGGCGTGGACCCGGATGCCCAGGCGGACGGCTCTCCGGTGATGACACCCCGGGCGGGCCCGGGGGGTGCCGCTCCCCCGTGGTCGATTCCACTGAGCACCCCGGCAGGGGTACGCGCCAGTCGCGGCGTCTCGTACCCTACCGGGCGGCGCCCTCCGGGGCTCGGTATTCCGGCCCGACAGCCAGGGGCCCCGAGCCGTCCAGCCGCCGGCGGAGCGAGGCCGGGGGCGGCCGCCCAGCGGGGTTCCCCACAGCGGCGAGGCCCGCACACCGCTCCGCCCGCTCAGCGCTTGCCCGTCCGCCGCACATGAGGCACACCGTCACACGTACGGGTCATTCATGCCTCTGGCATATGCCGACTCGACCGGATCCGGGCGAGAATTCGTCAATCGGCCGCAGTCGGCCGCCACGGGCCCGGGTATCGAGTGCCTGTACGGAAAGGATGTCTGTGGAAGTCGGTACTCGGCTGTCCGAAGGGGGACGCATGCGGGGGCACGAGCACAGCAGCAACGACCTGAGCGGTACGGTGCACGGCTTCGTGGTGCAGGCGGGGAGCGTGCAGGGCGACATCCATGTGGCCGGAGCGGGGGCGCGGGAGAAGGTGCCGCCGCCCTGGCAGTTACCGCCCTCCGTCCGGATCACCGACCGCGCGGACGAACTCCGCGCCCTGGAGGCGCACCGGTGCCGGGCTGCGGAGGGCGGGCATTCCACGCTGGCGGCGGTGAGCGGGCTCGGCGGGGTGGGGAAGACCGCGGTCGCGCTGGCCTGGCTGCACACCCTGCGCCCGGACTTCCCCGGCGGTCAGCTGTACGCCGATCTGGGCGCGCAGGCGCCGGGCGGACCCACCGACCCCGGCGAGGTAGTAGGACGGTTTCTGCGGGCTCTGGGTGTCCCCAACGGCCAGGTTCCGTCGGCGCTGGGCGAACGGGTCGCTCTCTACCGGTCATTGACGGCGGAACGGCGGCTCGTCGTACTGCTGGACGATGCCGCGACGGCGGCCCAGGTGCGGCCGCTGCTACCGGCGGGGCGGTGCGTGACGGCGGTGACGAGCCGGCGGCGGATGCCGGGGCTGAGCCTCGACGGCGGCCATGTGATCCATCTGGAGCCCCTCTCCACCGAGGCGGCGGTGGAGCTCCTCGACGCGACCCTCGCCGACGGCCGGGTCGCCGCCCAGCCCGAGGAGGCGCGGGCCCTCGTCCTACTCTGCGCGGGGCTTCCGCTCGCGGTGCGCATCGCCGGAGCGCGGCTGGCGGCCCGCCCCCGGCAGGGGATCACCGCGATGGTCCGCGCCCTGTCCGAGGAGCGCGAACGGCTGAAGGCCCTGGCCATAGAGGGCGATCACGACGTGCGGGCGGCGCTGGACCTCTCCTACCAGGGCCTGCCGCCCGTGGCCGCCCGCCTCTACCGGCTGCTGGGGCTCCACCCGGGCCGGGAGTTCGGCGCCCCGGTGGCCCGTGCGCTGCTGGGCGGGGGTGCCGTCGAGGCGCTCGACGCGTTGCACGACGCGAATCTCCTCATCGATGTCGCCAGGGCGTCGGGCGGAGAGCGCTACAGGTTCCACGATCTGGTGCGGCTGCACGCCGCCGCACGGGCCGCGCAGGAGGAGAGCGACGACCGGCGGGCCGCCGCCCTGCTCCGCATCGCCCACCACTATCTCGCCAACACCGGCCGGGCGGAGGAGATCATCGAGCCCGGACGTCCCTCGCTGGACCGGGACTTCGAGCCGGATTCCGTCGTGGAGGAGGATCTCGGCCCCGTCGGCGGACAGACGGAGCCGGAGGCCGCGCTGGACTGGCTGGAGCGGGAACTGCCCAACCTGATGGCGGTGATCCGCCTCGCGCGCCCGATGGGCGCACCGGAGCTCGCCTGGGGGCTCACCGACGCGCTGTGGCCGCTGTTTCCGCGTCGCAAGCTCTACGGGGAATGGCGCGAGGCGCATCAGGAGGGGCTGCTGGCCGCAGAGGAGGCGGGAAACGAGGAGGCCGTCTGCCGGATGCTGACCTCCGGGGCCCTGGGAAAGCTCGCCATGGGCGACCACGCCGAGGGGCTGGCGATGTTCGAGCGGGCCGCCGCCTCCTTCCTGGAGCGCGGTGACGCCCTCGGACACGCCCGGACGCTGAACTACCGGGGGCTGGCCCATCAGCGGCTCGGGCAGCCGGACCGTGCGGCGGAACTCTTCTTCCGCGCGGCGGCCGAACTCCCCGCCTGCGGAGACCTCCGGGCGGGCGCGCTGGCCCGGTTCAACCTGGCCGATGTCGCCCTGGCCCAGGGCCGGTACGAGGACGCCGTCGTCAACGCCGAAGCCGCCCGCCTCACCCTGGAGGCGGCGGGCGACACGTACAACGCCGCGCGGGCCGCCGGTCTGACCGGGCGGGCCTGCGTGGGTGCGGGCAGGCTCGACCGGGCGGAGTCGGAGCTTTCCGCGGCGCTGTCCGTGTTGCGGGCCGAGGGTGCCGCGTTCGAGGCTGCCCACGTACTCGGAGGCCTGGCCCGGCTCTCCGAGCGGCGCGGGCAGCCATGGCAGGCCCGGCAGTACTACCGCAAGGCGCTGTCCCTGTACTCCTCCGCCGGCCGGTCGCAGTCGGCGGAGGCGGCCGAGGCGCGGACCCGGCTCAGCGCGCTGGAGCCGCCGGAAGCGGGGCCCGGAGACCCCGCCCCGGAAGCTCCGGGGCCGGCCGCGCCCGAGGACCTCCCGGGCGGCGGTCCCGGCGGCCCGTAGCCCCGTACGGTCCTGACGACCCGTACGGCGGCCGGGTCGAGCGCGTCCGGGTCCAGGCCCGCCACCAGCCAGACGTGCGCGACCGAGGCCCAGACCGCCCAGGACCGCACCGGCCACCCCGGCTCATGGGCCAGCAGCCGTGTCCGCCCTCCGGACCGCAGCCAGCAGCAGGGCCCCCGGTAGACAGCCACCACCAGGGCGCCGGGGTGGCCGTCGGCGAGTCCGGCCGCATACCGGCCGGCCTCCTCGTGCTGCGGGTACCCCACGGCCGGGAGTTCCGCCACCAGGACGTCGGCCAGCAGCGGCATCGGGGGCGGTGCGTAGAGCCGGACGCGCAGGTGCTCGTCGACGTCCCGCAGCACTCGGTCCGGGCACAGCAGGGAGGCGCCGGTACGACGGACTCCTGGCTGGGGGACGTCCTCGGTGAGCCGTACGGTCATCGCGCTCATCAGGCCGGTCCCCGGTCGTCGTGCCGCACCGTCACCGGCAGCGGCGCGTGGTCCGTACGCGGCCGTACGGCCGGGGCGCGCAGCCGGAGCTTGCGGTAGATCAGAGCCCGCATTCCGACGGCGAACCGCCCCGGCTCCGAGGTGATCCGGGCCGCCACCTGCTCGTAGCGTTCGGCACGGTGGGCAGACGCGGCGCGGGCGAGCTGACGGCCGAGGGGGCGGCCGATGTGCAGCCTCGGGGCGAACGAGGCGAGTTCGGCGGCCGGCGAGGCGGGGTCCAGGTCTCCCTCCGGGACGCAGCCCATGAGGACGGGGACGCCGGTCATCGCCCCGTAGAGCGTGACGGAGCCGTGGTCCCCGACTATGTGGTCGGCGGCGACCAGTGCCCCGACCCAGTCGGCGTACTGGCTGATCACCAACAGCCCGGCGCGCCCGAGCCCCGCGAGCCAGCTGCGGATCTGCCACGCGCCGTGAGCGTTCCAGACGTGCGGGTGGAGCAGGAGCGCGACCCGGAAGCCCTCCCGGGGCAGCTCCTCGACCAGCCGTTCCAGCAGCTCCCACCGCTGGCCGAGGAGGGAACCCGGTCCCCAGGTGGAGCAGGCCAGGACCAGTTGCTGCCGCGTCCCGACCCCCAGGGCGTCGCGGTACAGGGCCCGTTGCGGCAGGCTCACGGTGATCCGGTCGAAGCAGGGGTCGCCGACCACCTCGGCGGCGGGCAGGGCCTCGGGGCATTCGCGGCCGAGGCGGGTCATGTCCTCGTGGTGGGCGAGCACGATCGATTCGGGCACCAGCCGGCCGTCCTGGACCAGCCACTGCCGGTTGAGTCCGTAGATCCCGCGTCCGGCGACCCGGCGGCCGCGCTGCCCGGCGGGGATCAGCTTGTTGTGCCCGGCGCCGTGCGGAAGCACGATCACCGGGGCGTGCAGTTCTCCCAGGCCGCCGTGGGCGGCCGCGAGTGCCAGGTCGAAGGGCATCTGGACCGCCTGGTGCCAGGGCAGCACGAGACCGCCCAGCTGTTCCAGGAAGTGGTCCACCCCGTGGCTGAACACATCGGGCGCCTGGGTGAAGAACACCTGCAACCGCGCGTCACCCTCCAGCAGGCGTACGGCTTCGAGCAGCCGCTGCCCCGCTGTGACGGTGTGCACCACGGCCAGGATCTTCCTGCGGGTCCGCCGGGTGGCCCAGCGTTCGACGTCCAGGCGCACCGGTACTAAAGGCCGGTGCGCGTCCGCCATGGACAAGCTCATCTGATCAGTCCCCGTTTCCGTCGCCGCGGACGGATCGGCCCGCGGAGGCCGCGGCTGATGGCGGCCCGGCACGCTTCTGCCCATGGACGTGGACGGACGGCTTGCAGGAATCCTGCGTTCCAGCTGTACGGAGAAGTGCGCTGGGCCATACGCCTCGCTCGCGCCCCCCATGCGCTCTGGTCCGGCGCGGTGGCTCGGGGAACAGTGGACTGTTCCGCACAGACGTGCGGGCGCTGCCGACGGCGGCAGGAAGTGACGCACCCAGCGGGGGCGATATGGAACTTCTTGCACTGGGACCTCTGGAACTATGGCACGGAGACCAGCAGCACATGCTCGGTTCGGTGAAACACCGCTGTGTGCTCGCGGTTCTGGTCCACGCCCGCGGGGAGCCCGTCGCCGTGGACACGTTGATGGAACGGGTCTGGGGCGACGAACCTCCGCCCAAGGGCCCCGCCACGCTCCAGAGCTACCTCTCCAAACTGCGCAGACATCTGGTCACCGCCGTGGGTCCGCTCGTACAGGTGGACCACGTGGCGCCCCGGCTGTACCGGCTCCGCATGAACGACCTCAACGACCTGGACCTGATCCGCTTCCAGCGGTTTCGCACCGAGGCCGCTGTGGCGGCGGAGCAGGGCCGGACGGACTGGGCGATCGGCCTGTTGCGCACCGCCGAGAGCATGTGGCGGGGCGAGCCGTTGACAGAGAGCTCCGGCGAGTGGGCGGCGTCGGTGCGCACCCGTCTGCTGGAGGACCACCGTCATGTCCGGGAGGAGCGCATCCGGCTGGAGCTGGAGCTCGGGCGCCACGCCGATCTCATCGGTGAGTTACGCGAGTTGGCGGCGGAGAGCCCGCTGGCCGAAGGGGTCATCGGCTCCCTGATGCTGGCACTTCACCGCAGCGGAAGACACAGCGAGGCGCTGGAGCTCTACCGGACGACGCACGCCAGGCTGCGCGAGGGGCTGGGCATGGAGCCGGGCCCGGACCTGCGGACCCTGCACCAGCGCATCCTGGAGCAGGACCGGGGCCTGACAGAGCCCCGGACGGTGGCCGTCACCAGCAGAACGCCCTCCCCCTCCACGCCCGCTCCCTCCACACCCGCTCCTCCACCCGCCGCCGAGCCGGTCGCGCACGCCCCGGCCGGTCCCCCGGTCCGCAACAACCTCCCCCGTGACACCCGGGACTTCACCGGCCGCACCCGGGAGCTGACGCTCCTGCACGAAGAGCTGGCCGGTGCCGACGGGTACGCGCTGCCACTCGCCGTGATGCACGGAATGCCGGGTATCGGGAAGACTTCGATCGCCATACATGCCGCGCACCGGCTGGCCGAGACGTATCCGGACGGTCAGCTGTACGTCGATCTGCACGGGTTCAGCGGACGGCGACCCGTCGACCCGGCCGAGGCCCTGGCCCTCCTGCTGCACGCCGCCGGAACCGACGGCGCACTGCCGGACACACTCGACGAGCGAGCGGCCGAATGGCGGGAGTGGACCGCGCGCAACCGGGTGCTGGTGGTCCTCGACAACGCACGGGACGCCGCCCAGGTCCGTCCGCTGCTGCCCGGCTCTGCGCGCTGCATGGCAATCGTGACGAGCCGCAACCGGCTCTCCGCGCTGGACGGGGCGACCTCCCTGCTGGTGGACGCGCTGCCGGCCCAGGAGGCGGCGGCGCTGTTCACCCGGGTCGCCGGCACCGCCCGTACCTCACGCGATCCGGAGGCGCTGAAGCTCCTGGTGGACGCCTGCGGCCGTCATCCGCTGGCCACGACGCTGCTGGCCGGCCGATTCCGGCACCGGGAGATCTGGGACCTGCGCCATCTCCTGGAGCGCCTGGAGCAGTCGAGCGACCCGCTGGACGAACTCGACGAGGAAGCGTTCGTCTCGGCGTTCCGGTTCTCCTACGCGGAGCTGACTCCCGGCACCCGTCGGCTGCTGCGCCTGCTGGCACTGCACCCCGGCCCCGACATCACGGCGGCGGCCGCGGCCGCACTGGCGGGAAACGGGACCGGCACCGGCCGCGGCGGCGGAGCCGGGGACGTGCGCCGCAGCATCGAGGAGCTGCTGGACTGCCACCTGCTGGCGGAACCGGCACTCGGCCGCTACCAGCTGCATGACCTCACACGGGCGTTCGCCCTGCGCATGTCCGCGGCGGAGGAACCGGAGAGCACTCGCGGTGAGGCCGTCAGCAGACTCCTGGGGTACTACCTCACCTCGGCGCACCGGGCCCACCGCCTCACCCACCCGCGCAGAAGGGCCCTGGAGTCCGAGCACCCGTCGGTGTACGCGGCCGAGTTCGACGACGACAGAGAGGCGACGTCCTGGCTGCACGCCGAGCGGGCCAACCTGCTGGCCGCCGCCCGCACGGCCGCTGCCGAGAGCCCGGACCACGCGGCGCTCTTCCCGCACGCGCTGGCCCCCTCCCTGAGGATCTGGGGCAGCTGGGCGGTCACCAACGAGTTGTACGGCGCGGCCGTGGAAGCGCTGCGGCCCCGGCGCGATCCGGTCCTGCTGGCGCAGACGCTGGTGGAGGCCGCGGACGTGCTGGCTCAGACGGGGCCGGGGGAGGCGCTGAGCTGTGCGGGCGAAGCGCTGACCCTGTTCCAGGACCTCAACGACCTCGCGGGGTGCGCCGACAGCTCGTTCCAGGCGAGCCGCGCCCACCTGGCCGCCGGCCACACCGGCCCGGCGCTGCGCATGGTGGAGCGGGCCCTGGCGCTCTACCGGGGTCTGGGCGACCTGTACGGCGAGGCGGACTGCCTCAACGTCGAGGGCGCGGCCCTGCATTACGAGGGACGGTACGACGAGGCGCTCGGCCGGGCACGCGTCACGCTCCACATCCACGAACGGACCGGGGACCTGCTCGGGCAGATCCGCGCGCACAACAACATCGGCATGATCCACCAGCTTCAGGGGCGCATCGAGCAGGCCCGCCACCACCTCGAACGATCCCGGATGTTGGCTCAACTTCACAAAGGTGAGCGGGAATTGGCGATCCTGGACACGAACCTGGGCACGGTGCACCAGGCCATGGGCGACACCCCGCGGGCGCTGGCGGGCTTCCGCCGGGCACTGGAGAGCCACCGGGCCCGGGGGGACGCACTGGGCGAGGCGAACGCCCTGATCAGCATGGGCGCCGCGCACACCGCGAACGGCGACGGCGAGGAGGCGCTGCTCCACTTCACCCTGGCGGAGGAGGTCGCGCGAAGGATCGACAGCGCCTACGAGCGCGCCAGGGCCCTGCTCGGCATCGGCGACATCCATCGGTCGGCGGGCCGGCCGGGCGTGGCACTGGAGGTCTACGAGCAGGCACTCGGCCTGTCCGAGCGCACCGGTTCCCGTCCCGCCGCCGCACGGGCGCTGGAAGGCCTCGCGCGTGCGGCACTGGATACGCACCGGAACGACCTGGCCCGGGAGTACGGCAGAAGGGCGGAGAAGATGTACCGGAGCCTGGGCACCGAGGCCGAGGCGGAGAGACTGCGGCGCCTGCTGCTGGAGGAAACGAAACGGGCCGGCACCTGAGTCTCGCCCAGACGCCGGCCCGTTCGACCGTGGTGCGGATCAACCGCCGGTGACGCGCCCGGTCAGGGCCCGCGGAGTCACCACATCCACTGAAGCATTTCAAACATTTGCTTTTCAACTTTCTTCATGACTGGCCGAGTTGGCCAGATTCCGGTGTCGGGTGCCGACGGTGTGATCATCCCACGGGGAACAGATCGCAGGATAAGAACAAGCTCACCCGTTCGGGTGATTCAGGCGCGCCCCGGAGCCGCAAACTCCCTTTCCCCCTAGGGCATTTCGCTGCAAATGCCGTCGATCGCCACGCTGCGGGATGCCCGCACGACACCTCATGAATCCGGTCATCCACGAACAAGGCACCGATTCATCCGCAACACGGCGCGAACCACCCTCGCCTTCAGGCCCTTGGTCGATTCTTGGTCATTACATGCCCCTTACATGAAGCGTTCCTCGCCAGAGTGGCGCATTACATGTGCACATCATTCGGCACATGCTCCGCACGCGAGACCCACATCGCAGGGGGTTCTACCTTGAGAAACAGCCGCGCCGGACGACGCGCCGGGCTGAGCATGGCGGCGACACTGCCACTGCTCGCCGGTGCGCTCGCCCTCGGGATACCCAACGCAGCCGCAGACTCGGCGCCGAGCGGCCGGGATGCGCTGCAGGGCACCAAGCCGGCCTGGGCCACCGCCACGGCCGACCAGGGCGCCACGGCCGACAGCGGGAAGGTCGCCGTCCGGGTCCACCTCGCCGGGCGGGACGCGAAGGGGCTGGCCGCCTACGCGGCCGCCGTCTCCGACCCGCAGTCGCCGTCGTACGGGAAGTACCTGAGCGCCGCGCAGGCGCAGGCACGGTTCGGGGCGACCCAGGGCCAGATCGACCGGGTCAGCCAGTGGCTGAGGTCGAGCGGGCTGACCGTCACCGGTGCCAACCGGCACTACGTGTCCGCCACCGGTGAAGTGGCCAGGACCGAGAAGGCGTTCAGCACCCAGCTGCACAACTACCGCAAGGGCGCCCACACCTACCGCGCCCCGGCCTCCACCGCCTCGGTGCCGGCCGCGCTGAGCGATGACGTGCTCGCCGTATCGGGCCTGGACAACGCGCCGCGCAAGTCCAGCCACGACGAGGTGCTCCCGCCGCCGGACGCGGTGTTCCGCAACTCCGGCCCGACGTCCTCGTACTACGGGTCCAAGACCGCCTCCAGCCTGCCGAGCGCCTACGGGGCCAAGGTGCCGTACGCGGTCAAGGGGTACACCGGCAAGCAGCTGCGCGCCGCGTACGGGGCCGGAAGCTACACCGGCAAGGGCGTGACCGTCGCGATCACCGACGCGTACGCCTCCCCCACCATCGCGAAGGACGCCGCCGAGTACGCCAAGCGCAACGGCGACGCGCGGTACAAGCACGGGCAGTTCAGCCAGGTGCTGCCGGACGACTACACGAAGACCGAGGAGTGCGGGGCCTCCGGCTGGTACGGCGAGGAGACCCTCGACGTCGAGGCCGTGCACGCCGTCGCACCCGCCGCGGACATCGTGTACGTGGGCGGCGCCTCCTGCTACGACGACGATCTGCTCGACTCGCTGAACAAGGTCGTCGACCACCGGCTCGCGGACATCGTCTCCAACTCGTGGGGCGACGTCGAGGCCAACCAGACCCCCGACCTGGCGCTCGCGTACGACCAGGTGTTCCAGCTGGGCGCGATCGAGGGCATCGGCTTCTACTTCTCCTCCGGTGACAACGGCGACAACGTCGCCTCCACCGGCACGAAGCAGATCGACGTCCCCTCGAACTCCGCCTGGGTGACCTCGGTCGGCGGTACGTCGCTGGCCGTCGGCAAGCACGACACCTACAAGTGGGAGACCGGCTGGGGGACCACGAACGCTCCCCTGGCGGCCGACGGCAAGAGCTGGACCGGCTTCCCCGGCGCCTACACCTCGGGCGCGGGCGGCGGCACCAGCTCGACCGTGAAGCAGCCCTTCTACCAGCGCGGCATCGTGCCGGACTCGCTGGCGAAGGCCAACGGGAAGACCCGGATGCGCACCGCCCCGGACGTCGCTGCCGTGGCTGACCCGAACACCGGCTTCCTGGTCGGCCAGACGCAGACGATGCCCGACGGATCGCTGGGCTACGACGAGTACCGCATCGGCGGAACGTCGCTGGCGGCGCCGGTCATCGCCGGTGTCCAGGCCCTCGCGCAGCAGGCGCAGCACGGCCTGCCCCTCGGCTTCGCCAACCCGGCGATCTACGGCCGTTACGGCTCGAAGGCGTATCACGACGTGACGGACCACCCGCTGGGCAAGGGCCACGGCCTGGCCGTCGCCCGGGTGGACTTCGCCAACGGCTACGACGCGGCCGACGGCCTGCTGACCTCGGTGCGGAGCCTCGGCAAGGACGCCTCGCTGTCGGCGGTGCGCGGCTACGACGACGTGACGGGTGTCGGCACTCCGGCCCCCGGATACGTGAGCTCCTACCGCAGGCACTAGCCCACCCTCCCCCTGACGCGGGACCGGGCGGCCGTCCCGGGGCATGAGCCCCGTGGCGGCCGTCCGGCCGCGCCAGGGCGGGCGGAGGCGGGAGCCGCGGTCAGGCCGGGGTGCGTTTGCGCGGGGTGCTCTTCGTACTGGTTCGCTTCTTCGCCGTGGTCTTCTTCGCCGTGGTCTTCTTCGCCGCCGTCTTGCCCGCGGCCGTCTTGCCCGCGGCCGTCTTGCCCGCGGCCGTCTTCTTCGCTGCGGGCTTCTTCTCCGCCGCGGGCTTCTTCTCCGCCGTCCTGCTCGCCGTGCTCTTCCCGGCCGCGGTCTTCTTCGCCGCCGTCCGCCCCGATCCCGCCGCCGGGGAGCCGGACCTGCCGCCCCTCCCGGCCTTGCCGCCCTTGTGGTCGGCCATCGAGGTGACCTTCGCGACCGGCGCGTCCTCGCCGCCCGCGCGGGCCTCCTCCGCCGCCCGGACGCTGCTCTCCAGCGCCGCGACCAGGTCGATCACCTTGCCGCCGGTGTCCTCCGGCTCGGCCCGGCGGGGGATCTCGCCGGCCGCCTTGGCCGCGACGAGCTCCTCGACCGCCTCCCGGTAGTCGTCGTGCAGCGAGTCCATGTCGACCTCGCCGAGCGTGGCCATCAGGGCGTCGGCCAGGTCGAGTTCGGCGTCGCGCACCTTCACACCGCTCTCCGGCGCGACGTCCTCCGCGGTCCGGATCTCGTCCGGCCAGAGCAGGCCGTGCATCGCGATCACGTCGTCGACGACCCGGAGCATCCCGAGGCGCTCGCGCCCGCGCAGCGCGTACTTGGCGACGGCCACCTTCCGGCTCCGCTTCAGCGCCTCACGCAGCAGGGTGTACGGCTTGGCCGCCGGGACCCCGTTGGCGGAGAGGTAGTAGGCCGTGTCCATCTGGAGCGGGTCGATCGCACCGGCCGGCACGAAGGCGACGATCTCGATCGTCTTGGCCGTCGGCAGCGGCAGCGAACCGAGATCCTCGTCGGTGATCGGGATCACCGAGCCGTCGGCGTCCTCGTAGCCCTTGCCGATCTCGGCGGAGGTCACCTCCTCACCGTCCAGCTCGCACACCTTGCGGTAACGGACCCGGCCGCCGTCGGTGAGGTGGATCTGGCGGAAGGAGACAGAGTGGTTCTCGGTGGCGTTGATCAGCTTGACCGGGATGCTGACCAGCCCGAAGGAGATGGCGCCGTTCCATATGGACCTCACCGGTCACCCCTTACAACCCATATACGGCTATAGATCCGTTTTACGTGTGATCCTTATCTTATGTCGCCTATCACGGAGGTGGAGGGGCGGCGCCTGACGCTCAGCAATCTGGACAAGGTGCTGTATCCGGCCACCGGCACCACCAAGGGCGAGGTGCTGCACTACTACGCGGCCACGGCCGCCGAGGCGCTGCTGGCGCATCTGCGGGAGCGGCCCGTCTCCTTCCTGCGCTATCCGGACGGGCCGGACGGGCAGCGGTTCTTCACCAAGAACCCGCCCCCCGGTACGCCGTCCTGGGTACGGACCGCGCCGGTGCCGCACCACGACAACGAAGGGGCCAGGCAGATCGTGGTGGCGGATCTGGCCTCGCTGATGTGGGCGGCCAACCTGGTGGTGGAGTTCCACACCCCGCAGTGGCGGGCCGGTACGCCGGGCGTGGCCGACCGGCTGGTGTTCGACCTGGACCCCGGGGCGCCCGCGAGCGTCGTGGAGTGCTGCGAGGTCGCCCGCTGGCTGCGGGAACGGCTGGCCGAGGACGGCCTGGAGGCGTACGGGAAGACGTCGGGCTCCAAGGGACTGCACCTGCTCGTACCGCTGGAGCCCACGCCGTCGGAGCGGGTGTCGGCGTACGCGAAGGGGCTGGCCGTCCGGGCGGAGCGGGAGCTTCCCGATCTGGTCGTGCACCGGATGAAGCGGGCGCTGCGGCCGGGCAAGGTGTTCGTCGATTTCAGCCAGAACGCCGCGGCGAAGACGACCGCCACCCCGTACACCCTGCGCGCGGGGCCCGGACCCACCGTGTCCGCGCCCGTCACCTGGGCGGAGATCGAGGCGTGCCGCAGCCCCGGCGAGCTGGTCTTCCTGGCCGGTGACATGGCGGGACGGCTGGCGCGGTACGGGGATCTGCTCGGCCCCCTCAACGAGCCGGGCCGGGGCCGTCCGGTCCCGGACTCCGCGTAGCTCCGGGGTGCCGGGGCCCCGGGCATACCGCACCGCTGCCGTTGTTGTCATGTCCAAAGGTAAAAGGCCGCATGTGGCGGGTGGATTGTCCGAGCGGTGGTGCACACTCTGCGCAGACACTGCTTCGTGGAGACGCCTCACCCGCGACGCCGCCGGCCATCGTGGGTGAGGACGTAAGGCGTGGGGAGGCGATGGCGTGTTCGCGGGGATCGACGAGGTCGACTGGGCCTCGATGGAGCATGCCTACGGGCCTGCCGATGATGTGCCCGGCCTGCTCCAGGGCCTCGCGTCCGCCGATCCGGCGGAGCGCGAGGGAGCGCTGGACGGCATGTACGGGGCCGTGCACCACCAGGGTGACGTCTACGCGTGCACCCTCGCCTGCATCCCCTTCCTCTTCGAGCTCGTCGTGGACCCGGCGGTCCCGGACCGCGGCGGCATCGTCGAGCTGCTCACCAGCATCGGCGGCATCGACCTCGACGAGGACGACGAGGACGAGATCGACGAGGACGAGATCGAGGGCGCGGCGAACTACGCCATGGCGGCGGCGGCCGTCACCGCCGGGGCCGGGGTGTTCTTCGCCCTGATGGCCGACGAGGACCCGGGGGTGCGGGTCTCCGCCCCGCTGGCCCTGGCCACCCTGCACGGGAACCCCGCGCTGGTCCTGCCGCTGCTGCGGGAGCGGCTCGCGGTGGAGCCGGACGAGGAGGTGCGGCTCGCCCTGGTCGAGGCGGCCGGGCGGGTCGCGCTGCGCCACCGCCCGCTGACCGGCCAGATCGCGGACTGGCTGAGCCGGCTGGCCGCGGAGGCCTA
Source organism: Streptomyces sp. NPDC088730 (assembly GCF_044751215.1). Lineage (NCBI taxonomy): Bacteria > Bacillati > Actinomycetota > Actinomycetes > Kitasatosporales > Streptomycetaceae > Streptomyces > Streptomyces sp. NPDC088730. The sequence goes on from NZ_JBIVLK010000003.1 coordinate 271,593, forward strand.
CCCGCCGGGGCTGCGGCTGGCGGCCCTGGCCCAGCTGGCGCGCTGCGCACCGCAGGCGCTGCCGGGCGATGTGGTGCGGATGGTGGCGGGGCTGCTGCGGCAGCTGCGGTCCGCCGCGGCGGCCGGGGAGGCGGAGCCGGGGTCCCGGCCGTGCGAGGCGCACAGCGAGCCGGAGCCGGCCGGGGCCGAGGAGCGGGCCGCACCGGTGACGCTGGTGGGGCAGTTGCGCGCGATGCCCGCCGAGGAGGGAGCGGGCCGCACCGCGCCCTGGACGGCCGATCTGCTGCGGACCCTGCACGTCGGTCTCGACGACCGGGTGGCGGAGCGGACGGCGCTGCTGACCGACCAGCTGTGCAGCCCCGACCGCTGGCAGCGCATCGACGCGGTCCGGATGAGCAGCGGGCTGATCCGGGCCTGGCGCGGTTCCTACGCGGAGCTGGTGCGGCTGGTCGGCGAGCAGCTCGGTGCGGCCGAGCCGAGGCTGGCCGAGGCCGCCTCGCACGTGCTGGAGGAGCTGTTCGGCCTGGCCGCACCGGCCGCCGACGCGCTGGCGGCCCGGGTCGCGGCCGATCCGGGCGCGTGGGTGAAGGAGTGGGCGAGCGGGCCGCCGGGCCTCGGCAGCCCGGTGAAGGCGCTGTCGCGGCTGGGCGATGCCCGTGCCGTGCCCGCTCTGGCCGCCGCGCTGGAGCGGCCGGAGGTGCCGCACGACGTGGGGTTCGCCATCGGTTATCTGGGTCCGGCGGCCCGTCCGCTGGCCGGTGCGCTGCGGCGCAGGCTCGGCGAGGTGGGCCTCGACGAGGGGGCCTACGACCGGGCGAGCCCGCTGCTGGCCGGGCTGACCGCGCTGCGGGCGGGCGAGGCGGCTCCGGAGGTGCTGCGGGTGCTGCGCGGGGCTCCGGAGTACCGGGGCGAGTGGCTGCGCACGGCGGCGCTGCGGGCCCTCGGCTCGTTCGGGCCCGCGGCGTCCTGCGCGGTGCCGGAGCTGCGGGCGCTGATCCGGCGGCCCGGCACGTCGGCGGCGACGGAGGCCGCCGAGGCGCTCTGGGCGGTCGCCGGGGACGCCGCCGCCGTGCTGCCGGTCCTGATCGAGGGGCTCCAGGCGGAGTACGCGCACGAGCGGCGGGCGGCGGCGAGCGCGCTGGGCCGGCTCGGGGCGCGGGCCGAGGTGACGGCGCCCCGGCTGCGGGCGCTGCTCGGGCACGAGGAGCTGTGGCTGCGGGTGGACGCGGCGATCGCGCTGTGGGAGGTTTCCGGGCGGGCCCGGGAGTCCGTTCCGGTACTCCTGGCGGCCTGGGAACAGAACCGCCATGTCAGGGTTCGGGTGGCCGAATGCCTGGCGCGGATGGGGGCCGCTGGTGCAGGCTCTGACGCGGCACATGTGCTGCGCGCCGAGCTCGCCTCCGTACGCCGTCACAACGCGATGGACGGCGGCTACGGCAGCCATGACACATACGAGGACGAGAAGCTGCTGGCGCTCTGCCGCCGGGCGCTCAGGGGTAATACGGGGAAGGGACCCACGACATGATCATTTTCGGTACGCGAGGCTATCTCTACCAACTGGCCGTGATGACGATGGTCTGCGGCTGGTGCGGGAATCCGTCCGCGCACACCCTGCGCAAGCGGGTCACGAAGTTCACGCTGTTCTTCGTGCCGCTGTTCCCCTTCTCGACGAAGTTCGCCACGCAGTGCACGTTCTGCGGTGGTGAGCAGCGGATACCCAAGGAGCAGGCCGAACAGCTGATGGCCCAGCACGTGGCGTCGCAGGACGGCAACCCGTTCGGGCAGGCGCAGGGGCAGCCGGGCTACGCTCCGGGGGCGCAGGGCCAGGGACAGGGGCAGAACCCGTATCAGCACTGAAGTGACCGACGTATCAGCACTGACGTATCAGCACTAAATACGCATAAGGGACTTCCTTCCGAATAAGGTCTGGGGAGCCGGGGCCGTGCGCGAACGCGTGCCCACCGGCACGACGGACCTCGGGAACGGAGAAAGCCATGCGTGCGCAGCACCGGGCGGCGGCGCTGCTGGCCGGCGCCGCCCTGCTGGCCGGGTGCGGCACCGGCGGCGGGCTGAAGAGCACCGGGCCGGTCCCGGCCGCCATCGGCCCGGCGCGCCTCTGGCCGGAGCTGCCGCCCGCCTCCGCCGCTCCGTACGACTACGGCGAGGGCGAGACCGCGCACATCCCCGGCATCACCGTCCCGGACGGCGACGTGCACCGGCTGGACCCGGTGGCGGTGGTGCAGGCAGGCCTGAAGGCGCGCCCCGACCGGGCCAGCGGTACGGACGAACTCCCGGCGGCGGCGGTCCGCCGGATCAACGCCTGCCGGACCGCGCCGGACGACTGCCCGGTGCTCGCTCCGTACTACCGCGACCTGACGGGCGACGGCAGGGACGAGCTGGTCCTCGCCGTCAAGCTGGCGGACCGCCAGCTGTCCGTGCGGGTCTACATGCCGGAGGCGGGCGGGCTGACCCGGATCATGTCCACCTCGGACGCGGTGATCAGCGTGGAGCTGGCGGGCCGGGACCTGATCATGCGGGCCCCTTCGGCCATCACCGGGTACGAGTACCGCACGGCCTGGTCCTGGGACGGCAGGCAGCGCGCCATGCTGCCCACCCAGGACGGGATCCTGCGCATGACCCCGCAGCCGGAGCCCGGTCGGAGCCGCCCGCGGGACCGGCGGCCCGCCGACCGGCCCGGCGAGCTGCCCTCCGCCGCGCCGACCGCGGCCCGGCCCACCGCACGGCAGAGCGCCGCGCCCACCGCGGCGCCCTCGGCCGCCGTCTCCGCGGAGCGCCGGTGAGCCGGCGGGCCGCGGCCGGACGGCGCGGGCCGCGGATGCCCGCCTGGACCGCGACGCTGACCTGGAAGTCCGCGGTCTTCATCACCGTGATGTGCTGCGTGCTCGCGGCCCTGCTGGGCGTGCTGGTGCACACCGCGGTCACCCGCCAGACGGTGGGCCATGCCCGCGAGAAGGCGCTGGCCCGGCTGGCGGACGTGACCGCCGCCTACGAGGCGGGCGAGGCGCTCCCGCCGCGTTCCGGTCTCGATCCGCCGGGGCTGCCCGCGTCGCTGCGCGAACTGGCGGTGGACGGCGAGCGCGGCACCATGGTCGCGGAGACCCTCGGCCGCCCCACGATGTGGGCCGCCGCCCCGGCCGGCGGCCACGCGCTGGCGACCCGGATCGACTACAGCCAGAGCGCCCGCACGATCAACGGCCTGGACGGGGCGATCATCGGCTCCTCACTGCTGGCGATCGGCGCGACCCTGCTGGCCGGCGGGTTCGCCGTGACCCGGGTGACCCGGCGGCTGCACCAGACGGCGCGGGTGGCCCGCCGGATCGGGGCCGGCGAACTGGACGCCCGCGTCAACGACCCCCGGACAGCCGACCCCTCGCGGCACCAGGACGAGGTGGCGATCGTCGCCGGGGCGCTGGACACCATGGCCTCCGCCCTCCAGCGCAAGCTGCTGACCGAGCAGCGCTTCACCGCCGATGTGGCGCACGAGCTGCGCACCCCGCTGACCGGGCTGTCGGCCGCCGCCGAGCTCCTGCCGCCCGGCCGCCCCTCCGAGCTGGTCCAGGACCGGGTCCGGACGATGCGCGCCCTCACCGAGGACCTGCTGGAGATCTCCCGGCTCGACACCCGTACCGTCCAGGTCGACCTGGACGTGTACGAACTGGCGCCGCTCGTCGAACGGGTGGTGTCCGGGTCGGGCACCGGTACGGAGGTCGGGGTCGTCGGGGACGGGCCGCCGGCGCGCGTCGAGACGGACCGGCGGCGGCTGGAGCGGGTGCTCGGCAATCTGATCAGCAACGCGCACCGGCACGGCCGCCCGCCGGTCGTGCTGACGGTCGACGGGCCGGAGGTGACGGTGCGCGATCACGGCGGGGGTTTCCCGGAGTATCTGACGGCGGGCGGCCCGCAGCGCTTCCGCACCGAGGGCGGCAGCAAGGGGCACGGCCTCGGGCTGACCATCGCCGCCGGGCAGGCCCGGGTGATGGGCGCCAGGCTGGTCTTCGAGAACGCGGCGGACGGCGGGGCGGTCGCGCGGCTGACGCTGCCGGAGTACGTGCCCGGCGAGGACCACGAGGACGGGAAGGTGCCGCCCGGCCCGCGGTCCTGACGGCCCGCCACCGGGGCCCCACGAACCTCCGTACTATGACATAAGCAAAATATCCTCCGCCTCTTGCTACGTTGCGTGGCATGACCGCAACGACAGCGGACGCGCCCCCGCCCGAGCTGCGCCTGCCCAAGCGGCGCGGCGTGGAACTCTCGCTCCTCGTCGGGGCCGTCCTCATCTCCGTCTGCGGCTACGCCGCCGTCGGTCTGGCCAGGAACGACGCGGTCCCGCCCGATGTCGCCGGGTACGGCGGCGGTCTGGGGCTGCTCGCCCTGCTGGCCCACCTCGCCGTCCGCTTCCGCGCCCCGTACGCGGATCCGCTGCTGCTGCCCATCGCCGTCCTGCTCAACGGCCTCGGCCTGGTGCTGATCTACCGGCTCGACCTGGAGACCCCGAAGGACCAGGCGGCGACCACCCAGCTGGTCTGGTCCACGCTCGGCGTCGCGTTCTTCATCGCGGTGGTGGTGTTCCTGCGCGACCACCGGGTGCTCCAGCGGTACGCGTACCTCTCGGTCGCCGCCGCACTCGTCCTGATGATCGTGCCGATCTTCTTCCCCGCCGTGAACGGCGCGAAGATCTGGATCAGGGTCGGCGGATTCTCCTTCCAGCCGGGCGAGTTCGCCAAGATCCTGCTCGCCGTGTTCTTCGCCGCCTACCTCGCGGCGAACCGCAACGCCCTCGCGTACACCGGCCGCAGGGTCTGGAAGCTCCAGCTCCCCACCGGCCGGGTGCTCGGCCCGATCGTGGCGATCTGGCTGTTCAGCGTCGGGGTGCTGGTCCTGGAGCGCGATCTGGGCACCTCGCTCCTCTTCTTCGGCCTGTTCGTGATCATGCTGTACGTGGCGACCGGCCGGACCGGCTGGATCGCCGTAGGGCTGCTGCTCGCCGCCGTCGGCGCGTTCGTCGTCGGTTCCTTCGAACCGCATGTGCACAGCCGGGTGCAGGACTGGATCGACCCGTTCGCCTCCATCGACGCGGGCCGGGGGCCCAGCCAGCTCGCCCAGTCGCTGTTCGCCTTCGCGGCCGGCGGGATGCTCGGCACCGGGCTCGGGCTCGGGCACTCCATCCTCATCGGGTTCGCCGCCAAGTCCGACTTCATCCTGGCGACGGCGGGCGAGGAGCTGGGCCTGACCGGGCTGACCGCGATCTTCATGCTGTACGCGCTGCTGGTGGCGCGCGGCTACCGGGCCGGGCTCGCCCTGCGCGACTCGTTCGGGCGGCTGCTCTCGATCGGTCTCGCCTCGATCCTGGCGCTCCAGGTGTTCGTGATCGCGGGCGGCGTGATGGGGCTGATCCCGCTGACCGGTATGGCGATGCCGTTCCTCGCCCAGGGCGGCTCTTCCGTGGTCACCAACTGGATCATCGTGGCGCTGCTGATCCGGGTCAGCGACCAGGCCCGCAGACCCCACCCGGACCAGGTGGAGACCGGAGTCATCGCACCCATCCTGGAGGACGAGCTGTGATCCCGTACGCGCCGACCGCGCGGGAGGCCCGGCCGTGATCCGCTACATCCGGCGCGCCGCCGCCTTCTGCCTGCTGCTGCTCGTGGCGCTGCTGCTGAACGCCGCCCGCGTGCAGGTCTTCGAGGCCCCCTCCCTCGACGGCAACGCGGCCAACCGCCGCAACACCATCGACCGTTACGACCAGCCGCGCGGCAACATCCTGGCCGACGGCAAACCCGTCACCGGCTCGAAGGACACCGGCGAGCAGCTCGCGTACGAGCGCACCTACCGCCACGGCCCGCTGTACGCCCCGGTGACCGGATACGCCTCGCAGACGTACGGCACCACCCTGATCGAGAACGCCGAGGACGACATCCTGTCCGGCACCGATCCGATGCTCGCCCCGGTCCCCTTCTGGAACGAGATCACCCGCAGCCGGCAGCCCGGGGGCGACGTCGCCACCACGGTCGAGGACTCCATGCAGCGCGCCGCCTACGAGGGGCTCGGCGGCCGGCGCGGTGCCGTCGCGGCCGTCGAGCCGACGACCGGCAAGATCCTGGCCCTGGTCTCGACGCCCTCGTACGACCCCGGGCGGCTCTCCGGCACCGGTTCGTCCGTCACCGACGCCTGGCGGGAGCTCAACGCGGACACCAGCCAGCCGATGCTCAACCGGGCCATCCGGCAGACCTATCCGCCCGGTTCCACCTTCAAGATCGTGACGGCGGCGGCGGCGCTGGACGCCGAGGTCGTCACCGACCCGGGCGCCGCCACCGACACCCCCTCCCCCTACATCCTGCCGGGCACCTCGACGCCCCTGCCCGACGAGGCGAGCGGCTGCGAGGACGCCTCCCTGGCGGAGGCGATCCGGGTCTCCTGCAACACCGTGATGGCCCGGCTCGGGGTGCGGGTCGGGCTGGACGGCATGGTGGAGGCGGCCGGGAAGTTCGGCTTCAACGACACCGGGCTGAAGATCCCGTCCGGGGTGGCCAAGAGCAACTTCGACACCGACATGAGCGACGACCAGCTGGCGCTGTCCTCGATCGGCCAGTTCGACACGACGGCTACCCCGCTCCAGATGGCGATGGTGGCCTCGGCCGTGGCGAACGGCGGCGAGCTCATGTACCCGCACCTGGTGGACCGTACGACCACGCACAGCGGCTCCACCGTCCGCACCACGGGATCACGCGCCTACCACCGGGCGATGAATCCGCAGACCGCCTCCGAGCTGAGGCAGATGATGATCGACGTGGTGCGGGACGGCACCGGAGGCAACGCGGCCATCGACGGCGCCACGGTCGGCGGCAAGACCGGCACGGCCCAGCACGGCGTCGACAACACGGGCACCCCGTACGCCTGGTTCATCTCCTGGGCGCAGGCGGAGGACTCCGCCCGGCCGGCCGTCGCGGTCGCCGTGGTCGTCGAGGACGCCGCCGCCGACCGGGCCGACATCAGCGGCGGCGGCAGCGCCGCGCCGATCGCCCGTTCCGTCATGGAGGCGGCGCTGGCGGACTGAGGGGTGCCCGCGTGACGCGGTGAGCTGATCAGCCGGCCTGCGCGGCGCCGATCGGTCTGCGCGAATCGGCCCTGACCTCGGCGGTGTCCAGCGCGGCCTTTCCGAGGTCGGCCTTCTCGGGGTCCTGGCTCGCGGATTCGGGCGTGACCACGGCGACGAAGGCCGCCGTGTTTCCGTCGCCCCAGGCGCACATGGGGAGGGTGCTGGTGATCCCGCCCTGCTCGGACCGCACGACCTGGCAGGAGATGGTGACTCCGTATCCCTCGGGGGTGAACTCCCGGGCGGGTACGGCGACGGTCATGCCCTCGGTCCGGGCGGCCCCCTCCAGGATCTTGTCCCGGGTGAACTCCGGTCCCTTGATCCGTCCCCACAGGCCGGAGACGATCAGGGTGCCGCCGGCGGACGAGGTGTACTGCGTGACGACGGCTCTGGCGTCGCGGATGCTCGGGTCGTGGGTCTCCTCGATCTCCCGGCCGTCGGTCGAGGAGGAGTCCTTGAGCAGCGTGTACTCGCCGTCCAGCAGCTTCTTGGGCACGGTCAGCCGGTACTCGGCCGCCGGAAACCCGCGGCCGGCCGCCGACTCCCCCACGTCGGCCAGCTGGGCGACCCCGAACGCGATGCCGCCGGCCACCACCAGCGCGCCGACGGTTGTCCCCACGATCAGCCCGGTCCGCTTCTTCCGGGGCGGCGGACCCGGCGGGAAGCCGAACGGCTGCGGCGGTCCCTGCGGATACCCGAAGGGCTGCGGGCCCGGGGCGGACTGCTGCCCGTAAGGGGGCTGCTGCCCGTACGGGGGCTGCTGCCCGTAAGGGGGCTGCTGCCCGTAAGGGGGCTGCTGCCCGTAAGGGGGCTGCTGCCCGTAAGGGGGCTGCGGGGCGTACGGGTTGCCCTGCGGGGGCTGCGGCGGCGGTCCGTACGGGCCCTGCGGTGCTCCGTACGGGCCCTGTGGCGGCGGGGTGGTCATGGCGCCCAAGTTACGTCATGCGGGCGAACACGATTTCGAACCCGGGGCCTCCTCGGCCTGGCCGACGGGGGCGGCGCGGGAACTCACCGGCGGACGCCGGTGGCAGGTGCGGAGGCAGCCGCCGCCCGATCGATGTCCGCCGCCGGATAGGGCGTCCGCCGGCTCACTCCGAGCAGGCGGCGGTGGAAGCCGTCCAGGACCAGGGCGGCCGCCGCGTGCCGGTCGAGGACCGCGGCGGCCCCGGGCGGTACGCCCTCGGGGCGGTCGCCCGCGATCCAGCCGCGCAGGAACCCGGCGTCGCACACCTCGTCGAACAGGTGGTGGCGGACCAGGTGCCCGGCGACGTAGTGGCGGTCGTACGCGAGGTGCCCGGCCAGGAACGCGGACTCGTCCGCGGAGAGTTCGAACCGGGTGCTCAGAGCGAGGCCGAAGTCCGCGAAGCGGATCGAGTGGCCGTCGGTCAGGATGTTGCCGAAGTGGGCGTCGAAGTGCACGAACCCGTGGGAACTCATGAAGTCCGCCCCACGGGCCAGGGTCTCGTCCAGCCACTCGAACGGCGGGCCCTCGCCGCCCTCCCGGGCCGCCGCGCGGCGCTCGCCCAGCCAGGCCGCGAGGGTCTGCGGCACATGCTCCAGGAAGAGCACCAGACTGGCCGAGGAGCTGCCGACGGCCTCCAGCCGGCCGCGTACGGCCGAGGAACCCTCCCAGTGGGCGACCGCCCCGTCGATGCCGCCGAACTCGCCCGTGAAGTCCTGCGGGGCGGAGTCCGGCAGGACGCGCCAGTGGTACATCAGCGGAAAGTCCGGACAGGCCCCGCCGAGGACCCAGTCGGTGGTGATCGTGTGCGCGGCCAGCTCCCGCCAGGCGCCGAATCCGGCCGAGCCGATCCCGTACTGGTAGAACACCGGCAGCCCGAAGAGGTCGGCGGTCGACCGCACGTTCTCCGGCCGCAGTTCGAGGTCGGTCAGCGGCACCCGTTTCACGAAGACGCGGGTCCCGCACACCTCCAGCTCCGCCGACCTGCCGCCCATGCCCGACCCGGCCGGCGCGGCCGCGCGGACCACGTCGCGGAGCCGGTGGTCGCTCAGCAGCGACAGATGGGTGGAGACGGCTCCGTAGCCGGCCCGCCGGGCGCAGTGCCGCCGGTCCGGCACCGGGCCGGCCACGTGATCGGTCTCGCTCATGCGGGCGACCCTAACCGGCGCCGGTGCCGCCGGAGTCAGGACTCCGGGGACTCCAGGGGGCCGCCGTCCGCTATCGCCTCCGCGACCTCGGCCACCCGCGCGTGCTCCTCCGCCGCGAAGCGGTCCCGGTCCAGCTGTTCGGCGATCTCCTCGTCCTGCGCCATCAGCAGGTCCAGGCTGGAGTCACCCAGTTCGAGGACGCCCATGTCCACGTAGGCCTTCTGGAGCCGCTCACCCCACAGGCCGATGTCCTTGACGCACGGGACGATCCGGCTGAACAGCAGCTTGCGGAAGAGCTGGAGGAACTCGGAGTGCTCGGAGAGCTCCTTGGCCTCCTGCTTGCCGATGCCGAAGTTCTCCAGCACCTCCACCCCGCTGAGCCGGTCGCGCATCAGGTAGCAGCCCTCGATGACGAACTCCTCGCGCTCGCGCAGTTCCGCGTCGCTCAGCTGCTTGTAGTAGTCGCGCAGCGCCATCCGGCCGAAGGCCACGTGGCGGGCCTCGTCCTGCATGACGTAGGCGAGGATCTGCTTGGGCAGCGGCTTGGTCGTCGTGTCGCGGATCATGCCGAACGCGGCCAGCGCGAGGCCCTCGATGAGGACCTGCATGCCGAGGTAGGGCATGTCCCAGCGGGAGTCGCGCAGGGTGTCCCCGAGGAGGCCCTGGAGGTTGTCGTTGACCGGGTACAGCATCCCGATCTTCTCGTGCAGGAACCGGCCGTAGATCTCCGCGTGCCGGGCCTCGTCCATGGTCTGGGTCGCGGAGTAGAACTTGGCGTCCAGATCGGGGACGGACTCCACGATCCGGGCCGCGCAGACCATCGCGCCCTGCTCGCCGTGGAGGAACTGGCTGAACTGCCAGGAGGTGTAGTGCTTGCGCAGCTCGCCCCGGTCCTTCTCGGTCATCTTCGCCCAGTGCGGGGTGCCGTACAGGGTGAGGGCCTCGTCGGGGGTGCCGAGCGGGTCGGTGGGATCGACCTCCAGGCTCCAGTCGATGCGCTTGTTGCCGTCCCACTGCTTGTCCTTGCCCTTCTGGTAGAGGGCGAGAAGGCGTTCGCGGCCGTCGTCGTAGTCCCAGCTGAAGCGGGCGGCTCCGGAGGCGGGCACGGTCCACAGCGGCTGGTCGGGGGCGGTGGTGTAGAGGTCATGGGTCGACATGGACGGCTCCTTCGCCTCGCATGCTTCGGCAAATCACGTGCCGGCTGGCTCAGTTGGCAGGTTCACACGTTGGTAGACGCCGGGTCAACAAGTCGTGCGCAAGGGATTGACGAGCTTGCTGACAGAAGGTCTCATAAGAGGTGACCGCCGGTAACCCATGTACGAGGTGGATCCAGCCATGACGACAGTGACCGAACACGATGTGCGGCTGCTCCGTGACGCACTCGGCCCGCTCCGGGACCGCGAGCAGATCGCGGAACGGCTGCTGGAGGCCTCGGCCAAGCACTCCTTCGACCCCGACAAGGAGCTCGACTGGGACTCCGCGGCCGAGGACGGCAAGTGGTTCTGGCCGCCCGAGCTGGTCTCCCTCTACGACACCCCGATGTGGCGGAAGATGTCGCTGGAGCAGCAGCAGGAGCTGGCCCGGCACGAGTCGGCCTCGCTGGCCTCGCTCGGCATCTGGTTCGAGATCATCCTGATGCAGCTGCTGGTCCGACACATCTACGACAAGCCGGTGGTCAGCAACCACGTCCGCTACGCCCTCACCGAGATAGCCGACGAGTGCCGGCACTCGATGATGTTCGGCCGGATGATCACCTGGGGCGGAGCGCCCTGCTACCCGGTCCCCCGTCGCTACCACAACCTCGCCCGGGTGCTGAAGACCATCTCCACCACGCCCGGTTCGTTCGCCGCCACCCTGCTCGGCGAGGAGATCCTCGACTGGATGCAGCGGCTGGCCTTCCCCGACGAGCGCGTGCAGAGCCTGGTGCGCGGCGTGACCCGCATCCATGTGATCGAGGAGGCCCGGCACGTCCGGTACGCCCGCGAGGAGCTGCGCCGCCAGATGGTGACCGCGCCGCGCTGGGAGCGCGAGCTGACCCGGGTCAGCTGCGGCGAGGCGGCCCGCGTCTTCTCCGTCTGCTTCGTCAACCCGCGGGTGTACGAGAACGTGGGCCTGAACCGCCAGGAGGCCGTGGCCCAGGTACGGGAGAGCGGTCACCGGGCGGAGGTCATGCAGTCGGGTGCCAAGCGGCTCACCGACTTCTTCGACGACATCGGGGTGCTCAACGGGGTGGGCCGCAGGCTGTGGAAGAACTCGGGCCTGCTCGCCTGAGGGTGGAAGCCCTTAGGCTTGCGGACATGACCCCTGCCGCAGCCGCGCCCCCGCAGCGCGCGTACCGAAGGCTCAGCGTCGAGGAGCGGCGCACCCAGCTCCTCGGTGCGGCACTCACCCTCTTCGCGCACCGGGCCCCCGACGAGGTCTCGCTCGACGAGGTCGCCACGGTGGCCGGCGTCTCCCGGCCGCTGGTCTACCGCTACTTCCCCGGCGGACGCCAGCAGTTGTACGAGGCGGCCCTCAGGTCCGCCGCGGAGGAACTGATCCTCTGCTTCGCGGAACCGCCCGTGGGCCCGCCCACCGAACGGGTGACGCGGGTGCTGGACCGCTACCTCGCCTTCGTCGACCAGCACGACGCCGGCTTCAGCGCGCTCCTGCGCGGCGGCAGTGTCGCCGAGACGTCCCGTACGGGCACGATCGTCGACGAGGTGCGGCGGGCGGCGGCCGACCAGATCCTGCTGCACCTGGGCCGCGGCGCGGGCAGCGATCCCGGCCCCCGGCTGCGGATGATGGTGCGCACCTGGATCGCGGCCGTCGAGGCGGCCTCGCTGATCTGGCTGGACGAGGGGAAGCAGCCGGCCGCGTCCGAGCTGCGCGACTGGCTCGTCGACCAGTTCATCGGACTCCTCGCGGTCACCGCGGCCACCGATCCCGCCACCGCCGCCGCCGTGGCCGAGCTGCTGCCCCTGGAGACCGCGGCGGGCCCGGCCGGCCGGCTGGCGGAGCGGCTGATCCCGGTGGTCGGCGCGGCGGCGCATCTGCTGCCCCCGGACTGATCGGTCAGACTGGGCGGGTGAGAAGCGAGAACGTCCCCTTCACCGGCGGCCCGCTGGACGGGCGGGCCCTGCCCGTCCTCCTCGGCGCGACCGGCCACCCGCCCAAGTGGTACGAGGTCCCGGTCCCGGCCGCCGACGGCGGACCCGCGACCGTGCACGCGTACCGGCGGGCCCCGGCCGGGTACTCCAAGCGGCTGGGCATCCAGCGCGGCTGGGTGTACGAGTACGCCCCGGGCGGCCGCGAACGCCACCGCCCCAAGTGGCCCTGGTCGAAGCCGGGATGACGCATATGGGGTGAACCGGGGCGAGGCTCCCTGCCCCGGAGGAGACCGTAAGATCGGCGGTCAGGTCCGAGGACGGTCATATAGGGGGTGCGCCATGGAGGCGCTGCGTCAGGACGATCCACGCCGCTTCGGCCCGTACACGGCGATGGTGCGGCTGCGTGAGACGGCCGCGGCGGTGCAGTACCTCGCACGCGGCGCGGACCCGCAGGACCTCGCCGTGATCACGGCGGCCCGCCCCGAGCTGGCCGCACTTCCCGGCTTCCGGCGGCACTTCGAGGCGGAGGCCCGGACCGCGGACCGGCTGGCCGGTGGCTGGGTGGCCGCGCAGCTCGACACCGGTACGGACGGGCCGGAGGGCGACGGGCCGCTGTGGACGGCCGCGGAGTACGTACCGGCGCTGACCCTCGCCGAGGCGATCGAGACCGCCGGGCCGCTTCCCGAGCGGGCCGTGCGGATACTGGGCGCCGGCATCGCGGAGACCCTCTCCCGGGTGCACGCCACCGGAGCCGTCCTGCAGGGACTCGCCCCCAGGACGGTGCTGCTGGCCGGGGACGGGCCCCGGCTCACCGCCTTCGGCCCGCTGGGTGCGGCGGCCGACGCGGAGGCGCGGCCCGGCGGGCAGCTCTCCGTCCGGCTCGGCTATCTGACCCCGGAGCAGATCGAGGGCGAGGAGGCCGGCCCGGCCTCCGACCTCTTCGTGCTGGGCCTGCTGCTCGCGTACGCGGCGACCGGCAGCACCCCGCTGGCGGACGGCCCCGCGACGGAGGCCGCCGAGCGGATCGCCCACACCGACCCGGAACTGGCCTCCGTGCCGGACGCGTTGCGCGATCTGATCGGCCGCTGCCTGGCGAAGGACCCGGCCGACCGGCCGACGGCCGGTGCGGTGGCCGCGGAACTGGCTCTGGAGGGCGCGGCCGGGCTCGCGAAGGGCGGCGACTGGCTGCCGGCCCCGCTGGCGGCGGCGGTGGCGGAACAGGGCGTGCGCGCCCAGGCGCTGGAGACCGCGCCGCCCGTCATCGAGGACGCCGTTCCCGTCACGGATACGGCGAATGCACCGGACGCGGAAGGCGGGACGGGCGCGGCTGGCGGGACGGGTGCGGCAGGTGCCACGGGTGCGACGGGTGCGGCGAGCGCCACGGGCGCGGCAGGCGCGACGAGTGCGGCAGGCGCGACGAGTGCCGCAAGCGGGGCGGGTGCCTCGGAGGACCCGGACGCGTCGGACGCCTCCGGAGGCCCCGACGTGCAGGACGCCGTGCCTCCGGCGCTCCCCGCCGGCGACGGGTCCGGGGAACCCGCGACCGGCCGGGACACCCGTACCGCCCAGTTCGGGATCATCGCCCCCCGTGCGCCCCGGTCCGACCCGGCGACGACCCAGCTCTCGCTCAACCGTGCGCTGCCCGGCCCCGCCGGACCGCCGGCCGGCCAAGCGCATCAGCCTCCTCAGCCCCCTCAGTCCTCCCAGGCCCCTCAGCCGCTGCCCTACACCGCCCCCGCGGCACCCTTCCCCCACGCACCCCTCCCGGCCGCCCAGAGCCCCGCAGCGCTTCCCGTTCCCGCTCCCTTCCCTTTCCCGGCCGCTCCCGAGCGCCCCTCCGCCGGACGCCGGAGCCTGCTGATCGGGGCCGCGGCCGGGGTCGCCGGACTCCTGGTCGGCGGTGGCGCGGTGTTGGCGCTCGGTTCCGGCGACGATGACGAGCCCACCGACGACGCCAAGCCCGCCCCGAGCACCAGCCGGGCCGCCGTCGCCGGACTGCCTCCGCGGCCGCGCTGGATCCACGCGCACCCGGCGGACGAACCGGCCCCGCGCACCGCCGCGCTCTGGAAAGACCGGCTGCTGGTGCTCACCGACGCCGCCCACGCCACCGCCATCGACCTGCGCACCGGCCACCGGGTCTGGCAGAACGCGGACGCCGCCAAGGGACAGGAGGCCCTGCCCGCAGGCAAGGAGCTGTGCTTCATCGCCGCTCCGGACGAGTTCCTCTGGCTGTCGGCGAAGGACGGCAAGGTCGCCCACCGGCTGGCGTACGCCGACGGCTTCGACGGCGCCCCGCACCTGGTGGTGCCCGAGCTCGTCGGCGCGTCCGGTTCGACGGTCTGGTTCACCGGTTCCACCAAGTCCACCGTGAAGGCCCCCAAGCCGAAGAAGGGCAAGAAGCGCGGGAAGGACAAGGTGGTCGTCAAGTCGTATCTGTTCGGGTACGACATCGAGCAGCGCAAGGAGCTGTGGCGGACGCCCGTGCCCACCGGCCGCGGCCCGGAGGCGCCGGAGTACCGGCTGATCGCGGTGCGGCCGGACGACATCGTCGTACGGCAGAGCCAGCAGTCGCTCACCGCGGCGGATGTGAAGGCGGCGAAGGGCAAGGGCAGGTTCCGCAGCTTCGACCGGAAGACCGGGAAGCAGAAGTGGACCGAGTCGTTCGGCACCGTCACGCCCGGCGGTGCGGCCGTGGGCGACGCGGACGGCCTGCTGTACGCGGCCGTCGGTGACGACCTCCGGGCCTTCGCGACGCCCGGCGGAAAGCCGAAGTGGACGCTCAACGGCACCCGCGGCACCCACTTCGGGAACCCGGTCGAGTCCGGTGCACTGCTGCACACCACCAACAGCAACCAGGAGGTGGGGGCGGTCGACCTGGCGACCGGGCGGCCGCGCTGGCAGCGGTCGACGGAGGAGCCGCGCACCGACATGACTCCCGTGATCAGCGTCAGCGGCACCGGCGGAACCCTGCTCGCGGCGAGCTCCGGCCAGGTCACCGCGTTCGCGGCGGCCGACGGGCGGCGGCTGTGGAAGTTCCAGGACATCGGGGAGCAGGACCCGAAGGGCGGCACGGTCACCGCCGGGTACCAGGTACTGCCCTTCGGGAAGAGCGCCGTCGTCCGGCGCGGCCGGACGGTCTACGCGTTCCCGGTGGACTGAACGGTCGGCTGGGCGGTCGGCCGACCGCCGGTCCGGAGGGCGGCGTGAACCGCCGCCTTCCGGGGGATCGGGCCACCGCCACGCACCTCGGTTCTTGAATCACCTGACGGCAGGTGAGCGTATAGAGGCATTGCGCTCACTTATGGGGTAGTCCGACGATTCACCCCGCTATCGGAGGTGATGTCGTGCCGGGCAGTGTCTTGCGCTCCGTCTGCACGGCGGCGCTCGCAGCCGTCGTCGTGACGTCACCGGCCGCCGCCGTGGCCGCGCCCTCCCCCGCACCCTCCCCCGCGTCTCCGTCCTCCGGCGAGCCCGCCCCGGACGCGGCGGGTTCCGGCACCGGCGCCGCCGCGCTGCTGGTAGAGCTCCAGAAGCTCTACCAGCAGGCGGAGGAGGCCACGGAGACCTACAACGGGACGGCGGCCGAGCTGAAGAAGCGGACCGCGCAGGCGAAGAAGCTGGACGCCTCCCTCGTCACCGCCCGGCTCTCGCTGTCGCGCGGCCGCGACGCCGCCGGGCGCCTCGCCCGCGAGCAGTACCAGGGCCGGTCCGACTTCTCCGCGTACCTTCGGCTGCTGCTGTCCCGCGACCCCGCGCAGGCTCTGGACCAGGGCCAGGTCATCCAGCGGCTGGCCGCCGGGCGGGTGGCGGCCGTGAAGCGGCTCACGGGCGCGGAGAAGCGGGCCGACGAACTGGCGAAGGAATCCCGCAAGGTGCTCGACCGGCAACAGGTGCTGGCCACGCGGCAGAAGAAGGAACGCGACACGGTGCGCGACCGCCTCAAGGAGGTCGAGGCCAGGCTCGCCACGCTCTCCGCGGACCAGCTCACCGAACTGTCCGGCCTTGAGGAGCAGGGCACCGCGAAGGCCCAGAACGCGCTGGTCACCTCGGGCGCCCTGTCCTCGGCCCGGCCGCCGTCGGAGGAAGGCGGCGAGGCGGTCCGGTACGCGGTCCGGCAGATCGGCAAGCCGTACGTGTGGGGCGCGGAGGGCCCCTCCTCGTTCGACTGCTCCGGACTCACCTCACAGGCCTGGGCGCACGCCGGACGCACCATTCCGCGTACGTCGCAGGAACAGTGGCGGCAGCTCCGGAAGGTGCCGGTGAGCGCGCTGCGCCCGGGTGACCTGGTGGTCTACTTCCCGAAGGCCACGCACGTGGCGCTGTACATCGGCAACGGACTGGTGGTGCAGGCGCCCCGCCCCGGTTCCCTGGTGAAGGTCTCACCGCTGGCGTCGAACCCGCTGCTCGGCGCGGTCCGGCCGGACCCGGACAGCGCCCCGCTGCGTACGTACAAGGCACCGGAACTCCCCCAGGGGGCGTCCGGGGGCTCGGACGAGGGGTACAGCGTCTCCACCGCGCCCGCCGGATGACCGGGCACCCGCTGGACGGACCGGGCCGTCCAGCGGGTGGAGAGCACTCAGGCCCCTGTCAGCCAGCAGAGACCGACGCCAGGTACGCGTTCGTCTTCTCCGGCTCGAAGAAGAAGTTGTCGAAGTCCGCCGGGTCGTTGAACCCGTTGGCGAAGCGGTCCGCGACCGGCTGGAGCTGGCCGCCGGCGCCGATCAGGTTCAGCACGTGCTCCGGCGGGGCGCCGAGCATCGCGTTCGTCCACCTCACGACGTGCTGGGCGGTGTCCCAGTAGCGGTCGAAAGTCGACTGCATCCACGCCGCGTCGAATTCGCCGTCGCCGTGCTCGATGATCGAGTCCAGGTAGGCGTTCGCGCACTTGGAGGCCGAGTTGGAACCCTGGCCGGTGATCGGGTCGTTGGCGACGACCACGTCCGCGACGCCGAGCACCAGACCGCCGCCGGGCAGCCGGCCGATCGGCTTCCGGACGGTGGGGGCATAACGGCCGGCGAGGGTGCCGTTGGCGTCGGTCAGCTCGACCTTCGTGGCGCGGGCGTACTCCCACGGGATGAACCGCTCCATCAGCTCCAGCGTCTTGGCCAGGTGCTCCGAGGGGTCCTTGATGCCCTGGAAGACGTCGATCGGACCGCCCGGCACGCCCTCCCAGAACAGGATGTCGGCGCGGCCGGACGTGGTGAGGGTCGGCATCACGAACAGTTCGCCCACGCCCGGGACCAGGTTGCAGCGCACCGCGTCGAACTCGGGGTGCTCGGGGCGCGGCCCCATGCCGTGGACGTACGCGACGGCCAGGGCGCGCTGCGGAGCGTCGAACGGGGAGCGGGACGCGTCCCGGCCGAACATGGAGACCAGCTCGCCCTTGCCGGCGGAGACCATCACCAGGTCGTAGGTGCGGGAGAAGTAGTCCAGGTCGGAGACGGCCGCGCCGTGGATGACGAGCTGTCCGCCGCGCTGGGCGAAGGTGTCCATCCAGCCGGCCATCTTCACGCGCTGGTCCACGGACTGCGCGAAGCCGTCCAGCTTGCCGACCCAGTCGACGGCCCGCGAGGAGTCGGGGGCGGCGACCGAGACGCCGAGGCCCTCGATGCGCGGGGCCTGGGACTCCCAGAAGTTGAGCTGGTAGTCCCGCTCGTACTGGAGCGCGGTGTGGAACATGCACTGCGTCGACATGACCCGCCCCGAACGGATCTCGTCTGCGGTGCGGTTGGACATGAGGGTGACTTCGTACCCTCTGGACTGCAGTCCCAGGGCGAGCTGGAGCCCGGACTGACCGGCTCCGACTATGAGTATCTTCCGCATCGCGGTTCTCCGTTGTGTGTGACGTGCGAGCTATTCCGGGGATGTCTCAAGGGCGTGGCCCACCAGGGCCAGCAGCGCCTCGACGACGTTGATCTTTTTACGCGCGTCCATGATCACAACAGGTACGTCCGGGGGTACGGTCAGGGCCTCCCTCACGTCCTCGGACTCGAACCCGGGCGTCCCCTCGAAGTGGTTGACGGCCACGATGTACGGCAGCCCGCAGCTCTCGAAGTAGTCGAGGGCGGGGAAGCAGTCGGCCAGCCGGCGGGTGTCGGCCATCACGATCGCGCCGATCGCGCCGCGCACCAGGTCGTCCCACATGAACCAGAAGCGCTGCTGGCCCGGGGTGCCGAAGACGTACAGCACGAGGTCGTCGTCGAGCGTGAGGCGGCCGAAGTCCATGGCGACGGTCGTGGTGACCTTGTCGGGCGTGGCGCTGAGGTCGTCGGTCTCCTCGCTGGCCTGGGTCATCATCGCTTCGGTCTTCAGCGGAGTGATCTCGGAGACCGAGCCCACGAAGGTGGTCTTGCCGACGCCGAAGCCGCCCGCGACCACGATCTTCGTGGCGACCGGGGCCCTGGTGTGGTCCAGCTGCCAGGCCTGCAGGCCTTCTTCTGCCTGGTCCCTGGGCCCCGGCTGACGCGGGGCGAACAGCGGCGACTCAGAGACGACGGAGTCCATTGAGCACCCTTTCGAGCAGTGCGCGGTCGGGCTGGCCGGTGCCGTGCCCGGTCCCGTACACGCGGATCTTTCCCTGGTCGGCCAAGTCGCTGAGCAGTACCCGGACCACGCCGAGCGGCATCTTCAGCAGTGCGGAGATCTCCGCGACGGTACGCATCCGGCGGCAGATCTCGACGATGGCCTGGAGCTCCGGCATGACCCGCGAGACCAGGTTGCCGTTGGTCAGTTCGCGCCGCTCGTCCGGGGCTTCGAGCGCGGCCACGAACGTCTCGACGAGCAGCACGTGCCCGAACCGGGTGCGGCCACCGGTGAGCGAGTACGGGCGGACCCGGGCGGGGCGTTTGTCCGCGCCCCGGACGGGGAGCCTGCGGGCGGGTTCGGCGGCGGCTGGGGTCACTGGGCGCTCTCCATCGATTTGCGCAGCTCACTGCGGAGTTCGGGGGTGAGTACGTGGCCGGCTCGGCCGACGAAGAGCGCCATGTGGTACGCGATGACGCTCATGTCGCAGTCGGGCGTGGCGTGCACGCCGAGCAGCGAGCCGTCGCTGATCGACATGACGAAGACGCTGCCCTCCTCCATGGCGACCATGGTCTGCTTGACGCCGCCGCCGTCCATCAGCTTCGCGGCACCGATGGTGAGGCTGCCGATTCCGGAGACGATGGTCGCCAGGTCGGCGCTGGAGCCGCGGGGGCCGTCCTGCTTGCCCTCCGTCTGGGCGTTCTGGTGGCCGGGGTCGGAGGAGAGCAGCATCAGGCCGTCCGACGAGACGACGGTGACCGAGTGGACCCCTGGCACCTCCTCCACCAGATTGCTCAGCAACCACTGAAGGTTCCGGGCCTCGGTGCTCAGCCCGAATGTGCTGGGCGCAGTCAACTGCGTGCCTCCTCGACTGTGTCCCCCGTCTCGTCGGTTCGACCGTCGGTACGGTCGGCCGCCTCAGTGTGGCCTGTACGTGCGGTGCGAGCGGCCGGAACGGCCGTACCCGGCGTGGCGGACCCGGCCGACTCGGCGATCTCCGCCTCGACGTCCCTGCGGCCGTCCTTCGCGCCCTGGTGGAAGCCGCCCAGCCGGCGGCGCAGGGCGTCCCGGTCCACGCTGCCGGTGCGCTCCGTGGTGGGGGCGGCGGTCGGCGCGACGACCCTGGGGGTGCGCTTGGGCAGCCCCTTATCGGTGACGCGGTCCGTGACCCGGTCCGTGACGCGGTCGGGCTCCGGGTGGCGCGGGCCGGGCACGGTGTCGGCCGCCGGGGCGGGGACGGGGGCGGGGGCGGGGGCCGGGGTGTCCGCCGGGCTGTCCGGCTGCGGGCCCTCGTCGGCGGACCGCTCGTGGGTGTCGGGGCCGATGGCGTAGGGGCCGGCCGCGAGCGTGGCCTCGGGTCCTTCGCCGAAGGCGGGCGCGGGGGTGAACTCGGGTACGTCGTCGAACTCGGGCACCCGGGGCAGCCGGACCTGCATCGTGGTCTCGGCGTCGCTCTCCGAGCGCTCCGAGGGCGGTGCGGACGCGGCCTGCGGTGCGGACGCGGGCTGGGGTGCGGACGCGGGCTGGGGTGCGGACGCGGGCTGGGGGGCCGGTGCGGGCTGGGGGGCCGGTGCGGCCTCGGGTGCGGGCTGGGGCGCGGTCTCGGGCGCGGCCTGCGGTGCGCGAGCCACCTCGGGTTCGGGCTGGGGTGCGGGCGCGGGCCGGGGGGCCGGTGCGGCCTCGGGCTGCGGCTGGGTCGCGGCCTCGGACTCGGCGATCGTCTGTTCTGCCGCCGCGATCAGCGGGTCGACGGACGGCGCCGGTGTGCGGCTCGGCAGCGCGTTGGAGTTGGCCTCCGCCACCGAGCCCGGCAGGTTCACCGCGGGCGCGTCGCCGGGCGCGGTGACCGGCGGCGGGGTGGCGGCCGGCGGTGCCTTCGGAAGCAGGGCGGTGGGCAGGACGACGACCGCCGTCACCCCGTTGCCCTTCTGCTCGCGCAGCTGGACCCGCACGGCGTGGCGCGCGGCCAGCAGCGACGTCACCTGGAGGCCGAGGCCGGCGCCGTCCGCGTTCTGTTCGCCGGTCTCGAAGAGCGACGGGTCGGCCAGCCGGGTGTTGAGCTCGCCCATCCGCACGGACGACATGCCGATGCCGTCGTCCTGCACGGAGAGCATGACCTCGCCGCTCTCCAGCAGCCAGCCGGAGAGCTGGACCTGGGAGTCGGGCGGCGAGAAGGAGGTGGCGTTCTCCAGGAGCTCCGCGACCAGGTGGCTGAGGTCGTCGGCGGCGAATCCGGCGATCTGGGCGTGCGGCGGCAGGGACTGGATGGTGACCCGCTCGTACCGCTCGATCTCGCTGACCGCCGCGCGCAGGACGTCGACCAGCGGGATCGGGCCCGGGTGGCCGTGCCCGTGCTCGGCGCCCGCGAGGACCAGCATGTTCTCGCTGTGGCGGCGCATGACCGTGGCCATGTGGTCGAGCTTGAAGAGGGTGGCGAGCCGGTCCGGGTCCTGCTCGCGCTCCTCCAGCGACTCGACGACCCCGAGCTGGCGCTCGACGAGGCCGAGGTTGCGCAGCGAGAGGTTGACGAAGGTGTGGTGGACGGTGTTCTTCAGCTTCTCCAGCTGGGCGGTCAGGTCGGCGGTGTGGACCTGGAGTTCGGCGCGCTGGATGGTGAGCGCCTCGCGGCCGGCGATCAGCTCGGCGCGCTCGCTCTCCAGCTTCCCGAACCGCCCGTTGAAGTCGTGGAGCAGTCCGTGCAGCCTGCCGTGCAGGGCGTTGATGGACCGGACGACCTGGGCGAACTCGTCGTTGCGGCCGGTGTAGCGGACCGGTTCCGCGGTATCGGGCTCCGCCGCCAGTCGGGCGGCGCCGATCCGCAGCACGGCGAGCGGCTGGGTGAGGGTGCGGGCCACGGCGGTGGAGACGCCGACGGCGATCAGGAAGCAGCCGCCGAGGAGAGCGATCCGCAGTTCGAGCCCGGTGACGTCGTCGTCGCGCAGCTGCTCCAGCCGCTGCACCTGGGCGGTGCCGAGCGCGGACTCGACGCTGCGCATCCGGTCGATCCGGGCGGAGAGCGCCGCTCCGGTCTTCTTGCTGCTGACCTTCTGGTCGGCGTCGGAGAGCTCGGGGCGGTCGGTGAGCTCCGCGAGGTACTTCTCCGCGTTGTTGACCTCGGGCCCGGTGACGGTGGACGCGAGCTTGTCGCGGGCGGTGGCTCCGGCCGCCTGGTCGAAGTCGGCCAGCGAGGACAGCTCGCCGACCCGGGCCAGCTGGGCGGCGGCGCTCAGCTCGTCACGGCTGCGGTCGTCCTTGCTGTCGCCCTCGTCCTGGGTCTGGACGGGCAGCCCGGTGAAGGGGTCGGTCTGGGTCACCGGCTCCTTGCGGGGGACGGCGAGCGCGGCGAGCAGCAGCCCTCGGGTGGCCGAGGCGTGCTCGGTGGCCTGGCCGAGGGCGAGCGGGGCGCGGCCCGCTCCGGCGGCGCGCGGCGGGGTCTTCTCCGCGAGTTCGTCCGCGAGGCCGTGGAGCTTGGCGATGACCTCGGAGTACGACTGGTGGGCCTCCAGCGCCGAACCCTTGCCGCTGACGGCGTCGCGGCGCAGCGAGGGGATGGTGGAGAGGTCGCGGCGCAGGACTTCGGGGGCCGCGTCGCGGATCTCGTCGACCTGCTGGTCGACGCGGGCGCTCCGGCTCCCGGTGGCGCCGCCCTGGCCGGGCTTTCCCACCCGGCCGGCGGCGATGTACGCGGTGACCTCGTCGCGCTCGTCCGCGAGGGAGTGCGCCAGCGCGATGGCCTGCTGGTTCAGCTCCGCGAGGGTGACCAGCCGCTGCGAGTCGTTCAGCTCGGACGAGGCGCTGAGGGCGGCCGGGGCCCCCGCGGCTATGACGGTGATCCCGACGACCGCGACCCCCGCGACCAGCCGACTGCGTACGCGCTTGCGGCGCCCGCCTTCGGCCGGCGCCGGAGACGCCACCTCGGAACCGCTGTTCTTGCCGCCCTTGCTCCGAGGCCGCTTCTTCTGCACCGGTGCTCGCAATCTTGATTCGTCCGCCCTTGAAGCAGAGGTGGCGCACGGCCACTTGAACGAGCGCCCCGCTCCCTGGTACGGCTTCTGACCATTCCAGTGCTTTTGAGAGGGGAGCGCGCATCAACCGCTCCGCCACTCGAACGAGTGAACAACACTCAAGAGTTGACGAACAACTCTCCCCACGGGCCCCCGCCGGTACACCTGGCCGTCCGGCTGGAACTTCCGGGCGGGCTTTGGCAGGATGCCCGCCCGCACCCTTGGCGGAGTGCTTACCTCCGCTCCAGCCGCCCGTCTGACCTGCTGGTACGAGTCGGCCCGGCTCCGTGCACACCTCGTGAAGGCGTCGTGCAGACTGACCGCATGCGTATGGAGCTCGCCACCGCCGCCGGCATCCCCGGGCGCCCGAACGAGGACTGGGCCGCCACCGTCCTCCCCGCTTCCGGCCAGGGCGGGGGGCTGGTGCTGCTCGACGGGGTCACCCCGCCGCAGGGCGACGACGGTTGTGTGCACTCGGTTCCGTGGTTCACCGCACGGCTGGGCGGCGTTCTGGTCGAACTGTCGGGTTCGCGGCGGGATCTGACCCTGCGGGAGATCCTGGCCGAGTCCATCCGGCGCACTGCGGAGGCACACCGCCCTCTGTGTGACCTTTCTCACGTACGCACACCACAGGCAACCGTCGTCATGGCGCGTTGGGACGAGACCGGGATCGAACACCTGGTCCTGTCCGATTCCGTGCTGCTCCTCGAATCGCCCGACGGAACCGTCCGCGCCCTGCTGGACGACCGGCTCGACCGGCTGCCGGCCGGCTCGCTCGCCTCGGAGGCGGTCGCGGACGCCCGGGTCCGCAACAAGGAGGGCGGCTTCTTCACCGCGGCCGCGGATCCGGCCGTGGCGCAGCGCGCGGTCACGGGGCGTACACCCCGCGCAGAGGTGCGGGCAATGGCCGCGATGACGGACGGCGCCAGCCGCTGGACGGAGATGTTCGGCGAAGGCGACTGGACGGACTGCCTCGGGGTGCTGCGCAAGGAGGGACCCCAGGGGCTGATCGACCGGGTCCGGGCCCTGGAGGACGCGGACACGGACCGCGTCCGGCTGCGGGGCGCCAAGACCCACGACGACGCGACGGCGCTCTACACGGAGCTGTGAGCCGGTGCGCGGCGGCGCACTCCATCGGCCCCGCCCCTCAGTCCTCCGCGCGGGCGTTCAAGTGGTGGAGCAGCCGGGCCAGTTCCGCGACCTCGGCCCGGTCCCAGTCCGCGAGCTTGCGCACATAGCGGTCCCGGCGGGCGTCCCGGACGTGCCGGAAGCGTTCCAGGCCCTCGTCGGTGAGGCGGACGAGGAAGGCCCTCCCGTCGGCCGGATCGGGCTCGCGCGCCACCAGTCCGAGACCTTCCAGGGCGCGCAGTTGACGGCTCATGGTGGCCTTGCCGACCCCGAAGTACGAGGCGAGATCCGTGGCCCGCTGCCGGCCCGCCGACTCCAGGCGCACGAAGAGCCCGTAGGCGGCGGCCTCCAGCTCCGGGTGCACCTCGCGTGCCATCTCGCCGGAATTCGCCCGCGCTCGGCGCAGGAACACCGCCAATTCCAGCTCCAGGGCAAGGAATTCGTGGTCCACACCACTCTCCCCGGCTGCGCCGGGTTCACTCCCTCTTTCGCTCCCGTGCACGTCAACACCCCTCATGAGCTTTCCTGCCGCTGAAAGTTTCTTTCACCGCTGGTCATCGCCGCAGCTCCGCCAGTATTTCGCAGGAGTAGACCAACGGCACCGCCCTGGCCCTCTTCCGCAGCACGGGTCTACGTGCGTAGCGTCATGCATGGCATGTTCACACCATGACGTGCCCTCAGGGGTGCGCCCGCCGGTCCCTGAGTCAGCAGATCCCCCCACTGAGGCCTCGGAGGCACGCAATGCCCGTGCACAGATCCGGCTCGAAGACCGCCCGCCGCTCACGCATCGCGGCCGCGGGAACTCTGCTCGCAGCACTCTCCCTCCTCATCACCCTGCCCGGCGCCGCGGGCGCCGCGGGCCAACCGGCCGCCGGGGACCCCACCAAGCCCGCCCGGGGGTCGGCCACCATGGGCATGGGCGTCGCCGCCCACGACGGCCGCGGCGGACTGCCGACCGACACCCGTGCCGTCCAGACCGAGGGCGTGGACGTCAGCGGCCACCAGAACGCCGTGAACTGGTCCGCCCTCTGGAGCAGCGGAGTCAAGTGGGCGTACGTGAAGGCGACCGAGGGGACGTACTACACGAACGAGGACTTCGCCCAGCAGTACAACGGTTCGTACAACGTGGGGATGATCCGCGGCTCGTACCACTTCGCCACCCCGGACACCACGAGCGGCGCCGTCCAGGCCAACTACTTCGTCGACCACGGCGGCGGCTGGTCCAGGGACGGCAAGACACTGCCGGGTGCCCTCGACATCGAGTGGAACCCGTACGGCGACCAGTGCTACGGCAAGACGCCGGCCGCGATGGTGTCCTGGATCCGCGACTTCGTGAACACCTACAAGGCGCGCACCGGACGCGACGCGGTCATCTACACCGCGACGAGCTGGTGGCAGACCTGCACGGGCAACAACGCGGGCTTCGGCACCACCAACCCGCTCTGGGTGGCCCGCTACAACACCACCGTCGGCGCACTCCCGGCCGGCTGGGGCTTCTACACGATGTGGCAGTACACCTCGACCGGCCCCACCGTGGGCGACCACAGCCACTTCAACGGCGCCCTCGACCGCGTACAGGCGCTGGCCAACGGCTGAGCCGCCCCGCCGGCGCCCGCCAGGCGCGCACTCCCCGCAGAAGAACCCGGTGACGCACTCCGTCGCCGGGTTCTTCCCGTTCCATGCCCCTGACCAGGCATTGAGCTTCGGGGGAAGGTGGCCACCCCGCTATACACGGCATGTATACGTGGTGTGTATAGTCCCTCCGGGCGCACGGCGAGTGCGCCATTCAGCAGAGAAGGAGTGACCCGCCTTGCCCAGTAGGACGAAGTCGATCGGCACGGGGTTGGCCGTCACCCTTGTGACGGCCCTCACCCTCACGCTCAGCGGCTGCTCGATGGAGACCACCGCCCCCGGTTCCGCACGCGCCGACGCCGCCTCGGACTCCAAGGGTTCGTTCGGCCCGGTGGACTGCCGCAAGGCCAAGTGCATAGCCCTGACGTTCGACGCGGGCCCGGCCGAGGACACCCCTCACCTGCTGGACATCCTCAAGGAGAAGAAGGTCCACGCGACCTTCTTCCTGCTGGGCAAGAACCACGTCAAGAAGCACCCCGACACGGTCCGCCGGATCGAGGCCGAGGGCCACGAGGTGGCCAACCACACCTGGTCGCACGAGATCCTGACGGACAAGAAGCCCGCCCAGATACGGGCCGAGCTGGAGAAGACGCAGGACGCGATAGCGGCGATCACGGGCAAGAAGCCGCGGCTGATGCGCCCGCCGCAGGGCCGCACCGACGACACCGTCTCCAACATCAGCAAGGACCTGGGGCTCTCCCAGATCCTGTGGAGCGCCACCGCCAAGGACTACTCGACGACCGACTCCGCGCTGATCAAGAAGCGGATACTCGACCAGGCGAGCAAGGACGGCATCATCCTGCTGCACGACATCTACAAGGGCTCGGTGCCCGCGGTGCCGGGCATCATCGACGCGCTGAAGAAGCAGGGCTACACCTTCGTGACGGTCCCCCAGCTGATGGCGCCTGCCGAGCCGGTCCCGGGCACGATCTACCGCCCGTAGGACCCCACGCACGCGAAACGGCCCGCCCTCCCGTCGCCGGGAGGGCGGGCCGTCCATCCGGCCGTGTACGTACTGCCACGCCCGTCACGCCGCGGCCGGAATCCTCCGCTCCGCGAGGGAAGAGGCCGGGGCGAGGGCGATCTCCAGCACCTGGCGGACGTCGGTGACCGGGTGGACCTCCAGGGTCTCCAGCACCTCGGCGGGGACGTCGTCCAGATCCGCCTCGTTGCGCTGGGGGATCACCACCGTGGTGATGCCCGCGCGGTGGGCGGCGAGCAGCTTCTGCTTCAGACCGCCGATCGGCAGCACCCGTCCGGTCAGCGACACCTCACCGGTCATCGCCACATCGGTGCGCACGAGGCGCCCGGAGAGCAGCGAGGCCAGCGCGGTCGTCAGGGTGATGCCCGCGCTCGGGCCGTCCTTGGGGACCGCGCCCGCCGGGAAGTGGATGTGCACGCCCCGGTCCTTGAGGTCCGCCACCGGCAGCTCCAGCTCCGCCCCGTGCGAGCGCAGGAAGCTCAGCGCGATCTGCGCGGACTCCTTCATGACGTCACCGAGCTGGCCGGTGAGGGTCAGTCCGGATGCGCCGGTCTCCGGGTCGGCGAGCGAGGCCTCGACGAAGAGGACGTCACCGCCGGCGCCGGTCACCGCGAGCCCGGTGGCCACGCCCGGCACCGCGGTGCGGCGCTCGGCCGGGTCCTGGGCGGACTCGGGGACGTGGTGCGGCCGGCCGATGAGACCGCGCAGGTGCTCGTCGGTCACCGTGAACGGCAGCTCCCGGTCGCCCAGTTCGTGCTGGGCCGCGACCTTGCGCAGCAGCCGGGCCACGGAGCGCTCCAGGTTCCGTACGCCCGCCTCGCGGGTGTACTCGCCGGCCAGCTTGCGCAGGGCGGACTCGTCGAGGGTCACCTCGTCCTGCTCCAGTCCGGCCCGCTCCAGCTGGCGCGGGAGCAGGTGGTCGCGGGCGATGACGACCTTCTCGTCCTCGGTGTAGCCGTCCAGCCTGACCAGCTCCATCCGGTCGAGCAGGGCCTCCGGGATCGCTTCCAGGACGTTGGCGGTGGCCAGGAAGACGACGTCGCTGAGGTCGAGTTCGACCTCCAGGTAGTGGTCGCGGAAGGTGTGGTTCTGGGCCGGGTCGAGCACTTCGAGGAGGGCTGCGGCCGGGTCGCCCCGGTAGTCGGAGCCGACCTTGTCGATCTCGTCGAGCAGGACGACCGGGTTCATCGAACCGGCCTCCTTGATGGCGCGGACGATGCGGCCGGGGAGCGCGCCGACGTAGGTGCGCCGGTGGCCGCGGATCTCGGCCTCGTCCCGGACGCCGCCGAGCGCGACGCGGACGAACTTGCGGCCCATGGCGTGGGCGACGGATTCACCCAGCGAGGTCTTTCCGACCCCGGGAGGTCCGACCAGGGCGAGCACCGCGCCTCCGCGCCGCCCGCCGACCACGCCGAGACCCCGGTCGGCGCGCCGCTTGCGCACCGCGAGGTACTCGGTGATGCGCTCCTTCACGTCCTGGAGGCCCGCGTGTTCGGCGTCGAGGATCTCCTGGGCGCCCTTGATGTCGTAGGCGTCCTCGGTGCGCTCGGTCCACGGCAGTTCGAGGACGGTGTCGAGCCAGGTCCTGATCCAGGAACCCTCGGGGCTCTGGTCGGAGGAGCGTTCCAGCTTGTCGACCTCCTTGAGCGCGGCCTCGCGGACGTGCCCGGGAAGGTCCGCGGCCTCGACACGGGCCCGGTAGTCGTCGGACTCGTCGCCGGATCCGGAGTCTCCGTTGAGTTCGGAGAGCTCCTTGCGGACGGCGTCGAGCTGGCGCCGCAGCAGGAACTCGCGCTGCTGCTTGTCGACGCCCTCCTGGACGTCCTTGGCGATGGACTCCGCGACGTCCTGCTCCGCGAGGTGTTCACCGAGCCACTGGATGGCGAGCTTCAGCCTGGCGACCGGGTCCGCGGTCTCCAGCAGCCGCACCTTCTGGGTGGTGGTGAGGAAGGGGGAGTATCCGGAGTTGTCGGCGAGCGCGGAGATGTCCTCGATCTGCTGGACCCGGTCCACGACCTGCCAGGCGCCGCGCTGCTTCAGCCAGCTGGTGGCGAGCGCCTTGTACTCCTTGGCGAGCTCGGCGACGGCTCCGGGAAGGGGATCGGGGGCCGAGGCGTCGACCCGGGTGCCCTCCACCCAGAGCGCGGAACCGGGCCCGCCGGTGCCGGCGCCGATCCGTACCCGGTCGCGGCCCCGGATGAGCGCCCCGAGGTCTCCGTCGGAGAGCCGTCCGACCTGTTCGACGGTGCCGATCACACCGATGCCGGTGTAGGTGCCGTCGATGCGCGGGACGAGCAGCACCTCGGGCTTGCCTGCGCCCTCGCGGGCGACGGCCTGCGCGGACTCCACAGCGGCGCGTACGTCGGTGTCGGACAGGTCCAGAGGCACCACCATTCCGGGCAGCACGACCTCGCCGTCGAGCGGCAGCACAGGCAGGGTGAGCGGTGTGACCGCATTGGACTCAGTAGCCATGATCTCCCCTTCGGCAGTCAAGTTGAGCTATGCAGACTCAATGCTTATGAGCTGCTCAATGTTCCCCAACCCGTGTTCGCTGTGAGCGATCAGGAATCGCGCTCACGGAACGGCAGCCTCCGCCCGCCCTCGTGCAACACGGGAGAGCGCCTGTGAAATCCCGCGAAATCCCCTGGAAGGCGCGGGCCGCGCCGGACAGGATGGCGCCATGAACGATGTCGCTCCCCCCTCGCAGGCCCTGCTGGTCGTGGACGTCCAGAAGGCGGGGGTGACGGGCGAGCGGGCGGTGCCCGGCGCGGCCGGGCTCCTGGCGCGGGTGACGGAGCTGATCGCGCGGGCCCGGAGCGGCGGCGCGCTGGTCGTGCACCTCCAGAACGACGGCGCACCCGGCTCGGACGACGAGCCGCACACCCCGGGCTGGGCACTGCACCTGCCGGTCGAGGCCGGTTCCGGGGAGGTGGTGATCCGCAAGACCCTGGACGACGGCTTCGCGGGCACCAGGCTGGGAGAGCTGCTGAGCGGTGCCGGGGCCCGGTCGCTCGTGGTGTGCGGGGTGATGTCGGAGATGTGCGTCCAGGCCACCGCCCGCACCGCCCTGGCCCTGGGCTACCGGGTCGTCCTGCCGTACGACGCCCACGCGACGCAGGACGTCCCGGCCGTCCCGGGCATCAGCGCCGCCGTCCCGGCCGCCGTGGTGTCCCGGGTCGCGGCATGGGCGATCAGCGGCGATGCCGAGGTCACCACGCCGGCCGCGGAGGTGTCGTTCGCCGCCCCGACGTCACGTCCGCGATGAGCCCCGAAAGGCGTCCGGCTCGGACCCGGCGGCAGGGCAGAGCGCCCGTATGAACGAAGGCAGAGGGCTGGAACCGGACGGCACGATCGCCCGGGAGGGGTCGCTGAGCCGGGTGCCGGAGCGGTTCGCGCCGGTCGTGGCGGCCGCCCGTTCCCGGATCTCCGAGGTCTTCGGCCCCGACCGGCTGGACAGTGCCTACGTCTACGGCAGCGTTCCGCGCGGCACGGCCGTTCCCGGTATCTCCGACCTGGATCTTCAGCTGGTCCTGCGCGCCGGACCCACCGAGGCGGACCGGGCCGACGCGGACGCCGTCGAGGCCGGGCTCGACGCGTCCTTCGAGGAGATCGACGGCGTCGGCATCCTGCTGTCCGGCCGGGAGACCGTGCTCAGCGACCTCGAACGCCATGACGCGGGCTTCTTCATCGCCTGCCTGTGCACCCCGCTGCTCGGCGACGACCTCGCCGGCCTGCTGCCCCGCTACCGTCCGAGCTCACTGCTCGCCCGGGAGACCAACGGCGACCTGTGCCTGCTGCTGCCGGACTGGCACGAGCGGGCGGCCGGGGCCGCGACGGACCCGGAACGCCGCGCCATGAGCCGCGGCGTCGCCCGCCGGATCGTGCGGACGGGCTTCACGCTGGTGATGCCGAGGTGGGGCGGCTGGACCAGCGATCTGTCCGAGTGCGCCGAGCTCTTCGCCCGTTACTACCCGCACCTGCCCGAACGGGCCGGGCAGATGCGACTGGCCGCCCGCACGGGCCGCACCCCCACCGCCGACCCGGCCGTCCTGTCGATGCTCGTCGACGACCTCGCCCCGTGGCTGGCGGCCGAGCACATCGCGGTGCACGGCGAGAAGGCACCCCGCCCCTGACCCGGCCGGGCGGCGGCCGGACCGTACCGGCCCCTGCCCGCTCGGGCACCCCACCGGCCCGGACACCGCCCTTCGGGCACCCCACCGGCCCGGACACGATCCTTCGGACACCTGGCCCGGCCGGGCATCCCGCTGGCCCGGACACCGCCGGCCGGGCCAGGATGGGCCCGACACCCAACGGCGGTGCCCGCACCCGTCGACCAACCCACCGGAGACCCGCGCCATGCACCACACCTACGGCCCCGACGCCCTCGCCCCCGTCACCCTCGACCGCCGCGAGGGACCGTATGGGGAGGTCGTCCTGCGCAGGCGGGGCGACGACTTCGAGATCATCGCCAACGGGTGCTTCCTGATGGACACCTCGGACGGGCGCTCCGAGCGGCTGCTGATCGACGCCGCCCTCGCCGCGCTGCCCGCGGGCAGGCCGGCCCCGGCGGTGCTCATCGGCGGCCTCGGCGTCGGGTTCTCGCTCGCGCGGGCCGCCGCGGAGCCGCGCTGGGGCCGGATCACGGTGGTGGAGCGGGAACAGGCCATCGTGGACTGGCATCTGGGCGGGCCGCTGGCCGGGATCTCGGGCGAGGCGCTGGCCGATCCGCGGGCCGGGATCCTGACGGCGGATCTCGTCACCCACCTCCGTACCACTACGGAGCGTTACGACGCACTGTGTCTGGACATCGACAACGGGCCGGACTGGACGGTCACGGAGGACAACGGAAACCTCTACTCCCCCGCCGGTCTGGCCGACTGCCTCCGGTGCCTCACACCCGGCGGAGTGCTCGCGGTGTGGTCCGCGCAGCCGTCCGCGGAATTCGAGGAATCCCTGCGCGATGCCGGATTCCATGGGGTTCGGACCGAAGAGGTAGGCGTTGCCCGGGGTGTGCCGGACGTGGTCCATCTCGCACTTCGCGCCGCCTGAGATTCCCCCGCCGGGTATCCGGGCCCACGGGACGCCCGGGGGCCAAGCGTCACAAGAGCGACACTCCGCCTCCCTCGCGCGGGCGACGCACCCCCGCGCCCTTGCACCCTGCGTAGCCGGGAACCGTCCGCTGCCTTTACGCTGCTGACCGATAACGGGATCTCCCGCGAAATTCACAAGCGATAACCGTGCGTCCGGGGGAATGACCCCCGCGAGAACGGGCAGGGGCGGGGCGATGGAACAGACACACACCACCCACAACGGTGTCGCGGCCACCCCGGGCGCGCAGCGCCGGGTGCTGGTGGTCGAGGACGACGCGACGATCGTCGATGCCATTTCCGCCCGGCTGCGGGCCGAGGGCTTCCTGGTGCAGACCGCGCTCGACGGCCCCGCGGCCGTGGACGCGGCCGAGGCCTGGCAGCCGGATCTGATGGTGCTCGACATCATGCTGCCCGGTTTCGACGGGCTGGAGGTCTGCCGCCGCGTGCAGGCGCAGCGCCCGGTGCCGGTGCTGATGCTGACCGCCAGGGACGACGAGACCGACATGCTGGTCGGGCTCGGGGTCGGCGCCGACGACTACATGACCAAGCCGTTCTCCATGCGTGAGCTGGCGGCCCGGGTGCACGTCCTGCTGCGCCGGGTCGAGCGGGCCGCGCTGGCCGCCGTGACGCCGCGCAGCGGGATACTGCGCCTCGGTGAGCTGGAGATCGACCACGCGCAGCGCCGGGTGCGGGTGCGGGCGGACGACGTCCATCTGACGCCGACCGAGTTCGACCTGCTGGTCTGCCTGGCCAACACGCCGCGCGCCGTGCTGTCCCGTGAGCAGCTGCTGGCCGAGGTCTGGGACTGGGCGGACGCCTCCGGCACCAGGACCGTCGACAGCCACATCAAGGCGCTGCGCCGGAAGATCGGCGCGGAGCGCATCCGTACGGTGCACGGTGTCGGTTACGCCCTGGAGACCCCAGCGCCATGACCGCGCCCGGACCGGGGCTGCGGCCGTTCTCGATCAAGGCCAAGCTGGGCACGCTCGTCGTGGTCTCGGTCTTCATCACGACCGGGTTGCTGATGGTCGCCCTGCGCACCCGTACCGAGCTCCGGTTCATCACGGTGTTCTCGGTCATCGCGACCCTGCTGATCACCCAGTTCGTGGCGCACGGACTGACCGCGCCGCTGGACGAGATGCGGGCCGTGGCCCGGTCGATCTCGCACGGCGACTACACCAGACGGGTGAGCGGCGCCGACCGGCGTGACGAGCTGGGCGATCTGGCCCAGACCATCAACCTGATGGCGGACGATCTGGCGGCCGTGGACCGGCACCGCAAGGAGCTGGTGGCGAATGTCTCACACGAGCTGCGCACCCCCATCGCGGCGCTGAGAGCCGTGCTGGAGAACGTCGTGGACGGGGTGTCCTCTCCAGATCCGGAGACCATGCGCACCGCCCTCAAGCAGACCGAACGGCTCGGCAGGCTGGTGGAGACGCTGCTGGACCTGTCCCGGCTGGACAACGGCGTCGTCACGCTGAAGGCCCGCCGTTTCGAGGTCTGGCCGTATCTGTCGGGGGTGCTGAAGGAGGCGAATCTGGCCACCGCCCACCGCCGGCTGTCCTCCGGCTCCGGGAACTCCACCCGCAAGGACGTCCATCTCCATCTGGACGTGTCGCCGCCCGAGCTGACCGCGCACGCCGACGCGGAGCGGCTGCACCAGGTGGTGGCGAACCTGATCGACAACGCGGTGAAGCACAGCCCGCCGCACGGCCGGGTGACGGTGCGCGCCCGGCGCGGCGCCCAGCCCGAGTCGCTGCATCTGGAGGTCGTGGACGAGGGCCCCGGCATTCCGGAGTCCGAGCGGCACAGGGTCTTCGAGCGTTTCAACCGGGGCGACGTGACGTCCCCGCACGGTCCGGGCAGCGACGGGGGTACCGGTCTCGGCCTGGCGATCGCCCGCTGGGCGGTGGATCTGCACGGCGGACGGATCGGCGTGGCCGAATCAGCTCGCGGATGCCGCATCCGCGTCACTCTTCCGGGGACCCATCAACCGCGAGGTTGACATAGGGTTCGAACCGGAAGGACACGTTCTGCGTGTTCTGTTCAAGGGGTACGGTCCAAGGGGCCGTAACTGCGGTCTCGCGTACCCGGAGCAATGCGGAACCAAGCTTGTTTCCCGCCATTTCCTGCGCCGAAACCCGACTTTCGATGTGACTTGCACGACGAAGACCGGCCCGGTCCGCATGGAACGGTCCGGGAGGCGTAGCCTTGATTTCCGCTGTCCACCACCTTGTGAAGCGGAAGAGGGCGGTTGCCGCCGTGTCGTCTCAGTCCCCCAGTAACTCGAGCATCTCGACCGACCAAGCCAGCCCGGGTTCGAACCCGGCTGCTGCTTTCGGCCCCAATGAGTGGCTCGTCGACGAGATCTACCAGCAGTACCTCCAGGATCCCAATTCGGTCGATCGCGCCTGGTGGGACTTCTTCGCCGACTACAAGCCGGGTACGTCCGGCACGGCGGACAAGCCCGTTCCCGGCGCCGCAGCCGCGGGGGCTGCGGTGCCCACGGCTCCGGCCGTGACCGCACCGACCGCCACCAACCACACCGCGCCTGCCGCGCCCGCGCAGCCCGCGGCCCAGGCTCCGGCCCCGGCTGCACCCGCCGCTCCGGCGCCCGCGCCCGCCCCTGTCGCCCCAGCGGCTCCGGCCGCTCCCGCTGCTCCGGCGAAGGCGGCACCGGCTCCCGCGAAGGCCGCTCCGGCTCCGGCCGCCAAGGCCGCCGCCGAACCGGCCGCCGAGGCCCCCGCCGGGCCGGAGTACGTGACGCTGCGCGGCCCCTCCGCCGCGGTCGCGAAGAACATGAACGCCTCGCTGGAGCTGCCGACGGCCACGTCCGTCCGCGCCGTCCCGGTGAAGCTGCTCTTCGACAACCGCATCGTCATCAACAACCACCTCAAGCGCGCCCGGGGCGGGAAGATCTCCTTCACGCACCTCATCGGGTACGCGATGGTGCAGGCCCTCAAGGCCATGCCGGCGATGAACCACTCCTTCGCGGTGAAGGACGGCAAGCCGACCCTGGTCAAGCCGGAGCACGTCAACCTCGGCCTGGCCATCGACCTGGTGAAGCCGAACGGTGACCGCCAGCTGGTCGTCGCGGCCATCAAGAAGGCCGAGACGCTCAACTTCTTCGAGTTCTGGCAGGCCTACGAGGACATCGTCCGCCGGGCCCGCAACGGCAAGCTCGGCATGGACGACTTCACCGGCGTCACCGCCTCGCTGACCAACCCCGGCGGCATCGGCACCGTCCACTCGGTGCCCCGCCTGATGCCCGGACAGGGCCTCATCATGGGTGTCGGCGCGATGGACTACCCGGCGGAGTTCCAGGGCACCTCGCAGGACACCCTGAACAAGCTGGGCATCTCGAAGGTCATGACCCTGACCTCGACGTACGACCACCGGGTCATCCAGGGTGCCGCCTCCGGCGAGTTCCTGCGGATCCTCTCCCAGCTGCTGCTCGGCGAGAACGACTTCTACGACGAGATCTTCAAGGCGCTCCGCATCCCCTACGAGCCGGTCCGCTGGCTCAAGGACATCGACGCCTCGCACGACGACGACGTCACCAAGGCCGCACGGGTCTTCGAGCTGATCCACTCCTACCGGGTCCGCGGCCACGTCATGGCCGACACCGACCCGCTGGAGTACCGCCAGCGCAAGCACCCCGACCTGGACATCACCGAGCACGGCCTCACCCTGTGGGACCTGGAGCGGGACTTCGCCGTCGGCGGCTTCGCCGGGCAGACCCTGATGAAGCTCCGCGACATCCTCGGTGTGCTGCGTGAGTCGTACTGCCGCACCACCGGCATCGAGTTCATGCACATCCAGGACCCGAAGGAGCGCAAGTGGCTCCAGGACCGGGTGGAGCGTCCGCGCCCCGCGCCGGAGCGCGAGGAGCAGCTGCGCATCCTGCGCCGGCTCAACGCCGCGGAGGCGTTCGAGACGTTCCTGCAGACCAAGTACGTCGGCCAGAAGCGGTTCTCGCTGGAGGGCGGCGAGTCCGTCATCCCGCTGCTCGACGCGGTCATCGACTCCGCCGCCGAGGCGCGCCTGGACGAGGTCGTCATCGGCATGGCCCACCGCGGCCGGCTGAACGTCCTGGCGAACATCGTCGGCAAGTCGTACGCGCAGATCTTCCGCGAGTTCGAGGGCAACCTCGACCCCCGGTCGATGCACGGCTCCGGCGACGTGAAGTACCACCTGGGCGCCGAGGGCACCTTCACCGGTCTGGACGGCGAGCAGATCAAGGTCTCGCTGGCCGCCAACCCCTCGCACCTGGAGGCGGTCGACCCGGTCCTGGAGGGCATCGCCCGCGCCAAGCAGGACATCATCAACAAGGGCGGCACGGACTTCACCGTCCTGCCCGTCGCGCTCCACGGCGACGCGGCCTTCGCGGGCCAGGGCGTCGTCGCCGAGACGCTCAACATGTCGCAGCTGCGCGGCTACCGCACCGGCGGCACCGTGCACGTGGTGATCAACAACCAGGTCGGCTTCACCGCCGCCCCGGAGTCCTCGCGCTCCTCGATGTACGCGACGGACGTCGCGCGCATGATCGAGGCGCCGATCATCCACGTCAACGGCGACGACCCGGAGGCCGTGGTCCGCGTCGCGCGGCTCGCCTTCGAGTACCGGCAGACGTTCAACAAAGACGTCGTCATCGACCTCATCTGCTACCGCCGCCGCGGTCACAACGAGGGCGACAACCCGGAGTTCACCAACCCGCAGATGTACACCCTGATCGACAAGAAGCGCTCGGTGCGCAAGCTCTACACCGAGTCCCTCATCGGTCGCGGCGACATCACGCTGGAGGAGGCCGAGCAGGCGCTCCAGGACTTCCAGGGCCAGCTGGAGAAGGTCTTCGCGGAGGTCCGCGAGGCCACCTCCGCACCGTCCCAGCCGCATGTCCCGGACGTCCAGGCCGAGTTCCCGGTGGCTGTGACCACCGCGGTGTCCTCGGAGGTCGTGAAGCTGATCGCCGAGTCGCAGGTCAACATCCCCGACTCGATCACGGTGCACCCGCGACTGATGCCGCAGATGCAGCGCCGCGCCGCCTCCGTGGACAACGGCACCATCGACTGGGGCATGGGCGAGACGCTCGCCATCGGCTCGCTGCTGATGGAGGGCACCCCGGTCCGGCTCGCCGGCCAGGACACCCGCCGCGGCACCTTCGGCCAGCGGCACGCGGTGCTCGTCGACCAGAAGACCGGCGAGGACTACACCCCGCTGCTCTACCTCTCCGAGGAGCAGGCCCGTTACAACGTCTACGACTCGCTGCTCAGCGAGTACGCGGCGATGGGCTTCGAGTACGGCTACTCGCTGGCCCGTCCGGAGTCGCTGGTCATCTGGGAGGCCCAGTTCGGTGACTTCGTCAACGGCGCGCAGACCGTCGTGGACGAGTTCATCTCCTCGGCCGAGCAGAAGTGGGGCCAGACCTCCGGCGTCACGCTGCTGCTGCCGCACGGCTACGAGGGCCAGGGCCCGGACCACTCGTCCGCCCGCCCGGAGCGCTTCCTCCAGATGTGCGCGCAGGACAACATGACGGTCGCCATGCCGACGCTGCCGTCGAACTACTTCCACCTCCTGCGGTGGCAGGTGCACAACCCGCACCACAAGCCGCTGATCGTCTTCACCCCGAAGTCGATGCTCCGGCTGAAGGCGGCCGCGTCGAAGGCGGAGGAGTTCACCACCGGCGGCTTCCGCCCGGTGATCGGCGACGACTCGGTCGACCCGAACGCGGTCCGCAAGGTCGTCTTCTGCGCGGGCAAGGTCTACTACGACCTTGAGGCCGAGCGCGAGAAGCGTGGCGTCACGGACACCGCGATCATCCGCCTTGAGCGCCTGTACCCGCTGCCGGGTGCCGAGCTCCAGGCGGAGATCGCCAAGTACCCGAACGCCGAGAAGTACCTGTGGACGCAGGAGGAGCCGGCCAACCAGGGGGCGTGGCCGTTCATCGCGCTGAACCTGATCGACCACCTGGACCTGGCCGTCGGCGCCGACGTCCCGCACGGTGAGCGCCTGCGCCGCATCTCGCGGCCGCGCGGCTCCTCGCCCGCGGTCGGCTCGGCCAAGCGTCACCAGGCCGAGCAGACCCAGCTGCTCGACGAGGTCTTCGAGGCCTGAGCGGTACAGCACGGACCGGGGGCCCGGCCCCGCGCATCACGCGCGGGGCCGGGCCCCCGGCCGTTGCCGCCGGTGCTCGGAGGTACTCAGATCATCTGCGGCTCGAAGTCCCAGTACGGCCGGTTGCGGGAGCGCGCCGAGACCGTGTGAACGTGCTGCGCCCCCAGGGTGGCGGCCAGATCGCCGAGCGCCTCCGTCTCGACCTTGTCCGCCCGCTGCCGGTCGCGCAGTGCCCGTAGATCGGCCGCGTGCGCGATACGGGCGCTGAGGGTCAGCGGGTGGGTCCTGCCGAGGGCCTCGGTGGCCCGGGTGATGACCGAGTCCGTCAGCGCGGCGGCGGATTCGGGGTCGCCCACGAGATTGCGCAGCGCCGCGGCGTTGACCGCGCAGCCCAGCGTCCAGGGGTGCTCCTCGCCCACCGCCCGGCCCATGTCCGCGAGGGCCTCCTCCGCCAGGTGGTGCGCGTGGTCACGCTCCCCCACGTTGCGCAGGATCAGGGCGTGGTTGCCACGGGTGCCGGCCACGTAGGGATGCTGCTCACCCAGCATGTCCGTGTAGGCCTCCATGACCTTCTCGCTTATGGCCCGGGCCTGGTCGATGTCGGCGTGCTCCCGGGCGAAGCAGCTCTGGCTGGCGGCGAACATCGTGGTGAGCGGATCGCTCTCTCCGAGCACCCGCTCACCGCGTTCGAGCACCCGGGTGAAGAGCTCGGCAGCCGGACCGCGCTGCCCCGAACGGTAGTAGCAAAGCGCGAGGTTGTGCTCGGCGCGCAGAGTCTGGGGGTTCTCGTTGCCCATCACGAGCCGGTGCACCCGGACACTCTGGGTCTGGAGCGATTCGGCCTCGCCGTACCGGCCGAGCAGACGCAGGTCGGTGGCGTAGTTGATCTCTGAGTACAGGGTCCAGCTGTGGCGCTGCCGGAGCAGCTGCCGCCGCGATTCCAGAGTGCGCCGGTTGTGTTCCAGCGCCTCCTCGTACCGCCCGAGCAGGCGCAGGGACGCTCCCAGGTTGTTCTGCGCGCTGAGCGTGAGCGAGTCCTCGTCCCCCAGCAGTTCACGGTACGCGCTCAGGACCCAGCTCGACATCTCGTACGCCTCGTCGTACCGCCCGAGGCCGCGCAGGTCGGCCGCGAGGCCGCTGGCGGCGCGCAGGTGCTCCAGGTCGTGGATGCCCCGCTCGGCGCGCAGGTGGTCGACGGCGGCCCGCTCGATCACCTCGGTCCCGGCGTAGTCGCCGACCGCGCGCAGCAGGTTGGCGTAGTTGTAGCTGAGGTCCCAGACCCGGGGGTGAATCTCCCCCATCAGCTCACCCCATGCCGTCATGGCACGGGAGCCCAGCTTGATGCCGGCCCGGTACTCACCGGAGAGGTACATGTAGCGCAGGCAATTGAGCACCAGGGACTGGACCGCCGGGTCGGTGCTGCGCAGGACGTCGGCCCACTTCAGGTGCGGGGTGATCTCCGCGTACCGGGGCCACAGCCGGGTGTCGGTGGGGCGGCCAGGGTCCGCGGCGGCGAGTGCGCGGCGGACCACGTCCATGAATTCCTGGCGGTCGTGCTCCGGCATGTCCTTGCGGACGATCTGGTGGACCATGCGGTGCAGGTAGATCGACTCGCCGGAGGACGATTCGTCGACGACGGCCTCGTGCGACTCCAGGCGGACCACGGAGTACTGACGCAGCTGGCCGATCGCCCTGTTCCACAGCAGGGGGTCGTTCATCAGTCCGGAGAGCTGCTCGGGCAGCTCTCCGGGCGGCATCTCCTTCAGCAGCCGTACGGGGATGGAGCCGGGCGCGAAGAAGCTGCACAGGCGCAGCAGGTCGACGGATTCGGGGACGGTGTCCCGGAGCTTGTTCAGCAGTATCGACCAGGCGGTCTGGAAGGCCAGCGGGAAGTCGGCGGAGACCTTGACGACGTCCTGGTCGATGCCGCCGCCGAGGAGTTCGATGTACTCCTCGACGGACATGTCGGAGTCGTTCAGCCAGCCCGCGGTCTGGTCGAGCAGCAGCGGGAGGTCCTCCAGCGCCTCGGCGAGCTGATCGGCTTCGGTCCGGGTGAGGCGCGGGGCCCGGCGGAGGATGAAGGCGACCGACTCGTCGCGGTCGTAGACCGGCACCTCGACCAGGTTGCTGTTGTGCTCGCCCCACTCGGGGTTGCGG
The DNA here is from genome assembly GCF_044751215.1 of Streptomyces sp. NPDC088730. Taxonomy (NCBI): domain Bacteria; kingdom Bacillati; phylum Actinomycetota; class Actinomycetes; order Kitasatosporales; family Streptomycetaceae; genus Streptomyces; species Streptomyces sp. NPDC088730. The sequence continues at coordinate 311,534 of NZ_JBIVLK010000003.1, forward strand.
GACGTGATCAGCACGTGGCCGGGGCCGGTCGGCACCAGGTCCCAGATCTGTTCCGGCTCGTCCGCGCCGTCCAGGACCAGCAGCCAGTGGGAGTGCGGGTCGCCGCGGCGCAGCGAGTCGCGGACCGCGCGCAGCCGCTCCCCGTACTCGGCACCGGTGGACAGGCCGAGCTCCGGGGCGAGTTCGGCGAGCTTCTGGCGGTAGACCGCGCGCCGGTCGGCGGGCACCCACCACACCACGTCGTACTCGGAGCCGAACCGGTAGACGTACTCGGCGGCCAGCTGTGTCTTGCCCACGCCCGACATGCCGTGCAGGGTGACGACTCCCGCACCGGCGCCGGCGTCCTGGAGTGCGGTGTAGGCCTTGCTGAGCAGTTCCTCGCGGCCGGTGAAGCGGGTGTTGCGGCGCGGCACCCCGCCCCACACCTCGGGGGTGTCGGCCGGGTAGCGCGGGCCCGGCCGCGCCGCCGCGGCCTCGGGCAGCGGGTCCGTGGGCAGTCCCAGCCGTACGAGCAGCCGGCGCTCGGCCTCGTCCGCGCCGACGTTCGTCAGGTCCGCGGCGCCGAAGACGGAGGTGGCGCCGGGCAGCGCCGAGGTGGTGACGGACGCCGCGGCGAAGCGGTCCGGGTCGGGAGCGACGACCTCGCGCAGGGCACGGTTCCACTCCTCGTGGCTGCGGGGCCCGACCCGGAAGTACCAGTCGCTGAGCAGGACCAGGATCCGGCCGCGGGAGAGCATCAGGTCCCGCAGGGCGTCCTCCAGCGGTACCTCGACCGGAGGGTCCCAGCGCTGCTGGACGACCGCCACCCCGCGCCGCTCCAGCCGGTCCGCGATCCACGCCGCCCAGGCTCGGTTGAAACCGGCGAAACTGAGGGTGACAGTCTGCGCCCCGATTGCTCCAACTTGCTTACGCGTTCCGGGCATTCAACCGTCTCCCTGACCTCGTTGCGAGCTCTGTCAAGATACACCTGAGCACTGACGCTCCGGCCGGATTCACTGGCCGCTCAGCTCCCGGGTGATCCGTTCCTCTGCTGCCATATCACCTTGGCGGTGCTCACATAGGCCTCCGCGCGAGCCAGGTGACCCGTGGGGGGCGGCGAATCCTCCAGACGGTGGTAGACCGTGATCATCTCGTTGACAAGCACCCGCCCCTCGTCGGTCAGCGCGGCCGAGCCGGCCAGGACCGGCAGTACGGCGCCGACCTGCCGGTGGGAGCGCGCGTGTTCCGTCCAGGCCAGATCGCGGTGGGTGACCCGGCGCGCGCCGAGCGCGAACCGCTGCCAGTAGTCGGCCAGCGCAAGGTGCGAGTAGGCGCCCTGGAGCAGCCCGTCGAAGGGCCTGGGGTCGGAGCGCCACGGAGCGAAGTGGCGTGGGGTGGCGTCCTCGTGGTGCAGCCGGACGAGTGCGCCGAGCGCGGCCAGCTTGGTGTGCTGGAGTTCGTGCACGAGGGTGGAGGCGAAGTAGGCGGGGGTCGCGGGCTTGCTGCTGAGGACGGCGCCGAACGCCTCGCGCCGGGTGCCGCTGCAGTGGGCCGCGCCCCGGCCGTCCGGCCCGGATCCGGGCGGCGGTCCGAGCGGGACGAGGCAGCGCAGCAGTACGGCCGCCTCGGTGAGCCGGTGTTCGCCGCCCACCCGCAGCAGTGGCTCGACTCCGGACCAGGATTCGGTCCAGGCCTTGCGTTCGTGGTCGTCGATGTGGGTGGCGGCGCTGAGTCCGTGGCGCTCCAGCCCGGTGCCCCGGGTGCGGTACGGGTCGAGGTCGTCCAGGGGTACGGGGCCGACGCCCGGCAGTACGGCCGGCAGGGTGAGCACCGGCAGCCAGCGGGGGTCGGCCGAGCTCATGGTGCCGTCCGGCAGGGCCCGTACCGAGAGGGGCGGGGCACGGTCCGGGCGGACCGTCATGTCGCCTTCCGCGTAGGCGAGTTCGACCGGTCCGTCGGCCGCCCGTACCGCGCCCAGAGTGGGCAGTGAGAGCAGTCCGCCGCGGGCGGTGAGCCGGGCGGTGCAGGGCAGCGCGGCCCGGATCGCGGCCGCCGCGGCGAGGGCGCCGAAATGGGCCAGGTCGGTGTGGAGTTCCGGGCCCGCGGCGGTGGTGCCGGCGAGGCCGCCCAGGAGCCGTTGGGCCCACGGGCCGGTCATGGGGTGGAACAGCACGGTGCGCGCGGCGGCCCGGTCGGCGCGTTCGGCGGCTTCGAGCAGCGCCCAGTCCTCGCGCAGCCGGTCGAGCAGAGGGGGCGGGCACACGGTCGTGGGCGCGGCGGCCGCCGCGTCGAGCAGGGCCCGCAGGAGGACGAGGCGGCGGGTGTCCTGGTCGCGGACGAGCAGGCCGAGGGAGTCGGTGTCGCCCTCGGTGCGGCCGAGTTCGCGCAGTACGCGCTCGGGTATGGCGGGGCTCATGGGGGGTCTCCTGCGGTTGCGTCGGCGAGCCGGTCCGCCACGTGGCGGACCAGCCGTTCGAGGTCCGCGCAGTAGACGGACGGGTTGATGAAGCCGTTCTCTGCGCGGTAGCGGTGTGCGTAGTGGCCGCCGCCGCAGACGGTCAGCAGCGGGCAGGCCCGGCAGACGGCGGCGAGCGCGCCGGCTCCGGCCTGGCGGGCGGCGACGCCCGGGTGGCGCAGGGCGTCGTCGAAGGTGTGCCGGAAGACGTCGAGTCCGGTGGCGGCGGCCGTGTCGTAGGCGGACTTGAGCGAGTCGACCTGTTCGATCGAACCGTCGGTCTCCACCACGACCGCGTTGACGGGGTCCAGGCCGAGGGACTCGGTGGCGGCGGGCAGGCCGAGGAGCAGGGCGACGCACTCCTCGAAGAGCCGGATCCGGGTCTCCCGCCGGGCCGCCGGCCACCAGCGGTCGAAGACGGCGCACAGCCAGTCGCCGTACGGGGTGGCGCGGCCGGAACCCGGTCCCATGGGGATGCCCGCCGGGTCCGGCAGTCCGGGCGGCGGGCTGGTCCAGTTGCCGTGCGGCAGGAGCAGGTCCAGGGCCGGCGGGCGCAGGGCGAGCAGTGACTCGTACATCTCGACGGGGTCCGTGCGCGGGTCCACGACGGTGAGGATGCCCGCGTACGCGCCGGGGTGGCGGTCCGCGAGGAGCCGGGCGCCGCGAGCGGCGGCGGGCCAGGAGGGGCGGCCCGCGTGGTCGGTGCGCTGGGTGTTGTGGGCGGCCAGTCCGCCGTCCAGGCTGATGCCGATGCTGATTCCGTGCCGGGCGAGCACGGTGACGCCCGCGTCGGTGAGCAGGGTGGCGTTGGTCTGCACGGTCGCGTGGACGGCGCAGCCGGCGGGCACCCGCTCCCGGACCCGGTCCGCCAGGGCCGCCAGCCGGTCGGGGCCCGCGAGCAGGGGTTCGCCGCCGTGCAGCACCAGGGCGACGTGGAGCAGCCGGTGGGCGGCGGCGTGTTCGGCGATCCGGTCGGCGGTGCGCTCCAGGACGGCGGGCGCGGCGGCGGCGGGCCGGTCCCGCCAGGTGCGGTCGGGGCCCTCGTACAGGTAGCAGTACCGGCAGGCGAGGTTGCAGCGGCCGTGCACCTTCACGATGAACTGCCCGAACGGCACGGGTGCGGGCGGGCCCGCGCCGCCGGCCGTTCGCGGGCGCGGTCCGGCCCCCGTGGGGCGCGCGGTACCCGGGAACGGCTCACCGCTCCCGTCCTCGTACCGCCGCTCCCTCTGCGGCGTCGCCCGTCGGACCACTCCGGCACCCCCGTGCTGTACGTCTGCCGGGACGGTCACCGGCACCGGCGCGGGGTGAGTATCCCCGTCGCGCGGCGCGGGCAGACACGTCCCGGACGATGATGTCCTGATCGGACTCGCCCCGGGCCGAAACCGTCCGCCGGGCCGCGGTCCGGGCGGCGGTACCGCGAGACGGCCCACAGGCCCCCGCTCCGGTGGCGCCACCGCGGGGCCGCCCGTCTCAGAACGCGCTGGTGAACCCCCAGAGCATTTCCCTGGGCTGTTCGGCCCGGCCGCGCAGATCCGCGACCACCTCGGCCAGCACCGGGTGGTGCAGGGTCCGCAGGGTCTCCAGATCGAGACCCAGCAGATCCGGCAGCGCGCCCTCGGCTCCGGACGCGCCACCGCCCGTGCCGGCGGGCACTGCCGCCCCGTCGCTACGTGTCGACTCGTTCATCACGCCTCCCCGTACTCAGCACCGGGCCGCCCGTGCCGCGCTCGTCGTTGAGCGCGCACCGCGGTCCCGCGTCCCTGACCCGCTTCGTCCCGCCGCCCGTGCGGTCACCCGTCGCGCGCCGGCCCGGACGCACGGCCGTGCCCGGGTGCTCGCCATTGAGCACTCAGCGCTCAAGCTCGGCCAGCCGCTCCGCGGTCCGGTCGCCCGCGGCCGCGCCGCCGTTCGGCAGCTTGCGCCACTCCAGGCGGGCCGCCCGGTAGGCCTCTCGCGCGGCCCGGGGGCGCCCCGCTCTCTCATAGGTCATACCCCGCCAGTGGTTGGCTGTAGCACCCAACTCGACTGCTTCCCAGAGCTGTTGCGGACTCTCCAGCTCCGTTTCCGCCGTCGCGGCGGAAGCGGCGGCCGAGCGGAAGGCCTCCGCCGCCTCGTCGCGCCGGGTCGGCCGGGCCAGCGCGTCGGCGGCCTCCAGGAGCGCCCGGCCCAGCTCCAGCCAGCAGCGGGCGGCGGTCAGCGGGTCCGCGGCCTCCTGCGCCGCCAGTCCGAAGAGGTACTCGGCCTCCCGCAGGTCGACCCGGTCCGCCGTCGCCCGGTGCCGCAGCATCAGGGCCCGGCCGAGCATCAGCAGCCGCGCCGACTGATGCGGGCCGCCGGACGGCGTCTCGGTCCGGCAGTCGCGCAGCACGCGCACCGCGGCCCCGATGTGCGCCGCACCGTCCGGGAGTTCGGCGCGGCGCAGCAGCGTGCCGCCCCACTCGGCGAGCAGGTCGGTGTGGGCCCGGGAGTCCCGGGGGGTGCCCCGGGCCGCCCGTGCGAACCAGTCGGCGGCCGCCACCAGCTCGTCCGGGTCGCCGGTGTGCTCGTAGCGGGCGACCCGGACCCGTCCGGCCCTGGTCTGCAACTGGGCGCGCTGGCGCTGCTCCCGTACGGTCTCCAGCGCCTGGCCGGTCAGGGTCGCGGCCTCGTCCGGTTCCTCGCCCGAGGCCAGCAGCGCGTCCACCAGGTCCAGCACGATGCGGACCTCGGTGCCCATGGTGTGCCGGCCGCCCTGGGCGAAGGCGGTGCGCAGCGATCGGGCGGCCTGCGCGGCGAACTCCCTGGACTGTTCGGCATCCTCGGTGGCGCCGGCCAGCTTCAGCAGTGTCCGGCCGTGCTGGAGCGGGAGTGCGGCCGGCCGGTTCTCCTGGTCGGGCCAGGAGTCCGCGAAGGCCTCCAGCATCCCGCAGGCGCTCTGCAACAGGGCGCTGTCCCCGTCGAGCCGCCACTGCGCCTCCAGGGCCCGCACCCGCTCCAGGGTGAGCCGCAGCGCCTCCGCCGGTGCGAGGCCGGGGGCGGCGCAGGCGGCGGTGTACTCGCGGTCGGCGCGCCGCAGCAGCTCCAGGGCGCCGCGCCGGTCGCCGCGGCGCCGCCGGTCGTCGGCCGCGGCGTGCAGCACCTTGGCCAGCACCGCCCGTTCGCGTACCGCACCGGGAACGGCGGCGGCCCGCTCTGCGGCGCGCTCGGCCTCGCGGAGCAGTTCGCCGCCGCCCTGCACCTCCCAGAGCCGCAGGACGCAGCGCGCGTACTCGGCCCAGAGTCCGGGGTCGACCGACTGGCGCGGGCCGTTCTCGGTCGCGCCGCGCAGGAGCTGGACCGCGTCGATCAGGCGCTGCACCATCTTGTCGGCCTCGAACTGCCGGACCAGCTCGCGGGCCCGCTCCACGACGGAGGTGGTGCCGGGGGGCGGCGGTCCGGGGACGGGGGGCTTCGGCGGGATCACGAATCTGGGGGGCACGGGCATGAATCGCTCCAGTACGCGGGCTGCGACCTCGGCAAAGGCATGGGGCGCGCGGGGGCCGGCGCGCCTCCCCGCCACCCCGTCCGCCTCGTTCTCCTCGCTGTCGTCGCTCTCCTCCTTGTCCTCGCCCTCGTCACCCTCGGCACCGTCGTCGTCGGGCTCCCGGTACCCGGTGCCCGCGTGTCCGGTGGCGTACGGGGAGCCGTCCGCCCCCGCGTCGCCGAGCTGGGCGAAGGCCAGTGCCGGGAAGTTGGGCCCGCCCTTGCCGAACCGCGTCTCGATGTACTGCGAACAGTGCTTGAGTACGAGCAGTGCCTCGTCCCGGCCCAGCGGACCGAGCAGCGCCTCCTGGACGCCGGGCTCGAACGCGTACCACTGGCCGCGCCCGCCGGCCGCGCCGTCGACCCGCGAGAGCAGTCCGCTCAGCAGCACCTCGGCCAGTTCGGAGGGGCCCGACTGGGGCAGCATGGTGCGCTGCACGAGCTGCATCACCGGCAGGTAGAGGGGCGCGGCGGCGAGGTAGACGGCCAGCTGCCCCGCGGCCGGTGAGGCCGTCGACCGGAAGCGGCTGACCAGCTGGAGCGAGGACAGCGTGGCGCCGGAGCGCTGGACGGCCGCCGGGGGCTGGTCGGCCCGCACCCAGCCGACCGCTCCGGAGATCCGGGCGGCACCGGTACCGGAGAGCAGCCTGGCCCAGGCCGCCAGCGCGTCCGGCGCGGGCGGGAGGACCGGGACAGCGAGGGCGCCGGGGTGCACGGCGGGGCCGGTTCCGGCGTCCTCCGCGACCTTCAGCAGGGTGGCTCCGGCGAGGCCGTCACCCCGGGACAGCGAACCGAAGGTGACCGGCAGCCGGGTGCGGTTCCACATGCGCTGCGGCAGCGGCTGGAGCACGGCGACCGGGGCCTGCCGGGCGAGCTGGTGCAGCAGCCGGTGGGCGCGTCCGCTGTGCCAGAGCGGCCCGGCGCAGTCGCTGATCACCACGGTGACCCGGCGTCCGGTCGGATCGCTGAGCCGGTCGGCGGAGTGCAGCGGGGCCGCGGCGGGGTCGGAGCTCCGGCTGACCGTGCAGCCGCCGTCCGGGCCCTGGTGCAGATAGCGCACCTGCACATCCCGGAAGGCGCCCAACTGGCCGAAGATCTGCTGGAGTTCGCCGAACATCCGGTCCCACACCAGCATGGAGGACGAGGCGTCCATGACGCACTGGAGGATCGCGTCACCCCGGCCGACGCCGCGGAACACCGGCATGACCATGCCGCCCGCGCGGGCGCTGCGATCGGCGGTGGCCGTCTCGTCCAGGGTGCGGCGCAGCGGGGCGGAGACGGGGCGGTAGCGCTGCAACGGGCGCAGCGCGCGGGTGAGTTCCAGGGGCGCCGGGAGGACCGGGGCGGCCGGTACGCCGAGCGCGAGTTCGGTGCCCCGGGGCTCGGCCGGGGATCTGCGGCGGCCCGGCGCGCCGCCCGCGTTCCGGCCGCCTCCGTCCCGGTCGATTCCGGAGCGCGGGGCGCCGGGGTCGGGGTACAGGGCGATGCGTCCGTCGGCGGCCGGCCCGTCACCCGGCTCACGGTCCTCCTCGGGCCGGCCGGTGTCCGTGACGCGGCCGCCGCCCGCGCCCGACCCCTCCCGCACTCCCGGGCCGGCCTGCTCCCGCGGGGTCAGCGCGTCCGGGGACGGCGCCCCGGGCCCGTCCCCGTCCTGCTCCGGGCCGCCGGGCGGACCGGTCCGGCTCGCCAGCCAGAGGGCGTCGCAGAGCTGTTCGACATCGGGGTCGAGCCCGGCCCCGCGCAGCCGGGCCACCAGCGCCTGCAGGAGCTCTCCGTCGTACGGCTCGGGGGCACCGGCCGCACCGGGCAGCGCGACGGCGTCGTCCGCCCCGGGCATCAGCACCTCACCTCGGCCGGTCGAGCCGCTGGATGAGCAGTTCGGCCAGCCGGTCGCGGCCGGCCGGCGCAGCGGCGTGGGTGAGGTAGATGGCGTTCAACAGCTGGTCCGTCGCGAGGAGTTCGCTGCGTGACCGTTCCAGGAAGCGGGTGATGAGGTCCTCGCTGGAACGGGCCGCCTCCTCGCCCAGATGGGCCTTGACGAAGGAGGCCAGCCGCTTGTGGTCGGGGCGGTCGAGCTCCAGGTGGATGCAGCGGCGCATCAGTGGGGCCGGGAAGTCCCGCTCGCCGTTGCTGGTGAGGACGACGAACGGGAACGCCCGGCACTGCACCCGGCCGCCCTTGATCCGCACCTTGTTGCCGTCGTGGTCCAGCACGTCCGCCTCGCCGTCGGGCAGCCGGTCCACGATCCGCTCCAGCTCGGGAATGGCGAACTCGCCCTCCTCAAGCACGTTGAGCAGATCGTTCGGCAGGTCGATATCGCTCTTGTCGAGCTCGTCGATGAGCAGCACCCGGGGCCGGTCCGAGGGCAGCAGGGCGGTGCCGAGCGGGCCGAGCCGGATGTAACTGCCCACGTTCTGGGCCGGGTCGGCTCCGGCATCGCCGTTCGCGGCCGCGTGCGAGGCGATCTGCACGTCCTGCAGCCGGGCGATCGCGTCGTAGTGGTAGAGGCCGTCCAGCAGTGTGGAGCGGCTGACGATGGGCCAGCGCAGCACCTTGCCCAGTTCGAGCTCACGGGCGACCGAGTGGGCCAGCGTGCTCTTCCCGGCCCCCGGGTCCCCGGTGACGAGCAGCGGCCGCCGCAGATACAGCGCGGCGTTGATCATTTCGAGCTCCTCTGCGCCCGGCCGGTGCTCCTCCGCTATGCGCCCGGGGATGCCGAGCCGGCGGTCGACGGAGTCGCCCCCGTCCGCCGGGGCGCCGCGGCCCCCCGAGAAGTCACGCCAGGGCGGCGGGGGCGGCAACTGTGGTAAACCGTCGTGCGGTTCACCGATCCCGCGGTAGATGAGCCACTCGGTGGGTTCACTCATAGCGTGGTCCTCGTGTCACTCGTCCGCCGGGTGCGGCAGCTGGTCCGCCGGGGGACGGCAGCCGTCGAACGTGCTTTACCGTAGCGATCGGGCGCACCCCCCGTAAGAGGACCGGCACAGTCCTCAGGGGTCCGATCGACTGATGACCGGCGCGTCTGGTCACGGCGCCTCCAGGAACTCGTCCGAACCGGGCAGCGGATGGTGCGGATCGTCATAGAACAGGGCGATTCCATCGGACCAGTACGTCTCGGGACGTTCCGCACTGACTCCCTTTCTCAGCTCCAGCATTTTCAGCGGCAGCACGTCACGGGACCGGGCGTCAAAGACGGCCTCGGTCACGCGTCGGTGGAATTCCCGGCAGACCGTGTCGGTCTCCGTCGGCCGCCGTTGCAGCAGGGCCACGCCGAAGCCCGATTCCAGCACCCGCACCACCCCGGCCGTGATCTCGGGGTCCGGCCGGCTGCCGTAACGGCAGAGCACCGGCACGCTTTCGTGGGCCAGGGTGCCCAGTTGCGCGGCCTCCGGTACTCGTACCCGCATTTCGTTCTCGCAGTCGACGACTTCGGCCCGCGTCCCGCCGCCCTGGGTGAGCTTCCAGCGCGCCAGGCGCTCTTCGGCCGGACCGTGGACGGTGCTGCGCAGCACCACCGGGCGTACGACGCCGAGCGGCAGCCCGTCCGAGGGGAGCGTCCAGCGGTCGACATCGAGGCCGAACAGCGCGGGCGTGACGGCGACCTGGAGGAGAGCGGGGCTGCCCGGCTCGTCGCACTGCCGGAAGGCCTCGGTCAGCGCGGCCGCGAGCCGGTCCGGCAGCGGGTCGAGCGCGGCGCCCTGGCTGTCCTCGTCGACGGGCAGCATCTCCCCGGTGTGACGGGCGACCCCGATCCGCCAGTCGTAGCGGTCCCGGGCCCAGCCCTGGGGCTCCAGCGCCAGTAGGACACAGGGGCGTTCACCAGGGCGGCCGGCCCCGCCCGTCCGGGTGACGGCCCGGCGGCGGTTCTCCTCCAGGCGCAGCCGGACGGCCGCCCACTCCATGGCGAGCTGCCGGCGGAAGTCCCGGGACAGCTCTTCCTCCGCGATCCGCTTCACCCACTCCCACAGCGACTTGGCGGCGGTCCTGGTGGAGGGCACGTCGAAGGGGCGTTCCGCGGCGAGGACGCCCATGCAGTAGCGCAGGACCAGTTCGAGCGGGGCGTCCCGGTCGCGGGCGCGGGTGTCGTACAGCGCCCCCAGGCCGTCCCGCCAGCCGCGCGGGGCCGGGCGGTGGTCACGGGAGTGGACGCCGGGCAGCGTGTCCAGGAGGACGAGCAGGCCGCGGGTGCTGACCGGCGGCGGGAACTCGGCGAGCCGCCCCAGCAGATCCGCCCGCCGCTTGGGGCCGAGGACGCCGCCGGGCGGGTACGCCAGCTCGCTCTGCACATCGGCCCAGGTCCGCTCGGTGCTGGCCGGGCTGTTGTGCCGGTCCGCGTGGTAGCGGTCGTGGGCGTGGAACACGGACTGGTAGGTGTCGTCGGCCTCGGTCTCGACGGGCGCGGACGGCACCTTCAGGGTGCGCAGCCGCTCGATCCCCACGGCTGTGCCGCCCTGGTGGTTGTCGAGCCGCGACTTGATCACGCCGACCACCTCGCCCCGGGCGAGATCGACCACGGGTCCGCCGGACATGCCGGGCTCCAGCCAGTCCCCGTCGAGCCGGACGACCTGTTCGGTGTCGTCCGACGCGCCGTAGGCCCCCTTCACCACGCAGACGCCGCTGCGCTTCAGCAGCCCGCCGCCCTGCGAGGGCGCCCAGCCCACGCAGTGGATCTCCCTGCTGCGGAGCATGGCCTCCGAGCGCTCGGTGACGTACACGCAGGTGTGCTCGACGGGCCGCTGGAGCTTGATGAGCGCGAGGTCGGGGGCCGGCCAGCCGGGGGCTCCCTGCGGACGGGCGCCGGGCATCGCGACGACGACCTTGCCGGGCACCTCGCTCAGTTCGGTGCTGTAGCGGTCCTCCTTGAACCACACGTTCACCACGCCCCCCTCCCCCCGCATCGCCACGTGCGCACACGTGAGGATCCAGCTCGGGGCGATGAAGAAGCCGCTCCCCAGGAACTCCCCGCTGGGTCCGTCCTGGGCATACCCGGCCCCGGGGTGATGGATGCGCACGGTGGCGTCGTGCACGAGGCCCATGAGCGCAGTCTCCGGCTGCCCCGGGCCCCCGTCCGCGCCCCCGTCGCCCTCCGGACTCATGTCCCGCCGCCGTCCGTGTCGCCCGCGCCGTCCGGACGCGCCGGGGCGCCGGGGGACGCACCGGCGGACGGGCCGGGGGGCGCGGGCGCCGGTGCGGCGGACGGGACCCCGGGGGGCGCGAACGGGACCGGCGGCACGGACACCGGAGGCACCGGGGACTGCGCGGGTACGGGGACGGGGGCAGGTACGGGGGCCGGCGGGGGCGGGTCGACGGGGGGCCCGCCGCCGTTCCAGGTGAGCGTGACCTTGATGGCTCCCTTGGCCTCGCCGTCCGCGAGGAGCCCGACGATCCGGCCCGACTTGGCGGTGAGCTCGATCCCGAACTCGACGCTCACCTCGTCCGGCCGCACGGCGCGCAGCGGCACGGCCAGCGAGCGCGCCACGCTGGTCACCACGGAGTGCAGACTCTCGACGCGGGCCTGCACCTGGTCCGCGATGTCACCGAACCCGGTGTCCGTGTACGTCGGACCGGAACCGGGCGCCGGACCGTCCAGTTCCTCGGCCCCCGAGATCCGGGCCCAGACCGGCGTGCCGTCCGGCATCTCAATGCGCGTAATACGGGCCACACTGTCGCCCATGACACCCCCCGTTCCCCAACTACCCGCAGGCTAACGGGCGTAGACCTCCGATGCGAGGGACACGGACGAGGACGCGGGGGCGCGGCGAACCGGTTCACGGGCCGCCCGGACGGCCGGGTCCCGCAGCCGATGCGGGCTCTCACCAGGCATTAAACTGGCCCGCATGTACTTCACCGACCGCGGTATCGAGGAGCTGGAGAAGCGGCGAGGCGAGGAGGAGGTCACTTTCGAGTGGCTCGCCGAGCAGCTGCGTACGTTCGTCGATCTGAATCCCGACTTCGAGGTGCCGGTCGAGCGCCTCGCCACCTGGCTGGCCCGGCTGGACGACGACGAGGACGAGGACGAGTAGGGCGCCGCGTCCGGCTGGACGACGAGGGCGAGCAGGACGCATCCCGCGCACCGGCGGACCGCCCCTTCAGCCGTCGGACGGGCCCGTCGGCCGCCGAGGCCGGATGATCCTCACGCCGAACCGCCGTCCCTCAGGCCGGCTCGTCCGCCGCCCCGCCCGGCCCGTCGGCCCTGATCCGGTCGTACGCGAGTCCGAGCGCGCCGTGCACCATCAGCAGGGCCCCGGCGAAGACCCAGCCACCGCTGCGCCGGCCGGCTCCCCAGAGGGCGAGCGGAAGCCCCGCGGCCAGCTGGGCGCCTGCCAGGGCGCGGGCCCTGGGGCCGCGCATCCAGGGGCCGACGCGACTGTTCTCCACCGCCTCCAGCTCGACCATGACGGCGTCGCGCCAGCCCGTCCAGGCGATCCGCTCGGCCGCGGGCCCGCGGCCGGCGCCGGCGGTCAGCGCGGCGGCGGAGTCCCCGGGGGCGAGCCCGGCCGGAAGTGTCAGGCCGATGCGGGTGAGGACGGCGAGCAGCCCGCGCAGCCGGGTGCGGGCGTCCGCCTCCGGATCGGGGCGGGTGAGGCCTTCGAGGACCTGGACGTCCAGTACGGGATCGAGCCCGAGCCGCTCGGCGAACGTACGCATCGCCTCGTCCTCGCCCACCGGCGTGCCGTCCGCGAGCCAGACGTAGCCGACCGGCCGGCGGAAGCCCGCGGCCAGGGTGTATCCGGCCCGGTCGCCGTCCCACCAGAGCGCCAGGACCGGCCAGGTGGAGCCGACCGCGAGTGCGGTGGCCCAGCCGCCCAGCACCCGGTCGACGGGCTCGGCCGACACCCCCGCGCCCTGCTCGGGCCGGTCCTGCCAGGGCGTTCCCCCGGGGACGAGGACGCTCCAGCCCTCGCCTGCGGGCGCGAGCAGCATCGGTTCGCGCAGCAGGTGGGCGACGGGCCGGACGGCCTCGGGCTCGGCCCGGCACAGCAGCAGTGCGCCCACGGGTGATGTCGCGTCCATGCCCCACACCGTAGGACAGATAGCCACGATTCATCACTCTTTGATGCGATTTGCTCCATCAACCTCACCCCGGCCACCTCTCCGACCTGTCTTGACTTCCCCAATCCGCGATATATCGTGTTCTGCAAGAGACGCGATATGTTGCGTCGTTCGCGCTCCCCGGGAGGTCAGATCCATGCCTGTGTCGACGTGGACCATCGCCGAGCCCAAGAAGCTCACCTTCGACGAACCCGTGACGGCGCTCAGCGTGCGCATCGTCAACGGGACGGTCAATGTCGTCGGCACCGACGAGCCGACCGCCAGGCTGGAGGTCACCGGCATCGAGGGGCCGCCGCTGATCGTGACCCAGAAGGACGGTGTCCTCACCGTCACCTATGAGGACCTGGCCTGGCAGGGGCTCCTCAAGTGGTTCGACCGCAAGGGCTGGCACCGCCACGCGGCCGTCTCGCTCGCGGTCCCGGCCGGATCGGCCGTGGAGGTCGGCGTGGTCGGCGCCGGGGCCTTCGTCTCCGGGATCCGCGGCCGTACGGACGTGCGCGGCGTCACCGGCGACACCACCCTCGTCGGACTCGCGGGACCGGTCGGCGCGGAGACCGTGTCCGGCAACGTGGAGGCCCAGGCCGTCACCGGTGATCTGCGCTTCCACTCGGTCTCGGGCGATCTGACGGTCGTCGAGGGCGCCGGGGCGTCCGTACGGGCCGAATCGGTCAGCGGCGACATGGTCCTCGACCTGGACCCGAACGGGAAGCCCACCGACATCCGGCTCACCACCGTCTCGGGCGAGGTCGCCATCCGGCTGCCGCACCCGGCGGACGCGAAGGTGGAGGCGAACACCGCGAGCGGCTCCGTCTCCAACGGCTTCGAGGATCTGCGGGTCGACGGCCAGTGGGGGTCGAAGCGGATCACCGGCACGCTCGGCTCCGGGAGCGGGACGCTGAAGGCGACCACGGTCTCGGGTTCGATCGCCCTGCTCCGCCGCCCACCGGTGGAGGACGAGGCACACGACGCCGAGCCGACCGGAAAGGTGCTCTGACATGCCCCCCGTATTCGCCCACGGCCGACTGCGCCTGTACCTGCTGAAGCTGCTCGACGAGGCGCCCCGCCACGGCTACGAGGTGATCCGGCTGCTGGAGGAGCGCTTCCAGGGGCTGTACGCGCCCTCGGCCGGCACGGTCTACCCGCGGCTGGCCAAGCTGGAGGCCGAGGGCCTGGTCACCCACGCCACCGAGGGCGGCCGCAAGGTCTACTCGATCACCGACGCCGGCCGCGCCGAACTCGCGGGCCGGACCGGCGAGCTCGCCGATCTGGAGCTGGAGATCCGGGATTCGGTCTCCGAGCTGGCCGCCGAGATGCGCGACGACGTGCGCGGAGCGGCCGGCAAGCTGCGCAGCGACATGCGCGCGGCCGCCGACGAGTCCCGGCACACCACCGGCTCCAACGGCTCAACCGGCTCCCGTCCGGGCGGGAAGACCGGCAAGGAATCCCCCTTCGGCGGGTTCGGGGACTTCGGCGGCCTCGGCGATCTGTCCGACCTCAGCGACAGGGAGGCGTGGCGGACCGCGAAGGAGGAGCTGCGCAAGGCCAAGCAGGAGTGGAAGGAGCAGGCCCGCCGGGCGAAGGACGAGTCCCGCCGCGCCCGCGAGGACGCCCAGCAGGCCCGCCGCCAGGCCAAGGAGGCACAGGACCGGGCACGCGAGCAGATGCAGAACGCCGCCCGCCAGGTCCAGGAGCACTTCGCCCGCGGCGACTGGCCGGCCGGCGTACGGGAGGGGCTGGCGGAGATCACCGGCCAGCTGAGCGGCATCGCCCGCACCGGCGGTTGGCCTCCCTACACCAAGCCGGAACCCTCGGACGCCGACCCCGACTGGGGCAAGGACTCGGGCGGCACGGGTGACCCGGCGCGCGATCTGGACCGGCTGCTCGACCGCTTCCGCGACGACATCCGGGACGCGGCCAGGGACCGGGGGGTGACGGAGAAGCAGCTCGCGGACGCCCGCCGCCACCTGTCGACGGCGGCGGCCCACATCGGGGCGCTCCTGCGGAAGGACCCCGACGGCAGCACGAAGTAGGGAACGAGAAACGACGCGGGACGACGAGGAACGGGGGACGACGGGGGACGACGGGGGACGACGGGGGACGACGGGGGACGACGGGCGGCCCGGGCCGCCCTTCACTCATCCCGCCCGGCGCTCCTGCTGCGCGCCGCCCTCCCCGTAGAGCGCGCGCTCGATCGCCGCGTAGCTCGCACCGTGCTCCGCGAGCACATCGGCGACGACACCGGGGGACGCGGCGAGGGCGAGCAGGACGTGCTCCTCGCCGATGAACCTGTCCCCTCGGCCGAGCGCGATGCGCAGCGACTTCTCCAGGATCCCCTTGGCCCCGCGGCTGAACCGGCCGCCGATCCGTTTGCGGCGGTCCGCGCGCTCGCCCCGCAGGGCCCCCTCGCCGTGCGCCTCCTCGATCCGGGACACGATCTCCGTGAGGTCGATACCGATGCCCGCGAGGGCGTCGGCGTCGGCCTTCGTCATGCCGCCGCGCCTGTGCGCGTCGGCCAGCGCGGCCTCCACCGACGCCCTGCGGCCCGTGAGACCCAGCGAGGCGGCGGCGAAGGAGGCCCGGCTGCCCTCCTGGTCCAGCAGGGCGAGCAGCAGATGCTCCTCGGTGACCGGGCCGGCACCGGCCCGGTCCGCATAGGTGACGGCGCCGGTCACGGTGGCGCGGGCACCCTTGGTGAATCGCTCGAACATCAATGCCTCCCGTACTTCTTGTGCACGGCCTGGCGGCTGACGCCCAGTTCGGCCGCGATCTCCTGCCACGACCAGCCCTTGGCGCGGGCGCTTCTGACTTGTACGGCTTCGAGCTGCTCCAGCAGCCGTCGCAGCGCGGCGACCGACCGCAGCCCCACCCGGGGGTCCTGGTCGCCGGCGCGTGCGGCGAGGTCCGTTGCTTCGGTCATGATGTCAACTTACATTGACACGATCCTGGATGTCAATCCTGGTTGACAGTCAGCACGATCTTGCCGAACTGGTCGCCCGAGGCGAGGCGTTCGAAGCCCTCACGCGCCCGGTCCAGCGGCAGCACCTCGTCGATGACGGGGCGCACCCCGGTGGCCGCGCAGAACGCCAGCAGGTCCTCCAGCTCGTCCTTGGATCCCATGGTCGAACCGACGACCTTCAGCTCCAGGAAGAAGATCCGGGTCAGCTCGGCGTGCGGGGGCCGGTCGCCGCTGGTGGCGCCCGAGATGACCAGCGTGCCGCCGGGGCGCAGGGACTTGACGGAGTGGGACCAGGTCGCGGCGCCGACCGTCTCGATGACGGCGTCGACGCGGTGGGGCAGCCGCGCTCCGGGCTCGTACGCCTCGACGGCTCCGAGTTCGACGGCGCGCTTGCGCCTGGCCTCGTCGCGGCTGGTGGCGTAGATCCGCAGTCCGGCGGCCCGGCCGAGCACGATCGCGGCGGTCGCGACCCCGCCGCCGGCGCCCTGGACGAGCACGGAGTCGCCGGGCCGTACCCCGGCGTTGGTGAAGAGCATCCGGTACGCGGTCAGCCAGGCGGTGGGCAGGCAGGCGGCCTGCTCGAAGGTGAGCTCTTTCGGCTTGGGCAGCACGTTCCAGGTGGGGACGGTGACCTGTTCGGCGAAGGTGCCCTGGTGGCGTTCGGTGAGGATGGAGCGGGGCTCGTCCGGGCCGACTCCGTGCCCGGTCTGGCCGATGACGGAGTGCAGGACGACCTCGTTGCCGTCCTGGTCGGTCCCGGCGGCGTCGCAGCCGAGGATCATCGGCAGCTTGTCCTCGGTGAGGCCGACGCCGCGCAGGGACCAGAGGTCGTGGTGGTTGAGGGAGGCGGCCCGGACGTTGACGGTGGTCCAGCCCGGACGCGCACCGGGAGCCGGGCGTTCGCCCAGCTCAAGGCCGTTGAGGGGGTGGTCGCGGTCGATGCGGGATGCGTAGGCGGCGAACATGGGGCCGACGATAGGCCGGGCGGCGGCCCGGCGTAACCGGCCACGGGTGTGACACGCGCCGCGCGTGGCGCGGGCGCCGTGGCGGCGCCCCGGAGCCCGCGCCTCGAACGCCGGCGAGGCCGGGAATCGCGCCTGCCGTTCGAACGGCGAGCGCGGGCGGAACGAGTCCCTCCGGCGACAGAGCAACGGGGGCCCGGGGCGCGGCCCCGGACCCCCGCGTCAGAACCTCAGCGCCGGGCCACGCCCTCCGCCCGCGCCGCCGCGGCGACGGCCGCCGTGACCGCCGGGGCGACCCGCTCGTCGAACGGCGACGGGATCACGTAGTCGGCGGCCAGCTCGTCGCCCACCACGTCCGCCAGCGCGGTCGCCGCGGCGATCTTCATGCCCTCGGTGATCCGGGACGCCCGCACCTGGAGCGCGCCCGCGAAGATGCCGGGGAACGCCAGCACGTTGTTGATCTGGTTCGGGTAGTCGGAGCGGCCGGTCGCCACGACGGCCGCGTACTTGTGCGCGATGTCGGGGTGCACCTCGGGGTTCGGGTTCGCCATGGCGAAGACGAACGCACCGGGCGCCATCGAGGCGACGGCCGGCTCCGGGACCGTACCGCCGGAGACGCCGATGAAGACGTCCGCGCCGGCCAGCGCGCTGTCCAGCGGTCCGGAGATACCGGCCTTGTTCGTCAGCTCGGCCAGCTCCCGCTTGACCTCCGTCAGGTCCTCGCGGTCCCGGCTGACGATGCCCTTGCGGTCGGCGACCGCGACATCCCCGAGCCCCGCCTCCAGCAGGAACTTGGCGATGGCCACCCCGGCCGCACCCGCGCCCGAGATGACGGCGCGCAGATCACCGAGACTGCGCCCGGACAGCTTCGCGGCGTTGCGCAGAGCGGCGAGCGTGACCACGGCGGTGCCGTGCTGGTCGTCGTGGAAGACCGGGATGTCGAGCCGCTCCTGGAGCCTGCGCTCGATCTCGAAGCAGCGCGGGGCCGAGATGTCCTCCAGGTTCACGCCGCCGAAGGACGGGGCGAGCCTGACGACGGTCTCGACGATCTCGTCCGCGTCGGTGGTCGCGAGCGCGATCGGCACCGCGTCGACCCCGCCGAACTGCTTGAACAGGATCGCCTTGCCCTCCATCACCGGGAGGGAGGCCTCGGGTCCGATGTCCCCGAGCCCCAGCACCGCGGTGCCGTCCGTCACGACGGCGACGACCTGCGACTTCCAGGTGTAGTCGTGGACGAGTTCGGGATTCTCCGCGATCGCGCTGCACACCTTCGCCACACCGGGCGTGTACGCGAGGGAGAGGTCGTCCTTGTCCCGGATCGGGACGGTGGCCTGCACGGCCATCTTCCCGCCCCGGTGGAGGGCGAAGGCCGGATCGAACGGCTCGTCGGTCGCACTGTCCGTGCTGTCTGTGCTGCTGTCGCTGCGAGGATTGACGATCTCCGCTGCCATGGTGTTGACCCCTTAAGTCTTCATCGTTTGAGGGTGGCCACTCCTGGTTGAGGAGGGGTGGGCGGGCACCGCGTACGTGCCCTGCGCCGGGCGGTTGGTCCGCCCGGCGCAGGGAGAGGTACGTACGCGCGGGCGCGCCGCACACGCGCCCTGAGCCCCGGATGAGGGGTGTAAACGTCTTTCATACCGGACGGACCGGGTCAGGGACGAGTCCATACCCGTTCGGTGACCTGACTCATAGCCCAATATCTGGACAATGTCCGCCACGCGAAGAATGAGTGTCCACTGTCCGAGACGCGCCGCAGATTCTGCGGTCGCGGGAAAGAAACCCCATAGAAGGTCCGGCCCTGGTGTACCGGCCTCGTGAGGATCGGGGATCGCCCGTTATCCGATTTTGACATGACCGGCCCCCTGAATGCGCTGGTCCGAATGGCAAGATGCCGTAATCGCACACGGCGGCGGCACCCGACGACGTGTGCCACACCGCCTGGCAACACCACCCTCATCTGCCGGAGGAACCCGATCATGACCGCACGCAAGACTCGTCGTACGGCCGCGAAGTCCCGGATCGCGGCGGTCGGCGCCATCGCGGTCGCCGGCACCATGCTGCTGACCGCCTGTGGCGACCAGACGAAGAACAACTCCGGCGACTCCGCCTCGACGAAGGCGAGCGACGGCGCCGCCGCCTCCCCCGCCGGCCTCCTCCCCCCCGAGATCAAGTCCAAGGGCGTCATCAAGGTCGGCTCGGACATCGCTTACCCGCCGGTCGAGTTCAAGGACAAGTCCGGCAAGACGGTCGGCATCGACCCGGACCTCGCCGCGGCCCTGGGCAAGCAGCTGGGCGTGGAGTTCCAGTTCGAGAACGGCACGTTCGACACCCTGGTCACGGGGCTGCGCTCCAAGCGCTACGACCTGGCCATGTCGGCGATGACCGACACCAAGGACCGCCAGGAGGGCATCGACCCCGAGACGAAGAAGAAGGTCGGCGAGGGGGTCGACTTCATCGACTACTTCACCGCCGGCGTCTCGATCTACACCAAGAAGGGTGACGACCAGGGCATCAAGACCTGGTCCGACCTCTGCGGCAAGAAGATCGTCGTCCAGCGCAACACCGTCTCGCACGACCTGGCCAAGTCCGAGTCGAAGAAGTGCGCCGGCGGCAAGAAGATCGCCATCGAGCCGTACGACAACGACCTGGAGGCCCAGACCCGGCTGCGCTCCGGCGGCGCCGACGCCGGCTCCTCCGACTTCCCGGTCGCCGCGTACGCGGTGAAGACCTCGGGCGGCGGCAAGGACTTCCAGATCGTCGGCGACCAGGTCGAGGCGGCCCCGTACGGCATCGCCATCGCCAAGGGCAACGACCAGCTCACCAAGGCCGTCAAGGCGGCCATGGACGCGATCATCAAGAGCGGCGAGTACGAGAAGATCATCGCCAAGTGGGGCGTCGAGGCCGGCGCGGTCACCGAGGCCAAGCTGAACGGCGGATCGTGACCGGACTCCGGCGCTGAAAGGCATCAGCCGTGACTGACATCGAGAAGCCGGGCCCGGCCGACCAGCAGCCCGTACCCCGCACCCCGGCGGCCGGACCCGAGGCGATCAGGGCCATCCCGGTCCGGCACTACGGCCGGTACGTCTCGGCGGTCGTCGCCATCGCCGCGCTGGTCGCGATCATCTACGCGTTCAGCCAGGGCAAGATCAACTGGGGCGCGGTCCCGGACTACTTCTTCGACGACCGCATCGTCAAGGGGGTCGGCCAGACCCTGCTGCTGACCGCCCTCTCCATGGTGATCGGCGTGGTCGGCGGCATCCTGCTGGCCGTCATGCGCCTGTCGAAGAACCCGGTGACCTCGTCGATCGCCTGGTCCTACATCTGGTTCTTCCGCGGGACACCCGTCCTGGTCCAGCTGTTCGTCTGGTTCAACCTGGGGCTGGTCTTCCAGTACATCAACCTCGGGCCGATCTACAAGGACTACTGGTCGAGCTTCATGACGCCGCTGCTGACGGCGCTGCTCGGCCTCGGCCTGAACGAGGCCGCGTACATGGCGGAGATCTGCCGGGCCGGGCTGCTCTCGGTCGACGAGGGCCAGACGGAGGCGTCCCACGCGCTGGGCATGAGCCACGGCAAGACCCTGCGACGCGTCGTGATCCCGCAGGCCATGCGGGTGATCGTGCCGCCGACGGGCAACGAGGTCATCAACATGCTCAAGACCACCTCGCTGGTGGCCGCCGTGCAGTTCTACGAACTTTTCAAGTACGCGCAGGACATCGGGCAGGCGTCCGGGGCGCCGGTGGAGATGTACTTCCTCGCCGCGGCCTGGTACCTGATCATGACCTCGGTGCTGAGCGTCGGTCAGTACTACCTGGAGCGCTACTACGCCCGTGGCTCCAGCCGCAGTCTGCCGCCCACCCCGATGCAGAAGATCCGGGCCAACCTGCTGTCACTGGGCCGCCCGAAGGGAGGCATGGCATGACCGCCATGGTGAAGGCCGAGGGCGTCCACAAGTCCTTCGGCGCCGCACACATCCTCAAGGGCATCGACCTGGAGGTCGCCCCGCGCGAGGTCTTCTGCCTGATCGGCCCGTCCGGTTCCGGCAAGTCGACGTTCCTGCGGTGCATCAACCACCTGGAGCAGATCAGCGCCGGCCGGCTCTCCGTGGACGGCGAGCTGGTGGGCTACCGCCAGAAGGGCGAGAAGCTCTACGAGCTCAGGGACAGCGAAGTCGCCCTGAAGCGCCGGGACATCGGCATGGTCTTCCAGCGCTTCAACCTGTTCCCGCACATGACGGCGATCGAGAACGTCATGGAGGCTCCGGTCCAGGTCAAGCGCGAGTCCAAGGCGGTCGCCCGGACCCGTGCCGAACGGCTCCTGGACCGGGTCGGCCTGTCCGACAAGGCGAACAGCTACCCCTCGCAGCTCTCCGGCGGTCAGCAGCAGCGGGTGGCCATCGCCCGCGCGCTGGCCATGGAGCCGAAGCTGATGCTCTTCGACGAGCCCACCTCCGCGCTCGACCCGGAGCTGGTGGGCGATGTACTGGACGTCATGCGCGGCCTCGCGGAGGAGGGCATGACGATGATCGTGGTGACCCACGAGATGGGCTTCGCCCGCGAGGTGGGGGACGCGCTGGTCTTCATGGACGACGGTGTGGTGGTCGAATCGGGCCACCCACGCGCTGTACTGACCAACCCGCAGCACGACCGGACGAAGTCGTTCCTGTCCAAGGTGCTGTAGCCGTTCGGTACGGCAGGGGGCGGTACGGACCCACCGGGTCCGTACCGCCCCCGCGCGTCTGACCTCGCGCGGGTGGGCGCTACTTCTTCCGCAGCAGCTCCGGGCTGAGCATCAGCGTCCGCAGCTGCGCCCGGGTGAGCGGCGGGGCCTTCAGCAGCGGTCCCTGGGCGGTGTCGGCCTCGAAGCCGGTGCTGTCCCGTACGGCCAGTTGGCCGCCGTCCGGGAGCGAGAGCCGGCCCGCGAGCTCGGGCCCCCACTGCGGGGTGCCGTCCCCGTAGTCCATCGAGTCGCTCCAGAGGGTCAGCACCCGCCCGCCCGGCAGCTCCTCGCGGACACAGTCCGTACGGTGCGGCTCCCCGGGCAGGGCCGCGCACGGATCCGTGTCCCGCGACCCTCCCCCGAGCTTCTTGTCCACCGTCTTCGCGTTCATGAGCCCGATGACGAGATAGCCGACGCCGCCGTCCCTGCGGACCGCGAACTGCCCGTCCACCGGCCCGTACAGGTGCTCCTTCGCCTGCACGGGCGTGGCGTGCTTGATGATGGCGGCCAGCGAGACCTGCTCGACCCGGCCGACGCCCGCGGGCAGCAGCGCGGCCAGCTTCTCGGCCCGCCCGGAGCCACCGAGCTTGCCCGGCGCCGCCACCGACGAGGTCCGCGGACTCTGCTTCTGTCCCGCGGACAGCCCCGGCACCACGAACGCCCCGGCGGCGACCGCGCAGACCGCCGCCGCGGAGATCCCGGCCCGGCGGCGCCACCGCACCCGGGCCGCCTTGGCGTAGACCGCTTCCGTGCTGATGACCGGCCGCCCCGCGTCCTCCGCGGCCCACCCCAGCAGCTCACGCACGTCGCTCATACCTTCTCCTCCGCCATCTCGGCGCGCAGCGCCGCCAACCCCCGAGCCGCGTGGCTCTTGACCGTGTTCTCCCGCATCCCGAGCAGTGCGGCCGTGGCCTCGACGCTCAGGTCCTCCCAGTAGCGCAGCACCAGTACGGCCCGCTGCCTGGCGGTGAGCCGGGCGAGGGCCGCCCGGACCGCGAGGCCGGTGTCCGTGTCGGGCGCGTGGTCCGCCCGCTCGGGCAGTTCGCCGTACGACTGCTCCCGCCGCCAGAACCGGCGGCGGGAGGCGATGAAGGTGTTGACCAGGGTCTTGCGCGCGTACGCCTCGATGTTGTCGAGCCGCCCGTGCCGCCGCCCGCCGAGCACCACCTTGACCAGCGCCGTCTGGACCAGGTCCTCGGCCTCGTACCGGTCGCCGCAGAGCAGGTACGCGCTGCGGAACAGCGCGGTGCGTCTGTTCTCGACGAAGGCGTGCAGCGCGGCGTCGTCATCGATCCGCATCCTCACCGCCCCTCTCCGGGTCCGCTGGTGCGGACCGTCTCACCCTTCCAGTGCGGTGGGGTGGCGGGCGGGTTGCGGCGCCGGCCGGAAAAACGCGGAGGGGCGGCCCGGACCGCAGTCCGCACCGCCCCTCCGGGGAGGGTGCCGCTACTTCACCGCGAGCACCAGGCTGTCCGACGGCGAGGACCAGACGGCCCGCGCCTCGCCGAACCCGGCCGCGCGCAGGGTGTCCGCGTGCCAGCGCACGGAGGGCGTGTCGCCGTCCGCGTGCTCGCCGTAGATCCTGAACCGCTCGGCGGTCGGCGCGGCGAGTACCGGGTCCTTCGCGGCCAGTGCCCACCAGTCCGCCCAGTCGAGGACGCCGCCGGCCTTGGCCCTGTCCATGACGGCGTGCCGGTGGGCGCGTTCGGCGGCGTTGATCCGGGGGGTGCCGGGATCGGTCATGTGGTCGACGTTCATGAACACCCCGCCGTCCCGGACGAGGCCGCCGAGCTGCCCGTAGAGAACGGCGAGCGGCTCGCTGTGCAGCCAGTGCAGGGCCGTGGCGGTGAGGACCGCGTCGTACGAGCCGTGCGGCAGCGCGTCCGGCCACCGGGGGTCCTTGAGGTCCGCGGTGACGAAGGTGGCGCGCTCGTCGCCGTCGAAGGTGCCGCGGGCGATGGCGAGCAGTGCGGGATCGAGGTCGACCCCGGTGCTGGTGGCCTTGGGGAACCGCCGGAGCAGCCGGTCCGTAATACTTCCCGTACCGCACGCGAGGTCGAGGACCCGGGGTTCGGGCCCTACCAGGGCCTCGACCATGTCCAGCATCACGCGGAAGCGTTCCTCGCGGTCGGGCATGTACCACTCCTGCTGCCGGTCCCAGCTCTCCTGCCAGGACCTCCAGTCGGCACCCCGCGCTGACTCCGTCACCCGAAACCCTCCCATGTAATACCCTGGGGCCATAGAAGCCCATTACACACCGTCGCACCGACCCTAGACCGACGCCGTAAGGACTACAAGTGGAACTGGCCTATTACTCGGACTACGCCGTGCGCCTGGTCAACACCGAGGAGCCGGCCCGCAACAAGGACACCCTCACCACGGTCGACGCGGTGCGCGAGCTCTTCGGTGTCAACGGCCAGGCCGCCCGCCGGGCGACCGACGCGGACGTGACCCGCTTCCGGTCCGTCCGGGCCCGGCTCCGCTCGGTCTTCGAGGCGGCCGACGGGGGCGACGAGACGCTGGCCGTGGACCTGCTCAACTCACTGCTGCTGGAGTTCCCGGTCAGCCCGCAGATCTCCGGCCACGACATCCGGGACGCGGACGGAAAGCCGGACTGGCACATGCACCTGGCCGACCACCCGTCCAACGCCACGGCGGGCTACGCCGCCACGGCGGCGATGGGCCTCGCCTTCCACCTCACCTCGTACGGCGTGGACCGGCTCGGCCTGTGCGAGGCGGCGCCGTGCCGCAACGCCTACCTCGACACCTCGACCAACCGCTCCCGCCGCTACTGCTCCGACCGCTGCGCGACCCGTGCCAACGTCGCCGCCTACCGGGCCCGCAAGCGCCTGGAGACGGAGCGCGCAGCCGAGACCGGCCGCAGCGCGGAGACCGCCCAGCCCACCACCCCGCGCAGCGAACGCTGATCCTTCGTCAGCGGCCGGTAACGCGCCCGCACCCTGGCCAGCACCAGTTCCTCTGGCACGGTCCCGTAATCCGTGCTGTCGCCACCCGCGAACCGGTTGTCACCACGCACCCACCAGCCCCCGGCGCGCCGCTCCATGGCGCGCTTGACCACCAGCAGATCCTGCTGGAACGGGTGTCTCAGGATCACCACATCACCGGGACGCACCGGCGCCCCGTACTGCACGAGCAGCCAGTCCCCGTGGTGGAGCGTGGGCACCATCGAGGGCCCCGTCACCTCCACCACCTGGAACGGCACCCGCGCCGCCAGCCCGCGTCCGGGCTGTTCATCGGTCAGCTCCGGCAACTCCGGCACCTCCCGCATCTCTCCGGCACCTCCCCGTCCGTCCAGTACACCGTCCACCACAGCGTTCCGTACATTCGGCCACTGGTCCCATCCTCACCCTGGACTTTTGGCCTAAGCCCATGGGGGCACCCACAATTTCGCGGCTCTCACGGAGTAATGTCCCACCTGAGAAGACGATCACGAGGAAGGACAGCCCCATGCTTTCCCGCCTGTTTGCCCCCAAGGTGAAGGTCAGCGCCCACTGCGACCTCCCCTGCGGCGTGTACGACCCGGCCCAGGCCCGCATCGAGGCGGAGTCGGTCAAGGCCGTCCAGGAGAAGTACCAGGCCAACGAGGACGCGGACTTCCGCACTCGCGCGATCCTGATCAAGGAACAGCGCGCCGAGCTCGCGAAGCACCACGTCTCGGTGCTCTGGAGCGACTACTTCAAGCCGCCGCACTTCGAGAAGTACCCGGAGCTGCACCAGCTGGTCAACGACACCCTGAAGGCGCTCTCCGCGGCCAAGGGCTCGAACGACCCGGCGACCGGCCAGAAGGCTCTGGACCTGATCGCCCAGATCGACACGATCTTCTGGGAGACCAAGAAGGCCTGATCTAAGGCTAGACCGTCTGACCTGCGATTTTGCCGGTTACGTCGGCTACCTGACCGCACCCGGCCCGCCGGGCACCCGCAAGGGCGTCCGTCACGGACCGGGTGCGGTCTTCTTCGTTCGGCCGCGGGCGCGCGTAGATCCGTGACGGGATGACGGCGGACGCGGGGCCGAGGGCCATCTGGACCTGCTTGACGCTCGCCCCACCGCCGATGAGCGCGGAGGCGCAGAAGGGCCGGTCGTGGGTGACCAGGTGCGGCAGCTCGACAAACTTGCCGCCCTCGCGCTCGGCTGCTTCGTTCTCCGCTGCTTGGAGCGCCTTGCGGGCACAGTTCCACTCGGTCTTCCAGCGTCGGTAGTTCAGCGGCTCGCCTGCTCCATCGTGAACGGCCACCCCGTGGAGGGGCGCGCGCCGAGGTGTCCGAGGAGCGCGTCGGTGACGACCTCCCCGACCGGAACCGTCCGACGTGACTTCGCGGTCATCTTTGTCATTACGGCGTATCGCCGCCGGTGAACGCACACTCAACGCCGGTACAAGGTGGAGCCGCAGCGCATGGTCCGTGATGCGCTCACACGCCTCACTGGCGATGAGTGAGCCCTGCCACCTCTCGGCGTACTTCGCGAAGGTGATGCGACCGGCGCAGGGGTCGACGTACTGACCGGTGACCGCGCTTGCCGTGACCTCGTAGAGCCAGCGTTGGGCGTCGAGCTTGAGCACCACCATGCCCGAATCGAACGCCGACGACACCACCTCCCGCCGCCGGAAGCTGTTCAGGCTCACCCGCCGATCAGCAGCAAGCTGGAGCGAACGAGCCTCCAACGAGGCATCGTCCACGCTTGCCCCCGCCCCAGGGGGGCGGAGGACAAGGCCGAGCGCCAGGGGACGCCCGAGCCGGAGGAGGGGTGGCTGAGGCTCCTGCCATACAGACGGCGCACATCGTCCTCGACTCCGACGATGATGCTGCCGCCCAAGCCCACCTCGCCGCCTTCGTCGACGCTCTCTACAAGATCGCCAGCGCCACACCGGGCCCGCGCCGCGCAGAGCTACGCGCAGCCGCCTCGACGTTCAACCGAGCCCGCCGATCCGCCACCCGCGCGGATCACCAGGCCACTACCGCCCTGCGCCAGGCCGCCAAGGAACTCGCCTATGCCGCCAATGAGCCGGAGGACTCGCCATCGCCCTGTTCTTCGCCACCGTGCACCTGGCCCGCGCCGCCACCAAGTGGCACGAGCAGCGCGGCCACCGACAGCGGGCCGCAGCGGCCGAAAAGGCCTTCCGCCACCTCAAGGCCGGTTACCAGCGGGCCACCGCACCCGTCTGGCGGACTTGGCCCGTCGCGCACCACGAGCCGCGACCGCCAGCCGCTACGAGCAGGACGTTCGTGCGGCCCTCCCCGATCACGCCGACCGCATCCTCGCCGACCCCTCCTGGGCCGCGCTGACCACGACCCTCGCCCGCGCCGAAACCAACGGCCACAACGCGCGCCATCTTCTGGCTGAGGTCTCCGCCCAGAGGGAACTTGTCAGCGCCGAACATCCGGCCGAGGTCCTCAACTGGCGCATCACCGCTCAACCGAGCAAGAGGACTCAAGCGGCACGCGTGCGAAGCACCACCGAACATGTTTCACCCTGATCGCCTTGGTGCGGGGCCCCGCACCAGCGGTACCCGTGCGGCACACAGCATGGGCCCAGCGCGCGGGAGCCAGAAGCCCGCCCGGTGATCTCCCGCCGACCTGAGACCGTGCTCAGCCCTCGGCGTGGTCGGCCGCTGTCAAGGCTGCGAGGAGCACGCCGAGGTCTCCGCTGTAGACGATCTTCTCCTCGCCCTCTCCGGGCGGGTCGAATCGGGCGAAGAAGTCGTCTAGGGCTTCCGGGGTGACCGCGAGGGCGTTGGCGTCCTCACGCCGGTTGCGCTCGGTCAGGCGCCGTAGCAGCTCGGCACGGTCAGCCGGCAGGTAGACGACGAAGGGGTGGCCGCCCGCTTCACGGGCGGCCTGCCGCCAGACGTCGCGCTCGGTGCGGCGCCAGAGCCCGTGATCAAGGACGACATCGTTCCCGGCCTCGATCTCCTTGATGAACCTATGCCGGATCGCCTCGACGACAGGACGTTCGCGCTCGAAGTAGGTGTGCTCGGGATAGTCCACGCCGTAGCGGCCGTGCAGGCGGTGGACCTCCTCATCGACGGACAGCCGGGTGAAGCCATGGTCGACGAGGCCCTGGGCGACAGTGGTCTTCCCGGAGCCGGTCAGACCGGCGAGCAGAACGGCCAGGGGCACGTGGACATCCCTTCCGCGACGAGCGGGCGCGAGCATGAGGAATTGTCTCAGTACTGGCCGGTTCGCGTGTATGGCCGCCAGCCCGTGAAGATGCCGCGAGCCTCGGCGGGCCAGCCGAACGGCATCCGGTCCAGGCTCACCCGGCGGAAGGCGAACCGCGGATCACTGATGTTGATCGCGCCGCCGTTCCGGCCGACATGTGTCAGCAAGCGGCTTGCCTCGTCACGGACAGCCGGGGTGCGCTCCTCCCAGGTGCCCGAGGCGAAGTGCTGAACCCGACGGCGAAGGTCGTCCAGGATGCCGGAACGCCACTTGAAGTGGTGAACGGCGCAGATGCGGTCAGCATCGGGCCGATGGCCGGGAGCCCGGTGGTTGCCGGAGGTCACGGCCACATCGTGGCGGGCAAGGACGATCTTCCTCGGGTCACCGTGCAGGAGTCGGTGGGTGAGGTGGCCGCCGAAGGGAAAGGCGAGGTCAAGTCCGCCTTCGGCTCGCCAGTCGGTCAGGCGTCCGCTCGCGGCTACACGGTCGAGCATCAGCCCGCCGACCACGTGGTGGCCGGACCTCTCGGCCTGGGCGATCACCTCGGCGAGAGGGGCCGGGTACTGCTGGAACTCGTCCGCATCTGCGAGCAGGTGCCAGCCCGGCCCCGCCCGATGCCGCAGCGTGTCTCGAAGCCGGGTGTTGGTGTGCTCGTGCCACGGGCCCACGCTGGTGCCGATGGGGATGATGCCCATCTCTCGGGCGGCGGCCTGGAGCTCGTGCCGCCGAACGTCGGGGACATGGTCGGGAAAGTAGAAGGCGAGCAGGAACCGCTCGACACCCAGCCACCGATAGTGACGGAACCAGGCGGCCAGCATGGGCGGCTCGACCGGGCCGACCACGGCGATCAGCGCAGGGCAGACGCTCAGCATTCAGGACTCCTTCGTGCGCAGGGCGGAGAAGGTACGAGTGAGGAAGTCGACCTGCCCGGCCGCAGGTCGCATGCCCAGCAGGGTGGGGGCATCGGAGCCGGGCCGTGGCGGCGGCCGGCGGATGACGGATCGCAGTGCCTCCGCGAGCGCGACCGGGTCTCCGGCGGAGAACGTGAGAGCCCAGGGCCGCCCTTGCAGGCGGGCGGTGAGGACGCTGTCGTGGTCGGAGACGATCAAGGGGACACCGAGGCGGGCGGCGTCCATGACGAGCCCGGATTCCTTGCCGGTACCCGGGCGACGGCTGACGAGCGCGGCGTCAGCTGCGGCGTACACCAGCCGTAGCACGGGTTCGCTGACCGGCCCTGGGACGGAGTGCACCCGCAGGCCGGGCAGGGCTCGCCAACGCTGAACCACGCCTTCGTCGAGCGGGGAGCCGGTGACCACCAGGTGCAAGGGCTCTCCCAGCCGGGTCAGGGCGTCGTCGATCACTTCGATGTCCTTGCCGGGCCACCAGCCGCCCACCAGGCCCACGGCCCTCTCGCCGGCGGGGATGCCGAACGCGGCTCGGCCGCCCCCACGTTCGGCGTCGGACAGGCGGTGGCCGTCGTCGACCGCGAAGCTCCCGACCACAGCGGGCAGGTCGCGGAAGGAAGCGGCCAGTTGGTCGGCGACGAACTGTGTCGGACAGACCGCGATTACCCGCCCCTCGCCTCGGCGGGCGAGCCGGCCGACCAGCCGAATGGGGGCGTCCTCGCTGGTGACAGTCTCGTGAACGAAACGCAGGTGCGGCTGGCCGCCCAGGAGGCCGGCGGTGCCATGCAGAGCCTCACTCGCGGTCAGGATCACCACCGCATCGGCGTTGGATTCCAGCAGGCGCGCGGCTCGGAGGGCGGACGCCTCGGTGAGGCAGCGGGCAATGAGGGTGATCTGGTGGGGCAGTCGCCGCAGGCGGCGGGGCCAGCGGCGCGACCGGAACAGACGTTGTCCGGCCGAGGAACCCCCGGCCGCCAGCCCGGCAGCGGCCAGCAGTACATCCGCCACCCACCCGGTACGTCCGGTGACCAACCGGGCGCCTGCTTCACGCAGAGGGCTGACCGCATCGACCGCGATCCCGTGCGGGGCGATGACCAGGCTGCCTGGGCGGGCCTGGGCGAGAGCCACCAGCGTGCGCTGATGATGTCCTCCCAGTCGGCTCGCGTACGGCTCGATAAGCACGAACGGGCCGGTCATCCCGCCACCGCCTGATCCCCATGAGCGGAGGTGAACCTCTGCCGCAGCCAGGCGGGGTCGTTGAGGCAGTCGAACCGCTTCGGTGCGCGGGCGGCTTCGTGGGCGAAGACCACCCCCTCCCTGGCTCCGGCAGCCGCGTAGGCGGCGAACTCGCCGCTGTGGCTCAACGTCCATGCGTCGACGCGGCTTTGCGCGTCTGTGCCGGGCATTCCGTATTCGCTCCCACGAGCGAGCATCGCGCACTCGCGGAAGCCTGCCTTCCAGGCATGGAACGGACTCTGATTGAACCTGGTGATCCCAGCGGTGTGCCGGGCGAACTCGATGCGGCCGGGCAGGGCGGCGAGGACGTCCACCGCCTCGCCCATCTCCCGCAGGGCACTGCGGCGGATCAGCTTGAGCCCCCCGTAGCCGTACGTCAGGCCGTTGACCGCGTTGACCGCCCGCCACACCCTCATGGACACCCCTTCGTCCAGCGGTGCGACGCCGGCCACGTCGAAGCCGTGGTCGATGGCGAAGTCGCCGTCGGCGAGGAAGAACTGCTCTCCGTCGACGACCTCGGCGCACAGCCGATAGGCCCTGCGCATGCCGTGCACGCCGTGCAGGCGTTTGACCGTGCCGCCGAGCGTCCGCTGGAGCCGGGAATGCAGGGAACCGGCCATCGGCTCGTCGTAGGAGAGGAAGACGGCGTCGAAGTCGGTCACGAGATGGCCTCCAGATAGCGGGCAGCGACCAGAGACGGAGCGAAGTCGGTGGTGGAGTCGTGGGCCCGCTTGGCGTGCACGGCGTGGAACTCGTCGTCCGAAGCGAGGCGCTCGGCGAGAGCGACCGCCTCGGCCGGAGAGGTGAAGCACAGCTCTGGATCGATGTGCTCGGCCAGCCAGCCCAGCCGGGGCGAGATGACCGGAAGGCCCATGCCCTGGCAGTCGATCACGCTCATCGACCAAGGGCAGCCGGGCCGGAACGGGGCGATGCCGAAGCGGGCGTCGGCCAGTAGATTCTTGTAGCGGACACGGTCACCGCGATCGGAAACGACCTGGACATGTGGCAGGGCAGCGAGCTGATCACGCATCTCGTCCGGGCTGTCGTCCAGGCCCTTGCGTACCGCCCGGCGACGGCCGAACAGGTCCATGACCCGCAGGCGAACCTTGCCGGAGGCGACCAGGTCGCGGGCCAGACCCACGAACTGCCCGGTGCCGTAGTGCGCGTACAACCGGTGGTTGTAAACGCCGATCGCCTCACCGACGTCCGCGTCGGGCCTGTTGGCGGTGAGGTCGCGGACCAGCCGCTCGTTACGCGGGGCGGGCACGACCCGCAACCGGTCACCGAGGTCGACGGTCATCCCGGCGGCAGCAGCGGACGTCCAGGAGGCGGCCGTGGAGGAGTGAACCATCACCCGGTCGCAGGCAGCCAGACCTGCTGCGAACGCCAGCAGCACCGGTCGGCCCAGTCCCCGGTCGTTCAGAGACGGGTCGAGCAGGAGCTGGCCGCCCTCTGCGAAGGAGAACGGCAGGTAGTGGCAGTACCCGGCGAGCAAGGCGTCCGACCCGGCCTCCAGAAGGGCCGCACGGACTGCCGGGGCCTCCTCGATCTGGTTGGCCACGACCACATCCGGCCGCTCGGCCCGGATCAACGCGACCAGTTCATCGATGTCCGCCGAGAACCGGGCCCGGTACTTCGTGCCCGGCGCCTTGGTCCGGTGGAAGCCGCAGCGGGCGTCTCCGGCCGCAGCCGGATCCGCGACGGTCACCTCGGCCCCGGCGTCGGTCAGGGCCGGAGCGAGCAGGTCCGCGAAGATCCAGCCCGAATCGGCCGACAGCTGGTCGGGGTTGGAGATGTTCAGCAGGTACAGCACGCGCATGATGCGTCGCCTTCCTTGTCTGCCCGAACGGGTCTATCCGGGGCACTGAGGGAAGGAAAGCGGTGACGGGAGCCGTGACGGGATGATGAACTCAGATCACTCACGGTTCATTCATGCTCACC
This sequence comes from Streptomyces sp. NPDC088730, assembly GCF_044751215.1. Classification (NCBI taxonomy): domain Bacteria; kingdom Bacillati; phylum Actinomycetota; class Actinomycetes; order Kitasatosporales; family Streptomycetaceae; genus Streptomyces; species Streptomyces sp. NPDC088730. The sequence continues at coordinate 343,420 of NZ_JBIVLK010000003.1, forward strand.
GACAAGTGACGCGGAGCGGGGCTTCCATGAACGCGCACAGCGAGGAGACGACCGTCGAGCAGGCGGCCGAGGACTTCGCAGCCGAGGTGGCCCGGTGGCGGGAGGTACGGGGCATGCCCAAGCGGGCATTGGCCCAAGCGATGGGCTTCGACCCGTCTCACGTCAGCCACATGGGGTCAGGTCGCACCAAGCCCACCGAGGAGTTCGCCCGGCTCGCGGACAAAGCCCTGAACGCCGGAAAGGCGATCTGGCGACGGTGGTGCGACTACGAGCAGGCCCGTCATCGGGGCAGGCGCCCGCCGACGGCGTCGCCGGCCCCGCGGAGGTCCGAGCAGCCCTACGCCACCGGCTCCGCCCTCGTGGTCGAGCACGACGCCGCCCACCTGAAGTACGACGGGCACTCCTACCGGCTCACCATGCGCAGGCTCCTGCGGAACACCGGTTCCGAGCCGGTGACCCGTTACCTGATCCGTGTCGCCGTCGACCGCTACCCCGGCGATCCCGAGCGCTCCAACGCCCACTACCGGGCACACCCCTTGACCTGGGAGGAACTCGACCTGACAGCGACCTGCCGGGGCGAGGCGATGCGCTGGCAGGTAAAGCACGACCGCGACGCGTTCAAGGAAGTCTGGCTGGTGTTCGACAACGAACACGGCCGCTTCCCGCTCTACCCTGACGAGTCCGTGTGGATCGAGTACGCGTACACCGTCGGTGACGACAAGTGGGGCAACTGGTTCCAGCGGGCCGTTCGGCTGCCCACCGAGCAGCTCGAAGTCCAGCTCGCCTTCCCGGTCGCCCTCGACCCGGTGGTCTGGGGAACCGAGGCCTCCATGACAGCCGAAGCCTCCCCACTGCGGACCCCACCCCTCCGCAGTGAGGACGGCGGGCTACGGCAATTCACGTGGATCACGGCCGCACCGGCCCTGCATGCTCGGTACCGTCTTGAGTGGCGTTTCCGGGCCGGACCCGAACGCGAGACAGATCAAGGGGAGTTCAGGTGATCGACGTGCGGCCCAGCCAGCAGATGCGAGACCTCGGAGTCGTCCAACGCGGCGCCGGCATCCTTGCCGAACCGGCCCGCGCCTTCGATCTGCCCGCCGAGCGCGACGAGGCGGAAGGCATCATCGATGAGCTGTTCGCCGCCATGGAGCGGATCGGCCAGGTTCATCCTTTCGCCAAGGGCATGGGCATCGCCGCCCCGCAGATCGGCATCGGCCGCGCTGTCGCCGTCGTCCTGCCGGCCGCCGACGCGCCTGCCATCGTCCTGCTCAACCCGAAGATCACCGATCGCTCCGACGAAACGGACGAGCAGTACGAGGGCTGCCTCAGCTTCTTCGACGTCCGCGGCCACGTCCCCCGTCCGCTGGAGATCACGGTCGAGACCACGGCCCTGACCGGTGAGGCCGTCACCACCGTGTACGAGCGTGGCCTCGCCCGCCTCGTCCACCACGAAATCGATCACCTCGACGGCCTGCTGTACACCGCCCGGATGAGGCCAGACGTCGCCCCCATCCCGGTCGAGGAGTACCGGCAGACCGGCCGGGCCTGGGCCTACGAGTAGGCCGCAGCTATCACTGCGGCCGTAAGAAGGGAGCCCCTGTGCCGCAACCGGCAACCGACGACCAGCCCGAGGCACTCAGCCCCGCCCTCACGTCCATGACGCTGCTGGTCGCCGGCGTCATCGTCCACGACAGGGACGCGAACCAGGTCGTCCTCCTCCAACGCAGCGAGCATGCCAAGTTCGCCCATGGCATGTGGGACCTACCGGTCGGCAAGAACGAGCCGGGCGAACCCATCACGGAGACCGCGGTCCGCGAGCTGTACGAGGAGACGGGCCTCACGGTCAAGTCCGAGTCCTTAAAGGTCGCCCATATCATCCACGGCTCCTGGGGCGTCGAGGCCCCCAACGGCTTCCTTACGGTCGTGTTCGCCGCTGAGGAATGGACCGGCGAACCCGAGAACCGCGAACCTCGCAAGCACTCCCAGGTCCGCTGGGTCAATACCGACGCCATCCCCGAGAACTTCGTAGAAACCACCTCAAGCGCCCTCCGCCGCTACCTCGCGGGAGGCCCAGACGTGTCCGTGAATGGCTGGCGACGGAAGGCGCAGCGCCCAGTGAGGGCTGAAGTAGCCAGATGTTGACTCTCTCTTCTATGTGATCGCGGCCGCTCCAGCTATTTTTCAGGGCTCCGGCAGTACTGTTACAGCCGAGACTTCCGTCGTACCTGAACTCCATGACGGGCTCGGGGAACTGCCATTGCCTCACCGACACGCTCGGCAGTGTGTGGCGGTCGCCGACGGACCGGCTCCACCGTCAACAACTACGGCTACAGCGCTCGCGGTCCGCTCCTGCGCCCCCAACATCGGAGGTTTCACCACACCCGCCCTTCGGGAGCCCTCTCGCTCTCTTTGGGGATCGGGCATGCGACATCGCCCGCGTCCGCCTCCGGCATATTCACCTCCTCTCCCCTTCGAGCTGACACAGCAGCCGGCAGCTTCATGCATACAAAATCGAAAATGAGGGCTCATGGAAAGCCGTATGACGCTGGCAGCCGCCGAGCAGGACAGGCCCGAGCTCCCCGCCTGGGGGATTGCGATCTTTCTGGTGATCTTCGCACTGGTGGGAGTCTTCGTTTTCCTGCGGAGATCAAGGAAACGCCCCTGACCGACGGGATGTTCGGCTCGGCCGCGGTCGGGTTGATGCCGCGCCGACCGGGCGACGCCGTGCGGGCAGCAGGCCGTGGGGGCCGAGGAAGTGCGCCGGGCGCCCAGCAGTGGACGTGTTCGCACCGCACGCCCCGGGGCGTGCGGCCCCTCGGGGAATTCACCTCCGTCAAGGAAGACCCGACCATCCTGCGTCGGTTCATGGCCCAAGACCTGGTGCTGAGATTCTGACGCGCCCTCGCAGCCGCCGACTCATTCGGCGCTTGAGCATCTTGATGCCGGCCGGTTACTCATAGGGCTACTGGGCTACTGGGCTACTGGGCTACTGGGCTACTGGGCTCAGCTTCCGTTGTGCCTTACCTTGCCGCCATACATGCCCTTCCGAACCGAACCGGAGAGTGGCCGATGGCCGATGGAGTCGTTCTCGACGGGGTGCTGACCCGCCTTGTCCCGACGGCCGAGGAGGATGTGGACCTGCTGGCCCAGTGGTTCGCTTCGCCGGACTTCGTCGAGCACTGGGGCGGCGTACCGCTATCGCGTGCCGAGGTGGCCGAGAAGTACGTGGGTCGGCGCCGGCCGCGTGTGGAGTCCTTCCTCGTACTCGAAAACGGCACACCGGTGGGCTACGCGCAGTACTGGCGGGCCGGAGTGGCCGAAGGGGGCATCGACATGGTGCTGGCGCCGGAAGCGGGAGGGCGGGGCCTGGGGCCGGATGCCGCTCGGGTGCTCCTTGCGCACCTGGGCGGGGATCTCGGGTGGCGGCGCGTGACGGTCGATCCCGCGAGGGGGAACCCGCGGGCAGTACGTGCCTGGGAGAAGGCCGGGTTCCGGCAGGTGCCGAGCGCGGGTGAGAACCTCCTCATGGAGTTCAGGTTTCCCGAGCGAGGACTGGACTGATCCCTTCGGCCACGCTGCCCCCTCAGGAGCTGAGCAGCCCGCCCTGACCCACCCCGCGCAGCAACGTGTCGACCACGAGTGCCGCCAGTTCGTCCACGTCCCTGGTTTCGGTGGCACGGCTCTGGGCGGCCTCGTGGATCAGGGCGTAGTAGACGCGGCGCGCCCAGGCCAGGTCCGTGCCGGGGCGCAGGACGCCGGCTTCCAGGGCACGTCGGAACAACCGCTCGCACTGGTCGAGCACTTCGGCGTGCACGCGGGCCACCTCGGGGTCCTCCGGGGTGGTGGCGCCCATCGCGAAGCCCCAGCCGGTCTTGACGCGCAGGACGTTGGCGGTCACCTGGTAGAGGGCGACCAGTGGTGGGGCGCTGTCGGCGTGGGCGCTCGTCACGGCTTCGTGGAACTGCCGGGCCGCCCACCCCCGCAGGGCTGCGACCAGGGCCTCGCGGCTGCTGAACCGGCGGTGCACCGTGGTGCGGGCGACGCCCGCCGCCTCGGCGATCTGCTCCATCGTGGCGGCCGGGTTGGCGCCGAGGACCCGCTCGGCGGCTTCCAGGATCGCCCTGACCGTCCGCTCGGTATCCGCGCGCAGCGGTCGCTGCTGAATCTTCCGGTCCACGAGGCTCCTCACATCCCAGTGTCTGTTCGAACAGGCTACGGGACAGTCGCCGGTCGTCCTTAAGTTGCGACATCAGTGTCGCAGGTTCTAGGGTTGTTGCATCACTAGCGACCCATCTAGGTAGAGGGGTGCCTCATGGACCTGCAACTGACCGAAAAGACCGCCGTCGTGACCGGCGCAAGCCGGGGAATCGGCCTGGCCACCGTCTCCGCGCTGGTGGGCGAGGGCATGCGCGTGGTCGGCGCGGCGCGGACCATCACACCGGAGCTCAAGGAGACCGGCGCGATCTGCGTTGCCATGGACCTCGCCGCGTCCGACGCCCCCGGCCGGCTCGTCGCCCTGGCCGCGGCCGAGCTCGGCGGGCTCGATCTCCTGGTGAACAACGTCGGCGGGGGCGACTCGGGTGCGGACACGACGGGCGGGTTCCTCGGCTTCACGGACGAGCAGTGGCACGACACGTTCAACCTGAACTTCATGACCGCCGTCCGCACCACCCGGGCGGCCCTGCCCCACCTCACGGAGAGTCGCGGATCCGTCGTCAACATCTCCTCGAACGGAGCCAGGACCCCGCACGCCGGCCCCGTCCCGTACACCACCGCGAAGGCCGCGCTGACCGCGCTGGGCAAGGCGCTGGCCGAGGAGTTCGGCCCCTTGGGCGTGCGCGTCAACACCATCTCGCCCGGCCCCGTCCGCACCGCCATGTGGGAGAGTCCCGACGGGTACGGGGCCGAGCTGTCCAGGTCCATGGGCGTGGAGCACGAGCAGCTCCTGGCCGGTCTCCCGGCCGCCGTGGGCATGGTCACCGGCAGGCTCGTGCAGCCGGACGAGGTCGCCGCGCTCGTCGCCTGCCTCGCCTCTCCCCGCGCCGGCAGCACCACCGGCGCGGACCACATCATCGACGGAGGTTCGATCAAGACGGTGTGATCGGGAGAGTGCGTTCCGCGGCGTGATCAGGATCGCGCGGCCGCCGCCCGCTCCGCTCGCCCGCGGCCCAGGAAGGCGCCGGCGAGCAGGGCCCCGGCCAGGACCAGCGCGGAGTTGACGAGGATCGCGACCGCGACCCCGGAGAGGACCCCGTCGGGACCCGTGTCCCCCAGGGCGGCCATCCTGGCGGTGGCGACGGCGCTCATGACCGGGATGCCCAGGGTGATGCCGACCTGCTGGGTCATCGTGGCGAGGCCGGTGGCCAGGCCCTGCTCCTCGTCCGGGAGTCCGGAGGTGGCGGTGACCATGAAGCCGACGATCATCAGCATGTTGCCGACGCCTCCGACGAACGTGGCCGCCAGCAGCAGCCAGATCCACGTCCCCGAGGTGCCGAGCGCGACCAGGGAGAGGGTGGCCGCCGCCTGGACGACGCCGCCGGTGACGATGGTGGTGCGGTTGCCGAACCTGCCGACGGCCCGGCCGCCCAGGGTGCCGCCGATGACCGTGCCGATACCGAGGACGCCGAAGGCGAGCCCCGTCGCGAGGGGCGAATAGCCGAGGACTTCCTGGAGGTAGAGCGTCAGCAGGAAGACCAGCGAGGTCTCGGTGACGAACGCGATCAGGCCGGTGGCGTTGCCCCAGATGACACTGCGGCGCTTGAGGATGCGGACGGGGACGAGCGGCGCGGCGGCCCTCTTCTCGACGAACCAGAAGCCGATGAGCAGCCCGGTGCCCGCGAGGAGCGCGGCCAGGGTGGTGGGCGTCGTCCAGCCGGTCGCGCCCGCCTGGGTCAGCCCGTAGACCAGGAACAGCAGGCCGCCGGTGACGGTCGCGGCTCCGGGCACGTCGAGACGGGGCCGTTCGGCCGGGCGCGAGTCGGCGATGACGGACGGGGCCAGGGCGACGACGAGCGCGGCGACGGGCACGTTGACGAAGAACGCCCAGCGCCAGGAGAGCAGATCGGTGAGCAGCCCGCCGAGGATCGCGCCCGCCGTGAACCCGGCGGACATCAGCGCCCCGTTGAGGCCCAGGGCGCGTTCGCGCAGCGGGCCCTCCTTGAAGGCCGTGGTCAGCAGGGCGAGTCCGGCCGGGGTGACGGCCGCGGTGGCGAGACCCTGGAGGACCCGGGCGGTGAGCAGCACCTCCGGGGAGGTCGCCAGTCCGCCCAGTGCCGAGGAGAGGCCGAGGACGATCATGCCGCCGACGAACAGGCGTTTGCGTCCGACGAGATCGGCCACCCGGCCGAACAGGAGCGTGAATCCGGCGGCGGCGAGGGCGAACGCGGTGGCGATCCACTGGAGGTCCGCGAGAGCGAAGCCGAGGCCCTCGCCGACGACGGGCAGTGCGACGTTCAGGATCGAGAAGTCCACCGCGATCATGAACTGGGCGCCCAGGAGAAGAGCGAGTACGAGCTTCTGCCGGCCGGTCATCCGGGGCGGCGGCGGAGGAGCGGCGTCCACGGGTGGCGTGGCGTCAAAAGGTGCGCGGGACGGGGTCTGGCTGGGTGCGGACATGGCCGGCCTTCCTCGGGTCGAGGTGTTAACGGTTCCGTAGTTCCGTTAAGGTGAGGTGACCGTAGCAGAGGAGAGGGTATTAATGGAACTGGAGACCCGTTATGACGTCTGAGGGTGTGGAACCCGGTACGGTCCGGCCAGGCGGGCGCACCGCCCGGGTCCGGGAGGCCGTCCTGCGCGCGGCGGGTGACGCGCTGGCGGAACACGGCTTCGACCGCCTCGACCTCGCCGATGTCGCGCGCCGCGCGGAGGTCGGCAAGACGACCGTCTACCGCCGCTGGTCGAGCCCCACCGGGCTGATCGCGGAGCTGCTCGACGACATGGCCGAGCAGTCCTCCCCGCGCACGGCGACCGGCTCGCTGGACGAGGACCTCAGGGCCAACGCCCGGCTCGTGCTCAGCACCCTCACCGACCCCCGCCAGGGGGCCCTGTTCCGCTCGGTGATCGCGGCGGCGACCTGCGACGAGCGCACGGCGGCGGCGCTGCACCGCTTCTACGCGATCCGCATCAAGGAATGGTCCGGCTGCGTCACCGAGGCCGTCGAGCGCGGGGAGCTGCCCGCGGGCACCGATCCGGACGAGGTGATCCGAGCCGTCTCGGCGCCGCTCTACTACCGCCTGCTGGCCAGCGGCGACCCGCTCGACGCGGCGGCCGCAGACCGCGCTGCCGACGCCGCCGCGGCGGCCGCCAGGGCGGGCGCGTACGTGAGCTGAGCCGGCTCAGCCGGGCCTCCCAGGGCTGCCGGGCTCAACCCGCCCCGCAGCCGCGCGCCCAAGGATGCCGGGCTCAGCTGCGCCGCCAAAGGATGCCGCGCTCAGCCCGCCCGGAACCACACCGCCCAGGGATGCCGGGCTCAACCCGCCCGCACCGCGCTGCCCAAGGCCGCCGGCCTCAACCTGCCGGCACCGCACCGCACCGCCCAAGGCTGCCGGGCTCAACCCGCCCGCAACCGCACCGCCCAAGGATGTCGGCCTCAAGCCGCCCGCAGCCGCGCCGCCCAGGGGTGGTCCGCGCCTGCGGCCAGGGTGATCGTCTCGGTCAGCCAGGCGCGCTGGTCGTCACCGAGAACGGGCAGCGCGGCCGCGAAGTCCTGCTCGTCCTTGGGGCGCCGGGACCGGGACTTGTACAGCAGCTGGACCTCCGGCACGACGTACGGGACGCCGTCCCCGGAGACCGCGCCCAGCCGGTCAAGCGGCAGCCTGATCCTGGGATCGCGCCGGAACACCCAGTCGCCGCCCGCCACGTCGTCGAGCATGAACTGGACGCGCCACGGCTCGTCCGGCCCCGGCCTGCACCAGATGTCGTGGACGTCCCCCGGCAGGATCTCGCCGGGCTTCCAGGGCCGCAGCGTGCCGGGCGGATCGGCGGCCCACCACTCCCAGCCCGGCAGTGTCCGCTGGACGGCGAGCTGGTCCCGGCGCAGCAGGAGCACATCGATGTCACCGTGCTCACGGTAGGAGCGGCCGACGGCCAGCTCGACCGCGTACCCGCCCGCGATCCACCACGGGCCGCGCAGCGGGGCGAGCAGGCCGACGGTTCCGGGGAGGGACAGTGGGTCCCAGGGGCCCCACGGGGTCTCCGTGCGCACGACGCCCTCAGCCCGGAGGGAGGAGGTGCCGGTAGCTGTCCGGGTGCTCCCTGAGGTAGGTGGCCAGGTCCTTGGGCGGCCGGCCGGTAAGCCGCTGCACGGCGTCCGAGACCGTGGCCATCTCGCCGGCCGCGATGGCCTCGTAGGACGTCACCCAGCCCGCCACCTCCCAGTCCGGCGCCCCGTACCCCGAGCGGGAGGCGTAGGCCTCCTCCCGCGTCTCCGGCACGTAGGTGATGGTCCGTCCGGTGGCCCGGCTCAGCTCCTCGGCCGCTTCCGTGAGGGTGAACGCCCGCGGGCCGGTCAGTTCGTACGTCGCCCCGTCGTGCGCGGCGTCCCCGGTGGGGCCGCCGCCGGACAGCAGTACCGCGGACGCCGCGTCGGCGATGTCCTCGTGGGCCACCGCGGCCACCCGGCCGTCCCCTCCCGGGCCGCGCAGCACGCCGTCGGCACCGGTCATCGCCGGGAGGCCCGCGAGGTACCAGCTGTCGCGCAGGAAGGTGTGGCGGACGCCGGAGACCCGGATGTGCGCCTCGGTCTCCCAGTGGTCCCGGGCGAAGGTGAACGTGGCGTCGGGCGCCGCGCCGACGAACGACACGTACACGATCCGTTCGACGCCCGCCGCCGTCGCCGCGTCCACGGCGCTGATGTGCTCGCGCACCCGGTCCGGGCTCTCGTGCGCCGATACGAGGAACAGGGTCTGCGCCCCGGCCAGCGCGCGGCGCATCGCCTCCCCGTCGCCGTAGGACGCGGCCGGCCCGGTGTGGGCGCCGGGCAGTTCGGGCAGCCGCGACGGGTCGCGGCCCAGCAGCCGGACCGGGACGCCCGCCCGGGCCAGCCGCTTGGCGACCCGGCCGCCGAGCGCACCGCTCGCGCCGGTGACCGCTGTGAGGGGGCCGCCGGTGAGGTCGTCGGGGCTGTGCTGCCTGTCGTCGTCGGATGAAGTCATATCGGATCGCCTTCCTTGCGCTGCCAGGGGCGCACCTCCACGACCGCTTCGACCGGAACCGGTCCGTAGATGTGCGGGAACTGCTCGCCGCCGGGGATGACCGACTCGTACCGGACGGGCGCGGGGAGCCGTTCGGTGTCGATGACCAGCACCACCAGGTCCTGGTCACCAGCTCCGGACCGGCTCCCGGCGCCGTACAGCATCTCGGCCACACCGGGGAGCTGGTGGGGCAGCGAGCAGTGGATGAAGCCCTCTTCGTGCAGGGTGCGGCCGCGGGTGGACATCTCGTACGTCCCGGTCCCGCGGGCCGCCTCCCACAGCGGGCCTTCGGTGAGGTGCAGAAGTTCGGTCATGGGCCAAAGCTAGGCCGGACCCAGTGGGTCTCAGCCGCGTCGGCGCGTCCTGCGGGCCATCAGTGTGGCCGCCGATCCCGCGACCAGCAGCGCTGCGGCAATCCCGCCGATCACCCATTCACCGCCGCGTGAACCCGTGTTCGGGAGTTCTCCTCCCGGGTGGGGCCGGTGCGGCCAGGAGTGGGTGGGGGTGGGCCTGGGGTTGGGGGTCGACTCCGACGGCGACGGTCCCGGCGTATCTGTCGGAGTGGGGGTGGGAGTAGGAGTGGGGGTTGGGGTGGGGGTGGGAGTCGGAGTCGGAGTCGGTGTCGGTGTCGGGGACGGCTCCTCGTCGCAGTCCGGCAGATCGCCGTCGAACGGGTAGGCGTGCATCTCCTGGCCGCCCGACTCGCCCTCCGACGTGTGGGTCAGCGAACCAGCGGTGTAGAAACGGCCGTTGGTGCCGCTCATCATCAGGTTCGCCATGCTGGACTGCTGCCCGATGAGCACACTGCCCTGGAACTGGCCGGTGCCCTTCAGCCCGACCTCGGTGGCGTCCGGGAAGTTCCACATCAGCCGCTCGCGGAGCCCGGACTGGGGCAGCGAACCCATGTACGTGCTGATGTTGCGGGCCGTTCCGTAGACGTTGACCAGCACGGTCGCACCGTCCGGAATATCGCGGAAGACGATGCCCTCCTGGCCTCCGGAGCCCGTGGCCAGATCGGCGTCCAGGGCGAAGACCTGAAGGGCGGAGGTTCCGTCGCCGGTGAAGTAGGTCTCGGAGCCGTCCATCTGCACCCTGCCGGTCGCCGGGCGGCGGTGGTCCTTGTTGTCGTCGTAGGCGTAGCAGTGGCTGGCCGCCGTCAACTGGTCGCGCAGGGCGGTGTACGGGGCGGTCGCACCGGCCTCGTGGACCGCGGCCGGGATCACCGTCCCGGTCAGGCTCTGGGCGTACCGCACCACACCGTGGTTGAGCCCCTCCTCGGCGAGCAGCCGCTGTCCGGTGGCGATGCTGAGGTCGCCGCCCACCGTCAGGTAGTCGGACCCGTTGGGCGGCGGCACCCGTGATCCCACTCCGATGACGCCGACGTTGTAGATCTGCGAGGCGCCCGCCCGCTTGTTCATGTCGAACCGGCCGAGGGTGACGATCTTCCCCTCGGCTTCGGCCGCCGCCTCCCTGACCAGGTAATCGCCGCCCACGTAGATGTTGATGTTGCTGTCGTGGTTGACCACGGGTCCGTTGTTCGGATCGTTCCAGTCGGTGGGGCAGTCGTCCCCCAGACACGGTCCGAGTCCTCCCGGCAGCGGGTCGGCGGCCGCGGTGGGCGCGAGGGCCCCCACCATGGCTGCCGCCGCCGCCACCGTCACCGCCACGCGGTGAGTTCTACCGCTTCTGCGCGCTTTCGTTCCCATGCAGCGCAATATGCAGCTTTTCTGAGTACTTATCAGCTGTGCCACGCCGGGCGGCCGCCCGCTTCCGCCGACCGCCCGGCCCGCTCGTCCCCGGACGGCCGCCCCGTCAGCCCGTCAGCCGTCCAGCAGCTTCGCCTCGGTCCGCGGATCGAGGCCGACCGAGGGCCGGTCGGGGCGCTGAGGTGCGCTGCCGCCCAGTTGGCACAGCCACTTCCAGGTGTCCTCGACCGTCTCCCCGACCGGCCGGCAGCGCAGCCCGGTGGCGTGCGCCCGGCTGACGTCGCCCTGGTGCAGGCTGTCGTACAGCTCCCCCGGCGGCAGCCAGACCGGCAGGTCCGACCAGGGCTCGACGCCCGCCGCGAGGATCTCCTCCGTGGCGGTCCAGCGCAGCTCGGCATCGGAGCCGGTGACCCGCACGCAGGCGTCGAGCAGCTCCCCCATCGTGGCGTGCCCGGGGCGGCTAACCAGGTTGTACGGCCCGTTCAGCCCGCTCCCGGCGGCGTCCAGCAGCCACCCGGCGAGGTCACGGGCGTCGATGTACTGAAGGGGCAGACCGGGTGTCCCAGGGGCCAGCACGGGACCGCCCCGGGCGATCCGCGTCAGCCACCAGGGCAGCCTGCCGATGTTCTCCCAGGGACCGATGACCAGCCCCGCGCGGACGAGCAGCGCCCGGTCGCCGAAGGCGTCCAGCGCGGCCAGTTCGCCACCCCGTTTGGCCAGGGCGTACGAGACGTCACCACCGGCGTCCGGTGAGGCGCCGTCCACCACCGGGCCGTCCTCCGCCAGGCCTGCCGGGGCCGGGTAGGCGTAGACGGAACGGCTGGAGACGTACGCGTAGCGCCCGGCCCGGCCCGCGAGCAGCCGGGCCGCGTCCCGTACGGCCGAGGGCGCACCGCTCCAGGTGTCGACGACCAGGTCCCAGGTGTACGAGCCGTCCGCCGGCCCTCCGGCGGATTCGAGCGCGGCCAGGCCGTCCTGCGCGGTGCGGTCGCCGAGCAGTTCGGCCGTGCCGGGCGGTGGCTCGTGGTGGCCCCGGTGGAACACGGTGACCTCCCAGCCGCGCGTGAGCGCGCCCTCGGTGACGGCCCGGCCGACGAATTCGGTACCACCCAGCATCAAGAGCCTCATGCCCCGACTCTGCCTCCCCGCGCCCCGGACCGGAACCGGCCTCGCTCCGGGCTGAACCGGGCGCGTTCCGGTGCACGCCGGGCGCGTTCCGATGCGCGCCGAACCCGTTCAGGTGCCCGACCGACCCGTTCCGGCGTCCGCCTCGTTCCGGCACGCGCCTCGTTCCGGTCAGGAGGAACGTGCCAGCGGGCTCCGGTTGCGCAGGAGCCACTGGTGGTAGCCGTCGACCTGCCGGGCCGCCTCCCGGTAGGCGGCCTCCAGCTCGCCGTACACCACCGCCGTGTCGGCGCCCGGCCGGGAGACCAGCAGCAGCCGGACCGCGAGCGGGTCGTCGCGCAGCGGGCGGATGGCCATGTCGTCGCGCGGGCCCGAGGTCGGCTGGCAGGGCGCGACCGCCTCACCGAGGACGACGAGGGAGGCGGCGGTGAGGTAGTCGCCGTGCAGCACGGTCGGCGCGACACCGGCCGCGCCGAACACCCGGCGCAGGCCGTCCCATTCGCCGTCCACCGTGGGATCGACCATCCACCGGTCGGCCGCCAGGTCGGTCAGATCGACGACCGGCAGCGCGGCGGCCGGGTGGTCGCGGGCCATCGAGACGAACTGCGGTTCGCGGTCCAGGAGCACCCGCTGCACCAGGCCGTCGGGCACGTACAGCGGGCAGCCCTCCACCTCGTGCACGAAGGCGACGTCGAGCCGGCCCGCCTCGACCGCGCGCAGCAGCGCGTGGGCGGACACGTCGACCCGCAGCGTGATGTCCGTGCCGGGCAGCCGGATGCGCAGCCTGCGCAGCCAGCCGCCGATGACCCGGCTGGCGGTGCAGCCGATCCGCAGCCGGGGGCCGCCGGACCGGGCCGCGTCCGCCTCCGCCCTGGCGTCGGTGACCAGCGCCCGCATGCCGTCCACGAGCGGACGGGCCCGGCTCAGAACGGCGTGGCCGAGCAGGGTGGGGCGACACCCGGTGCGTTCGCGGCTGAACAGTTCGGCGCCGAGGGAGTTCTCGATCCGGCGCAGCTGGGTGGTGAGCGAGGGCTGGCTCACGCCCAGCCTGCGGGCCGCCCGGTGCAGGCTGCCGGTCTCGGCGATGGCGCACAGCGCCCTGAGGTGCCTCACCTCAAGCTCCATACCGCCGAGAGTAGGGCGGCGGCGCCATGCCGCACCAGACGTCCCAATCCCATCAAACTCCTGTAATTCAGCGGTAGGTGGAACGCCGGACACCGTTTGTGCCCGCTCGATTCATCGCACCCTCGCCCAGGAGCTGGGGCCGGGTGATAGGGCGGCGCTATCGCCGGTTGGCATCATCCGCCGGGGCTCCGATTGACCCACACTCTCTCCGTACCGCCCCCGTCCGAGTCCGATGATCGGACGGGTTCCTCGGACAGGTAACTGGTAGGAGACCCCCCATGAGACACCCCAGGACCGTCATGTCGGCCGTGGTCGGCCTCGGCTTCGGCCTCGCCGCCGCGCTGGGAACCGCACCCGCGCTCGCCTCTGCCGCCCCCGCACCTGCCTCTTCCGCGCCGGCCCCCCACGTCGCGTACACCTCCCACTCCGGATCGCACGAGAGCGCCGCCGCCAACAAGGCGTTCTTCGACGCGGTCGTGAAGTCGGTGGCCGAGAAGCGGGCCGCCCACCCGGGCGTCCAGTCGGTCACCATCGTCTACAGCACCGCCAACGCGCCCAGCTTCCGCACCCAGATAGCCAACAGCGCGCAGATCTGGAACAGCTCGGTCTCCAACGTCCGGTTGCAGGAGGGGTCCAACGCGGACTTCACCTACTACGAGGGCAACGACCCGAGCGGCTCGTACGCCAGCACCGACGGACACGGCAACGGCTACATCTTCCTCGACTACGCACAGAACCAGCAGTACAACTCGACCCGCGTCACGACCCACGAGACCGGGCACGTGCTCGGCCTGCCGGACCACTACTCGGGCCCGTGCAGCGAGCTGATGTCGGGCGGCGGCCCCGGCCCGTCCTGCACCAACCCGTATCCGAACACCAATGAGCGCAACCAGGTGAACTACCTCTGGCAGAACGGCTTCGCGGCCGCGCTCGCCCGCAGCGGTTCCTGACCACAGCACGCGGAAAGGGGCCACCTCGCCGGACGGGGTGGCCCTTCGCGGGTGCGCGACGGCCTGGGCCGCCGGCCCTTCGTGTGCCTGAGTTCAGCCTCCGGGCGTTCGCTCGGGGCTGTCAGCGGCTCAGTTCGGTACGGACGAGGGCCAGCAGTTCGTCGTCCGTCATCCCGAGCTCGCGGGCGCCGCCGACCATCTCGCGTACCCGGTCCAGCAGCCTGGCGCGGTGCGGGGAGACGCCCGCGGCGACCATCGCGCCGCGGCCACGGCGCAGTTCGATCAGCCCCTCCTCGCGCAGCCGCTGGTAGCCGCGCAGCGCCGTGTGCACATTGACGCCCAGCGATTCGGCCAGGACCCGGGCGGCGGGCAGCCGCTCTCCCGGGCCGACCGTCCCGTCGGCGACGGCACGGCGCACGCAGGCCGCGATCTGGTCGCCGAGCGGCACGGTGGAAGTGGGATCGACGCGGAAAAGCATGGTCATTTATCCGTTCGACGCTGATCGACGAGGGTGTTGAGCAGCGCCGCGGCGGTCGACGAGTCCTCGACGGTCACCGCGAACTGCCGGCCGCCGACCAGTTCCGCCACGATTCCCTCACCGGACCGGATCATGACTCCGGTACGGCCGGGCCGGATCCGGTAGCCCCAGCCGCCGTACTCGGCCAAGGGGTTGATCCTACGGCTGTCCGCCGCCTCGATCCGGTCGAGCGGGATTCTTATCCTCGGCCACGGCAGCACCCCGGAGACCGTGAGGCCGCGCCGGTCCACCGTTACGTACGGACGGGCGAAGACCGCGAGGAGCAGGCCGATCACGAGAGCCGGAACCGCCGCGATCCAGTGGGCGGTGAACACCAGGACGATGCCGCCTGCGAGCACGACGAGCGGGATCAACGGCAGCCACCAGGTCCCGGCATTGCGCGCCCACCCCGCGACCTCCCCGTCGGCCAGCTTGATCCGTTCGACGCCACGGGCCGGGCGGCTGCCGGCCGGGGCCGCTTCGCGGGGAAAGCGCGCGGCGAGCAGCAGCCCGAGCCCGAAGGCGAGCACCGCGACTCCCACGCCCACGGCCAGGTGCCACATCGGGAACGAGACATCCCGCGCCCGGCCCCGCGCGTCCTGGGCGGCATCTACGTTGATGTACAGAACGACCGCCATCAGGTAGCCGAGACCTCCGGCGGTGGCGTAGCCACTGGCGACGACCCTCCCGTACGAGCGGCCGCTGTACTTCCCCGCGACCGCCATCAGGACCCACAGGGCGCCGATCCCGGCGAACAGCACTACGACGAGAACGATGTACGAACCCCGGCTCGCATGGTCGTCTACCTGGCCGTTGCCGACGAAGTGGCTGGCCATCTGCTCGGGAAGCCGGTCACGCCAGGTTGCGAACAGGATGAGGTCGGCAGCGAGGGCGAGTACGAACGGCAGCGCGGCAAGGGCCGCACCGCCGACATTTCTACGGTTCATAGAAACCTCCATTGTTTGCATGCTAGTAGAACAATGAAGTTGCGGCAATGACGCGGGCCGGTGCGGCGGTTGGGGCAGTGCGGCAGCGGGGGCAGTGCAGCAGTGAGAGCAGTGCGGCGGTTGGGGCAGAGGGGGCAGTGGGGGCAGTGCGGAAAATGCGGAGCCCGCCTGACGGTGACGCGCTGTCAGGCGGGCTCGGTGACGGTTCGGTAAGGGTGGCGGGCGGTGAGTCGGCCAGGCCGGTCGGCGGGTCGGACGGGCCGGGCGGTCAGGCCAGTTCGAGGGGGAACGCTCCGCGGTGTCCGGTGCCCGCGCCGGCCGTCGGCCTGGGCTCGAACTCCGGGCAGCTGTAGGTCTCCTGGACGAATCCGCTGCGCCGGTCCCACAGGTCGAGGACATCGCCCTCCCCGTCCGCCCCCCGGTAGGCCTCCTTGGCACCCCGGAAGCAGGCGAGGCCGCCGGAGAGACCTCGGCCGGGCGCCGGGAAGTAGTCCGAGAAGGCGCAGGCGATGCAGGTCCGGAGCCGCACCCCGGGCGGAAGAACCCGCTGGATGGTGGCGAGCGCGGAACCGAAGTCGCTCTCGGCCCGGTGGGACCGGAATCCCGCCCCGCCGAACTGCAGCTCCAGGTAGAGGTACGGATCCGGCCGGC
The DNA here is from genome assembly GCF_044751215.1 of Streptomyces sp. NPDC088730. Taxonomy (NCBI): domain Bacteria; kingdom Bacillati; phylum Actinomycetota; class Actinomycetes; order Kitasatosporales; family Streptomycetaceae; genus Streptomyces; species Streptomyces sp. NPDC088730. The sequence continues at coordinate 359,632 of NZ_JBIVLK010000003.1, forward strand.
GCAGGGACAACAGGCAGCTGAGCCGCGCCTGTTCGGGCACCCCGTCCGCGACGACCGGGAACGGCAGGTCCCATTCCAGGACGCAGTCGTTGAGCACCCCGTCCGCCAGGGCGAACATCTCGCCCTGGTCCGGCGTGCCCGGCGCGGGACGGAGGCCGTCGAAGCTCTCGCCCACGAAGTCGATTCCCCGGATACGGAGGCGGAGTTGCTGTCCGTCGGTGGTGAGGATGACGGCATCGGATCCCTGCCGGTCCCGGTACCACCCTGCCCACGACTCATCTGTCATGGGCAGGGACTGTAGCCCGTGCCTCGGACACTCCCCCTGCCGCCCTCCACTTCGCCGCGCGAGGCCTGTGACCTCGGCCGATCACCGACCCACCGCATCACGCCCCTTCGCCCCTTTGCTCCCTCGTTCCTCTGCTCCTCCGCTTGCTCTTCGCTTCTGCGTTCCTCCGCCGCTCCTGCGGTTCTCTGTCGCTCCTGCGTTTCTCTGTCGCTCCTGCGTTTCTCTGCCCTTTCGCTCCTTCGCTCAGTGGGTCCGGCGGGTGACGAACTCCGCCAGGGCCAGGAGGTCGCCCGCCGCGGACAGGTCGGGCACCGCTCGGGACAGGTGGTGCACGGCCCGCGCCATCCGGTCCGCGGCGCAGACCTGCGCCCAGTCGCGGCCGCCCGCCCGGTCGACGGCGTCGGACGCGCGGCTCACCTCGCCGACCGTGTTCATCGCGCCCCGGTAGAGCGCGGCCAGCTCCGCGGCCGCGGGGGTCCCGGAGGTGAGCGCGGCGACCACGGGCAGCGACTTCTTGTGGGCGGCGAGATCGGCCCCGACCGGCTTCCCCGTCTGGGCCGGGTCGCCCCAGATGCCGATGAGGTCGTCGATCAGCTGGAAGGCCAGCCCGGCCTCCCGGCCGAAACCGTCCATGGCTCCGACGGCACGCTCGTCGGCGCCCGCGTAGAGCGCGCCCAGCGCGCAGGCGCAGCCGAGCAGGGCACCCGTTTTGGCCGTGGCCATGGTGAGGCACTCGTCCAGCGTGACCTCCTCCGGGCTCCGTTCCTCGAAGGCGCAGTCGGCCTGCTGGCCGGCGCACAGTTCGATGACGCAGGTCGAGAGCCGGGCCGAGGCGCGCGGCGACACCGCTCGGGCGTCCTCGGCCAGCAGCCGCTGGGCGAGGGCCAGCATGGCGTCGCCCGCGATGACGGCATCCGGGATGCCGAACACCGTCCAGGCGGTGGCGCGGTGACGGCGGGTCCGGTCCTCGTCGATGACGTCGTCGTGCAGCAGGGTGAAGTTGTGCGCCAGCTCCACGGCGACGGCCGCCCGCACGGCGTCCCTGGGGTCACCTCCGAGCGCCCGGGTGGCGGCCAGCACGAGCGCCGGCCTGATCGCCTTGCCCGCACCGCCGTCGGCCGGGCTGCCGTCGGCGTGCTGCCAGCCGAAGTGGTACATGGCGACGCGCCGGATGGATCCGGGCAGCGAGGCGACCGCCGCCCGCAGGTGGGGATCGACGAGGGATCGGGTGTACTCCAGAAGAGCCGCGGCCTCGTTGCCCTCGGTCGCGGCGTCGGTACGGGTCATGGTCAATCGGTCGCCCCGGGCGTTGCCGTCCCGGCCCGGACGCTGTCGCTCCGGGCCAGGGCGTGGGTGGTTGCTGTGGTCTCTGGGAACCGCGGCGCGTGCCGGGCGGCGGTCCCGCCGGTGGCGGCGGGACCCGCCGCGGACACGGACTAACGCCAGCGGCTTACCTCGACGTTCTCCAGGACACCGAGGGCGTCCGGCACCAGTACGGCCGCCGAGTAGTAGGCCGTCACGAGGTAGGAGATGATCGCCTGCTCGTCGATCCCCATGAAGCGGACCGACAGGCTGGGCTCGATCTCGTCGGGGATGCCCGTCTGCTGGAGCCCGACGACGCCCTGCTCCGCCTCGCCGGTCCTCATGCAGATGATCGAGGTGGTGCGGGCGTCGCTGACCGGGATCTTGTTGGACGGGAAGATCGGAACCCCGCGCCAGGTCGCGATGCGGTGACCGCCGACGTCCACGCTCTCCGGGACCAGGCCGCGCTTGCTGCACTCACGGCCGAAGGCGGCGATGGCCCGGGGGTGGGCCAGGAAGAGCTTCGATCCGCGGCGGCGCGAGAGCAGTTCGTCCATGTCGTCCGGGCCAGGGACGCCGTCGTGGGGCTGGAGCCGCTGGCCGTAGTCGCAGTTGTTGAGCAGGCCGAACTCGCGGTTGTTGATCAGCTCGTGCTCCTGGCGCTCGCGCAGCGCCTCGACCGTGAGCCGCAACTGCTGCTCGGTCTGGTTCATCGGCTGGTTGTACAGGTCGGCGACCCGGCTGTGGACCTTCAGCACGGTCTGCGCGACGCTCAGTTCGTACTCGCGGGGCGCGGCGTCGTAGTCGACGAACGTGTGCGGGACGAGGGCCTCCCCGACGTGTCCCGCGGACAGGTCGATGGCCGCCTCGCCGTAGGTGTTGGTGCGCTGCTGCGGGATGGCCAGCAGTCCGGCGAGGTGCTCGCGCAGCGATTCGGACCGCTCCGCGAGGTTGAGCACATCGGCGCGCTGCAGCGTCAGTACCGTGCAGTTCGTGACGGCGCGGGCCGTGTACTCCCAGAGGGCGTCGCCCTCCACGAGGGAGTGGTCACCGAAGTAGGCCCCGTCGGCATGCACCCCGAGCACCGTCTCGTCCCCGTAGGGGCCGGTGCCGATCTTCTCGACCTTGCCGTGCGCCAGCAGGAAGACCCGGTCCGCCGCGTCACCGGCCGTGGCCAGGAGCTGTCCGGCGGGGACGTCACGCTGCTCGCACCTCCGGGCCAGCTCCGCCAGCGCCTCCTCGTCCCCGAAGTCCCGCAGGGCCGGGAGTTCACCGAGCTCGGCGGGGATGACCGCCACCCGGTCACCGGTCTGCACGAAGGTCACCCGGCCGTCGCCGACCGAGTAGCTCAGCCTGCGGTTCACCCGGTATGTGCCGCCCTGCACCTGGACCCACGGAAGCATCTTCAGCAGCCACCGCGAGGTGATCTCCTGCATCTGCGGGGCGGACTTGGTGGTCGTCGCGAGGTTCCGCGCGGCTGCCGTGCCAAGACTCTGCTGCGGCGGCACCTGCGCGTTCTGAACCTCTTCACCAACGGACATCTGGCGTCCTCTCCATCATCGGCTGACCTGCTGAAGAAGCCTTTCAGCAGGTGCCTCGGCGCGCCATTACACAAAAGAGTGTGACTAATCGGGCTTTGGGCTGGGCACTACGCTGCGCGATGCCCGTGCGGTTAACTTGCATCCCGAATACCAATTATCTACCGTGACGGCCATGCGGCTGACGAGATTCACCGACGTGGCCCTGCGCGTACTGATGCGCCTCGCCGTCGTGGAGAACGAGGATCCGCCGACCACCCGCGAAGTGGCGGCGGCCATGCAGGTGCCGTACTCCCACGCCGCGAAGGTCGTGGCCCGGCTCCAGCACCTCGGTCTGGTCGAGGCGCGACGGGGCCGGGGCGGCGGGCTCACCCTCACCCCGGACGGCCGGACCGCGTCGGTCGGCGGGCTCGTCCGCGAGCTGGAGGGCCCCGGCGACGTCGTCGACTGCGAGGGCGCCACCCCGTGCCCGCTGCGGTCGGCGTGCCGGCTGCGCGGAGCGCTGCGCGAGGCGGCGGAAGCCTTCTACGCCGCACTCGACCCGCTCACCGTCGCGGAACTCGTCACCTCCCCCACCGGACCGCTCCTGATCGGCATCAGCGGCGGACGACCGCCCGGAGACTGAACCACCCCAGGCCCGGACACCGGACGAAGACCCCCTCACCCCACCCCGTCCCCACCTCGCCCATAAATACGCATCTTGAATGCCAATTCAAAAACGAGGAGTCACGATGCTCTCCGAGCAGTCGACCGCCACCGTCCGTGCCACCCTGCCCGCCGTCGGCGCGGCCATCGGAGACATCGCGGATCTCTTCTACCGCAAGCTGTTCGACGCCCACCCAGAGCTGTTGCGCGATCTCTTCAACCGCGGCAACCAGGCCTCCGGGGCCCAGCGCCAGGCGCTCGCCGGTTCCATAGCCGCCTTCGCGACACAGCTGGTCGAGCACCCGGACACCCGCCCCGACGTCATGCTCGGCCGCATCGCGCACAAGCACGCCTCGCTCGGGATCACGGCCGGCCAGTACGACGTCGTCCACACCCACCTGTTCGCCGCCATCGCCGAGGTGCTCGGTGACGCAGTGACCCCGGAGGTCGCCGCCGCCTGGGACGAGGTCTACTGGCTGATGGCCAACGCCCTCATAGCGATCGAGGAGCGGCTGTACGCGCGGCAGGGAGTGCTCGCCGGTGACGTGTGGCGGGACTGGGAGGTCGTCTCCCGGACCGAGGAGACCTCGGACGTCGTCACCTTCCGGCTCCGCCCCGCCGACGGTGCGCCCGCCCCCGGCTTCCGCCCCGGCCAGTACGTCTCGGTCCGGTGCGAACTCCCGGACGGCGCCCGCCAGATACGCCAGTACAGCCTCTCCTGCGCCCCCGGCTCCCCGCTCCGTTCGATCACCGTCAAGCGGGTCCACGGGGACGGCACCCCGGACGGCGAGGTCTCGCGGCAGCTGCACGACCGGGTCCGGCCCGGCGACCTGCTCAGCGTCTCGGCCCCGTACGGCGATCTCGTGCTGGACTCCCCCGGCGCCCCGCTCCTGCTCGCCTCCGCGGGCATCGGATGCACCCCGATGCTCTCGATGCTGGAGCAACTGGCGAACGACGGCCACCGCACCCCGGTCACCGTCGTGCACGGCGACCGCTCCCCCGACGACCACGCCCTGCGCGCCGACCACGCCACGCTCACCGGCGGACTCCCCGACGCCTCGGCGCACTTCTGGTACGAGAATCCGGCACCTGGCCACCCCGGGAACCGCACGGGCCCGGTCGATCTGACGGACCTGGCCGTCCCGTCCGGCACCCACGCCTATCTGTGCGGCCCGCTGCCCTTCATGCGGTCCGTGCGCACCCAGCTGCTCGCCAAGGGCGTCCCCGCCGCCGACATCCACTACGAGGTGTTCGGCCCCGACCTGTGGCTCGCCCGGGACTGAACCCCGGCCGGTGCTCGCGGAACTGACCGGATCGGCTCGCACACCGCCCGAACAGGGTCCCGTCAACAGCCCATGACTGGATCGTGGCCCTGTCCGCCGGGTACAAGCGCTATACGGGCATATCTCCCCCCACGCGCAAAGGAGTCGGCCATGTCCTCACCCATGTCCGCGAGCACCTTCCTCGCCGCCCTGAAGGACGAGGGGCTCACCGTCGTGCAGGTAGGCGACTGGCGAACCCACAACCGCAACCAGCAGGGCGACTGGGGCCCGGTCCACGGCGTGATGATCCACCACACCGTCACCAAGGGCACCGCCGCCACCGTCCAGCTCTGCCGCGACGGCCACAGCGATCTGCCGGGGCCGCTGTGCCACGGCGTCATCGCCAAGGACGGCACCGTCCACCTGGTCGGCTATGGCAGGGCCAACCACGCCGGCCTCGGCGACGGAGACGTACTGCGCGCCGTCATCGCGGAGAAGAGCCTGCCGCCGGACAACGAGGCCGACACCGACGGGAACCGGCACTTCTACGGCTTCGAGTGCGAGAACCTCGGCGACGGGAAGGACCCCTGGCCCGACGTCCAGCTCGAAGCCATCGAGAAGGCCGCGGCCGCGGTCTGCCGCCATCACGGCTGGACGTCCAAGTCGGTCGTCGGGCACCTGGAGTGGCAGCCGGGCAAGGTCGACCCGCGCGGCTTCACGATGGCCGATATGCGGGACAGGATCCATGACCGCATGAAGTAGCCGCGCACGGTCCGCCAGGAGCCCGTCCGCGACCCGGGGCACGTCCACCAGCGGGCACGTCCACAATGAGGTCATGCCCGCCACACCGCCCGGTCCGCCCGGCCTTCCCCGGCTGCGGCCGGTGCTTCCGTCCCCCCTGCAGCCGGCCGAGGACGACCGCTTCGGCCGGTACGGCGTACGGCTGCTGCTCAAGCGCGACGACCTGATCCACCCGGACCTGCCGGGCAACAAATGGCGCAAGCTCGCCCCGAACCTGCTCGCCGCCGCCGGACGTCCCGTGCTGACGTTCGGCGGGGCGTACTCCAACCACCTGCGGGCCACGGCCGCCGCGGGACGGCTGCTCGGCTTCCGCACCGTCGGTGTCGTCCGCGGCGACGAGCTGGCCCACCGGCCGCTCAACCCCTCGCTGGCGAGGTGCGCCGCCGACGGGATGCGACTGCACTTCGTGGACCGTGCGACCTACCGCGCCAAGGCCGATCCAGAGGTCCTGGCCGGGCTGCTGAGCGCCCACGGCGCGTGCGAGGTCATCCCGGAGGGCGGCAGCAACGCCCTGGCCGCACAGGGCTGCACAGAGCTCGGGCACGAGCTGCGCGGCCTGGCCGATGTGGCCGCCGTGGCCTGCGGCACCGGCGGCACCCTGGCGGGCCTCGCCGCCGGTCTCGCGCCGGGGCAGCGCGCGCTCGGCGTCCCCGTCCTGCGCGGCGGCTTCCTGGGCGACGCGGTACGCGGCCTCCAGCGGGAGGCCTTCGGCGGACCGGCCGGCGACTGGTCCCTGGACGAGCGGTTCCACTTCGGCGGCTACGCCCGCACCACCGACGCCCTGCACGCCTTCGCGGACGACTTCGAGGACCGGCACGGGCTGCCGGTCGAGCGGCTCTATGTGGCCAAACTCCTCTACGCGCTCACGACGCTGGCCGGGGAGGGCGCGTTCCCCGCCGGGAGCGCGGTCGCCGCCGTGATCACCGGACGTCCGGAACCGGCGGAACCGCCCGGTGCCCCTCAGTCCGACTCCTCCCGGTAGGCCGCCGCCTCCTCCAGGTCGAGGCGCCTGAGCAGGGTCCGCATCATCTCGTCGTCGATGCCGCGCTCGTCCCGCAGCCGCACGAAGACCTCCCGCTCGGCCTCGATCATCTCGCCGGCGAGGCGCCGGTAGGTGTCGTCGGCCGACTCCCCCGTCACCGGGTTCGACGCCCCCAGCCGCTCCCACACGGCGTTGCGGCGCCGCTCCAGGACGGTGCGCAGCCGGTCGGTGAGCGGCTGCGGCAGCCGGTTGCGCTCGTCCGCGAGCAGCTCCTCCAGCCGCGCTTCCGCGGCCGCGGACGCCTCGCTCTGCGCCTGCGCCTCCGCGAGGGTCTCGGCCTGCCGGTCGCGCCCGGGGAGCCTCAGGACGCGCACCAGGAGCGGCAGGGTGAGCCCCTGGATGACCAGCGTGCCGATGACCGTGGTGAACGTCAGGAAGAGCACCAGGTTGCGGGCCGGGAAGTCCGCGCCGTCGGCCGTGGCCATCGGGATGGAGAACGCGATGGCCAGCGAGACGACGCCGCGCATCCCGGCCCATCCGACGATGAGCGGCGCGGTCCAGTCCGTCCCGGGCTCCCGGTCCCTGATCCGTCTGGACAGCCGGGGCAGGTAGGTCGCCGGATAGACCCAGATGAACCGGACCACTACGACCGCCAGGAAGACCGCCACGGCGTACCAGAGGGCGTCCGCGACGGCGTACGTACCGAGCCCCTTCAGTACGAAGGGCAGCTGGAGGCCGATCAGCGCGAAGACCGCGGACTCCAGGACGAAGGCGACCATCTTCCAGACGGCCGCCTCCTGGAGCCTGGTCGCGAAGTCGACCTGCCAGGACCGGTGGCCCAGGTAGAGCGCGACGACGACCACCGCGAGCACTCCGGAGGCGTGCACCCGTTCGGCGGCCGCGTACGCCACGAAGGGGATCAGGAGCGACAGGGTGTTCTGGAGCAGCGCCTCCTTGAGGTGCGTGCGGAGCCAGTGCAGCGGCACCATGAGCACCAGGCCGACCGCGACGCCGCCGACCGACGCGAGGAAGAACTCCCCGATCCCGGCGCCCCAGCTCACCCCCTCGCCCACGGCCGCCGCGAGGGCCACCTTGTACGCGGTGATCGCGGTGGCGTCGTTCACCAGGGACTCGCCCTGGAGGATCGTCGTGACCCGGGCGGGCAGGCCGACCCGGCGGGCGATGGCCGCGGCCGTCACGGCGTCCGGCGGGGCGATCACGGCGCCCAGCACCAGTGCGGCGGTGAGCGGCAGATCGGGCACCAGCCGGTAGGCCAGCCAGCCGACCGCGACGGTCGCGAACAGCACGTAGCCGACGGAGAGCAGCGCGACGGGGCGGAGGTTGGCCCGCAGGTCGAGGTAGGAGCTGTCGACCGCGGCGGTGTAGAGCAGCGGTGGCAGCAGGAGCGGCAGCACGATGTGCGCGTTCAGGGTGTACGTCGGCACCCCCGGCACGTAGCTGCCGATCAGCCCCATCGCCACCAGAAGCAGCGGGGCCGGCACCGGGGTACGGCGGGCCAGCCCCGCCACCGCCGCGCTCGCCGCGACCAGTGCCACCAGTGGCAACGCGTCCATCTCACGGTCCTCGCATCCGTCGTAACCTGGCAATCATGAGTGAGTGCCCGCACGTATCAGATCTGCCGCGCCCCGAGCCCGCACCCCTCAGTGATGCCTGTCTCGAATGCCGGGCAGCCGGCACCCACCCCGTGCAACTGCGGCTCTGCCTGGTCTGCGGCCACGTCGGCTGCTGCGATTCGTCACCGATGCAGCACGCCACGACGCACTTCAAGGAGACCGGTCATCCGGTGATGCGGAGCTTCGAGCCCGGTGAAAGCTGGCGTTGGTGCTTCGAGCACGGTTCGATCGTCTGACGTCTGGGTACGTCAAACCGGCGCCTGTTGTTCGTAATTGACCGCCACAGACCTCTAGCCACTGTGCGTACCCATGTGCTTACCATGAGTGACAGTCATGGGACGGGGTCTTGGCGACACGGCATCATGGATCGCGATAGCGTCGCCGGACCAAGAACCGAAGACGTACCGCATGGCTCCGGGGCACTCTTCCCGGATCCTCGAATGAGTTTGTGCCACCTTGGAGGTGAGGGTGTCCCAGATCGCAGGCGAGCCCGGGAATCAGGACTTCGTAGAGGTCCGGCTGCCCGCTGCGGGTGCCTACCTGTCGGTGCTGCGTACGGCCACGGCCGGCCTCGCAGCGCGCTTGGACTTCACTCTCGACGAGATCGAGGATCTTCGCATCGCGGTCGACGAGGCCTGCGCGATCCTGCTTCAGCAGGCCGTGCCCGGCTCCGTCCTCAGCTGCGTCTTCCGTCTCATCGACGACTCACTTGAGGTGACGGTATCGGCCCCCACGACGGACGGGCGGGCCCCGGAACGTGACACCTTCGCCTGGACGGTGCTCTCGGCACTGGCGGGGAAGGTCGACTCCACGGTCGCCGACGACCGGACGGTCAGCATCAGCCTGTACAAACAGCGCGGCGCGGGACCCGGGCCGGCGTGAGCAACGGGAACGGGGACGGTCCTGTGCGGGACGAGACGATCCGACCAGGGGTGGTGCACGCGGCAGGCATCCCGGACCAGCAGGCCCTGACTCATCCGGTGGATGAGGCGGACCTGCCCCGTGCGGTGGACGGGGCGGACGGCTCCGCCGGCCGTACGGTCGCGGTGGAGCAGTCGCAGGCGGAGCGGGCGGGCCAGATGAGCGAGCACAGGCACCACGATCCACACGACCGCAGCGGGGCGCGGGCGCTGTTCATCGAGCTGGGCAAGCTCCCCGAGGGCTCGCCCGAGAAGGCCGAACTGCGCAACCGGCTGGTCCGGATGCATCTGCCGCTCGTGGAGCACCTGGCCCGGCGGTTCCGCAACCGGGGCGAGCCGCTGGACGATCTGACCCAGGTCGCGACGATCGGCCTGATCAAGTCGGTGGACCGGTTCGACCCGGAGCGGGGTGTCGAGTTCTCGACGTACGCCACGCCCACGGTCGTCGGTGAGATCAAGCGTCATTTCCGCGACAAGGGCTGGGCGGTGCGGGTGCCGCGCCGCCTCCAGGAGCTGCGGCTCTCGCTGACCACGGCGACCGCGGAGCTGTCCCAGCAGCACGGCCGTTCGCCCACGGTGCACGAGCTGGCGGAGCGGCTCGGCATCTCCGAGGAGGAGGTGCTGGAGGGGCTGGAATCGGCCAATGCCTACAGCACGCTCTCCCTGGATGTGCCGGACACGGACGACGAGTCCCCCGCGGTCGCGGACACGCTCGGCTCCGAGGACGAGGCGCTGGAGGGCGTCGAGTACCGGGAGTCGCTCAAGCCGCTGCTGGAGGACCTCCCGCCCCGCGAGAAGCGCATTCTGCTGCTCCGGTTCTTCGGCAACATGACCCAGTCGCAGATCGCCCAGGAGGTCGGCATCTCGCAGATGCACGTCTCGCGGCTGCTGGCCCGAACGCTGGCACAGCTGCGCGAGCGGCTGCTCGTCGAGGAGTAGCCGTACGGCGCGCGGCCCCGGGAGACCGGCGGCCGCCCGCGCCCCGGTTCACGCGTACGCGTCAGGCGGCGGTGTCCCTGTCGGTCTCCGGTGCGGGCTCCGCGCCCGGCCGGCGGATCCCCAGGGCGCCGATCGTCGTCGGCCTGGCCAGCTGGTACAGCGCCGTCAGCGACACCGCCGCCAGGACGATCCCGGCCGGGATCAGCACCCCCTGGGAGCGCAGCAGCGTCCACGCCACCGGCAGCGCGATGATCTGGGTGATGAGGGCGGGGCCCCGGCTCCAGCTGCGCCGCAGCAGCAGTCCGCGGGCGGCGAACAGCGGGATCAGCCCGAGCGCGATCAGCGTCAGACCGCCCATTTCGGCCTGCTGCGGGCTCTCGGGGCGGCCGAGCAGCCCCATCACCAGCATGTAGATCCCGCCCATGACGAGGGCCGCACCCTCCAGGGCGTTGAGTCCGGCCACGAGCGTGATCCTGGCCGGCTTCGGCGGTTCCACCAGAGGCATCGACGAGGGCGCGTTCTCCTGAGTACTCACCCATGCAGGTTGGCACTCCGGAGCCGCGGACGCGAAGCCGGGGTGGCGAATCCACCGGAACGCGGCGGCCGCGATCGGCCCACCGCTCCCACTCCGTCACCCTGCGTGAAGGCCATCGGGCAGGACTTCAGGCCCATACCCCGCGGTAGGTAGTCTGGCGGACATGCGCGCACTTCTTGTGGTCAATCCAGCTGCTACCACCACCAGTGCCCGCACCCGTGATGTGCTCATCCACGCGCTGGCCAGCGAGATGAAGCTGGAGGCCGTGACCACCGAGTACCGCGGGCACGCCCGCGACCTGGGGCGCCGGGCCGCCGACAGCGACGACATCGATCTCGTGGTGGCGCTCGGCGGTGACGGCACGGTCAACGAGGTCGTGAACGGCCTGCTGCACAACGGACCCGACATCGACAACCTGCCGAAACTCGCCGTCGTGCCCGGCGGCTCCACCAACGTCTTCGCACGCGCCCTCGGGCTGCCCAACGACGCGGTGGAGGCGACCGGCGCCATTCTGGACGCCCTGGCCAACCGTACGGAGCGCACCGTCGGACTCGGACTGGCGGCCGGCACCCCGGGCACGGAGGACGAATCCGTGCCGGAACGCTGGTTCACCTTCTGCGCCGGTCTCGGATTCGACGCGGGCGTCATCGGCCGGGTCGAACAGCGACGGGAACAGGGAAAGCGGTCGACCCACGCGCTCTACGTCCGCCAGGTACTGCGCCAATTCCTTGAGGAACCACACCGCCGGCAGGGAATGATCACGCTCGAAGTGCCCGGACAGCAGCCGGTCACCGAGCTCGCGCTCTCCATAATCTGCAATACGGCACCCTGGACCTACCTGGGGAACCGCCCGATGTACGCCTCCCCGAAGGCCTCGTTCGACACCGCCCTGGACGTCCTCGGCCTGCGGCGGCTGTCGACGGCGGCGGTCACCCGCTACGCGACCCAGCTGCTCACTTCGAGCCCCGAAAAGGGGCCGCGCGGTAAGCACGCGGTTTCACTGCATGACCTCACAGACTTCACCTTGCATTCAAAGGCTCCACTGCCCTTCCAGATGGACGGTGACCACCTGGGGGTACGCACAAGTGTGACGTTCACAGGCGTACGCCGTGCACTGCGTGTGATTGTGTGAGCGGAAGGGACCAAAGTCCTTTAACTCGAACGTTTGGACTGGCTTCCACCCTCTAGAAGTACGGCTGTGACCTAGCCGACACCGAGGAATCAAAAAAAACTTTCCTGTAGGGGTTGTATCCGCCGCCGAGGTTTGCGAATCTCTACATGGCGATCGGGACGGCCCGCAACAACGGCCTCCACTGAGAGCCAGAACCCCTCCTCACTTCACAGGACCACAACCAGTTCATCTGGGCGTCGGCCCGACACCTGCGGGGGGATTCGTGAAAGCGTTCACATTCACAAGCCACAGTACGTATACCAAGGAGAGGTAGCAGCCATGGACTGGCGTCACAACGCCGTTTGTCGTGAGGAAGACCCGGAGCTGTTCTTCCCCATCGGCAACACCGGTCCTGCGCTGCTGCAGATCGAGGAAGCCAAGGCCGTCTGCCGTCGCTGCCCCGTCATGGAGCAGTGCCTGCAGTGGGCGCTCGAGTCCGGCCAGGACTCGGGTGTCTGGGGTGGCCTCAGCGAGGACGAGCGCCGCGCAATGAAGCGCCGCGCCGCTCGCAACCGGGCGCGCAACGCCAGCGCCTGACCGACGCCACCGCTACGAACCTGAGCCCGGCGGCGCGTACAGAGCGTACGCATCACCCCGCCCTCCCCCGAGTCGCAGCGCGCAGTACCCCCGAAGCGCATGCTTGACCAGAGAGCCCGGACCGTTCACCAACGGTCCGGGCTCTCTGCTGTCCCGCCGCTCCGGTCCGGGCGGCGGCTACGGCTGCCGCTTGTCGGCCGCTCGCTCGACGACTACTTGTCGGCGCGGACCGGGATGTCGAGGATGACGCGGGTGCCGCGTTCCGGCGCCGGCACCATGCCGAACGTCCCGCTCAACTCACCTTCCACCAGCGTCCGCACGATCTGGAGCCCGAGATTGCCGGTGCGCTGCGGGTCGAACCCCTCGGGCAGACCGCAGCCGTCGTCCTGAACGGTGATCAGCAGCCGCGCCTCCGTGGGCGAACCGCCCCGGACCGCGGAGACCTCGACCGTCCCCGACTCGGCGACGCCGAAGGCGTGCTCCAGGGCGTTCTGCAGCACTTCGGTGAGGACCATGGCCAGCGGAGTGGCCACTTCCGCGTCCAGGATGCCGAAGCGTCCCGTCCGGCGGCAGGTCACCTTGCCCGGCGAGATCTCCGCGACCATGGCGAGGACCCGGTCAGCGATCTCGTCGAACTCCACCCGCTCGTCCAGATTCTGGGACAGCGTCTCATGCACGATGGCGATCGAACCGACGCGCCGTACCGCCTCGTTGAGCGCCTCGCGGCCCTGCTCCGAGTCCATCCGGCGGGCCTGCAGCCGCAACAGGGCCGCCACCGTCTGGAGGTTGTTCTTCACCCGGTGGTGGATCTCCCGGATGGTGGCGTCCTTGGTGATCAACTCGCGCTCACGGCGGCGCAGTTCCGTGACGTCGCGGAGCAGGACCAGGGAGCCGATCCGGACCCCCTTGGGCTTGAGCGGGATCGCCCGGAGCTGGATCACCCCGCCCGTGCACTCGACCTCGAACTCACGGGGCGCGTAACCGCTGGCCAGTTTGACCAGTGCCTCGTCCACCGGGCCCCGCGAAGGCGCGAGTTCGGCGGTGATCCCGCCGAGGTGCTGTCCGACGAGGTCGGAGGCGAGCCCGAGGCGGTGGTAGGCGGAGAGGCCGTTGGGACTGGCGTACTGGACGACGCCGTCGGCGTCGAGCCGGACCAGCCCGTCACCGACCCGCGGCGAGGCGTCCATGTCGACCTGCTGGCCGGGGAACGGGAAGGACCCGGCGGCGATCATCTGGGCCAGGTCGGAGGCGGACTGGAGGTAGGTGAGCTCCAGGCGGGACGGGGTGCGGACGGTGAGCAGGTTGGTGTTGCGGGCGATCACCCCGAGGACCCGGCCCTCCCTGCGTACGGGGATCGACTCGACCCGTACGGGCACCTCCTCGCGCCACTCCGGGTCGCCCTCGCGCACGATCCGGCCCTCGTCCAGCGCCGCGTCCAGCAGCGGGCGGCGGCCGCGCGGCACCAGGTGGCCGACCATGTCGTCCTGGTAGGAGGTGGGGCCGGTGTTGGGCCGCATCTGGGCGACGGACACATAGCGGGTGCCGTCGCGGGTGGGGACCCAGAGGACCAGGTCGGCGAAGGAGAGGTCGGAGAGCAGTTGCCACTCCGAGACCAGCAGATGGAGCCACTCGAGGTCGGTGTCACTCAGGGCGGTCTGCTGGCGGACGAGGTCGTTCATGGAGGGCACGCGTGCGAGCGTACCTGTGGATGCGGACAGGTACCGAACCGGAGGGCCCGGCCCCCCGTGTGGGGTGGAGGACCGGAAATTACCGCGTCCCATGGATGGACAGGCATGAATGGTCTAGTCCACAATGCAGAAGACAGAGCCTCCGCTCTCCCCGCACAGGAGAGCGGAACGAGGTACCCGCGCTCTCTGCCCTGACTGCGCCGGTACCTCTCCCGGGCCGGGGGCACCGCACACCGCCGGCCCGACTGACCGCCCGCGGGCGGTCTTACTCCGGGCTGCGGTGCTGGTCGGGCTGAGGGTCCCGGCCCGGCGCCGTGGCCCGCGGGTGTTTCCCGGGGCGCCTCTCAGTGCGTCTCCGTGACCTTCGCCAGCGCCCGCGGAGCGTCCGGGTCCTGGCCCCGCGCGATCGTCACCTCGTACGCCAGCATCTGCAGCGGCAGGATCTCCAGGATCGGCTGGACCTCCTCCGCGACCCCGGCGGTCGGCAGCACGAAGCCCGCGGAGGCCGCCTGGACCTGGGCCTCCGGGCCGACCACGAAGAGGTCGGCGCCCCGCCCGCGCAGCCGGTCGAGCACCGGCTGGAGTGCCTCGCCGCCCCGGCCGTCGGTGACCACGGCGATCACCGGGGAGATGTTGTCGACCATGGCGAGGGGGCCGTGCAGCAGGTCGGCGCCGGAGTAGGAGAGGGCGGGGATGTAGCTCGTCTCCATCAGCTTCAGGGCGGCTTCCTTGGCCGTGGGATAGCCGTAGCCGCGCGAGGTGATGACCATGCGCTCGGCAAAGCGGTAGCGCGAAGCCAGCGCCCTGACCTCGTCCTTGCGGGCCAGGACCGCCTCGGCCAGCTCCGGCAGGACCGCGGCCGCCGCACCGTCGCCGCCGCGCAGCCCCTCCACGAACAGGTACAGCGACAGCAGCGAGGCGGTGTACGTCTTGGTGGCCGGCAGCGCCTTCTCCGGTCCCGCCAGGATGTCGATGTGGTACTCGGAGACCGCGGCGAGCGGCGAGTCCGGGTTGTTGGTCACGGCCAGCGTCACCGCACCGGCCTCCCGCGCGGCCTTGGTCGAGGCCACCAGGTCGGGCGAGCCGCCGGACTGGCTGACGGTGATGACCAGGACGTCCTTGAGGTCCGGCTTCGCGCCGTACGCGGTGGTGGTGGACATCGAGGCCAGACCGCAGGGCAGTCCGAGCGTGATCTCGATCAGGTACTTCGCGTAGAGCGCGGCGTTGTCCGACGTGCCGCGGGCGGTGAGCAGGACGAAGCGCGGCCTGCGCGCGGCGATCTCGGCCGCCACCGCGCGGATGGCGGGGGCTCCGTCGTCGAGGATGCGGCGGAGCATCGCGGGCTGCTCGCCCATCTCGCCGGACATGATCCGGCCGGGCAGCTCGCCCTCGTCTGCCGGGTACGTGGCGGACATGTCTGGTGCCTCCCGGTGAAGTACCGATGCGTCGGCTGGGACCGGTCCAAGTCGAACACGGGGCATCGAGGGGCCGCCAGCGGACGGCACCCGGCGGGATTGCGGACGCGCCGCCCGCTGTTCGTCCGACGGGTACCCGGGGGCTTCGTCCGGGTGGACGAGGTCTGCTAGATTAGGACTTTGATTGGTCTATACCACATGATTCACTCCAGATCGGCAGGCCCCGCGTGGAAGTTGTCATCGTCCCGGACGCCAAGGCAGGCGGCGAACTGATCGCGGGGGCCATCGGCACCCTGCTGAGCCGTAAGCCCGACGCCCTTCTCGGCGTTGCCACCGGCTCGACCCCGCTGCCCATCTACCAGGCGCTGGCGGACAAGGTCCGCTCAGGTGCCGTGGACGCCTCGCGCGCCCGCATCTGCCAGCTCGACGAGTACGTCGGGCTGCCGGCGGGCCACCCGGAGTCGTACCGCTCCGTGGTCCTGCGCGAGGTCGTCGAGCCGCTCGGCCTCTCCGAGGCCTCGTTCATGGGCCCCGACGGCTCGGCGGAGGACGTCCAGGCCGCCTGCGAGGCGTACGACAAGGCGCTCGCGGAGGCCGGCGGGGTGGACCTCCAGCTGCTGGGCATCGGCACCGACGGGCACATCGGCTTCAACGAGCCGTGCTCCTCGCTCGCCTCCCGTACCCGGATCAAGACGCTGACCGAGCAGACCCGGGTCGACAACGCGCGCTTCTTCGACAACGACATCTCACAGGTGCCGCACCACGTGATCACCCAGGGCATCGGCACGATCCTGGAGTCCCGCCACCCGATCCTGCTCGCGACGGGCGAGGGCAAGGCCGACGCCGTGGCGGCGACGGTCGAGGGGCCGGTGGCCTCCGTGGTGCCCGCGTCGGCGCTCCAGATGCACCCGCACGCGACGATAGTGGTCGACGAGGCGGCGGCGTCGAAGCTGAAGCTGGCGGACTACTTCCGCGCCACGTATGCGGCGAAGCCGCTGTGGCAGGGTATTTAGTCTTCTGCGGTACGTGGGAGGGGCCGGGCACCTGCGGGGTGTCCGGCCCCTCCCACGTCTGTGCGGGTGCGTCGTGGCGGACGCCTTGTCCTCAATCGCCGGACGGGCTTGATGCGCGCGGAAGCCCTCGTGCCCGGGGGCTTGCCCTCAATCGCCGGACGGGCTTGATGTGCGCGCGAGCCCTCGTGCCCGGGGGCTCGTCCTCAATCGCCGGACGGGCTTGATGCGCGCGGGAGCCCTCGTGCCCGGGGGCTTGCCCTCAATCGCCGGACGGGCTTGATGTGGCCGTCCGGCGATTGGGGAGGGGGTCAGACGGCGGTGATGACCTCGGCCGCTGCCAGGCCGCAGACCCTGGCGGCTCCGTGGGTGGCGATGTGGAAGGCTCCCCGGGGCTCGGCCTGGGGGACGCCCATCTCGACCACGATCGTGTCCGCACGCGCCGCCAGCAGCGCGTCCAGGGCCTCCGTCATCCACGGGTGGCGGTGCGCGTCGCGGACGACCGCGACGATGCGCCGGTCCCCCGCCGCCCGCAGCACATCCGCGGCGAGGCTCTCGTGCTCGTCGCCGTAGGTGGCCGTACCGGTGCCCGGCACCAGCCGGGCCAGTTCGGCGGCGACGCCCCAGGGGGTCTCGTCCCCCACCGCGATGTTCGCGACCGGGGTGAGCGCGGCGACGTACGCCGGGCCGGTGAGCGGTTCGGCCGGGCCGGTCACCACGAGTGCGCGGCGGGCCGCGATCAGGCCGATGTCGGCGCTGATGCCCTTGCTGTCCCCGGTGCCGGGCGCGGTCCCCTCCTGCACTGCCGCGCCCGGCTCCGGGACAGCCCCCCTGGCCCCTCGCGTCCAGGACGCGAGGGCCCGTACCCGGGCGGCGGCGTCGGCGAGCCGCTCCTCGGGCAGCTCACCGGAACGGACCGCCGCGACCAGCGCGTCGCGCAGCCGGAGCACCGTGCTGTCGTCGTCGAGGCCGCCGCCGACACAGAGCGCGTCGGCGCCCGCCGCGATCGCGAGGACCGAGCCGCGCTCGATCCCGTACGTCGAGGCGATGGCCTGCATCTCCACGGCGTCGGTGACGATCAGTCCGTCGTAGCCCAGCTCCTCGCGCAGCAGACCGGTGAGGATCTGCGGGCTCAGCGTCGCCGGGCGGGTCGGGTCGAGCGCGGGAAGCAGGATATGCGCGCTCATCACCGATTTGGAACCCGCCGCGATCGCCGCCCGGAAAGGCACCAGTTCACGGGCGTGCAGGGTTTCCAGGTCCACGTCGATGCGCGGCAGCGCGTGGTGCGAGTCGACCGCTGTGTCGCCGTGCCCCGGGAAGTGCTTGGTGCAGGCGGCGACACCGGCGGCCTGGAGGCCCTCGATGTACGCGGCGGTGTGCCGGGCGACCAGCTGCGGGTCTGCGCCGAAGGACCGTACGCCGATGACCGGGTTGCCGGGGTTGGAGTTGACGTCCGCGGACGGCGCCCAGTTGAGGTTGACGCCGCACTCCGCGAGCCGGCGGCCCAGCTCCTGGGCGACGGCCCGGGTCAGCGCGGTGTCGTCGACGGAGCCGAGCGCCAGGTTGCCGGGGAAGGAGGAACCGTGCCGCACCTCCAGCCTGGTGACGTCGCCGCCCTCCTCGTCGATCGCGACGAGCACGTCGTCGCGTTCGGCGCGGAGCTGGGCGGTGAGCGCGGTGAGCTGTCCGGGCGTCTCGATGTTGCGGCCGAACAGCCCGACGGAGGAGAGGCCCTCACCGATCCGGCGCAGCAGCCAGTCCGGTGCCGTGGTGCCGGTGAACCCCGGCTGCAGGACGGCGAGTGCGTCGCGGGTGACGGTGTCCGTGGTGGGTACGAGGGTGGTCATGGGTGGCGTTATCCCTTCACGGCACCGTCGGTGAGACCGCTGACGGCCTTACGCTGCAGGAAGACGAAGAGGATCAGGATCGGGACCGCGAAGATCGAGGCCGCCGCCATGGTGGCGCCCCAGTCGTCGCCGAACTGGCTCTGGAACTGGGAGAGCCACAGCGGCAGCGTCTTGGACTCGGGATCCTTGTTGAGGATGAGGACGAGCGGGAATTCGTTCCACGCCGTGATGAAGCCGAAGAGCGAGGTCGCCATGAGACCGGGGGCCAGCAGCGGCAGGATCACCTTGACGAACGCCTGCGGGCGGCTGCACCCGTCGACCATGGCGGACTCCTCCAGCTCCTTCGGCACGGCGGCGACGTAGCCGCGCAGCGTCAGGATGGTGAAGGGCAGCACCATGACCATGTAGAAGAGGGTCAGCGGGACCAGGCTGTTGAGCATGTCCGCGTCGCGGACCAGCATGTAGATCGCGATGACCATGACTTCCCACGGGGCCATCTGCGCGATCATGAAGACCAGGATCATGCTCTTGCGGCCCTTGAACCGCATTCGCGCCAGGGCGAAGGACGCGAAGAGCGCGATGATCAGGGAGAACACGACCGCGAGCAGCGTGACGGTCAGCGAGTTCCTGACCAGCGTGAGGAAGTCGGGCGCGTTGTACGCCGTCTTGAAGTGCTCGAACGTGACGTCGGTCGGGAACCAGACCGGCTTCTCGGTGATGATGTCACCGGTCGGCTTGAACGCCGTGCTGAACATCCAGTAGACGGGGAAGACGAAGGCGGCGAAGAGGACGATCGCCGTTGCGTTGGGCCAGATGCGGCCGAGCAGTGAGCGCTTCACAGCTCGTCCTCCTCTTGCTTGAGAACGATGCGGAGGTAGTACGAGGTCAGCCCCAGCATGATCAGGATGGTGAGCAGCGAGATCGCGGCGCCCATGCCGTAGTGCTGGTTTCCGACCCCTTCGACGAAGGCGTAGATCGGCAGCGTCTCGGTGAGGCGGTTGGGGCCGCCCTCGTTGATGGTGAAGAGCTGCGGGAACGCCTTGAACACCCAGATGACCTCAAGGAAGGTCGTGGCGTAGAGGAAGGGCCGCATGAACGGGAACGTCACCTGGGTGAAGCTCTTCCAGTTGCCGGCTCCGTCGAGCGAGGCGGCTTCGTAGAGTTCCTTGGGGATCGTCGTGGTGGCGGCGTAGAGGTTGATCGCCACGAAGGGGATCGACTGCCAGACGATCAGCAGCCCGACCACGGAGAAGGTGGAGAGCTGCGAGCCGGTCCAGTTGTACTCGGCCATGGAGTGGAAGCCGATGTGGTCGAGCACGTAGTTCACGACACCGAACCGCGAGGCGAAGAGCCACTGGTAGACGGTGGACGCCGCGACGACGGGCATGGCCCAGGCGAGCACGAGGCCCAGCATCAGGGTGAGCCGCATCCGCTTGCCGAGGCGGGCGAGCAGCAGTCCGATCAGCGTGCCGAACAGCATGATCAGGGCGACGTTGGCGCCGGTGAAGACGATGGTGCGGAGGGTGACGCGCCAGAAGTCCTCACCGCCGAGGATCTCCGTGTAGTTCTTGAACCCGTTCCATTCGGTGACGTGCTGGATCAGCTGCCCCATATTGAGGTTCTGGAACGACAGCATGCCGTTCTTCACCAGGGGGTAGCCGAGGAGGAGCGCCGTCACGGCGAGAGCGGGTACGAGCAGCAGATAGGCCGCGGTCCCCGCGCCCAGCTTCCGCCTGCGTTTCCCACCCGGTGCGGCGGGTGGCTGCCCGCCGGGCCCCCGGCCTGCGGCTGTCTTAGCCACGTCCGACGGATTGGTCTCTACTGCCATGCTCGTCATCACTTCCAACAGAGCCCTACAGGAACGGTGCGTACAGCCGGGGCGGCGGGTGGATGCCCGCCGCCCCGGAGTGTGTCGCGCTGCTGCTACTACTGCTGCTGGCTCAGGCGCTTGTTGAGCTCGCCCTCGACCTTCTTGGCGGCATCGGCGGACGACTTACCCTGCAGGACCAGGGTCATGTAGTTCTTGATCGGGTTCGGCGGGTTCTCGACCGGGGCCCACTCGGGGATCAGCGGCGTCGTACCACCGGACTTGGCGGCGGCGGGGCCGGCGGCCTCGGCGGCGGGCTGGCCCACGGCGTACTTCTGTCCGGCCTCGGACTTCGGGGTCCAGCCGGCCTCCTTGACGAGGGCGCCGTCGTTCTTCTCGCTGAGGGCGATCCGCAGGAACTCCTTGGCGAGGTCCTGCTTCTTGCTGCCCGCGGCGACGGCGAAGTTGGAGCCACCGAGGAAGACACCCTCGGGCTTCTCGGCGGTCTCACCGGGGATGGTGAAGAAGCCGATGTCGTCCTTGAGCTTCGGGTTGGCCTCGATGGCCGTGCCGGCCTCGTAGCCCATCGCGATGATGGCGCCGGTCTTGCCCTTGGCGAAGACCTGGGCCTGCTGCGGGGTGGCCTCGTCCTTGTCCTTGGGGGCCTTGGAGTAGGACTGGTACTGCTTGTACACGTCCATGGCCGCGGCGACCTTCGGGTCACTCAGGTTGGAGACGTACTTGTCGCCTTCCTTCTTGACCGGCTCGACGCCCTGGCCGACGAGCAGACCGTCGAAGAAGTACCAGTTCTGGCCGGGCAGGTAGATCGGCTCGGCGTCACCCTTCTTCTTGATGGCGTCGAAGGCCTTGAAGAGGTCCGCGCGGGTCTTCGGCGTCTCGGTGATACCGGCGTCCTTGAAGACCTTCTTGTTGTACATGACGACGCGGTTGCCGAAGTACCACGGCAGGGCGTACTGCTTGCCGTCGAAGACCGAGGGGGCGTTGACCGCGTCGGCCCAGTCGCCGCCGATCTCCTTCTTCACGTCACCGAGCTCGGCGAGACCGCCGGTCTTGGCGTACGCGGGGGTCTGGGTGTTACCGATCTCCAGCACGTCGGGCGGGTTGGACTCGGAGAGGGCCGTGGTGACCTTCTGCTGAATACCGTTCCATTCCTGGACTTCGATCTTCAGCTTGGCCTTGGTCTTCTTCTCGAACTCGTCGGTGACCGTCTTGGTCCAACCGGGCGGGTTCGAGCCGGACATCGTCCAGACCGTCAGGGTCTGGCCCGCGTATCCTTCGGCACCAGCCTTCTTGCCGTCGCCGCTGTCGTCGTCAGAACCACAGGCCGCCATGCCGAACACCATGCCCGCGACGCCGATCGCCGCGATGAGCTTGCGCTTCACGCCACCCTCCTCAGGGATGCTGCAACCCCCGCCCACCGCACAAATAGCGTCGACGAGTACTACTGGGGCTGGAACCTGGTCTTTAATGGTTTAGACCAGTACCGGGAGCTTGGCCTAGACCTTTAGGGGTGTCAAGGGTGTATAAGAAGTGCACTCGCGTCCGTTATAGGACCGACATCTGAGGGAGGGCGACGAGCCGTGACCGGACCGTGCCACCATGTGAGCCGCGACAGACGGAGGAGCCGGTGACGGCAGCAGCGCAGCAGTCGGGAAGGCGGGCCATGGGCGTCGACGGGGGCAGTGCGGAGAACGATACGGGCGCGGGCACGCGTACCGCGCGCGTTCCGAAGTACTACCGGCTGAAGCGACATCTCCTCGACATGACGGACACGATGCCGCCCGGCACCCCGGTGCCCCCGGAACGGACCCTGGCCGCCGAGTTCGACACCTCGCGCACCACCGTGCGCCAGGCGCTCCAGGAGCTGGTCGTCGAGGGCCGGCTGGAGCGCATCCAGGGCAAGGGCACCTTCGTGGCCAAACCGAAGGTCTCGCAGGCCCTGCAACTCACCTCGTACACCGAGGACATGCGCGCCCAGGGACTGGAACCGACGTCCCAGCTGCTGGACATCGGCTATGTCACGGCCGACGACACACTCGCCGGGCTCCTCGACATCACCGCCGGCGGCCGGGTGCTGCGGATCGAGCGGCTGCGGCTGGCGAGCGGTGAGCCGATGGCGATCGAGACCACCCACCTTTCGGCCAAACGCTTCCCGGCGCTGCGGCGTTCGCTGGTGAAGTACACCTCGCTCTACACGGCCCTGGCCGAGGTGTACGACGTGCGGCTGGCCGAGGCGGAGGAGACCATCGAGACCTCGCTCGCCACCCCGAGCGAGGCCGGACTGCTCGGCACGGACGTGGGCCTGCCGATGCTGATGCTGTCCCGGCACTCGCTGGACGAGCAGGGCGAGCCGGTCGAGTGGGTCCGTTCGGTCTACCGGGGCGACCGCTACAAGTTCGTGGCCCGTCTGAAGCGTCCGCTGGACTGATAGCGGCACACTCCGACGGCCCCCGTGGAACCGCTTCCACGGGGGCCTTCCCGCGCCCGGACCAGTGGCTTCGTACCACCATTGGTCTGCACCACTTCTCCGACGCCGCGGACCGCCACGGCGAGCCGCCGCCGGACGGACGACCGTTGCCGGACCGCAATGCGGACAGGGGGTGACGCTGGCCGGGACCCTCGCCTAGATTTCCTGCGCATTACATCGGTGATCAGCGAGGGGACGGAGTCGCCGCCATGCCGGAAGAACCAGAAGGAAAGCCGGACCCAGGAGCAGAGCCGCCCACGGTCACCCCCGTGCGGGTGGTCATCGCCCTCTGCCTCATCGCACCGTTCGTGGCGATGCTCTGGGTGAGTTCGTACGCCAAGGTCGACCCGACCTTCATCGGCATCCCGTTCTTCTACTGGTACCAGATGCTCTGGGTGCTCATCTCGACCGCACTCACGATGGTCGCGTACAAGCTGTGGCAGCGTGACCAGCGCGCCCGCAAGGGGGGTGCGTCCGCATGAAGGACGGCGTGAACGGCATCGCGCTCGGCGTCTTCATCTTCTTCTTCCTGGCCGTCACGGTCGTCGGCTTCATGGCCGCCCGCTGGCGCAAGGCGGAGAACGAGGCCAGCCTCGACGAATGGGGCCTGGGCGGACGGTCCTTCGGCACCTGGGTCACCTGGTTCCTGCTCGGCGGCGACCTCTACACCGCGTACACCTTCGTCGCCGTGCCCGCGGCGATCTACGCGGCCGGCGCGGCGGGCTTCTTCGCGGTGCCCTACACCATCCTGGTGTACCCGATGATCTTCACCTTCCTGCCCCGCCTGTGGTCGGTCTCGCACAAGCACGGCTACGTCACCACCTCGGACTTCGTCCGCGGCCGGTTCGGCTCCAAGGGGCTCTCGCTGGCCGTCGCGGTCACCGGCATCCTCGCCACCATGCCGTACATCGCGCTCCAGCTCGTCGGCATCCAGGCGGTGCTGGACGTGATGGGCGTCGGCGGCGGCGAGAACACCCACTGGTTCATCAAGGACCTGCCGCTGCTGATCGCGTTCGCGGTGCTCGCCGCGTACACGTACTCCTCGGGACTGCGGGCGCCCGCGCTGATCGCGTTCGTCAAGGACGGGCTGATCTACCTGGTCATCGCCGTGGCGATCATCTACATCCCGATCAAGCTCGGCGGCTTCGACGACATCTTCGCCGCCGCGCAGGAGAAGTTCAACGGCCCGCCGGGCTCCAAGCCGACCGGCGCGCTCGCGCCCGGCGTGGACGGCCAGTGGGGTTACGCCACGCTGGCACTGGGCTCGGCGCTGGCGCTCTTCATGTACCCGCACTCGATCACGGCGACGCTCTCCAGCCGCAGCCGCAACGTGATCCGCCGCAACACCACGATCCTGCCGCTGTACTCGCTGATGCTGGGCCTGCTCGCGCTGCTCGGCTTCATGGCGATCGCCGCCGGGGTCAAGGTGGACAACGGCCAGCTGGCGATCCCGCAGCTGTTCGAGGACATGTTCCCCGACTGGTTCGCGGGCGTGGCGTTCGCCGCCATCGGCATCGGCGCCCTGGTCCCCGCGGCGATCATGTCGATCGCGGCGGCGAACCTCTTCACCAGGAACATCTACAAGGACTTCCTGAAGCCCGACGCGACGCCCGCCCAGGAGACCAGGATCTCCAAACTGGTGTCGCTGCTGGTGAAGGTCGGCGCGCTCGCCTTCGTCCTCACCATGGACAAGACGGTCGCGATCAACTTCCAGCTGCTCGGCGGGATCTGGATCCTCCAGACGATGCCGGCCCTGGTCGGCGGCCTGTTCACCCGGTGGTTCCACCGCTGGGCGCTGCTCGCGGGCTGGGCGGCCGGCATGGTCTACGGGACGGCCGCCGCCTACGGGGTGGCCAGCCCCACCCAGGCGCACTTCGGCGGCTCGTCCAAGGAGATCCCGGGCATCGGTGAGATCGGCTACATCGGCCTCACGGCGTTCGTGCTGAACATCGTGGTGACCGTCGTCCTCACCTTCGTCCTGAACGCCCTGAAGGCGCCTGCCGGGCTCGACGAGACCTCTCCCGGCGACTACACCGCGGACGCGGGCGACCCGGGCGTGCAGACCGAGCTCCCGCCGGCCACGGCCGGGGCCCCGGGCGGTCACTGACCGAGGTGAACGGGCCGCCGCACCCCCGCCCGTGGGGGTGCGGCGGCCCGTTCGCGCGTCCGGCGGAAAACCCCGTGCCGTCGCCGCCCGGCGGGTGCGGCAGACTCCCCTGCATGGACATAACCATCAGGCCGGTCGAGCCCGCCGAGTACGCAGCCCTCGGCGAGATCACCGCCGAGGCCTATCTCGGGGACGGGCTGCTGGACTACGGCGACGACGATCCGTACCTGGTACAGCTGCGCGACGTCCCCCGGCGGGCCGAGGAGGCCGAGGTGCTCGTCGCGGCGGACGCCCGGGGCCGCGTCCTCGGCGGGGTCACCTACGCGCCGCCGGGCAACCGCTGGGCCGATATCGCGACGCCGGACGAGGCCGAGTTCCGGATGCTCGCGGTCTCCCGCGAGGCCCGCGGCGCCGGGGCGGGCGAGGCGCTCGTCCGGGCCTGCATCGACCGCGCGCGGACCACCGCGGGGGTCACCGGAATCGTCCTGTCGACGCAGCCGGCCATGCGCGGGGCCCATAGGATCTACGGGCGCCTCGGCTTCGTCCGGACCCCGGAAAGGGACTGGTATCCGATCGAGGGACTCTCGCTCCTGACGTACCGCCTGGAGTTCCCGGCGGTCTCCTGATCGGTCACGCGACACAACATGTGGGGGCTGCCTCATCCGGCGGCCCCCACATGTATGCTCATGCTCGCTGTCGCCGCAGGGAAATCCGGTGCGAATCCGGAACTGTCCCGCAACGGTGTGTTCGGTGTGCTTTTGCGCACCCCGAGTCCGAGGACCTGCCGACAGCGCATCCGGCTCGACCGAACCGGATGCCCAGACGTCCGGGCCTCGTGGATGGGCCGGTGGACGCCGCACGGAGTGCTGCCCGGACCGGGCCCCGCTCCGCCCGGCTGCCTCCGCTCCCCCGTCGGCCCAGAGCCGAGCGAGGGAGAGCACCACGTGACCATCGCGCCAGCCGATCCGGTCTCAGCGGCCGCATCAACGGGAACCACGAGCGACGGACCGGGCACCGCACTGCTGCGGACCCTCACCGAGCTCACCGCCGATCTGCCCGACACCGACCCCGGACGCGTCGCCGGCGCCGCGCTGCGCGGCCGCAACGCCCGGTCGGACGAGGCCGAGCTGCGCTCGCTGGCCACCGAGGCCGCCGCGGGCCTGATCTCCGAGGACCCCGCCTACTCCCGGCTCGCCGCCCGACTGCTCACTCGCTCCATCGCGGACGAGGCGGCCGGGCAGGGCGCGACGTCCTTCTCCGCCTCGGTCGCCGTCGGACACCGCGAGGGCCTGATCGCGGACCGCACCGCCGCGTTCGTGACGCTGCACGCGGCCGCCCTCGACGCCCTGGTGGGCCAGGCGCTCGCCGACGGCGCCGACGACCGCTTCGGCTACTTCGGGCTGCGCACCCTGCACAGCCGCTACCTGCTGCGCCACCCGATCACCCGCCAGGTCGTCGAGACCCCGCAGCACTTCATGCTGCGGGTGGCCGCCGGGCTCGCGGAGGACGACTCCGAGCGCGCGCTGGACGAGGTCGCGGCCCTGTACCGGCTGATGAGCCGGCTGGACTACCTGCCCTCCTCCCCGACGCTCTTCAACTCGGGCACCCGGCACCCGCAGATGTCCTCCTGCTACCTGCTGGACTCGCCGCTGGACGAGCTGGACTCGATCTACGACCGCTACCACCAGGTGGCGCGCCTCTCCAAGCACGCGGGCGGCATCGGCCTCTCGTACTCCCGCATCCGGGCCCGCGGTTCGCTGATCCGGGGCACCAACGGGCACTCCAACGGCATCGTGCCGTTCCTGAAGACGCTCGACGCCTCCGTCGCGGCGGTCAACCAGGGCGGCCGGCGCAAGGGCGCGGCCGCCGTCTACCTGGAGACCTGGCACGCGGACATCGAGGAGTTCCTGGAGCTGCGCGACAACACCGGCGAGGACCAGCGGCGCACGCACAACCTGAACCTGGCGCACTGGATCCCGGACGAGTTCATGCGCCGGGTGGACGCGGACGGAACCTGGTCGCTGTTCTCCCCGGCCGACGTGCCGGAACTGGTCGACCTGTGGGGCGAGGCGTTCGACGCCGCGTACCGGGCCGCCGAGGCCAAGGGCCTGGCCCGCAAGACGATGCCGGCCCGTGAGCTGTACGGCCGGATGATGCGGACCCTCGCGCAGACCGGCCAGGGCTGGATGACGTTCAAGGACGCCTCCAACCGGACCGCGAACCAGACCGCCGAGCCGGGCCGCGTCGTGCACTCCTCGAACCTGTGCACCGAGATCCTGGAAGTCACCGACGACGGCGAGACGGCCGTCTGCAACCTCGGTTCGGTCAACCTCGGCGCGTTCGTCGAGGGCGGCACGATCGACTGGGAGCGCCTGGACGCCACCGTGCGCACCGCCGTGACCTTCCTGGACCGGGTCGTGGACATCAACTTCTACCCGACCGAGCAGGCCGGGCGCTCCAACGCCCGCTGGCGGCCGGTGGGCCTGGGCGCGATGGGCCTCCAGGACGTCTTCTTCCAGCTGCGGCTGCCCTTCGACTCCCCCGGGGCGCGCGCCCTCTCCACGAAGATCTCCGAGCGGATCATGCTCGCCGCCTACGAGGCCTCCTGCGACCTCGCGGAGCGCTCGGGCCCGCTCCCCGCCTGGTCGGAGACGCGTGCCGCCCGCGGCGTGCTGCACCCGGACCACTACGACACCGAGCTGAACTGGCCGGAGCGCTGGGACGCGCTGCGTGCCCGGGTCGCGAAGACCGGCATGCGCAACTCGCTGCTCCTGGCCATCGCGCCGACCGCGACGATCGCCTCGATCGCGGGTGTGTACGAGTGCATCGAGCCGCAGGTCTCCAACCTCTTCAAGCGCGAGACGCTCAGCGGTGAGTTCCTCCAGGTCAACGCCTACCTGGTGGACGAGCTGAAGAAGCTCGGCGTGTGGGACGCGCGGACGAGGGAGGCGCTGCGCGAGGCCAGCGGCTCCGTGCAGGGCTTCGCGTGGATCCCCGAGGACGTGCGGGCGCTGTACCGCACCGCGTGGGAGATCCCGCAGCGCGGACTGATCGACATGGCGGCGGCCCGTACGCCGTTCCTGGACCAGAGCCAGTCGCTGAACCTGTTCCTGGAGACGCCGACGATCGGCAAGCTCTCCTCGATGTACGCGTACGCCTGGAAGCAGGGGCTGAAGACGACGTACTACCTGCGCTCGCGCCCGGCGACGCGGATCGCCCGCGCGGCGTCCGGACAGGCCGCGGCCGCCGCCCCCATTCCCGTACAGCAGGCGGCCGCGCCCGACGCGGACGCGATCGCCTGCTCCCTCGAAAACCCCGAGTCCTGCGAGGCCTGCCAGTAATGAGCACCAACGAAGACAAGAACCTGCTGGACCCGGGCTTCGAGCTGACCCTGCGGCCCATGCGCTACCCGGACTTCTACGAGCGCTACCGGGACGCGATCAAGAACACCTGGACGGTGGAGGAGGTCGACCTGCACTCCGACGTCTCCGACCTCGCCAAGCTGTCGCCGGGCGAGCAGCACATGATCGGGCGGCTCGTCGCGTTCTTCGCGACCGGTGACTCGATCGTCTCCAACAACCTCGTGCTGACGCTGTACAAGCACATCAACTCCCCCGAGGCGCGGCTGTACCTGTCGCGGCAGCTCTTCGAGGAGGCCGTGCACGTCCAGTTCTATCTGACGCTGCTCGACACCTACCTGCCCGATCCGGACGACCGGGCGGCGGCCTTCGACGCGGTCGAGGAGATTCCCTCGATCCGTGAGAAGGCGCAGTTCTGCTTCAAGTGGATGGACTCGGTCGAGAAGATCGACCGGCTGGAGACGAAGGCCGACCGCCGCCGCTTCCTGCTGAACCTGATCTGCTTCGCGGCGTGCATCGAGGGGCTGTTCTTCTACGGCGCGTTCGCCTACGTGTACTGGTTCCGCTCGCGCGGACTGCTGCACGGCCTCGCCACCGGGACCAACTGGGTCTTCCGTGACGAGACCATGCACATGAGCTTCGCGTTCGAGGTCGTGGACACCGTCCGCAAGGAGGAGCCCGAGCTCTTCGACGACGCCCTCCAGCAGCAGGTCACCGACATGCTGAAGGAGGCCGTCGAGGCGGAGCTGCAGTTCGGCCGCGACCTGTGCGGCGAGGGGCTGCCGGGCATGAACACCGAGTCCATGCGCGAGTACCTGGAGTGCGTCGCCGACCAGCGGCTGGCCCGCCTGGGCTTCCCCGCGGTGTACGGATCGCAGAACCCGTTCTCGTTCATGGAGCTCCAGGGCGTCCAGGAGCTCACGAACTTCTTCGAGCGCCGCCCCTCGGCCTACCAGGTGGCGGTCGAGGGCACGGTCGGCTTCGACGACGAGTTCTAGATCCTCGCCCAGCTCCTCACGTACGGACGCCGTGCGGCCTTCACCGGCTGCGCGGCGTCCGCCGTTCCCGGTGGTGCGGTTCTCCGGCCCCGTTCCGCGTCCCGGAGCTCGCGGTCGATGCGGAGCTCGCGGACGATCCCGATCAGCGCCGGGAGGAGGACGAGGACGGTAACAGCCGATATGCCCAGGACGTTCTGGAATGTGTTCATGCCCCTACTCTCGTCCGTGCGAGCAGAATCCGGCAGTGGCAGGACTGTCATGGAGCATCGAATTACTGCCACACTTGGGTCATGCTGAAAAATGTCGCGGTCCTGCTGCTCGGTGAGGTCCACCCCTTCGAACTCGGCGTGCTCTGCGAGGTGTTCGGGCTCGACCGCAGCGACGAGGGCCTTCCGGTGCAGGATTTCGCCGTGGTCTCCGCCGAGGGCCCGGTGCTCAGTACCCACGCGGGGTTCAGCATCAGCACCCCGCACGGCCTCGACCGCCTGGAGGAGGCCGACCTCATCGCCGTGCCGGCCAGCGGCCAGGCCGCGGACCGGGAGTACCCGGAGGAGGCCTTGGAGGCACTGCGCCGGGCCGTGGACCGCGGCGCCCGGGTACTGAGCGTCTGCTCGGGGGCGTTCGTGCTGGGCGCGGCCGGACTGCTGGACGGCCGTCGCTGCACCACGCACTGGCGCCACTCCGACGCGCTGGCCCGCCGCTTCCCGCGGGCCGTCGTCGAGCCCGATGTGCTGTACGTGGACGAGGGCTCCGTGATCACCTCCGCGGGCACGGCCGCGGGCATCGACGCCTGTCTGCACCTGGTCCGCCAGGCGTACGGGCCCGCCGCCGCCAACACCATCGCCCGCCGCATGGTGGTGCCGCCGCACCGCGACGGCGGGCAGGCGCAGTACATCCAGCGGCCGCTGCCCCGGGGCCGCTGCGACACGGTCGGTGACACCCTCGTGTGGATGGAGCGGCATCTGAACGCGGAGATGACCGTCGAGCAGCTCGCCGCCCAGGCGCACATGTCACCGCGCACCTTCGCCCGGCGCTTCCAGCAGGAGACGGGCACCACCCCCTACCGCTGGCTGCTGCGGCAGCGGGTGCTGCTGGCACAGCACCTCCTGGAGACATCGGACGAAACGATGGACACGATCGCGGGACTGGCGGGCTTCGGGAACGCCGCGGCCCTGCGCCACCAGTTCGTACGCTCCCTGGGCACCACGCCGAACGCGTACCGCAGGACCTTCAGGGGGCCCTCGGAGCTGACCGAAGTCGCCTGATACCGGCCGCGTCGACATCCGATCATTCGTCCAACTCTTTCCCTCACCCGTCCATGGACCGGGCCCCGGCGGGCGGGCCAGGCTCTGACGATGGACATCCGGACGGCAAGACAGAGGACCATCGGGGCCGTGGTGGCCGCGCTCGCCGCCACTCTGCTGCCCTGGCAGAGCGCCGCCGCCGTGGACGGACCGGCCCCCGCTCCGCCGCCGGAGGTGCTGCCCTCGCTGCGGCAGTGGCAGCCGGCCGAGGGGGAGTTCACCCTCACGGACCGGGCCAGGATCGTGCTGGACGGAGTGCGGGAGCAGCGCACCGCCGACGACGCGAAGAGGTTCGCGGGCGAGCTGAAGGGCGGCGCCCCGGTGTCCCGGGGCCGGGCCAGGTCCGGCGACGTGGTGCTGCGCCAGGACGCCTCCCTGAAGGGGGCGCTGGGCGCGGAGGGCTACCGGCTCGATGTCGGGGACCGGGTCACGGTCACCGCGGCGACCTCCACGGGGGTGTTCTACGGTTCGCGCACCGTGCTCCAGCTGCTGAACGACGACGGCCGCGCGGCCCGGGGCTCGGCGACCGACGTTCCCGCGTACCGGGAGCGCGGGGCCGGGGTCTGCGCCTGCTACATCAACGTGTCCCTGCCGTGGTTCGAGCGGCTGATGAAGGACATGGCCTCGCAGAAGCTCAACCAGCTCTGGATCGAGGCGAAGGTCAGGAGCGACACCGACCCGGAGTCCGCGTTCTGGGGCTACTACACCAAGCCGCAGATCCGTTCGCTGGCCGCGATGGCGAAGAAGTACCACATCGAGCTGGTGCCGGAGATCAACTCCCCCGGCCACATGGACACCTATCTGGAGAACCACCCCGAGCTCCAGCTCAAGGACAAGGACGGCGTCGCCTCGCCGCCCCGGCTGGACATCTCGCGGCCAGAGGCGCTGACGTACTACACCTCCCTGCTCGACGAGGCCCTGAAGGTGTGGGACACCCGCACCTGGCACATGGGCGGCGACGAGTACATGATCGGGTCCTCGTACCCGGACTATCCGCAGCTCCAGACGGCTGCGACCGCGAAGTGGGGTGCTTCTGCCACCCCCGACGACCTCTTCGTCGACTTCATCAACCAGGTCAACGCGCATGTGAAGGCCGGCGGCCGGTCGCTGCGGATCTGGAACGACGGGCTGCTCGGCCATAACGGCGCCGTGCCGCTGGACCGCGACATCGCCGTCGAGCACTGGCTCGGCGGCGGCGCCATCCAGCAGCCGTCGGAGCTGCTGGCCGAGGGCCGTCCGGTGATGAACTCCGCGTACTCGCTCTACCTGGTGCGCGGCGGCTACACGATGCAGACCCAGAAGCTGTACGAGAGCGACTGGACGCCGCTGAGCTTCGAGGGCGAGACGCTGCCCGCCAAGGCGGCGAACCTGACCGGCGCGAAGATCAGCCTCTGGCCGGACAGCGCGGCCGCCGAGACCGAGAACGAGGTGGAGGCGAAGGTCTTCATGCCGCTGCGCTTCATCGCCCAGGCCACCTGGGGCGGCCCGAAGCCGAGTGACACGTACGCCGGTTTCGAGGCGCTGGCCCGGCGGATCGGTCACGCGCCCGGCTGGGCGAACACCGACCGCACCCCACTGGCCGACGGCACCTACCGGCTGGCGGCGGGCGCGAAGGCGCTCGCGCCCGGCGCGGACTCCGGGGTGTCCCTGACCCGGGGCACGACGGACGGCTGGACGCTGACCGCGACCGCCGACGGGTACTACACGGTCCGCTCGGAGCGGACCGGCACGTGTCTGGACGCGGTACGCGGGAAGAAGTACCTGGGTGCGCCGCTGGAGGTGGGTGCCGAGCTGTCGCTCGGGACCTGCTCCCAGGGCGCGCGCACCCAGCGCTGGCAGCTGGACGCCGGGGCGGGTGCGCTGGTCCTGCGCAACGCCGTCTCGCAGCTCCGGCTCACGGAGCGGGCCGGAGACGGCGCCGCGGTACAGACGACGGGCGGGACGCGCCTGACAGCGGAATCCGCCTGACGCGCGACTGTGGGGCCCGCCTTCCCGGCGGGCCCCACACGTGCGTCCGGGGGCGTGCTCTCCGGACCGGGCCGGAGTCAGATGCCGCAGTTCGGCGCCGACCAGAAGTGGCTCGGCCCCTGGTTCACATGGATGTGGTCGCCGTGGTCCGGGTAACCCGGGCCGAGGATCCCGTTGAAGCCGTGGTTGCGGGCCTGCTGGGCGATGGTGCACAGGGGGAGTCCGCCCAGGTCGGCCGCGTCGCCGTACAGATGGCGGCTGCCGGCCGCGCCGCCGACCGCGCTGTTGCAGGACGTGGAGCGGAAGCCGCTGTTGATCCTGATGGGGTGGTCACCGAGCGCGTGACGCAGCGCCTCCAGCTTCCACATGGTGCTCAGCGCGTTGGCCTTCGCCGTGCCCGCCGCGACGGCACCGCCGGCCCAGGTGCTGTTGCAGGTGTTGTGCTCGGCGTAGGTGAAGTGGACGGGCGTGCAGTCGTTGTCCTGGAGGGCGTAGAGCTTGGCCTGGGTGGCGGGGCCGGCGATGCCGTCGGCGGCCAGCCCGTAGGCGGCCTGGAAGCGCTTGACGGCGGCGGTGGTGGCCGGCCCGTAGGAGCCGTCCACGGCGAGTACGGAGTTGTACCCGGGGTATCCGGCCACCCGGATCTGGAGCTGGACGACATCGTTGCCGGTGGCGCCCGGGGAGAGGGTGCGGGTCCAGGTGTAGCAGCCGTCGGCCTGGGCCGTGCCGGCCGTGGCCACGGCCCCGCCCAACGCGAAAGCCATGGTCATGACAAGACCGAGCAGGAGTCTCGCGGAACGTCTGAACATGGGGGGCTCCCTACCACGACGAAGGTGTGGACAGAGAGACTGTCGGACGCGTCGACGCGCGTCAACTACGCCCGGGGAAAGGCAGGTTGACGGTAGGGAGAAGCAGCGGGGCCCGACCCCGGCGAACCAGGACAGGGCCCCGCACAACCGCGCGCTCAGCCGGTTCAGCTGTTCGGCACGGTCTCGTAGCGCGGGGTGTTCTCCTCCATCTGCCGCAGCGCGTCCTTGCGGTCGCGCTTGGAGAGCCGGTCGATGTACAGGTACCCGTACAGGTGGTCCGTCTCGTGCTGGAGGCAGCGGGCGAAGTAGCCGTTGCCCCGCACCTTGACCGGGTTGCCCTTCGCGTCCTGCCCGCGCACCACCGCGTAGTCCGGGCGCGCCAGCGAGGCGTACGCCGTCGGGACCGAGAGGCAGCCCTCGTTGGCGTCGTCCAGGACGCGCTCCTCGGGCGCCAGCTCGTCCAGCACCGGGTTGCAGATGACGCCGGTGTGCCGCACCCCGTCGTCGTCCGGGCAGTCGTAGACGAAGACCTTGAGGTCGACGCCGATCTGGTTGGCGGCCAGGCCCACGCCCTCCGCCGTCCGCTGGCTGGCGAACATGTCGTCGATCAGTGTGGCCAGCTTGTCGTCGAACTCCGTGACGGCCTTGCACTCCTTGTGCAGGACCGGATTGCCCACCACCGTGATCGGGCGCGAGGTGCCGCGCTCGCGGTAGGCCGCCTCACGCGCCTCGCAGTCCTCGGTGTCGACGAGAAACCCCTCGTCGTCGACGCCGTCGACGCTGATCTGCCCGTCCGTCTGCTGCTGCGCCATGTCCGCCGTACGCCTTCCTCACAACCTGAGACCCGGGATCCGCGGCTCGCGAGGACCCGGGCACCCGAGCACCGGAATCGGTGCGCGTACAGCCTACGGGTACGGGTCAGCAGACCTCTTCCAGATCCCGCCACTCCCGGCTGTCCGGGCTGTCCGCCACCCAGCCGTCCAGCAGCCCGCGCACCAGCCCGGCGGGTGCGGCCAGGCCGCACTCACGCTCCGGTACCCACAGCTCACCGGCGGTGCGGTGGCCCAGCGGGCCGGGGTGTCCCGGTTCGCTGTGGTCGTGCGGGTCGAGGTGCTCGCCGTCGCCCTCGTCGCTCTCCATCCGGCTCTCCGAGCAGGCCCGGCAGAGCAGCCGGACGGACGAGGACCAGTCCTCCGCCGCGAAACCGGCGTCGGACGCCAGCTGCTCCAGGGCGTCCCGGTCCGCCTCCGTGGCGGCTTCGAGGAGCACCACCCAGGTCGGCACCGGGGACGGCGCCCACAGCTCTATCTCGTCGAACACGGGGTACGAGGGTCCCGCCGCGGTGATCCGCTCGCCGTTCGGCACCCCGTCGTGCAGCACGACCTCGCCCCAGCGGCGCCCGGAGGACGGCAACGGGATCGACAGCACTTCCATCCGCGCCGGATCCAGCCTGCGGCCCCACACGACCTCGGCCTCGCCCTCCGGCGACAGCCGCACGGCCGCGCTGCCCAGGTCCATCCCGACCGGCTCGCTGTTGGAGGCGGGGGTCTGCTGCCCGCCCCCGGGCACCCGCAGCCCGTACGCCTGCCAGGCCCGGCGCGCCAGCGGCCAGTCCTGCAGCGCGGTGGCGGCGATCCCGACGTTCCACCAGTCGGGAGCGCCGGACTCCTTGTCCAGCAGCGCGACGGCCCGCAGCCCGGCGGCCCGCGCCTGTTCCCAGTCATGCCGGAACTTGTGCAGCAGCGCCAGGTTGAACCATGACTCGGAGAGCCAGGGCTCCAGGTCCGCCGCACGCGTCAGCAGCGCGCCCGCGTCCTCGTACCGGCCGTCGCCGATCAGCGTGAACGCGCGGTCCGTGGCCTGCCGCCAAGAGGCGGAGGGCCGATGCCGTACCTTCCCGAAGATCCTCACGATTCCCGCCTGTCCCGACTGGACACCCTCGTTTTCCGCTCTCTTCGCATCCAACCATGCCCGACCGGACGCCCGCTCATTACCCATGGGTTACCCAGGTGGGACGGGGGTCAGACCGTCCCTGGCCAGAACCCGGGCGAGCGATTCCACGACCTGGGGCTGATAGTCGTGAGCGGTCCCGAGCCTGAGCCGTTCCAGCGCGCCGAGCGGCCCACCGGCGCATTCCCCGCACAGGTCGTCGTACGCGTTGACCGCCCTGACGATCCTGGCGGACAGCGGCTGCTCGCGGAAGGGGTCCGCCTGCCTCTCGACCACGACGGCCACCTTCGCGTCGACCCCGGTCTGGCGGACCACGGCCCCGCCGAGCAGCGCGATCCGGCGCTGTTCGGCGGCGGGCAGCGTGGCGGTGGCGCCCTCCGGGACCGGGTCCACGAGCGAGAGCTGGCCGATGTCGTGCATCAGGGCCGCGTACTCCAGGACCGTGAGCTCGGGCCCGGAGAGCCCCAGCTCAAGGCCGACGGCCGTGCAGAGCTCCGCGACCCTGCGGGCATGGCCGTGCGGGGTGTACCCGGCGATCTCGGTGGAGCGGGCGAGCGAGGCGATGGTCTGCCGGTAGGTGGTGCGCACGGCGGCGAAGCGGCGGAACGACAGCTGGGTGAGCAGCAGCGGTACGCACAGGACGGGCAGCGCCCACAGCCCGGCCGCGGCGACCCCGAGCGCCATGACCGCGCCGGTCGCGCAGACCGCGGAGCCGATGCCCAGCAGGGCCCGCAGCTCCTCGCGGAGCAGCGGGCCGTACGGGACGGGGGTGCCGGCCCGCAGCAGCAGGGCGCCCAGGACGGCGTCGCACAGCGCGGTGAGGCCGAGCAGCAGGAGCAGGAAGGCCGCGTAGTACGGACCGTCGCCGAACCAGCTCTCGGAACGGCCGGAGTTGTAGAGCGGCTGGAAGCACACGGCCGCGAAGGCCACGGTCAGGACGCGGCGCGCCAACTGGTCGGGGCCGGGTCCGCGGCCGCGGGCGACATGGGGCACGGAGGCGAGGAGCTGGGCCGCGACGAGCACGGTGATCACCTGGAAGACGCCCTGCCCGGTGGGCTCCCCGCCGCTGCGCCCGAGCAGGGCGTACGCGAGGGCTCCGGCGGCGCCGAGCGGTGCGGGCTCCCGCTCACCGGGGAGGGCGCCCCAGCGGGCCAGCTCACCGACGGCGATGAGCACGCCGAAGGCGAGGGCGTGGCCGGGGTCGTGGACCCCGTGCCAGAGGGTGTGGGCGAGCGCGGCGGCGGTGAGCGCGAGGGCGGCGGCGCGCACGGCCGGGGTGGCGTTCACCGCTCGGACGCGCCGATGTCGAGCCCGTCCGGCGACGGAGGACGGACCGGCCCCCGGGCGGCCCCGGTACCGGGGCCCGCGCCCCGCCCCCCGCCACGCGCCCCCGGCAGCTCCGCCCCCGTCTCCGTCACGGCGGACGACACCCACCCGTGCCGTTCCAGGCCGCGGGCCAGCGCCCGCACCATCTGCGGATCGAACTGGGTGCCGGCACACCGCTTGAGCTCCTCCACGGCGGCCGGCACCGGACGCCCCGGCCGGTAGGACCGGGTCGAGGTCATCGCGTCGAAGGCGTCGGCCACCGCGACCACGCGGGCGAACTCGGGGATCTCGCGGCCGGCGAGCCCGTACGGGTATCCGCTGCCGTCGAGCCGTTCGTGGTGGTGCAGGATCGCGGCCCGTGCCTCACCGAGGAAGCCGATGCCGCGCACGATCTCGTGCCCGTACTCCGGGTGCAGCTCGATCACCCGGCGCTCCTCGGGTGTCAGCGGGCCGTCCTTGCGCAGTACCCGGGTCGGTACGCCGAGCTTGCCGACGTCGTGCAGGATGCCGGCGAACCGGAGCACTTCGACACGGTCCTTCGCCATGCCCAGCTCATCGGCGATCAGCACGGAGGCGCGCCCCACGCGCTCGCTGTGGCCCCGGGTGTAGGTGTCCTTGATGTCGACGGCCTGCACCAGGGCCCTGATCGTGGCGCGGTGCGCGGCGTGCTCGCGGTGGTACTGGGCGAACACCCAGCAGGAGATGTACATCGGCAGCAGGACGAAGAGCGCGGCCAGCGGCCCGTACGAGCTGTTCCACAGGACCGCCATCATGAGCCCGGCGAGGCCGTGCACGAGGTGCGGGCCGAGCGCGCGGGGCAGCAGCCCGGCCCAGGCACGCCGGACGGGCAGCTGTTCGGCGGCGGCCAGGATCGAGCCGTCCAGCGCGCTCAGCACCAGGCTGAAGGCGAGGGCGGCGGCGCAGGCGGGCAGCAGCGCGTACGGGAGCTCCGGCAGTCGCCCGGCTCCGGAGCCGCCGAGCGCGGCGGGCCCGCCGAGCAGGGCGTGGACCTGGGCGGCCGCCCAGACGGTGAGGGCGAGCTGGGCCGCCCGCCAGACGCGGCGGGCGGCGGCCGGGGGGCTCTCCACCCGGCCGGCGAACGAGCCGGGTATCGCGACCAGCGCCGCGGCTCCCGGAGGCAGCAGGAAGGCGGCCGCGAGGAGCAGCGGGAAGAACGATCCGGAGCTGATCGGCATGGAGCTGCCGAAGAAGGGCCAGCGCCCGGGGAGCTCGCACAGCAGGTAGAGCCCGGCGAGCAGGGCGAGGGTGGTCCACGGGGTGCCCGCGCCGGGGCGCAGCGCGGGCAGTACGCAGAGTGCGGCGCAGAGCGCGACCGCCAGGATGTACGCCCGTGCCACGCCGCCTGTGGCTCTCACCCGATCCGCCCGCCCCCAGGTCGCGTCCGCGCGTTCCCGCC
Organism: Streptomyces sp. NPDC088730; assembly: GCF_044751215.1. Lineage (NCBI taxonomy): Bacteria > Bacillati > Actinomycetota > Actinomycetes > Kitasatosporales > Streptomycetaceae > Streptomyces > Streptomyces sp. NPDC088730. Next base: position 397,677 of record NZ_JBIVLK010000003.1, read on the forward strand.
GGTTCGCGGACACTCCCTGGCATCGCCAATGGAGGCGCCAGGCTAACGAGTCGGGTGCGGCGGCTCGGGGGCGACGGCCGCGATTAGCACGTTCGGGTGATGCGTCAGTCCTTGGCGGCGGCCGGAAGCTCGCTGTCGGAGACCGTCACGTCCTGCTCGGGCACCGCCTGGCCGGAGCGGATCAGATCGATCCGCCCCATCACCTTGGAGCGCAGGTCGGTCGGTACGTCGTCCTGACCGCAGCAGCGCTTCACCAGCTTCTTCACGGCCTGTTCGAGACCGTACTTCTCCAGGCAGGGAGAGCACTCACCGAAGTGCGTCTCGAACTTGGTGCAGTCGCTGTCGGGCATCTCCCGGTCGAGGAACTCGTAGAGGTGGTCCAGGACCTCTGAGCAATCCGTCTCGTGCGGCTCTCCGCAGCTCATGAGCCCGAGCCTTTCCGATCGTCCGACTCACCGGCGCCCGCCGGCACGAGCCCGCGGTCACGGGCGTAGTCCTCCAGCATGCCGCGCAGTTGACGGCGGCCCCGGTGCAGTCGGGACATCACCGTACCGATGGGTGTCCCCATGATGTCCGCGATCTCCTTGTAGGCAAAGCCCTCGACATCGGCAAGATAGACCGCGATGCGGAACTCCTCGGGGATCGCCTGCAGCGCGGACTTCACATCGGAGTCGGGCAGGTGGTCGAGGGCCTGGGACTCGGCGGAGCGCAGACCCGTCGACATGTGCGACTCGGCACGGGCCAGCTGCCAGTCCTCGATCTCCTCGGCGGCACTGCGCTGGGGTTCGCGCTGCTTCTTGCGGTACGAGTTGATGAACGTGTTGGTGAGGATGCGGTACATCCACGCCTTGAGGTTGGTGCCCTCACGGAACTGGTGGAAGGAGCCGTACGCCTTGGCGTACGTCTCCTGGACCAGGTCCTCGGCATCCGCGGGGTTGCGCGTCATGCGCAGCGCGGCCGAGTACATCTGGTCGAGGAAACCGAGGGCATCGCGCTCGAAGCGCGCGTTGCGCTCGGCGGTCGTCTCCTGCGGGCGGCCGTCGTCGGTCCCTGTGTCGGTCCCAGTGACCGGACCCACCTCCTCCAACGCTGTGGCGGAGCCGAAACCGGACCCGCTCGAATCGGAGAATAGTCGACCTTGGTCCGGCGCGGGCTGTCGATCCGATCCGCTCAGTGCCCGCTCGGGAGTGGTCCTGGCCGCGTGCAGCACCGTCCACTCCAGGTCAGCGGCGTTCGAGCGACGCGGGCAGATGGTCGAACCCATGCGACGGACTCCCTCTCCACATACGACGTTGGTGTACCGACATCCCGCACAACAGCGGCCCCTCGCCCAACATTCCCGGCTGCCGCGTCACACGGTTTCGGCCAGCCATCCGGTCACCGCGGAGGTGAGGGTCCGCATCGCCTGATCCTCGGTCACCCCGGAGCGCTTCGGTACGGCGAAGCCGTGGTCACCGTGCGGCACCTCGGTGATCCGGTACTCACCCGGAGGGAATTCGGCGGGCCTGCCGAACGGGTCGTTGCCGCCCTGGACGACGAGCGTGGGCACGCCGGAGGCCAGCAACTCGTCCGCCCGGGACTTCTCCGGGCGACCCGGGGGGTGCAGCGGGAAGCTGAGCGCGAGGACCGCGCGGGCGCCGAGCCCGGACGCGGTGCGGCAGGCCACCCGGGCACCGGCGCTGCGCCCGCCGGCGACGACCGGGAGCCCGGTGGCCGCCAGGACCGGCCACAGACCCCGCCAGCCGGTGTCCAGGGTCTTCGGGGCGGGGGCGAGCTTCTTCCCGGCGACCCGCCAGGGCTGCTCCACCAGAGCGACGCTCACTCCGTGGGCGGGCAGTACGGCGGCCAGCGCCCGCAGGTCCCGGGCCTCGATGCCGCCGCCGGCCCCGTGGCCGAGGGCGAGCAGGAGACGGGGCTCACTCGCGGGCAGCCAGCTGATCCGGGCGGTCCCGGCCTCGGTCTCGACCGTCTCTGTGCGGGGGTCCTTCTCGGTGGCGTTCACACCCCCATCCAACCAAGCCGTGGCGGGCCGGCCGGGGTCCGGCGCGTGGCTCGGAGCAACGTCCGGCAGAGCAGCGCGGCCCGGAGCACCGGGGCTCAGAACGGCGCGGCCCGCAGCGCGGATCAGAACAGCGTGCCGACCTCGGGCGCGGCCAGCTCGTCCTTCAGCTCGGGGCCGTTGTTGCGGACGTTGCTGACGGCGGTGGCCACGGGGTAGGCCCGCATCAGGCCGCCGGGCGGGGGCGTGAGCAGCCCCCGCAGCTCCTCCACGTCGGTGCGGGAGGGGTCCAGCCAGTCGTCCCAGCGGTCCGGGGTGAGCATCAGCGGCATCCGGGGGTGGATGTCGGCGAGCGCGGCGGGGCCCTCGGCCGGGGCGACGGCGAGCGGGCTCGTCTCCGCCTCGGTGGTGATCACCGAACAGGTTACCCACCAGGCCCGCGGATGGTCGTCCGGCAGGGTGCGGTCGCGCCAGAACTCGTAGAGGCCGGCCATCGCGAAGACCGACCCGTCGGCGGGCGTCACGAAGTACGGCTGCTTGCGCGGCCGCTTCTTGCGGCCCTTCTCCTCCAGCTGCCGCTCCTCGCTGCCGGTCACCCACTCGTAATAGCCGTCGGCCGGCAGGATGCAGCGGCGCGAGACGAAGGGGCGGCGGAAGGACGGCTTCTCGTGCACGGTCTCTGCGCGGGCGTTGATCATCCGGGCGCCGCCCTCCGGCGATTTGGCCCAGGAGGGGACGAGCCCCCATTTCAGCGCGCGCAGCTGGCGAACCGGACGCTGGTCATCCGCGTCTTTCACCGGACGCTCCAGTACGGCGTAGACCTCCTTGGTCGGCGCCACGTTGTAGTCGGGCTCCAGGGTCTCGGCCGGTTCCCACTTCTCCACATGGAAGAGCCCGGTCAGATCCTCGGGCCGCCGACTCGCTGCATACCGTCCGCACATAAGTGCCAGACTGCCACGACCGTCATCCCGACCGGACGTCAATACCGCAAGGAGCCGCCCGCGCCATGGACAGCACCGATCTCGGCAATCTCTGGGACCGCGTCTTCGGCACCCAGCCGGCCCCGGAGCAGTGGCTGGTCGTGGTGACCGCCACGGCCGCGCTCATCGCTGTCGTGCCGAACGTCATATGGCGGCTGACCCGCAACGCGATCACCATCGCGCACGAGGGCGGTCACGGGCTGGTCGCGCTGCTCAGCGGGCGTCAGCTGTCGGGCATCCGGCTGCACTCGGACACCAGCGGGCTGACGGTGAGCCGGGGCAAGCCGACCGGCATCGGCATGGTCCTCACCGCGGCGGCGGGCTACACCGCGCCGCCGCTGCTGGGGCTCGGGGGCGCCTGGCTGCTGGCCGACGGCCGGATCACGCTGCTGCTCTGGCTGGCCACGGCGCTGCTCGCGGTGATGCTGGTGATGATCCGCAATGTGTACGGGGCGCTGACGGTGATCTTCACCGGTTCGCTCTTCCTGCTGATGTCGTGGCTGGCCTCACCCGACTGGCAGTCGCTGTTCGCGTACAGCGCGGTCTGGTTCCTGCTGCTGGGTGGGGTGCGTCCGGCGTTCGAGCTGCAGTCCAAGCGGCGGCACGGCGGTGCGCCGGACTCGGACGCGGACCAGCTGTCCCGGCTGACGGACGTACCGGCCGCGCTCTGGCTGTTCCTGTTCCACGCCGTGTCGCTCTGCTCGCTGATCGGCGGCGGCCGCTGGCTGCTGGGCCTGTGAACCGTGACCGGCCGCTGGGCCCGCGCCTCCGTTCCCCTTACCACTCTCGCGTTACGTCCCGGTTTCCGCGTATTTGATCAAGATCTGGGTTTGCGGGGAGCCATTAAAGTGAGCCCATGACCGAAAGTTCCGTGCACCCCGCCCTCTGGCCCGCCCCTCACGCGAGCGGAGCCGTAGACGCGACCGTCACCGTGCCCGGATCGAAGTCGGTCACCAATCGCGCGCTGGTGCTGGCCGCGCTCTCCTCCGAGCCCGGCTGGCTGCGCCGGCCGCTGCGCTCCCGCGACACCCTGCTGATGGCGGACGCGCTGCGCGCGATGGGCGTCGGCATCGAGGAGACGGTGTCCTCCAGCTCCTCGGTCGCGGGCGGCCCGGACGGCTCCGGCGAGGCCTGGCGGGTCATTCCGGCGGGGCTGCACGGCCCGGTCACCGTCGATGTCGGCAACGCCGGCACCGTCATGCGCTTCCTGCCCCCGGTGGCGGCCCTCGCGGACGGCCAGGTCCGCTTCGACGGCGATCCGCGCTCCTACGAGCGCCCGCTGACCGGGGTGATCGACGCCCTGCGGGTGCTGGGCGCCCGGATCGACGACGACGGCCGCGGTTCGCTGCCGATGACGGTGCACGGTGGCGGCGCGCTGGACGGCGGCCCGGTCGAGATCGACGCCTCCTCGTCCTCCCAGTTCGTCTCCGCGCTGCTGCTGTCGGCGCCGCGCTTCAACCAGGGCGTGGAGGTGCGCCACACCGGCGCCCGGCTCCCGTCCATGCCGCACATCCGGATGACCGTCGACATGCTGCGGGCGGTCGGCGCCCAGGTCGACGAGCCGGAGACGGGCGGCGAACCGAACGTCTGGCGGGTCTCCCCCTCCGCCCTGCTCGGCCGCGACCTGACCATCGAGCCGGACCTCTCCAACGCCCAGCCGTTCCTGGCCGCCGCGCTGGTCACCGGCGGCCGGGTCACCGTGCCGGACTGGCCGCAGCGCACCACGCAGCCCGGTGACGCGCTGCGCGAGATCTTCACCGCGATGGGCGGCAGCTGCGAGCTGACCGAGCAGGGGCTCACCTTCACCGGCTCCGGCCGGATCCACGGCATCGACGTCGATCTCGGCGAGGTCGGCGAGCTGACCCCGGGCATCGCGGCGGTCGCGGCCCTGGCCGACTCCCCCTCCACCCTGAGCGGCGTGGCCCATCTGCGGCTGCACGAGACGGACCGGCTCGCCGCGCTCACCAAGGAGATCAACGAGCTGGGCGGTGAGGTCACCGAGACCGCGGACGGCCTCCACATCCGGCCGAGGCCGCTGCACGGCGGTACCTTCCATACGTACGACGACCACCGGATGGCCACCGCCGGGGCCGTCATCGGCCTTGCCGTCCCCGGAGTGGAGATCGAGAACGTGGCGACGACCGCCAAGACCCTGCCCGACTTCCCGCAGATGTGGACCGGAATGCTCGGGGCCTGAGACATGCGCCGCTACGGCAAGAACCCCGACGAGGACGACATCCGGGTCCGCCCCAACCGCAAGGGCAACCGGCCCCGTACCCATACCCGCCCCAAGCACGAGGACGCCGAGGACGGCATGGTCCTCACCGTCGACCGGGGCCGCCTCACCTGTCTCGTCGAGGGCCGCACGGTCATCGCGATGAAGGCCCGCGAGCTGGGCCGCAAGGCCGCCGTGGTGGGCGACACCGTCTCCATCGTCGGTGACCTGTCCGGCGACAAGGACACCCTCGCCCGGATCGTCCGGATCGGTGAACGCCGCTCGGTGCTGCGCCGGACGGCCGACGACGACGATCCGTTCGAACGGGTGGTGGTCGCCAACGCCGACCAGCTCGCGATCGTCACCGCGCTGGCCGATCCGGAACCCCGCCCGCGCATGATCGACCGCTGTCTGGTCGCCGCGTACGACGGCGGGCTCTCGCCCCTCCTGGTGCTGACCAAGTCCGATCTGGCCTCCCCGGACAAGCTGCTGGAGGCGTACACCCCGCTGGGCGTGCCGTTCATCGTCACCAACCGCGAGGAGCTGGAGAACGGCGACGCGGCGGAGCGGGTCCGCGAGCAGCTGAACGACCGGGTGACGGCCTTCGTCGGGCACTCCGGTGTCGGAAAGACCACACTGGTCAACGCCCTGGTACCGAAGGACAGACGGCGTACCACCGGGATCGTCAACGCGGTCACCGGGCGCGGCCGCCACACCACCACCTCGGCGCTGGCGCTCCCGCTGCCGGACTACCGGGGCTGGGTGATCGACACCCCCGGAGTCCGCTCCTTCGGCCTGCACCACATCGACCCGTCCCGGGTCATCAACGCCTTCCCCGACCTCCAGCCCGGCACCGAGGAGTGCCCGCGCGGCTGCACCCACGACAGCCAGCAACCGGAATGCGCGCTGGACGCCTGGGTGGCGGCGGGCCACGCCGATCCGGCCCGGCTGGACTCACTGCGCCGGCTGCTCTCCACCCGGGAGCGACGCGAAGGCGACTGATCCGGGCACGTTTGCGATCACTCGCCACCGGTAAGTGCATAATCACGAATCACGCCCAGTGATATGAGGCGGTCACCGATGCGGGAGGGGCACTGACGATGGCGTGGCTGCTGGTCGTGGTCGCGGGACTTCTGGAGACGGGCTTCGCCGTCTGTCTGAAGCTCTCGCACGGCTTCACCCGGCTCTGGCCGACCATCGCGTTCTGCATCTTCGCGCTGGGCAGCTTCGGCCTGCTGACCATGTCGCTGAAGAAGCTCGACGTCGGGCCCGCCTACGCGGTGTGGACCGGCATCGGCGCGGCGGGCACCGCCATCTACGGCATGGTCTTCCTCGACGACGTGGTCTCCACGCTCAAGCTGATCTCGATCTCGCTGGTGATCCTCGGCGTGATCGGTCTCCAGCTCTCGGGGTCCTCGCACTGACCGCGTGGCTCAGGCCGGCACGGCCTCCCGGGGGAAGTGGCAGGCGGCCGTGTGGCCCGTCCGGTCCGTGACCGGCACCTCTCTCTCGCAGCGCCCCCGCTGCTGCCCGTCCAGCTCCGCGTAGACCGGGCAGCGCGAGCGGAATCGGCAGCCCTCGTGCCGCTGGGCCGGACTCGGCGGGTCGCCCGGCAGCAGGATCCTGGCCCGCCTGCGCTCACGCTCCGGGTCGGGCAGCGGCACGGCCGACAGCAGGGCGCGGGTGTACGGGTGTGCCGGGTGCTCGAAGACCTCCGCCGCGGTGCCCGACTCGACCGTACGGCCGAGGTAGATCACACTCACCCGGTCCGCGATGTGCCGCACCACCGACAGATCGTGCGAGACGAAGAGATAGGCGAGTCCCAGCTCGGCCTTGAGCCGCTGGAGCAGGTTGACCACCCCGGCCTGCACGGACACGTCGAGCGCTGACACCGGCTCGTCCAGCACCAGCAGTTCGGGTTCGACGGAGAGCGCGCGGGCGATCCCGACGCGCTGGCGCTGTCCGCCGGAGAACTCGTGCGGGAACCGCCCCGCGTGCTCCGGTTCGAGGCCCACCTGCCTGAGCAGTTCCGGGATCCGCCGTGCCACGGTGGCCCGGTCGGCGCGCTGGGCGCGCAGTGGTTCGGCGACGATGTCCCCGACCGTCATCCGGGGGTCGAGGCTGGCCATGGGGTCCTGGAACACGATCTGGACCCGGCTGCGCAGTGCCTTGCGGTCGCGCTTGGAGAGTCCGTCGAGCGAGCGTCCGAACAGCTCGATCTCGCCTCCTTCGGGGCGGACCAGGTTCAGCAGTTCGAACAGGGTGGTGGACTTCCCGGACCCGGATTCGCCGACCAGGGCCAGCGTCTCACCGGCCCGGATGTCGAGGTCGACGCCGTCCACGGCGTGGATGCTGCCGACGCGCCGCTTGAACGCGGTGCCCTTGAGGACGGGGAAGGTCTTGGTGAGCCCGGTGACGCGCAGGACCGGTTCGCCGGGCGGCCGGCCGCGGGCCGGGATCGCCGGCACGGGGAAGACCTCGGCCGGGGACAGCGCGCGCCCGCCGATCTCGTCGGCGCGTACGCAGGCGGCGAGGTGCCCGCCGCCGTCTCCGTCGTCGGTTGCGCCAGGCCTGGCCAGCGGCGGTTCGGCGGCCCCGCAGCGGTCCTCGGCCAGCGGGCAGCGCGGCGCGAAGGCGCAGCCCTGCGGCAGCCGGCCCGCCGCGGGCGGGGAGCCGGGGATGGGGACCAGCACGTCGGACGGGCCGTCGATCCGCGGCACCGCGCCGATCAGCCCGAGGGTGTACGGCATCCGGGGGCGCCGGAAGAGCTCCGCCGCCGGTGCGGTCTCCACGATCCGGCCGGCGTACATCACCGCGACCCGGTCGGCCGCCCCGGCGATCACCCCGAGGTCGTGGCTGACCAGCAGCAGCGCGGCGCCGGTCTCCTGCTGGGCGGTGCGCAGGACATCCAGGACCTGGGCCTGGACGGTGACGTCGAGGGCGGTCGTCGGCTCGTCGGCGACGATGACGTCCGGGTCGTTGGCGATGGCCATGGCGATCATGGCGCGCTGCCGCATGCCGCCGGAGAACTCGTGGGGGAAGGCCTGCGCCCTGGTCCGGGGTTCGGGTATGCCGACGAGGTCCAGCAGGTCCACGGCTTCGGCGCGGGCGCGTTCGCGGGAGACGGCGCGGTGGGCGCGGATGGCCTCGGCGATCTGGTCCCCGATCCGGTACACCGGGGTGAAGGCGGAGAGCGGGTCCTGGAAGACCATGCCGATGCGGTTGCCGCGTACCGAGGACAGCACGCGGTCGTCGGCCCCGACCAGCTCGGTCGTCCCGCTCCTGTCGCCGCCGGCCGCGAGCCGGACGGATCCGCGTACGCCCGCGCCGGCCGGCAGCAGCCCCATCACGGCGAGGGCGGTGGCCGACTTCCCGGACCCCGACTCCCCGACCAGGCCGAGCACTTCGCCCCGGCGCAGGGTGAAGCCGACCCCGCGCACGGCCGCCACACCGTCGAAGTCGACGGCGAGGTCCGTCACTTCCAGTACGTCGGTCGTGCTCATCGGCCCTGCTCCTCTGTGTTCTTCTTTTCCCTGGTCTTCTTCGCCGTGGAGGTACCCCCGCGGCCGTGTCCGCTGGTCGGGTCGAGCGCGTCGCGCAGTCCGTCGCCGGCCAGGTTCACGGCGAGGACGAAGACGATGAGCAGCCCGGCGGGGAAGAAGAACATCCACGGGTACGTCACCGCGCCGCCGGTCGTGGAGGCGATCAGCGTGCCGAGCGACACGTCGGGCGACTGCACCCCGAAGCCGAAGTAGGAGAGTGCCGTCTCACTCATCACGGCTCCGCCCACCGCGATGGTCGCGTCGATGATGAGGAAGGAGGCGACGTTCGGCAGGATGTGCCGCCAGATGACGCGGAAGGGACCGACGCCCATGTACCGGGCGGCCTGGACGAATTCGCGTTCCTTGAGGGAGAGCGTCATCGAGCGCACCACCCGTGCGGTGATCATCCAGCCGAAGACCGCGAGCAGCCCGACGAAGGCGATCCAGCCGCCGCCCCGCAGCCTGGGCGAGATGATCGCGATGATCAGGAAGGCCGGGAAGACCAGCAGCAGGTCGATGCCGAACATCAGCAGCCGGTCCGTCCAGCCGCCGAAGTAGCCCGCGCAGGCACCGGCCAGCGAGGCCAGCACGGTCGAGAACAACGCCACCATCAGGCCGATCAGCAGCGACTTCTGCAGTCCGCGGACCGTCTGGGCGAAGACGTCCTGGCCGATCCGGTTGGTCCCCCACCAGTGCCGGCTGTCCGGTCCCTCGCGCAGCGCGGTGTAGTCGATGTGGGTGTAGTCCCAGTGGCTGATCAGCGGTCCGGCGAAAGCGAGCACGAAGAGCAGCAGCAGGACGGCCCCTCCGGCGAGCGCCCCGCGGTTGTGTACGAAACGGCGCAGCACCACGCCCGCCCGCCCGGCCGGGCGCGGCGGCTCGGCTCCCCCGGCGGCGGCGTCCGCGGCGGTCTCTATGACAGCGGTCATGACAGTCGTACTCCTCGGGAGGGTGTTCAGGCGTTCCGGATGCGCGGGTCGAGCGCGGCATGCAGAACATCCGCGAGGAAGCCGGACAGCAGGACCATCACGGCGGCGAACACATTGACGGCGACGACGGAGTTGACGTCGTTCTTGCCGACGGACGAGACGAACCATTCGCCCATCCCGTGCCAGCCGAAGATCGTCTCGGTGAAGGTGGCACCGGTGAACAGGGCCAGGAATCCGTAGCTGAAGTACGTCGACATGGGGATGAGGGCGGTGCGCAGGCCGTGCTTGAACAGGGCGGCGTTGCGGGTGAGTCCCTTGGCCTGGGCGGTGCGCAGATAGTCGGAGCCGAGGACGTCGAGCATGGTGGAGCGCTGGTAGCGGCTGTAGCTCGCGATGGTGCCGAGCGCGATGGAGACGGTCGGCAGCAGCAGGTGCACCGACCGGTCCTTGAGCACGGTCCAGAATCCGGAGTCCACTCCGGGGCTCTTCTCGCCGGTGAACTTGATGACGTCGGTGCCGGTGCGCTGGTTGAACCAGATGGCCCCGATCTTCAGCAGGACGGCCAGCAGGAACACGGGCGTCGACAGGAGGACGAACGAGACCACGGTGGTCAGCCGGTCGGAGAGCCGGTACTGGCGGATGGCCGTCCAGGCGCCCGCCAGCACGCCGACGACGGTCCCGAACACGGTGCCGAGCAGCAGCAGCCGCAGGCTGACCCCGATCCGGCGCCCGAACTCCTCCCCCACCGGGGTGCCGTCGATGGTCTGCCCGAGGTCCCCGTGCGCCACCTGCCCGGCCCAGGTGGTGAAGCGGGTGAGCAGCGGCTGGTGGTCGTTGACCCCGAGCGCGGTGAGGTGGTGGTCGACGGAGACCGGCGAGAGGGGCGGTTGCCGCCCCTCGTAGTACGCCCGCGGATCGAGCGCCAGCGAGGCCAGCAGGTACGAGAGACAGACGGCGGCCAGCAACAGGACCACGTAGTAGCCGAGTCGCTTGGCCAGGAACGCGGCCACTGGTATTGGTCCTTTGCTGGGGCGTTCAGGAGCCGCGCGAGGGGATCACCACCGCGGCGGGCTCCGTCGATGCAGGTTGTCGGGGTGCGGGACCAGCTTGACGGTTGATTGTTGCGGCCATGCAAAGAAAATATGAAAGCACCCCGGCTGCCCTCCCGCCAGGCCCGTGAATGGATCTACCGTCTGCGGAGCCTGTGGCCCCGATCGGGCCGCACACCGAACCGGAGGAATAAAACCCGATGCGCAGAACCACCCTGATCGCCATCGCCGCAGCCGTGTCGGCCACCCTGGCGGTGAGTGGCTGCGATTCCTCCGGCGGAGACGGAAAGGCACCCCGGAAGCAGGCGGCGCCCAAGGCCGACGGACAGAGCATCAACGTCCATCCGGCGAGCGACCTGAAGCAGGGCGGGTCGCTGCGGTTCGGCATCGACCAGTGGATCACGCAGTACAACATCAACCAGGTAGACGGCCAGCAGGGCGACGCCCAGGACATCATCACGGCCGTGCTCCCCGACCTGTTCGACTCCGACGCCAAGGGCGCGATCCACGCCAACCCGAACTTCCTCGTCTCGGCGAAGGTCACCTCGACCAGCCCCCAGGTGGTGGAGTACCAGCTCAACCCGAAGGCCAAGTGGTCCGACGGCAAGCCGCTGAGCTGGCAGGACTTCCAGGCCCAGTGGAAGGCGCTGAACGGCTCCGACGACGCCTTCGAAGCCGTCGACACCTCGGGCTACGAGCAGATCTCCAAGGTCGAGCGGGGCTCCGGCGCTCACGGCGTGAAGATCACCTTCTCCTCGCCGTACGCCGACTGGCAGCGCCTGTTCGACCCGCTGTACCCGGCGCCGTACATCGACACCCCGGAGAAGTTCAACAAGGGCTGGTCGCAGAAGGCCCTGGTGACCGCCAGCTCCTTCAAGGTCGGCAGGTACGACAAGACCGCGCAGACCATCACCCTCGTCCCGGACCCCGAGTGGTGGGGTGACAAGCCGAAACTGGATTCGGTCGTCTACCGCGTCATCGACTCCGCGGCGGAGACCGAGGCGTATCTCAACAAGGAGATCGACCAGGCACCCGCGCTGCTGCCCGAGGACTACAAGCGACTGGTCAAGGCCCCGGACACCGACATCAGGCGAGGAGCTCGCTGGGACGAGGTGCACATCACCCTCAACGGCGGCCGCGGTCCGCTGAAGGACGTGGCGGTGCGGCACGCCGTTCAGGCGGCGATCAACCGGAACGGCGTCAACGAGAGCTTCAGCAAGGACCTCTCCTTCGAACTGAAGCCGCTGAACAACCACTTCTTCATGCCCAACCAGGAGGGGTACCAGGACAACTCCAGCGAGTTCGACAAGTACGACCCCGAGAAGGCGAAGAAGCTCCTGGACGCGGCCGGCTGGAAGGGCCAGGGGGAGGGCAAGCCGCGCACCAAGGGCGGCGAGCAGCTCGCACTCGACTACACGCTGAGCGCGGGGTCCACGTCGTCCGCGACCGACCAGGCCGAGCTGGTGCAGCAGATGCTCGGCGCGGTCGGCATCAAGGTCAGCATCAAGCAGGTCCCGGCGAACGACTACTTCAACAAGTTCGTCAACACCGGCAACTTCGACATCGTCAGCTTCCGCAACGTCGACGCCGTCTACCAGACGATGCTGACCCCCGTCTTCATCAGGCCCAAGGGGAAGAACCTCTTCCAGAACTTCGGTTCGGTCGGCTCCCCGAAGATCGACGAGCTGCTGACGAAGGCCGCCGGAACCACCGACCACGCCGAGGCCGTCAAGCTGTACAACGAGGCCGACGTCGAGATCTGGAAGCTCGGCCACTCCATCGAGCTCTACCAGCGCCCGCAGATCAACGCGGTCCGCAAGGGCCTGGCCAACTTCGGCGCGTCCGGCCTCGGCAGCACGGACTACGCCAAGGTCGGCTGGCTCAAGTAACCTCCGCCCCCGGCGCGCCACGACCGGTTCCGGCAGCCGCGCCCGCGGCCCGCTCCACCACGTCCCGCACCAGCGGCACCCCGTCCCCCGGCGTCCCGGGGGACGGGGGCACCAGGGCGTACGACAGGGCGAGCCGCAGAACGAGTTCGCAGGTCGCCGCCAGCGCCGCCGGGTCACGCGGCGGGCGCCCGCCGTCGTCCAGCGCGGCCACCGCGCGGTCCCTGACCTGGCCGAGCAGCTCGGCGGGCGTCGGCGGCGCGGCATCGGCAGTCCGCCGCGCCGGTACGGGCGAGCCGGGCGGCCGGGCCCGGTGAGCGGAAGCGGCGGGGCCCGGTAACCGGTCCTCCCAGCAGCCGGTGAGCAGCCCCCGGACCAGGTCATCCGTCCGGGTGACGCGGGCCGTCCAGGCGGCGGTGGCGGCCAGTCTGTCGCCGGTACCGCCCGCTGTCCCCAGCGCCTGTTCGACCCCGGCCAGGTAGGCGTCGGCGGCCCGCCGGACCAGGGCGCGGGCCAGCCCGTCCTTGCCGCCGAACTCGTTGTGGAGGGTCTGCCGGGAGACTCCGGCGGCGGCTGCCACATCGACCATCCGCACGGCCGGCCAGGGCCGGGTGGTCAGGGCCGCGCGGGCGGCGTCCAGTAGTGCTTCTCGCGCTGTCGGCATCGTTGCCTCCCACGCCGGGGCCTGCGATTCAGCGTTGAGGCGCTCCCCCGGACTGTCAAGGGTCCAAGCAGCGTCGGGCCCCTGTGGCTCTGTTCACCTGCGGTCGATACTGTGACGGTCATGCCCGACTACCACGATGATCTGCGCCTTGCCCACGTGCTGGCCGACGCCGCCGACGCGACGACGATGGACCGGTTCAAGGCCCTGGACCTCAAGGTCGAGACCAAGCCGGACATGACGCCGGTGACCGAGGCCGACAAGTCCACGGAGGAGCTGATCCGCGGCCACCTCCATCGGGCCCGCCCGCGCGACGCGATCCTGGGCGAGGAGTTCGGAGTCGAGGGGACCGGCCCCCGGCGCTGGGTGATCGACCCGATCGACGGGACCAAGAACTACGTACGCGGTGTGCCGGTCTGGGCGACGCTAATCTCGCTGATGGAGGCCGGTGAGGACGGATTCCAGCCGGTCGTCGGCCTGGTGTCCGCGCCCGCGCTGAACCGGCGCTGGTGGGCGGCGAAGGGCGCGGGGGCGTTCACCGGCCGCAGTCTGACCTCGGCGTCCCGGCTGCGGGTGTCGAACGTGGAGCGGATCGCGGACGCGTCGTTCGCGTACTCCTCCCTGAGCGGCTGGGAGGAGCAGGGCCGGCTCGACGGCTTCATGGATCTGACCCGGGCCTGCTGGCGCACTCGCGGGTACGGGGATTTCTGGCCGTACATGATGGTCGCCGAGGGATCGGTCGACATCTGCGCCGAGCCGGAGCTCTCGCTCTGGGACATGGCGGCGAACGCGATCATCGTGGAGGAGGCGGGCGGCCGTTTCACCAGCCTGGACGGGGTCTCCGGACCGGGCGGCGGCAACGCGGCGGCCTCGAACGGAACGCTCCACCACGAACTGCTGGGCTATCTGAACCAGCGCTACTGAGCGCCCAGCCTCACGAGGACCTGGGCTGCCACGCGTCCCGGGCCCGGCGGTACGGCGCCGGCGGGCGTACCGGTCGCCGGAGGGGCGTGCCGCACCACCGCACGCCCCTCCGATGATCTTCACCACCCCTTGTTGCCACCTCTGATCAGTGCGACTCTGAGAGCTCCCCCGCTTGTGAACTTGTGAACCGACTCACAGAGTCGCTCACGAAGGAGGTGGCTCCCTTCATGCTCGTACGTGACGCCATGAGCACGGTGGTCCTCACCATCGGCCCCGCCCACACCCTCCGGCAGGCCGCCCGGCTGATGTCGGCGCGCCGGATCGGAGCAGCGGTCGTCCACGACCCGGACACCTGCGGTCTCGGCATCATCACCGAACGCGACATCCTCAACGCGGTCGGCTCCGGCCAGAACCCCGACGTCGAGACCGCCGCCGCCCACACCACCACCGACGTGGTCTTCGCCGCGCCCGCCTGGACCCTGGAGGAGGCGGCCGAGGCCATGACGCACGGCGGCTTCCGGCACCTGATCGTGCTGGACGACAACGGCCCGGTCGGCGTCGTCTCCGTGCGCGACATCATCCGCTGCTGGGCACCGGCCGGCCGGCCTCCGGCGGCACTGGTCGGCTGAGCGGGCCGGGACGGACGGCCGGACCCCGCGCGGGAGCAGCAAGGTGGCGGACGGCCGGGCCGCCACCATCGAACGCGCCGGCTCACGGCTGCGCGGGGTGGAGCAGCGGATTCGCCGCCCCACCCCGCGCCCGTCCGCGTCGTCGTCCTCAGCTGCGACGGGCCCGGACCGCCTCGTCCAGCCGCTTGCCGAAGTCGCCGTCGGCGCGGCGGAAGTTGCCGACCGCGCGTTCGGCGATGTCGTCGCGCGAGACCTTCGCGATGAACTGCGCCAGGTTGTCGATCAGCCGGGCCTTCTCGTCCTCCGAGAGGAGCCGGTAGAGGTCGCCGGCCTGCACGAAGTCGTCGTCCTCCGCGTGCACGGCGGCCTCGTGGTTGCCGGTGGCGCCGGTGACCTGGGTGGGCTCCCAGAGCGGGCGGCCGGTCTCGACCGGACCGCCGAAGCTGTTCGGCTCGTAGTTCTTGGCGCCCTTGTGGCGGCCGTCGTACAGGTAGCCGTCGCGCCCGTGCGTCCGCGCCTCGGCGGCGTGCGGGCGGTTCACCGGCAGGTGGTCGGCGTTGATGCCGACCCGGTAGCGGTGCGCGTCGCCGTAAGCGAAGAGACGGCCCTGGAGCATCTTGTCCGGGGACGGGCCGATGCCGGGCACGAAGTGCGCCGGGCTGAAGATCGACTGCTCGGTCTCCGCGAAGATGTTCTCCGGGTTCCGGTTCAGCTCCAGCTTGCCGATCTCGACCGGCGGGTAGTCCCCGTGCGGCCACACCTTGGTGAGGTCGAACGGGTTGAAGCGGTAGGTGGCCGCCTCGGCCGCCGGCATGATCTGGACCTGCACGGTCCAGGACGGGAACTCACCCCGCTCGATGGCCTCGCGCAGATCGCGCTGGTGGCTGTCCGGGTCCACACCGGAGAGGCGGTTCGCGTCGTCGGTGGTGAGGTTCTTGATGCCCTGGTCGGTCTTGAAGTGGTACTTGACCCAGAAGACCTCGCCGGCCTCGTTGTTCCACTGGTAGGTGTGCGAGCCGTACCCGTTCATGTGGCGCAGCGTGGCCGGGATGCCCCGGTCGCCGAAGAGCCAGGTCACCTGGTGGGTGGACTCGGGTGACAGCCCCCAGAAGTCCCAGACGTTGTCCGCCTCCTGCGAGCCGGTGTACGGGTCGCGCTTCTGGGTGTGGATGAAGTCGGGGAACTTGATGGCGTCCTTGATGAAGAACACCGGGGTGTTGTTGCCGACGAGGTCGTAGTTGCCGTCCTCGGTGTAGAACTTCAGCGCGAAGCCGCGGGGGTCACGCACCGCGTCGGCGGAGCCGAGGTTGCCCGCGACGGTGGAGAAGCGCAGGAAGGTCTCGGTCTGCTTGCCGACCTGGGAGAGGAACTTCGCGCGCGTCCACTGCGAGACGTCACGCGTCAGCGTGAAGGTGCCGTACGCGCCGGCGCCCCGGGCGTGCACGACGCGCTCCGGGATGCGCTCGCGGTTGAAGTGGGCGAGCTTCTCCATCAGCGACTGGTCCTGCACCAGCACCGGACCGCCGACGCCGGCGGTCTCGCTGTTCTGGTTGTCGGCGACCGGTACTCCGGCCTCTGTGGTGAGCGGTCCCTGCGTCACGTGCGCCTCCTGCGTCATTCCTGCACATTCGTCATGTCGTCATGCCGTGCACAGCCTGTCCCCTGGCCTGCCTCAAACATGATCCTACATTGGACTTAATCCAAGTCAAGGAGACATCCAGAGTCACACCAGTTCGGAACAGGACCCCTCCACTGCTAGGCTTGGCCTCATGAGTGACCTGCTGGAACGACTTCGTGGACGCGGCTGGCGCATGACCGCACAGCGGCGCGTCGTGGCCGAGGTGCTCGACGGGGAGCATGTACACCTGACGGCCGACGAGGTGCACGCCCGCGCCGTCGCCAGGCTGCCCGAGATCTCCAGGGCCACCGTCTACAACACACTGGGCGAGATGGTGACGCTCGGCGAGGTCATCGAGGTCTCCACCGACCGCCGCGCCAAGCGGTACGACCCCAACGCGCACCGCCCCCACCACCACCTGGTCTGTGCCACCTGCGGCGCCATCCGCGACGTGCACCCGGCGGGCGACCCGCTGGCGGACCTGCCGGCCGGTGAGCGCTTCGGCTTCACGATCTCCGACGTCGAGATGACATACCGCGGCATCTGCCCGGACTGCGCCGCGGCCGCCTGACGCCGCCCGCCCCCGGCGCCACCCTCTCGACCCCGCAGCCTCAGCCCCGCCCTCCCCGGCTCCGCACCGTCAGCCCCGCACCGGAGACCCGGCGCGGGGCTTTTCGGCTTGCGCCCGCGGCACTGACCCCCGCGTACCCCCTTCCCGAATCTGACGGGTCGTCATATCGTCATCGGCGATCACCGCCGCCCCGCGGCGGCTCCGCACCTCGAACACGTACGAGGAGAGACCCGTGGGAGACCCGCACCCGAACCCACCCCCCGCGTCACCGCCGCCGCCCTCCACCGACGCCCCCAAACTCCGCGCCCGCGCCCTGGCCCGCTCCTTCGGACGGGGGACCAAGGCCCTCGCCGCCCTCGGACCGGTCGATCTCGACATCGCGACGGCCGAGTTCGCCTGCATCGTCGGCCCCTCCGGCTGCGGCAAGTCCACCCTGCTCAGGATCGCGGCCGGACTGCTGCGCCCCAGCGCCGGCGAGCTGTCCATCCGTACGACGGCGGCCCGGCCCGCCGCGATGATCTTCCAGGACTACGGGATCTACGACTGGAAGACCGTCCTGGCCAACGTCCGCTTCGGCCTCGACATCCAGCGCGTCCCCCGCAAGGAGGCCGACGCCAGGGCGCACGACTGGCTGTCCCGGATCGGGCTCGCCGAATTCGCCGGCGCCTACCCGGCCGCGCTCTCGGGCGGGATGCGCCAGCGGGTGGCGATCGCCCGCGCACTCGCCGTCGAGCCCGAGATCCTGCTGATGGACGAGCCCTTCGCCGCGCTCGACGCCCAGCTGCGCACGATCCTCCAGGACGAACTGCTGGAGCTCACCCAGACCACCCGCACCACCACCCTCTTCATCACCCACAGCCTGGAGGAGGCGATCGTGCTCGGGGACCGGGTGCTCGTGATGTCCGCCCGCCCCGGCCGGATCATCGCGGAGCACCGCCCGCCGTTCGAGCGGCCGCGCACCGGCGACATCCGCTCGACACCGGAGTTCACCGCGCTGAAGAGCGAGTTGTGGGATCTGCTGCGCGGCGAGGTCCGCGGAGAGGCGGCCCTGGTATGAGCACCGCCGTGAAGTCCGCGCACGACGAGGAGCAGGTGCTGGTCCGCAGGCCTGGGCCGCAGGAACTGCACCCCGTACGCACCCACCGCAGGCGCCGCACCCTGGAGATCGCGCTCGCCGTCGCCGTCCCGCTGCTCCTGGTGCTGCTGTGGCAGCTGGCCGCCGCTCAGTCCTGGATCGACGACCGGGTCTATCCCGCGCCCTCCACGATCTTCGCGGACGGCTGGGACCGGGCCGCCGACGGCGATCTGTGGCCGGATGTGTGGGCCACGCTCAAGCGGGTTCTCGGCGGCTATGCGATCGGCACGGTCGCGGGCTACGCGCTCGGCCTGCTGATGGGCTCGCTCGCCCTGGTGCGGGCCGCGCTGGAGCCGTTGCTCGACGCCCTGTACGTCGTACCCAAACTGGCCCTGCTGCCGGTCTTCCTGAATATGTTCGGCCTCGGCGAAGGGCCGCAGATCGCGCTGGTCGCCGCCACCGTCTTCTTCTTCGTCTGGATCTCGACCATGGCCGCCGTGCTCGCCGTCCCGGTCGGCCACCGGGACGCGGGGCAGGTGTTCGGCGCCTCGCCCTGGCAGATGTTCCGGCACGTACTCCTGCCGGCGTCGCTGCCCGCGGTGCTGGTCGGCGCGCGGATCGCGGCCGGGGTGGCGGTGCTGGTCATCGTCGCGTCGGAGCAGATCGCGGCGGCGGACGGCCTGGGCCACCTCATCTTCGACTCCCGGGCGCTGTTCCAGAACGACGTGATGTTCGTCGGCATCGTCTGTGTGGCGGTGCTCGGCGTCGTCTTCTCCGAAGTGGTCCGGATCGCCGGCCGGCTGCTCACGCCCTGGGCCCCGCGCGACCGGGGCCGCAGCCAGTCGTGAACCGCAAACCTCGCTCCTCGTACGGAGGCACTGTGCGCACACGTACCCCCTTCACCCGCACCGTCGCGCTCGTGGCGGCATCCCTGCTCGGCGCGGCGGGCTGCGCCGGGGACGACTCCTCCGGCGACGACTCCGCCGGCACCGCCGCGCCCCGCATCGTCAAGCCCGTCGCGGGCTGCGGCGCCGGGAGCTGGACCGACCCCTCCGACCTGGCACCCGGCCGCAAGCCCGCCCGTTGCGAGAAGGGCGCGCCCGCTCCCCGGCCGCTGGCGAAGAAGCGGAAGATCGTGCTGGCCACCGGCACCCTGAGCGCGGAGTACGTCGCACCGCTCCAGGTCGCGGTGGCCAGGGGCGAGTTCGCGAAGGAGGGCCTGGACGTCCAGCTGAAGGTGCTCCCCACCCCGGACGCCCTGCCCCTGCTCGCCAAGGGGGACGTCGACGCCCAGTGGGCGGCGCCGGAGGTCGCGGTGATGAACGGCATCAACGGCGGCTTCGACATCAAGTGGGTCGCGGGCAACTTCTCCCCCGACCCGACGTCCAAGAGCGGACTGTGGGTGCGCCTCAAGGACGGCGAGAGCGCCGATCACGTCGACATGGCCGGCCGGAAGCTCGGCACGATGATCGGCAAGGGCTCGGTGATCGCCTACCCGATGGACACCTCGCTGAAGAAGCACGGCGGCGGGCTCGACAAGATCAGCTTCCAGCAGCTCGGCTCAGCGGACGTACTGACCGCCCTGCAGAACGGCGGCGTGGACTCCGCCTGGCTGCTCGACCCGATCTGGCGCAAGGTCGACGGCGACAAGAAGTTCGCCTTCCTCGGCGGCCAGCCGGTCGGTGAGCCGCTCGGCGGTCTCCTGTTCGGCCCGACGCTGCTGAACAAGGACCCGGACGCGGGCGTCGCCTTCCTCCGGGCCTACATCCGTACGGTGAACACCTACTTCGCCGGCGACTACAAGTCCGACCCCGCCTTTGTCAGCGAAGTGGCCGAGCTGATGAAGACCGACGAGGCCACCCTGCGCTCGACGCCCTCGATGCGGATGGACTGGGAGATCCGCAAGGGCACCACGGACCGGGTGCAGAAGGCGTACGCCGACTCGGGCGTCGGGACGGGCTCGCCGGTACCGGAGGAGAAGGCCGTGGACCGTGCGATGTACAGCGAGGCCGTGGGCCACAAGCCCTGAGCCGGGCCGCCGCGTGGGGGCATGCACAGAGGGCCGGACCCTCGAAAGGATCCGGCCCTCTGTCTTAGTAGCGGGGACAGGATTTGAACCTGCGACCTCTGGGTTATGAGCCCAGCGAGCTACCGAGCTGCTCCACCCCGCGCCGTTGTGGTCCCCACACTACGACACCCCTCCGGACCAGCGCAAATCAATGGGGAGAAGGCCCACCGGGCCCGCCCCACGACGGCGGGCCCCAGCAGAATCAAGCAACGGCACCGAGCCCGTGGGGACGGCGGACGCCGGCAGAGTCACGCCCGTCCGGCGATTGAGGACAAAGCGGGGGCCGAAAGGCACCGCGACCCGGCACCCCCCATCGGCACCCGCACCCGCCTACGCGGTCAGCTCCTGATGCAGCGCCTCGCGCAGCCGCGCGGCCCGCTCCGAGACCTCCGCCGGTCCCAGCTCGACCGCCCGCGCACACCACCGCTGCCCCTCCGTGAGCTCACCGCGGCGCGCGGCCAGCAGGGCCAGACGCAGCGCGGCCCGCCCGTGCCCTTCATTCGCGGCGCGGGTCCACCACAGCGCCGCCTCGCGCTCACTGCCCTCGCGGGCGAGCAGCAGACCGAGGTTGAAGGCCCCGTTGCGGCTGCCCGACTCCGCCGCCTCCCGGTACCACCGGCTCGCGCTCTCCACATCGCCCCGGGACGCGGCGAGCATCCCGACGCGCACCTGGGCCCGGCGATGGCCCTGCTCGGCGGCGCGCTCGTACCATTCCTCGCACTCGGACTTCGCGGGCATCGGCTCCCCCAGGGCGGGCGGCCCCGGCGGCGGCAGCCGCGAGTCCAGCACCCCGGCCAGCCGGAAGGCCGCCTCCGCGCTGCCGCCACCCGCGGCGCAGCGCAGGTGGCGCTCCGCCTCCTGCTCCTCACCGTGGTGCAGCAACGCCATGCCGACCTGGAGCGCCGCCTCGGTGTGGCCGGCCGCCGCCGCGCGCTCGTACCAGAGCAGCGCGGCCCGGTCCTCGTCGCGCCCGGCGTGCAGGATGCCCAGGTTGAACGCGGCGTCGACACTGCCGGCCTCCGCCGCCTTGGAGAACCACGGCTCCGCGCCGGTCGCGTCGCCCGCCTGGAGCAGGAGCACGGCCAGCGCGTTGGCGGCCTCCCGGTGACCGGCGTACGCGGCGCGCCGGTACCACTGCTCGGCCTGCGCGGTACGGTCCTGGGCGGCGCAGAGCAGCCCCAGGTTGTACGCGCCGTTGACGTCTCCGGCGTCCATGGCCGCGCGGTACCAGCGCTCGGCGGTCTGCTGCTCGCCGCGGGCCGCGTGCAGCGCGCCGAGCGCGTTGGCGGCGTTGCCGTCGCCCTCCTGTGCGGCACGCAGCCACCACACGGCCGCGCTCTCCCGGTCTCCGGCGTCACGGAGCAGGAAGCCGAGCGCGCACGCGGCCCGCGCCTCGCCCGCCTTGGCCGCGATGAGGTACCAGCGGCCGGCCTCCTTCAGCTCGCCGCGCTGCTCCAGGATGGCGCCGAGGTGCAGGGCGGCACGGCGGTGGCCTCGCGCGGCGGCCTGCCGGTACCACTGCTCGGCCTCACCGACCCGGCCCGCCTCGGGTCCGGCCACCGGGCTGTCGTCCTTGCGCACGGCGGCCCGGCCCCCGGTGGTCTCCACCCCGGAGTCCGTTCCGGTGCGGGGGCCGAGGCCGGGGCGGCCGAACGCGTCGTCCGCCGCCTTGCGCTCCACCATGCGGGCCAGCCGGTACGCGGCTTCGCGGTGCCCCTGCTCCGCGGCGGCACGCAGCCAGCGCTCGGCGCCGACGTCGCTGCGGTGCTCCAGCAGATCCGCGAGGGCGTACGCGCCCAGCGCGTGGCCCTGCTCGGCGGACTGGCGCAGCCAGTACTCCGCGCCGGGCTCGTCGCCGCGTTCGCGGTAGTGGCGCCCGAGGGCGTGCGCGGCCGCGGCGGAGCCGGCGACGGCCGCGATCCGCCACCAGTCGGCCGCCTCGTCCGGGTATCCACGCTGGTGCAGCAGAACGCCCAGGTTGTTGGCCGCCGCACGGTCGCCGTCGGCGGTGGCGGCACGCAGGTAGGCCTCGGCGCCCGCCAGATCGCCCCGGCGCAGCAGCAACGCGCCGAGGACGCTCATCGACGCGGTGTCTCCGGCGTCGGCGGCGCGACGGTGACGCGCCTCGCTCTCGGCGTTGTCCGCACTCTCTGCGGTCTCCGCGCTCTCGGCGTTCTCCACGCCGTCCGCGGACTCTGCGGTCTCTGCACTTTCGACGGTCGCGGCACACTCCGCAGTCTCGGCGGTCTTGATGTAGTCGTTGTACCGTGTGGCGGCGGCAAATGCCACATCCAGCACGTTTTCCGCCGGATGGGCGTGACGCTGACCAAACCGCCCTGTCTCCAACAGAGTTGCCCTGTCCCCCATAAATACCATCGTCGCACCACCTGTAACCCGCGTACACCTGGTATATCGCGGCCAGAGAGGTCACTTCAGCGTTTTGTCGACTTGCCCACAGAGAGACAAGTCAAACGCGCCCCTCCTCAACTGGTGCCCCGTAAAACGCACTTCACGCCGCCTGCACGGAAAAGTCACGACGACACGGCGAAGGCCCGGATCCTCGAAAGGATCCGGGCCTTCGTCTTTCAGTAGCGGGGACAGGATTTGAACCTGCGACCTCTGGGTTATGAGCCCAGCGAGCTACCGAGCTGCTCCACCCCGCGCCGTTGTGTTGAAACCGTACCACGGCGCGAAGGTGAGGCTTTACCGAGTCACTCAGCCACCACTATCGGCTTTGTCACTCTTGTCTTCCTTGTCTGAATTACTCGCCTTATCAGACTTATCGGCCTTATCAGCCCCGTCGGCCTTGTCCGCGTCGCCGGGGCTACCGGACTTGGGCTGCGCGGCCGCTGCCCGCTGCAGGGCGTCCTGCAGATCCGTCTGGGCCTTGCCGTAGGCGGTCCAGTCCTGCTTCTTCAGGGCTGCCTCGCCTTCCGTGTAGGCCTTCTGGGCGTCCGCGATCGCCTTCTTCAGCGCGGCGTCGCCGGTGGCCGGCGGCTCCGTGGTGTCACCCGGTGGCCGCGTGTTCTCGGCCGGTGGCTGGCCCGTATCGGAGTCGTCCACCCCGAAGACCGCGTTGAGCGCCTCCCCGAGACTGTTCTCGAAGACGATCTTCGACCCGTACGAGGCGGCTACCTTGCGCAGCAGCGGATAGTTCTGCGTGCCACCGCGCGTGTACACCGGCTCGATGTAGAGGAAGCCCCCTTCGAGCGGCACCGTCAGCAGGTTGCCGTACTCGATGTCGGAGTCGGTGCCCTTGAGGTTTCTCACGAACTCGGCGACGTCGTCGTTGCCGTTGAGCTCACTCTGTACCTGGCCCGGCCCCTTCACCGTGGTGGTGACTCTGAGCAGCCTTATCGTGCCGTAGTCCTTGCTCGACGCATCGGCGTCCACCGCCATGAACGCCCCCAGGTCGGGCCGTCCCTTGGGAGTGAACGTCGTCGTCAGCGAGAACTTCTGAGCCTTCTGGTCCGGCATCTTTATGCTCAGGTAGTACGGCGGAACGGCACCGGACTCCTTGTTGGTCGGGTCGTCCGGGACCTGCCACGCGTCACTGCCGCTGTAGAACTGGGCGGGGTTCTCCACGTGGTAGCGGGTCAGCAGCTCGCGCTGCACCTTGAACAGGTCCTGCGGATAGCGCAGGTGGTCCATCAGGTCCTGCGGGATGTCCGCCCGGGCCTTCACGGTCCCCGGGAACGCCTTGCGCCAGGTCTTGAGGATCGGGTCCTCGGTGTCCCACTCGTAGAGCTTGACCGTGCCGTCGTACGCGTCGACGGTGGCCTTCACCGAGTTGCGGATGTAGTTGACCTGGTTCTGCTGGGCGACGACGGCACGCTGGTTGGTGGTCAGCGAGTCGGCTGTGGTGTCACCCAGCGTCGTACGCGAGGCGTACGGGTAGCCGTTGGTCGTGGTGTACGCGTCGACGACCCACTGGATGCGGCCGTTGACCACGGCCGGGTAGGCGTCGCCGTCGATGGTCAGCCAGGGAGCGACCGCCTCGACCCGCTCCTTGGGGGTGCGGTTGTACAGGATCCGCGAGCCGTCGCCGATGGCTCCCGAGTACAGGATCTGCGGTTCGCTGAACGCTACCGCGTAGGCGGCGCGGTTGAACGCGTTGGAGAGACTGACCCCGCTCTTGCCCTTGTAGCTGGTGGTCTTCTCGCCGTCCTCCTCGTAGTCGAGCTCCTTCTGGGGCCCGCCGACGATGGAGTACTGCTCGGTCTTCTCGCCGTAGTAGATCTCCTGCTGGTACGAGCCCAGCTCACCGGTGGTCGGCAGGCCCGACTCGGTGAAGTCGGGAGACCCCTTCGGGTTCTTGCCGGTCGTGGTGCCCCGGGCGGCGATCGCACCGTAGCCGTGGGTGTAGGTGAAGTGGTCGTTGATCCAGTTGCGCTTGGGGATGCCCTCCAGGTTGAGCTCGCGCAGACCGATGACCGTGTCCTGCTCCTTGCCGGACTCGTCCTTGTAGCGGTCGACGTCCAGCGTCTTGGGGAACTGGTAGTAGTTCCTCTTCTGCTGGAGCTGCTGGAAGGCCGGGGAGACGACGTTGGGGTCCATCACCCGGTAGCTGGCCGCCGCGTCCGCGCTGGCGCGGAGCTTCGTCTCGTCGTCCGTGGTGCTCTTGCCCGCGTAGTCGTCGACCTGTGCGTCGTCGATGTCGTAGGCGTCCCGCGTGGCCTCGATGTTCTTCCGGATGAACGGGGCTTCCTTGGCCTGCTCGTTCGGCTGCACCTGGAACTTCTGCACGATCGCCGGGTAGAGCCCGCCGATCAGGATCGCGGAGAGGACCATCAGCCCGAATCCGATCACCGGCAGCTGCCAGGTGCGGCGCCAGAGCGTCGCGAAGAACAGCACGGCGCAGATCGCGGCGATGCAGAACAGGATCGTCTTCGCCGGGAGATAGGCGTTGGCGTCGACGTACCGCAGACCCGTCCAGTTGTCCGTGGCCTTGAAGTCGCTGGACTTCACGGCCAGCCCGTAGCGGTCGAGCCAGTACGCCACGGCCTTCAGCGCGACGAAGACGCCGAGCAGCACCGAGAGATGACCGGTGGCCGCCCCCGTCGCCCGCGCGCCGGGGCTGGTGATGCGCAGCCCGCCGTACAGGTAGTGCGTCAGCGCGGCGGCGACCAGCGAGAGCACCGTGGCCGCGAAGCCGAAGCCCAGCAGGAAGCGGTACCAGGGCAGGTCGAAGGCGAAGAAGGAGACGTCCAGATGGAACTGGGGGTCCTTCTGCCCGAACGACACGCCGTTCACATACATCAGCCAGGTACGCCACTGGCCGGAGGAGGACGCTCCGGCGATCAGACCGACGAGCGCGGTGATCGCGAGCAGCACCCACTTCTTGTACGGGGCGAGACTCATCCGGTAGCGGTCCAGGCTCTGCTGTTCCAGCGACATCGCGCTCAGCGGCGGCCGGAGCCGGTGCGCGAGCCAGATGTTCACGCCGACGGCCAGGGCCATCAGCAGTCCGAAGACGAGGAACAGTCCGATCTTGGTCCACAGGGTGGTGGTGAAGACGGATGAATACGCGACCGACCTGTACCAGAGCCAGTCCGTCCAGAACCCCGCGAACATGACGAACGCCATGGCGAGAATCGCCAGGACGCCCAGTGTCATGAGCAGGGTTCGGGCGCGCCGGGACGGGCGGCCGACTCTGATCCGTGGCCCTGTCGGGCCTCCGCCGCGGTCCGGCATCTGGAAAGCCAACGTGCGCACCTCAAAGTTCGCGGTCGTGTTGAAGGGGGCCCCGCGATCGTAGAGCCCACCTATGCAACTTACTGAGGCTTTACCTAGTTCCCGTTCCCGGGGCGGAAGGAGGCAGGATGTTAGCCATGTCCAACGTTTCCCCCTCAGGCCCTCCGATGGCCGCGAGCCCGCTCACCGTAGCGGTGCTCGAAATCGACGAATACATCTCCGGTCTCGGCTGGGATCAGCCCGCCCGGCTCTTCGCCCTCGTCGACACCGCCCGGCTGCGGGTCCAGGAGCCGGGCCTCGCCGCCCAGCTGGGCCTCGACGACGACGGCTCGAAGGCCGCCGCACTCACCCCTATCGAGCAGGAGGAGCTTCCCGCGGGTACCGCTCTGGACGAGTTCCTCGCCACGATCGCCTGGCCGGACGCGGTGGTCGGGTGCGCGATGACGGTGGAGCGGCTGATGCTGCCGCCGTCGGCCGAGGCCTCCGTCCCCGAAGGGCTCGACGACACCCAGCTGACCGAGTGGGTCGCCGAGCACCCCGACCGGCAGGAGGTGCGGATGACCGTGGCCGTCCTGCGGGACGGTGCCCGGGAGTCGGCCGTGCGGCTGCGGGAGAAGGACTCCCCGAACGACGTGCTGACCGGCGCGGGTCTGGTGCCGGGGCTGGCCGAGGCGCTGGCCGCGACCTTCGAGTCCTGACCCTCGCGGATCCGCCGGTACCGGTGCGGGGCCCGGTCAGCCTGTCGAGCA
Source organism: Streptomyces sp. NPDC088730 (assembly GCF_044751215.1). NCBI lineage: Bacteria > Bacillati > Actinomycetota > Actinomycetes > Kitasatosporales > Streptomycetaceae > Streptomyces > Streptomyces sp. NPDC088730. Next base: position 424,266 of record NZ_JBIVLK010000003.1, read on the forward strand.
GCTCGCCAGGCCGGCCGTGTCCCCCGCGCGGATCTTGTCCAGGGACTTCTTGGCGTCGCCGATCGTCTTCACCCGCACCAGGGTGAGTCCGTCGGGGGTGTCGGAGGCGGCCGACTTGCAGTTGTCGTCCGGGGTCAGGAAGTAGCGCGCGCCGGCGTTGCGCGCGCCGACCAGCTTCATGTTGATCCCGCCGATGGGGCCGACCTCGCCCTTGTCGTCGATCGTCCCGGTGCCCGCGACGAACTTGCCACCCGTCAGCTGTCCGGGGGTGAGCTTGTCGATGATGCCGAGGGAGAACATCAGGCCGGCGCTCGGGCCGCCCACGTCGGCGAGCTTGATGTCGATGTCGAACGGGAAGGTGTGGTCCGTCCCCGCCTGGATGCCGACGATCGCCCGGTTCTCCTTGGGGGCCTTCGCGGTGGTCAGGGTGATCTTCTCGGTGCCCTCGGGCTTCTTGCCGGACTTCTCGGCCGCCGCCGCGGTCTTGGCCGGGATGACCGTGAAGGTGACGTCCTGGCCGGGCTTGTGCCGGGTGACGAGCTTCGCGACGTCCTCGGGCTGCTTGACCGCCGTACCGTCGACGTCCTTGATCACGTCACCGGCGTGCAGCTTGCCTTGTGCGGGGCTGTCCTTGACGACCGTGGAGACCACGACCCGTGACGACACCGGGATGCCCAGTTCGGTGAGGGCCGCGACCTTGGCGCTCTCCTGGGACTGGCTGAACTCCTCGGCGTTCTCCTGCGTCGACTGCTGCTCGGTCTTGCCGTCCGGGTAGAGGGTGTCGTGCGGTACGACCAGGCTGTCGTGGCCCAGCCATCCGTAGACGGCCTCGACGAGGTTCATGTTGTAGTCGGCGCCGGTCACCCTGACCGTCGTCATGTTGAGGTGCCCGGACGTCTTGTACGTCTTGTGCCCGGTGATCTGCAGGACCGGATCGCCGTCGACCTCGCCGAGGGTGTTCACGGTCGGCCCGGGGGACATCTCCGAGTACGGCACTTTGATCAGCACACCCGCGCAGAGCAGCGCGATCAGAACCAGGGTGGAGGCGAGCATCGTCGCGGTTCGGCGTGGCATGGAACGACAGTACGGGAAGGGTCCGTATGTCCACCGCCGGGGCCGGTCCGTACGAGGTCCGGGACGGGGCTGCGGAAATGCGCCGACCGGCCTCTGCGGACGACGCGGCGGTACGGATTGGCGACCGCGTACGTTCGGCGCGGCGTCAGACGTTCGATATCTGCTCGACCGGCTCCGAACCGGAGTCCGGCTTCTCCATCGCTTCGCGGAACCTGGCATAGCCGGCGAGTTCGGTCACATCGCCGGTCGTGCGATTACGGGCGGCCCAGCTTCCCCATATCGCCGCACCGCACGCAGCGAAAAACGGAATCAACAACCAGGCGAGTGCTGCCATGACGACCTCCCTGCCCCATGAGCAACCGCAACTGACCGATCAGCAGATTAACCATCCGCAGAGCCAACGCTCACGGCAGGGGCGCGGTTACGCAAATCGGGGGGAAGCCCACCCGGCGGGGTTTGCCCTCAGCAGGCGCCGACCCACTCCTCCCTGCCGTCCGAAAACCGCTGGTGCTTCCAGATCGGAACCTCGTGCTTCAGGTCGTCGATGAGCCTGCGGCAGGCCTCGAAGGCCTCCGCGCGGTGCGCGCAGGACACCGCCACGACGACGGCGAGATCGCCCACCTGCAGTTCACCCACTCGGTGGACGGCGGCGAGTGCCCGGACCGGGAAGTCTCCGGCCACCTTCTCCGCCACCCGGCGCATCCCGTCCTGCGCCGAGGGATGGCACGAGTAGCCGAGGGCCCCCACGTCCTGGCCACCGTCGTGGTCGCGCACGGTGCCGATGAAGAGCGCGGTACCGCCGGCGGCGTCGTCGCCGACGGCACGGAAGACCTCGTCCAGCGACAGCGGCGTGTCGCGGATCTCCAGCAGCCGGATGGGGTCCTGTGCCGCCTGCTCGCCGGGGTGGTCATACGTAGGTGCCATGCGGACCATCGTGCCGTACCGCTCCGACGTCATGGAATAGCGCAATCCGCTGGCGGGCCGCCGACGCTCTTGGAGCCTCCTACAGGCACCCGAACAGGACCTAGATGCGGCGGCGCGCCTTGCGGGCCCGTCGTACCAGGGCCGCGGTGCCGAGCAGGGCCACCGTCGCACCGGCGGCACCGGCCGCGGTGGCGTCCTTGCGCCCGAGCCGGCGCCCGGCGAGGGTGTGCCGCCCCTCCACCTCTTCGAGGAGCGCGGCGAGCACCTCCTCGTTGGTCCAGCTCGGGCGCCAGCCCGCGTCGTGCAGCCGGCTCACGCTCACCACCCACGGGTGCATCGTGTACGCCAGATCGCCCGCCGGGGACGGGGTGAGGCCGATCCGGTGCAGCCTGGCGGCGGCGCCGAGCGCGACGGCGGAGGGCAGCTCCATCCGGCGGACGCCGCTGATCTCCTCGACCTCCTCCTGTTCGAGCCAGCCGTCGCAGCCGACCGCGAACTCCCCGTCGATCTTCTCCAGCGCGGCGTACTCCAGCGCCGTGACCAGGTCGTCCACATGGCAGAACTGCCAGGTCGGGTGCGATCCGGCGACGACCAGGAGGCGCGGTGACTCAAAGTAACGGGTCAGTGCCGTGTCGGTGCCGCCGACGAGCACCGTGGGACGGACCACCGTGACGTGGAGTCCGGGGTGGGCGCGCGGCGCGCGGCGGCCGAGCCGTTCGATCTCCAGCAGGTCGCCGACACCGGTCGCCTCAGCGGTGGCCCGCAGCTCGGCGTCCTCGGCCAGCGGGATGTCGTTGTCGGGCAGCGCCCCGTAGACCATCGCGGAGGTGCACAGCACGACCCGGTGGACTCCGACGGCCGCGGCCGCGGTCAGCACGGTCTGGGTGCCGCGCACGTTGTAGGCGGTGCGGGCGGCGGGGTCGGTCTCCAGGTCCAGATCGAGTGCCAGGTGCACCACCACGTCCGCGCCCCGGAGCTTCTCCGCGATGGCCGGGTCGCGGACGTCGAGGATGTGCCAGGTCGCCTCCGAGACCTCTCCGCGGCGCTCGTCGATGGCGACGACCTGCTTGATCTCCTCCGAGGCCGCGAGCCGGGCCGCGAGCAGCTCCCCGACGCCCGTGGCGGCTCCGGTGATGGCCACGACGGGCCCCCGGCTCCTGGGGCGGCTCCGGGCGGCCTTGTCCTCGGCCCTGTCCCCGGTCCTGTTCACGGCCGTGCTGTCGGTGCTCCTGTTCTCGGTGCTCTCGTCCTCGGTCGTACTGTCGGTCGTGCCCTGCGGCTCGTTCTGCGGCGTGCCCTGCGACTTCTTCTGCGACTTGTTCGCGGGCGGCGGGTCGGCCAGGTTTCGCGCTGCGCGAACCTGTGGATCTGGGGAACTCACCGGGCGTCTCCAGCGGTTGTCTTCAGTACGTACCCGAATGACGCGTACGTACCAGGTGGCGTCCATCCTGCCGCAGGCCGGGAGCCGGCGGAGCACTGAGGCCCTGAGCGGACTTGGTGTCTACGCTGGATGGTGATGTCGGGCAGTCGCCGTCGGTTCCCTCCGGCGGCCCTACGAGCCGAGGAAACCCGTGAGTGACACCCCATTCGGATTCGGCCTTCCGCCGGAGGAGCCGGACGACGGCGACCATGGCAAGAAGAAGGACCCCACCGGAGGTGGGCAGGGTTCGGGCGGTCCGGCGAACCCGCTCGGCTTCGGCCCCGGCGCGGGCGGTGACAACCCCTTCGCCGCGATGTTCGGTTCGATGAACCCGAACGACCTGGGCGCCGCCTTCCAGCAGCTCGGCCAGATGCTGAGCTACGAGGGCGGTCCCGTGAACTGGGACATGGCCAAGCAGATCGCCCGCCAGACCGTCTCGCAGGGCAACGCGGACGGCACCAAGGACGCGAGCGTCGGTCCGTCCGAGCGCGCCTCCGTCGACGAGGCGCTGCGCCTCGCGGACCTCTGGCTGGACGGCGTGACGTCGCTGCCCTCCGGCTCCGTCTCCACCGTGGCGTGGAGCCGTGCGGAGTGGGTCGAGGCGTCCCTCCCCGCCTGGCAGAAGCTCGTCGACCCGGTGGCCGAGCGCGTCGGCCTCGCCATGGGCGATGTGCTGCCCGAGGAGATGCAGGCGATGGCGGGCCCCCTGATCGGCATGATGCGGTCGATGGGCGGCGCGATGTTCGGCCAGCAGATCGGCCAGGCGGTCGGGACGCTCGCCGGCGAGGTGGTCGGCTCGACCGACATCGGGCTGCCGCTGGGCCCGGCCGGCAAGGCGGCGCTGCTGCCGCTGAACGTCGAGCGGTTCGGCAAGGACCTGAGCGTGCCGCAGGACGAGGTGCGGCTGTACCTGGCGCTGCGCGAAGCCGCTCACCAGCGGCTCTTCGCCCACGTGCCGTGGCTGCGCTCGCATCTGTTCGGTGCCGTGGAGGGGTACGCCCGCGGCATCAAGGTCGACACCAGCAAGCTGGAGGACGTGGTCGGCCAGTTCGACCCGTCGCAGCCCGAGCAGCTGCAGGAGGCCCTTCAGCAGGGCATGTTCCAGCCGGAGGACACCCCGGAGCAGAAGGCCGCCCTGGCCCGGCTGGAGACGGCCCTCGCGCTGGTCGAGGGCTGGGTGGACGCGGTGGTGCACGAGGCCGCGAAGTCCCGGCTGACCTCGGCGGACGCGCTCCGCGAGACGATGCGCAGGCGGCGCGCCTCCGGCGGTCCCGCCGAGCAGACCTTCGCCACCCTGATCGGCCTCCAGCTGCGTCCGAGGCGGCTGCGTGACGCCTCGCGGCTGTGGGCCTCGCTCACGGACGCGCGGGGCCTCGACGGACGCGACGCGCTGTGGGAGCACCCCGACATGCTGCCGACCGCCCACGACCTGGACGATCCGGACGGCTTCGTGCACCACGAGCAGCTGGACTTCTCCGAGCTGGACAAGATGCTCGGCGAGGCCGCGAACGGGCCGCAGAAGCCCGCCGCCGGCACCGATGCCAAGGACGCCAAGGACGCCAGCGCCGCGGACGACGACGGCAGCGACAGCGACAGCGACAGCAAGGACAGCGGCGACACCCCCGGCGACGGCAAGGACGACACCGAAAAGTGAGCCTGCACGACGACGCCGTTCTCGTACTGGAGAACTACGGGGGCGGGACGGATGCCGTCCAGGAGGAGCTGCGCCTGGCCTACCTGGACCATCTGGCGCTCCATCCCGACGGCATGTGGAAGGCCTGTGGGGCCGGTCACCTGACGGCCAGCGCGCTGGTCGTGGACCCGGAGCGCGGCAGAGTGCTGCTCACCCTGCACCGGAAGCTGCGGATGTGGCTGCAGATGGGCGGCCACTGCGAGCCCGGAGACGCCTCGCTGGCCGGTGCGGCGCTGCGGGAGGCCGCGGAGGAGTCCGGTATCGCCGGTCTGACGCTGCTGGCGGGCGGCCCGGTCACCCTGGACCGGCATCCGATCCCGGCGCCCTGCAACTGGCACCTCGACGTCCAGTACGCCGCGCTGGCACCCTCGGGTGTCACGGAACGGATCAGCGACGAATCGCTGGACCTGCGCTGGTTCGGCTACGACGAGGTCGCCGAGGTCGCCGACTCCTCGGTGGTGCGTCTGGTGGAACGTACGCGGGCGGCGCTGGACGGCGCCGTCCGGTAGCGGAGCCACGACGGTACGGGTAGGGCCGCAGCGCGGACGACAGCACGGGTAAGGGGCGGCCTCCAGGGAGGCCGCCCCTTACCGATCGCACCGGGTGCGGCTCAGCTCCAGGCGTTGTTCTGGTTCTGGGCGTGGACGCCCTGCTGACCCATGCCGTACTGGGCTGCCAGCCCCTGGCCGATCTGGGCGCTCTGCGGCGGCAGCACCTCACTCGGCTGGACCAGGGCGAAGCCCTGCCCGAGGAAGCTGAGCTCCCAGCCCTCTCCGGTGTTGCCACGTCGGCGCATGACCCCGGAGGAGTGCGTCTGGGCCTGCATCTGCACGCGCAGCGAGCTGGACCAGGCGACGACGGCGTCCGCGTCGGCGTTGACGTACTTGTCGGGCGTGACCTGCATCATCAGGGGCTGGCCGGAGGTCATCAGGGCGACCTTGCCGCTGCCCGAGATGTTGAGCTGGTACTTGCCGGTGCCCGAGATGCCGTACTGACTGTCCACCGCGATGACCTCGGTGTGGAGTGACGAGTCGAGCGCCAGGACGTAGGCGCTGTCCACCGTCATGCCGTCGCGGTCGACATCCACCACGTGGACGTACTGCGCCAGGTTGGCGAGGTAGACGGTGCCCTGACCCGAGCACCGCATCAGGTCGAGGCCCTCACCGGTGCTCGCGCGGGCCCGGCGCTGTTCGTGCGACCGGTACTCGCCGTCGAACTCCATCAGTCCCTGGTAGGCGACCATGGCGCCCTTGCGGGCGAGGACGTCGTCGTGGCCGGTCAGCGAGACCCGCAGGAGCTGCGGGTTCTGCACCGCGTACCGGTCCTGGGACTGCTGTTCCGTGTAGCTGAAGAGCGGACTCTGCATGGTGTGTTCTCCCTCCCCGTCAGTTCCGGACCCGCAGGCGGTCGGTACTGTCCTCGCTCGGCTGGACGACGACGATCCCCTCGCCGGAGAAAGCCATCTGGAACGCCTCTCCGCTGCCCCGCCCGATGAGCGAGGAGGCCTTGAAGCTGCGCTTGCCCTTCACCTTGAGGTTCGGGGACCACGCCACCAGGGCGTCCGGGTCGACGTACGTCTCGTCCTCGCCGCGACCGCAGTCGACGACGATCGGCGTGCCGCGGGAGGTGATGGCAACCCATCCGGTGCCGGAGACGCAGACGTTCCACAGGCCCTGCCCCGCGAACTTGGCGAGGCCCTTGACGCGTTCGACACCCCAGGTGAGATGGGCGTCGAAGGCGAGGAGATTGGTGCCGTTGACCGAGAGGGAGTCGTTGTTGAGATTGATGACGACCACGTCCGCGCCGTAGTCCGCGAGGTAGAGCAGACCGTCACCGGAGCACTTCATCACGGGCGTGCCCTCGCCGGTGATCCACTGCGAGGCCATCTGCCGGACGGCGGGCGGGTTGGGCTCGTACTGGATGAAGCCCTCGTACGCCACCATCGAGCCGGTGCGCGCGTACAGGTCCTGGCCGGTGGCCATGGCCACCTTCAGCATCGAATGGCCGTGGTTCTCCATCCGGGCCGTGACGGGGGTCGGGGCGTAGCCCGCGAGTTGCTGATTCATGACGGGCTCCCTCAGACCTCGTAGGGCTGGACGACGATGAAGTTGCCGGGTGCGCCCCGGAACTGGAGGTTCACGGTCTCTCCGCTGTGTCCGGGGTAGGCGTTGCGGCGCAGCCGGACCTGACTGGAGACGATCACCTGGGACGCCGACGACCACGCCACGACGGCGTTGCAGTCGGCGAAGGTGGTCGGGGTGACCGGCAGGACGACCGGCACCCCGTGGGTCTTGACGACGACGGTGCCGGTGCCCTGGAACTGCATGGTGAACAGGGCGCCTCCGGGAATGCCGTGGCCCTCGATCCTGCGGACCTCGTACTGAAGCGACTCGTCGAAGGCGAGCACGTTCTCCGAGGAGACGCAGATGCCGTCGCCCTGGAGTTCGACGGCGTGCAGATGGGCGCCCTCCTCGGCGAGGAAGACCTGGCCCCGGCCGGTACAGCGCATCAGCTGCATTTCCTGGCCGGTGGCGTTGCCGACGATCCGGCCGGCGAAACCAGCGCCCTTGTAGCCGAAGTCGACCTTGCCCTGGTACATCACCATGCTGCCCTGCCTGGCCAGCACTCCCCCGGCACCGTTGGTGAGGTCGACCCGCATGAGCTGGTGGTTCTGCGAGGTCCAGCGCTGGCCGGTGGCCGTCTCCTTGTACGGCTGGAGCGCGGCCAGGAGCCCTGCCCCGGTCTGCGGCACCCCTTGCGGCACGCCCGGCGGCATGCCGCCCTGCATGCCGGGGGGCTGCTGGCCGTACGGAGCGGGAGGCTGCTGCCCGTACGGGGCCGGAGCCGGCTGGCCGTACGGGGCGGGAGCCTGCCCCGGGACCTGCCCGAACTGCGGCTGCTGGGGCGGCTGCCCCGGCTGCCCGTACGGAGCGGGCGGGGGCGGTGACGGCGGGGGGACGCTGCCGCCCTGCGGGGCCAGCGGCGCCACGATGGTGGGTGCGGCGTGCATCTGCTGCTGCGGAGGGGGCGCGGGCGCGGCCGGTGCGCCGAAGGCCGGTGCGGGCTGCGGGGCCTGCGGTGCGGCAGGGGCACCGAACGCCGGAGGGGGCGCCGAAGCCTGGGCGGGCGGGGCGAAGGACGGGACTGCGGACTGCGGCTGCGGAGCCGCGGGCTCCTCCTCCGCGACCTCGCCCCCGAAGTTCTTCAGCAGCGCGTCGAGACCGCCGTCGAAGCCCTGACCGACAGCGGCGAACCGCCAGACGTCCTTGAGGTAGAAGTCACCCAGCATCACCGCACGCTCGGTGGTGAACTCGGAGCCGGTGAAGGCGTACCTGACGACTTCCTCACCGCCCGCGACGATCCGGATGTACCCGGGGCCGACCTGCGCCATCTGTCCGGCGCCGTCCAGCGTGGCGGTGAAGGACAGTTTGTGGATGCTCGCCGGAATGCGGTCCAGAGTCACGCGGAACGACTCGGTGTCACCGGCCTGGGCACCCAGGAGCTGAATGGACTCCTCGGGCGATTTCGGCTGATTGAAGAAGATGAAATACCGGTCGTCGGAGAGCTGCTCATTGGCATCGAGGCCGAAGCAGCTGATGTCAAAGGTCAGTCCCGGGCCGGCGATCTGCACACCTACGTACAGGTCCGTCCCCGGTGTGAGATCGCTGATCTTGGCCTTGTGGCCGCGTTGGAATTCCCTGGCCATGCGTAACGACCGTCCCCCATCCGGATCCTGAATGCGTCGCGTCAGGCTAACCGCAAAGTCCGGCCCCGGGCCAAGCCGGTACAGACCCGGTACAGAATCGCCGAACGTCACTCGTCCCGTGCGGCGGGCAGAGGCGGCAGCCGGTCGGCCGCCACCACCCCTTCGAGATAGCCGCGCGCCCGCTCGGTACGGGGATAGGCGTCCAGGAGCCGCCAGAACCGCGGACCGTGTCCGGGCACCAGGAGATGGGCCAGTTCGTGGACGAGCACGTAGTCGACGACGTACTCCGGCATGCCCTGCAGCCGGTGCGAGAGGCGGATGCTTCCCTCGGCCGGGGTGCAGGAGCCCCACCGGGTGTTCTGGTTGGTCACCCACCGGACCGAGACGGGTCTGGCCCGGCCGTCGAAATACTGCGCGGACAGCCGCTCCGCCCGCTCGGCGAGCTCGCTGTCACCGAGAATGCGTCTGCTCTCCTGGGCGGCCAGCTTGTCGAGCATCACGCTCACCCAGCGCTGCTCCTCTGCCTCGGACATCCGGGCGGGGATCAGCACGATCGTGCGGTCGCCCTCCCGGTACGCGGAGACCGTTCTGCTGCGGCGGGAGCTCCGGCGGACCTCGACCGCGCTCGCCGCCGAGCCGCGGGGCGGGAGGTCTGCCGCGCTGCGCTGCTGGATTCCGGCGCTGCGCGCGGGGGTCTCCCCGGCGAGGCCGGGTGACGGGTCGGCGGGCACGGCACGACGTTACCCGTTGCCGGCGGGGGAAGTCCCGTCTCCTGAACGGTTCACGCATGATCCGCCACACGGCGTGCACCATTTGAACGACTAATACCCCCCGCCTGTGGATAACTTTCCGCCCGTTTCTGCGGCGCGCTGCATTCTGGCAATGGATCTCACGCAGACGTACAGACCGGGGGAAGCCGTGCATCCGATGTTGAAACCCGCACTGCGCCGCGCCTGGCGCGGCAGCGGCACCGTCCAATTCGGTGTGACGCCCGCGCATGCGGTGAAAGTCGGCCCGATGGACATCGCGACGGGCTGTTTCCTGGAGCTCCTCGACGGGACACGCGGGATGCCGCTGTTGCGCGAGGAGGCCAGGTCGCTGGAGCTCACCGAGAGCCAGGTGGACACCCTCGTCGTCCGCTTGCTGGACGCGGGGCTCATCGACGACGTACGGGCCGGCGGACCGGAGACCGACGCGTTACGGAAACGGGCGGACGCCATGGAGCGTCACCGGCCCGACCTCGCGTCCCTCTCCGTCGTGCATCCCGAACCCGGCGGCGGGATGCGCCGGCTGGCCGCCCGCCGCTCCATGCGCGTCCAGGTACGGGGAGCGGGACGGGTCGGTGCGGCCCTCGCCGCGGTGCTGGCCGGATCCGGGGTGGGCCACGTCGAGGTCCTGGACGGCGGCAGCGTCGAGCCGTGCGACGTCTCGCCGGGAGGACTGCCGCCCTCGTCGGCCGGAGAGCGGCGGGACAGCGCGGCCCGGCAGCTGGTCCGGCGCTCTGCTCCCTCCCCGGCGCCGCGGGCGGTCCGGTCGCCGGGCGGGCCGCCCGCGAGCGGCGAGCCGGGCCTGTCCCTGATCGTGGTGGCCCCTCGCGAGAGCCTCTCCGCCTACGTCCCCGATCCGCGCACCGCAGAGCCGTGGGTCGCCTCGGGCACACCCCATCTCTATGCCGGAGTGATCGAGGCCACCGGGTTCGTCGGCCCCCTGGTGCTGCCGGGCGGCACGGCGTGCGCGGGATGCCTCGATCTGCACCGGCGCGACCGGGACCCGGAGTGGCCGCGGATGCTGGCTCAGTGGCAGTCCGGCCGGCGCACCGCCGTGCAGGCCTGCGATCTGGGCCTGGCGACGGCGGTGGCGGGTCTGGCCGCCGCCCACGCACTGGCCTTCCTCGACGGGGAGCTGCCCGCCTGCACCGGGGCCCGGTGGGAAGCCGCGCTGCCGCTGTTGGACTGGCGGTCGGAGCGGATCCGGGCGCACCTCGACTGTTCCTGTGGAGCGGGTGGGCACACTGAAGGGGTGCGCACCTCCGGGGCCGGCACGGCGCACGACACAATGGCCGGGTAGCCGCCGCACGCAGCGCGGCAGTCTGGGATTTGGAGGGGCATATGTCTGATCTTCCCCGGAAGGCGGTCACCCGAACCGCCAAGCTGGCCGCGCTGCCTTTGGGGTTCGCGGGCCGCGCCACCTGGGGGCTGGGCAAGCGCATCGGCGGGAAGTCCGCGGAGCTTGTCGCCCGCGAGGTTCAGCAACGGACCGCCGACCAGCTCTTCAAGGTCCTGGGCGAGCTGAAGGGCGGGGCGATGAAGCTCGGGCAGGCTCTGTCCGTCTTCGAGTCCGCCCTGCCGGAGGAGGTCGCCGGCCCCTACCGCGCGGCCCTCACCAAACTCCAGGAGGCCGCACCTCCGATGCCGAACAGCACGGTCCACGCGGTGCTGGCCGAGCGGCTCGGTGAGGACTGGCGGGAGCTGTTCCTGAGCTTCGAGGACAAGCCGTCGGCCGCCGCGTCGATCGGGCAGGTACACCGGGCGGTGTGGCACGACGGGCGCGACGTCGCGGTGAAAGTGCAGTACCCGGGCGCCGGGGAGGCGCTGCTCTCGGACCTGACCCAGCTCAGCCGGTTCGCCCGGCTCCTCGGCCCGCTGGTTCCGGGCATGGACATCAAGCCCCTGATCACGGAGCTGCGCGACCGGGTGTCGGAGGAGCTGGACTACGAGCAGGAGGCGCAGTCGCAGCGGGAGCACGCGGAGGAGTTCGCCGACGATCCGGATGTCGTGGTCCCGGGCGTGGTCCACCAGTCCGATCAGGTGCTGGTCACGGAGTGGATCGACGGTGTGCCGCTGGCCGATGTGATCGCGGACGGAACCGCGGAGCAACGGGACCGGGCCGGTCAGCTGCTGGCCCGGTTCCTCTTCTCCGGCCCCGCGCGCACCGGACTGCTGCACGCCGACCCGCACCCGGGCAACTTCCGGCTGCTGCCCCCGGACCCGGCCGAGCCGTCAGACCCGGCGGACCCGGAGGACACCGACGGCACGGCCGACCCTGCCGACCCGGCGGACACCGACGGCACGGCGGAGACCGGGGCCGACCGGTGGCGGCTCGGTGTCCTCGACTTCGGGACGGTGGACCGGCTGCCAGGCGGACTGCCGCCGACCATCGGGAACTCGTTGCGGCTGACCCTCCAGGGCGACGCGGACGCGGTGTACGAGCTGCTGCGCGAGGAGGGGTTCGTCAGGGATTCGGTCGACCTCGCGCCGGACGCGGTGCTCGACTACCTGCGGCCGATCATCGAACCCGCCCTGGTGGAGGAGTTCGCCTTCAGCCGGGGCTGGATGCGCAATCAGGCCGCCCGGATAGCGGATCCGCGTTCTCCCGCCCACCAGTTGGGCAAGCAGCTGAATCTGCCCCCCGCCTATCTGCTCATACACCGCGTGACGCTGAGCACGATAGGGGTGCTCTGCCAGCTCGGCGCGACGGTCCGGCTGCGCGAGGAGCTCGAATCCTGGCTGCCGGGGTTCCTGCCGCAGGAAGAGGAGGAGTGGGCCGAGGAGGAGTGTCCCGGGGAGGCCCCGTCGGAGCTCGCGACATAGCGGCCCTTCACCCACCGGTCGGAGTCGACGCGGCGCCACGCGGAACGGCCTCGGGGCCGGTCCGCGTGGACCGGCCCCGAGGCAGGGGTGGTGAATTCGGTACTGGGTACCGTTCGCTGCGGGTCAGAGAGCGGCTGCCCCGCAGCGGTACGGCCCGGCGTTCGGTACCGCTGTGCTCGTCTACTGCTGCGTCTTCTTCACTGCGGCGTCTTCTTTACTGCCGTGTCTTCTTTACGCTGCGTTCTGTCCTGCGTTCCGTCCTGCGTCTGTCCTGCCCGGATCAGTGCATGACCGCCATGGCGAGCGCGCGCCGGGCACGCATCGAGGCGCGCTCGGCCCGGCGCTGCATCCGCCGGGCGGTGACCAGGCGCACGGCCTGACGGTCCGCGTCGGCTTCCCGCAGGCGGTCGTGCATATGGGCACGAGCCAGGGCTTCTGGGATGAGTTGCATTTCACGGGTCCTGTTCTGACGCGAGTCGTTCGCGCCGATGATGGTGACGTCCGGTGTCGCGGAGCCGACGGGCTCCCTCGTGGGGATGGTCATTGGTGCCTGGTTTCGGGGGTCGTGGGTCTGGGGACGGTCGATGGTTCCGATGCGCTTCATGGGTTTGGGGGCCGTGACCTCCAGGCCGGCGATCATGCCGCGACCGGGTTCTTGCGCGGGCGGCCACGCGGACGCTTGCGAGCAACGACGACGCCCTGGATGAAGAGCTCGCCACCCCAGACACCCCACGGCTCGCGACGCTCCTTGGCGCCGGCGAGACAGGCCTCGACGAGCGGGCAGGTGCCGCAGAGGGACTTGGCGTACTCGACGTCCGCCGGGGACTCGGCGAAGAAGACCTCGGGGTCGTAGGAACGGCACGGGACGGGCACGCCGAGGTTCTCGATGGCGTCGTCGAGCGCGGTGAGCGCGGTGAGGGGCTGCAAGGCGGAGTCCTCCGTGAGGCCGGGCGGGGGGATCGTTTCGGAAGGCGGTACGGACGGGGCGTGCGCTTCGAGTTGCACGGTGGTGGTGTCCTCGTCTGGTCGTTTCCGGCCTGTTGGCCGGGGGGCGGCTGGTACCAGTTGTTGCTTGTCCCGAGGCTCCTTCGTGCTGTCTCGTCCGTTTGGGCAAAACAAAAGGGCCGCGGATCCCGAGTGGGGTTCCGCGGCCCTGAAGGCGCCGGCCTGATCGTCGATCAGGCTGGATCTCTCCAGGGTTCAGGCCCACGGAAGGCCCACATCGAGTGGTGATGCGTCGTCTGCTTCGTGACTCCGGCTTCCGCTCCCGCACCGACGGCCGCAAAGGCATAGGCCTGGGCCTGTCCCTTCGCTACTGCTGCTGTCGGTGCCTGGGTCGGTCGCTCATTACGCTCCTGCTCGGGAAGACTCACCAGGGACAGCGGGCTGACGGCGGAGATGCCGGACATACCGGTGCCACGCAGGGAAGACGTCGAAGAGCAGGCGAGGCCGAGCGAGCAGGCGGAGACGACCGAGAGATCGGTCATTTTCTTGGTCTCAATGGTGCTGATCACTTCAATCGCCTCCTCTCGGCGTCTAGGGCGGACCGACCGAGCCGGTCCTACGTATTCGGATAAGTACAGCACAGGATCAGGGCTTCAGAGAAGTCGCTGTTCCCGTGGTTAAGAACCTATGGTGATGACTGGGGCGGGCGCAAACTATTTTTTCGACGAGTTTTTCTCACACCTCCTCGTCGGCCTCCGCGGACTCCTCCGCCCCGTCCCCACCTGCGCAGATGTCCAGCACGGCGCCACCGAAGCGGCCCAGCTTCCGCGCGCCGACGCCGGGGATCCCGGCCAACTCGCCCTCGCTGCCGGGCACTGCCTCCGCGATCGCCATCAGCGTCTTGTCGGTGAACACGCAGTAGGCGGGCTGGCTGATCTCCCGGGCCCGGACCGCGCGCCAGTCGCGCAGCCGCTCGTACAGCGCCTCGTCCATGTCCGACGGGCAGTCGTCGCAGCGCATCAGCTTCATCTCACCGGCGTCGGTGAGGGTTCTGCCGCACACCCTGCACAGCGCGGGCCCGCGACGCTTGCGCCGGGCCGCCGCCGGCCGCTCGATGCCGCCGCTGCCGCCCGCCGCACTCCTGGAGCCCAGCGCCGCGGAGCCGGGGCGCAGCCCGTTCAGGAAGCGGCTCGGGCGGCGTCCGGACCGGCCGCCGGGCGAGCGGGCCAGCGACCACGACAGCGAGAGGTGGAAGCGGGCCCGGGTGACACCGACGTACAGCAGCCGGCGCTCCTCCTCGATCTGCTCGTCCGTCTTGGCGTAGGTGATCGGCATCATGCCCTCGGTCAGTCCGACCAGGAACACGGCGTCCCACTCCAGGCCTTTCGCCGAGTGCAGCGAGGCCAGCGTGACTCCCTGGACCGTGGGGGCGTGCTGGGCCGCGGCCCGCTCGTCCAGCTCGGCGACCAGATCGGAGAGGGTCGCGCCGGGCCTGGCCCGTTCGAAGTCCTCCGCGAGCCTGACCAGGGCGGCCAGGGACTCCCAGCGGTCGCGCACCGCGCCGGAGCCGGCGGGCGGCTCGCTCCGCCAGCCCTTGGTGGACAGCACCGCGCGGACCTCGGCGGGCAGCCCCTGCGCGTCGTCCAGCAGGGAGTCATTGCCCCCGGCACGGGCCGCGCCGCGCAGGGCGACGCCCGCTTCCCGTACCTCCGGGCGCTCGAAGAACCGCTCGGCGCCCCGCAGCTGGTACGGCACCCCCGCGTCGGCCAGGGCCTGTTCGTAGACCTCGGACTGGGAGTTGACCCGGTAGAGCACCGCGATCTCGCCCGCCGGGACACCGGCCGCGATCAGGTCGCGGATGCGGCGGGCGGTGCCCTCGGCCTCCGCAGGTTCGTCCGCGTATTCCGTATAGGCGGGCTCGGGGCCGCGCTCGCGCTGCGAGACCAGTTCGAGCCGGTGCTCGGCGGCCCTGCCCCGGGCCTGGCCGAGCAGCCCGTTGGCCAGGTGGACCACCTGGGGCGTGGAGCGGTAGTCCCGCACCAGCTTGACGACGGTGGCCCGGGGGTGGCGGGTGCGGAAGTTCAGCAGGTGGTCGGGGGTGGCTCCGGTGAAGGAGTAGATCGTCTGGCTGGCGTCGCCCACCACGCAGAGGTTGTCCCGGTCGCCCAGCCAGAGGTCGAGCAGCCGCTGCTGGAGCGGGCTGACGTCCTGGTACTCGTCGACGACGAAGTGCTGGTACTGCCTGCGCACATGGTCCGCGATGTCGTGCCGGTCCTGGAGGATGCCGACGGTCAGAAGCAGCACATCCTCGAAGTCGATCACCGTGCGGTCCCGCTTCAGCTGCTCGTACATCGCGTAGACCTGCGAGATCTCGGCGGGATCGCGCGGGGCGTCGCGCTGGGACTTGGCGACCACGGCCGGGTAGTCGGCGGGCACGGTCTGGGTGACCTTGGCCCATTCGATCTCGCTCGTGACATCGCGCAGCTCGTTGCGGTCGAGCCGGATGTTGCAGCGGGCCGCCGCCTCTGCCACCAGCTGGACCTTGCGCTCCAGCAGCCGGGGCAGATCACCACCGACGGCTTTCGGCCAGAAGTACTGGAGCTGGCGCAGGGCCGCGGAGTGGAAGGTCCGCGCCTGCACCCCGCCCGCCCCGAGCTGGCGCAGCCGTCCCCTCATCTCCCCGGCGGCCCGGTTGGTGAACGTGACGGCGAGCACACTCGTCGGCTGGACTATCCCGGCGCGCACCCCGTAGGCGATGCGGTGGGTGATGGCGCGCGTCTTGCCCGTACCGGCTCCGGCCAGCACGCACACCGGGCCCAGCAGAGCCGTGGCGACCTCGCGCTGCTCGGGATCGAGCCCGTCCAGGATGGCGTCGGCGGAGTCGGGGACCTGAGGGAAGAGGGTGGAATGCGTTGCTGATGTCACCCCGCCATGCTGCCAGGTCGGTAGAGGCGGACGCGGAAGTTGTCCACAGGGGTGACGCATCAGTCGTACTAATCCCGGACCGGCGCACCCTGACCGGGAACAGCGCGGGCAGCGGCGCCGGGAATGGCGGCCAGGTCATGTGCGTTCCCTACTGCGTGCGGCAACGCACGTTCCGGCTCGTGCGTACGACGGACGAGCTCGTGCGCACGACGGACGAGACCGTGCCGGGATGTGACGGGTTTGCCGGGACCGAAGAGACAAAGGAGCGCCAAGACATGCCGGGCACTGTGACGATGTACAGCACCACGTGGTGCGGATACTGCCGTCGGCTCAAGGGTCAGATGGACCGCGAGGGCATCGCGTACACCGAGATCAACATCGAGCACGACCCGGACTCCGCGGCCTTCGTCGAGAAGGCGAACGGCGGGAACCAGACGGTCCCGACCGTTCTCTTCCCGGACGGTTCGACGCTGACGAACCCTTCGCTGGCCCAGGTGAAGCAGGCGCTCGGCGCCTGACCCGCGCTGACGCGCACGCCCCCGACCGGCCCGGTGCCGGATCGGGGGTTTTCCATGTCCGCCGGTTTCCCCGGGTCCGCCCTGGGAGGCCGGCTCGCGGGTAGCGTGATCGGCATGGCGACCGGGGGCGGGGCGGACGGCGAGGCACTGTACGGAGGCATGGCGAACGCGGGCGCCGTCTTCCGCCGGGGCGAGCTGGTGGACCGGCCGGCACCGCCGCACGCCCCCGCCCTCCACGCCCACCTCCGCGCGCTGCGGGAGCAGGGATTCGACGCCGCTCCGACTCCCGTCGGCCTCGGCGCCGGCCGTGAGCAGCTGACCTTCGTTCCCGGCGAGGTGGCTCTGCCACCCTTTGCGGACTGGGTGCTGACGACGACGGCCCTCGAATCGGTGGGGCGGCTGTTGCGCCGCCTGCATGCGGCGAGCGAGGCCGTCGGGGTCGGTGCGGACGTCGGCTGGCCGCAGGATCTCGCCGACCCGGCGGGCGGAACGATGGTGTGCCACAACGACGTGTGCCCGGACAACGTGGTCTTCCGCGACGGCCGGGCCGCCGCCCTGATCGATTTCGACATGGCGGCTCCGGGCCGCCCCCTCTGGGACCTCGCCATGGCCGCCCGCTACTGGGTGCCCATGCTCGATCCGGTGTCCGCGGCCGCCCTGTATCCCGGCGGGCCGGATGTGTGCGCCCGGCTGCGGATCCTCGCCGACGGCTACGGCCTCCCGACGGCGGAACGTGCCGCGTTGCCGGGTGCGATCGAGCAGGCCACGGAGACCTGCCGGGGCTTCGTCGCCCGCCGCGTGGCCGACGGTGACCCCGTCTACCTCCGGGCACTGGCCGACCGAGGCGGATGGGAGCGCTGGGACCGCATGCAGGCCTGGCTGGCCGCCCACCGACAGACGTTCGCGGCCGCTCTGTTGAACTGACGTATACGGACGCGTACAGGCGCGTACGGACGCGTACGGAGTGCAGACATGTGCAGACGCGTACAGGCGCGCACGGACGGGTACTGGCGTGTTCAGGCGCGTACTGGCATGTTCGGGCGTCGGCCGTCCCACCCGGTGAAAACGCGCCGCTGACCGTGCGGACGCCGTGAGCGCCGGCACGGTCGGCGGCCCGCCCGGGGTCAGCTCAGGCCGAGCTGGCGGGACGCTGCCGCCACCGTCTGTTCGAGGAGGACGGCGATGGTCATCGGGCCGACTCCGCCGGGGACCGGGGTGATCAGGCTCGCGCGCTCGGCCGCTGTCTCGAAATCGACGTCACCGACGTTGCCCTCGTTGTAGCCCGCGTCGATCACCACAGCGCCGGGCCTGATGTCGGCCCCGGTGATGAAGCGCGGCCGGCCGACCGCGACCACCAGCACGTCCGCCTGCCGCACGATCGAGGGGAGGTCGGCGGTGTGCGAGTGGCAGTACGTCACCGTGGCGTTGCGGCCGAGGAGGAGCATTCCGGCGGGCTTGCCCAGGATGGCGCTGCGTCCCACGACCACCGCGTGCTTGCCCGCGAGGCCGACCTCGTACGCGTCGAGCAGCCGCATGATGCCGCCGGGGGTGCAGGAGACGAAGCCGGGGAGGCCGAAACCCATCGCCGCGAAGGAGTGCATGGTGACCCCGTCGACGTCCTTCTCGGGGGCGATCGCCTCGAAGGCGGCCCGTTCGTCGACGTGCGCGCCCATCGGGTGCTGCAACAGGATGCCGTGGACTCCGGGGTCGTTCGACAGCGCGGTCACCGCGGCCACCACGTCCGCGGTGGTGGCGTCGGCCGGGAGCGCCACGTGCCGGGACTCGATGCCCGCACGCGCGCACCGGTTTCGCTTCATCTTGACGTACGTCACGGAGGACGGGTCCTCGCCGACGAGGACCGTGGCCAGGCAGGGCGGTGTTCCGGTGCGCAGCCGGATCTCCGCGGCCGCGGCGGTGGTCTCCTCGACGCTCCGGCGGGCGAGGCCGGTGCCGTCCATCAGCTGAGCCGTGCGGGTCGGGTTCACGAGGTACTCCTGGGCGCTCGGGCGATCACGTCGGCCGACGGGCCGCGGGGATCGCGGGATCGTGGTCGGTCGCCCAGGCGCACGGCTCCGGCAGCCCCATGGACTGCCGGTGTTTCTCTGCGGCCGCTCCCCGGTGGTGCTCCACCTCAGCGCCAGTCACGGCCCGCGTCCACTGTAGAGGTGCGCGAGCGGCGCGGGGAGTGCGGCCGCGCGTTTCCCCGCCGGCGCGCGTCCCCGCTCGCCTCGCGTCCTCGCTCCGGGGTCAGCCGGCGCTGCGCGGCCTCGGGAGGGGCTTGCCGTACCAGATCTCGATCAGCCGGGCCGCGATCGAGATGCCGAACGGGGGCAGGATCGCGCCCGACTCGAAGGCGGCTGTGAGCTCCTCGCGGGAGAACCAGCGTGCCTCCTCGATCTCCTCGCCGTCGACGTTGATCTCGTACGTCGTGGCCCGTGCCATGAAACCGAGCATCAGGCTGGACGGGAAGGGCCAGGGCTGGCTGGCGACGTACTCGACCTCGCCCACCGTGATGCCCGCTTCCTCGAACACCTCGCGCGCCACGGACTGCTCGATCGACTCGCCCGGCTCCACGAAACCGGCCAGGGTGGAGAAGCGGCCCTCCGGCCAGTGGACCTGGCGGCCCAGCAGGGCCCGGTCCTGGTCGTCGGTGACGAGCATGATGACCGCGGGGTCGGTGCGCGGGTAGTGCTCCGCGCCGCAGGCCTGGCAGCGGCGGATGTGTCCGGCCGCCGCGATGACCGTGCGTTCGCCGCAGCGCGAGCAGAAGCGGTGCAGCCGCTGCCAGTTCTCCAGCGCCACCGCGTGCACCATCAGTCCGGCGTCGCGGGCCCCGAGGAGCAGTCCGGCCTCGCGCAGCCCGGCGGGGCGCGCCGACTGGTCCATGCGGCCCGGCAGGGAGTCCTTCTGGAGGGCGAAGTAGCTGACGCCGTCCTCGTCGGTGCCGAGGAAGTAGCGGTGGGTCTCGGTGAGGGGCGCCTCGAAAGCGGGGGTCATCACGAGTTCGGTGCCGTCGTCGGTGTCGTCGATTAGCACCTGCCCGCCGGAGACGACGAAGACCCGGGTCGTCGGGTGACTCCACGCCGCGGCCAGCCAGGCCTCGTCGAGGCGGTGGTGTGCGGCGCGGTCGATGCCGCTGGGCGCGGTCAGACCGATGGGCCGGTCGGTGGTGGCGTTGTCGAAGGTGCTCACAGGTGCTTCCTACTCCCCCGGGATGGATCGGGTGTTCAGAGGATTCAGCGGAGTGCGGCCGCCAGTTCGCCCCAGAGGTGGGCGGTGGTCTCCACGCCCTTGAGCAGCAGGTCGAGTTCGACCTTCTCGTTGGGGGCGTGCCAGCCGTCGGACGGTACGGAGATGCCGAGGAAGAGGACGGGGGCGCCGAGCACGTCCTGCAGGTCCGCGGCGGGTCCCGAACCTCCTTCGCGGGTGAAGAGGATCTTCTTGCCGAAGGCCCGGCCCATGGCGCGGGCGACGGCCTGCAGGGCGGGGTGGTCGAGCGGGGTGAGGCAGGGGCGGGTGGCGGGGAGGAAGGTGATCCGGTGGCCGATCCCTGCCGGGATACGGGCCTCGGCCCAGGCCTGTACGGCCTCCTGGACGCGGTCCGGCTCTTGGCCCGCGACCAGCCGGAAGCTGATCTTGACCCGGGCTGCGGACGGGATGATCGTCTTGCTTCCGGCGCCCTGGTAGCCGCCGCCGATGCCGTTGACCTCGGCGGTGGGGCGGGCCCAGACGCGCTCCAGGGTGGAGTAGCCGGCCTCGCCGGAGGCGGCCTGCGACTTGGCGGTGCGCAGCCAGGTGGTCTCGTCGAAGGGGAGCGCGGCGAAGAGCTCGCGTTCGGTGCTGGTCAGTTCGGCCACGCCGTCGTAGAAACCGGGGATTGCGACCCGGCCGTCCGGGTCGTGGAGCGCCGCGACGAGCCGGGCGATCTCGGTCGCCGGGTTGGGGACCGCGCCGCCGAACGAGCCGGAGTGGATGTCCTGCCCGGGACCGCGCAGCTCGATCTCGCACTCGGCCAGCCCTCGCATGCCGGTGCAGACGGTCGGGGTGCTCTCGTCCCACATGCCGGTGTCGGAGACGATCACGGCGTCCGCGGTGAGCCGGCCGGCCCGCTGCTCGACCAGGGCGCGGAAGTGCGGGGAGCCCGACTCCTCCTCGCCCTCGACGAGGAGCTTGAGGTGCACGGCGGGGCTGGTGCGGCCGGTGGTGGCGAGGTGGGCCCGGACGCCGAGGGTGTGGAAGAACACCTGGCCCTTGTCGTCAGCCGCGCCGCGCCCGTACATCCTGCCGTCCCGGATGACCGGCTCGAACGGGTCGGTGTCCCAGCCGTCCTCGCGGGCGGCGGGCTGCACGTCGTGATGCCCGTACACCAGGACCGTGGGGGCGTCCGGGTCGTCGGACGGCCACTCGGCGTAGACGGCCGGCGCGCCGTCCGTCTCCCAGATCTCGGTGACCGGGAAACCGGTCTCCTTGAGCTTGGCGGACAGCCACTGAGCGCTGCGCCGTACGTCCCCTTCGTGCTCCGGCTGCGCGGATACGGAGGGAATGCGCAGCCACTCCGCGAGGTCGTGGAGGAAGGCTGTGCGGTGCTGCTCGGTGTACGTACGGACGGCGCTGTCCGGGGTGTCGCTCATGACCTTCAGCTTATCCGTCCGTGGGAGGTGGCTCGTCCAGGAGGATGCGCTCCAGTTCCCGGCGGCCCGGGAGGCGGCCGGGGCGGACGCTCTCGCCGGTGCGGACGAAGAGGAACGTGGCCGAGACGTCGGTGAGCGGCAGTCCGTGCAGCTCGGCCCAGGCGAGGCGGTAGACGGCGAGCTGGAGGGGGTCGGCGGTGTTGGTGCGGCTGGTCTTCCAGTCGACGATCTCGTACGTGTCCCCGGTGCGGTACACCGCGTCGATCCGGCCCCGGACGATCCGGCCGGCCAGCGTGATCTGGAACGGCGTCTCGACGCGGTACGGGGTCCGGCGGGCGTACGGGGTCCGCTCGAAGGCCTCCTTGAGCAGCGCGAGATCGTGCTCGTCCGCGATGTCGGCGTCGCTCTCCTCGCCGCCGGGCAGCTCCTCGGGGCCGAGCATGGGCAGCGGCAGCTCCTCGAAGCGGGACTCGACCCAGGCGTGGAAGCGGGTGCCCCGGCGGGCGGCGGGCTGCGGGGGGCGGGGCATGGGCCGGGCCAGCTCCTGGGCGAAGCCGTCCGGGTCGTCCGCCAGGCGCATCAGCTGGGTGGCGGAGAGCGAGGCGGGGACGAGGACGTCGCGCACGGTGGCGCGGGCCCGGCGCAGCTCCCCGGCGAGGGCGTCGAGGTCGCGGTCCCAGGAGGCGAGGGTGCGGGACTCCTCGGGGGTGAGGGTGCGCGACTCCTCGGGGGTGAGGCGCGCGGGGGCCCGCTCGGGCAGCCGGGCGGCGGGGATGTGCGGGGCCCCGGGGATGTGCGGGGCGGCGGGCTCGTCGTCGTCATCCGGGAAGGGCGCTTCGTCCAGGAAGGGATCGTCCTCGGGGAACAGCTCGTCGCCGAGGGGCCCGGGGCGGGTGTCGTCCGGTGGAGGCGGCTGCTCCGCCGCCCCGTACGCGTCAGGCACCGGCCCCGCCTCGGCCAGGGCCGTCAGGTGGGCCATCACCGTCTCGGCGGCGGCCCTGCGGCGGAACAGCGCGGTGTCGTCCAGCGGCAGCGGCCAGGCGTGGTCGGCCGCCGACTCGGCCAGGGCCGGGTTCTCCTCGTCCTCGGCCGGCTCGTCCGCCCAGGCCTCGATCTCGCCGTGACCGGCCGCGCAGTGCTCGTACAGCGCGTGCAGGAAGCCGGACGGGCCGCGCGTCTTCTTCTGGCTGGGGCCCCACCAGTGGCCGGAGCCGAGCAGCAGGGTGCGGGGGCGGGTGAAGGTGACGTATCCGAGGCGCAGCTCCTCGGTGTGCTGGTGCTCCTTCATCTCCTCCTTGAAGCCCTTGAGCCCCTTGGCGTCGAAGGAGTGGATGACGGGCAGGGTGGCCGTGTCGCCGCGCAGGGCGTGCGGGAGGACCTTGGACTGGGAGGTCCAGGCGTCGCGGGACTGGCCGCTGGGGAACTGGCCGCTGACCAGGCCGGGCACGGCGACGACGTCCCATTCGAGGCCCTTGGACTTGTGGGCGGTGAGGACCTTGACGGTGTTCTCGCCGCCGGGCAGCGCGTTGTCCAGGCCCTTCTCGTACTGCGCGGCGGTGCGCAGGAAGCCGAGGAAGGCGAGGAGCGTGGCCTCACCGTCGACGGCGGCGAAGCGGGCCGCGACGTCGAGGAAGTTGGCGAGGGTCTCGCGGCGGCGGGCGGCCAGGGCCTGCGGGGAGGCGGAGAGCTCGACTTCGAGTCCGGTGGCGCTCAGGACCCGGTGCAGTACGTCCATCAGGGGGTCGGCCAGCGAGCGGCGCAGTTCGCGCAGTTCGGTGGCGAGGCGGGCGAAGCGGATGCGGGCCTCGGTGGAGAACGGCAGCCGGTCGTCCTCCTCGCCCCCGGAGTCGAGGAAGGTGTCCAGGGCGTCGGCCAGCGAGATCACCTCGGCCGGGTCGATGCCTTCGACGGCCTCCGCGAGGCGGCGGTCGGGGTCGAAGTCCTCGTCGTCGGCGTGGGAGGCCCGGTGGACGAGGAGGCGGGCCCGGCGGCCGAGCAGCGCCAGGTCGCGGGGGCCGATCCGCCAGCGGGGGCCGGTGAGCAGCCGGACCAGGGAGGCGTTGGCCCCCGGGTCCTGGAGGACCTCGCAGACCGCGACGAGGTCCGCGACCTCGGGGAGGTGCAGCAGCCCGGAGAGGCCGACGACCTCGACCGGGATGTCCCGGGCCACCAGCGCTGCCTGGATCTGCGGGAAGTCGCCGGCGGTACGGCACAGGACGGCGATCTCGCCGGGCGCCTTGCCGGTCCGCACCAGGTGGGCGATCGAGTCCGCGACCCAGTCGATCTCCTCGGTGTGGGTACGCAGCAGGGCGCAGCGGACGAGACCGTCGCGCTCGGCGCCGGGTGCGGGGCGCAGTGCCTCGACGCCCTCGTGCATGGCGCGCAGCGGTTCGGCCAGTCCGTTGGCGAGGTGGAGGAGGCGGCCGCCGCTGCGGCGGTTCTCGCTGAGGGAGTAGCGGGTCGCGGGGGCGCCGTCGGCCTGCGGGAAGTGGCTCGGGAAGTCGTCGAGGTTGGCCACGGAGGCGCCGCGCCAGCCGTAGATGGCCTGGCAGGGGTCACCGACCGCGGTGACCGCGTGCCCGGACGGGATGCCGTCGGGGCCGCTGCCGAAGAGGGCGGAGAGCAGGAGGCGCTGGGCCACGGAGGTGTCCTGGTACTCGTCGAGCAGGACGACCCGGTACTCCTCGCGCAGGATCGCGCCGACCTCGGGGCGGGTGAGGGCGAGCTGTGCGGAGAGCGCGATCTGGTCGCCGAAGTCGAGGAGGTCTCGGCTCCGCTTCGCCTCGCGGTAGCGCCGGGTCAGCGAGAGCAGCTCGCGGCGGGCCTCCGCGGTCTCGGGGATCTTGCGCAGTTCGGCGTTGCTGAGCTTGGCGCTCTCCAGCGTCTGGAGCAGTTCGGTGTCGTACTCCGCGAGCTGTTCCGGGCGTACGAGATGCTCGGCCAGCTCGGCGTCCAGCGCCAGCAGATCACTGACCAGGGTGGGAAACGACCTGGTCAGGGCCGGGTAGGGGCCGGGCGCCTCGCGCAGTACGCGGGCGGCGAGCTGAAAGCGGGTGGCGTCCGCGAGGAGGCGGATGGTGGGTTCGAGCCCTATCCGCAGCCCGTGCTCGGTGAGGAGCCGGCCGGCGAAGGCGTGGTACGTGGAGATGCTGGGCTCGCCCGGCGGGTTGTCCGGGTCGATGACCTCCGGATCGGTGACGCCGGCCGCGACCAGCGCCTTGCGGACGCGCTCCGCCAGCTCGCCGGCCGCCTTGTTGGTGAAGGTGAGGCCGAGGACCTGTTCGGGGGCGACCTGTCCGGTGCCGACGAGCCACACCACACGGGCCGCCATCACCGTGGTCTTCCCGGACCCGGCTCCGGCGACGATCACCTGCGGGGCGGGCGGCGCGGTGATGCACGCCGTCTGCTCCGGGGTGAAGGGGATCCCGAGGAGCTCCTTGAGCTGCTCGGGATCGGTGAGGTGTGAGGACACTCCACAGAGGCTAACCGGACGCGCCGACAACCCACGAAGCCGTGAGCGGGCGCACCCGGACGACCGTGAGCAGGCGCACACCGACAGCTCTGAGCCGGGCGCACGCAGACGGTTGCGAGCGGGCGCGTACCGCCGGCAGCGAGCGGAGCGCACGCAGACAGCTGTGAGCCGGGCGCACGCAGACACCGGTGAGCGGGCGGTCAGCTAGCGGGCCCTCAGCTCACAGCCGCCCATCTCACCGGAGCGTCCGAGGGTGCTCCTGTTCTGGCCGGTACCGGGGTGCAGGCCGTTACAGACCGTCTAGATTGGCGCGTGTCGTGTCAGTCGTATCAGTCGCATCAACATCCCTACGAGGACGGTCAGATGAGCTCCGACGCCCCCGCAGCCACCTCCGACACCGCCGGCCTCAGGCAGCGCATCGACACCACCAAAGCGCATCCGGCCCGGGTCTACGACGTCTTCCTCGGCGGCAAGGACAACTACCCCGCCGACCGCGAGGCAGCGGGCCTGGCCCTGAAGGCCAATCCGCGCGGGCATCTCGACGTACGGCACAACCGGGACTTCGTCCGGCGGGCCGTGACCGCGCTGGCCGGCGAGGCGGGCATCCGGCAGTTCCTCGACGTCGGGACCGGGCTGCCGACCCAGCAGAACGTCCACCAGATCGCCCAGGCCATCGCACCGGACGCGCGGATCGTCTACGTGGACAACGACCCGATCGTGCTGGTCCACGCGCAGGCCCTGCTCACCAGCGGATCCCAGGGCAGCACCGACTACATCGAGGCGGACCTCCGCGACCCCGCCAAGATCCTCGAAGCCGCCCGCCGCACCCTCGACTTCGACCGGCCCATCGCGCTCGTTCTCGCGGCCGTCCTCCACTTCATCGAGGACGAGGAGGCCTACCCCGTCGTCAGGCAGCTCGTGGAGGCGCTTCCGTCCGGCAGCCACCTGGTCCTGAGCCATCTCAGTGCCGATATGAACCCGGTGCCGATCAACAAGGTGGCGGACACGTTCCGCAAGCGCGGGTTCTCCTTCGTACTGCGACCGCGCGAAGAGATCGGGCGCTTCCTGAGCGACAACGGCCTGGAGCCGCTGGAGCCCGGCATCGTCCCGTCCCGCCACTGGCGGCCCGACCACGCTGCCGACGCGACCGAGGCACGGGGAACGGCGCCGGAGCACCTCGAACAGCTCGACCACCTCGATCAGGGGCAGTACGTGAGCCTCGCAGAAGCGACGGACGAGGACGTCAACATCTACGTCACGGTCGCGCGCAAGCCGTGAAGGCGCGGGCGTCCGGACCGGCACCCCCCCGCACACCACAGTCGCATGTCTCATGCCAACAGCCCTACGAGGAAGTCCAGATGAGCTCCGACACCCCCGCAGTCACCTCCGACACCGCCGGCCTCAGGCAGCGCATCGACACCACGAAGGCGCATCCGGCCCGGGTCTACGACGTCTTCCTCGGCGGCAAGGACAACTACCCCGCCGACCGCGAGGCAGCGGCCATGGCTCTGAAGGCCAATCCGCGCGGGTACCTCACCGTGCGGCACAACCGGGACTTCATGCGGCGCGCGGTAACGCTCGCGGCCAGGAACGGCGCCCGGCAGTTCCTGGATGTCGGCACGGGGCTGCCGACCCAGCAGAACGTCCACCAGATCGTGCAGGCCATCGCGCCCGACGCGCGGGTCGTGTACGTGGACAACGATCCGGTGGTGCTGGTCCACGCGCAGGCCCTGCTCACCAGCGGGCCCCAGGGCAGCACCGACTACATCGAGGCGGACCTCCGCGACCCCACCAAGATCCTCGAAGCCGCCCGCCGCACCCTCGACTTCGACCGCCCCGTCACCCTGGTGCTCGCGGCCGTCCTCCACTTCATCGAGGACGAGGAGGCCTACCCGATCGTCAGGCAGCTCGTCGACGCCATCCCGTCGGGCAGCCATCTCGTGCTGAGCAACGTCAGCTCGGACCTCAACCCCGAGCAGGTCGGCCAGGTGACGAAGGCCTTCAAGGAACGCGGCTTCGCCATGGTCCGCCGCTCGCACGCCCAGGTGGAGCGCTTCGTGACCGACAACGGTCTGGAGATGCTCGACCCCGGCGTCGTCCCCGTGCACCGCTGGCGTCCCGAGCGGGTCACCGATCTACCGGAGGCCGCCGATCCCGACCGGGAGTTCGTGGCGAGCCTGGACGTCCTGGACCGGACGCGCTACCAGGACATCAACGACGTCACCGACGCGGACGTCAGTGTGTACGGGGTGATGGCCCGCAAACCGTGACGGGCCGGGGCCGGGCGCACCCGCCGGCACACGCCGGTCCGGACCCGCCCGCTCGCGCGCCCGCTCACTCCAGAACCTGCCGCCCCTCCGGCTGGGCACTGCACGAGGCCCTGAACGCGCAGTGGGTGCAATGCTGGCCGGTCGTCGGGGTGAACCGTTCGTCCAGGACCCGGCCCGCGGCGGTCGCCAGCAGGTCGGAGACCCATTCGGTGTCCGGCGGCTGCTGGGCCTGCACCTTGGGGACGGCGTCGCCGCCCTCCTTCTTGGGCGCGGGCTGGCGCAGCTGTACGAGTTCGGCGCCGCCGGACTCCGGGCGCCGGCCGTCGAAGACGTCGTCGACCGCGCCTTCCCGGACGGCCAGCTGGTACACGGCGAGCTGGGGGTGGCGGGCGACCTCCTCCTTCGTCGGGGACTGCTTGCCGGTCTTGAAGTCGACGACGTAGGCGCGGCCGTCGGCGTCCCGTTCCACCCGGTCCATGGAGCCGCGGATGCGCACCTCGTACTCCCCCGCCTCCAGCGTCACGTCGAAGTCGTGCTCGCTGGCGGCCGGGGTGCGGCCGGTGCGGTCCATGACGTGCCAGCGCAGGAAGCGTTCCAGGGCGACGCGCGCCTGTTCCTTCTCCTGCTGCGACTTCCAGGGGGCGTCGAAGACCAGCCCGTCCCAGACCGAGTCGAGCCGCTCCATGAGGACGGCCAGATCGGCGGGGGTACGGCCGGAGGCCACCTCGTCGGCGAGTACGTGGACGACGTTGCCGAAGCCCTGGGCGGCGGTCGCCGGGGCGTCGGCCTTCACCTCGCGGCCCAGGAACCACTGGAGCGCGCAGGTGTTGGCGAGCTGGTCGAGCGCGCTGCCGGACAGGGCGACGGGCT
This sequence comes from Streptomyces sp. NPDC088730, assembly GCF_044751215.1. Classification (NCBI taxonomy): domain Bacteria; kingdom Bacillati; phylum Actinomycetota; class Actinomycetes; order Kitasatosporales; family Streptomycetaceae; genus Streptomyces; species Streptomyces sp. NPDC088730. Next base: position 452,304 of record NZ_JBIVLK010000003.1, read on the forward strand.
GGTCCCGGTCGCGCAGCGGGACGGCCGAGCGGGTCGGCTCGTACAGGCCCCACCAGCGGTAGGGGTGGGCCGACGGCACGAGCGGCTGCCCCTCGTCGTCGGTGAGCGCCGCGAGCCGGGCGAGGCGGTGGGCGGCCTCCTCGCGCAGGGCGTCGGAGGCGCCGGGGTCGACGGTGGTGGCGCGCAGTTCGGCCACCAGGGCGGCCACCGCGAGGGGTCGGCGCGGGCGGCCGGTGACGTCGCGGGGCTCGACGCCGAGTTCGGCCAGGAAGCGGGACGGCTGGTCACCGTCGTCGGCGGGCGCCTTCACGGCGGTGACGACGAGCCGTTCGCGGGCGCGAGTGGCCGCGACGTAGAACAGCCGGCGCTCCTCGGCGAGGAGTGCGCCGGGAGTGAGGGGTTCGGCGAGACCGTCGCGGCCGATCCGGTCCGCTTCGAGCAGCGAGCCCCGGCGGCGCAGGTCGGGCCAGAGGCCTTCCTGCACCCCGGCGACGACGACCATGCGCCACTCCAGGCCCTTGGACCGGTGCGCGGTCATCAGCCGTACGGCATCGGGCCGGGCGGAGCGCCTGGAGAGGGTGTTGGCCGCGATGTCCTGGGCGTCGACCTCCTCCAGGAAGTTGAGCGCGCCGCGCCCCCCGGTGCGCTCCTCCGCGCGGGCCGCCGTGTCGAACAGGGCGCAGACCGCGTCGAGGTCGCGGTCGGCGTTGCGGCCGCCCGCGCCGCCGCGCAGCGCGGCCCGCTCCAGCCTGCCCGGCCAGGGGGTGCCGGACCACAGCTCCCACAGGGCCTCCTCCGCGGTGCCGCCGCCCTCCAGGAGTTCGCGCGCCTTGCGCAGCAGGGCGCCGAGGCGCTGGGCACCACGGGCGTACGCCGGATCGTGCGCGACGAGCCGCTCCGGCTCTGCCAGGGCGCGGGCCAGCAGATCTCCGGAGGGCGCGGGCACCCGGTTCCCGGCGGCGCGCTCCTCGTCGCGCAGGGCCCGGCCGAGCCGGCGCAGATCGGCGGCGTCCATGGAGCCGAGGGGGGAGGCGAGGAGGGTCAGCGCGGTCTCGGTATCGAGCCAGGGCGCCGTGACGGGGGGCTCTGCTTCTGCCTCTGCCTCTGCTTCCGCCTCTGCCTCCTCCTCTTCTTTCTGTTTCTGTGCCGGCGCGTCCACCTCGGCTTCTGCCTCTGCCTCTGCCTCCGCCTCGGCCTTTGCCTCTGCCTCTGCCTCCGCCTCGGCCTTTGCCTCTGCCTCTGCTGGCGCGTCCGTGTCCGCCTCTGCTGGCGTGCCCGGGTCCGCGTCCGCGTCCGCCGACGCCTCCGCGTTCCGGCGGAGTGCCGCCGTCGCCACCGTGCGCAGGGCGGTCAGGAGCGGGGCCACCGCGGGTTCGTGGCGCAGGGGCAGGTCGTCGCCGTCGACCTCCAGGGGAACGCCCGCCGAGGTCAGGGCCCGGCGCATCGCGGGGATCGTGCGCCCGCCGGCCCGGACCAGCACCGCCATCTCGTGCCACGGCACCCCGTCCTCCAGATGCGCCCGGCGCAGCAGGTCCGCGATGTTGTCGAGCTCGGTGGAGGCGGTCGGGTAGGTGTACGTCTCCACGCTGCCGCCCTCGCGGACCGCGCCGAGCTCCCGGTGGGCCCGGACCTTCGCGGAGGGCAGCCGGGTCAGCGGCATCCGGCGGGTGAGCAGCCGGGTGGCCGCCAGCAGCCGCTCCCCGGAGCGGCGCGAGACGGTGAGGACGCCGACCGGGGCCGGAGCGCCGTCCGCCCGCCGGAAGACCTCGGGGAAGTCGAGGATGCCGTTCACGTCGGCGCCCCGGAAGGCGTAGATCGACTGGTCCGGGTCACCGAACGCGATCAGGTCCCGGCCACCGCCGCCCCCCGGGGTGCTCCCCCGGTTCCCGGCCAGCGCGTGCAGCAGCCGCACCTGGGCCGGATCGGTGTCCTGGTACTCGTCGACGAACACCAGGTCGTACTGGCCGGCCAGCAACGCGGAGACCTCGGGGCGCTCCGCGAGCAGCACCGCCCGGTGGACCAGCTCCGCGTAGTCCAGCACCCCCTGTGCGTCCAGCACGTCGAGGTACTCCGCGAGGAACTCGGCGGCGGCGCTCCAGTCGGGGCGGCCGGTGCGCCGGGCGAAGTCCGCGAGGGCCTCCGGGCCGAGGCCCAGCTCACGGCTGCGGGCGAGCACCGCGCGTACCTCGTCCGCGAAGCCGCGGGTGGTCAGGCAGGCCCGCAGCTCGTCGGGCCAGCGGATGTGGGCGCGCCCCTGCTTCTCCAGGTCGAGCTGGCCGGCCAGCAGATCGCGGACCGTGACGTCCTGCTCGGGACCGGAGAGCAGCCGCAGCGGGTCGGCGAAGAGATCGGCGTCCTGATGGGCGCGGACCAGGGCGTAACAGAAGGAGTGGAAGGTGGTGGCCTGCGGGCTGCGGACGGCGCCGAGCCGGGCGGCCATCCGGTCGCGGAGCTCGACGGCGGCCTTGCGGCTGAAGGTGAGCACCAGGACGCGGGCCGGGTCCGCGCCCCGCGCGACGCGTGACGCGACGGTCTCGACGAGCGTGGTGGTCTTGCCCGTACCCGGTCCGGCGAGGACCAGCAGCGGCCCGCCGGGGTGGTCAACCACCGCACGCTGCGCCGCGTCCAGGAGAGGGGGGTCCACGGAGCCCGGCGGGGTACGCACCAGCCGGTACGCGCCCGTGGTCCCACGCCGTGCCTGACGGTGCGGACTGTGCCGGGTGGTGGAGGAGGAGCTCACGTGGGTCGCCGGTCCTGGTGGGTGTGCTGATGGTGAGGGTGCGGCAGCTGCCGCGAACTGACGACGCTACTCCGGCGACGGCCCCGATCGCGGCGGTACGGATGCGGGGATCGTCACGTTCGGCCCGGCCGGCGAACACGGTGGAGGCGGTCCGGACGACAGCGGGCGTGACGGGAGCGGGCGTGACGAGGGAGGACGTGACGAGGGCGGCACAACCCGTGCCGACGGAGTGCGCCCTCCGACCGGCGCACTCCGCGCGAACCGCGCACACCCGGCGGGCAGCACGGCGCGCGCGTCACGCTTCCCGTACGCCGTACGGACCCGGCTCCGCACGTTGGGCCGCCGGATGGCCGAAGCTGTCAGGTGTGAGCACCCCCGCCGCCGTCCGCTCCCGGACCGCATGCCCTGCCGTCCGCCCCGGCGTCCGCCGCCGGCCCCGGTACTCCGTCCCACCGCGCGCGTCTCATGTCCAGGCGCGGGACGTGACCGTCCGCACTGGCCGGGGCCTCGCGCAGCGGGGTGTTCTCCGCGCGGTAGTGGTTCAGCGCGCGCAGCTCGTGGCCGGGCAGCAGCGTCCCGTCGGAGCGCACCACGCGCCACCACGGCACCGCCGACCCGTACAGCGCCATGGCCCGGCCGACCTGCCGCGGTCCGCCGTCCCCCAGCCACTCCGCGATGTCGCCGTACGTCATGACGCGGCCGGGCGGGATCAGCTCGGCGACGTCGAGCACGCGCTCCGCATACTCCGGCAGCGCGTCACTCGTCGGGTTCTCGCTCATCCGGCCCATCCTGCCGTATGCCACCGACAGCGCGGTCGATTCCGTATCGGGTCGCTCACGCGGCGTGCGGAGGCCGTGAAAGGGGCGTATTTTGCGCTTCGCGCGCCCCTGCATCGCACCCTGATGCCCTCCTCCGTCCACAGGCCGTGCCACCATCATCCGGGCGGTGACCGGTGATACGAGACCACGAAGACCAATCAGAGGCGACGAAGGAGCAGGGCGTGCAGCCACCGAAGGCGGCCGGCTCCTCTGATGCCGAGCCGCGCCCGGAAGAGGGCCGGCCGGACTCGGACACCGGTCCGGACAGCCCTTCCGGGAGCCTGGCCGGCTCGACGTTGTCGACCTCGGAAGAGGAACCGACCGAGCGCGTCTCGGGGGACGAACCCCTGCTCCCCGCCCGGGTGCACCGTCCCTCCGACCTGCTGCGGCTCCTCATCGGCGTCCTGGCGATCGTCGTGCTGTTCTCCGTCGCCGCGTTCGCCCACGGCACGACCACCGGTCTTGAGGAGGACATCAACAAGGGCACCGGCCAGGCGCCCGACGTGCTCATCAAGATCGCCGGGCTGGTCTCCAGCATCGCCGTCCTGCTGGTGCCGGTCGCCTTCGCGATCGAGCGGCTGATCAAACGCGACGGGCTGCGGATCGCGGACGGTGTGCTGGCCGCCGTACTGGCCCACGGGGTGACGCTCGCGGCGGATCTGTGGGTCGCCAAAACTGCCTCCGGAACGATCCAGGACGCCCTGACCCAGCCGGCGCCCGGTGACGCGCTCACTGATCCCGTGCACGGCTATCTCGCCCCCGTGATCGCCTATATGACGGCGGTCGGGATGGCGAGACGGCCGCGCTGGCGGGTCGTGCTGTGGGTGGTGCTGCTGCTCGACGCCTTCGCCATGCTGGTCGGCGGCTACACGACACCCCTCTCGATCATCCTCACGGTGCTGATCGGCTGGACGGTGGCGTACGGCACGCTCTACGCGGTCGGCTCGCCGAACGTCCGGCCGACCGGCCAGCACCTGATGGCGGGTCTGCGCCACGTCGGCTTCCACCCCGTCACCGCGATGCGGGCCGACGACGCCCCCGACGCCGGCGACCAGAACGACCGGGGCCGCCGCTACCTGGTCTCCCTGGAGGACGGCCCGCCGCTCGACGTGACGGTCGTCGACCGGGAACAGCAGGCCCAGGGCTTCTTCTACCGGGTGTGGCGCAGGCTCACCCTGCGCGGGATCACCCAGCGGCGGTCCATCCAGTCGCTGCGCCAGGCACTGGAGCAGGAAGCGCTGCTCGCCTACGCGGCGATCGCCGCCGGAGCCAACGCGCCCAAGCTGATCGCCACCTCCGAGCTGGGCCCGGACGCCGTGATGCTGGTCTACGAGCACATCGGCGGCCGCTCGCTGGACGCGCTGGAGGACGCCGACATCACCGACGACCTGGTGCGCGGCGCCTGGCGCCAGGTGCAGGCGCTCCAGTCCCGGCGGATCGCGCACCGCAGGCTCACCGGCGACGCCCTGCTGGTGGATCATTCCGGCAAGGTGTTCGTCACGGACCTGCGGGGCGGCGAGATCGCGGCCGGCGATCTGGTGCTGCGGATGGACATCGCCCAGCTGCTCACCACGACCGGTCTGCGGGTGGGCGCGGAGCGGGCGGTGGCCGCCGCGCTCGCGGTCGTCGGTCCCGACACCGTCGCGGACTGCCTGCCGCTGCTCCAGCCGATCGCGCTCAGCCGCTCCACCCGGGCGCATCTGCGCAGACTCGCCCGGGAGCGGTCGCAGCGGGAGCGCGAGGCGGTGCTCGACGCCTCGGACGCGGCGAAGCGGGCCCGTACCCATGGCGCGGAGCTCGCCGGGGACGAGGACCGCAAGGCCGCCCGCAAATCGCTGCGTACCGAGAAGCAGGCCGAGAAGCGGGCCATGGACGACGCGCTGGACGGGGCGCGCGAGGAGGATCTGCTCACCCTGATCCGCCGGGAGGTGCTGCTGATCCGGCCGCAGGCCCCGGTCGAGCCGGTCCGGCTGGAGCGCATCAAACCCCGCACCCTGCTCAGCTTCATCGCCGGTGCCATCGCCGCGTACTTCCTGATCTCGCAGGTCACAGAGGCCGACTTCGGTGCGGTGGTCGAGCAGGCGGAGTGGGGCTGGGTGGCGGCCGCGCTCGGCTTCTCGGCCCTCAGCTACATCGCGGCGGCGATGAGCCTGCTGGGTTTCGTGCCGGAGCGGGTGCCGTTCGGCAAGACGGTGCTGGCGCAGATCGCCGGGTCGTTCGTGAAGATCGTGGCGCCCGCCGCGGTGGGCGGCGTCGCACTGAACACCCGGTTCCTGCAACGCTCCGGCGTACGCCCGGGGCTGGCGGTCGCGAGTGTCGGCGCCTCGCAGCTCTTCGGCCTCGGCTGCCACATCCTGCTGCTCGGCGCCTTCGGCTATCTGACCGGCACCGAGAAGACCCCGTCCTCGCTCACCCCGTCCAGGACCGTGATCGCGGGGCTGCTGACGGTCGCGGTGCTGGTGCTGGTCGTGACGGCCATCCCGTTCCTGCGGAAATTCGTGGTGACCCGGGTGAGGTCGCTGTTCGCCGGGGTCGTACCGCGCATGCTCGACGTCGTACAGCGGCCGCAGAAGCTGCTCACCGGCATCGGCGGGATGCTGCTGCTCACCGGCCTGTTCGTGATGTGCCTGGACGCGTCGGTCCGGGCGTTCAGCGGTCCCGACACCCCCCACCTCAGCTACGCGAGCATCGCGGTGGTCTTCCTCGCCGGCAACGCGCTGGGCTCCGCGGCACCGACCCCCGGCGGTATGGGCGCGGTCGAGGGTGCGCTGACGCTGGGTCTGATCGCGGTCGGCCTGCCGAAGGAGGTCGCGGCCCCGGCGGTTCTGCTGTTCCGGCTGATGACCCTGTGGCTGCCGGTGCTCCCCGGCTGGATCTGCTTCAACCACCTCACCCGCAAGGGCGAGCTCTAGGGTCTGTCCGGTGGATCATGGCCGGGCTCGCATGCCCGGCAGCGGGCCACCCGCTTGGACCGGCGCCCCGTGCACCCTCCCCGTCCCCGCCGCACGATGGAGCGATGAGGACCTCCCCTGCCCTGCGCGCCGCGGCCCTCGCCGCCACCGTTACCGTGCTGCTTCCGCTCACCGGCTGCTCGGACGGCGGTGACAACGACGCACCGGACCGCTCGCAGGGTTCGCCGCACCCGGCGAACGCCGCCGCGAGCCCCGGTCCGTCCGCTCTCGCCGCCCAGCAGCTGACGTGGAAGCGCTGCCCCGCGCCGTCCCAGGCGGAGGGCGGCGGCGCCGCACCCTCGCCGCTGCCCGGCGGAGCCGTCTGGGAGTGCTCCGTCATGAAGGTCCCGCTCGACCACGCCAAACCCTCGGGCGACACCATCGGACTGGCGCTCGTCCGCGCGAAGGCCATGGACCAGAAGAAGCGCATCGGCTCCCTCATCTTCAACTTCGGCGGCCCCGGCGCCTCCGGCGTCGCCACCCTGCCCGCCTTCGGCACCGAGTACGACAAGCTGCGCACCCGCTACGACCTGGTGAGCTTCGACCCGCGCGGGGTCGGCCGCAGCGACGGCGTGCGGTGCGAGACCGACAAGCAGCTGGACGCCCGCTACCAGGCCGACGGGACGCCGGACGACGCCGCGGAGGAGAAGGCGTTCACCGAGGACACCAAGGCGTACGCGGCCGCCTGCGAGAAGAACTCCGGCCGGGAGCTCCCCTTCGTCGGGACGACGAACGCCGCCCGCGACATGGATCTGATGCGCCAGGTGCTGGGCGACCACCAGCTGCACTACTTCGGCATCTCGTACGGCACCGAACTGGGCGGCGTCTACGCGCACTTGTTCCCCAGGAACGTGGGCAGGTCGGTGCTGGACGCGGTGGTGGACCCGACCGAGGACGCCGAGCAGTCCTCGCTGGGCCAGGCCAAGGGGTTCCAGCTCGCGCTGGACAACTTCGCCGAGGACTGCGCGAAGCGGGGCGACGCCTGCAAGCTGCCGGGCTCCGACGCCGACGGGGTCGAGCAGGGGATCTCCGGCCTCCTGGACCGGCTGGAGAAGCGGCCCGTGTCCGGGCTCGGTGCCCGCAAGCTGACCCAGACCCAGGCCACCACCGGCATCGCGGCGGCCCTGTACTCCAAGGAGACCTGGCCGCTGCTGGAGCAGGGCATCGACGAGGCCGACGGCGGCAGCGGCGGACTGCTGCTGGCGCTGGCCGACTCCCTCAACGGCCGCTCCGACAAGGGCCACTACGACAACTCCGCCGCGGCCAACACCGCCATCAGCTGCGCCGACTCCAAGGAGCGGTTCACGCTGGAGGAGACCAAGGCGAAGCTCCCCCGGTTCCGTGAGGCCTCACCGGTCTTCGGTGACTACCTGGGCTGGGGACTGATGGCGTGCACCGAATGGCCGGTGGCCGGCGTCTGGGAGCACCCCGATGTCAGCGCCCCCGGTTCGGCCCCCCAGCTGGTCATCGGCAACACCGGCGACCCGGCGACCCCCTACAAGGGCGCCAGGGCGATGGCCGAGGAGCTCGGCAAGGGCGTCGGCGTGGAGATGACGTACAAGGGCGAGGGGCACGGCGCGTACAACAGCGGCAACGCCTGCGTGCAGAAGGCGGTGGGCGGCTATCTGCTGGACGGCAAGGTCCCGGCGGCCGGAACGGTCTGCGGCTGAGGCGGTCCCGGCACCGTCCTGCGCCGTCCCGGCACCGTCCTACGATGGGCGAACTGCCGACCGGGCAGGGCGAGAACCGGGGGACACAGGGGAGGGACACACGTGGTCTCATACGCACGGGCCGGGGCGCTGGCCGCCGCCGCGCTGCTGCTGACCGGGGCGCTCGCGGGGTGCGACGACGCTACGGACGACAAGCCCGGCAAGGCGGCGGACGGCGGTACGGCCGGCTCACCGCCCGCCGCGGCTGCGCCCACCGCGGACGGGAAGCCCACGCGGCTCCCGGCACTGCCCGGCACGCTCACCTCGCAGCACCCGGACTGGAAACGCTGCGGGGCCCCCGAGGGCGGGACCGCTCCCGGTCCGGACTGGCGCTGCGCGACGGTCCGCGTCCCGCTGGACTACGCGGAGCCGGCGGGCGACACGATCGGGATCGCGCTGATCCGCAAGGAGGCCCGCGAGAAGGGCCGGCGCCTCGGCTCGATGCTGTTCAACTTCGGCGGCCCCGGCGGTTCCGGCGTCTCCATCCTGCCGCGCGCCGCCGGTTCGTACCAGAAGCTCAACACCCGTTACGACCTGGTGGGCTTCGATCCGCGCGGGGTGGCCGGGAGCGCCGGGGTGCGGTGCCGCTCCGACCAGGAGCAGGAGGACGCCGCCCGGAAGGTGGACATGACTCCGGACACGGCGGCGGAGGAGGCGGCGTTCATGAAGGACGGCGCGGACTTCGGCGCCGGCTGCGAGCGCCGCTCCGGCAAGGTCCTGCCGTTCGTCGGCACGACGAACGCCGCCCGGGACATGGACCTGATCCGCGAGGTGCTCGGCGACCGGAAGCTGACCTACTTCGGCATGTCGTACGGGACCGAGCTGGGCGGCACGTACGCGCACCTCTTCCCCGCGAACGTGGGGCGCGCCGTCCTGGACGCCGTCGTCGACCCCACGGCGGACGCCGTCGGCCACGCCCGCAACCAGGCGACCGGCTTCCAGCGGGCACTGGAGAACTACCTCAGGGACCGCGGCCAGGACCCGGGGACGGGCACCCGGCGCATCGCCCGGCTGCTGGCGGAGATCGACAGGAAGCCGCTGCCGACCGGCACGTCCCGCGAGCTCAACGAGTCGCTGGCCCTCACGGGCATCGTGATGCCGCTCTACTCCAAAGACAGCTGGCCGTTCCTGACCCAGGCGCTGGACGAGGCGGAGGGCGGCCGGGGCAGCAAGCTGCTCCAGCTGGCCGACTCGTACAACAGCCGGGACGAGAAGGGCCATTACGGCACCGAGAGCCACTCGCAGCGGGCCATCTCCTGCGCGGACAGCAACGCGCGGCCGACGGCGGCCGAGGCGAAGGCGCTGCTGCCCGGGTTCGAGAAGCTGTCGCCGGTCTTCGGCGCCTTCCTGGCCTGGGACACGGCGGGCTGGTGCGCTGACTGGCCGGTGAAGGGTGAGCGCGACAACCCGGAGGCGAGCGCTCCCGGAGCCGGTCCGATCCTGGTCGTGGGGACGACCGGCGACCCGGCGACCCCGTACGAGGGCGCCCGGAAGATGGCGGACGAGCTGGGCAAGGGCGTCGGCGTGCTGCTCACCAACAAGGGCGAGGGGCACGTCGCCTACGGCCGGAACACCTGCGTGACGTCGACGGTGGACAGGTACTTCCTGGACGGGAAGGTCCCGGCCGACGGCAGGACCTGCTCGTAGCGGAGCGCGGTGGTTACGCCGAAGGGGCCGGCCCGCACGATGCGGACCGGCCCCTTCGCAGCGTTCTAGTACACCGGCTTCTCGGGCTCGATCTGGTTGACCCAGCCGATCACGCCGCCGCCGACGTGCACCGCGTCCGCGAAGCCCGCCGACTTGAGGACCGCGAGGACCTCGGCGCTGCGGACACCGGTCTTGCAGTGCAGCACGATGCGCTTGTCCTGCGGGAGGTCCTGGAGGGCGTTGCCCATCAGGAACTCGTTCTTCGGGATCAGCTTCGCGCCGGGGATCGAGACGATCTCGTACTCGTTCGGCTCGCGGACGTCGATGATCTCGATCTTCTCGTCACCGTCGATCCACTCCTTGAGCTGCTTGGGAGTGATCGTGGAGCCGAGCGCCGCCTCCTGGGCCTCCTCGGACACGACGCCGCAGAAGGCCTCGTAGTCGATGAGCTCGGTGACGGTCGGGTTCTCGCCGCAGACCGCGCAGTCGGGGTCCTTGCGGACCTTGACCTGGCGGTACTGCATCTCCAGCGCGTCGTAGATCATCAGCCGGCCGACGAGCGGGTCACCGATTCCGGCGAGCAGCTTGATGGCCTCGTTGACCTGGATGGAGCCGATGGACGCGCAGAGCACGCCCAGCACCCCGCCCTCGGCGCAGGAGGGGACCATGCCGGGGGGCGGCGGCTCCGGGTAGAGGCAGCGGTAGCAGGGGCCGTGCTCGGACCAGAAGACGGACGCCTGGCCGTCGAACCGGTAGATGGAACCCCAGACGTACGGCTTGTTCAGCAGTACGGCCGCGTCGTTGACGAGATAGCGGGTGGCGAAGTTGTCCGTGCCGTCCACGATCAGGTCGTACTGGGCGAAGATGTCCATCACGTTCTCGGCTTCGAGCCGTTCCTCGTGAAGGATCACGTTCACCAGGGGGTTGATCCCCTGCACGGTCTCCTTGGCCGACAAGGCCTTGGACTTGCCGATGTCGGCCTGGCTGTGGATGATCTGCCGCTGCAGGTTCGACTCGTCGACCTCGTCGAACTCCACGATGCCGAGCGTTCCGACACCGGCGGCGGCCAGGTACATCAGGGCCGGCGAGCCGAGACCGCCGGCGCCCACACAGAGCACCTTCGCGTTCTTCAGCCGCTTCTGCCCGTCCATCCCGACATCCGGGATGATCAGGTGGCGGGAGTACCTGCGGACCTCGTCGACGGTGAGCTCAGCAGCTGGCTCGACCAGGGGTGGCAGCGACACAGGAACCTCAACAATGCAGGTGGTCGGTTTCTACGTACTTCGACTACGTACGGTTGTTCTTGCCGTAACACTGCCACGCCCCCTCTCATTCCGAGATACCAGGTCCGATCCGCGAGACGATTTCGTCCCAGTAGCTGGGCAGCGTCCCGAATGGATCGGTTTGTCCACGCCCGTGCGCCGGATCCGCCGCCCCGGTGCGGTCGGTGAAGAAGATCGTCCCGGCGCCCTGCCAGCGGGCGATCCGCATCGCCTCCTCCAGATGGCTGCGCGGGACGCCGTGGACGAAGTGCGCGAACCGGCCGGGCGGGTAGGCGGCGGTCCACTCCGCCACCTGCGACCAGCGGTAGTCGGTCCACGGACCGCGGAAGGTGACGAGCTGGTCGGCGGCTTCCGCGTAGCCGGGATACGGATGGGTGTCGTGACCGAGCACCAGGTGCCCGCCGTCCCGCGTGCTGTCGCTGTCCGCCAGGAGCGCGGCGAGCGTGCTGGTGAGCCGGCGCACCGCCGGGAGGCCGGGGCGGTCGGCCGGGCACCGGTCGAGGTAGAAGCCGTCGACGCGGTACCAGTCCAGGAAGGACCGGGCGTCGCTGAGCAGCTTGTCGAACGGCCGGTTGCCGAAGGCCAGATCGAGCCGGCCGAGCAGTCGGCCGGCCGAGGCCCGCACGGCGTCCAGCGCCTCGTCCCCGTGCACGGCCCGTTCGCGGGCGTTGCGGAGCCGGCCCGCGGCCGCCAGGCAGTGCGGGTCGGGGCGGGTGCCGGGGCCGTTGTCGATGTCGAGGACGGCCCAGTGCAGCGGGGTGCCGGGGCGGGCCAGCTCGGCCCATTCGACGGGCGCCAGCAGCGGGTGGGCGTAGCCGGGGACGCCGAAGCCGAGCCGCTCCGCGCCGCTGGTGCGGCGGGCTGTGCCGCTGCTGGTCAGATACGGCACGCCGCCTCCATCCAGATGTCCGCGAGGGACTCCTCCAGGTTGATCCGGGGGCGCCAGCCGAGCCGGTCCCTGGCCGTGCGGACGTCGGCCTGCTGCCAGGCGCCGCAGCCGTCCGGGTAGGGCGACGGGGTGGCCGAGAGGTGCTCCATGACCGATTCGGCGGAGGTGCGGGGGGCGCCGATGGGCAGCCGGGCGGGGGGCGTGTCCAGCTCGTGGAGCGCGCCGGCGTACCCGGCGACCTTGGCGAGTACGGCGGCGGTGTCACGCAGGCGCACGGCCCGGCCGGTACCGATGTTGACGACGCCCTGGGCGGCGGAGAGCGAGGCGGCGTGCACGGCGCGTGCGACGTCGCGCACATCGACGAAGTCGCGCTGCACGCCGAGGCCGCTGAGCTTCAGCTCGCCGTCACCGGACTGCATGGCGCGGCGCATCGCCTCCGCGAGCCGGCCGAGCGGTGAACCGGCCGGGGTGCCGGGGCCGACCGGCGAGAAGACCCGCAGCACGACCGCGTCGAGGCCGGAGCCGAGGACGAGTTCGGTGGCGGCGAGCTTGCTGACGCCGTACGGGCCGCCGGGGCGCGGGATGGCGTCCTCCGCGGTGGACGAGCCGGGCTGCGAGGGGCCGTACTCCGAGGAGCAGCCGACCTGGACCAGCCGGGCGGTGCAGCCGCTGCGCCGCATCGCCTCGCAGACGGTGGCGACGGCGACGGTGTTGTGACGGGTCAGGTCGCGCGCCCCGCCCCGGGTGGCCCCCGCGCAGTTGACGACGACTCCGGGGTGGACGGCGTCCAGGAACCGGGTGAGCGCTCCCGGGCTGCCGCTGGCGAGGTCGAACCGTACGTCGGCGTCGTCACCGCGGCCGAGCGCCGTGAGGTGGACGGCCGGGTCGGCGAGCAGCCGGTCGGCGACGAACCGGCCGAGGAATCCGTTGGCTCCGAGCAGCAGCACCCTCATCGTGCGCCCCCTGGGTGCCGACGGCGGGCTGCCGGTGCGAGGTATTGGGGGGTCATGTCCGTGTCTCCTTGAGGCAGTTGCGTGCGGTGCGGGAAGGGACCCGCGGCGTCGGCTCCGCGGGGTGTCTGTGGTGCGTCGTGGTGTGCGTCAGGCGGCGGTGTGGGCGGAGGCTCGGGAGAGCGCGACGGTGGCGGTGGTCAGCAGGCCGAGCGCGGCCGCGCCGCAGGCCACGGCGGGTACGGCTCCGGCGCCCGCCGCCGCGACGAGCACGTCGACGGGCCGGGCGAGGGGGTGGAGACCGGGCAGCCGCCCGGCCAGGACCAGGGCGGGGGCGGCGGCCTCGACGGCGCAGGCGGCGGCGAGTCCGGTGGTCGCCGGTTCGGGGTAGCCGTGGACGGTGAGGAGCCGGGCCAGCAGGAGCAGCACCCCGAGCCCGGCGGCCCCGACGGGGGCGCCGCCCCCGGTCCCGAGCCCGGCCAGGTACAGCAGCCCGGTGACGGCACAGAGGAAGAACGCGACGGCGCCGAACAGCAGGGGGCGCACGCCTGCCGCGAACTCCTCAAGTGCGCGGCTGCCGTTGAGTTTGCGGTGGGCGTGCACGGAGAAGAGGTGCGCGGACCAGGCCGCCGGGGCGACCGCGACGGCGAGCCCGAGCAGCGGCGCCGGGGTGACGTCCCAGGGGCCTTCGGGTCCGCCGCTGAGCACCTGGTGGAGCAGGGCCTGGCCGTACAGGGCGTAGCCGAGCAGCCAGCAGCCGTACAGGTTGGCGGCTCCCGTGGGGCGGCCGCCGGTGGAGAGCGGCCCGGTGCGCAGGGCGACGGCGAGCCCGGCGAACGCGAGGAGGGCGCCGCCACCGCCGATGGCGAGCCGCGCCCCGCCGCCGAGCACCCCTTCGGTGAGCCGCAGCGTGAGCAGGGTCGCCAGGCAGGCGGCGCCCGGGAGCAGCGCCCGGAGCGACCACGCGGCGCGCGTCTGGATGTCGCGCGCCGGAGCGGAGAGCACCGCGACGGGCTCCCGTGCGGTACCCGGCACCCGTGCGAACAGTTCCTCCGCGAGCGAGAAGACGTCACGGTGCCGGTAGCGGGCGGCGGTGCGGTCGGTGACGCCGTGGGCTTCGAGACCGGCGGCGATCTCCAGCGGATCGACGGCCCGCTCGCAGAGTTCGCGGTGCCGGTGCATGAGGGACTTCACCGGGTCGGCGGGACCGTACCGCCCGGTGGTGAGCTTGCGCGCCGGGGTGGCGTGCGCGATCTCGGGGGCGCGGGTGGGGAGCGCGGAGAAGGTGGAGGGTGCGGAGGCGGGGGAGGGGGCGGAGGAGGTGGAGGGTGCGGCGGAGGTGGAGTGCCCGACGGGTGGGGCGGGCTCGGAGTGCGCGGCGGACTTGGCGAGCCCGCAGCGCTCGGCGGGATCGGCGGGCGCGGCGGGCCCGGAGTGCGCGGCAGGCTTAGCGGGATCGGCGGGATCGGCGGGATCGGCGGGATCGGCAGGCTCGGCGGGCGCGGCAGGCTCGGTGGTCCCGGCGTGCGCGGCGAGAACGGCGGGCGCTCCGGGATCGGCGGACCCGGCAGGCGCGGCGGACCCGGCGCACACGGCCGGCGTGGCGGACCCGGCAGGTGGGCCGGGGACGAGCGCCCGTGAGCGGGGGTCCCAGCCGCTTCCGGTCGCCGGTGTGCCGGGCGCCTCGGTCGGGCGGCCCGTCGTCGTTCCTCCGTGCTCCCCGGCGGGGGCGCTGGGCGGCCCGGTCCGGTCGTCGGTACGGCGGCCCGCTCCGGCCGCTTCCTGCTCACGCATCGCTGTCCCCCGCTCCACGCGCCCCCGCGCCGACTCCGCTCCCGGCCCAGCTGGGTGTGCGTTCGGCCGGTTCCGGGGCGAGGCCTTCGTCCAGCTCCGGCCACAGGCCGAGGACATGGGCCTCCGGCGGCATGGCGAAGGGGCGCGGTCCGCCGGTCCCGTTCGCCGTCGTCGCGTCCCCGCGCACCGGCGCCCGAGCGATCAGCTCCAGGTAGATGGAGCGAAATGCCGCGAGGTTCTGTTCGACCGTGAAGAGTTCGAGCGCGCGGGCGCGGGCGGCCGCGCCCAGGCGCGCACGGCGCTCGGGGTCGCGCAGCAGTGCCAGGCAGGCGTCCGCGAGCGCCCGGGGATTGCGCGGCGGCACCACGAGCCCCGTTCCGCCGATGACCTCGACGACCGCGCCGACGTCCGTGGAGACCGTGGCCCGGCCGCAGAACATCGCCTCGACCAGGCTGATCGGGAAGCCCTCGACCACGCTGGAGAGCACCACGACCCCGCCGGCCCCGTACGCCTGGGCGAGGCCGGGCACCTCGGCCCCGCCGATCTCCTCGAAGGAGACCGGGTTGTCGCCCACCGCGTGCGCGTCGGCGGCCTCGTCCGGGAAGAGCTGGGCGGCGAGCGCCCGGCACTGTGCGAGGTAGCGCGCGCCCTCCGGCCCCTGGGCCGCCGCGCCGATGATCCGCAGCCGGGCGCCGGGTTCTGCCCGGCGCACCTCCGCGAAGGCGTGCAGCAGGGCGACCAGGTCCTTGGCGGGCTCGATCCGGCCGACCCACACCAGGGTGTCCGGGCCGCCGTCGCCCTCGGTCTCGCCCAGCGCCGCGAACCGGCCGGACTCCATGCCGGGGTAGACCGTGCGCACCTTGGCGGGGTCCGCGCCGCAGCGCTCCTGCCAGCGGCGGGCGTGGGTGTTGCCCGGGGTGATCAGCGCGGCCTGGCGGTACACCTCGGCGGCGAACCGGCCGTGGAAGTTCGCGAGGAGCGCGCGCACCGGCGCACTGAGCGGGGTGCCCGCCGCCGCGAGGTAGTGCGACCGCAGGCGCACGGAGTGCTCCGTGACCAGCAGCGGCACGCCGAAGAAGCGTTTGGCCAGCAGTCCGGGCAGGGCGGCGGCGCCTCCGGAGGCGGCGTGGCAGAGGTCCACGGCGCCGAGGCCCTCCTCGTCGTACCAGTCGAGGGAGAGCGGGCGGAGCACCCGGTCGAGCTCCGCGGCGAAGGCGAGGAGGTCGGGGACGGTGGCGGCCTGGACGGTGCGGCCGGTGCCGGGCGCGCGGCAGGCCGCCTCCAGGATCCGTACCGCGGTCTCGGAGCGGAGCGCCGCGGGAAGTCCGCCGTGTTCGCAGGCCAGTTCGGCCAGACCGTAGAGGCCGTCCGCGAACCGCGCGTCCTCGGGGGAACGCGCGTCGCCAGGCCGCCCGGCATCGGCCGGCCGCGCGTCCCGTCCGCACCGGGCGTCCTCGGCGGGCAGCCCGCCCTCGGGGCCGTCGCCCCGCTCGGCCAGTGACGCGCCCGCGGCGCAGACCGAAGTCGCGAGCGCCGTGAAGTGGGTGGTGAAGCGCCGTCGTTCACGCCGTCCGTAGGAGTGCGCGCCCCCGCCGGTCAGCAGTCGGGCGAGCAGCCCTCTGGGGGCGTGCAGACCCAGGGCGCCCCCGTCCGCGGTCCACAGCGGCGCCGTCCGCACCCGGCTCACCTGGAGGGGGAGCTGGACCCAGCCGCGCGCCTCCTGTTCGGCGTCCCGGCTCAGCGCGAAGAGATCGAACTCGTGTGGCGAAAGTCCCCGCACCAGACGGTCGCACCAGAGTCTGGACTCACCGGTCGCATACGGATAACCACCGTCGGTGAGGAGTCCGATCCGCACGAGCACACCCCCGATCTCCCTTGTGGGCGGCCACCGTTGGATCGGCGACTCGCAGCGGGACGACCGTAAGCGGATACGCCGGTGGTGCGACGGACGGTTGTCCGTCGCACCACCGAAAGGGGTGAACCGGCGTAACTTTCCCACCCCTGTGGCGTTCCGTCGCGCTATAGAGGCGGTCGACTACGTACGGTCAGGCGGCGGCGACCTCCGCCCGCGCCGCGCGGCGGACCGCCGCGAGGGCCGGATCGAGCGCCGGAACGGCCGCCAGGAGCTGCCTGGTGTACGGGTCCCGGGGCGATCCGTAGACCTGTTCCACCGGCCCCTCCTCGACGACCCGGCCGAGGCGCATGACGGCCACCCGGTCGCTGACCTGCCGGACGACCGCGAGATCGTGCGCGATGAAGACCAGCGCGAGTCCCAATTCCCGCTGGAGCTCGGCCAGCAGCGCGGTCACCTGGGCCTGGGTCGTCACGTCGAGGGCGGAGACCGCTTCGTCGCAGACGATCAGCCTCGGCTCCGCGGCCAGCGCCCGCGCGATGCCGACGCGTTGGCGCTGCCCGCCGCTGAACTCGTGCGGATAGCGGTCGTACTGCTCCGGATCGAGTCCGACGCGCTCCAGCAAATCCCGTACCCGCGCCCTGACCGCGCTCTCGTCGCGCTGACCGCGCGCCCGCAGCGGGTCCGCGACGGACTCGCCCACGGAGCGGCGCGGGTTGAGCGAGGAGACCGGGTCCTGGAAGACCATCTGCACCCGGTCCACCCGGCTGAGCCGGCCGGAGGTGGGCTCCAGGAGCCCGACGAGCATCCGCCCGAGGGTGGTCTTGCCGCTGCCGCTCTCCCCGACGATGCCGAGCGTCTCGCCGTGGCGCACGGTGAGGGAGACCCCGTCGACGGCGGCCAGGGCGGACTTCCCCCGCCCGAACACCTGCCGCAGGCCGTCGGCCTCGACGAGCACCTCGGCCGTGTCGGGAACAGTGCGCCCGGCCGCGCCGCCCGGCTCCGGAGCGATGCGCGGAACCGCGGAGAGCAGCGCCTTGGTGTAGGGCTCGCGCGGTGCGCGCAGGACCTCGGCCACCGGCCCCCGTTCCACCGCGAGGCCGGACCGCATGACCAGCACCTCGTCCACCGACTCGGCCGCCACCCCCACGTCATGGGTCACCAGCAGCAGCCCCATGCCCGTCTCGCGGCGCAGGTCGTGCAGCAGGTCGAGGATCTGGGCCTGGACGGTGACGTCCAGCGCGGTCGTCGGCTCGTCCGCGATCAGCAGCTCCGGCTCGCAGGCCAGCGCCATCGCGATCAGCGCGCGCTGCCGCATCCCGCCGGAGAACTCGTGCGGCCGGGAGCGGGAGCGGCGTACCGCGTCGGGAATGCCGACCCGGTCCAGCACCTCGACGGCCCTGCTCCGGGCCGCCCGCCGGGAGACCCGGTTGTGGACCCGGTACACCTGGGCGATCTGGTCGCCCACCGCGTAGTACGGGTCCAGCGAGGAGAGCGGGTCCTGGAAGACCATCGCCGCCTTCGCCCCGCGCAGCCCGCGCAGTTCCGCGTCTCCGGCGGCCTGGACGTCCACGCCCGCGACCCGGACCGAGCCGCCGACCTTCGCGCCGGTCCCCCGGTGCAGTCCGAGCAGGGCGTACGCGGAGGCGCTCTTGCCGGAGCCGGACTCACCGACGACGCCGAGCGCGCCGCCCGCCTCCAGCGAGAACGACACTCCGCGCACCGCCCGCACATCGCCGAAGGAGATCGAGAGATCGGTGACCTCGACGAGACTCATGACAGCACCACCCGTCGGTCGGCCATCGCCTGCAGAATGTCGGCGACGGCATTGGCGAGGACGACGAAGAACCCGGTGACCAGCACCAGGCCGACGACGACCGGGAGGTCCACGTTCCGCACGGCCGCGACGAGTTCGCGGCCGACGCCCGGAATCCCGAAGAGGGACTCGGTGAGCACGGCGCCGCCGAACATCGCGCCGATGTCCACCGCGCCGAGCGCGATGACCGGGGCGAGCGCACCGCGCAGGGCGTGCCGTCCGACGATCACGCGCTCGCTGACCCCGTACGCCCTGAAGGTGCGTACATGGTCCTCCGCGAGCGTCTCCAGCATCGAGGCGCGGGTCATCCGCGCGTACGGGGCGGCGGAGACGAGTGCCAGGGAGATCCAGGGCAGCAGCAGGTTCCAGGCCCACTGCTCCGGGTCGTCCGTGAACGGCACGTAGTCCGGGAACGGCAGGATCTGGAGCGCCGTGACGCAGATGATGATCAGCAGCAGGCCGATCACGAAGACCGGTGTGGCCATGCCGGCCAGGGTGATCCCGGTGAGGACGCGCTCGGTGGCACGGCCGCGCCGCCACACCGAGAGCACTCCGGTGCCGACCCCGAGCACCATCCACAGCACGAAGGCGCCGACGGCGAGCGAAGCGGTGGCCGGCAGCTTGGCGACGATCAGCTGGGTGACCTGCTGGCCGCTCTGGTACGAGAGGCCGAGGCAGGGGGCCTGGCAGTGCACCACACCGGTTCCGGTGGAGTAGTCGCGGCCGGTGAGCAGTGCCTGGAGGAAGTGCGCGTACTGCACGTACACCGGGTCGTCGAGCCGTAGCTGCTCGCTGACCTGGGCGACCTGGGCGGGCGAGCAGCGCGGGCCGCAGGCGATCTGCGCGACGTTGCCGGGTGCCACGTAGAACGCGGCGTAGACGACGACGCTCAGGGCGAGCAGCACGAAGAGTGCTCCGCCCAGGCGCCGCAGCAGGAAGGACGTCATGCCCCGGCCTCCTTCTTCGCGCCGGTGCCGATCCGCAGCCGGGAGGCGGCGCGCGGGTCGAGCGCGGTGCGCACGCCCTCGCCGAGGACGGTCAGCGCCAGCACCGTGACGAAGAGCAGTCCGGCCGGGATCAGCAGATAGGTGGGCGCGGCCTGGTACCAGGTGTCGGCGTCGCTGAGCATCTGTCCCCAGGACGGCGTGGGCGGCTTGATGCCGACGCCGAGGAAGGACAGCGCGGCCTCGACGACGATGTTGGACGGGAAGAGCAGTACGGCGTACGTGATGACGGGCGCGGCCAGCGCGGGCAGCAGTTCGCGCCGGGCGATCTGCCAGGGCCCCCAGCCGCTGAGCCGGGCGGCGGCGACATGGTCGAGCGATTTCAGGGCGAGGGTCTTCGCGCGCACGATCTTGGAGATGTGGGTCCAGCCGACCAGTCCGACGAGCAGTGCGATCAGTACCGGGCGCGGGAATCCGGCCGGGACGACGGCGAGCGCGCCGAGTGCGGCCACCATGACCGGCAGGGCGACCATGACGTCGGTGATCCGGCTGAACACCTGGTCGACGAAGCGGTTGCCGAGTCCGGCCGCGAGGCCGACGGCGACACCGATGGCGACCTGGAGCAGTGTCGCGCCGAGCGCCACGCCGAGCGAGACCCGGGCGCCGTACACGATGCGGGCGAAGAGGTCGCGTCCGGTGAGCGGTTCGACGCCGAGCCAGTGCTCGGCGCTGATCCCGCCGAAGGAGCCGAGCGGCACCCCGCCGGTGGCGGAGTCGACGAGATCCGGGTGGTACGTGGTGGGGTTCTGGCCCTCGATGCCCGCGAGCAGCGGTGCGGCGAGCGCGGTCAGGACCAGCAGGGCGACGAGGACGGCGGCGACCAGGGCCGAGCGCCGGGTGCGCAGCCGCCGCCAGAACGGATGGGCCCCGGAGGCGGGTGCCTCGACGGCCCCCGCCTCCTTGACCAGCAGTGCTTCGGTCATGGCTACTTGACCGCGACCTGCGAGATGTCGAGCACGCCGGTCCAGTCGCTGATCACGATGTTCTTGACGGACTCGCCGTACAGGCGCTTGTAGACCGGGTGGAAGAGCGGCACGGTCAGCGCCCGCTCACCGACCTTCTTGTCGAGCGCGCCCCAGCGCTTGGCGGCGGCGCCCAGGTCGGTCAGCTTGTTGATCTCGTCGATCTCCTTGTTGACCGCGGGGTCGTTCAGCTGGGAGGAGTTGAAGTTGTACCCGGCCTTGACGATCTGGCGTCCGTCGAAGACCGGGGCGAAGAACGGGCCGCCCGAGGGCCAGTCGGCGCCCCAGCCGCCGAGGAAGAAGCCGGGCTCGGTCTTCACGTTGTAGACGGTGTCCGAGTAGGCGTTGTCCTCCAGGCCCCGGAGCTTGACGGTGATGCCGGCCTTCTTCAGCGCCTCCTGGAGCGCGGTGGCGATCTCAGGGCTGGTGGCGAAGTTCTTCTCGTTGTCGTGCGTGAGGGTGACGGTCAGCCCCTTGGGGTATCCGGCCTCCTTCAGCAGCTCCTTCGCCTTGGCCGCGTTGCCGTTCTTTCCGGCCGGGAAGGCGTCGTACGGCGTGTAGCCGAAGGAGGCCTGGTCGGGCAGGAAGGTGGTGGCGGGCTCGGCGAGCGAGGAGCCGCCCGCGGCGTTGACGACGGAGGTGCGGTCGACGGCGTACGAGATCGCCTGGCGCACCTTCGGGTTGTCGAACGGCTTCACCTTCGGGTTGAAGGCGATGTAGTTGGTGTAGCCGAAGTGGCCGGTGCCGACCCGGGCGGCGAGCTTCTTGTCGCCGCTGACCTTGGCCAGCTCGGCCGGGCCGAGGTTGGTGTCGGTGGTGACGGCGGCGGCGTCGGCGCCCTGCGAGGCGGACAGCCGCTGGTTGATGACGGCGGAGTCGAGGCCGGAGCGGACGTCGATCCGGTCGGGATAGGCCTTGCGCTCCTTGTCGGTGGCGGCCGACCAGTGCGGGTTGCGCTCCAGGATGAGCCGCTCGCCGTCGCCCTCGTTCTTGACGACCTTGTACGGGCCGGAGGAGAGCGGGTGCTCCTCGTACTTCGTGCCGGTGTCCTTGGCCTGGGGTACGGGAGTGGTCTGCGTCTGGGTGGCCAGGAAGGGGAATTCGCCCTCGGGCTTGTTGAGGTGGAAGACGATCGTCTTCGCGTCGGGCGTCTCGATCGAGTCGAGGCCCTTCTTGTCCTTGTACGGGCCCTGGTAGCCGGCCCCGCCGATCAGCCAGTCGCGCAGGTAGGGCGCGCCGCCGGAGAGTTCGGCGGCGAAGGAGCGCTCGACGCCGTACTTGATGTCGGCGCTCGTGATCGGAGTGCCGTCCTCGTACGTGAGGTCGTCCTTGAGCGTGTACGTCCAGACGGTGGCGTTCTTGCTGGGCCGGCCGAGGTCGGTCGCCAGGTCGGGGACGACCTTCGAGCCGGCCGCGCCGTCCTCCCGGTTGCGGGTGGTGAGGGTGCGGAAGACGAGTGAGGGGACGTTGCCGCCGCCGGAGGTGTAGAGCCGGCCGGGGTCGAAGTCCTCCTGCGGGGCGCTGTTGAGGACGGTCAGCGTGCCGCCCTTCCCGGGCGCGCCCGCCGCGCCGGAGCTCTCGTCGCTCCCCTTGCCGCTGCCCTCCGGCCCACAGGCCGCGGCGGTTGCGGCCACGACGAGTACTGCGGCGGCCGCTGCTGCGCGGCGCGATATGACGGACGGTTGACGCATCGGAAGATGACCTCTCGGAGAACTGCCTGGGTGAGGGATACAGGAGCGGATCCGTGCAGGCGGCGAGAGGGACATGTGCGTACGACCGGTCGGTACCGGGACCGGAACACTGGACAACTGCCGCGCCTGCGGACGGAGTGCGCCCGGTGCGGCAGTCGGGAAGGGGCCGGCCGGCCGGTCAGGGCTCGGACGGCGGGGCCGACGCGCACTCGGGCAGGCGTCAGCAACAGTCGACGTCGGCGACACTGTGCCCGGTCACACCGATGAGCGCCAGCTCGATGGCTGCGCGTCCGGAGGTGTGGGGGCTGTGTGACATGCCGAGAAATATGGGCGACGGCCCACACGATGTCAACGCGATACGAGACGGCCGTCTCATCATTCGGACGGGCAGCGTCGAGAGACCGCCCCCGACGGTCCGGCGGCCGGCCTCCCGGCCACCGGGCCCGCACCCTCTCCCGCGACCGCGGGCCGAGCTCAACCCTTCGGATACACCCAGGCGTTGGGCCGGCACTTGATGTTGTCGATATCGAGCGATTTGGTCTGCTGCTGCATCACCGGAGCGAGGGTGCCCGGCGTGCGGCAGCTCACATGGTTGTGCCCCAGCCGGTGGCCCACCTCGTGGTTGATCAGCATCTGGCGGTAGGGGTAGAGCTTGTCCGGACCGAAGGTGGACGAGCCCTGGGCCCAGCGATAGGCGTTGATCATCACGCGCTCGGTGGCGGCGGAGTCGCAGGAGACGTTGTCCACGGTCGTGTCCAGACCCGACTTCTCGCACCAGACGCCGGTGGTTCCCGGACTGGCCAGCGTGATCACGAAATCCGGATCGCCGGTGGAAATCCGTTCGAAGGTCATCGCGCCGTCGTGCGCCCAACTGCGTTCATCATTGAGGGTTTTCTGGACCGCCTCGGCAAAGAGCGCGGAATCGAGCCCGAGCCCCTTCTCGACATCGATCCGGTAGACGTACCGGTGCCCCTTGCCCGGAGCCTTCGCCGCACCCGGCACCGCCTCGAATTTCCCGGAACCCTTGAGCTTCGGTGCCAGGGGAAAGGGCTTGGCCATTTTCTGCTGGTACGTCAGAGGCTTGACCGCCGCCTTGGGCGCGGGGGTCTTCCTGCCGTCCGAACGGGAGGCCCCGTCGGTGCCCTCCCGGTCGACGCCCGCGGCCTGCGCGGCGCCCGACCGGCCGCCGCCGTCGTGGGCGACCTGGCCCGCCACGATCACCGCCAGCACCGTGGTCACCGCGGCGGCCGCGATGCCGGTGAAGGTGCGGCCCCTGCCGCCTCTGGAGTCCTTGGGCGCGCCGTCCTCGCCGCCGGGCGGCTGCTTGCCCCGCTCACCGGCGGAGCTGTGCGGGTCGGCGGGGGCGTCCTGCTCCAATGCCGGGCCGCGGGACGGCGGGGCGGACTGGGTGGACTGGGCCGGCTGGGCCGGCTGGGCGTCGAACGCCTCGACGAACTCCTTGCGCGGTCCCGGCAGCAGCGGCTTGGCGCCGGTCCCCTGAGCCTCCGGACGCGGGGGCGCCGAAGGCAGGACACCGGTGCGGCCGGGTCCGCCGCGCGGCGGACCCGGCCGCTCGATGGGTCCGGTACCCCAGCCGCCACCGGGTTCACGCTGCTCCGGGTGGCCGCCGCGCACCTGGGGTGCGCCCTGGAACGGGGCGGGGCCGCCGGTGGCCGGTGGCGCCTCGCCCGGCCGCCTGCGCCGGCCGTTGCCGGGTGCCGGCCTGGTCCCCTCGCGCCCGGAGTCCGCTTCCGCCGGGGCGGAAGCGGACTCCGGGGCCTGGGGCCCAGCGCTCTTTCGACTGTGTCGTCCCACTCCCCGGATCAGCTCCCGCCGTCTTCGTCGAGCAGTTCCCGGAACGCCTGGGCGACCGTCTCCGGGTACTCCATCATCGCCACGTGCCCCGCGTCGGGCAGCGTGAGCAGTCGCGAATCGCGGAAGGCCGCGGACGCCCTGCGTGCCATCCGGTACGAGACGAGCCGGTCCCGTCCGCCGTACACGAGCTGGGTCGGTGCGAGCACCCGCTCGGCCTGGCGCCACAGCCCGTGCTGACCGCCCAGCGTGTACGCGTCGACGATGCCACGTGCCGAGCGCGCCATGGCGTCCCAGAAGTACGGCAGTTCCAGCCGTCGTTCCATTTCGGCCACCGCCGCGCGGAAGCCCTCCTCCGAGACGCGTGCCGGATCGCCGTAACAGAGTGCCATGACTCCGCGGGTGCGTTCTTCCGCGGTCCAGTCCCGGGACATCCGGGAGAACAGGGATACGACGCCCGGAACCGCGAGCAGCGCGGTCGGCGCGGCCGACAACTGCACCCGGATCTCGGGGAGCGCGGGCGAGATCAGGGTCAGCGTGCGCACCAGGTCGGGCCGGACCGCGGCGACCCTGGTGGCCACCGCGCCACCGAGGGAGTTGCCGAACAGGTGCACGGGCCCGCGCTCCGCCGCGTCCAGGAAGCGGATCACCGCGCGGGCGTGACCGGTGACCGAGTAGTTGCCGTCGTCCGGGGGCGGGGAGTCCCCGAAGCCCGGCAGGTCCAGCGCCTCACCGTCCACCACGTCCTGGAGCAGCGGCATCAGCGCCGACCAGTTCTGCGAGGAACCGCCGAGGCCGTGGACGTAGAGGGCGGGCGCCAGGCCCGTCCGCTCCGGCGGCCGCGATCGGACGTTCAGCGTGAGTCCGGCCAGCGTGACGGAGCGGAGTCTCTCGCCCTCCGCGACCCTGACGGTGCTCACCGTGGGGGCCGCCGCTGCGGCGGCGGCACGGACTCCCGGCAGCTCGGTCGAAGACATGCGGCAATGTTACGAGACGATCACACCGCGATTGATGTGTTCGCCGTCACACACCGCATAGCGGCATCGGGGCCTTGCTCCTAGGCTCGGAGCAAGGAAGGGAGTCACCATGACGGTCGACCCCAGTGACCCGGAGTCCTTCGAGGACGTCCAGCCCGACGGACCCGGCCAGGAGACACCGGAGGCGGACGCCGCCGAGCAGCAGGCGGATCTGCGGCCCGGGAGCGACGAACCGCTGACGGAACTCGACCGGAACCGTGCGAACGAGGCGGACGCGGCGGAACAGGCCCGCGCCGTCTCGCACGACGAGCACGACGAGGACGATTACCGCTGATACGTCCCGCTTTACGGCAGAGGTCAGCAGGATCTGTG
Organism: Streptomyces sp. NPDC088730; assembly: GCF_044751215.1. Taxonomy (NCBI): domain Bacteria; kingdom Bacillati; phylum Actinomycetota; class Actinomycetes; order Kitasatosporales; family Streptomycetaceae; genus Streptomyces; species Streptomyces sp. NPDC088730. The sequence goes on from NZ_JBIVLK010000003.1 coordinate 477,571, forward strand.
GCTACCGCGGGCGTCCGGTCCGTGAAATTCTGCGTCCGCGCCGCGCATACCCCGGTTACCCGAAAGTACGATGGCGGTATGGCACGGCGAGTACGGAACGGCTGTGTCGGAACACAAATTTGGGAGGCGGCGTGACAGCCATCGAGCAGACCGAGGCGGCGCGCCCGCGGGGCACTCGCCTGCCGCGTCGCGCCCGACGCAATCAGCTCCTGGGCGCCGCCCAGGAGGTCTTCGTCGCGCAGGGCTACCACTCCGCCGCGATGGACGACATCGCGGAGCGGGCCGGGGTCAGCAAGCCGGTGCTCTACCAGCACTTCCCGGGCAAGCTGGAGCTCTACCTGGCCCTGCTGGACCAGCACTGCGAGTCGCTGCTCCAGGCGGTCCGCACGGCGCTCGCCTCGACGACCGACAACAAGCTGCGCGTGGCCGCGACGATGGACGCCTACTTCGCGTACGTCGAGGACGAGGGCGGCGCCTTCCGGCTGGTCTTCGAGTCCGACCTCACCAACGAGCCCGCCGTGCGCGAGCGGGTCGACCGGGTCTCGCTCCAGTGCGCCGAGGCGATCTCCGATGTGATCGCCGGTGACACGGGCCTGTCCAAGGACGAGTCCATGCTGCTCGCGGTCGGGCTGGGCGGGGTGTCCCAGGTGGTCGCTCGCTACTGGCTCTCCAGCCGGTCCGCGATCCCGCGCGACACGGCGGTGCAGCTCCTCACCTCGCTGGCCTGGCGGGGCATCGCGGGCTTCCCGCTGCACGGCATCGATCAGCACTGAGATCAGCACCGGGCGGGGCGGCCGGCGCCCGTGTTCGCTGCGGGCGTTGCCCGCGGACCCTGGTCACCGTCCGCAGCGGGCTAATGTGTGCTGCGTACGGCGCGGTTCACCGCGCAGGGACTGACCGTCGGAGGGACATAGCCGTGGAGGTCAAGATCGGGGTGCAGCACACGCCCCGGGAGATCGTTCTGGAGAGCGGGCTTTCCGCCGAAGAGGTCGAGAGCGCGGTTTCCGAGGCTCTCGCCGGCAAGGCGCAGCTGCTCAGCCTCACGGACGAGAAGGGCCGCAAGGTCCTGGTGCCGGCCGACCGGATCGCCTACGTGGAGATCGGCGAGCCCAGCACACGACGGGTGGGGTTCGGCGCGCTCTAGTGCCTGTCCGGTGGATCAGGGTCGGATAGGGCGCGGCGTCTGGTGCGGTGCATCGCTCGGCACCGGGAGCGCGCGGACACAGCGCAATGGAAAGCGGCCCGGCGGGGGATTCCCCGCCGGGCCGCTTTCCGTTGCGCGTCCGGTTCCGTTGCGCGTCCGGCAGCAACCCCGCGCGGCGGCGGCCGTTTCGTGTACGACAGTCGAATTCCTGTGCGTTCCTGTGCGACGGCTGGGCGAAGCCTGTCCGCGGGATGATTGTGTGCCTCGGCCCGGGGGTAGTACCGCGTAGACCGAATTGCCCGTCCCGTACCTGCGAGGTGATCGTCTGTGATCTTGGAAACCCTGGGCTCCGTCGTGCTCGGACTGGCCCTCTCCTGGGCGGCACTGCGCTCTCTGTCGCCCCGTCTCCCGTCCCGCCGGACCGTCTTCGGTGCCGGAGCGCTGGGATCCCTGTTCGGCCTGTATCTGATGCACTCGGTGCTGGGCCCCGGCCACGCGGCGGCGACGATAATCGGCGCGGCGGTCATCTCCGCGGTGACGGTGTCCCTGCTGATCCGGCCGCGCAGCCGCCGGATCAGCCGGTCGGCGGCTGCCTGACGCCGGGGCGGCCCTGAGGGCCTCTGGATCCGGACGAGCGGCCCCGGGCTGTCCCGCCTGTCGGGACAGCCCTCAGGCCGCGAGCCCCAGGGTGGCCATCCGCTTGGTGTGCGCCTCGGTGATCCGCGAGAACATCCGGCCGACCTCGGCCAGATCGAATCCGTCGGCCACCCCGCCCACCAGCATGGTGGACAGCGCGTCCCGGTCGGCCACCACGCGCTGCGCCTGCGAGAGCGCCTCGCCCATCAGCCGGCGGGCCCACAGCGCGAGCCGGCCGCCGAGCCTCGGGTCCGCCTCGATCGCGGCGCGCACCTTCTCGACGGCGAAGTTGCCGTGGCCCGTGTCGTCGAGCACCGCGAGCACGAGGGAACGGGTGTCCGAGTCGAGCCGGGCCGCGACCTCACGGTAGAAGTCACTGGCGATCGAGTCGCCGACATAGGCCTTGACCAGGCCTTCCAGCCAGTCCGACGGGGCGGTCTGGCGGTGGAAGTCGTCGAGCGCCTTCGCGAACGGCTCCATCGCGGCGGTCGGCTCCACCTCGATCGCCGTCAGCCGGTCGGTCAGCCGCTCGAAGTGGTGGAATTCCGCGGACGCCATCTTCGCCAGCGCCGCCTTGTCACCCAGCGTCGGCGCGAGTTTCGCGTCCTCGGCGAGCCGCTCGAAGGCCGCCAGCTCCCCGTAGGCGAGTGCTCCCAGCAGGTCCACGACAGCGGCCCGGTACTGCGGCTCCGTGGACGCGGTGGCCCAGTCCTGGTCGGCGATTCTGGTGGATGCGGGGGTTTCAGTGGCGTTGTCAGGCGTCTCCATGGAGCGCAGAATAGCCCGCCCGCCGAGGGACGGAGGGGTCCGGCCGCAGACCGACGTCACACCGTTCCGATGAATTCGCCCAACACAGATGCGCGGATCCGGGGTACAGTGGTATTGCGCTTACTGAGCATTTTGCAACTGCTCGTGGCGCGAAATTGAATGAGGATGCCCGGTCGGTGGCCCGATCGGCTCCGACCCGACAGCCCTCCACGCGAGGCGTACGCCACGTACGACCGCAGATGAGGGGCCCCCTCAGCGGCACGAGCGCTCGAGCGACGGCAGTGGTCCCGCGCCACCCGGCCCATCCACGGCCGGATGACCAACCCCGGCACGGTACGACCCCCTTCGTTCGCCTCGGACCGCGTTTCACAGAAGAGGCAATACCCTGACTACGTTCCGAGACCTCGGGATTCTTCCCGAGACGGCCGAGGCACTTGAGTCCGTCGGCATCATGTCCCCCTTCCCCATCCAGGAGATGACGCTCCCCGTAGCGCTCTCCGGCTCCGATGTCATCGGACAGGCCAAGACGGGCACCGGCAAGACGCTCGGTTTCGGGCTGCCGCTGCTTGAGCGCGTCACCGTCCTCGCGGACGTCGAGGCGGGCCGGGCCGCGCCCGAGAAGCTGACCGACGCACCGCAGGCCCTGATCGTCGTCCCCACCCGCGAGCTGTGCCAGCAGGTCACCAACGACCTCCTGACCGCCGGCAAGGTCCGTAACGTCCGCGTCCTCGCGATCTACGGCGGCCGGGCGTACGAGCCCCAGGTGGAGGCCCTCAAGAAGGGCGTCGACGTCGTCGTCGGCACCCCGGGCCGGCTGCTCGACCTGGCGGGCCAGCGCAAGCTCGACCTCTCGCACATCCGCGTCCTCGTCCTCGACGAGGCCGACGAGATGCTGGACCTGGGCTTCCTGCCCGACGTCGAGCGCATCATCACGATGCTGCCGGCCAAGCGGCAGACCATGCTGTTCTCCGCGACGATGCCGGGCGCGGTCATCAGCCTCGCGCGCCGCTACATGTCGCAGCCGACGCACATCAACGCCACCTCGCCCGACGACGAGGGCACGACCGTCAAGAACACCGCGCAGTACGTCTACCGCGCGCACAACATGGACAAGCCCGAGATGGTCTCGCGCATCCTCCAGGCCAACGGCCGCGGACTCGCGATGATCTTCTGCCGTACGAAGCGCACCGCCGCCGATATCGCGGAGCAGCTGGAGAAGCGCGGTTTCGCCTCCGGCGCCGTCCACGGCGACCTCGGCCAGGGCGCCCGCGAGCAGGCGCTGCGCGCCTTCCGCAACGGCAAGGTCGACGTGCTCGTCTGCACCGACGTCGCGGCGCGCGGTATCGATGTCGAGGGTGTCACCCACGTCATCAACTACCAGTCGCCCGAGGACGAGAAGACATACCTGCACCGGATCGGCCGGACCGGCCGCGCGGGCGCCAAGGGCATCGCGATCACGCTGGTCGACTGGGACGACATCCCGCGCTGGCAGCTGATCAACAAGGCTCTGGACCTGAAGTTCCCGGACCCGCCGGAGACGTACTCCACCTCCCCGCACCTGTACGAGGAGCTGGACATCCCGGCCGGCACCAAGGGTGTCCTGCCGCGTACCGAGCGCACCCGCGCCGGTCTGCGGGCCGAGGAGATCGAGGACCTCGGGGAGACGGGCGGCCGCGGCCGCAAGTCCGCCGCCGCCTCCGCACCCGCCGTCCGCGAGGAGCGCCCCCCGCGCACGCCGCGTCAGCGCCGTCGCACCCGGGGCGGTTCCGCCGCGGAGGAGAACGCCGCCACGGTGCCCGCACCGGCCGCGGAGGCCGCCGAGACCTCCGTCGTCGACGCCGTCGCCGTCGAGACGCCCGCGGCCGAAGGCGCCACGGAGCCGCGTACGCCGCGTCGGCGCAGGCGCGGCCGCGTCGCCGCCCCGGAGGTCGCGGCCGAGGCCGTGGTGGAGGTGGCGCAGCCCCCGGTCGTCGTCATCGACACCGAGCCCGCCGTGAAGACCAGGACCAGGGCGCCCAGGGCCAAGGCCGATGTCACGGTGGAGGTGACGGCCGAGGCCGTGACCGCCGCGAAGCCGCGTCGCAGCCGCGCCCGGGTCGCGAAGCCGGTGACGGAGGAGGTCGACTTCCAGACCGCCCCCGTGGCCGAGCCCGCCGCGGAGACGAAGACGGTGACCAAGCCGCGCCGCCGCACCCGGGTGATCAAGCCGGCCGAGGACGAGGTCGACTTCCAGATCGCGCCGATCGCCGAGCCCGAGAACGACACCAGGCCGCGTCGCCGCACCCGTGCGGCCGCGAAGCCGAAGGCGGAGGCCGTGGCGGACGTCTCGGCCACCGAGGGCGAGGCCAAGCCGCGCAGGCGCCGGGCACCGCGAGCGGCCGCCGCGAAGACCGAGAGCTGAGACCGGCGCCCGACCGCGCCGGAGTGCCCGAGGGGCCCGGGGGATCCCCCCGGGCCCCTCGGGCGTTCACGGCATAACCTCGTCCCATGAGCCGGCCACCCACCTTCGTCCCGCCTCCCTGCACCCGGGCCCGTGCGCTGCACACGGCGCGCGGGGACTTCGCCGTCCTGGACGCGTCCCCGCGTACCGCACCACGCGGCACCGCCCTCCTGCTGCCCGGCTTCACCGGCAGCAAGGAGGACTTCATCGCGCTGCTGGAACCACTCGCAAAGGCCGGCTACCGCGTGGTCGCCGTCGACGGGCGCGGGCAGTACGAGAGCGACGGGACGGACCGCCAGGAGTCCTACGCACAGGACGAGTTGGCGCGTGACGCACTCGCGCAGACGGCCGCGCTCGGCCTCGGCGGCAGCGGGGTCCACCTGCTCGGGCACTCGCTGGGCGGGCTGATCGCCCGCGCCGCGGCCATCCTGGATCCGGCACCGTTCCGGTCGCTGACCCTGATGTCCTCCGGGCCCGGCGTGGTCGTCGAGGCCCAGCGGTTCAAGCTGAAGATCCTGGGCGACGCGCTGGCGACCAGGGGCATGGAGCAGGTCTGGGAGGCCATGCGCGCCTTCGACCCGCCCGCGGAGGCCGAGGCGGACGACGGCGAGGACCTGCGGCGGCGCTGGATGCGTCACCGGCCGGCCCAGCTGATCGCCACCGGCCGCCAGCTGGCCACCGAGCCCGACCGGGTGGCCGAGGTCGCCGCCACCGGGCTGCCGGTCCACGTGGTCTCCGGTGAGCGCGACGACGTCTGGCCGGTGCCCCAGCTCGACGCGATGGCCCAGCGGCTGGGCGCCCGGCGGACCCGGATCGAGGGCGCGGAGCACTCCCCCAACACGGACCGGCCGGGGCCGACGGCCGCCGCGCTGGCCTCCTTCTGGGACAGCCTGTAGTCGGCGCGGAGCTCCGCGACGGCTGCGGTTCCGCGCTGCGCCGGTACGGCGTTCAGTACCGCGTTCAGTACTGCGACTGGAGGTGCTGCCAGAAGCCGTCGCGCAGCGCCCGCCGGAGATGGGCGTGGCCGCGCAGCGAGTGCTGGAGCAGGCGTTCGGCCTCGACCAGCAGGTCCTGGTCCACGGAGCCCGGCAGGTACGGGTGGCCGGGCAGCAGGTCGGCCAGGGAGTCGCGGCCGCGGGCGGAGAGCCAGGTCGCGGCGATCTGCGTGCCGACGAAGCGGACGTCGTCGCGGGAGGGCGCCGGGGAGTCGTCCTCGTAGGTGGTGACGGGCCGTCTGGTCACGTAGGGGCGGCAGAAGTCGAGGTCGAAGGTGCGCTGGCTGTCGACCTCCCAGAGCAGCGGCTCTGCCTGGTTGCGCCCTTCACCGGCCTCGATGCCCCAGAGGTGGACCCGGGCCCCGTACCCCTGCGCCGCCTCGACGGCGGAGACCAGGTCCTCGTCGCCTCCGACGAGTGCGGCGTCGCTGATGGCGCGGTGGCGGGCAAGGGATTCGAGGTCGGTGCGGATGAGTGAGTCGACGCCCTTCTGCTGGTTGTTGGCGTTGAGGTTGCCGAGTCTGACCTTGACGTCGGGGAGTTCCGCGATGGACTGCTGCTCGACGGTGTGGATCCGGCGCCTGGCCCCGTCGTACCAGTAGACGCGCAGGAGGCGGCTGTCCGCGAAGATCGTGCGGGCCTTGTCGATGAAGGCCTCGATCAGCCCCTCCGAGTCGAGGTCGAAGGAGCGCCGGTCCTCCGTGCCGGTGACGAGCAGCCCGGCCGCGGCGTACACATAGCCCGCGTCGACGAAGATCGCGTGGGTCGAGGGGGTCTTCGACACCTCGGCGAGCACGCGCTGGAGCAGCTCATTGGTGCGGTCCAGGCGCTCGCCGATCTCTGCCTCGTTCATACGGGCCTCGTCGCGGATGTCGTCGTCCGCGCATGCTCGGTTACCTGCTGGTACTTAGACATCCAAAAAATTTCCTTAGCGTAGGGAATGATTGCAGGGAGCAAGCCGTTGTACACCTCGTGGGGCGCGAGGCGTACCAGCCTGGCGCTCCTCATCCTTGCGGACGGGTCACCCGTCCACCCAGTAGTTCTCCAGCAGGAGGATCAGACGAAGGGAAGCCATATGCGCTTCGAGATCATGCGACTCGACGATGTCGACGGTACCGCCGTGGACAGCACCGTCGTGGACGCCGCCTCCGTCAACCGGATCGTGCAGCAGGCCGCGGCATTGGGCCAGCGCATCTATATCCGCCCGGCCGAGACCTCGGCTTCGTAACACCCTTGACGAACACCTTGCCGAGCACCTTGCAGATATAAAGACGAGCGCCCCCGCACGGATCGATCGTGCGGGGGCGCTGTGCTGCGCGGGGCCGGGTCAGGCGTTCTGGATGACCTGGGTGACGCCGTTGATGATCTGCTGCACGGCGATGGCGGAGAGCATCATCCCGGCCAGCCTGGTGACCAGCACGACGCCGCCGTCCTTGATGACCCGGATGATCAGCAGCGAGTAGCGCATGGTCAGCCAGAGCACGACGTGCATGGCGACGATCGCCGTCCAGACCGAGAGCTGGCTCCCGACGCTGTCGGCGTGCTGCACGGCGAGGATCACCGAGACGATCGCGCCGGGACCGGCGAGCAGCGGCATGCCCAGGGGGACGAGCGCCACGTTGACGTCCTTCGTCTGCGTCGGCTCGTCGGTCTTGCCGGTCAGCAGGTCCAGCGCGATCAGCAGCAGGAGCAGTCCGCCCGCGATCATCAGGGCGGGTACGGAGACGTGCAGGTAGTCCAGGATCTGCTGGCCGAGCACGCCGAAGACGGCGATCACGCCGAAGGCGACGGAGACCGCCTGGAGCGCCATCCTGCGCTGCGTCCTGGCGGGGCGGCCGGCGGTGAGGGCCAGGAAGATCGGGGTGATTCCGGGCGGATCCATAATCACAAAAAGCGTGAGAAAAAGGGATCCGAAGACAGCGACGTCGAACACAGTGAGCCTTGCGGGGAGAGAGCGGGAATGCGGCGGAGGCGGCGCACCGGACAGCTGCCGGACCGGCGTCCGCAGGAGGATTCCGGCGGACGCCGCGGCGGGCCGGTGCGCGGGGGCGGGACGGGCGGCGTCGCGATGCGGGCGCCGCCGGGGGTGGAGAAAGTTGCGCGTGGGCCGTTACGGGACGAGCGGTCCGCCGGCTCCCGGCACCGGGAAGGCCCCGGTGGCGCGCCGGGTGATCTCGGCGTAGATCTCGGGGTCGGTGACGTTCTCGCCGAGCCGTACGGTCTTGCGGCTGCCGTGGTAGTCGCTCGACCCGGTGGTCAGCAGCCCCAGCTCGCGGGCGAGCCCGCGCAGCCGGGCCCTGGTCGCCTCGTCGTGGTCCATGTGGTCGGCCTCGACACCGCCGAGCCCGGCCGCGGCCAGCTCCGCGATGGCGGATTCGGGGACCACGTGGCCGCGTTTGACGGCGGCCGGGTGAGCCAGGACGGTGACGCCGCCGGCCGCCTTGACCAGCCGGACCGCCTCGAAGGGGTCGAGCTCGTGCTTCTCGGCGTGGGCGCGCCCGCCGTCGGCCAGCCACTGCGGGGTGAAGGCGTCGGAGACGCTCGGCACGACGCCGAGCTCGACCAGGGCGGCGGCGATGTGCGGCCGCCCGACCGATCCGTCACCGGCGATCCGCGCGACCCGCTCCCACTCGACCGGCACGCCCAGCTCCTGGAGCTTGCGCACCATGGTCCTGGCGCGCGGCACCCGGTCGTCGCGCACCAGCTCGCGCTCGCGCGCCAGCTCGGGCTCCTCGGGGTCGAAGAGGTACGCCAGCATGTGCAGGCCGCCCACCCCGTCGAGCCGGCAGGACAGCTCCGCACCGGTGACCAGGGTGAGCCCCTCCGGCAGCGCCGCGATCGCCTCCGCGTGCCCGCGGACCGTGTCGTGGTCGGTGAGGGCGACGACGTCCAGACCCGCGACGGCGGCGTTGCGCACCAGCTCGGCGGGGGTGTCGGTACCGTCCGACGCGGTGGAGTGAGTGTGCAGGTCGATGCGCACGACGCGGACTCCAGTTGCTCGCGGCCGGATAGCCGGATAGCCGGATAGGGGGACATCCAAGGATAACCGGCGGACGGGTGGTTTCCGGACCGGCCGGAGGGCGCCCGGCAGCCGCTCAGGGCCCGCCGAGCAGCCGGGGGGTGAGCGCGCCGCAGGGCACCAGGTCGACCTCTCCCCCGGCGTCACGCAGATCGGTGAGCACCAGCTCGTCGTACATCAGGAGTGCGGACTGCTCGGGCCAGACGATCGCCCAGAGCCACAGGCCGCGTGCCTCACCGGCGAAGACGGCCCGGTCGTCGGGGGCGTCCTTCACGTGCCAGAGCGGGGTGGGACGTCCGGCGGCGAGCACCTTGACGTCCGGCGGGCCGTCCACCCGCAGGTACGGGCCCGGGTCGGGGCCGTCGATCCCGGCGTACCGGGCACCGAGTCCGACGCCGAGCTCCTCCGCGACGAGCAGCAGCTCGCCGATGCCGCCGAGCGGCCCCGGTCCCGAGCAGGCGACGGCGGTCGCCCGGCCGCCGCCCCGGTCGTCGCCCGCGCACGCCACTCCGGTGAAGAGCCAGCCCACCGGCAGCGGCCAGGGCATCCACACCGGCACCTGGGCGCGGTGGACGACCACTCCCAGCGCCTCGACGCTGGGCGGGATGACCGGCTGCATCGGCTGCACGCTGCCGTGCGCGTCGCACTGCCAGGTGTCGTCGAAGAAACCGGGCGCCTTGACCCGGCCTCCACACTTCGGGCAACTGGGTTCGCCCCTCATAACAACCAACCGTCCTCCCCGGCCGTCGCCGCGTCAAGGACGATCACCCTTCCGCGGTGAGGCTCTCATCAGCGGATTTAGATGTAGCTTGCATTTATTAGCCCCTCTAACTTATTCTGTGCATAACGCATCGATCTAGTGGAGAGCGAGTAGTCCCATGCAGGGAGAGGATCCGTTCGAACAGGGGACGGTCAGCATCCTGCGCCAGCCGAAGGCCGTCTGGGCCACAGCGGGCGCTTCTGTTGTCGCGTTCATGGGAATCGGCCTGGTGGACCCGATTCTGCCGTCCATCGCCAAGGGCCTCGAAGCGACACCGAGCCAGGTGTCGCTGCTCTTCACCTCCTACTTCCTGATCACCGCCGTCGCGATGCTGGTGACCGGTTTCGTCTCCAGCCGCATCGGCGGGCGCAAGACGCTGCTGGCCGGACTGGCGCTCGTCGTGGTCTTCGCCGCACTGTCTGGCACCTCGTCCTCCGTCGCGGAACTCGTCGGCTTCCGGGCCGGCTGGGGCCTGGGCAACGCCCTCTTCGTATCGACCGCGCTCGCCGTGATCGTCGGTGCGGCGGCGGGCGGCAGCTCGGCGGCGATCCTGCTGTACGAGTCGGCGCTGGGGCTCGGCATGGCCTGTGGACCACTGCTCGGCGCGCTGCTCGGTGACGCCAGCTGGCGCTACCCGTTCTTCGGCACGGCCGCGCTGATGGCGATCGGCTTCGTCTGCATCACGGCGTTCCTCAGGGAACAGCCCAAGCCGGCCCGCAAGACCTCGCTGCTGGACCCGATCAGGGCGCTCGGCCACGGCGGGCTCGCCTCCGTCGCCACCTCGGCGTTCTTCTACAACTACGCGTTCTTCACGATCCTGGCGTTCACGCCGTTCGTACTGAACATGTCGCCGTACAAGTCCGGTGCCGTCTTCTTCGCCTGGGGCCTGCTGCTCGCGGTCTTCTCGGTACTCGTCGCGCCGAGGCTGCAGAAGCGCTTCGGCTCGCTCAGGGTGGTCGGCGCCTCACTGGTGCTGCTCGCCGCCGACCTGGTGATCCTCGGCTACGGAAACCACACCACGGCCATCGTCTGCACGATCGTCTCCGGCGCCTTCATCGGCATGAACAACACCGTCTACACGGAACTGGCACTCGGGGTGTCCGACGCGCCGCGTCCGGTGGCCAGCGCCGGCTACAACTTCGTCCGCTGGTTCGCCGCGGCCGCCGCGCCCTTCCTGGCCCCGAAGATCGAGGAGTGGAGCGACATCCACATCCCGTTCGTGGTCGCCGCCGTCGCCGCCGTCGTCGGCGCGATCGTCATCTGGGTGCGGCGCTCGGCCCTGAGCCACGAGGCCGAGGAGCTGGAACCGAAGCACGCGACCGAGGACGGCGTCACCGTCTTCGCCAACTGAGCCGCCGGACCGGGGCCCGTACCGCTCCGGCCCCGCCCCCGTACCGCCCCGCCCGTGGCCGCCTCCTCGCCGCGCGGCGGGGCTTTCGGCTGTCCCGCACGCACGCCGGGGTACCGCCGCTCGCCCGGTATCAGTCCAGGGCCACCGAGGCGCGCAGCGGATCCCGCAGGTCCGTCCCCCGGGCCAGCCACCGCTCCTGGAGCTCCTGCGCGCCCCGGACCCGCTTCCAGGCCGCCTCGTTGGGCGTCATCGGCAGCAGCGGCAGGAACCGCACCGCCTCCATGGGGGCCTCCAGCTCCAGGTCCTCCACCAGTCCACCGGACTCGGCCACGAGCACCGAGCTGAACGGCGCACCCGGCCAGAGCGGCTCACCGACGTCCAGCGAGGCCCCCGGCGCCACGATCAACCCCTCCACCTGCGGCGAGGCCGCCAGCACCGCGAGCCTGCGCAGCACCTGGTCGGTGTCCGCGAGGCCGGCCCGCACCGAGAGGACCAGCTCGGCCCGCGGTCCCTTCACCGGGTCGGGAAACGGGTCGGAGGGGTCGGCCATCGGCTGCGCGGACATGCCGAGCGTGGCGTACCTCACCACGTCGCCGTCGATGAAGCGGAGCACCTCGATCCGGTCGGTGCCCAGGAACGTCACTGCCGCGCGTGCGTCCGGTTCGCCCAGGGCCGCGCGCAGACGGGCCTCGACCGGAGCAAGAATTTCTGCCATGCGGCGAGCATAAGACGCGTATGGAACGGGCAAAGTAAGAGATTGGCCCTGTGGCTGCTGATAGCCTGGGCCCGCCGGTCGGGACAGCACGCAGAAGCGTCGCTCTCAAGTCCCGACGCAATGTCGTCCCTCACGGGGGACCGACCGGAGGAGGTGGGGCTGCGGTGGATCCAAGTCGACCGTGCAGTACCAACCGCTCTTCCGCCCGACACCTTTCTTCTGTGATCTGACGCCTGCCCGGCCACGGCCCATGGCGTTTCGCACGACGGAAGAGCACCCCCTTTTTGCCTGTCTGTAGCGAACGCCGTCATCGCGCCGCCGCGGTGCCGCCCGCTTTGCGGACGTGAGCCCACGTCCCCATTCCGGGCTGTTCCACGCCCTCGCCGACGGCCCTCCGTGAAGGAGCCAGCCATGTCGATGATCCGTGACCTGCGCGCTGTGGTGCGCCCGTCCCTGCGCAAGACCAACACCCTGCACAGCAGTTACGACGCCACCCGTGACCCGTCCGCCTCCAGCGCGGTCGTCGACTGCGCGGTCTACCGCGACGGACGCCGCGTCGCGGAGGTGGACGGCACCTGCCGAACGCCGCACGAGGCGATGCTCCGGGTGCGGGAGAAGGGCGGCTTCGCCTGGATCGGCCTCCACGAGCCGACCGAGGAGGAGTTCGCCGGCATCGCCCGGGAGTTCGGGCTGCACCCGCTGGCCGTGGAGGACGCCGTCCACGCCCACCAGCGGCCGAAGCTGGAGCGGTACGACGACACCCTGTTCACCGTCTTCAAGACCATCCACTACGTCGAGCACGCCGAACTGACCGCGACCAGCGAGGTCGTGGAGACCGGCGAGGTGATGTGCTTCACCGGCCGGGACTTCGTCATCACCGTGCGGCATGGCGGCCACGGCTCGCTGCGCGCGCTGCGCCACCGCCTCCAGGACGACCCCGAGCTGCTCGCCAAGGGCCCCTCGGCAGTGCTGCACTCCATCGCGGACCATGTGGTCGACGGCTACATCGCGGTGGCCGGCGCGGTGCAGGAGGACATCGACGAGGTGGAGATCGAGGTCTTCTCCACCCCCGACAAGGGCGGCCCGCGCGGCTCGGACGCCGGCCGGATCTACCAGCTGAAGCGCGAGGTGCTGGAGTTCAAGCGGGCCGTATCGCCGCTGCTGCGTCCGATGCAGCTGCTCAGCGAGCGGCCGATGCGGCTGATCGACCCGGACATCCAGAAGTACTTCCGGGACGTCGCGGACCACCTCGTCAGGGTGCAGGAAGAGGTCATCGGCTTCGACGAGCTGCTGAACTCCATCCTCCAGGCCAACCTGGCACAGGCGACCGTCGCGCAGAACGAGGACATGCGCAAGATCACCTCCTGGGCGGCCATCATCGCCGTCCCGACGATGATCTGCGGGGTCTACGGCATGAACTTCAAGCACATGCCGGAGCTGCGCTGGACCTACGGCTATCCGATGGTGCTGGGCTTCATCGGGGTGGTCTGCTTCTCCATCCACCGCATGCTCAAGCGCAACGGCTGGCTCTGACCTGCTCCCGCCCGTCGCCCCGGGGCGCCCGTCTAAGCTCTGCTGCATGACTGCTGCTGACACGCTGCTCGGACCGGCCCTCGTCGAGGAGGCCACCAAGAAGTCGGGGCTGGTCTGGGTGCGCGGCACCGGGCCCGCGCGGGCGCTGTGGCACGTGTGGCACGAGGGGGCGGCGCTGCTCGTCGGGGACGGCCCCGGCGAGCAGCCGTTCCCGGCCGGCCTCACGGACGGCGGCACCGCGGAGGTGACCGTCCGCAGCAAGGACAAGGGCGGCCGGCTCGTCGCCTGGACCGCCTCCGTGGCCCAGCTCGCCCCGGACTCCCAGGAGTGGGAGACCGCGGTGGCCGAGCTGAAGGGCAAGCGGCTGAACGCACCGGACGCCGAGCAGCTGACCGGGCGCTGGGCGCGCGAGTGCCGGATCCTGCGGCTGACGCCGCTCGATTCCCGTACCGACCTGCCGGAGGGCTCGGGGGCGGCGGCGCCGCTGCCCACCACCGCCACCACCCGGCTGCCGGTACCGGCCGGGCTGCCGCGCCTGCTGAAGCGCTCGCTCAGGAACAGGAAGCCGTAGCCGGCCCTCGCCCGGCGGCGGGTCTACGACGACGTCGTCTTGGGCAGCTGCTGTCCGTAGTCGACCGTGTCTCCCTCGGCCGGGGCCTTCAGCGCGAAGTCCTTGCCCCAGTCCGCGAGCGTGATGACGCCCCCGCCGCCGCCGCGTGCGAAGCGCAGCGGGTACGGCTCGCCCTCCAGGGACACGTCGAGCGCGCCGCCCTCGCCCTTGCCGCCGGTGATCCGGATGGTGCGCTCCCCGCCGACCTTGTCCCGGCCCCCCTTGCCGACCTCGCCGTGCAGCGTGAGCAGCCCGTCGAGCAGCACCTTCTTGTCGGTGAATCCGCGCAGCTGCTTGTACGTGGGGTCGTCCTCGGGGACCTTCACGTACTTGTCGTCCAGCTTGTCCGCCGCCGCCCCGTCGGCATCGCTCGTCCTCCCGGCGCCGGCCGTGCCGTGGTTCCAGAAGCCGGCGTCCGCCTTGAGGTAGAGCACGTCCCCGATCCGGAGCAGCTCGAAGGTGCTGTTCCTCGACGTGACGGAGCCCGCCCCGCCCTTGTCCTTGAGCCGCATGTCGAGTCTGTACGTGCCGCCCTTGCTGACCAGGGTGCCGGCCAGCCGGACCGTGCCGGAGGAGTCCGCCGCGGCCCGCGCCTTCTTCTCGATCTCCGGCGCGTCCAGTCTGCCGACGCCGTTGGTCCCCTTGTCCGGATCCTCGTCCGCGCACGCGGTGAGCGCCGCGGTCAGCCCGGCGCAGAGCACGACGGCGAGGGTGGCGGTCCGGCGGCGGGCCCGGACGGCCGGGACGGAAGAGGTCACAGGCGCACTGCCTCTCATCTGCGTGGCGGTGGGTGGCAGACGGCAGCGTACCTGTGCGGCCTACACCTTCCGGCAGAGAGTCGTGACGACCGCCCTCCAGGGCGACCTGCGAGAGTACGGGCTAGCCTGATCCCGTCATAACGGTGCAATAAACGTCACAACAGACCGGATGCGCAAGCCGGCGACGCAGAAGGAGGCGCAGGCATGGCAGCAGGAACGCCCCGGGTCTTCGTCTCGCACCTCTCCGGTGTGCCGGTCTTCGACCCGAACGGGGACCAGGTGGGGCGCGTCCGGGACCTGGTCGCGATGCTCCGGGTCGGCGGCCGGCCGCCCCGGCTGCTCGGCATCGTCGTCGAGGTGGTGAGCCGGCGCCGGATCTTCCTCCCGATGACCCGGGTGACGGGCATCGAGTCGGGACAGGTCATCACCACCGGCGTGGTCAACATGCGACGCTTCGAACAGCGGCCCACCGAACGTCTGGTGCTGGGCGAGTTCCTCGACCGGCGGGTCAGCCTGGTGGAGACCGGCGAGGAGGTCACGATCCTGGACGTCGCGATCCAGCAGCTGCCGGCCCGCCGGGACTGGGAGATCGACAAGTACTTCGTGCGCAAGGGCAGGGGCGGAGCGCTGCGCCGCAAGGGCGAGACCCTGACGGTCGAGTGGTCGGCCGTCAGCGGATTCTCGCTGGAGGAGCACGGGCAGGGCGCGGAGTCGCTGGTCGCCACGTTCGAGAAGCTGCGCCCGACCGACGTGGCCAACGCCCTGCACCACCTCACCCCGAAGCGGCGCGCGGAGGTCGCCGCCGCGCTCGACGACGACCGGCTGGCCGATGTCCTGGAGGAGCTCCCGGAGGACGACCAGGTGGAGATCATCGGCAAGCTCCAGGAGGAGCGCGCCGCGGACGTCCTGGAGGCGATGGACCCCGACGACGCGGCCGACCTGCTGTCCGAGCTGCCGGAGGAGGACAAGGAGCGGCTGCTGACGCTGATGCGCCCGGACGACGCGGCGGACGTCCGGCGCCTCATGTCGTACGAGGAGCGGACGGCGGGCGGGCTGATGACCACGGAGCCGATCATCCTGCGCCCGGACGCGACGGTGGCCGACGCGCTCGCCAGGGTCCGTCAGCAGGACCTCTCCCCCGCGCTCGCCGCCCAGGTGTACGTGTGCCGGTCGCCGGACGAGACGCCCACGGGCAAGTACCTGGGCACGGTGCACTTCCAGCGGCTGCTGCGGGATCCGCCGTTCACCCTGGTCAGCTCGATCGTCGACAGCGATCTGATGGCGCTGGCGCCGGACACCCCGCTGTCCGTGGTGACCAGCTATCTGGCGGCGTACAACCTGGTCTCGGTGCCCGTGGTGGACGAGAGCGGCTCGCTGCTGGGCGCGGTGACCGTCGACGACGTGCTCGACCACCTGCTGCCCGACGACTGGCGGGAGACCGACTTCCACGGGCGCGAGGGGGTGCTCCGTGGCAGGTGAGGACCGCTCCAGGGCGTCGAACGGCTCGACGGCGCTGACCCGTACCCCCAGGACCCGGCTGGACCAGCCGAAGGACCCCCGGCGGCGGCTGCTGCCGGAGTACGACCCGGAGGCGTTCGGCCGGTTCTCGGAGCGGATCGCGCGGTTCCTGGGGACCGGGCGGTTCATCGTCTGGATGACGCTGATCATCATCCTCTGGGTGGTGTGGAACATCTTCGCGCCGGAGAACCTGCGCTTCGACGAGTACCCGTTCATCTTCCTGACCCTGATGCTCTCCCTCCAGGCCTCCTACGCGGCCCCGCTGATCCTGCTCGCGCAGAACAGGCAGGACGACCGCGACCGGGTCACCCACGAGCAGGACCGGGCCCAGAACGAGCGCTCGATCGCCGACACGGAGTACCTGACCAGGGAGATCGCGGCACTGCGGATGGGCCTCGGGGAGGTCGCCACCCGGGACTGGATCCGCTCCGAGCTGGAGGACCTGGTGAGGGATCTCGACGGCCGCCGGACACCGGCCGGGGCCGAGAGCGACGAGGACCGGTGACGGGGGCTACCCGCGCGTAGGTGCAGGCGCTCGACGCCCTCCCGTCGCCCGCCACCACCCTTTCAAGGAGCGCTGCGCGCACCCGTACTATCGAGGTATGGCTACGGAAGACGCGGTGCTTGAGGCACTGGCGACAGTGAACGACCCGGAGATCCACCGCCCGATCACCGAGCTGGGCATGGTGAAGTCGGTCGAGATCGATCCTGACGGTGTAGTCGCTGTCACGGTGTATCTCACCGTCTCCGGCTGTCCGATGCGCGAGACGATCACCAACAACGTGACCGACGCGGTGGCCCGCGTCGAGGGAGTGTCCCGGGTCGAGGTCACGCTCGACGTGATGAGCGACGAGCAGCGCAAGGACCTGGCGTCATCGCTGCGCGGCGGCACGGCCGAGCGCGAGGTGCCGTTCGCCCAGCCCGGCTCGCTGACCAGGGTGTACGCGGTCGCCTCCGGCAAGGGCGGCGTCGGCAAGTCCTCCGTGACCGTGAACCTGGCGGCCGCGATGGCCGCCGACGGGCTCAAGGTCGGCGTGGTCGACGCGGACATCTACGGGCACAGCGTGCCCCGGATGCTCGGCGCGGACGGCAAGCCGACCCAGGTCGAGAACATGATCATGCCGCCGTCCGCGCACGGCGTGAAGGTCATCTCCATCGGCATGTTCACCCCGGGCAACGCCCCGGTGGTGTGGCGCGGCCCGATGCTGCACCGCGCGCTCCAGCAGTTCCTCGCCGATGTGTACTGGGGCGATCTGGACGTCCTGCTGCTCGACCTGCCGCCGGGCACCGGTGACATCGCGATCTCCGTGGCCCAGCTGGTGCCGAACGCGGAGATCCTGGTCGTCACGACCCCGCAGCAGGCCGCGGCCGAGGTGGCGGAACGGGCCGGCTCGATCGCCGTCCAGACCCACCAGAAGATCGTCGGCGTCGTCGAGAACATGTCGGGCATGCCGTGCCCGCACTGCGACGAGATGGTCGACGTGTTCGGCTCCGGCGGCGGCGCCCGGGTCGCGGAGGGGCTGACCAGGACGGTCGGCGCCGAGGTGCCGGTGCTCGGCTCCATCCCGATCGACGTACGGCTGCGCGAGGGCGGCGACGAGGGCAAGCCCGTCGTGCTGTCCGACCCCGACTCGCCCGCGGGCAAGGCGCTGCGTTCCATCGCGGACAAGCTGAGCGGCCGTCAGCGCGGCCTGTCCGGCATGTCCCTGGGAATCACCCCGCGCAACAAGTTCTGACCCGTGACGGGCCCGTGGCGGGCCGGGGGCTGGTGCTCCCGGTCCGCCGCGGGCCCGTCGGTTGCCAGGGTCTGTCCGGCGGATCATGGCCGGACAGGTTCTAGGCGTACGACGTGATGTCACCGACGACGGAGAAGCCCAGCCCGTACGCGCTCATTCCGCGTCCGTACGCGCCGATGTGCACCCCGCCGTGCGCGGAGCCGGCCAGCACCCAGCCGAACTCGGACTCGCGGTAGTGGAACGCCACCGGCACCCCGTCGACCGGCAGCGAGAGCGCCGACCACGCGGGGCCGTCCAGATCGTCGGCCAGCTCGAAGGCCGTCTCCGTCTGCTGGTCCAGCCAGTCGTCCCGCAGGGTGTGGTCCATCTGCGCGGGCCAGGTGTAGGCCAGCAGTCCGGAGCCGGCCAGCCAGGCCGCGGAGGAGACCGTCGTCGCGTCCAGGACGCCCGTGCCGTCGCCGCTGCGCCGCACCGGGCTGCTGGCGACGGTCACCACGACCGCGAACCGCTGTCTGTCCTCGCCCGCGTCGCTCCGTACCGAGGGTTCGTCGCCGTGGCCGGTGGAGCCGTGCTGCACCGTGCCGTCCGCGGCGGTGCCCACCTGCATCAGCCAGCGCGGCCCGGTGAACGCCTCGTCAAGTCCGTACCAGGGGAACGGTGCCTGCAGATAGCCGTCGACCGTGAGCCGGGCCGCCGGCACCCCCTCTGCCGTGCCTGTGTCCGGCGCACCATCCGCGCCCACCCGACTCGTTGTCTCCATCTGTCCGGCCGCCTCCTCGATCCGTAGGGTCCGGAGCGGCCCGCCCCCCTCGGGCGTCCTCACAACCGGACAGATGGAGAATAGCCATACCGTCCGGACGAGTCGGGATTGACGGGGGTCAGGTGGCGTCTGCGTCGAACGGCGGGTGATCGTCCTTCGCCGGCTGCTCACGCTTCTTGAGCAGGTCGGGGCCGCCCGCAGAGCCGTTCGCCGCGGTGACCGCGGAACCGCCCGACACGCCGCTCTTCGCCTCCACGGACGAGGTCGCGCGGCCGTTGACCACGTCGGTGACCTCGGAGACCTCCTTGCGCAGGTCGAAGCTCTCGCGGATCTCCTTCAGCCCCAGGTCGTCATTGCCGTCCATGAGCTGCTTGCGGACGAACGTCTTGGGGTTGAGGTCCTCGAACTCGAAGTCCTTGAACTCCGGGCCGAGCTCCGTACGGATGTCCTCCTTGGCGCTCTCCGAGAACTCACGGATCTTGCGGATGAAGCGCGAGACGTCCTGGATGACCTTGGGCAGCTTGTCCGGACCGAAGATGAGCACGCCGATGATCGCGAGCGCCACCAGTTCGAGCGGTCCTATGTCATTGAACACCTTGCGGCTCCTCGTGTTCTCCGCGACCAGGTCGGATGAGGTCCGGACCCGGACCACGGTACCCGTCGAAGCCATCCGCGCGGTAGCTTCCCGTGGCCGTCACGTGCCGGTTGCCGAGCCGAGCGTCAAACTCATGGTCAGGTCTTTACCACCGCGGGTCAGCTTGAGGTCCAGCCGGTCACCGGGCCGGTGCGAGCGGATCTTCACGATCAGCTCCTCACCGCTGTGCACCCGCCCGCCGTTCACCTCGGTGATGACGTCACCGGGCCGGATGCCCGCCTTGGCGCCCGGACCGCCCTCCGTGACGGAGGACTTGCCGTCCGCGCCCCGCTGCCCGACCTTGGCGCCGTCACCGGTGTACTTCATGTCCAGCGTGACGCCGATCACCGGGTGGGTGGCCTTCCCGGTGTTGATCAGCTCCTCGGCGACGCGCTTGCCCTGGTTGATCGGGATGGCGAAGCCGAGGCCTATGGAACCGGCCTGGCCGCCCTCGGTGGTCGAGCCGCTGTCGGCGGCACGGATGGCGCTGTTGATCCCGATGACATGCGCGTCGGTGTCGACCAGCGGTCCGCCGGAGTTGCCGGGGTTGATCGGGGCGTCGGTCTGCAGCGCGTCGACGTAGCTGATGTCGCTGCCGTCGCCCTTCTCGCCGCCTGCCGTGATCGGCCGGTCCTTGGCGCTGATGATGCCGGAGGTGACCGTGTTGGACAGGTCGAACGGTGCCCCGATGGCCACCACCGGATCGCCCACCCGCACGTTGTCGGAGTTGCCGAGCGGCAGCGGCTTGAGCCCCGAGACACCGCTGACCTTGACCACGGCCAGGTCGTAGCCGCTGTCCTTGCCGACCACCTCGGCGTTGGCCGTCTCACCGCCACTGAACGTCACGGTGATCTCGCCGGACGGACCGGCCGGTGCGACGACGTGGTTGTTGGTGAGGATGTGGCCCTTGTTGTCGAGAACGAAGCCGGTGCCGGTGCCGGATTCGGTGCTACCGCTGACATGCAGGGTGACCACGCTGGGCAGCGCGCTGGCCGCGATACCGGCGACGCTGTCGGGGGCGCGGCCGCCGCCGTCGCGTGCGTCCTGGTCCAGTTCGATCTGGGTGAGGCCGCCGTTGCGCTCGATGTAGGCGCCTATCCCGCCGCCGATGCCGCCCGCCACCAGGGCCAGCAGCAGCGCGCCGACGAGGACGGAGCCGCGCCGGTTCCTCCGCTTGCCGGCGTCGGTGGCAAGCGGGGGGCCGGGGTTGGTGATCAGCGACTGCCGGGGCGCACCCCAGGGGTCGTACTGGAGCCACTGCGGCGACGGGGGGTGGTGGGGCTGCGGGTGCGGCTGCGGCTGGTGCTGGCCCTGGGGCTGCTGGAGAGGCTGTTGCGTCGGGGGCTGCTGCGGCTGGTGGCCCTCCGCCTGCTGGGGCAGCGGGGGCGGGAAGGCGGCCGGTGGGGTGGGGGCCTGTGCGGGAGCCGCCGCGATGCCCGCGCCGTTCGTCCCCGAGTAGGGCGGCGGTACGGGGGTGCCGTGCGCCGGTGTCCGGACCGGCCGCTGCACGGGGGGCGCGGGCGCCCATGGGCCGGGGCCGCCGTAGGGCGGGGTGCTGTACTGGTCGGGCTCGTGGAGCGGCTTCGCGGCCTGCGGCAGGGGCTCCGCCGTCACGGACGCAGCCGGCTCCGCGGCCGCTTCCGTCCCGGCGCTCACCGCGGTCACGTCCGACGCGGGTACCGCGTCCTCAACGGGCGACGGCTCCTGAGGCGCTGCGCTCGCACCGCTCCCCGGCGTGGGCCGGCTCCACCACTTCGCCTTCGGCTCGGTGGGCTTCCCGTCGTCCATGCTCTCCCCGCAACTGCCTCAACTGGCCTCTGCACGCCCCGCAGGGGGCGTCCCTCCCGGAATCCTGCCGGAATTCAACCAGGTTTGTGCATGCCCTGCGCCGGCCCGCGTCAGCGACGCGGAAGGAGCGGCAGTCCGTGGTTGGCGGGAACCGGCAGTCCGGCGGCCGAGGTGGGGGTCCTGGACGGCTGGGGGGACGCCGTGGAAAGCCCACTGCCGAGTGCCTGCGCGAACAGCGGGCCGGTGCCGTTGGGACGTATCAGCGAAGGCGCGGACACGTCGGTCCGGACGGGCAGCGCGTACCGGCTTCCGGTGAGACCGCCGCCGCCGAGCAGGGAGGGCGCGGAGGAGAACGCCAGCGGCGCGGCGTTCATGGCGAGGGACACCGGGCGGTCGCCGGTACCGGCCGCAGCGAGCGTGCCGTGGCCGCCGCCGCGGCGGCTCACCGTGGTGCCGCGCTCGGCACGCGCGTCGGCGTCCAGCGGTGCGACGCTGCTGCCCGGCCCCTCGGCACGGGTCGGGGAATCGGGTCCCGCGTCCGTCGGGAGAGCACCGCCCAGGGCGATGGCGGCCAGCGAGACGGCGCTGGCGGCGGCGAACGCGAACCTGCGGCCCCGCCACGGCGAGCGCTCTGCCTCGCGGCTGACCTCGTGGATACGGAACGTGGGCCGGTCCGCTCCGGCGGGCAGGACCGCGGCGGAGCCGTGCGCGGCCGGGAGGTAGCCGAAGCCGTCCAGCGGGGAGCCGCCGGAGGGCGAATCAGCCCGGCCGCCGGAAGGACGCGTCACGGGGAAGGCTCCGTCACCGAAGCGGCCCGAGCCGCCCATTGGTCTTCCCCGACCGTCGCCGTCACCCCCCGGACCGCCGGGAAGGCCCTGCAACCGGGCAAGGAAGCCCTCGGAGGGACAGGGCGGGGCCGACTCGGCGAAGACACTCTTCAGGCGCCGCTGGGCGGCAGCCTCGGCCTTACACTTGGCGCAGGTCGCGAGGTGGGCGAGCACCCGGTCACGGGCGTCGTGTTTGAGCTCCCCGTCGACGAGCGCGGCGAGCCTGTCCCCCAGGTGTTGTTCCGCGGAGGTCGGACCTGTGCCACTCACGCCGCTCCGCCCTCCCCTGCCGCGAGGACCCCCGTCAGCGAGCGCTGCTCCGCGCGGGCCTCCGGCGAACGGTGCTTCAGCGCCTTGCGCAGGTGGGAGCGCCCGCGGTGGATACGGCTGCGCACAGTGCCGAGCTTCACGCCGAGGGTCGCGGCGATCTCCTCGTACGAGAGTCCCTCGATGTCACAGAGCACGACCGCGGCCCGGAACTCGGGCGCGAGGGTGTCCAGCGCCTGCTGGACGTCGGCGTCGAAGTGGGTGTCGTTGAAGACCTGCTGCGGCGAGGGCTCGCGGCTCGGCAGCCGCTCGGCGGCGTCGTCGCCGAGGGAGTCGAAGCGGATCCGCTGCTTGCGGCGCACCATGTCCAGGAACAGGTTGGTCGTGATGCGGTGCAGCCAGCCCTCGAAGGTGCCGGGCGTATAGGTCGACAGCGAACGGAACACCCGGACGAAGACCTCCTGGGTGAGGTCCTCCGCGTCGTGCTGGTTACCCGTCAGTCGATAGGCAAGGCGGTAGACACGACCGCTGTGCGTGCTGACGATCTCTTCCCATGAGGGCGGCGTCCACGCCTGGGAGGCATCCGAGGCGAAGGTCGCGGTCGTTGCGGAGTCGTTGGAAGAACGGTCAGCAATGTTGGTCACGGATTTCGGCTCACCCGCCGACCTGAGGAAGCGCCACAGCACTCCTCCCCGATCCACAGGCGCAGCCGCACCTCCCCTATCGGCTCTGGTGGTGTCCAGTGGAGCCCCTACCATAGCCACCTCGCCCGTTAGCTCCGGATAAGCCTTTTTCCTGCTGGGGCCGGGGACGACCCCGGTAACCGCCTGCCCGTGATCCCCGGACCCGATCTGCGGGCCGATCCACGGGCTTTCCCCTGTCCTTTCATAACGCCCGGTCCCATCTGCGGGTTCCCGGGTGCAGCGGATACAGTCACCGTTGCGCCAACTACGGGGACAGGAGAGGGCCATCACAGCCAACCGGCAGACGAGCTGGGCGTTCGCCGACGCCTTTGTCGCCGAGGACGAAGCACTGCGCTGGGCCCGGGACCGGGCCCGGGACGCGGGGCTCCGCTCGGTGTCACCAGGCACCGGCGCAGCGCTGCGCCTGCTCGCTGCCACGACGGACGCCAAGGCGGTCGCCGAGATCGGCACCGGCACGGGCGTGTCCGGCATCTATCTGCTGCACGGCATGCGGCCGGACGGGGTGCTGACCACGGTCGATCCGGAACCCGAGCGCCAGCAGTTCGCCCGTCAGGCCTTCCGGGCGGCGGGCTTCGCCGCCAACCGGGCCCGCTTCATCCCCGGCCGCGCCCTGGACGTGCTCCCCCGGCTGGCGGACGGCGGATACGACCTCGTCTTCTGCGACGGTGACCGGATGGAGAGCCTGGACTGCCTCGCTGAATCGTTGCGCCTGCTGCGGCCTGGTGGCCTGGTGTGTTTCGAGGGTGTCTTCGCGGACGGCCGCACGGTCGACTCCGCGCCCCAGCCCGCGGAGGTGCTGCGCCTGCGCGAGCTGCTGCGCGCGGTCCGCGAGAGCCAGGAGCTGATGGCGACGCTGCTGCCGGTGGGCGACGGCCTGCTCTGCGCGGTACGACGCGGCTGAGGGCTGCCCCGTAGGGTCTGCCCGGCGGAAAACGGCCGGGCCACGGTCACCGCCGACGCCTCACATGTCACGTGGATCACACCAGGATCACCGGCACCGAACGCACTACTGCCCCGGCACGGATTCCGTGCCGGGGCAGTAGTGAAGTGTGGGCTCCTCTGCGTCAGCCGACGACCTTCTTGAGGGCATCGCCCAGCGCACCGGCCTCGTCCGGAGTCAGCTCCACGACAAGCCGACCGCCGCCTTCGAGCGGAACGCGCATGACGATGCCCCGCCCCTCCTTTGTCACCTCGAGCGGGCCGTCGCCCGTCCGCGGCTTCATGGCCGCCATGCTCGTTCCCCTTCCTGAAACCAGCTCATCGCAACCGGCGGCCCCATGACAGGCGCTGCCTCACCGGCATCGAACACATTGCTTCCAGGCCATTATCCCGCATCACAGACCCCGATGACCAACATCGCTCTGCATCGCTTGCGCAACGCGCTCGCTCAAAACCACCCAATTCGGCGAAGGGACTGCGATACTCCGTCCCCCGCAGCCCTCCATCGGGGCGGAATTGTTAGACGCAGGTCACATGTTCGCCTCCGCCGAAGTCGGCCATGCTTGCCTCGACAGACTTTGGACGAGGCGCAAAAGGGGATCCCACATGGCCGACGCCGTGCTCTGCGACGTGAGCGACGGGCTCGCGACGATCACGATCAACCGTCCCGACGCGATGAACGCGATGAACACCGCGACCAAGGTGGCGCTGCGTGACGCGCTGACGTCCGTCGCCGCCGATCCCGCCGTACGGGCGGTGCTGCTCACCGCCGCGGGCGAGCGCGCCTTCTGCGTCGGCCAGGACCTCAAGGAGCACGTCGCCAAGCTGGCGGAGGCCAGCGAGTCGGCCGACGGCAACGCGCTCAGCACCGTACGGGAGCACTACAACCCCATCGT
This sequence comes from Streptomyces sp. NPDC088730, assembly GCF_044751215.1. Classification (NCBI taxonomy): domain Bacteria; kingdom Bacillati; phylum Actinomycetota; class Actinomycetes; order Kitasatosporales; family Streptomycetaceae; genus Streptomyces; species Streptomyces sp. NPDC088730. The sequence goes on from NZ_JBIVLK010000003.1 coordinate 502,369, forward strand.
GCGGGCCATCACGGAGATGCCGAAGCCCGTCGTCGCCGGGGTCAACGGGGTCGCGGCCGGTGCCGGATTCGGTTTCGCGCTCGCCTGCGACTACCGGGTGGTCGCGGACACCGCGTCGTTCAACACCTCGTTCGCCGGTGTCGCGCTCACCGCGGACTCGGGCGTCTCCTGGACGCTGCCCCGGCTGATCGGCCAGAGCCGCGCCGCCGACCTGCTGCTCTTCCCGCGCTCGATCTCCGCGAAGGACGCCCATGACCTGGGCATCGTGAACAGACTCGTACCCGGCGCCGAGCTCGCCGCCGAGGCCGCCGCGGTGGCCCGCGCGCTGGCGGACGGCCCGACCGTGGCCTACGCGGCGCTCAAGGAGTCCCTCGCGTACGGGGCGGGTCACACCCTGGGCGAGGCGCTGGAGAAGGAGGACGAACTCCAGACGCGGGCGGGCGCGTCGCAGGACCACGCGATCGCGGTGCGGGCCTTCCTCGACAAGGAGCGGCCCACGTACCTGGGGCAGTAGCCGCCCCGGACCGGGCCCTACGCCTCGGTGCCGCGGGCCACGCAGCCGACGAGATGGTCGTCGACCAGGCCGCACGCCTGCATCAGGGCGTAGGCGGTGGTGGGGCCGATGAAGCGGAGTCCCCGCTTCTTGAGGTCCTTGGACAGCGCCGTCGACTCCGCGGTGACCGCCGGGACGTCCCCGAGCGTGCGGGGGGCGGGCCGGGTGGCCCGGTCCGGGGCGTACGACCAGATCAGCTCGTCCAGCTCACCGCCCTGCCAGTCGGCCAGCAGCTTGGCGTTGGCCATGGTGGCGTCGATCTTCGCGCGGTTGCGGATGATTCCCGCGTCGGCCAGCAGCCGTTCCCGGTCGGCGTCGGTGAACCGCGCCACGGCGGGGATGCTGAACCCGGCGAACGCGGTGCGGAAGCCTTCCCGGCGGCGCAGGATCGTCAGCCAGGACAGCCCGGACTGGAACGCCTCCAGGCACAGTCGCTCGAAGAGCGCGTCGTCGCCGTGGACCGGGCGGCCCCATTCCGTGTCGTGATAGGCGAGGTAGTCCTCTGTGGACAGGCCCCAAGGACAGCGCAGCCGGCCGTCCGCCGCGGCTTCGGCTCCGCCGCTCATCGCCCGCCCTCCTCGTCCGGCCGCGGCGCGGCGCCGCCGGCCCCCGGGCTCCCCGGCGGCTGCTCCTGCTGCGACTGGGGCCGGGGCTGGGGCTGCCAAGGTGCCTGCCAGTGCGTCGGAGGCAGCTCCTGGGGCTCCTTGAGGAGATCCGGGCCGCCCGCCCTGGTGGCCTGCGCACCGGCGAGCGCCGACTCCAGCTCCGCGATCCGCGCGTCCCGCTCGGCGAGCTCGGCGCCGAGCCGGCCCAGCGCCTCGTCGACATCCGTCATCCGGTAGCCGCGGGCGGCGACCGGCAGTCTGAGCGCATCGACATCCGCGCGGCCGACCGGACGCGCCGCGGGCAGCGGATCCGTCAGCTGCTCGGGCGCCACGTCCTGAAGGATGGCGCTCCTCCCTCCGCCGATCACCGCGAGGGTGACCGCGGCGACCACAACCACCATCGCGAGCAGCAAGAACCAGAACACGCGCATCTCCCCGGGAGCGGAATTTCGTCCGGGTCCGATCGTGCCATGCGGCACTGACAGTTAGGGTCGCAGTCAGTCCCGGCGGGCGATCTGCCGGGGATTCACAGGGAGAAGACACGGGATGCGAAGCGGTGCGCTCAGGCTGGGGCGGCGCGAGTTCGGTGCGCACGAGCCGGTGATCATGGCGATCGTGAACCGCACCCCGGACTCGTTCTACGACCAGGGCGCGACCTTCCGTGACGAGCCGGCGCTCTCCCGCGTCGAGCAGGCGGTGGCGGACGGTGCCGCGATCATCGACATCGGCGGGGTGAAGGCGGGGCCCGGCGAAGAGGTGACCGCCCAGGAGGAGGCCCGCCGGACCGTCGGATTCGTCGCCGAGGTGCGCCGGCGTCACCCGGACGTGGTGATCAGTGTCGACACCTGGCGCCACGACGTCGGTGCGGCGGTCTGCGAGGCCGGCGCCGACCTGCTGAACGACGCGTGGGGCGGCGTCGATCCGAAGCTCGCGGAGGTCGCCGCGCGGTACGGGGCGGGGCTGGTGTGCACGCACGCGGGCGGCGCCGAGCCGCGCACCCGGCCGCACCGGATCGGGTACGAGGACGTGATGGCCGACATCCTCCGGGTGACCGTGGGGCTGGCCGAGCGGGCCGTCGGGCTGGGGGTCCGGCCGGACGGCATCATGATCGACCCGGGTCACGACTTCGGGAAGAACACCCGCCACTCGCTGGAGGCGACGCGCCGGCTCGGCGAGATGGCGGAGACGGGCTGGCCGGTGCTGGTCTCGCTGTCCAACAAGGACTTCGTGGGCGAGACGCTCGACCGCCCGGTGAAGGAGCGCCTGACCGGCACGCTGGCGACGACCGCGGTGTCCGCGTGGCTGGGGGCGCGGGTGTACCGGGTGCACGAGGTGGCGGAGACCCGGGACGTCCTGGACATGGTGGCGTCCATCGCCGGGCACCGGGCACCGGCCGTGGCGCGGCGCGGGCTGGCGTAGCGGGGCCGGTGGGCCGGTGCGGGCGGGTGCGCTACCGGCCGACCTCCTTCGTCACCAGGTTCACCGCCTCGTCCACGTCGTCCGTGACGTGGAACAGGAGCAGGTCCTTCGCGGACGCCTTGCCCTGGGCGATCACCGTGTCCCGCAGCCAGTCGACCAGGCCTCCCCAGTACGCCGTGCCGAACAGCACGATCGGGAAGCGGGTGACCTTGCCCGTCTGGACCAGCGTCAGCGCCTCGAAGAGCTCGTCCAGGGTGCCGAGTCCGCCGGGCAGGACGACGAAGCCCTGGGCGTACTTCACGAACATCGTCTTGCGGACGAAGAAGTAGCGGAAGTTGACGCCGATGTCGACGTGCGGGTTGAGGCCGGACTCGAAGGGCAGCTCGATGCCCAGGCCGACCGAGACCCCCTTCGCCTCCCGCGCCCCCTTGTTCGCCGCCTCCATCGCTCCGGGCCCGCCCCCGGTGATCACCGCGAAGCCCGCCTCGACCAGCGCCCTGCCGATCCGTACGCCCGCCTCGTACTCCGGCGAGTCGGCCGGGGTCCGGGCCGAGCCGAAGACGCTGATGGCGCTCGGCAGTTCGGCCAGCGCGCCGAACCCCTCGACGAACTCCGACTGGATGCGCATGACCCGCCAGGGGTCGGTGTGCACCCACTCGGAGTCACCCTCGGAGTCCAGCAGCCGCTGATCGGTGGTGCCGGGCTGTACCTGGTCCCTGCGGCGCAGCACCGGGCCGAGTCGCTGTTCCTCCGGCCTGACCGCGCCCTCGGGGATCTCCGCACCTTCGGGGATCCGCGCATCCTCGGGGTTGCCCATGACCTGCTCCCTCCGCCGACTTCGGAGGCGTCCTGCGACGCCCCGTCTCCCGCCAGCGTAGATCGCCGGAGGTTACGGACAGGGGAATGCCGGAGGTCAGGTCGTGAGCCAGGAGCGGAGCCGCTCCTCGCAGTGGGTGATCCGCTCGACCGCCACGTGCTCGTCGCGCTTGTGGGCGAGGATCGGGTCACCGGGGCCGTAGTTCACCGCGGGGACGCCGAGCGAGCCGAAGCGCGATACGTCGGTCCAGCCGAACTTGGGCCGGGCGGTGCCGCCGACCGCGTCCATGAACGCCTTGGCCGCGGGGTGCGAGAGGCCGGGCATCGCCGCGCCGGAGTGGTCGTCGACGATGAACTCGGCGACGCCGCAGCCGGCGAAGACCTCGTGGACGTGGGCCAGTGCCTCTTCGGGGCCCAGATCGGGTGCGTAGCGGTAGTTGACGACGACGGTGCAGGCGTCGGGGATGACGTTGTTGGCGACGCCGCCCTCGATCCGTACGGCGTTGAGCCCCTCGTGGAACTCCAGCCCGTCGATCACCGGCTTGCGCGGTTCGTACGCGGCGAGCCTGGCCAGGATCGGGGCGGCGCCGTGGACGGCGTTGGACCCCATCCAGCTGCGCGCGGAGTGCGCCCGCTCCCCCTCCGTACGGAGGAGGACGCGCAGCGTGCCCTGGCAGCCGCCCTCGACCTCGCCGTTGGAGCCCTCCAGGAGGACGGCGAAGTCGGCCGCCAGCCAGTCGGGGTGGGCGTCCGCGATGTGTCCGAGGCCGTTGAGGTGTGCGGCGACCTCTTCGTTGTCGTAGAAGACGAACGTGAGGTCGCGGTTGGGCTCCGGCACCGTCGCGGCGATCCGCAGCTGGACGGCGACACCGGACTTCATGTCGGAGGTCCCGCAGCCCCACAGCAGCCCGTCGGCGTCGAGCCGGGAGGGCACGTTGTCCGCGATCGGCACGGTGTCGATGTGCCCGGCGAGCAGGACGCGCTCGGCGCGGCCGAGGTCCGTCCTGGCGACGATGTTGTTGCCGTACCGCTCCACGGTCAGGTGCGGGAGGGTCCGCAGCGCCGTCTCGATGGCGTCCGCGAGGTCCTTCTCCTCCCCGCTGACCGAGGGGAAGTCGACGAGCCGGGCGGTGAGCGCGGGCCCGTCCAGAGTGAGGTCAAGGGTGCTTTCGGCCATGGCTACGACCCTAGTGCCTCGCGTACGGTGGCCCCGTGCCCCGGACCGATTCCTCCGCCCGACGCCGCAGCCGCCGGCTGCGCGTCGCGGCCGCCTTCGCCGTGCTCGTGGCCGTGGGCGGCTATCTGACCGTCTCGTACCTGTCGGGCGGCAGGAGCTCCGACCAGTGCACCGTGCACTCCGCGGACGGTTCGTCCGGTGAGGGGCGTACGTACCGGCTGAGTCCGGAACAGGCCGCGAACGCCGCGACGATCTCGGCTGTCGGCACCACGCGCGGGATGCCGGAGCGGGCGGTGACGATCGCGCTGGCGACGGCTCTCCAGGAGTCCGGGCTGCGCAACATCGACCATGGCGACCGGGACTCCCTCGGGCTGTTCCAGCAGCGTCCCTCGCAGGGCTGGGGCACCGGGCAGCAGATCCTGGACCCGGTCTACTCGGCCGGGAAGTTCTACGAGCACCTGGCCGAGGTACCGGGCTACTCGCGGCTGCCGCTGACGGTGGCCGCGCAGCGCGTGCAGCGCAGCGGTTTCCCGCAGGCGTACGCGAAGCACGAACCTGACGCCGCGCTGCTGGCGGCCGCGCTGACCGGCCGGACCCCGGCCGCGCTGACCTGCGCGCCGCCGCGCGCCACGGCCGGGACGGGCGACGTCAAGAAGGTCAGGGCCGCGCTGACCCGTGCCTTCGGCAAGGGCGCGCTGCCGGCCGCGGACGCGGCGGAGGGCCGGGCCCCGACCGCGGGCGCGACGGCTCAGGGGGCGCTCTCGGTGCCGGTGCGGTCGGGCGGCGCGGCCACCGAGGGCGGCGTTCCGCAGCACGGCTGGGAACTCGCGCACTGGGCGGTGGCGCAGTCCGAGGTGCTGGGCATCGACGAGGTCGCGTACGCGGGCCAGGCCTGGAAGGCCGGCTCCGGCTGGCGGACGGAAAGCGGGAAATCGGGCACCGCAGAGGTCCGGATGCGCTTCGTGCATTAGTACGGCGGGTCCCCCTTGCAGGGGGTCCGGGCATTCCCGCGACAGCCTCCGCACACGGGTTCGCGCACCCCCTTCCGGACGGCCCGATTTCCTTGTGCCCAAAGGGAAGTGAGGGCTCATCGCACGGCCGGGGAATGCGTTGTCCATCCGGGTTCCTCCGCTGCGGATTATCTGACGCATTGCCGACTCTTTACGTCGGTCCACCGCAACCTCCCCCGCCCCCAGGACGGTTGTCATGGCGTCCGGTCCACGGACAGACAGATTCCACATCCCGTCGAAGGAGCATCATGTCCCTCCCCCTGACCCGTCGGATCGCCCGTACCGCGCTGCTGATCGCGGCGGGTGCGGCCCCCGTGGTCGGTGCGGCCGGCGCCGCCGGTGCCGCTGAGCTCCCGCAGGCCCCGGATCTCGGCGGCCTCACCTCCGTCGACGGTGCCGGTCTCGGCAAGGCCGTCGACGGCACCGGTCTCGGCAAGACGGTCGACGGCGTGTCCAAGCAGGGCGCCAAGACCGGCGGCAAGGTCGTCGGGACCACGCTGCCGGTGGCGAGCAAGACCCTCGGCGAGACGGCCGGCAAGGCCGCCCCCGTCGTCGGCAAGGCGGCGGCCGGCGGTGCGACCGGCAGCCTCGGCGGCCTCCCCACGCAGGGCCTGCCGCTCGGCTGATCCACGCCGGCCGGTGCAGTGACGCGCGAGGGCCTGAGGGGTGCGCACCCCTCAGGCCCTCGCGCGTGTCCGTCGGCGGGCGCTCAGCCCAGCCGCTTGACCGCCGCGGCCACCCGCTCGTCCGTGGCCGTGAGCGCCACGCGCACGAAGCGGGCGCCGGCCGGTCCGTAGAAGTCCCCGGGCGCCACCAGGATGCCCAGCTCCGCCAGGTGGGCCACGGTGTCCCAGCAGGGCTCGTCACGGGTCGCCCAGAGGTAGAGGCTCGCCTCGCTGTGCTCGATGCGGAAGCCGTGGGCCTCCAGGGCCGTGCGCAGGGCGGCACGCCGGGCGGCGTACCGGGCGCGCTGCTCGGCCACGTGCGCGTCGTCACCGAGCGCCGCGACGGTGGCGGCCTGGACCGGCGTGGACGTCATCATCCCGCCGTGCTTGCGGATCTGCAGCAGCTCGCCCAGGACGGCCGCGTCGCCCGCGACGAAGGCGGCCCGGTACCCGGCGAGGTTGGAGCGCTTGGAGAGCGAGTGGACGGCGACGACGCCCTCGTACGTACCGCCGCAGACGTCCGGGTGGAGCACCGAGACCGGCTCGGCCTCCCAGCCCAGCTCCAGGTAGCACTCGTCGCTGAAGACCAGCACGTCGTGCTCGCGCGCCCAGGCGACGATCCGGGTCAGCGCGTCCTTGCCCAGCACCTCTCCGGTGGGGTTGGACGGGGAGTTGAGCCAGAGCAGCTTGAGCCCGGCCGGGTCCAGCTCGGTCGGGTCGTCGTACGCGACCGGCTCGGCGCCGCAGAGCCGGGCGCCGACCTCGTAGGTCGGGTAGGCGAGCCGCGGGTGGGCGACCTTGTCCCCGGCGCCGAGGCCGAGCTGGGTCGGCAGCCAGGCCACCAGTTCCTTGGACCCGACGACGGGCAGCACGTTCTCGTGGGCCACGGAGACCGCGCCGAGCCGCCGTTCCACCCAGCCGGTGAGCGCGTCGCGCAGCTCGGGGGTGCCCCACACCGTCGGATAGCCGGGGCTGTCGGCCGCGGCCACGAGCGCCCGCTGGATCAGCTCGGGCACCGGGTCGACGGGGGTGCCGACGGACAGGTCCACGATGCCGTCCGGGTGGTCCCCGGCAGTCGACTTGTAGGGCGCGAGCCTGTCCCAGGGGAAGACGGGGAGGCGGGAGGAGACTGCTGCGGGCACGGATCTCTGCTTTCTCGTACGGGGGTTCGGGCGGGACCCCGGCGACGTGCACAAACGCCTCGGTCCCGCACGGTGACGAGCCGTACGGGACCGGGGTGACGCACGTGCCGGAGGCTGTTACTGGTTCTGCGGCGGCAGTGCCGCGATGAACGCGTGGTCGCGCTCGATCAGACCCAGCTTGGAAGCCCCGCCCGGCGACCCGAGGTCATCGAAGAACTCGACGTTCGCCTTGTAGTAGTCCTTCCACTCCTCCGGAGTGTCGTCCTCGTAGAAGATCGCCTCGACCGGGCAGACCGGCTCACAGGCTCCACAGTCGACGCACTCGTCCGGGTGGATGTACAAGGACCGCTGGCCCTCGTAGATACAGTCGACGGGGCACTCTTCGATGCAGGCCTTGTCCTTTACGTCGACACAAGGCTGCGCGATGACGTAGGTCACGCTGTCGTTCCTCCTCGGTAGGGCGTTGGCTCTCGCGCGGGAGCGCGGCGTCGTCGATGCCCGCACCTAGTATCTCCGTTCCCGGGCACGATCCGAACAGGAGGGGCGGACAGAGCTGTGGAATTCACCATCGGCGGACGGCTGGAGATCCGGATCACACCGGCTGACGTGGGCAAACGGGTCTCGGTCCGGTGTCTGCTCCAGGAGGGTCCGCCGGGGCCGAAATTCACCGACACGGTTGGCGTTCTCACATCGTGGACCGACGGTGTGCTGTCCGTCACACCGAAGAGCGGTGAATCGGTCCGCATCGTGGAATCGTCCCTGGTGGCCGGTAAGACCGTGGCCGCCGCCCCGCCCCGGCGACGCGGCCCGGCCGCCTCCTTCGGTGAACTCGCCCGGGTCTGCGCCCGCGCCTGGCAGCCGGTGGAGAGCGAGCCGCTCGGCGACTGGCGGCTGCGGGCCTCCGCCGGGTTCACCCGGCGCGCCAACTCCGTGCTGCCGCTGGGGAATCCGGGCGTTCCGCTCGACACCGCGCTGGCGCGGGTCCGGCAGTGGTACGCGGACCGGGGGCTGCCGCCGTACGTCCAGACGGCGACCGGCGCTGAGGGCACCCAGGAGGAGCTGTGCGCGGCGCTGGAGAGCGCCGGGTGGCGCCGCGAGGTGACGGCGGAGGTGCGGATCGCGGCGCTGGCGCCGATCGGTGATCTGGCGGCCGAGGTGTCGCGGGTGCGGCTGAGCCGCGCGGTGGACACGGCGTGGCTGTCGCGCTACCAGCGCTTCGAGAACCCCGGACCCGAGGTGCGGGCGGTGCTCGGCAGCGGCCCCTCGGTGTGGTTCGCGACCGTGCCGGGCGACGAGGGTGACCCCGCGCCCGCCGCGATCGGCCGCTGCGTCGTGGACGGGCGGTGGGCCGGGTTCATGGCCGTCGAGGTGGCTCCCGAGCACCGGCGCGAGGGACTCGCCACCGCGGTGATGACCGCGCTGGCCCGGCAGGCGATGGACGAGGGCGCGTCGGCCGGATGGCTCCAGGTGGAGGCGGAGAACGAAGGCGCCCGCGCGCTGTACGACGGGATGGGGTTCGCCACCCATCACCGGTACCACCACTTCCGGCCCTCCGGTCCGGCGTAGCGCGATGGCTTCCGGGAGGCACGACAGGGAAGAGATCCGCCGCCGGTTCGCACAGGAGGCGCGGGCCGAGCGGCCGGACCTGGCGCTGCTCTGCCTGCTGCTGGCGGCGGAGGCGGATCCCGCGCTGGACGCGAACGGCGTCGACGCGGCGCAGATCGAGCTGGACCGGCTCGCGGGCCTGCTGCCGTACGGACTGCGCGGCGGCCGGGCCTGGGCCTCTGCACTGGCCGAACTGCTCGGTGAGCGGCACGGGTTCGAGGGCTCGTCGGCGGAGTACCAGCGTCTTGAGTCGTCGCTGCTGCACGAGGTGCTGCGGCGCCGGCGGGGGCTGCCGATCCTGCTGTCCGTGGTGTGGATCGAGGTGGCCAGGCGGGCGGGCGCCCCGGTCTACGGCTTGGCGCTGCCGGGCCATTTCGTGGTCGGTTTCGGTGATCCGGAGGAGCGGGTGCTGGCCGATCCGTTCGCCGGCGGCCGTCCGCTGTCGGCCCAGGACGCGGAGCTGCTGGTGACGAGCACCACCGGGGAGCCGCTCGAACCGTCGATGCTGGTGCCCGCGCGGCCGCTGGAGACGGTGCTGCGGATCCTGAACAACATCCGGGCCTGGGCCGCGGCCCGCCCGGAGCGCTCCGACGTGGCGCTGTGGGCGGTGGAGCTGTCCCTCCTGCTGCCGTCGCACCCGGCCCGGCTGCGGTACGAACGGGCCCAGTTGCTGGTCCGCAGCGGGGAGTTCCTGCGCGGGGCGGCGGAGCTGGAGGAGTACGCGGACGTGGTGGCGGACGTCGAGCCGGAGGCCGCGGAGGCGGTCCGGCGCAGCGCGCGGGCGGCCCGTGCCCGGCTGAACTGAGGTCGCCCCGCCGGACCGGGAGGGCCGTCGGGCCGCCCTGCGCGCCGGGGCCGCCGGACGGCCTGACGCGCCTCAGCCGCCCGACGGCCCCGGCGTGACGCGCCTCAGCCGCCGGACGGGCCAGGTCCCCGCAGCGCCGCGTGCAGCAGGTACTCCTTCCGGTCGAGCGGGTTGTGGTCGGTGCGGGAGCGGCTCGGGACGGCTCCGACGACCGCGCGGTGCGAGGCGAACGCGGATTCGAGCACCCCTTCGCCCCGGGTCAGCGACGGGAGCCGCTGTTGCAGTTCATGCACCCTGGCCGCCGGGATCTCGCCCTCCAGCACGCAGTTCCCGCCGTCCAGGGACGGCGGGCCCGGGACGGCCGTCAGGTGGGCGAGGACCGGCAGGAGCGGGCCGAGCGCGTCCGCGGGCAGTTCCAGCCTGAACCGGTGCATCGGCTCGTACACCGTGGTACCCGCCCGCTGGAGCGCGGTCATCAGGACCAGTGGGGTCAGGCTGCGGAAGTCCCCCGCGGTGCTCGACATGGACTTGTCGAACGTGCCGTGGGCGTGGCTCTGGCGGGGCCAGTAGCCGGAGTGCGTCATGGTGACCGTGCAGTCGGTCACCTGCCATCCGTTCAGGCCCTGTCCGAGCGTTTCGAACACGGTCTCCTCGACCGCCCGCATCAGGGAGTACGGCATGGAGCCGAGCTCCACCTCCCGCCGGTACTCCACCCCGCTGCCGGCCGGGGCGGGATCGACGCGCAGGCCGACCGTCGCGAGAAAGGGATTGTCGTCCTTGTCGATGATCTCGAATGCGGCACCGGTGCCGGAAGGCCGTTCCAGACAGATGGTCGTGGTTTCGCGGAAGGTGACGTCGATACCGAATTCCTCCGCGAGCGTCGCCTCGATGACTTCCTTCTGCACTTCGCCGTAGAGCGATACGGAGACCTCCTTACGGATGTCGTCCTGCCGCAGATCGATCAGCGGATCCTGTTCGGCGAGCTGTGCGAGGGCGAAATGCAGTTCGCCCCTGGAGGCGGGCGCTTCCGGTACCACGACGGATTCCAGGGTGGGCGGGGCGAAATGGTGTTCCCGGGCCCCTTCCGGTGCGACACCGACCGCGTCCCCGATCCGGATGTCACCCAGTCCGCGGAACTTCGCGATGCGTCCCGGCCCGACCGAGGGACGGGGCCCGTCCGAGCCGTCGGCGAAGACGTCGATCCCGGTCACCCTGCCCTCACCGGCGGCGTCCGGTCCGCGCCCGAACGGCAGCCGGTCGCGGGTGCGTACGGTGCCGGAGAACATCCGGACGTACGCGAGCTTCTCGCCCGCCGGGCTCCGTTCGACCTTGAAGACGGTGCCGGAGACCGGCCCGTCGGCATCGCCCCGCGCGCCGGGCAGCAGTTCCTTGATCCCGTCGGTCAGCGCGGTGATTCCGGCGCCCGTCACGGCCGAGCCGAAGTACACGGGGTGGACGAGCGCCCGCCCCGTCTGGACCGCCAGCTCAGCGTGGAGCCGGCCGGGCGCGAGCGTGTCGCCGCCCTCGACGTACGCGGTCAGCAGGGCGTCGTCGTGCTCGGTGAGCAGGTCCGTCAGCCGGCCGGTGAGTCGGGGGTCGTCGGCCGCGTAGGACGGACAGTGCGCGTCGCGGGTGCCGAGACCGGTGACGGCCGGGCCCATCGCGACGGCGTTCGGCGTGAGCTTCTCCGTGATGCCGCGCAGCACCTGCCCGTACCGGGCTCCGGCGCGGTCGGTCTTGTTCACGAAGACGAGTGTCGGGATGCGCAGTCGCTGGAGCGTCCGCATCAGTACGCGGGTCTGCGCCTGGACACCCTCCACGGCGGAGACGACCAGGACGGCGCCGTCGAGCACGCTGAGCACCCGTTCCACCTCGGCGATGAAGTCCGGGTGGCCGGGGGTGTCGATCAGGTTGACCGTGACGTCGTCGATATCGAACGAGACGACCGCGGACTTGATCGTGATGCCGCGCCGCCGTTCGAGCGCGAGGGAATCGGTCCGGGTGTTCCCGTCGTCCACACGGCCCAGCTCGTCGATGATTCCGGCGGTGTGGAGCAGCCGCTCCGTCAGGCTTGTCTTACCGGCGTCGACATGCGCCAGAATGCCAAGATTCAGCGTGTGCACAGAACTCCATGTCCTCAGTTTCGGCGTGAATTCCCGTCTGAACGAACATGTGAGGTCGGCGCATGGAAGTCTCCTGGCTCTGTCGGCTTGTGCGGCGAGTACAGCAGCCGGCCCGGCGGCGGAGCAACCGAATTACCGGGACGCGGACCGGGTTCCGGCGCGGTGAGGAACTGTCAGCGGACGACCCGGCCGGAAAAGTCCAAACATCACCCCGGCGCGGCGTGCCGTCCAACGGGTGATTATCCGTGCTCCGCCACTCGATGAGCCCATGGCGTAGCTCCAATGCGGCGCTCTCCGATGGCGCGCCCCGGTGTTCCGGCTGACGGTGGATCACGTAGCCACTGCGCCACTACGAGTCGGCATTCCGTCACTCTTCGCAGTCGCGACGAAAGGAAATGTGTTCAGATGCGCTCTGCCCGCACACTGTTCGCTTCGGCCGCCGTCACGGCGGTCCTCACGGTCACCGCTCCCTCCGCCTACGCCATCGCCGTCTCCAACGACGGGGGCCACGACAGCGGCTCCTCCTCCAGGAGCGAGGAGCACGGGAAGTCCGACGAGGGCGGCAAGTACAAGGACAACGACAACGACAAGCCGCACGGCGGCGTGCACACCGGTGGCGGCGCCCTGTCGATGACGGTCGCCGGCGACCGCGACGAGCACGGCAAGTCGGACGACGAGGGCTGGAAGAAGGACAAGCCGCACGGTGGCGTGCACACCGGCGGCGGCGCGCTGTCGATGACGGTCGCCAAGGAGTGGCAGCCCGGTGACGAGGGCGGCAAGTACAAGGACAACGACGACGACAACGAGAAGCCGCACGGTGGCGTGCACACCGGCGGCGGCGCCCTGGCCTCGACGGTCGCCAAGGAATGGCAGCCCGGTGACGAGGGCGGCAAGTACAAGGACAACGACGACAACGAGAAGCCCCGCGGCGGCGTGCACACCGGCGGCGGCGCCCTGTCGATGACGGTCGCCAAGGAGTGGCAGCCGGGCAGTGACGAGGGCGACAAGTCGTCGAAGTCGGACGACGAGGGCTGGAAGAAGGACAAGCCCAGCGGTGGCATGCACACCGGTGGCGGCGCGATGGCCGTGACCGGCAGTGGTCTGGCGGCCGGTTCGCTGCTGCTGCTCGGTGGCGTCGGTGTCGGCGCCTACAAGCTGCGTCGCCGCCAGGCGACCGGCGGTGCGATGGCCTGACCCGACCGCACTGCCGGCCGGTAGCTCCACTGTCGCGGCCGTCGTCCCTCCGGACGGCGGCCGCGGCGCCTTCGTTTCCCCACGTGCCCGCGCCACTCCCCCCGCACCCTCGCCACCGCTGTCCCGCGCAGACGAAAGGCTCGTTCCCATGGCCGCCCCGCAGTCGCCCGGTTCACCCTCCTCCCGGACTGCCTCCGACACCGTCTCCCTCGGCCGCGCCCTGCTCTGGCCCGCCGCGGCGGCCGGTCTCGGCATGCTGCTCATCTACAACTCGGTCGGTTCCCCGGCCGACGACAAACCGCCCGCCCCACCCGCGGCGGCCGCGCCCGCCGCCCCGGCGCCCGCGTCGGCCTCCGCCGCTCCGAAGACGGCCGACCCGGGCCCCTCCCTGCCCCGTTCGGTGCCGAAGCGGCTGCGGATTCCGGCCATCGCGGTGGACGCGCCGTTCACCCCCCTGTCGATCGGCTCCTCCGGCCGGCTCGACGCGCCTCCCCCGAACGACAAGAACCTGGCCGGCTGGTTCAAGGACGGCGTGACGCCGGGCGAGCGCGGGGCCGCGATCGTGGCGGGTCACGTGGACACGACGACCGGGCCCGCGATCTTCCTCCAGCTGCGGTTCCTGCAGCCCGGCGCCACGGTCGACATCACGCGCACGGACGGCACGGTGGCCACGTTCAAGGTCGACACCGTCGAGACGTTCAGCAAGGCGAAGTTCCCCGACAAGCGGGTGTACGCCGACACCCCGGACGCCCAGCTGCGCCTGATCACCTGCGGCGGCAACTACGACAGGACCGTCAGGGACTACGAGGACAACGTGGTCGTGTTCGCCCACCTCGACTCGTCCGAGAAGGGCTGAGCACCGGACCGCCCCCGGCGCCCCGCGCGGAAATCCACGCGCGCGGCGCCGGGTGCCCCTGCTAGCGTCCCCCGCATGAAGCGTGCCGCTATGACGACGACGCCGGAGAGTGTCCCGGCGCACTGACTGCTGACCAGTCCGAAGCCCCGGGGCGAGTGCCCCGGGGCTTCTGCTTGCGGTGACTCGCCCCTCCGTACGCGAGGAGACCGCCATGCACGACCACCGCAGGCTCGGCCGTGAGCTGGAGCTGTTCGACACCGACCCGCTGATCGGCGCGGGACTTCCGTACTGGCTGCCCGACGGCGCGGCGCTGCGGCACACCCTGGAGGAGTACATCCGCACCGCCGAGCGGCTGGCGGGCTACCGGCACGTGTACTCACCGGTGCTCGGCAAGCGGGAGCTGTACGAGATCTCGGGCCACTGGTCGCACTACAGCGACGACATGTTCCCGCCGATGGACCTGGGCGGCGAGCAGCTGGTGCTGCGGCCGAGCCTGTGCCCGCACCACGCGGTGATCTACCGCTCCCGCTCGCACAGTTACCGCGAACTGCCGCTGCGGATGGCGGAGCTGGGCGGCATGTACCGCTCCGAGCTCTCCGGTGTGCTGGGCGGGCTGACCCGGGTGCGGGCCATCCAGCTGAACGACGCGCACATCTTCTGCACCCTGGACCAGGTCGCGGACGAGGCACGGGCCGCGCTCGGCATGATCCGCCGGGCGTACGAGGCACTCGGCATCCGCCCGGCCCGCCTCCGGCTCTCACTGCCGGGGCCCGGCGGGAAGTACGTCGCCGCCCCGGAGATGTGGCGGCGCTCCACCGCCCTGCTGACCGGGGTACTCGACTCGTCCGGGCTGCCCTACGAGTCGGCGGAGGGCGAGGCCGCGTTCTACGGCCCCAAGATCGACGTCCAGGTCGCGGACCCGGCGGGCCGCGAGTCGACCCTGTCCACCGTCCAGATCGACTTCCACCAGCCGGAGCGGTTCGATCTGCACTACATCGGGGCCGACGGGGCGAAACACCGGCCGGTCATGGTGCACCGCAGCATCATCGGCAGTGTGGAGCGGGCCGTCGCCCACCTCGTCGAGCAGCACGGCGGCGCGTTCCCCGGCTGGCTCTCCCCCACCCAGATCGTGATCCTGCCGGTCTCGGACGCCGAACTCCCGAACGCCGAGTCGCTCGCCGCCCGTTGCGCCGCGCTCGGGCTGCGCGCCGAGGTCAGCGGCCGGGAACGCGGCAGCCTGGGCGCCCGCGTCCGGGACGCCCGCCTCGTCCCGTACCAGGCGGTCATCGGCGCGGCGGAGGCCGCGGACGACCGCGTCGCGCTGCGCCTGCGCGACGGGCGCCGGCTCGGCCCGCGGCCCGCCGAGGAGGCGCTCGCCCGGATCGGCGCACTGGTCGCGGCGCACAGCACCGCGCTGTGGGACGAGGCGGGGGACGCTATGGGGTGACCGGGGCCGGTTCCCCGGCGGTGCGGTGGCCGGAGCCGAGCGCACCGGCCAGCGCGGCGGCGACGATCAGGAAGGCGAGGACGACGGTCATGGCGAGCCGGAGTCCGATGTGGTCGGCGAGGAAGCCGAGTCCGGGCGGGCCGACCAGGAAGGCGAGATAGCCCGCGGTGGAGACGGCGCCGACCCGTGCCGCCGCGTCGTGCGGATGGTCGCCCGCCACGGACACGGTGACCGGAAACCCGAGCGAGGCGCCCAGCCCCCACAGCACCGTGGCGGCGCCCGCCATCGCGGGGCTCGGCGCGACGATCACCACCGCCAGGCCCAGTGCGGCGACGACCGCGCTGATCCGGACGGTCAGGGCCCGTCCGAAGCGCTGCAGGACGGGGCCGCCCGCGAAGCGGCCGAGGGTCATCGAGGAGGCGAAGACCAGGAAGGTCAGGGAGCCGGCGGTGGCGCTCACCTCGTAGCCGTCCACCATCAGCAGCGGCAGCCAGTCGTTCGCGGCGCCCTCCGCGAAGGCCATGGCCAGCACGATCACCCCGATCAGGACCAGCCGCCGGTCCCGCCACACCGCCAGCTGGCCGCGCAGACCGCCCGGCCCCGTGGTCTCGGCCGCCTCCTCCCGCCCGGTGCCGTGCGGGATCGCGAGGACGGCCTTGACCGCGGCGGCGGCTATGAGGACCGCGACGACGGTGAGGTGCCATCCGACGGGGAACGCGGCCGCGGTCAGCCCCATGCCCAGCAGCGCCCCGACCACGGTGCCGAGGCTGAAGCAGCCGTGCAGCACCGGCAGTACGGGCCGGCCGATGACGCCCTCGACGGCCGCACCCTCGATGTTGAACGCGACCTCGGCCAGCCCCATCCCGCCGCCGAACAGGGCGAGCCCGCCGAAGACCCCGGCCGCCAGCGAGAGGCCGGTGCCCGCCGCGACGACCAGGAGCCCGGTGACGATCAGCGACGCGCCCACGCCGATCGCCGCCCGGCCCCCGTACCGGCGTACGAGCGGGCCGGAGGACGTGACACCGGCCATCGAGCCGACGGACAGCCCGAACAGCACGAGGCCCATCGAGCCGGTGGAGACGTCGAGCCCGTCCCGGACGGCCGGGGTGCGGGCCACCCAGGACGCCATGCCGACACCTGCGGCGAGCATGAAGAGGAACAGGGCGGTGCGCCAGCGGCGCGTAGCGGCATCCATGGCAGCGGGGCCTCAGCAGACGGATCGAGGGAGGACGACAACAGGAGCGTACGATCGTACGCCTTGAGTGTACGATCGTACGCATGAAGGACTACTTCGCGGGTGACCCCCGTACCAACCATGAGCGGATGCTGGCCGGAGACCTCTACGTCTCCGACGACCCGGACATCGCGAAGGCCCAGCAGCACGCCGTGCGCCTCGCCGCCCGGTACCTCGCGGCGTACTCGGAGGACGCCGACGCCGCGCAGCCCCTGGTCGCCGAACTCCTCGGCTCCCTGGGGGCGGGTGCACACATCCGGCCGCCGCTGTACGTCGACTACGGCACGTACCTCACGGTCGGCGAGGACACGTTCATCAACTACAACCTCACCGCCCTCGACGTGGCCCCGATCACCATCGGCCGCGACTGCCAGATCGGGCCGAACGTACAGTTGCTCACCCCGACCCACCCGGTGGAAGCCGAACCGCGCCGCGACAAGCTGGAAGCGGCCAAGCCGATCACGATCGGGGACAATGTCTGGCTCGGCGGCGGAGCGATCGTGCTCGCCGGGGTGACCATCGGGGACAACAGCGTCATCGGCGCCGGAGCCGTCGTGACGAAGGACATCCCCGCCGACGTGGTCGCCGTGGGCAATCCGGCCCGGGTGATCCGTTCGATCTAGATCCAGCAGAGGAAGCACCGTGGCGACCGGCAGGAACGACCCCGAGCGGCGGGAGCGCATCATCACCGCCGCGCTCGACCTGATCGCGGAGGAGGGGGTCGCCGGGACGTCGCACCGCAAGGTCGCCGCCCGCGCCGGGGTGCCGCTCGGATCGATGACGTACCACTTCGGCGGTATGGACGAGCTGCTGCGGGAGGCGTTCACCCGCTTCTCCGGCAGCGTCGTCGCCGTGTTCGAGGAGCGGCTCGGCGCCGCGGACACGCCCGACGAGGCCCGCGAGGCGGTGGCCGGCCTCGTTCACCACTTGTCGAGCGGGAATCAGCGCGAACTGGTCCTCACCCACGAGCTCTACACGCTCGCGGCCCGGAAGCCCGCCTACCGCGAACTGACCCGGGAGTGGATGCGCAGGAGCCGACGCGCCCTGGAGTGGCACTTCGACCCGGCGACGGCCCGGCAGCTGGACGCGCTGATAGAGGGCCTGTCCATCCACCGCGCCCTGGAGACCGAACCGCACGACCGCGCCCTGACCGTCGAGGCCATCGCCCGCATCACGCGGGGCACGGGCGGGAGTTCCTGACCCGCACCCCCAGAGCCCCTGGCCGGCACCCCACCTGACCAAGGTGCCGGCCAGGTCTGCGCCCGGAAGCCGGTCCAGGACCGCTCGCGGGCCATGCCGACGAACATCAACTCCTAAAGCCAGTCGCACCCGGAACTGATGCCAGAACAGGTCAATTGCCGTTCTGTAGCTGTTAATTGTTGCGCACAGGCGGTTCGGGTGAGGCTCTTGATGCACACCTCTTGACGTTTCCCGGGTGACGGCGGAAGCATCAACTCCCGTCGGAGAGCGCTCTCTGGGCTCTCCGGGAAGCTCGTCGTGTCACCCGTACCACGACTCAGGAGACGTACGTCTATGCATGCTCCCCCCACGGAGACGCCCATGGCACCCCCCACCGCACCCCGTCGCAGGCGCCGTACCCGCACGTTCGGATTCGCCGCGTTCGCCGTCTCGCTCCTCATGGCCGTCCCCACCGCGCAGAACGCCTTCGGGGCGGACGCGAAGGCCGTCGAGGGCGGCGGCGACCTCGGCCCCAACGTGATGGTGTTCGACCCGTCGATGCCCGACATCCAGGCCAAGGTCGACGAGATCTTCAAGAAGCAGGAGTCGGCGCAGTTCGGTGACGGCCGCTACGCGCTGATGTTCAAGCCGGGCACGTACGACAACCTCAACGCGCAGATCGGGTTCTACACCTCGATCGCCGGTCTCGGGCTGAACCCCGACGACACCACGTTCAACGGTGACGTGACCGTCGACGCGGGCTGGTTCAACGGCAACGCCACCCAGAACTTCTGGCGTTCGGCGGAGAACCTGGCGCTCAACCCGGTCAGCGGCACCGACCGCTGGGCCGTCTCGCAGGCCGCCCCGTTCCGCCGGATGCACGTCAAGGGCGGGCTCAACCTGGCCCCCGACGGCTACGGCTGGGCGAGCGGCGGGTACATCGCCGACAGCAAGATCGACGGCCAGGTCGGCCCGTACTCGCAGCAGCAGTGGTACACCCGGGACAGCTCGGTCGGCAGCTGGGGCAACGGCGTCTGGAACATGACGTTCTCGGGCGTCGAGGGCGCCCCCGCCCAGAGCTTCCCGGAGCCGCCGTACACCACGCTGGAGAACACCCCGGTCTCCCGCGAGAAGCCGTTCCTGTACCTGGACGGCGACGACTACAAGGTGTTCGTCCCCGAGAAGCGCACCAACGCGCGCGGTGTCTCGTGGGCCAACGGCGCGCCCAAGGGCGAGTCGATACCGCTGGACCAGTTCTACGTGGTGAAGCCCGGCGCGACCGCGGAGACGATCAACGCGGCGGTCCAGCAGGGTCTGCACCTGCTGTTCACGCCCGGTGTCTACCACGTCGACCAGACCATCAACATCGACCGCGCCGACACCGTGGCGCTCGGTCTGGGTCTGGCCACCATCGTCCCGGACAACGGGGTCACGGCCATCAAGGTCGGTGACGTGGACGGGGTGAAGCTCGCCGGTCTGCTCATCGACGCCGGCACCACCAACTCGAAGTCGCTGATCGAGGTCGGCACCGAGGGTTCGACCACGAGCCACGCGGACAACCCGACCTCCCTCCAGGACGTGTTCGCCCGGGTCGGCGGCGCGGGGGCCGGCAAGGCCACCACCGCCATGGTGATCAACAGCAACGACACGATCATCGACCACACCTGGCTGTGGCGTGCCGACCACGGCGAGGGCGTCGGCTGGGAGACCAACCGGTCCGACTACGGCCTCCAGGTCAACGGTGACAACGTCCTGGCGACCGGGCTGTTCGTCGAGCACTTCAACAAGTACGACGTGCGCTGGTCCGGCGAGAACGGCAAGACGATCTTCTTCCAGAACGAGAAGTCGTACGACGCCCCCAACCAGGCGGCCATCCAGAACGGTGACACCAAGGGGTTCGCGGCCTACAAGGTCGACGACTCCGTCACCACCCACGAGGGCTGGGGCCTGGGCAGCTACTGCTACTACAACGTCGACCCGACGATCATCCAGGGCCACGGCTTCGAGGCCCCGGTGAAGCCGGGAGTGAAGTTCCACGACCTGCTCGTCGTCTCGCTCGGCGGCCAGGGCCAGTACGACCACGTCATCAACGACACGGGTTCGCCCACGTCGGGGACGGGCACCGTCCCGTCACAGGTGGTGTCCTTCCCGTAGGAAGGCGCCCGACGCGGACCGGGTCACGGGCCTTCGGTGGACCCGGCTCCGTCCTGGCGGCGCGGTGAAGCCCGGTGTGCCCCGTCGATACACACGACGGGGCACACCGCTGTCCGGGCCGGCCTGGCTGCCGGGACTGCCGGGACTGCCGGGACTATCGGAGCTTCCGGGACTGTCAGGGCCGTCGGACCGCTCAGGGCAGGAGTTCGACGTACCCGTCGGTTCCGTGCACGCGGATCCGCTGCCCGTCCCTGATCAGCCGGGTGGCCCCCGCCACGCCCACGACGGCCGGCAGCCCGTACTCCCGGGCGATCACCGCGCCGTGCGTCATCAGGCCGCCGACCTCCGTCACCAGGCCCGCGATGCCGACGAACAGCGTCGACCAGCTGGGGTCCGTGAAGGCCGTGACCAGGATGTCGCCCGCTTCGAGATCGGCCTGCGCCATGTCGAGGACGACGCGGGCCCGGCCCTCGACGGTCCCGGCGGACACCGGCAGGCCCGCCAGGGCGCCCTCAGGTACGTCGTCGCGCCGGTACGCCCCGCTGACCGCCTCACCGTCCGACGTGAGCACCCGGGGCGGGGTGAGCGCCAGGTACGAGCGGAACGCTTCCTTGCGCTGCTCGATGAGCCGGCCATCGGCCTGGTTCGAGCGCACGGCGTCGCGGAGTTCCTGGAACGTCAGGTAGAAGACGTCCTCCTTGTCGGGGAGCACCCCGGCCCGCACGAGGCGCTCGGCCTCCGCCATCAGGGCCTGCTTGTAGACGAAGTAGCGGCTGACGATGTCGTACTTCGGGTACTCCCGGTATCCGATGAAGGCCCTGACCCGGTCGATCATCCGCTTGGCCTCGTCGGCCTTCCGCTGTCCGTCGGGCAGGGACCGCAGCCGGGTCAGCACGTCCTGCTCCTTGAGCAGCGCCTTCCGCCGACCCTGCTCGAAGCGCTGCACGGCGGCACCCGGCGCGAAGTTCCGGACGTTGTCGAGGATCGCCGGTGCGAGGGTGGTGGGGCACTCGCTCCACCTCGGCCGCGTGATGTCGATCTCTCCGGCGCAGCGCATGCCGTACCGGCCGAGGTAGCCCTCGATGGCGTCGCGCGCCTCTGAGCCGCCGGGGACCTTCGCCAGTTCGTCCAGGAAGACCGCGTCGTCGACGGAGTCGGCGTCCCGCAGGAACGCCACGACCTCCGGCCGCGGGCGGACCACGTCCGCGACGTCGAGCAGCGCCAGTCCCATCTCCGACGTGATGTTGCCGGGAGCGGACAGCGTCAGCGTGTCGGCCGCGTTCTTCTCGCCCAGCCACTCCAGCAGCTGGTCGTTGAGCCACCACGTGGCCTCCATCCCCGCCATGATCGCCCGGAAGTTCAGCGGGTCCCCGAGGACTCGTCGGTGCTCCTCGAAGGCCTCCAGCAGGAAGTCGAACAGCGCCGGTCCGCTCTTCGTCCGGATGTCGCGCTCCAGGGCGGCGACGGAGGACCGGCTGCGTTCGATCAGCTCGGGGACGATGTCCGGCTCCGGCCCGTCCGGGACGGCGTCCCCGTGTGCCGACGGGCCGGCGGGGGCCGCGTCCGGGGCCGGCGGCAGCAGGCCGTCGCGGTCGAGGACGGTCTCCAGGGCGTCCCTGACCAGCGGATCGCCCTTCCCCATGACGTCCAGCAGGGCGGCGCGGCTCTCGGGCGAGGCGAGGCGCTGGGTGACGTCGACGAACAGCCGCCCGCCCGCCTCGTGCATCGCCACCATGGCCGTCAGCTGCCACATGGAGTACCCCAGGGGCTTCATGGCGTCGGTCATCATCTGCTGATGGCCGACGGAGACGTAGACGTGATCCTCCTGGTCACCGGCGTCCGGGATGGGGAACAGCGTCGTGATCGGCCGGCTCTGAACGATCTGGAAACCGTCATCGGCCAGGCACCATTCGATGTCCTGCGGGCGGCCGAAGTGCGCCTCGATCCGCCGTCCGAGGTCTACGAGCCGCACGGCCTGCTCATCCGTCAGCGCGGGCCGCTCCTGCTGCTGCGGGTCGATCTCCACTTCCCGGGTACCACCGCCGGGCAGGGCGTGGACGGCACGTTGTTTGGCGGCGATCTTCCGGGCGACGACCTCGCCGTGCCGCACGGTGAAGACGTCCGGGTTCACCAGGCCGGAGACCAGGGCCTCACCGAGGCCGAAGCCGGCGTCCACGGTGGCCGTCTTCCGGTTGCCGGTGACGGGGTCGGCCGTGAACAGGATGCCGGAGGCCTCCGGGAGGACCATCCGCTGCACGACCACGGCCATCTGGACCGTGCGGTGGTCGATGCCGTTACGCCGGCGGTAGACGACGGCCCGCTCGGTGAACAGCGAGGCCCAGCACCGGCTGACGTGCCGGAGGACCTCCGCCGGGCCCACGACGTTCAGATACGTGTCCTGCTGGCCGGCGAACGAGGCGGTCGGCAGGTCCTCGGCCGTCGCGCTGGACCGGACGGCGCAGGCGGCCCCCGCACCGAGCCGGCCGAGCGCGCGGGTGATCTCCGTCGCGAGAGCGTCCGGGACCGCGGTCTCCTCGATGGAGCGCCGGATCTCCGCGCTGAGCGTGCGGACCGCGTCCCGGTCGTCCGGGTCCAGCCGCGACAGCTGATCGAGCCGGTCACCGAGCGACGGTGTCCGGGCGATGGTCCGCCGGAAGGCGTCCGTCGTCACGCAGAAACCGTCCGGCACCCGGATGCCCTCGATCCGCGACAGCGCGCCCAGGTGCGCGCCCTTGCCGCCGACGGAGTCGGCCCGTGTCTCGTCGACGTCTTGAAGATCCAGCACGCTGCTATCGGTCATCGCCATCATTCCCGCTTGTCTTCCCTCCGACGAGCCGGCGCCGCGCACTCCTGCGGCCGCGCTGCCGGTCCCACCCGTGATTCGACGTCACGTGTCCCGCCCACCTCGGCGGCAGCACACGCGCGGCCGCCGGTTTCCGCAGGTGGCGGCCACGAGCGACGATTCTGCGCCCTGGACCGGGCCTTGCCGCAAGCCCCCCTGTGCGCTATAAGTTGAGAGTGGCAAGGAGAGGCTTCTCCTTGCCTTCGTCTTTTCTCGCCTCGTTTCTGTTGCGTCTGTCTCCTTCCGCGCTCAGCGCCCCCTCTCGCACCCCTCCCGTGCCGCGCCCGGTGGCGGACTTGGCACTCGCTTTACACACCACCCGCAACCGCGCCGCCCGACTCCATGTCTCTATAAATGTTGAATCCTTGAAGTAGTGACGCGAGCGGAGCAGGACATGCGGCGGGGCAAGGGCGTTATAGGGATCGCGTTGCTGGTGAGCGCGGTACTGGCGGGGACCAGCGCTTGCGGCGGCAAGGGATCGGCCTCGGCCGACTCCGGGAACGGGAAGGGCGGCTCCTCCGGCCGAGCGTCCGCGAGCGCGCACCCGTCGCCGTCGCACACGCGCCCCTCGGGTCCGCCGATGCTGCTGGAGACCATCGCGCCGCTGGACAAGGCGACGGTCGGCGTCGCCATGCCGGTCTCCGTCGTCTTCACCAACCCGGTGGCCACCTCGGCCCGTTCGAACATCGAGAAGCACCTCAAGATCTCCGCGTCCGTCCCCACGACCGGTGCCTGGCACTGGATGGGCGACAAGCGGGTCGACTGGCGTCCGAAGGACTACTGGAAGTCCGGCACCAAGGTGCGCATCGACGCCGACCTCAAGGACGTCCCCAACGGCAGCGGCCGCTACGGCACGCACGGCTACACCCACTCCTTCACCATCGGCGACGACGTCCGGGCCGACGCCTCGGTCACCGGTCACACCATGAAGGTCACCCGTAACGGCGCCACGGTGCGCACGCTCTCGATCAACGCGGGCAGCGCCCAGTACCCGACCTGGAACGGCACGATGGCGGTGATCGACAAGCAGGAGAAGGTCCACATGACGTCCTGCAGCGTCGGCATCAGCTGCACCAAGGGCGATGCGAACTACTACGACCTGACCCTCCCCTGGGACGTCCACCTCACCCAGTCGGGCACCTACGTCCACTTCTCCACCGGTGACACCAACCCGGGCAGCGGCAGCGCCCTCGGCTCGCACGGCTGCGTGCACCTCTCGCTGGCCGACGCGAAGTGGTTCTACGGCCAGGTGAAGCAGGGCGACCCCGTCACGGTCACCGGCTCCCCGCGCGCCAAGGCACCGGCCGACAACGGCTACGCGTCCTTCAACCTGTCCTGGTCGCAGTGGCTGGACGGAAGCGCGAGCGGCGCGAAGACCACGGCCGCGCTGTAGCGCGCCCCGCACGGTCCGACCGAGCAGCCGCCCGGCAGGCGGGGTCAGGCCCCGACTGCCGGGCGGCTGCGCATGTACCGGAGCTGGGTACGGGAGCGGCTCAGCTGTGCAGGGCCAGCGCGCCCTTCGCCGGGACGGCCGCCGTCACGGTGCCGTCGTCACCGACCTCGACGGTGTGGCCTTCGCAGGCGTCCGGGGAGGCCTGGGCCACGTCGCAGTAGGTGCCCGCGGCCAGCGAGGTGGTGAACGTCTGCTGGAGGGCGTCGTCGCCGTTGTTGATGGCCACGAAGCCCTTGTCACCGCGGCCGAAGGCGATGGCCGACGAGCCGTTGTCCCACCAGTCGGTCAGCTGGGCGCCCTCGGTGGCGTTGTGGAAGCCGACCATGCCGGTGACGGCGGTCTGCGCGTGCGTGCAGGTCCAGCCGCCACTGCCGCAGGCCGCCGCGCCGCCGTTCGGCGGGCCGGCGTCCTTGTCCGACCACTCGTAGCCGGAGAAGACGTTCGGGGAGCCGTAGGGGGAGGCCAGCATGAAGACGTTGGCCAGGGTGTAGGCCGCGCCGTCCTTGTACGTCAGCGTGGAGCCGTTGCGCTCGGTGTCCCAGTTGTCAACGAACGTGCGGGCGTTCGCGCTCGGCAGCTTGCCGTCGGCTATGCCCTTCAGGCCGGTGATACCGCCGCCCTGGAAGGCGCTCTTGAGGTGGCCGCCGTAGCGGAACTCGTCGACGTCGCCCACGCCCGTGTACTCGTCGGGCTGGATGGCCTCGCCACCGCCGTAGATGACCTCGGTGACCCAGAAGCCGGGGTCGGCCATCTTGCCCTTGACGGCGGCGATGTCATCGGCCGCCATGTGCTTGGCGGCGTCGATACGGAAGCCGTCGACGCCCATGCCGCGCAGGTCGGAGAGGTAGGCGGCGATCGTCGTACGGACGGCGTCGCTGCCGGTGTCGAGGTCGGCCAGGCCGACCAGTTCGCAGTTCTGGACGTCGTCGCGGTCCCCGTAGTCGCTGATGTCCTTGCGGCAGGCGTGGAAGTCCTGGTCCTGGAAGTACCCGGGGTAGTCGTACTTCGTGTACGCCGTGCCGCCGGTCCCGGAGCCGGAGCCGGACGACATGTGGTTGATGACGGCGTCCGCGACGACCTTCACCCCGGCCGAGTGGCAGCTCTCCACCATCGACGCGAAGGCGTCACGGTCACCGAGGCGACCGGCGATCTTGTAACTGACCGGCTGGTAGGAGGTCCACCACTGGTCACCCTGGATGTGCTCGGAAGCGGGCGAGACCTCGACGTAGCCGTAGCCGGCCGGACCGAGCGAGTCGGTACAGGCACGGGCCACCGCGTCGTACTTCCACTCGAACAGGGTGGCGGTGACGGTCCTTTCGCCCGGTGGGGTCGCCTGGGAGGTCCAGGGGGCGAAGGCGGTGATACCGGCGGCTGCGAGCAGTCCGGCCAGTGTCGCGCGAGCGGCGCGGGAACTCATCTGCGGCTCCTTCGGTCGCGGGTACGGGCAGAGCCCGCACCCGGCGTGGGCAGCCACGCGCCTGGCCACCGTGGGGGGAGTTCGGAGCCTGCCGTTCCGGTGATGGACACGTCAAGAGGTAACGCAAGAGTTTCCAGCATGTTTCTGAAATAGCTTGCAGGGAACGCGGATTGGGACACCGGGAGGCCCCGGCCCGGCCGCGTCTGCGGACTCGCCCTTGCCCTCTTCAGCATCTGCATCTGTGTCCGGTGACTGCGGACTCGGGGGTTGAGGAACATCGGAACGAAAACCGGCGCCAAGCCTCGCGCGGGTCTGAGAGCGCTTTGACCTGGGACTCCGGATTCCCTATAGCGTCGATATGGCAGCCTTGCCCTTATGGGAGATTTTTATATATCGTCGATACATGACGAAGGAAGCTTCACCGGCCCAGCGAACCCGCGCGCTGATCATCGACGCAGCCGCCGATCTTCTGGCGGCATCGGCCAGGGGGGAGTTCTCGACCCGCGAGGTGTGCGACGCGGCCGGCGTTTCAGCGCCGACCCTGTACCACCACTTCGGCGACAAGGACGGGCTGCTGCGAGAGGTGGCGGCGGACAGGTTCAGCCGCTATCTGACCGGCAAGCAGGCCCTGGAGACGACTGGAGATCCGGTCGAGGACTTTCTTCGCGGCTGGGACATGCATGTGGAGTTCGGGGTGACGAACCCCGCGCTCTACACGATCATGTACGGCCGCCCGATGGACGGCCGTACAGTCCCGGCGGATCACGCCCACGCCGTTCTCGTGACGATGATGCGCGACCTGGAGAGAGCCGGACGGCTGCGCATGCCGACCGAGATGGCCGCAGACATGGTGGCCTCGGCGGCGGTAGGGGTCACTTTGCATCTGATCCGCAACCGCGTGGCGGCCGACGACCACCTTTCAGCGCTCGTGCGTGACGTCGTCACCGCGGCCGTCATCAGCTCGCCGACGGTCCCTGGAGCGCCTTCGGTGACGCCGCAGCTTGCGCGAGCTGCCGCCCGACTGGAAGCAGAGATGCCACACGGCCCCGTCGGCACGCTCCGTGCCTCGGAAACCACACTGCTGCGCGAATGGCTGGCCCAACTCTCCGTGCCCAGCCCCGCGGCAGGCGGCGACCCGTCGTGACGGGGCGCTACAGAACGATGGCCACATAACTGGCAGGTCCCCCCGCCCTGCAGACTCGACATGAAAGAGAAGCACATGAGCACCATCCACCAGGAACAGGCCCCCAGCGAAGAGGAGATCCAGAGCATCCTGGACGGCATCGCCCAAGGCTTCGGCCACCCCATGCGCTCGCCGATCCTCAAGACCCCAGGCGACTACGGCCTGGCCTACCAGGAAGTGTCTTTCCCCTCCATGGACGGCGTGCCGCTGGAAGCCTGGTACATCCCTTGCGATGGATCGGACAAGCTGATCATCGCTAACCACCCCCTGTGGTTCAACCGCTACGGTTTCCCCGCCCACCTGGAGCCCTGGAGGTCGATTGGTGCAAGCACCGGCAACGACTTCGAGGTCGACTTCGTGCCCGACTACCGCATCCTGCACGAAGCCGGATACAACGTCCTCACCTATGACATGCGCAACCTCGGCCACAGCGGAACCGGCAACGGCGGGATCGGCAGCGGCGGCCGCTTCGAAGCTCGCGACGTCGTCGGCTCCCTGCAGTACGTGCGCGCCCGCGAAGACCTCAAGGACATGACCATCGGCCTGTTCAGCCGTTGCCAGGGCTCGAACGCGACCATGTTCGCCATGCAGATGTACCCCGAGCATTTCGAAGGCGTGCGCTGCATCGTTTCTCCGCAGCCACTGTCGGTCGGCGTCACCATGCAGCGCACGCTGGAGATGCTGGGCCTGCCCGAGCGCATCGCCGAGCTGGAGGAAAAGGTCCGCCTGATCGTCAGCTTCCCCTTCTCCGAGATGACGCCGGTCGAGGCCGCCAAGAGCGTCACCATCCCCACCTTCCTCTACCAGGTTCACGACGACCTGATGACTCGCCCCGACGACGTCCAGGCGATGTTCGACAACATCCCGATCGAAGACAAGAAGCTCGTCTGGGTCCACGGAACCACCGCGCGCTGGGACGGCTACCTGCACTTCCAGCGCGAGCCCAGGGAAATGCTGGACTGGTTCGCCACCCACATGAAGTAGCTCCCCTACTCGCAACAACGGGGACGGGCCAAGCCGACAACGTCTTCACCCGCCATCGGCGACGCACGGCGCAAGCCAGCGCTCAGCGGCGGCTGTCGCCGGGCGCGAGCAGGCTGGTGACCTCGGTGATCGCCTCCGCCGAGGGGTGGAAGTAGCGCCGTACGTTTTCCGGCTTCCGATGCCGGGACTTCGCCACCAGCATCAGCAGCAGCGAGGCACCGGCCTCCAGCCCGGTGTCCGGGCACACATCGCGCCGCGCCAGCACCTTGCTGTGCCCCGGCCGGCGCTGGGTGACAAACACCGGGCCTCGGGTGCGGCCGCGCAGCAGCCGAGGCAGCAGACGAGCGGTGCCAGCGTCCCAGTAGACCGTCTCCAGCACGAAGTCCTCCCGGGACCGGCCGCCCCGGCGGCGGACTGCGGCACCCTTGGCCTTCACTGGCGCTCAGCGCCCCCCGAGGTCCAGGTCCTCGATGTTCACCCCGAGGATCTCCTCCGCCCGCAGGTCTCGTAGAGCATCCGCCACAGCGTCTTCTCCCGCAGTGGGACGTCCCGGCGGGCGATCAGCCGGTCGACGAAAAGCTCCGGGCGGGCCGGGATCTCGGAGTCCGGCGGCGTCATCCGCTTCGCCCAGGCCGGGACCGCCGGGCCGTCGTATCCGTGGTCCGCGCACCAGCCGAACCAGGACAGCACCGCCGCGCGGCGGGCGTTCCAGGTGTTGACCGCCGCGGTGCCCCACAGCAGCTCCAGTGCCTCGCCGACCTCTTCGTCGGCCACCGCCGCCAGCGGCCGGCCCTCGCCGAGCCGTTCGGCGGTCTTCCCAACCCCGATGCCGTAGTTGCGGGCGGTGTTCGGGTTGGCGAGTGAGCCGAGGGAGACGTCGGCGGCCGCTCGGACGGTCAGCGCCTTCCCGGCCCGGAGCTGGACGACGGCGGGCACCGCTTCCCCTTGCCGCAGATAACGGGGTCGCTTCGCGCAGTGGCTCGGCGACGTCGCCGCAGGTGGGGTTCGGCGATACCGCAGATAACAGGGCGTTACCTGTGGGAAGACTTCCGACCCGCCCGGCCGCCGCTCACCAGCGACGCCGGGGCCTTAGCGCCGGTTTCCGTTCCGATGTTCCTCAACCCCCGCCTCGGCCCGGGGCGTACGACTGGGCTCCCGGTCAGAGCCAGCCCTTCTCCCGCGCCAGCCGGACCGCCTCCGCGCGGTTGCGCGCCGCCAGCTTCTGGATCGCCGTCGAGAGGTAGTTGCGGACCGTGCCCTGGGAGAGGTGCAGCACCGCGGCGATCTCCGCGTTGGTCGAACCGTCCGCCGCCGCGCGCAGCACCTCGCGTTCCCGGTCGGTCAGCGGGCTGGCCCCGTCCGCGAGGGCGGCGGCCGCGAGCGTCGGGTCGATGACGCGTTCGCCGGCGAGCACCTTGCGTACCGCCGCCGCGAGCTGGGACGCCGGGGCGTCCTTCACCAGGAACGCGTCGGCGCCCGACTCCATCGCGCGGCGGAGGTAGCCGGGCCGGCCGAAGGTGGTGACGACGACGACCTTCACGCCGGGCAGTTCGCGGTGCAGCTCGGCCGCCGCCTCGATGCCCGTCATGCCGGGCATCTCGATGTCCAGGAGGGCCACTTCGACCCGGTGCTCCCGGGCCGCGGCCAGCACCTCGTCACCGCGGGCGACCTGCGCGACGACCTCGATGTCGGGTTCCAGGCCGAGGAGCGCCGCCAGGGCTTCGCGCACCATTGACTGGTCCTCGGCGAGGAGGAGTCTGATCATGCTCATTCCGGGAATCCTAGGTCGGATTCGACCGGCACGCTGAGGGTGAGGGTGAAGCCCTTCCCCGAACGGGAGTTGGTGACCCGGGTGGCGAGCGTCCCGTCGACGGTGGCGAGGCGCTCCGCGACGCCGGTGAGGCCGTTGCCGGGTGCCGTACCGGAGGCGCCGCGGCCGTCGTCGGAGACGGTGA
This sequence comes from Streptomyces sp. NPDC088730, assembly GCF_044751215.1. Taxonomy (NCBI): domain Bacteria; kingdom Bacillati; phylum Actinomycetota; class Actinomycetes; order Kitasatosporales; family Streptomycetaceae; genus Streptomyces; species Streptomyces sp. NPDC088730. The sequence continues at coordinate 532,187 of NZ_JBIVLK010000003.1, forward strand.
GTTCGAGGACCCGCCCGTCCAGGGTCTGGCGCGGGGCCAGGGTCACCTCGCAGCTGCGGGCACCGCTGTGGCGTACGACGTTGGTGACGGCTTCCCGCAGGGCCCAGGCCAGCACCTCCTCCGGTTTCTCGGGGAGGCCCTCGGGCGGCTCCGCGGGAACGGCGGCGGTGATCCCGGCCGCGGCGAGCGCGGTCCGGGCACCCGCCAGTTCACCGGAGAGGGTCGGGCGGCGGTAGCCGGTGACCGCGCTGCGCACGTCCACCAGTGCCTGCCGGCTGACCTGTTCGATGTCCGCGACCTGGGCGGCCGCCTGCTCCGGGTGGTCGGGGAGCATCCGCCCGGCCAGTTCGCTCTTGAGGGTGATCAGCGAGAGGGAGTGGCCGAGCAGGTCGTGCAGATCCCTGGCGAGCCGCAGCCGTTCCTCGTTCGCGGCGAGCTGGGCGACGGTGGCGCGGGCCTCACGGAGCTGGATGGTGGTGAGGATCATCTGCCGGATGCCCGTCATCGCGAACCCGCCGAGCAGCGCCGGGAAGACCAGCGCCGTGATGATCTCGCGCGGGTGGTCGCCGGTGAGGCCGATGGCGACGAGCACGGCGGCGGAGGCGGGGATCAGCCAGCGGGCGGTCCGCAGGGGCAGTGCGGCCCCCGCGGAGACCGAGACGTACACGAACAGGACCAGCCACGGGCTGCCGAGCGTCAGGGACAGCGCGACCGCCAGGGCGCTCAGGAAGGCGAGCGCGATCCGGACCTGTACCGGGGTGAGCAACTTCGGCGAGGGGCGGAAGACGAGGACCAGGTAGCAGCCGACGAAGACCACCAGTCCGAGGGTGCCGAGCGTGGTCGCCCACGGGGTGTGGGCGCCGTCCGCGAGATCCTTGATCGGAGCGCTCATGAAGGCGAGCCAGACGCCGATCCAGAGGCTCTTGATCGCGGCCTGCTTGCGGTTCCCCGGCGGGCGCCCGATCCCCGTGGACATCTCGTCGTCCTCGTTCACGCCTTCAGGGTGTCCTTCCGGTAGAGCCAGGCCGCTCCGCCCGCGAAGATCAGGAAGTAGACGCAGAGGATGGCGATGTCCTTGGCATGCGGCGCGCCGCCCATCTCGACGGACTGGCCGAGTGCAGCGTACGCGTGCGTGGGCAGCCACTCGGAGATGTTCTGGATCCATTGCGGGAAGGTCGACGACGGCATCCACAGGCCGCCGAGGATCGACAGCACAAAGTAGATGATCATGGTAATCGGGCGGACCGCGTCACCGCTGGCGATGTAGCCGATGGCGACCCCGAGAGCGGCGAAGACGAGCGAACCGGCCCAGATGAGACCGGTCAGGGCCAGCCACTGCCAGAGGTCGAACCGCACGTGCTTGGCGGAGGCGGCGACCAGGAAGACGACCACGATGCAGGGCAGCGTGACCATCGCGGCGCTGGCGATCTTGGCCAGGACGTAGCCGCGGCTGGGCAGCGCGGTCAGCCGGAGCTGGCGGACCCAGCCCTTCTCGCGCTCCTTGGCGATGCGCTCGCTGTTGCCCATCAGCACGGCCGTCAGCGCGCCGAAGGAGGCCATCGAGACCATGAAGAAGGACTGCAGGGTCAGATCGGTGTGCGGCACCTTGTCGGTGGTGTTCTGGGTACTGGAGATCAGCACGTAGAGCACCGACGGGTAGATGACCGAGAAGAACATGAACTTCTTGTTCCGCAGCGTGCGGGTCACTTCGAGCTTGATCAGCGTGTTCATCGGGTCCTGGCCTCCTCGGCCTCGGTGATGGCGACGAAGGCCTGCTCCAGTCCGAGACCGGCGACTTCGAGCTCGCGCGGGTAGAGGCCGAGGCCGTAGACGGCGTGCACGGTCGCGTCGGCGTTGTGCGACTGGATACGGACCCGGCGGCCGGTGACGTCGAGTGCCGAGAGGAACGGCAGTGCGCGCAGGGCCTCTTCGTCGACCGGTCCCTCCAGCTCGAAGGAGATCCTGCGGGCGCCGGCCCTGGCCTTGATCTCGGCCGCGGTGCCGTCGGCGAGGATGCGGCCCTTGTGCAGGACGAGGACGCGGTCCGCGATGGCGTCGGCCTCTTCGAGGTAGTGGGTGGCGAACAGGACGGTCCGGCCCTGGTCGGCCTGCTCGCGCATGGTGGCCCAGAAGGCGCTCCGGGAGGTGACGTCCATCCCGGTGGTCGGCTCGTCGAGCACGATCAGGTCGTTGGCCCCGGCGGTGGCGAGCGCGAACCGTACGCGCTGCTCCTGACCGCCGGAGAGCTTGTTGACCATGCGGCCGGCGATCGAGGCGATACCGGCCCGCGCCAGCACCTCTTCCACCGGGTAGGGCCTGGGGTGCAGATCGCAGACGAGTCCGACCAGCTCCCCGACGGTGACCTCCTCCATCAGGCCGCCGGTCTGCAGCATGGCGCCGACCCGGCCGGCCGCGATGGCCGCCTGCGGGGTCGTGCCGAAGAGCCGGACCGTACCGGAGTCGGCGGTGCGCAGGCCGAGGAGGAGGTCGAGCGCGGACGACTTGCCCGCGCCGTTCGGCCCGAGGAGCGCCACGGTCTCGCCGGGGTGCAGGTCGAGCGTGAGCCCGTCCACGGCACGTACGTCGCCGTACGCCTTGCTGACCTGGTCGAAGCTGACCACGGCGGTCTTCGCCTCGGTGGCTTCCGGAGCTTTCGTTGTCATGGGTCCAGCCTGGCTGAGCGGGGCACGCGCCCGGCAGGGTCACGGGTCGTGAATCCGGGATGACAGATGTCATGCCGTACGTGTGACGGGCACAGACGGCACCGCCCCCGGCCGGGATCCGGTCGGGGGCGGTGCCTGTGGCGCGGTGCCGTGCTGCGCTTTCGCGGCGCGGTGTTCCGTGCGCGGTGTTCTGTTGCGCGGTGTTCTGTTGCGCGGTGCGGGCCGGGGTCAGCCGTTGCCGTTCAGGTCGATCGTGACGGTGCGCTCGACGGGGGTCTTGCCCACCAGCGCGCCCTTCATGGCCAAGGCCACGTCGTCCGCGCTGAGCTGGTGCTTCGAACCGTCGCTCTTGGTGATCATGATGCCGTCGAAGACACCTTCGCAGAGGGTGTCGATGGCCTTCTTGTCGTAGTGGTCGACGAGCTTGCCGTCGACCGCCACCATCGAGAGGATCTTCGGCAGCGACCTGTCCGGGCCGAACTGGATCACCTTGGGCCCGGCCTTGATGGTGATCAGGCCGGACATCGCGGGCTCCGCGAACTCCTTCATCGCCCGGTCCAGCTCGGCCTGGCTGATGGTGGGCCGGCGGGTGGCGACGGGCAGCTCGACGGTGGCAGAGCGGCCCGTCTCCACCTGGGCGCGGTAGGCGTCGCGCACCGAGCCCATCGACTGGTTGGCGTCGAGCGCCTTGCCCGCCTTGCCGGGTACGGGGACGGCCTTGCCCGGAACGAACTTGATCGTGCCGTTGCTGGCCGAGCCGGAGGCACCGGCCAGGTCGGTCAGCGCGACCCCGAGCTTCTCCTGGTCGACCGGGATCACCGGGTCGATGTCGCGCTTGCCGCCGAAGAGGGAGCCGATGACCGAGACCGGGTTGTAGTCGCTGCCCGCCGCGGCGCGCACGGTCGCCTGGCTGTCCAGGGAGAGCCCGGCCCTGTCCGGTGCGAGCTGCGTCTTCTTGCCGTCCACGCTCAGCTGGAGCGGGGCCTTGGCCCGTTTGCCGAGGGCGGCGTCCAGCTTCTCGACACCGTCCTCCTTGGTGCCGCCGCCGATGTCGACGCCGAGGACGGTGGTGCCCTTGGGGACGTCGGAGTGGTTCATCAGCAGCCCGGCGCCGTACGCGAGCCCGAGCAGGCAGACAGCGGCGACACCGAGCAGGACCAGCTTCGAACGGCCCTTCTTCGCCGGGGCCTTCGCCGAAGCGGGCTCCGGGGCGGCGGGCTCGGGCGCCTGCGCCGCGAACCCTCCCGGGCCGGCCGGACCGGTACCCATCGGGTTGTCCGGGATCCGCGGAGTGAGATCGGGGCCCTGGAACGGCGACCGGGGCCCCGCCGTGCGGTGCTCCGCCGGGACGACGGGGATGCCGCTGGTCAGCGTGTCACCCGAGACGTTGTCACCCGAGCCGGAGCCGGGACCGGCGGCCGGGAACTGCGGGGTGAGCACCGCGGTGTCGTCGGACATCCGCGGCGGAGCGCCACCGGCGCCCCCGGGACCACCGGTGCTCCCGGGTGCCTGCGGTCCGGCCGGCCCGGAGCCGGGCGGCGCGAAGGCCCCGGCGAAGGGACCCGGCCCGTCGAGGTTCGGGGTGAGCGGGGAGGTGCCGCCGGCCGGTCCCGTGGTGGGCCCGGACGGGGGCGGGGTACGGGTGCCGAGGTTCGGCGTGGAGCGCGGCCCGCCGGGACCGTCCGCTCCGAACTCGCCGGAGCCGGGCGCGCCCGGCTCGCCCGCGCGCTGCGGGCCGTCCGAGAAGTACGGCAGATCGGCGCGCGGGGTGCCCGCGGGCGGGGTGCCCCGGTCGCCGCCCGGACCGTCCGCCCGGTCCCCGGAACCGGTCGCGGAGAAACCGGCACCGTTCGTACCACCGCCGGCCCCCATCGCGGAGAAGCCCGCGCCGTTCGTACCGCCGGCGGGACCCGACGCGGAGAAGCCCGCGCCGTTCGTGCCGCCACCGGGCGACGGCCGGCCCGTCGAACCGTTCGCGGACGCGTCCGCGGCTGTCGGGGGCTTGCGCGGTGCGAACCAGTCGCTGCCGCTCTTCTCCCTGCCGCTCTTCTCCCTGGCGGGCTTCTCCGCGGCGGGTTCCGCCGCGGAGGCGGACCCGTCACCGGGCTCGGACCCGGGTGCCGCGGGGGTGCCCTGTGCGCCGTTGGACGCGGCCTGACCCGGGCGCGGGATGCTGCTGGTGCGCTCGTTGCCGGGGCCGCCGTCCGCGTCGCTCATGGGCGTACGCATGACCACCGGCGGGATCGGACGCGAGCCGGGGATGTTGATCCGGATACGCGTCGTCAGCGTCGTCTCCGTCCTCGGCTCTTCCGGCTGGGACGGGTCCGCAGGCTCCGGGGTCTCCTCCGGGGCATCCTCAGAAGGGTGCAGCGACGGATACTGGCGGGATCCGTACGGCGGCGTACCCGAGGGGTACGCGGCTCCTCCGCGGCCCTGGGGCCCGGAGGACGAACTGTCAGTTTCACGACTCAAGGCAGGTTCTCCCGATTGGCTCCGCCGCCCGTACTTCCCCCATGCCGCAGGCCAGGGGACGGCTCGGCGCGCGAACCACCTTACTGGCCGCGGCCGACAGACACCCCGCGACCGGGGGAAACGACTGCGCACCCCCCGGACGGACAGGGGGCATTACGGGATCGGACGTGGCACATTACTTGCCAGGTCGGCCGCTGTCGGCACCCGATCGGGGTGACCGCGACATGGTGGCACAGATCACAGCGAGGGCCATCCCGCCCAGCATGAAGAGCGCGAGACCCAGTTCGTCACCGAATACATAGTCCCCTTCCGGGCGGCCACCCAGCAGAACGACGACCGAAATCAGCCAACCCGCGGCGGGTACCAGGGCGCCCGGCTGCGTACCCATGAGACACCGGCCTCCGTAGAAGAGCCCGGCGGTCGCCAGCAGCGCCAGCAGCAACCCGCCCGGGAACCAAGCGGGTTGGACCAGGGCTCCGGCGATCCCGACGACCGCGCCGAGGACCGCGAGCCCCAGCAGGGCGGCGATCCGGCGCGGGTTGAGGGGAGCGGCCAGGCCCGTGGCCGGAATGTCCCTGGGGGGCGCGTTGGTCCGCGCGGCCCGCGACCTGCTGCTGCTCACTGGTCCGCTCCCCTCACACCGGCGAAGAGATCGTGTTCCCGGGCGCCGGGAGCCGCGCCCGGGGTGCCGCTCACCAACTCGTAGTACTCGGTGGTGAGAACCGGCTGGCCAAGATCGTTCGAAAGGGCGAAGTAGGACCCGCTCAGCGCGATCTGGGTGGCGTGCGCCCGCATCGCCGCGGCCTTGGCCGCCGCGTGGGCGGTGCCGTCGATCTCGGTGGTGATCAGGGTGTCGTTCACCACACCCGGCACGTCGTCGATCGCGGCGATGCCGGGGAAGGTGTCGGGGGCGGTGGCCCGCAGGTTCGCGAAGGCGTCCTCCGCGGTGGTGCGCGGCACCCGGTTCCAGTAGATCTTGGCGATGGTGTGCGGGGCGCCGGCGTCCGTGCGGTATCCGGGGTCCGCGGCCAGTTCGGCGGCGCGGGTCGCGACCCGGTGGGCCTGGATGTGGTCGGGGTGCCCGTAGCCCCCGTCGGGGTCGTAGGTGACCAGGACCTGGGGGCGGACCGAGCGGATCACCTCCACGAGGTACCCGGCGGCCTCGTCCACGTCGGCGGACCAGAAGGCGCCAGGACGGCCGTTCTGCTCCGCGCCCATCATCCCGGAGTCGCGGAACCGGCCGGGGCCGCCCAGGAAGCGGTGATCGGTGACCCCCAGCTCCTTCATCGCCGCCGCGAGTTCGCGCTGCCGCCAGGGCCCCAGGGAGTCGTCCCGGTCGGCGGCCAGGTGCGCGAGCGCGGGCGGGATGACCTCGCCCTCCTCGCCGAGCGTGCAGGTCACCAGCGTGACCAGGGCGCCCTCTGCGGCATACCTGGCCATGGTGGCGCCGTTGTTGATCGACTCGTCGTCGGGGTGCGCGTGCACGAGGAGCAGACGCCGGGCGGGAAGATCCGTCATGGGCACCACCCTACGAGCCGACGGCCCCGATGGCCGACGGCGCCCACGCTCCGGGCGCCGACGAACCGCGGACGCCCGGCACCCCCACAGCTCGGCGCCTTCGCAGGCGGACGGCTGCCGCTGTCAGAACTTCAGCCCTCCGATCATGCCCGCGACGTTCGTCGTCACCTCGGAGATCGTGGGCGCGATGGACGAGCTGGCGAGATAGAAACCGAGCAGCATGCAGACCATCGCATGTCCGCCCTTCAGTCCGGACTTCCGGACCAGCAGGAAGACGACGATCGCCAGCAGCACCACCGCCGAAATCGAGAGCGCCACGGCGGTTCACCTCCATCAGTACGGTCGGGACGGGCAGCACGCATGGAGCCAGCAGGTTCATACCCACCGAGCGCTACGGATCATAACTATCCGTGGCAGGGCATTGATCGGGGCACAGCAGCACGAGGGGCGCACGGGCCGGGGCCGGCCGATAGGTTCGGCTCATGACTTCGTCAGAGATCACCTTTCCGCTCCAGCAGGCCCGGACGATGCGATTCACCCTCGGCGCACCCCGCGCGTTCACGGTGTCACCCGATGGTGAGCGGGTGATCTTCCTGCGCTCGGGCTCCGGCACCGACCGTACGAGCCGGCTCTGGACGCTGGACCTGACCGGCGACGGCGCACCGCGGGAGCGGCTGGTGGCCGATCCAGCGGTGCTGCTGGGCGATTCGGTGGAGCGGCTCTCCGCGCAGGAGCGGGCCCGCCGCGAGCGGAGCCGCGAGGGGGCGTCGGGGATCGTGGGCTACGCGCTGGACGCGGCCGCCGAGTTGGCGGCGTTCGCGCTCTCCGGGAAGGTGTACGTCGCCCAGCTGCGGGCGGGCACGGCGCGCGCACTGCCCGTGCCCGGTCCGGTGATCGACCCGCGCCCCGCCCCTGACGGACGACACATCGCATACGTGTCCAAGGGGGCCCTGCGCGTCGTGGCGGCCGGGGGCGAGGAGGACAGGGCGCTCGCGGAGCCGGAGGACGCCCAGGTCTCCTACGGCCTCGCGGAGTTCATCGCGGCCGAGGAGATGCAGCGCCCACGGGGCTTCTGGTGGTCGCCCGAGTCGGACCGGCTGCTGGTCGCCCGGGTCGACGACAGCCCGGTGCGGCGGTGGTGGATCTCCGACCCGGCGCACCCGGAGCGCAAGCCCGCCGAGATCGCGTACCCGGCGGCCGGTACGCCCAACGCGGACGTGCGGCTCTTCGTCGTGGACCTGGCGGGGGCGCGCACCGAAGTGGTGTGGGACCGGGCCCGGTTCCCCTATCTGGCCCGGGTGCACTGGTCGTCGGCAGGGGCGCCGCTGCTGCTGGTGCAGGCCCGTGACCAGCAGAGCCAGCTCCATCTCGCGGTGGACCCGGAGACCGGCACGACCCGGACCGTGCACGTCGACGAGGACCCGGTCTGGCTGGACCTGTTCCCGGGGGTGCCGGCCTGGGCGCCGGACGGACGGCTGGTCCGGATCGCGGACGAGGGCGGGGCGCGGGTCCTCGCGGTCGGCGACCGGCTGCTGACCGGGGCGCAGTTGCAGGTCCAGTCGGTGCTGGACATCGGCGGCTCGGACATCCTCGTGGCGGCCTCCGCGGGGGAGACGGCGGCCGTGCCGGAGATCGGCGAGACCCATGTCTACCGGGTCAACGAGCTGGGCGTGGAGCGGGTCTCCGACGGCGTGGGCGTGCATTCCGCGGTCCGGGCCGGCCGGGTGACGGTGCTGGTGTCCACCTCCCCGGACCGGCCGGGAGCGACCGCCCAGGTGCTGCGGGACGGCAAGCGGATCACCACCGTGGCGAACCACGCGGAGCAGCCGGTGCTGTCCGTCGGGGCGCGTTTCACCGAAGGGGGCGCACGGCGGATTCCGTGCGCCGTGCTGCTCCCCAGCGGGTACAAGGAATCGGATGGTCCGCTTCCGGTTCTGCTGGATCCGTACGGCGGGCCGCACGGCCGCCGGGTGGTCGCCACCCACAACGCGCACCTCACGTCGCAGTGGTTCGCGGACCAGGGTTTCGCCGTGGTCGTCGCGGACGGCCGGGGCACCCCGGGCCGCTCCCCCGGCTGGGAGAAGGCGGTCAGGAACAACCTCGCCCTCACCGTCGACGACCAGGTCGAGGCGGTGCACGCGCTCGCGGAGCGGTTCCCGCTGGACCTGGGCCGGGTCGCCATCCGGGGCTGGTCCTTCGGGGGGTTCCTGGCCGGCATGGCGGCCCTGCGCCGGCCCGACGTCTTCCACGCGGCGATCGTCGGCGCTCCGGTGACCGACCAGCGGCTCTACGACACCCACTACACCGAGCGCTACCTCGGGGACCCGGCGCAGCAGCCGCAGGTGTACGCGGACAACTCGCTGGTCACCGACGAGGGGCTGTCGCACGCCGCGGAGCAGGCACGGCCGATGATGATCATCCACGGGCTGGTGGACGACAACGTGGTGGTCGCGCACACCCTGCGGCTGTCCTCCGCGCTGCTCGCCGCGGGACGGCCGCACGAGGTGCTGCCGCTGAGCGGGGTGACCCATCTGCCCCAGCAGGAGGAGGTGGCCGAGAACCTGCTGCTGCTCCAGGTGGACTTCCTGAAGCGGTCGCTGGCGGGTCCGGCCGCGTAAGGGCCTCCCCGCTACCAGCCCGGCGGCGGCTGGGAGGGCGGCGGGGGCGGTCCGAAGCCGCCGCCCTGCGGGTAGCCGTACCCCGGGGCGGGCGGCTGCTGCCCCGGGTGCGGGCCGGCGGCGTCCGGCCCTGGGTGCGCCTCGGAGCCGTACCCAGGTGTTCCGTATCCCGGAGTGCCGTACCCCTGCTGCTGGCCGTACCCCGGCTCTCCGTATCCGGAGCCGTACCCCGGTGCGAACGGGCCGGGGACGTCCGCGAAGCCCCTGGGGGCCAGCGCGATGAGCACCATGACGGCGACGAACGCCTCGAAGAACCAACTGGTCAGCTTGAGCTGGGCCTCGGTGGGCAGCGAACCGAAATCGTCGAACAGTTCGTAGTGCACGGCCAGGGCCACGCCGGACACCCCGCCGGGCAGCAGCAGCCCGGCGGCCACCAGGCCGAACGGCCTTGAGTGCACCGCGTGGGAGAGGGCGCTCACCCCGGCGAACAGGCAGAACAGGGCCGTCAGCACGCTCGCCCAGCCCACGGGCGGATCGGTCAGCCCGTGCATGAGCCGGTCGCCGCCCACGTACCAGTGGGGGAAGACCTCCGGGTACTTCACGACCTGGCGGATCTCCCAGCCGACCAGCACCGCGCCGGCCGCGCACAGCAGCAGGAACGCGGTGACCGAGGCGCCATGTCCCGGCCGGGTGGGCAGCCGCTCGTAGGCGCCGTCCGGCGGACGCCGCCCGGCCCCGGCGGTGATGAGGAGCGCGATGCCCGCCGCGAGGGCGGCGAAGGCGCTGATCAGCGCCCGGGTGCGCAGGTCGTCCGAGTACGCCGACTCCATCACGCGGCTGCCGATGCTCCAGAGTCCGGGCAGCCGCACGGCGATCGTGACCACTCCGACGGCAACGAGCACCGTGGCGGCGACGGCGGAGCGGAGCGCGGCGACGGTGGCGACCACGTAGACCACGAGCAGCACGGCGTCCTCGGCCGTGGTCGTGGGCAGCGCGGGCGGCTGGACATCGGTGAATCCGGCCCAGTACCGCAACAGCTGCCCGAACTCGACTGCCCTGACGTCCCGTACGAGCCAGCTCGCGACGATCACCGCCAGCACGCCGCAGAGGACGGAACCCGTGACTCTTGCTCCCCGCGTGAGTATCACACCGGCGATACTCCACCGCGCCCGGCCTCCCGACAAGAGGGCCACGACGGCGCGGGCCTGTCGGGCGGCCGGCCGGGGAACTCGACGTCCCCCGGCCGGCCCACGGCACCCGCACGGCCGTACGTCGTCCATGGTGACGGGTCCGTATATCGGACGTGCGACGCGCGAGTTGCCCGTGCGTTAACGCGTACGCCGGTCAGTCGGCCCGGGTGCTGCCGGCGGGCGGCGGCCCCTCGCCGGACTCCGGGGGCCCGCCGTCCCCGCCCTCCCCGGCGGCCCCGCCGTCCCCGCCGGGCGGGACCGGCGGCGCCGGGGACGACGCGGACGGCGGCCTGCGGGCCTCCCTGTCCACCTGTTCCACGTCCGGACCGGGGCCGTCCTCCCCCGGTGACGCCTCCAGCGAGCCCTCCGGCGGCACCACGCGCTTCTCCTCCGCGAAGTGACAGGCCGAATCGTGCCGGGCCGGGGTGTCCGTCAGCCGGAAGACCGCCGGGACGGCCAGCAGCGGCACCTCCAGCTCGCACCGCTCCTGCGCCTTCCAGCAGCGGGTGCGGAAGCGGCAGCCGGAGGGCGGGTTGGCGGGCGAGGGCACGTCGCCGTGCAGGATGATCCGCTCGCGGTACTCCCGCGCCATCGGGTCCGGCACCGGCACGGCGGAGAGCAGTGCCTGGGTGTACGGGTGCGTGGGGTGCTCGTAGATCTCCTCGTCGGTGCCGATCTCCACGAACCGGCCCAGGTACATCACCCCGACCCGGTCGGAGATGTGCCGCACGATCGAGAGGTCGTGGGCGATGAACACGTAGCTCAGGTCGAACTCCGACTGGAGCCGGTCCAGCAGGTTGACGACCTGCGCCTGGACGGAGACGTCGAGGGCCGAGACCGGCTCGTCCGCCACGATGATCTCGGGGTTGAGCGCGAGGCCGCGGGCGATGCCGATGCGCTGGCGCTGGCCGCCGGAGAACTGGTGCGGATAGCGGTTGATGTACTCCGGGTTGAGACCGACGACGTCGAGCAGGTCCTGGACCTTGCGCCGGCGGTCGCCCTTGGGAGCCACCTCGGGGTGGATCTCGTACGGCTCGCCGATGATGTCGCCCACCGTCATCCGCGGGTTCAGCGAGGTGTACGGGTCCTGGAACACCATCTGGATGTTGCGGCGCACGGCCTTCAGCGCGCGGCCGGACAGCTTGGTGATGTCCTCGCCCTTGTACCGGATCATTCCGGCCGTCGGGTCCTCCAGGTGCACGAGCAGCCGGGCCACGGTCGACTTCCCGCAGCCGGACTCGCCCACGATGCCGAGCGTCTCGCCGGCCGCCAGGTCGAAGGAGACCCCGTCGACCGCCTTGACGGCCCCGATCTGCTTCTTGATCACGATGCCCCGGGTGAGCGGGTAGTGCTTGACGAGGTCGCGCACCTCCAGGATCGGTTCCTTGCCCGCCTGGGCGCTCGTCTCGCGTGACTTGGCCAGCAGGGCGCGCGCCACCTCGCCCTCCTGGCGCGCTTCCCTGCGCCCCGAGTGATCAGCGTGCATCGAGCGTCTCCTTCCAGAAGTAGCAGGCGCTCTGACGGTTCTCGGCCACGTCGAACAGCGGCGGTACGTCGGTGCGGCAGACGTCCTGGGCCATCGGGCAGCGCGGGTTGAAGGCGCAGCCGGGCGGGATGTGCAGCAGGTTGGGCGGCAGTCCCTTGATCGCGTAGAGCTCCCGGCCCTTCTGGTCCAGGCGCGGGATCGAGCGGAGCAGGCCCTGGGTGTAGGGGTGCGCGGGTGCCCGGTAGATGTCGTGGACGGGTGAGGTCTCGACGATCCGGCCCGCGTACATCACCGCGATCTTGTCCGCGACGTCCGCGACGACGCCCAGGTCGTGGGTGATCAGGATCAGGCCCATGTTCAGTTCGCGCTGGAGCTCCGCGAGCAGGTCCATCACCTGGGCCTGGACGGTGACGTCGAGCGCGGTGGTGGGCTCGTCCGCGATGATCAGCGAGGGTTCCAGGGCCAGCGCCATCGCGATCATGATGCGCTGGCGCATACCGCCGGAGAACTGGTGCGGGTAGTTGCCGACGCGCTCCTTGGCGGCCGGGATGCGCACCCGGTCCATCAGCTCGACGGCCTTGGCCTTCGCCTCCTTGCGGGACGCCCCCCGGTGCACCACGAACATCTCTCCGAGCTGCTCCCCCACCGTCAGCACGGGGTTGAGGGAGGAGAGCGCGTCCTGGAAGATCATGGCCATCTCCTGGCCGCGGATCTTCCGGCGCTCCTCCCTCTTCAGCTTGAGGAGGTCGCGGTCCTTGAAGAGGATCTCGCCGCCGCTGATCTTCCCCGGCGGCATGTCGAGGATGCCCATGATCGCCTGTGCGGTGACCGACTTGCCGGAGCCGGACTCACCGAGCACGGCGAGCGTCTCACCCTCGGACACCGAGTAGTTGACCCCGTTGACGGCCTTGGCGACCCCGTCCCGGGTGTGGAACTCCACGTGCAGATCGCGCACTTCGAGCAACATGGCAGCGGACTCCTCAGCGCAGCTTGGGATCGAGGGCGTCGCGCACCGCGTCGCCGAGCATGATGAACGCGAGCACGGTGATCGCCAGCGCGCCGGCCGGCCAGAGGAGCATGTGCGGGGCGTTGCGGATGTTCTGCGAGGCGGACGAGATGTCGATGCCCCAGCTGACCGTGGGGGGCTTCAGCCCGACGCCGAGGTAGGAGAGCGTCGCCTCCAGCGCGATGTACGTGCCCAGCGCGATGGTGGCGACCACGATGACGGGCGCGACCGCGTTGGGTGCGACGTGCCGCATCAGCATGCGGGTGTTGGACGCTCCGAGGGCGCGCGCCGCCTGCACGTAGTCGTGCTGCTTCGCGGTGATCACCGCGCCGCGGGCGATCCTGGAGATCTGCGGCCAGCCGAGCAGGACCATGAAGCCGATGACGGGCCAGACGGTGTTGCTGGTGACCACGGAGAGCAGGACCAGACCGCCGAGCACCACGGGAATGGCGAAGAAGATGTCCGTGACGCGCGAGAGGATGGCGTCCCAGGCCCCGCCGAAGAAGCCCGCGAGTCCGCCGAGCAGCCCGCCGAGCAGCGCCACGCCGAGCGTGGCGCAGACGCCGACGGTGACGGAGGCCCGCGCCCCGTAGACGACCCGGGTGTAGACGTCGCAGCCCTGGGCGTTGAACCCCATGGGGTGGCCGGGCTGGGAGCCCTGCTGGGCCTTGGCCAGGTCGCACTTGAGGGGGTTGCCCGACGCGATGAGCGAGGGCCAGATCGAGATGATGACCAGGAAGACGATGATCAGGGCCGAGGCGATGAAGACGGGGTTGCGGCGCAGGTCGCGCCAGGCGTCGGCCCACAGGCTCCCGGCCCGTTCCCTGGGCGCGCCGCCCTCGGGGCCCTCCGGTGTGCCCTCCAGAGTGGTGCCCTCGCTCATGGCCAGGTCCGCCGCTCCGCCGGCACCGGTCCCGGCGATCGCGTTCTGCTCGGGCTGAGGTTCAGGCATAACGGATCCTCGGGTCGAGTACGGAGTACAGGAGGTCGACGACCAGATTCGCGATGAGGAAGACCAGCACCAGGATGGTCGCGAAGCCGACCACGGTCTGGGTGTTCTGCCGCAGGATGCCCTGGTAGATCTGGTATCCGACGCCATGGATGTTGAAGATGCGCTCGGTGACGATCGCACCGCCCATCAGCGCGCCGATGTCCGTACCGATGAAGGTGACGACCGGGATCAGCGAGTTGCGCAGCAGGTGGCGCACGATGACGCGGCGCCTGGGCAGTCCTTTGGCCACGGCCGTGCGGAGGTAGTCGGCACGGGAGTTCTCCGCGATCGACGTCCGGGTGAGGCGGGTGACGTAGGCCAGGGAGACCGAGGCGAGCACCAGGCCGGGCAGGATGAGTTCGTCGAACGGCGCCTCCGAGGAGACCGTCGGGGAGATGACGGACCACTTCACCCCGAGCAGGTACTGGAGTACGTAGCCGGTGACGAAGGTGGGGATCGCGATCACGACGAGCGTCGCGACCAGGACCGAGTTGTCGACGACGCGGCCGCGCCGGAGTCCGCTGATGACGCCGAGCGTGACGCCCACGATGATCTCGAAGAGGATCGCGACGATGGTCAGCCGCAGGGTGACCGGATAGGCGGACGCCATCAGTTCGGTGACCTTCTGTCCGTTGAAGGCGGTACCGAAGTCACCGGTGAACACGTTGCCCATGTAGGTCAGGTATTGCTGCCAGACGGGCTTGTCCAGCCCGAACTCCTTCTGCAGCTGAGCGGCCGTCGTCGGGTCGCACTGCCGGTCGCCGCAGAGGCCGGCGATCGGGTCGCCCATCACGTTGACCATCAGGAAGAGCAGCAGCGTTGCTCCGATGAAGACCGGAATCATCTGGAGCAGACGGCGGATCACATAACGCCCCATGTCACCCTCCGCGCATCGATCGGGCACTGGACTCCGGCCGGCGCTCGCTCCGCGGTGGATCGGGACCTGCTGAACGGTCGCATCGCGCAGTCACCTCCCTGTTGCCGTGAACCAAATAACATCCCATTTCACACGAAATAGCACCTTCTGTGCACCCTCACGGGAACACGGATGCGCCGGAAGGGGCCAACCGTGTGACGGGCACCGGGACCGGCGGAACGCACCGCGGCCCGGCACGCCCTCACGGGGTGCCGGGCCGGGTCGGCCGCTACCAGGTCACTTGACCTTGATCTCGCTGTAGACCGGCACGCTGAACGGGTTCAGCGCGACGTTCGAGACGTTCGTGGAGTAGCCGGCGCTGCCGTTCTGGTACCAGAGGGGGATGGCCGCCATGGTGTCCCGGACCACCGCCTCGGCGTCCTTGAAGGTCTTGACCGCCTTGGCCTTGTCGGACTCGGCGTTGGCCTGGTTGACCAGGCCGTCGAACTTCTTGTCCGTCCACTTCCCGTCGTTGGACGAGGCGTTGGTGTAGTAGAGCGGCTGCAGGAAGTTCTGGATGAGCGGGTAGTCCATCTGCCAGCCCGCGCGGAAGGGGCCGGTCATCTTCTTCTGGGTGATCTTGTTGCGGAAGTCCGCGAAGGTGCCCGTCGGGCTGCCCACGCAGGCCTTGTCGTTGCCGAGCGCGTTGTTGATGCTGTTGCAGACCGCGTCCACCCAGTCCTTGTGGCTGCCCGTGTCGGCGTTGTAGCCGATCTTCACCTGGCCGCCGGGGATGCCGCCGCCCTCCGAGATCATCTTCTTGGCCTCGGCCGGGTCGTAGTCGCAGAGCTTGCCGCAGAAGCCGGCCTGGTAGCCGCCCGCCGAACCCAGCACCGGGGAGGTCCAGTCCGTGGCGGGAGTCCGCGTCTTGTTGAAGATCGTCTCGGTGATCTGCTTGCGGTTGATGGCCATGGAGAGGCCCTTGCGGACCTTGTCGCTGTCCGCCTTGTCCCACGCCTTGTCGTAGAACGGGAAGGCCAGGGTCTGGATGATGCCCGCCGGGGTGTTGATGTAGCGGTCACCGAGGTCAGCCTTGACGTTCTTGAGCTGCGCGGCGGGGACGTCGTCCACCAGGTCGAGGTTGCCGGCCACCAGGTCGGTGTAGGCGGTGTTGTTGTCGGTGTAGACCTTGAGGTCGATGCCACCGTTCTGCGCCTTGTCGGACCCGGGGTACTTGTCCCACTTGCGCAGGGACATCTGCGAACCCTTGGTGTACGACTTGATGGTGTAGGGCCCGTTGCCGACCGGCTTCTTCAGGTAGGCGGCATGGTCGTCGAAGAAGATCCTGGGCAGCGGGGCGAACGCCGCGTAGCCCAGCGTTTCGGGCCACAGCGAGAACTTCTGGTTGAGCTTGACGGTGAACGTCCTGGCACCGGTGACCTTCAGCCCGGACATCGCCCCGGCGGCCTGGGCGCCGGAGTCCGGGTGCACCTTGTCGTAACCGTCGATCTGGCCGAAGAAGTAGGCGTTCTTCTGGTTGTTCTTGAGACTCGCGCCGTAGTTCCACGCGTCCACGAAGGACTTGGCGGTGACCTTCTCGCCGTTGGAGAACGTCCAGCCGTCCTTGACGGTGATGTCGAAGGTCTTCGAGTCGGTCGTGGCGATCTTCTCCGCCAGCATGTCCTCGGCGGCGCCGGTCTTGGGGTTGTACCGCTTGAGCCCCCGGAAGACCATGTCGAGGACCTTGCCGCCCTGCACCTCGTTGGTGTTGGCGGGCTCCAGCGGGTTCTGCGGGTCACCCCACGAGGAACTCACCACCCCATTGGCACCACCACCGCCGCCACCACTGTCGCCCCCGCCGCCGCAGGCGGTCGCCGCCAGGGCGACGGCGACCGCGCATGCTGCCCACTTCACCTGTGTGGCTCCGCGCATGGAGTGCCTCCTCGTAGTGCTCGTCTTACGTCAGGTCAAATATCACCGCATACCGGCCTCTACGCATATTTACCCCCGCCATCCGGGCACTTCGGAGGTCACCCGGACGGCGGCAGCGAGCGCCGAGGCGGACACTTTTGGCGAGTGCATGCCAGTCACGCGAGAGCCGCGAACCGGCCTGACGAGCGGCGAAGCGGTAACGGCAACACAACGAACGCGCATCGACCCGGGACCGGCCTGACCGGATGCACGGATTCCGAGACATGGCCGCCCGTATATCGGACTCATTGACGGATTCTCGACGTTTCATCCAGGAATCACCCCTGGAAAAGGCAAAGGCAGAGTAATGACACGCCCTGCTTCTGGTCATGTATAAGTCAAGCTTCCAAAGAGCGCCTCAAGGCGGTCCGACATTCATTGACCCTGCATGAATTGCGTTGAAAAAGTCCGGGTAGCCCGTAGGTGTGCCCTGCGGAGTCCTTCGACCCTCCGGGCCAGGAGCACCATGACGATTCCAACCTCGAACGCCGCAGCCCCTCTTGAGCTGGCCAACGCGGACCCGCAGAAAACGCCGGAACCCTCGGCACTGAAGGGCGGTGACGGGCGCTCTCCGGGCAAGCTGGCCTGGCGGCGCTTCAAACGCGACCGGTCCGGGGTCATTTCGGCCTATGTGGTCATCTTCTTCTTCCTGGTGGCCGTCTGCGCGCCGCTGATCTCCAAGGTCTACGGCAAGGACCCGTACACGACCTACGGGCAGAACGAGGACGGCCTGCTCAACGACTTCGGCTTCCCCATCAAGCCCAACGGCGGTATCAGCGGCGACTTCTGGTTCGGCATCGAGCCGCAACTGGGCCGTGACCTCTTCACCTTCCTCATCTACGGCATCCGCAACTCGCTGTTCATCGCGGGCGTGACGACGCTCCTGGTGACCGTCCTCGGCATCGTGATCGGTGTGACCGCCGGCTACCTGGGCGGGAAGACCGACTACTTCATCGGCCGGGTCATCGACATCCTGCTGGCCTTCCCCTCGACGCTGTTCTTCATCGCGTTCTGGCCGGTACTCATCTCGGTCCTGGTCTCCCCCGAGGACGCCACCCCGGTCTGGCTCACCGTCACGAGCCTCATCCTGGTCATGACGGCCTTCGGCTGGGCGTCCATCGCCCGGCTCCTGCGCGGCGAGGTACTCGCCCTGCGCGAAAGGGAGTTCGTCGAGGCCGCCAAGGTGACCGGAGCCTCACCGGCACGGATCATCTTCAAGGAACTGCTGCCCAACCTGTGGACGCCGATCCTGATCCAGGCGACCCTCGCTCTCCCCATGTTCGTGAGCGCCGAGGCCGGACTCGCCTTCCTCGGGGTAGGACTGACGGCGAAGACACCCGACTGGGGCGTCATGCTCCAACGCGGCGCCGACGTCTACCAGGACGACATCACCTTCATGCTCTTCCCGGGGGTGACGATGGTGGTCTTCGTCCTCGCGTTCAACCTCCTCGGCGACTCGGTCCGGGACGCTCTCGACCCGAAGACCAAGCGCTGAAAGTTCCGCACCCGGACCGGAGCGACGGGGCTCCGCCGGATCATTCGTCCCTCTTCACCGACCAGGGCAGGTTGCCATGTCTCTCTCCCGCAGAAACTTCGTCATCGCCACATCCGTCGCGGCGGGCGGCTCGCTCGTCCTCTCCGCGTGCAGCAGTGGCGACTCGGGCGGCGGCGGTGGCAAGGGCTCGCCGGACGCCGGCGCGACCGAGTACACCGGCGCGACCGTCAAGATCGGTACCGCGGAGGACTCGAAGGGTCCCGCCGCCGAGATCGCCGGCGCCAAGAAGGGCGGGACGATCTACGGCATCTCCGAGGACGACTTCTCCCACCTCGACCCGCAGCGCATCTACTTCGCGTTCAACTCCAGCGGTGCCGCGATGTTCGCGCGTGCCCTCACCGGCTACAAGGTCGACGACAAGGGCGGGATGACCCTCGTCGGTGACCTGGCCACCGACGTCGGCACGGCGTCCCCCGACAACAAGACCTGGACCTTCACGCTGAAGGACGGGCTCAAGTGGCAGGACGGCAGCGAGCTGACCGTCGAGGACGTCCGCCACGGCATCGAGCGTGCCTGGGCGCCGTTCATCACCGAGGGCGCCGCCTACGTGCAGCAGGCGCTCACCGGCAAGGGCGACTGGCGCAAGGGCTACGAGGGCCCGTACAAGGGCAAGCACCTGGACTCGCTGGTCCTCGACAAGGCCAAGAAGACGATCACCTTCAAGCTGGCCGAGCCGCGTCCGGACTTCAACTTCACCCTGGCCATGAGCTGCTACTCGGCGACGCCGGTGAAGCTGGACACCAAGGAGAAGTACGACAAGCAGCCCGTCTCCTGTGGTCCGTACATCGTCAAGCACCGCACCATCGACAAGTCGATGACGCTGACGCGCAACAAGCACTGGGACCCGGCGACGGACCCGATCCGCAACGCCTACCCGGACACCTTCGAGTTCGAGTTCGGCCCCACCTCGCTGGAGTCCGCGGACCGCTTCATCGCGGACCAGGGCAAGGACCAGCAGATGATCTCCATCTACAAGTCCGTGCCGGCCGAGCGCATGCAGAAGGTGCTCTCCGACCCCGAGCTGAAGAAGCGGACCTTCAACGGCCTGCTCACCGGCACGTACTACTACGCGATCAACTGCAAGCGCGTCACGGACGTCGAGGTGCGCAAGGCGCTCAACACCGCCTGGCCGCTGGAGCAGATCCGCAAGATCTACGGCGGACCGTCCGCGGGCGACTACGCGACCACGATCCTCAGCCCCGACATCCTGGGCCGCAAGGAGTTCGACTTCTACGGCAAGCTGAAGGCGCCCAAGGGTGACGCCGCGGCGGCCAAGGAGATCCTCAAGAAGGCCGGCAAGCTCGGTCAGAAGATCGTCTACACCTACCCGCAGAGCCCCACCTACGACAAGACGGCCGTCGTCGTCGAGAACGCGCTCAAGGCCGCGGGCTTCAAGCCGGTCATCAAGCCCGTCGACTCGACCTCGTACTACGACCAGATCCAGCAGGTCGACAACAGCTTCGACGTCATGTGGTTCGGCTGGTCCCCGGACTGGCCGACCGCCTACACGATGATCCAGCCGCTGTTCGACAGCGCCAACATCGGCAACGGCCAGAACAACGTCTCCCAGGTCAAGGTCGACTGGATCGACGCGGCCATCAAGAAGAACGTCGTCATCGCCGACCAGAAGGCGGCCGGTGCCGCCTGGACGGCGCTGGACAAGCGGATCATGGACGAGGTCGTCCCGGTCATCCCGGAGACCTTCCAGCGCCGCTTCTACCTGTACGGCTCCAAGGTCGGCGGCGCCATGATGGACCCGCAGTTCTCCGCGACGATCATCTACAAGACGTACGTCAAGGCCTGACGAACGGCCCCCGGGGGGCGGGCGGCTCTCGGTCCGGGAGCCGCCCGCCTCCCCTCCTCCCCCTCGGCATCCGTCAGGAAAACCCACTGCCATGCTGCGCTTTCTTCTCCGCCGTGTCGTCGGCGCCGCGGTCATTCTGCTGATCATCAGCGCCCTAGTCTTCGTCCTCTTCTACGCCGCCCCCCGTGACCCCGCCCGGGTCGCCTGCGGCAAGGTCTGCACGCCAGAGACGCTCGCGCTGGTGCGGCACAACCTGGGGATCGCCGATTCGATACCGGTGCAGTACTGGCACTGGCTGCAAGGCATCTTCGTAGGACGCGAGTACACCTCGTACGGGAACTGTCCCGCGCCCTGCCTGGGGTACTCCTTCATCAACCGCGAGCCGGTCTTCGGCACCATCGTGGACCGCTTCCCGACCACGCTCTCGCTCTCCGTCGGCAGCGCCTTCGTGTTCGTCATCTTCGGTGTCGGCGCCGGCATGCTCGCGGCCGTCAAGCAGGGCAAGCCGCTCGACAAGGTCGCCTCCTCCGCCTCGCTGATCGCCTCCTCGATGCAGATCTACATCGTCGGTGTGCTCGCGATGTACTTCCTCACCGACCAGTGGCACCTGCTGGACCGCCCCAGCTACACGCCGTTGACCGACAACCCGGGCGCGTGGTTCTCCGGGCTCCTGCTGCCCTGGCTGGTGCTCTCCGTCATCTTCACGGCCAACTACACCCGTATGGCCCGCTCCCAGCTGGTGGAGTCGATGAGCGAGGACTACGTCCGGACGGCCCGCGCCAAGGGACTCTCGCGGCGGACGGTGTTCTTCAGATTCGCCTGGCGCGGGGCCATGGGGCCCATCGTCACCATCTTCGGCCTCGACCTCGGCGTGCTCCTCGGCGGCGCGATCATCACCGAGAAGACCTTCAGCCTCCAGGGCATCGGGGCGCTCTCGGTCAAGGCGGTGTCCACCAACGACCTGCCGACGCTCCTCGGCGTGATGATGGTGGCCGCGGTCGCGATCGTGCTCCTCAACATCGTCGTGGACGCCGTCTACGCCCTCATCGACCCACGCGTCCGCCTCGCCTAGGGAGAGATCCAGTGAGCACCCCCTTCCTCTCCGTACGCGATCTGCGCGTGCACTTCTCCACCGAAGACGGCATGGTCAAGGCCGTCGACGGGCTGTCCTTCGACGTCGAGCACGGCAAGACCCTCGGCATCGTCGGTGAGTCCGGCTCCGGCAAGTCCGTCACCAACCTCTCGATCCTCGGCCTGCACCACCCGGACCACACCGAGATCGAGGGCGAGATCCTGCTCGACGGGCAGGACCTGCTGACCGCCTCGGAGCGGGAGCTGGAGCGCCTGCGCGGCAACAAGATGGCCATGATCTTCCAGGACGCGCTGGCCTCGCTCTCGCCGTACCACACCATCGGCAAGCAGATCGGCGAGACGTACCGCAAGCACACCGGGGCGTCCAAGCGCGAGGCGCGGGCGCGGGCCGTGGAGATGCTCACCAAGGTCGGCATCCCGCAGCCGAACCTGCGCGTCGACGACTACCCGCACCAGTTCTCCGGCGGTATGCGCCAGCGCGCGATGATCGCCATGGCGCTGGTCTGCGACCCCGCGCTGCTGGTGGCGGACGAGCCGACGACGGCCCTCGACGTCACCGTGCAGGCCCAGATCATGGACCTGCTCAAGGACCTCCAGCAGGAGACCGGCACCTCCATCATCTTCATCACCCACGACCTCGGCGTCATCGCCGACATCGCGGACGACGTCCTGGTGATGTACGGCGGCCGGTGCGTGGAGCGGGGCACGAAGAAGGAGGTGCTGCGGGCGCCCCAGCACCCGTACACCTGGGGCCTGCTCGGGTCGATGCCGAGCCTGGAGGGACCGGTGGACGTACCGCTGTCGCCGATCCCCGGATCGCCGCCCAGTCTCCTCAACCCGCCGACCGGCTGCCGCTTCCACCCGCGGTGCTCGTTCACCGAGCGGGTCGGCGGCAACCGCTGCTCGACCGAGCAGCCTCCGCTGGAGCTGGCCGCCGGTCGCGGGGCCGCCTGCCACCTGACGCCCGAACAGCGCGTGGAGTTCTTCGCGGACTTCGCCGGCGCGCGGACCCACTGACGTACAAGAGACGGGACTTCCCTCCTATGAGCAGCACCGATCCCCTCCTTGACGTCTCCGGACTCACCAAGTACTTCCCGATCAAGGGCGGTTTTCCGATCCGGCGGACGATCGGCGCGGTCCAGGCCGTGGACGGGCTGGACTTCTCGGTCGCCCCGGGCGAGAGCCTGGGCCTGGTCGGTGAGTCCGGTTGCGGCAAGTCGACGACCGGCCGGCTGATCACCCGGCTGCTGGAGCCGACCGGCGGCCGGATCACCTACCGCGGGCAGGACATCAGCCACGCCTCGCGCAAGCAGCTGGCCCCGATCCGGTCCGAGATCCAGATGATCTTCCAGGACCCGTACGCGTCACTGAACCCGCGCCAGACGGTCGGCAAGATCATCACCGCGCCGATGGAGATCAACGACGTCAACCCGGCCGGCGGCCGGGAGGCCCGGGTCCGGGAGCTCCTGGAGATCGTCGGGCTCAACCCGGAGCACTACAACCGCTTCCCGCACGAGTTCTCCGGCGGCCAGCGCCAGCGCATCGGGGTGGCCCGCGCACTGGCCCTGGAGCCGAAGCTGATCGTGGCCGACGAGCCGGTCTCGGCGCTGGACGTGTCGATCCAGGCCCAGGTGGTGAACCTGCTGCAGAAGCTGCAGAAGGAACTGGGCATCGCGTTCCTCTTCATCGCCCACGACCTGGCGATCGTGCGCCACTTCTCGCAGCGCGTCGCCGTCATGTACCTGGGCCGGATCGTGGAGATCGCCGACCGCGACGACCTGTACGGCAACCCGCGCCACCCGTACACCAGGGCGCTGCTCTCCGCCGTCCCCGAGGCCACCGCAGAGGACGTGCCGGCCCGCGACCGCATCCGGCTGACGGGCGACGTGCCGTCCCCGGTCAACCCGCCCTCGGGCTGCCGCTTCCGCACCCGCTGCTGGAAGGCGACGGACAAGTGCGCGAGCGAGACGCCGCCGCTGGTCCGGGTCGAGGGCAGCCGGGAGGGCCACCTGACGGCCTGTCACTACCCCGAGGAGTCGGCTGCCGTCCCGGCCGTCCCGCAGGCGCGTACGGAGCCCGAGGCGCCGAGCCTCGACAAGAAGACCGGCGAAGACCCCAAGGCCCGCGGCTGACACCCCGCACCGCGGCCCCGGGGAAGCCCCGTGGACGACGTACCCGACCGGTCCGTCCGTCCGTCGGGGCTTCCCCGGCCCAGGGAACCGAGCACGTCGGCCCATTGACCCGAGCCACCTGCGCGCCCGGTTTCCGGGAATACGGGAAAGGCGCCCGGAACCGATCGGTTCCGGGCGCCTTCCGCTGCCCAGGGTGCGGTGGGCGGACGGTCAGGAGGCCGCCGCGCCGACCACGTCCTTCTCCTCCGCGAAGTGGCAGGCCGACTCGTGCGCGGCCGGCGTCGTGGAGGTCTTGAAGCGCTCGGGGACGGCCAGCAGCGGCATCTCCTCGGCGCACTTGGCCTCGGCCTTCCAGCAGCGGGTGCGGAAGCGGCAGCCGGAGGGCGGGTTGGCCGGCGAGGGAACGTCCCCGGAGAGGATGATCCGCTCGCGGCCCTCACGGGCCTCCGGGTCCGGGACCGGGACCGCCGACAGCAGCGCCTGGGTGTAGGGGTGCGTCGGGTGGTCGTAGATCTGCGTGTCCGTACCGATCTCGGCCATCTTGCCGAGGTACATGACGCCGACCCGGTCCGAGATGTGCCGGACGATCGACAGGTCGTGCGCGATGAAGAGGTAGGAGAGGTTGAACTCGTCCTGGAGCTTCTCCATCAGGTTGATGACCTGGGCCTGCACCGACACGTCGAGCGCGGAGACCGGCTCGTCGCAGATGATGATCTCCGGGTTGAGCGCGAGGCCGCGGGCGATGCCGATGCGCTGGCGCTGGCCGCCGGAGAACTGGTGCGGATAGCGGTTGATGTACTCCGGGTTGAGACCGACGACGTCCAGGAGCTCCTGGACCTTGCGCCGGCGGTCGCCCTTGGGAGCCACCTCGGGGTGGATCTCGTACGGCTCGCCGATGATGTCGCCCACCGTCATCCGCGGGTTCAGCGAGGTGTACGGGTCCTGGAACACCATCTGGATGTTGCGGCGGACGGCCTTCAGCGCGCGGCCGGACAGCTTGGTGATGTCCTGGCCCTTGTAGAAGACCTCGCCCGCGGTGGCCTGCTCCAGGGTCATCAGGAGCTTGGCGACGGTGGACTTGCCACAGCCGGACTCGCCCACGATGCCGAGCGTCTCGCCCGCGTAGAGGTCGAACGAGATCCCGTCCACGGCCTTGACGGCCCCGACCTGCTTCTTGAACAGGATGCCCTGGGTCAGCGGGAAGTGCTTGACCAGGTTGCGGACCTGGAGGATCGGCTCGCCCTGCGACACGGGGGCGTCGATGGCGGCTACGGCCTCCGCCTCGGTGCCCGCGTCGACCGTCTCCACTTCGGTGACGTTCGGGGTGGCGTCCACGGGCTCCTTCTTCATGTCAGCCATGGATCGTCTCCTTCCAGAAGTGGCAGGCGCTGCCGCGTCCGACCAGCTCGGCGCCGTCCTGCTCGGTCACCGGGGCCAGGGCCGGGATGTCCGTACGGCAGATGTCCTGCGCCATGGTGCAGCGCGGGTTGAAGGCACAGCCCGACGGCACGTGGAGCAGGTTGGGCGGCAGGCCCTTGATCGCGAAGAGCTCCTGGCCCTTCTGGTCAAGGCGCGGGATGGATTCCAGCAGCCCCTTGGTGTAGGGGTGCGCCGGCCGCTTGTAGATCTCGTGGACCGGGGCGGTCTCGACGATCCGGCCCGCGTACATCACGGCGATCTTGTCCGCGACGTCCGCGACGACACCCAGGTCGTGGGTGATCAGGATCAGGCCCATGTTGTACTCGCGCTGGAGCTCCGCGAGCAGGTCCATCACCTGGGCCTGGACCGTCACGTCGAGCGCGGTGGTCGGCTCGTCCGCGATGATCAGGTCCGGTTCCAGGGCGAGCGCCATGGCGATCATGATGCGCTGGCGCATACCGCCGGAGAACTGGTGCGGGTAGTCCGAGATCCGGGCCGCCGCGGCGGGGATCTTCACCTGGTCCATCAGGCCGATGGCCTTGGCCTTGGCGTCCTTCTTGGACAGGCCCTGGTGGACCCGGAACATCTCGCCGAGCTGGTAGCCGACGGTGAGGACCGGGTTCAGCGAGGAGAGCGCGTCCTGGAAGATCATCGCGATCTTCTGGCCGCGGATCTTCCGGCGCTCCTCGTAGGACATCTTGAGCATGTCCTGGCCGCGGAAGAGGATCTCGCCCTGCGGGATCCTGCCCGGCGGCATGTCGAGGATGCCCATGATGGCCTGGGCCGTGACGGACTTGCCGGAGCCCGACTCACCGAGCACGGCGAGGGTCTCACCGGCGTTCACGGTGTAGTTGACACCGTTGACCGCCTTGGCCACACCGTCACGGGTGTGGAACTCCACGTGCAGATCACGGACGTCGAGCAGCGGGCCGACGTGGCCGTCACCCGAGCGCGGGGACGGGACTTCGGCCGTCTTGTCGATGGTGGTCACGTTCACCCTCCTTATCGCGACTTCGGATCGAGGGCGTTGCGGACGGCTTCGCCGAGCATGATGAACGCCAGAACGGTGATGCTGAGCATGATCGACGGGTACAGCAGGATGTGCTGCGCCGTACGGATCTGGGCGGCGCCACCGGAGATGTCCATGCCCCACGAGATCGTCGGGTCGGCGAGACCCAGACCGAGGTAGGACAGGGTCGCCTCGGCGGAGATGTAGACACCGAGCGAGATGGTGGCGACCACGATCACCGGGGCCATGGCGTTGGGCAGGATGTGCCGGAAGAGGATCCGGTTGGTACCCGCGCCCAGCGCTCTGGCGGCCTGCACGTAGTCCGACTGCTTGATCACGATCACCGCACCGCGCATGACACGCGCGATCTGGGTCCAGCCGAGGAACGCCAGGGCGAAGATGACCACCCATACCGTCCGGTCGGAGAACGCCTGCAGCACCACCATGGCGCCCAGCAGGAAGGGGATACCGAGGAAGACGTTGGTGAAGAACCCGGAGAGCAGGGCGTCGACCCAGCCGCCGAAGTAGCCGGCCAGCATGCCGATCAGCCCGCCGAACAGCGTCACCAGGAGCGTCACGCAGACACCGACGGTCACCGAGGCGCGGGTGCCGTAGATGACACGCGCGAAGACACTGTGGCCCTGGCCGTCGTAGCCGAGCCAGCCCTCGGAGCCGATCTTGCTCAGCTCCGGCTTGCCCAGGTAGTGGTGCACCAGGTCGGCGGAGGTGGGCGAGGCGCTCGTGAACAGTCCGGGGAAGACGGCGATCACCAGCAGGATCACGATCAGCACCGACGAGATGATGAAGTACCAGTTGGTACGCAGGTCCCGCCAGGCGTCGCCCCACAGGCTGCGCGCCTTCTCGGCCTTGACGACCGCCGAGGGGTCCGCGAGGGGCGCCTTGGCGTCCTCGGGCGCGGGAGCGGTCTTGGTCACGTCAGGCATAACGGATCCTCGGGTCCAGGACCGCGTACAGCAGGTCGACGATGAGGCTCATGAGGAGGTAGACGAGCACCAGAATGGTGACGAGGCCGACGAGCGTCGTGCCCTCGCGCTTCTGGATCGACTCGTAGATCGTGCCGCCGATGCCCTTCACGTTGAACAGGCCCTCGGTGACGACCGCGCCGCCCATCAGGGCACCGAGGTCGGTGCCGAGGAAGGTGATCACGGGGATCAGCGAGTTGCGCATCAGGTGCACGCCGACGATGCGCCGCTTGGGAAGTCCCTTGGCGATGGCGGTGCGCATGTAGTCCGAACGCAGGTTCTCGGCCATCGTCGTACGCGTGAGCCGCGCGACGTAGGCGAGCGAGAGTGATCCCAGCACGATGGCCGGCGCCAGTAGTTCGCTCCAGGTGGCCTCACCGGACACGTTCGGAGAGATCCACTCCAGCTGGAAGGCGAACACCGTCTTGATGATGAAGCCGAGGACGAACACCGGGATCGAGATGATCAGCAGGGTGAAGACCAGGACCACGTTGTCGGTGAGCCGGCCGGCCCGCAGACCGGCGATCGTCCCGAGGCTGATGCCCACGACGATCTCGATGACGAACGCCATGCCGGCCAGCCGGAGGGTGACGGGGAACGCGTCGCCGAGGACGTCCGTGACGGGACGTCCGCTGGCTATCTGATCGCCGAAATCGAAATGCAGGACGATGCCTGTCATGTAATTCCAGTACTGCTGCAGAATCGGCAGATCAAGGCCCTTTTCATGGCGAAGTCTCGCCAGTGTGGCCGGATCGACACCCTTGTCCCCGAAGAGCCCACGCACGGGGTCGCCGGGCAGCGTGTAGACCATCAGGAAGATCAGCAGCGTTGTCCCGAGGAAGACCGGGATCATCTGGAGCAGTCGTCGTGCGACATAGCGCCCCATCATGCCTCCATGTAATAGGCAAGCAGCAGCCAACGGGCCCTCCCCCGCACCCGACCGCCCCTCGCGGGTTCGTCGGATGCGTGGAAGGGCCCCCCGGCCACGGCGTGCGGACAGGCGCGGACCGTCTTTCAGCGGTCCCGCGCCCGCGCGCGGACTACGTCGGTGTGGTTACTTCTTGACTTCGATCTTGGTCAGGATCGGGTCGCCGTCCTGCGCGTAATCGACGTTCTGGACCTTCTCCGAGTAACCGGCGTTGACCTTGTAGTACCAGAGCGGGATGGAGGGCATGTAGTTCACCAGCTCCTTCTCGATCTTCTGGTAGGCCGCGACGGACGCGTCGAGGGAAGCCGCGGAGTCGGCCTTCTTGATCTCCGCGTCAAGGCCCTTGTTCGAGAAGTCACCCTGGTTGCCGGCTGCGCCGGTACGGAACAGGTCCGAGATGAAGTTCGCGTTCACCGGGTAGTCGAGCACCCAGCCGGAGCGGTAGAGGGACTTGACCTCCTTGGCGTCACGCGCGTTCGTGTCGGCCTGGAAGTCGGCCTTCGAGTCGGTGGTGCAGTTCACACCGGTGGACTGCTTGATGCTGTTGCAGACCGCCTCGACCCATTCCTTGTGGCCGCCGTCGGCGTTGAACTGGATCGAGATCTTGTTGCCAGGAACGCCGCCGCCTTCCTTGATGAGCTTCTTGGCCTTCGCCGGGTCGTACTTGGTGACGTCGCCCGCGGCGTCCTTCTGGTAGCCGAGAACACCCTGTGCGACCCAGCCGGTGGCCGGCTCGCGCGTGCCCTGGAGCACGGTCTTGGTGATCGTGTCGCGGTCGATGCCCATCGACAGGCCCTGGAGGACCTTCGGGTCGATGTTCTTGAACTGCTTGGTGTAGAAGGCGACAGCGATCGTCTGGATCGACGAGTACGGCTTGTCCACCGCGCGGTCACCGAGGTCGGAACGGTAGACCGGGAGGTCCTTCGGGCCGATCTGACGCAGGACGTCGACGTTGCCCGACTTCAGGTCCTCGTAGGCGGTTTCGAGGGTGGTGTAGTTCTTGAAGATCACACCACCGTTCTTCGCCTTGTCGGCACCCTTGTAGTCGTCGTTGCGGACGACCTTGATCTGCTTCTTGTGGTCCCAGCTGACGAACTTGTACGCGCCGTTGCCGACCGGCTTCTCGCCGGCGGCCTTCGGGTCCGCGTAGAAGGACTCGGGCAGCGGGGAGAAGACCGTGTAGCCGAGCTTGTACGAGAAGTACGGCAGCGGCGAGTTCAGCTCGATGGTGAACGTGTAGTCGTCCACCTTCTTCAGACCGGACATGGCGTCCGACTTCGGCTTGGCCTTGGCGTCCTCGGGGTGGACGTCGGAGAAGCCCTTGATGTCGCCGAACCAGGACGCGTTGGTCTGGTTGTTCTTGATGTTGGCGGCCCAGTTCCAGGCCTTGATGTACGACTCGGCCGTGACCGGGGTCCCGTCGTGGAACTTCCAGTCCTTCTTGAGCTTGACCGTCCAGAGCTTGCTGTCCTTGGTGTCGACAGACTCGGCGTTGATCATCTCAAGCTTGCCGGACGGGTCGTAGTCGACCAGCTGCGAGAAGATCGAGTCGGTGACGATGCTGCCGTTCGACTCCATCGTGTTGGCCGGCTGCAGCGGGTTCTGCGGCTCACCGACCTCGACGGAGAAGATGCCGTCAGCGTTGACAGCTCCCTTGGAGCCGCCCTTCCCCTTGTCGGCGTCGTCGTCCCCGCCGCCGCAAGCGGTCGCAGCCAGGGCGATGATGGCCGCTCCCGCGACCCACTTGGCGCTCTTGGCACCACGCATGGGTTCCTCCTCATGAGTCCACTTTTGACTACAAGAAGGGCACTGGATTGATACACCGACACCCCTGACGGTGATCGTTTCAGTGCCCTGAGTGTGCTCGTGAGTCGGCACTCCCCACAGTGCGTGACCCATTGACCCGAGCTCAATGGAGCCAACTATTAAGTACGACTGGGCTGTAAACCACACTTAAAGGGTCTCGTTTTGACAACATCCCCGGGCCGCGTGGATCAAAATACGGACAAAATGACCCCAGACAGACACACCCGAAACGGACTGTTAACACATGTTCCGGAGAGCGACGCCCGATATCCGGACGGATGGTCCACAAAATCGGGTTGACCTCGCGGCCCCGTCGGCCCGTCCCCGCACCCGGCGAATCACGGAGTTACGGCGCGGCCGGCCGGCGGTCTGAAGCGGACTCCGGCCCGCCGGTTACCGATGGTTCCAGCGTAAGCCAATAGGCGGGCGGGCATGGCTTGTTCACGTCCGTCACGGGCCCGTGCGGCGGTCGTGCCGTGTTCGTGCAGTGGGCGTGCGTGCGGCCACCGCCGGGCCGCCGCACTGCGGTCATGGCAAAGGGGCCCGGCACCGCGTGGTGAGCGGTGCCGGGCCCCTCCAGGGTGCCGTGAGGGCCTGCCCTTGAGCCGTGCCCCTGTGCCGCGCCCGGCGGGTCTCCGGGCGGGCGGCGGGGTCGGGGTCAGCGCTTGGCGCGCGACGCGGAGCGGCCGCGCTCCTTCTGGTCCAGGACGACCTTGCGGATACGCACGGTCTCCGGGGTCACCTCGATGCACTCGTCGTCGCGGCAGAACTCCAGGGACTGCTCCAGCGACAGCTTGCGGGCGGGCACCACGTTCTCCGTGGTGTCCGCGGAAGCCGCACGCATGTTGGTGAGCTTCTTCTCCTTGGTGATGTTCACGTCCATGTCGTCGGAGCGCGAGTTCTCACCGATGATCATGCCCTCGTAGACCTCCGTGGTGGCCTCCGTGAAGATGACACCGCGTTCCTGGAGGTTGACCATCGCGAACGGCGTCACGACGCCCGCACGGTCCGCGACCAGCGAGCCGTTGTGACGGGTACGCAGGTCACCGAACCACGGCTCGTGCCCCTCGAAGAGGGAGTGCGCGATGCCGGTGCCGCGGGTCTGGGTCAGGAACTCCGTACGGAAGCCGATGAGGCCACGGGACGGGACGATCCACTCCATGCGGACCCAGCCCGAACCGTGGTTCGTCATCGTCTCCATGCGGCCCTTGCGGGTCGCCATGAGCTGCGTGATCGCGCCGAGGTGCTCCTCCGGCGAGTCGATGGTCATGCGCTCGATGGGCTCGTACGTCTTGCCCTCGACCTGCTTGGTGACGACCTGCGGCTTGCCGACCGTCAGCTCGAAGCCCTCGCGGCGCATGGTCTCGATGAGGATCGCCAGCGCGAGCTCACCACGGCCCTGGACCTCCCAGGCGTCGGGGCGCTCGGTGTCCAGGACGCGCAGCGAGACGTTACCGACCAGCTCGCGGTCCAGGCGGTCCTTGATCTGACGGGCGGTGACCTTGTGGCCCTTGCCGCCCTTGCCGACCAGCGGCGAGGTGTTCGCACCGATGGTCATCGAGATGGCGGGCTCGTCGACCGTGATGAGCGGCAGCGCGATCGGGTTCTCGGGGTCGGCCAGGGTCTCGCCGATCATGATGTCCGGGATACCGGCGATCGCGCAGATGTCGCCGGGACCGGCCTTCTCCGCGGGCTTGCGGGTGAGCGCCTCTGTCATCAGCAGCTCGGTGATGCGCACGTTGGACATCGTGCCGTCGCGCTTGATCCACGCGACGGTCTGGCCCTTGCGCAGCTCGCCCTGCTCGACACGGCAGAGCGCGATACGGCCGAGGAAGTTGTCGGCGTCCAGGTTGGTGACGTGGGCCTGGAGGGGGGCCTCGTCGTCGTACTCCGGGGCCGGGACCGCCGAGAGGATGGTGCTGAAGAACGGCTCCAGGCTGTCGCTGTCCGGCGGGACGGAACCGTCCTCCGGCTTGGTCAGCGAGGCGACGCCGTCACGGGCGCAGGCGTAGACGATCGGGAACTCGATCTGGTCCTCGTCGGCGTCCAGGTCCAGGAAGAGGTCGTACGTCTCGTCGATGACCTCGGCGATCCGGGAGTCCGGGCGGTCCGTCTTGTTGATGCAGAGGATCACCGGCAGCTTGGCCGTCAGGGCCTTGCGGAGCACGAAGCGGGTCTGCGGGAGCGGGCCCTCCGACGCGTCGACCAGCAGGACGACCGCGTCCACCATCGACAGGCCGCGCTCGACCTCGCCACCGAAGTCGGCGTGGCCGGGGGTGTCGATGATGTTGATGGTGATGACGTCGCCGCCATCCTTGGGGTGGTACTTCACGGCCGTGTTCTTGGCCAGGATCGTGATGCCCTTCTCACGCTCCAGGTCGTTCGAGTCCATCATGCGTTCGTCGAGGTTCTCGGCGGCGTGCGCGGCGAAGGCGCCGGCCTGCCTGAGCATGGCGTCGACCAGCGTGGTCTTGCCGTGGTCGACGTGGGCGACGATGGCTACGTTACGGATGTCGTGGCGCGTGGGCATGGGTGGCTTGCGCTTCTCTCGGATCGGGGATTCAGGCGTCTTAGTCGGTCTTGAGTCCTCGTACGCCCGCCGGGCGGACGCGCCACGGCTAGTCCCATGGTACGGGCCCGATGCGTCCCGGGCTTCCCGGGCAAGTCATACCGGCCATGGAGGGGCCCGGCGCCTCGCCGGAGAGCCCGCGTCCGCTTCGTGTTTCCGCCCCCGTGATCAGGCGTTCCGGCGGTTTTCACCGGGGCCGTGAAGACGGCCTCCGGGGCGGACTCGGATGGGGACGGGGAGCGGAAGCCGGCCCGGCGGCCTCAGAGGTGGGGCTCCGAGGCCGCGGTTCCGAGGGGGAGCTCGGAGTGCTGCCTGCGCGCCGCGGCCTTCGGGGTTGGGGCCCCGGGAACCGGGAGGCGGAGCGGCTGCCCGGGTCAGCGGGTGCACACAGCCTTGCCCGCCGGCAGGCCGGCGGGCAAGGGAATTGAGCCAGTTCTGAGCTTTGGAACCCTGCGCTGACCTGCTATTTCCTGGGAGCGGCGGGGGCGCCGGCCGCCTGCGGCTTCTTGAAGCCGATGTCCTGGTAGTGGGGCACCCCGAAACCGAAGGCGCCGACGTTGACCAGCTTCTTGTCGGTCGCGACGAGCTGCGGACGCTGGTAGAGCGGAATCGATCCCGCCGCGGCCCAGATCCGGGCGTCGGCCTGCTTCATCAGCTTCGTGGCCGCGCTCTCGTCGAGTTCCCCGGCCGCCTGGTCGAAGAGCTGGTCGATGTGGTCGGAGCCGACCCGGGTGTAGTTCTGCTCGACGAGCAGCGAGCCGTCGGTGGCCGGTACCGGCTTGGCGAAGATCGGGCGGTCGTCGGTGGCCGGAAAGGCGGTCGCGGGCCAGGAGTAGAGCGCCAGGTCGTAGTCACCAGAGGCGACGTGGTCTTGGAAGTAGCTCTCGTCCGAGACCTTGGTGATCTCGGTACGGATGCCGATCGTGTCGAGCATCGCCGCGATCTTGTCCCCGACGCTGCGCAGCGACTCGGAGCCCGGCCCCGAGGGCAGGACGAACCTCAGGGACAGCGGCTTGCCGTTCTTGCCGAGCGGGCCGCGGGGCGCGTCGGGCGCCTGGGCCGGCGCCGCGGTGCCGACCGGTGCGTAGGCTCCGGCGGCGCCACCGGGCTGCCGGTCCTGGGCGGCGATCCGGCCCGGGGCGTCCTCGGAGGTGCCCGTCTCGCCCAGGCGTCCGGCCTGGCGCAGCAGCGCGGCGCTCTGCACGGCGGCGGCGGGGGCCGGGGCGATGACGCGGGTGACGGCGCCCTCGGCCTCACCGGGCTTGCTGTCGTCGCCGACGATGTAGAGGCCGTCGTCCTTGGCGGGCTCGCGGCCGGCGGCGTCGTCCTTCTTGCCGTCGTCGGTCTTGCCGCCGTCCTTCTTGTCTTCGGTGGCCTTCTTGTCTTCGGTGGCCTTCTTGTCCTCCGCGGCCTTCTTGTCGCTCTCGGCCTTCTTGTCCGTCTGCTTCTCGCCCTCGCTGCCCGCCTTGGTGCCGTCCGTCTTCCTGAGGGCGCCCTCCTGCGTCCAGCCCGCGTCGGCCAGCAGCGCCTGGGCCTCCTTGGTGTCCTGGCCGCCGAGCGCGCCGCTGCTGTCCTTGTAACCGGGCTGTCCGGCCAGGGCCAGGTGGCTGCCGAGCGGGGTCGCGGGCAGGCCGAGGGGCTTGAGCACGGTGTCGACGAGCTGCTGGCGGTCCAGGGCGCGGGCCACCGCCCGGCGTACCCGGTCGTCCGCGAGCGGCCCGGTCTCGCCGTTCAGGGCCAGCTGGGTGTAGGCGGGTTCCAGGGACTTGCGGACCACATAGCCGCGCAGGTCGTTCTGCTCGGTGGCGTACGCCTCGGCCGCCCGCGCCTGTTCGTCCCTGGCCGCCTGCGCCTCCGCGGCCGCGTCCTCGTCGGAGCCGTGCGCCAGTGCCCAGGACCGCAGGGCCGCGGCCGGGGTGGTCCCGGAGCCGGGGCCGTGGGCGGGCGGCCCGCTGTCGCCGGCGCCGCGGGCGGCCTGGGCGATGCGGTGGGCCGCCGCCGGGTCGATGTCCGCGACGTCGATCCTTCCCTCGGTGAGCGCCTCGGTGCGGTCCTGCGGCTTGACCGCCTTGAAGACCAGCGAGTCGAGTTTGGCGGGGCTGCCCCACCAGCGCGGGTTCCGGGCCAGCGTGACGGAGCCCGTCTCCTTGTCCACGTCGCGCAGCCGGAAGGGTCCCGCGGTCGCCTTGATCGTGGACCGCGCCCCGTCGTTGAAGGCGTCCGGGGAGCCCGTCACCTGCTTCGGGTACAGCGGCGAGAAGAGGGAGCGCCAGTCCGCGTACGGCTTGGCGAAGGTGACCTTGACCTCCAGGTCGTCGGCGCCGCGCTCGATCTTCTCGATGCGCTCGTAGCCGGCGTTGCGGGCCGTCCAGAACGCGGAGTCCTTGCCGCTCAGCGCCCGCCACTGCGCGACGAAGTCCGGTGCCCCGATCTCCCGGCCGTCGCTCCAGACCGCCTGCTGGTTGAGCCGGTAGAGCACCACCTGCCGGGGCTCGTTCTCGACGACCTTCGCGGATTCCAGGTAGTCCGGGTTCAGCTGCGGCCGGCCCTTGGCGTCCAGCGGGAAGAGCGTCGGCAGGAGGGCGCCGGTGATCCGGCCGGTGGCGCTGTCGGCGTCCGCCTGGAAGGCGTTGAGGGTGGCGGGCATCGCGTCGATCGCCCAGTTGACCGTGCCGCCGTCCGCGACCTGGGTGCGGGCCGCGGGCGCGACGTCCTGCGGGACCACGGAGGTGGGCGCCTCCTCCGTGCCGGAGCTGCAGCCGGCCAGCACGGGGAGCGTGAGCACCCCCGTGGTGAGGAGCGCGAGCGAGCGGCGCTTTCGGGCTGACCCGCGCGGGACGCCGACGTGGGACATGGCTGATACCTCCGGGGACGGCCCGGACCACCCGTAACCGAATGGGCCGGATTATGCGCTTTTGGTGGCATTTGCAGTTGATCACACTGGTTTCGTCCATCCACTGAAAGCGTCCACGCGCGAGGGGCGCCGCAGACACGGCGCAGCCGGCCCGAACCTCACCCGTGCGGCGGAACCGGACACTGACTGGAATCCGCCATTCCAGGGGCCGGGAGACACGGGCGGCCCCATCTATAAGCATGCTCATGACAATTGACGGTCGCGGAACTGACACCGAGGTCCCCGCCGGGAGCCGGCGGCGGGACCCGTCGCTCTGAGGGGCCCCGCCGCGCGGGAGGTCAGCCCAGGAGCTTGATGATGGCGTCGGTGGTGTCGGTCTCGCCGAGGCGCGGGAAGATCCGCTCGACGCTGTTGTCGTGGGCCTCGGCGCTCATGTCGGTCACCGCGTCCGTGGCGACGGTGACGTGGTAGCCGTGCTCGTACGCCGAGCGGGCGGTGGACTCGACGCCGATGCTCGTCGCGATCCCGGCCACCACGACCTGGGTCACGCCGCGACGGCGCAGCTGGAGGTCGAGGTCGGTGCCGTAGAAGGCGCCCCAGGTCAGCTTGGTGACGACGATGTCGCCGTCCTGCGGGCCGAGCTCGGGGACGATGTCGGCCCAGTCGGCGGCGGGCTGACCGGAGCGGGCGGGGCCCTCGGTGCGGCCGGGGGCGCCACCGGTGACGCGGACCAGGACGACCGGGAGGCCCTTGGCCCGGAACGCGTCGGCGAGGGTCGCGGCGCGCCCGACGACATCGGCGCTGGGGTGGGCGGTGGGCAGACCGGTGATGCCCTTCTGGAGGTCGACGACGACCAGCGCGGTCTTCGGGTCGAGTGTGGTGGCGCTCATGGTGGTGCTCCTTGCTGAGTGGTGCGGAACGGTTGTCAGGTACGGCCGCGCAGCGCGCGGTCGGTGACGGTGAGAACGATGAGGAGGACGCCCAGCACGGCGGCGACGCCGGCCATCAGGTGCAGGCCCCGGTCGCCGGCGGACTGGCCGTACGCGAGGGCGATGAGGCTGGACGCGGTGATGGCCCCGATGTACTGGGCGGTGCGCTGGAGGCCTGCGGCGGAACCGATGGACTCGGCGGGGGCGTAGGCCTGCACGGCGGCCTGGTTGCTCGTACCGATCAGGCCCTGCGGGATGCCGAAGCAGGCCCCGGCGAGCAGCAG
This sequence comes from Streptomyces sp. NPDC088730, assembly GCF_044751215.1. NCBI lineage: Bacteria > Bacillati > Actinomycetota > Actinomycetes > Kitasatosporales > Streptomycetaceae > Streptomyces > Streptomyces sp. NPDC088730. Next base: position 568,322 of record NZ_JBIVLK010000003.1, read on the forward strand.
CACGGCGAGCGGGGTGTCCCCGGAGAGGAACAGCAGCAGGCCCGCCCCGGCGGTGAGCAGTACGCAGGCCAGGGTGAGCGGACCGCGAATGCCCTTCGTGCGGGCGCCGAGCAGTGAGCAGACGAGCGCGGCGACGGACATCGGCAGCATCAGCAGACCGGTGTGCCCGGACGAATAGCCACGGGCTTCCTCAAGCCACTGGGTGTACCCGTACATCACGCAGTAGATCAGCAGGTAGCTGACTCCGTGCCGCAGGTACGTCCGCGAGAGGGCGGCGTTTCCCGCCAGCATCCGCAGGTCGATGAAGGGGTTGGCCCGTCGCAGCTGCCACCGCACCAGCGCGGCGCCGAGCACCGCGAACGGCGCGAGGAGCCACCACATCGGGTGGTCGAGGTCGAGCAGGAAGAAGACGAGCACGGTCAGGGCGCCGGTGAAGAGCCCGATGCCGAGCGGGTCCAGGCCGAGCCGTGGCGTACTGCCTTCGGCGGCCCGTCGGCGCGGCGGGTCGGCCGGGATCCAGAGCAGGGCGGCACCGAAGGCGATGAGCGCGACGGGCACGTTGACGGCGAAGATGCCGCGCCAGCCGACGACCATGACGAGCAGCCCGCCGAGCGTGGGCCCGACGGCCGCGCTGCCGAGCGCCGCGAAGGAGAGCCGGGCCAGGACGGAGCGCGGGGCGGCCCGGCCGATCCGGGCGGATTCGTCGCGCAGCACCGCCATGGCGGCCGGATAGGCGGCCGACGTACCGATGCCGAGCAGCAGCCGGGACACGATCAGCCAGCCGAAGCCCGGCGCCACCGTCCCGACCAGGCCCGACGCGATGACGACGAGCAGCCCGGCGAGGAAGACGCGGCGGGGGCCGATCACGTCGGCGAGTTTGCCCAGTACGGGCTGGGCCACGGCGCTCGCGAGATACAGGACCGAGATCAGCCACGCGGTATCGGCCGCGCCGATGTCGAAGTGGTGCCCGATCGAGACCAGGGCCGTGGAGATCATGGTGGTGTTGAGCGGGTTGAGCAGCGAGCCGATCAGCAGCGGGGCGGTGAGCCGGCCACTGAACCCGGGCACGTCGCCCCTGACCGGCGCCGGCTTCTCCTGTCCGGGTGCGGGTGTGGGTGCGAGTGCGTGTGCGGGTGCCGGGGCCTGTGGTGCCTGGGGTATCGCCGGGACGGGGTCGCGGCCGGTCATGAACCGACCAGGCGGTCGAGGAGGGCCGTCGCCTCGGCCACGGTGCGGCGCTCGGCCCCGTCGAGTTCGGCGGCGATGGCCTCGGCGAGCCAGTTGCGCTTGGCGACCCGCACCTGGGCGAGCGTCGTGCGTCCGTCACCGGTGATCGACATGACCGACTTGCGCCCGTCGTCCGGATCGGGCGCCCGCTCGACGAGCCCCTGCTCCTCCAGCGCGCCCAGGGTGAGCCGCATGGACTGCGGGCGTACGAACTCGGCGCGGGCCAGTGCGGCCGTGGTGGCCGGACCACCGTCCTCCAGCCGGGCCAGCACCGAGCGCTGGGTCGGCGTGAGCAGGCTCTCGGACGACGAGGAACGCAGCCGCCGCAGCAGTCTCCCGACAACGCCCGCGAGGTCATTCGCGACCTGCTCGGCCGTGGGGTCGACGGGCGTGGTTGTGGGCGATCGCGTCATGCGCCCACCGTAAAGATGTACAGGCCATCTTGCAAGGTTGCCTGTCGATTGCCGGATGGCCTTGCTCCCGTCCGGCCCCGCGATCTAGGGTGAATGCGCTTTCAAAAGGCGTATGCCGAGATGTGTCGGCACGGAGAAAAAGCGGACGGACGGTCGAGTGAGCGCCCCAACGGTGTACGACGTCGCCGAGCGGTCGGGCGTCTCCATTGCCACGGTTTCACGGGTCTACCGCACCCCCGATTCGGTGCGCGCCCAGACGCGTGAGCGGGTCCTGGAGGCGGCGCGCGAGCTCGGCTACGTACCGAGCGGGAACGCCCGGGGCCTGGCCAGCCGCACCACCGGTGTGCTCGGGCTCTGCTTTCCCGACTACGCCGACCCGGACGCCGAGGCCGACGCCGAGGCGGACAGCGACGCCGACGACGCGGTGATGCTCTACTCCGACCAGATCATCCGCGGCATGGAGCGGGCCGCGCGGCGGCACGGGTACGCCCTGCTGATCGCGGCATCGCTGGAGGGCGGACCGGAGAGCCTGGTCGCGAAGGTCGCGGGACGGGTCGACGGCTTCGCCGTCCTGGCGCAGACCGTGCCGACCGAGGACCTTGAGGTGATATCGCGCCGGCTGCCGGTGGTGATGCTCGCCGGCCCCCGCGAGATCGACCACCTCGACCACATCGTCGTCGCCAACGCCGACGGCGAACGCGAACTGACACGCCACCTGATCGAGGACCACGGACTGCGCCGGCTCGCCTTCATCGCCGGTGACACCGACTCCCCCGACGCCGAGGCGCGCTTCCGCGGCTTCGGGGAGGCGTGCCGGGACGCCGGGCTCCCGGTGCCGGAGGCGCCGAGCGTACGGACGACGATGATGACGCAGGCCGAGGGCGCGGGGGCCGCGGAACAGCTGCTGGACGCGGGCGGGCAGCGGCCGGAGGCGATGCTCTTCGCCAACGACCAGATGGCGGTGGGCGCCCTGCGCGCACTGGCCAGGCGTGGCGTGCGGGTGCCGGAGGACATGGCGGTGACCGGCTTCGACGGCATCCCGCTCAGCCGGATCGTCCAGCCGCCGCTGACGACGGTGCGCCAGCCGATCCGGCAACTCGGCGGGCAGGCGGTCGAGCTGCTGGTGCAGCGGCTGAACAACGCGGGCCGCGAACCGGTCTCGCTCACCCTCCCGGTCTCCCCGATCCGCCGCAGGAGCTGCGGCTGCGGCTGACCGGCACGGTGCGCGTGACACCCGCCGGCCGGCCCCCGCGCGCCGGCCACCTCATCTCTCGTCACCCCACGCGCAGAGCCCTCCCCCGGCTCACCCGCACACGCGTCACCGCCCCAGCCACTTCCCGAAGAACCGCGTGCGGGCCGCGCCGAGCGCCGCCGCCTCTTCGGCCAGCCCCGGATGCTCGAAGTGCCCCGCGCTCAGCACCAGCAGCTCCCGCTCCCCCGCCAGCGCGTTGTACACCGCGAACTGGCCGGGCGGCGGCACGGACGGGTCGAACAGCGCCGCGGCCACCAGCGTCGGCCGCTCCAGGAACCCCGCAGCCGTCGCGGCGTCGAAGTAGCTCAGCACCTCGGTGACCTCGGGATGCTCCCGGTGGTACCCCCGGACGGACTCCCCGCTCCCCGCGCACGGCAGCGCGAGCCGCAGCGGGTGGTTCCCGAACGTGGGGACCGTCAGCTGCGCGGCCCCGAAGCGGTCGTCCCACGGCAGGGCCAGCGCGCCGAGTCCTCCTCCGAAGCTCTCCCCGAGGTAGCCGAGCGGGCCCGTCCCCGCCAGTTCGGGGACCAGCTCCCGCAGTGCGGAGGCGGCGCACCACAGGTCCGCCACGCAGTCACCGATCACATACGTCTCGCGCGATTCGATGCCGTGCAGCACGTGCGCCACGGAGACGTCCGGGACACCCGCCACGAGGCCGCGCGACCCCATGCCCCGCACACAGGGCAGGATCGCGGCCGACCCCGGCAGGGGCAGCGGCACATCGGGCCCCGGCTCCTGCCTGCCGCCGTACCCGTGGCCGATGACGAACCCGTGCCGCACCGGCCCGTCCGCGGGCAGCGCCAGCCAGCCCCCCAGACGCACCCCGCCGACCGAGGTGAACGTCACTCCGTGGATCCGGACACCGTCGCGTTCGCTCTCCACCGGCCCGATCTCCGGGGCCGTGGCGACCCCGCGAGCCGCCTCGTGCCGGGCTCGCCAGAAATCCGCGAAGTCGTCCGGCGCGGAGGGTGCGGGGATGGCCAGCAGGTCGTCGAGCGTGCGCCCGTACGACGGATCAAAAGGGAATTCGTGGACGAATGAAGGCATGGCCACGACAATATCGCCTCCCGTTCGGCTCGCTACGGGCCACCGGTGACCGGACTTCCCAATCGTGCGTAATCGGTCACATCCCTCTCTTTTTCACAAACAGCACACTTACCGTTCCAAGTTGAACATTCAGACGTCCAATACGTTGCAGGAGTGTGACCTAGAACCCTCTTGCGGATTCCTGAATCTCTGCCGCAGAGTGATGTATGCGCTTACAGGCAGCGCATACATTCGGATTGCTCAAGGAGGAGCCCTCCATGCCCCGCATCGCCAGAACCGCCTCCACCGGTATCGGTATCGCCGTCGTGCTCGCTCTCGGTCTGACCGCGTGCGGCAGTTCCGGTGGCGACGATGTCGCCGCGGACAAGAAGCAGACGCTCACTGTCTGGGCCATGGGGGCCGAGGGCGAGAAGCTCGCGGATGTGGCCAAGGTCTACGAGAAGGCCAACCCGAACATCACCGTGAAGGTGACCCCGGTCGGCTGGGACGTCGCGCACCAGAAGCTCGTCTCCGCGGCCGCCGCCGGCAGCATGCCGGACGTGGCTCAGATGGGCGGCAGCTACATGGGCGAGTTCTCCGAGCTCGGTGTCCTGGAGCCGGTCGACACCAAGACCTTCCAGGAGAAGGACTTCTTCCCGGCCGGCTGGAAGCAGGGCGAGGTGGACGACCAGGCGTACGGCGTGCCGTGGTACGTCGACACCCGCGTCCTCTACTACCGCACCGACCTGGCCAAGAAGGCCGGCATCACCAAAGCTCCGACCGACTGGAAGGAGATGCAGGACCTCGCCACCGCCTACCAGAAGAAGGCGGGCACCAAGTGGGGCCTGTCCATCCAGCCCAGCGGACTGGACACGGTGCAGAACTTCTACTCCTTCCTGTACTCGGCCGGCGGCGAGATAGTCAACGACAAGGGCGATGTCGTCATCGACAGCCCCGCGGCCGTCAAGGCGCTCAAGGAGTACGGCTCGTACTTCTCCAAGGGGCTCTCCAACAAGTCCGTACAGCCCGGCTACGACGTGGTGAAGGACTTCGGCAACGGCCGTGTCCCGATGTTCTTCGGCGGCCCCTGGCACGTCACCCTGCTGAACGAGGGCCAGCCGCAGCTCAAGGGCAAGTGGGCGGTGGCCAACGTCCCCGCCGACAAGTCCTCCGTCTCGATGGCCGGCGGCTCCTCCCTGGTGATCTCCAAGGACAGCGAGCACAAGGCCGCCGCCACCCAGTTCATCAAGTACCTGACGGACACCAAGGGCCAGGCCGACTGGTACAAGCGCACCAAGGACCTGCCGGCCAACACCGCCGCCTGGACCTCCGGTGACCTCGCCAACGACGCCGATCTGCAGATCTTCAAGAAGCAGATGGACACCGCCAAGTCCTCCCCGTCGCTGTCCAACTGGACCGAGGTCACCGACAAGGTCGACCAGGCCATCGCGAAGGTGACCCAGGGCAAGGCGTCCGCCGAGGACGCGCTGAAGACCGCGCAGTCCCAGATCGAAGGCCTCGTGAAGTAGGAGCCATGAGCACCACGACCGGAAAGGCCGCAGAGTCGGCCAAGGTGCAGGCCGGACCGGGGACCGCGAAGTCCCCGGCCGCCGGGCCCAAGGGTTCGCGAAGCCGCAGGAAGCCCTCGCTGGGTATGCAGAACATGGCCGGCTGGCTGTTCTCCACTCCCTTCCTGGTTCTCTTCCTCGTCTTCATGGCCGTCCCGATCATCGCCACCCTGGTGATGAGCTTCACGGACTTCGGGCTGCGCAACGTGACGCACCCGCTGGACGCGAACTTCATCGGATTCGAGAACTACACCAAGCTGTTCAGTGACGAGAAGTTCCTCAAGTCGCTGTTCAACACGGCGTACTTCGTGGTCATCGGCGTACCGCTGACGATCTTCCTCGGACTGGTCGTCGCCGTACTGCTGAACAACGGCATCGACCGGGCCCGGACCTTCTTCCGCGTCGGCTTCTACGCCCCGGTCGTCACCACCATCGTCGCCGTCGCCGTCGTCTGGCGCTTCGTGCTCGATCCGAGCGACGGTCTCGTGGCGGGTCTCTTCTCCGAAGTGGGCCTCACCGCTCCGGACTTCCTGGGCTCCGAGAAGCTCGCCATGCCGTCGATGATCGCGATGGCGGTCTGGCGCAACGTCGGCACGGTCATGGTGCTCTTCATCGCAGGTCTGCAGGCCATTCCCACCGAGGTGAGGGAAGCCGCACGACTGGACGGTGCCAGCATCTGGCAGGAGTTCAGGGGGATCACCATCCCCCTGCTGCGGCCCACGATGCTCTACGCCACCGTGATCACCACGATCGGCTACCTCAATGTCTTCGAGGAGCCCTTCGTGATGACGCAGGGCGGGCCCTCCGACTCGACGCTCACCGTCTCGCTGAACATGTACCGCGAGGGCTTCAACTTCTTCCACATGGGCTATGCGAGCGCCATGGCGTATGTCCTCTTCGTAGTGATCATGGGCATCACGGTGCTGCAGCTCCGACTGCTGAAGGACAACACGAAATGAGCGCCACCAATGCACCGGGCGCCGTCTCGACGGCGCCGCCGAAGAAGCCCGGAAGCGCCGAGCGGAAGGCAGGCGGCAGGGAGCCGAGGTCCCTGAAGCGGATCTTCGTCTACGTCCTGCTGTCGCTCGGTCTGCTGATCATGTCGGCGCCGTTCCTGTGGATGGCTCTGTCCTCGTTCAAGACGACCAGCGAACTGACCGCGAGCCCGCCGGTCTGGATCCCGACCGAATGGACCCTGGACAACTTCCGGGACCTGCTCGACAAGCTCGATCTGCCGCTGTACTTCATGAACTCGGTGATCGTGGCGGTGCTGGTCACCGTCTCGAACCTGGTCTTCTGCTCGATGCTCGGGTACGCCCTGGCCAAGCTGAAGTTCGCGGGCCGCAACAAGATCTTCGGTCTGGTTCTCGGCGCCCTCATGGTGCCCGGCAACCTGATGCTGCTGCCGCTCTTCGTCCTGATGAGCAAGCTGCAGCTGATCGACTCGTACGCCGGGCTGGTGCTGCCCTTCGCGGCCGGCGCCTTCGGGGTCTTCCTGATGCGGCAGTTCATGCAGTCGATCCCGGACGAGCTGCTGGAAGCGGCCCGGATGGACGGCGCCGGCGAGTGGTACATCTTCTGGCGCATCGTGATGCCGCTGGTGAAGCCCGCCCTGGCGACGCTTTCGATCTTCACGTTCCTCGGCTCCTGGAACAACTTCGTCTGGCCGCTCATCGCGACGAACGACCCCGACAAATACACCCTTCCGGTCGCCCTGGCCACCTTCGCCACCGACCCGAACAAGGCGGGTGGCTCCAACGGCATGCTGATGGCCGGTTCCTTCCTGATCGTGCTGCCGGTCCTGGTCGTGTTCATCGCGCTCCAGCGGCACTTCACGCAGGGCATCGCCACCGCCGGCATGAAGTAGCCCGCCCCCGGGGGCGGCCCCGACCCGCCCCCGGCCGCCCCTCCCATACGTAAGCGGCCCGCACCCCACACACCCGCGGCCGCCCCCTCACCGCACCAGAAGGACAGTTCGCGATGACTCACACCCAGATCCCGTTCCCCGAAAACTTCCTGTGGGGCGCCTCCACGGCCGCCCACCAGATCGAGGGCAACAACACCAACAGCGACTGGTGGGTCAAGGAGCACACCGCGGGCACCCACATCCAGGAGCCCAGCCTGGACGCCTGCGACAGCTACCACCGCTGGCACGAGGACATGGACGTGCTGGCCGGACTGGGCTTCACCGACTACCGGTTCTCCATCGAGTGGGCCCGTATCGAGCCCGCCGAGGGGCAGTTCTCCCGGGCCGAGATCGCCCACTACCGCCGTATGGTCGAGGGCGCCATCGAGCGCGGGCTGCGCCCCATGATCACCCTGCACCACTTCACCGTGCCGCAGTGGTTCGAGGCACGCGGCGGTTTCACCGCCGAGGGCGCGACGGAGCTGTTCGCCCGCTACGTCGCCGCCTGCGCACCCGTCATCAGCGAGGGTGTCAGCCACGTCTGCACCATCAACGAGCCGAACATGATCGCCGTGATGGCGGGCCAGGCCAAGCGCGGCGACATCGGCTTCCCGCCCGCCGGGCTGCCGACCCCCGACGACGAGACCACCCAGGCCGTCATCGCCGCCCACCACGCGGCCGTCAAGGAGGTCAAGGCGATCAACGCCGACATCCAGGTCGGCTGGACCATCGCCAACCAGGTCTACCAGGCGCTCCCCGGCGCCGAAGAGGTCACCGCGGCCTACCGCCACCCCCGCGAGGACATCTTCATCGAGGCCGCCCGCGGCGACGACTGGATCGGGGTGCAGTCCTACACCCGGACCAAGATCGGCACGGACGGGCCGATCCCCACCGCCGACGACGTGGAGCGCACCCTCACGCAGTGGGAGTACTACCCCTCCGCCGTGGGCCACGCGCTGCGCCACACCGCCGAGGTCGTCGGCCGCGACATGCCGCTGATCGTGACGGAGAACGGCATCGCGACCGACAGGGACAGCCGCCGGATCGACTACTACACCGGCGCCCTGAACGAGGTCGCGTCCGCCATCGAGGACGGACTGCGCGTCGAGGGCTACCTCGCGTGGAGCGCCCTGGACAACTACGAGTGGGGCTCCTACGCGCCGACCTTCGGCCTCATCGGCTGGAACCCGGAAACCTTCGAGCGGCTGCCGAAGCCCTCCGCCGCCTGGCTGGGCGAGATGGGCCGCACCCGCACGCTGCCGCGCATCGCCGACTGACGTCGGCCCTCAGACCGGGAGCCTCCTGACGGCCCCCCACCGTGCGGGGTCCGGCGTCACCTGACGGTCGCCGGACCCCGCACCGGTACTCCCGGCGCGACCCCGGCCCCACAGCCGGGGCCTCGCCGGCAGCCACATCCGGACACCGCGCCACAGGCGCAGCACCACCCCCGGGCGGCTCTTCGGCGCCGCATCGAGCACGCCACGAAATCCCCCATCCCCCTTCTGCCAACGGGAGCTGGACCTTCATGGACCGTCGCACGTTTCTCACCACCACCGGGACCGGGGCTGCCGCTCTGTCCCTCGGGGTCGCGCCCATGTCCCCGGCGCGTGCCGTTCCCACCACTCGGTCCGCGCCTCCGGCGGACGCCGCTCACCTTGTTCATGCCTTTGATACACCGCTGCTGCTGCGCTGGTTCCGCGATACGTATCACTCGATCGAGGCAATGACGACCGGTCTGGGTCTCGCCGTCGACAAGATCGACGTGAGCGGTCCGGGCGGCCCCGTCCAGTCGCGCCAGACCTCGCCCACCAATATCGGCTGCGGCCTGTGGTCGACCGTCGCCGCCGGCGGGCTCGGGGTGATCAGCGACTCCACGATGCGGCGCAGGCTGGAGCGCACGGTCCGGTCCGTGGAGAAGCTGGAGCGTCATCACGGCTTCTGGCTCAACTGGTACGACGCACACGACGGTTCGGTACTGACCGAGTGGCCCGGGACCGGCGACCCCGTCCGCCCGTTCCTCTCCTCCGTCGACAACGCCTGGCTGATCACCGGTCTGCGCATCGCCGCGGACGCCGCCCCCGCGCTGCGGTCCCGCATCGGCCGCATCCTGGCGGACGCCGACTGGTCGTACTATTACACCCCCTTCGATCCGGCCGACCCGGTCGCCGGACCCGGACAGCTGCGCGGCGGCTTCTGGACCGACACCGGGGAACCGACGGGCCATCACTACGGCGCGCTCAACACCGAGCCCCGGATGGCCAGCTACCTGGGGATCGCGGACGGAACACTGCCCGCCGACCACTACTGGCACCTGCTGCGCACCATGCTTCCCGGAAATGAGCAGGAGCAGCAGCCGCAGGGCAGCTACGTGGCGATGGACGGCATCCGCGTCTGGCAGGGCCACTACACGCACGGCGGCCGCAAGCTCGTCCCCACCTGGGGCGGGTCGATGTTCGAGGCGCTGATGGTTCCGCTGTTCGTGCCGGAGCCGGAGTGGTCACCGAAGTCGTGGGGCCTGACCCATCAACGGTACGTGCGGAGCCAGATCGAGCACGGCACGTCAGAGGCGGAGTACGGGTACTGGGGCTTCTCCCCCGCCAACATCCCCGAGGGCGGATACCAGGAGTACGGGGTCGACGCGCTCGGCATGCAGCTCGACGGCTACGCCTCCAACACGGACCGGACCCGCACCACGGACGGCGAGCCGCTGCCGCCTCCGTCGGCGTTCACCAACGGTGTCGTCACCCCGCATGCCTCGTTCCTCGCCCTGCCCTACGCACCGGCAGAGGCGGTGGCGAATCTGCGGGCCCTGGACCGCGATTTCGGTGCCTATCACGACGGCTACGGGTTCCGGGACTCCGTCAACGTCTCCACCGGACGGGTCAGCGACTACCAGCTCGCCCTCGACCAGGGCATGATCGCCGCGGCGCTGGCCCAGGCGATCCGCCCGGGACTCCTGCAGCGGCCGTTCCGGACCGGAGGATTCCGGTCTCGGGTACGGCCGCTGCTCGCCAAGGAGCGCTTCAGCATCTGAGCGCGGCGGCCGCCACCGCAGGGCAGGTCAGTGCCAGCCCTCCCGGTACGCCGCCCAGTCGCCGTCCCGTGCGGCGAAGTCGACGTAGAGCGCGACCCCGAACCGTTCCCGGCCGCGGTCCGTGCGCCCCAGCCCCAGCCTGGTGCCGCGGACCGCGGCCGCGACCGTCTCCGCCGAGGCGTGGTGCCCCAGGTCGTTCTCGTGGAAGAACGGCAGCCCCATCAGCAGGTCGGTGTCGCGCGGCGTCACTTCGAGGGCCAGCGAGGTCTGTTCGGCGACGTACCCGCCGAACAGGCCCTCCATCGGCATCCAGGTGTCGTACGACATGACGGCGATCTGGTCGACTCGGCGGGCCACCTGTCCGAAGTACTTCTGCGACCACCACTTTCCGCGGCCGGTGAGCGCGCCGAGGACGGTCTGCGCGGCGGGCAGCGGGTCGATCTGGTGGGCCGCCACGGACAGCGGCACCTCTCGCGCCCGGGTGAGGGCGCGCAGGTCGTCCAGGAGCGAGAGGTAGTCGGCGTCGCCGGAGTGCAGGGGTTCCAGGTCGAAGTGGACACCGTCGAAGCCCGCGTCCAGGATCTGCCGCGCCGATCCGACGACCGCGTCGCGCGACCCGGCGCGCTCCAGGTGCAGCCCCTGGCCGCCTTCGGACGCGAGTCTGTCGCCGAGCCAGGCCTGGACCCGGATGCCGGGCATGGTGCGGTGCACGGCCTCGATCAGCCAGTGCGCCCGGGGGTAGTCGGAGGCGGGCAGCGTGCCGCCGTGTTCCAGGGGCCCGGCGTGGACGTACAGGTCCTTGATGCCCGTCCCGTTGATCCGGGCGGCGAAGGCGGCGAGGTCGGCGTCCTTCTTCCGGCCGTCGACCCAGGCGTGGCCCAGCCAGATCGCGTCGCGGCCCCGGGTCCGGGTGCCGTCCCCCGGGTCACCGGTGAAGTTGAGCCGCAGGGCCACGCCCGCGGTGAGGACCGGTACCACGAGCACCAGGACCAGCCCCAGCGCGATCCGCCTCGGCCGGCTTCCGAGGAGCCGGGCCGCCCCCTTCCGTGCCGCCGCTGCCGCCCGCTTCATTCGCCCACGCACGTGCGCGCCCCCTGTGTTCCGGCTGTAGGTCCCGATCGGTGTACTCCGGCTGCACGAACACCGGGAGGTGAGCCTCGGCGGGCACTCCCGTACGAGAAGCAGGACGCACCAGCTCCCGGGGCCGTTCCCGGGCCGGCCGGACAGATCATGGGCCGGGTCGCGGTCCACCAGAGGTGGACATAGCCTCACAAACGTGACGCAGCCCGAGAGCCGAACCCGGACCCTCATACCGGGCCGGGCCCTGCTCGCCGTACTGATGACGGTGTGCTGGCTGGCCCTTCCCGCCGCGCTGACCGCCCGCGCCGACGATCCCGTCACACTGTCCCGGGACGGACAGATCACCGACCGGGTCGGCGCACTGGGGAACCGAAAAGGCCAGGTCGTCCCGGCGCTCGACCAGTTGTACGACGAGCGCCGCGTCCAGCTCTTCGTGGTGTACGTCCGTGACTTCTCCGGGCGGTCCGCGCAGAACTGGGCCGACGAGACGGCGGACCGCAACGGACTCGGCCGCGATGACGTCCTGCTCGCCGTCGCCACCCGCGACCGGCAGTACGCGTACTCGGTCGACCAGGACTCCCGCTTCACCGACGCCCAGCTCCAGGAGGTGGCGTCGACCGCCATCGAGCCGGCGCTCAAGGAGAACGACTGGGCGGGCGCCGCGATCGGGGCCGCCAACGGGTACTCCGCCGTCCTGGCCGGCGCGGCCGTACCCACACCGACGATCACCCCGGGCGCCGACGACCCGGGGGCGGGGAGCTCGGGCGGGACGAGCGCCGGGGACCTGGTCCTCCCGATCGTCGTCGTGGTCGCGGTACTGGCGGCCGCCGCATTCGCCTACACCCGCCGGAGGCGGCGTACGGCCACCCGCACGACGCCCGGCGCGACCGGCTGGGGACCGGGCGACCGGGGCCCGGCGGCGGAACCGCCCACTCCGCTGCCGGAGCTCGACGCCCGCGCCAAGGAGACGCTGGTCGCCACGGACGACGCGGTCCGCACCAGCGACGAAGAGCTCGGGTTCGCCACGGCCCAGTTCGGAGAAGAGGCCGCAGCCCCGTTCACCGAGGCCGTCGCCTACGCCAGGGGCGAACTCACGGCCGCGTTCCGCTTGCGCCAGCAGCTCGACGACGCCATTCCCGAGGACGACGCCACCCGGAGGCGGATGCTGGACGAGATCCTCAGCCGCTGCGCGGACGCCAACACCCGCCTGGACGCGGTCTCCGAGGACTTCGACCGGCTCCGGGCGCTCGAACGCAACGCCCCGCAGGCCCTCGCCGCGGCCGAGACCGCGTTCCGTTCGCTCGCGGGCCGGGTCTCCACGGCCGAGGCGGCCCTCACCTCCATGCGCGCCCGCTACGCGGAGTCGGCCTCGGCTCCCGTCGCGGGCGCTGTCGAACAGGCCAAGGACCGGCTCGTCTTCACCACCTCCTCGCTCAACCAGGCCCGGCAGGCGGTGGACGGCGGTGACAACGCGGCCGCCGCCGTATACGTACGGGCCGCCGAAGGCGCGGTCGGCCAGGCGGCCACCCTCGTCGACGCCGTCGACCGGCGCGCGGGGGAGATCGAAGAGGCCGCGGGCAGACTGCCGGCCGCGCTCACCGAGACGGAGACGGACCTGGCCGACGCGGGCGGGCTGCTGGAAGGAACCGCGGAGGGGGTTTCCACGGCGGACCTCCGAGGCCGGATCGCCCGCGCGACGGCGGTGATCCGTGACGTGCGGGAGGAGCTGGGGGCCGGTCCTTACGACCCGATCGAGGCGCTGCGCCGGGTGGAGGAGGCGGACGCGGCGCTGGACGAGTCACTGGCCGGCGCCCGCGAGCGGGAGCAGGGCAATCAGCGGGCGCGCTCCCTCCTCGACCAGACGATGCTCACCGCGCGTTCGGCGGTCGGCGCAGCCGCCGACTACATCAGCACCCATCGGGGCGCGGTCGGCAGCCAGGCGCGGACCCGTCTGGCGGAGGCACAGCGGAGGCTGGAGCGGGCCGGAGAGCTGGCCGGGACGGATGACGCACAGGGTGCGCTGGCCGAGGCGCACCGGGCGGACTCGCTGGCCGGGCAGGCACAGAACATGGCGGAACAGGACGTACGGGCATACGGGAACCGACATGGTCCGGGCGGTGTACAAGGAGTGGGCAGTGGGGGCGGTGGCATGGGCGGTGCGGTCCTCGGCGGGATCATCCTCGGCGGGCTCCTGGGAGGCGGCGGCCGGGGAGGCGGATTCGGGGGTGGCGGATTCGGCGGAGGGATGGGCGGAGGGGGGTTCGGCGGGGGCGGTGGGCCCGGCAGTTTCGGCGGCGGAGGCACCCGGGGCCGACGGGGCGGGGGCGGCCGGTTCTGACCGCGCCGCGTGTAGGCAGCACGGAAGAAGGCAGCCCGGGCATACCACGCCACTGGGCCCAGCAGCAGGGGGCGCAGCAGCACCGAGCGCAGCAGCACTGAACACACAGGAGAGGTGCCATGACCAAGCAGACCGTTCTCGGACGCGTCACCCAGCTGGCGAAGGCCAACATCAACGCGATCCTCGACCAGGCCGAGGATCCACAGAAGATGCTGGACCAGCTGATCCGCGACTACACGTCCAATATCTCGGAGGCCGAACAGGCCGTGGCAGCCACGATCGGCAATCTGCGGCTGATGGAGCAGGACCACCGGGAGGATGTCGACGCCGCCAGGGAGTGGGGCGAGAAGGCGCTCGCCGCCAGCCGCAAGGCGGATGAGCTGCGCGGGGGCGGATCGGCGGCCGATGCCGACAAGTTCGACAACCTGGCCAAGGTCGCGCTCGGCCGGCAGCTCCAGTCGGAGAAGGAGGCGAAGACGGCGCAGCCCACCATCGCCTCGCAGACGGAGGTGGTGGACAAGCTCAAGTCCGGGCTGGATCAGATGAAGGCCAAGCTGGCAGAGCTGAAGGCCAAGCGGGACGAGCTGGTCGCACGGGCCAAGTCCGCGCAGGCGCAGAACCAGATGATGGACTCCGTCAAGAACATCAATGTCCTCGACCCGACCAGTGAGATCAGCCGGTTCGAGGACAAGGTGCGGCGCGAGGAGGCGAAGGCGGTGGGCAAGCAGGAGCTTGCCGCGTCGTCGCTGGATGCCCAGTTCGAGCAGTTGGACTCACTGGGGGACAGCGCGGAGGTCGAGGCACGTCTCGCGGCTCTGAAGACGGCTTCGTGAGTCCGGTCCGGGCCGTGAGCAGAGCGACGAGAACGATCAGAACATGCTCAGAAGCTCCTCGACCGTGCGCTCGGCGGCGGGCCGGCCGTCGGGCAGCGACAGCTCGAACCAGACCGTCTTGCCGCGCGGTGTACGGCGCGATCCCCAGGCCGCGCTCAGCAGACCGACCAGTTGCAGGCCGCGACCGCCCTCATCCGTATCGCGTGCCCGCCGCCGCCGCGGCTGGACGAGACCGGAGTCCCATACCTCGCACACGAGAGTACGGTCGCGCAGCAGCCTGAGCCTGATCTCGCCCTCGCCGTACCGCAGGGCGTTGGTGACGAGTTCGCTGACGAGCAGTTCGGTGGTGTCCACCAGGTCGTCGAGGTCCCAGGCGAGCAGCTGGCCGCGGGCGAGCTCGCGGGCACGGCCGACCGAGCGGGGTTCGCGCGGCAGCCGCCAGTCCCCGACGGCTTCGGTCGGCAGCCCCTGGATGCGGGCCATCAACAGGGCGATGTCGTCCTCGCCGTGGCGGGTGTCGAGGGTGCTCAGTACGCGGTCGCAGACGTCCTCAAGAAGCGGTGCGGGTTCGACGAGGGCACCGCGCAGCGCTTCCAGCCCTTCGTCCAGCGGATGGTCGCGGGACTCGACGAGACCATCGGTGTAGAGGGCGAGGAGGGCGCCCTCCTTGAGTTCGACCTCGACTTCCTCGAAGGGCTCGCCGCCGACACCGAGCGGCATGCCGGGCGGGACGTCGAGCAGCAGCGCCGGTTCACCCGGCTCGACCACGACAGGGGGAAGATGTCCGGCATTGGCGAAGGTGCACCGTCGGGTGACCGGGTCGTAGACGGCGTAGATACAGGTCGCCAGATAGACCTCGGAGAGGTCCGCCTCTCGGGACTTGTGCGCGGCCCGCGAGGGCCACTGGGCGCCGCCGGTTCCGTCGGAGGAGGTACTGCCACCGGGGGTGCCGAGGCCTCGGGCGACTTCATCGAGCGCGGAGAGCACCTCGGCGGGTTCCAGGTCGAGGAGGGCCAGGGTCCGCACGGCGGTGCGCAGCTCCCCCATGGCCACCGCGGCACGCAGTCCGCGGCCCATCACATCACCGACGACCAGGGCGGTCCGGTGCCCGGGGAGTTCGATCACGTCGAACCAGTCGCCGCCCACCTCGGTCGCCGTGTTGCCCGGCAGATAGCGGCAGGCGATGTCGAGGCCGGCGGCCTCGGGGTCGCCGGGGGGCAGCAGGCTGCGCTGGAGTATCAGGGCGCGCTCGTGCTCGCGCCGGTAGAGGCGGGCGTTGTCCATGCAGACGGCGGCGCGGGCGGCGAGTTCGGTGGCCAGCGCCCGGTCCCGCTCTCCGAAGGGCTCACTGCCCTTCGTACGGGAGAACTGCACGAGGCCGACCACGGTGTCGTGGGCGACCATCGGCACCGCGAAGGTGGACTGGACGAATCCGCGGTCGTCGCCGGGCACGTCCTCGACGTGGCCGGTGCGCAGGGCTATGGCGCACGGCGAGTTGAACGGGTAGCGGTGCACCGCTCCGAGCGCGGGCGGTCCGGCGGCCGGTTGGCCCAGCGGGGCATCACCACCGTGGGCGGTGCCGGAGCCACGGCCGGGACCAGAGCCGGCGGCCCGGCCGTAGCCGGGACCAGCGGCGGGGCCATAGCCGGTGTCAGGGCCCGGACCAGCGCCCTGGCCGAGCCCGGTGCCCGCGGCCGTGCCGGGGCCGACGGCCATGCCGGAGCCGCTGCCGGACATCGCGTCGGGCATGGCATCGGGCATCGCGTCAGGCATCGCGTCCGAGACTGCGCTGGCGAAGGCGACGCGGCGCAGTTCGGCGGAGCCGCCGACCGATTCCTGACGCAGCGAGCTCCAGCTGCCCGGCGGCGCCTCCTCACCGGTGAGGAGTGATTGGTAGAGGTCGACAGATGCCAGGTCGCAGAAGCCCGGTACGGCGACGTCGAGGAGTTCGCGGGCGGTGGTCTCCAGGTCGAGGGAGTTGCCGATGCGGGCACTGGCCTCGTTGAGCAGTGCGAGGTTGCGCCTGGCGCTGGCGGCCTCACGGGCGGCGATATGGCGCCGGGTGACGTCGGTGGCGATTCCGGCGATGCCGATGGGGCGGCCCGATCCGCTGTGCACCCGGTAGAGGTTCATCGACCAGTGCCGACGCCCCGGTTCGCCCGGGGCGGTGCCGACGAGCTGGAGGTCGGTGACGGCTTCACCGGTCGTCAGCACCCGGCTGAGGGTGGCGGCCAGCCGGTCGGCCTCCGTGCCGGCGAGATAGTCGTGGACGGTGCGGCCGCGGTGGTCGTCGGCCCGGCCGCCGAAGACGGTGGCGAAGCGCTGGTTGGCCCGCAGCACCGTGAAGTCGGTACCGAACAGAACGAAGCCGAAGGGAGATTGGCCGAAAATCGCCTGCGAGGCGGCGAGGTCTGTCTCGATGCCGCGGAGCGCGCGGACGTCCACGACGATGCAGACCGCAGCCCGTTCACCCGTCGCCGTCTCACTCGGCATCACATAGATCTCGGCCAGGCCGTGGAGTGCGTCCTCGCCGGGCATCCGGAAGGGGACGAGTCCCGTCCACTCCTTGCCGTCGAGCACCTCGCCGATCCGGCGATGGCCGTCACGGCGCAGCTCACCGGGCATGAAGGCCTCGACCGGGTCCTTGCCCAGCGCCTCGTGCGCGGCAACGCCGAAGAGGCCGGCGGCCCGGCGGCTCCACTGCTCGATCAGACCGTCGGGGCCGATCGAGAAGGAGGCGACCCTGATGTAGTCGTAGATCGAGCCAGGCGGACTGCTCTGCCACACGACGTCGCCCGCTGTCCCAGGTATTTCGCTCACGCGACCGTCCCCTCCAGCTCACACACCGGACCGGTCCTGCCCGCAGTATTCAGCACTACGGCCCTCGCCGACACGGCGTTCACGATCACAGCACGGTCTCAGTCCCTTTCGGCCAGGTTCTGTAAGACCACTGGTGATCGCCGCTTGTCCCACCCCACTCCTAACCAGGCAGGGCCAGCTCGAACCACACCGTCTTGCCGCTCTTTCCGCACCTGACCCCCCATCGCCTGGCGGAGCGGGCCACGAGCTGCAGTCCTCTGCCGCCCTCGTCATCGGGTCCCGCCGTACGTTCGGTGGGCGGATCCGGAAGCGGATCGGAGACTTCCACCACCAGACCGGCATGCGCCCCGGGGTCGTCACCGCTGCGATGAGGCCGCACCATTCGCACCCCGATGGGCCCCGAGGCATAGCGCATGGAGTTGGTCACCAGCTCGCTGACCAGGAGTACTGCCACATCCCCGACGGCCGCGTCCAGCCCCCAGCCGCGCAGCGCCTCGTGAACGGCGTGCCGCGCCGTGCGCACGGCGCCGGGAACAGCCGGAAAGCTCCACTCGGCGCAGTCGCCTCTGGTATCGATCACGCCGATCACTTCCCAAGACCAGCCATGGAGAACGTCCTGTTTACGGGGGCCAAACAGGACATACCCGATAATCAGCACGGAATACCGGGCGGCGACGACACGTGGGGCGTACGGGTGTAAGGCCATGCGCACGAACGGGTGTGCGCGGAAGGAAAGGGCGCACGGACCCTGCGGTGCGCGCCGCAGGGCAATCACTCCGCTCAGTGGTGTGCGCCGTCGGCCAGCCTCCGTACGACTTCGGCCACCGCGGGGCGATCCTGCTCCAGCCAGTCGACCGAGTCGCCCTCATCGGGGCCGAGCCAGCGCAGCTCGTCGTGATCCTGCAACGGCGCGGGCACGCCGGACACCAGACGGGCCGTCCACACGCGGAGCACATAGCCGGGCTTGAGCGGCCACTGGCCGGGGACGCGCTCCAGCGGTTCCGTCTCGATGCCGAGCTCCTCGCGGAGTTCGCGCACGAGCGCCTGCTCACCGCTCTCCCCCGGCTCCACCTTGCCGCCGGGCAGCTCCCACCGGCCGGCCAGCTCGGGCGGGGCGCTACGCCGCGCGGCGAGCAGCCGCCCCCGGTCGAACACGGCTCCGGCCACCACCACGCGATCACTCATGCCCCGGAGCGTAATACCCGGCAGGACCGCCCCAGGGGCGTGGCAGCCGTGCCGGCTCGCGGCACCTCGGACACCGGGATCCGGGCCGCCGACGGGTCCGACGGCGGGCCGGAACGGCGCGCTACGGCCGCGCGGCCTGCTCGGCCCGCTCCACCCAGTAGAGCTGCTTGTGACCGCGGACATCGAGTTTGTCGGCGGTTCGCTGGGCCTCGTCCTGCGTGGCGTACCTGCCCACGCGGTAGCGGTTGCCGTTGTCGTCCTGCCGTATCACCAGCCAAGGGAGCACGGCACCGTTGTCGCTCATCGTGCCTCTCCCGAGCATTGCGCCCCTCCCCTGAACGGCGTGCATGTTTCTAAGGATCCCCAGGAAACCGCAGTACGCATATGCCCGAGCGTACGCCTGACCTTCACACAACGAATACGGAATTGCACAAAGAGATACTGATCCGGCCAGGTGTGGACCAAGCACCAGGGGGCGCAACCAACTGGCTGCGCCCCCTGGCCGGTTCGCACCGGCCCGCTCCGACCCGCCCTCAGCTGCCCCGAGTGGGACGGGCGGGCCCACAGGCCGGCCGGGGCCGCCTTACACCCGGCTCGCGTCCGCCGCCGCGCCCTCCCCCGCTCCGTCACGCAGTACGGGCATCGGCATGAGGACCGGGCCGTTGGCCGGCTCCTTGCGGCAGACGTCCCCGCAGTCCGCGTCCAACGAGCAGCACAGCGAGCAGATCGGGCCGGACTGCACGGGGCAGTCCGCGATGTCCGGGAGCTCGTAGGCCGTTTCGCAGACCGAGCAGGTGTGGGTGGCGGTGATGTCCGCGACCTCGGCTCCCGGACCGTTCACCGGATTGGGCCGGGCCAGGTAGTACCTGCCCTTGGTCGCCCAGGCGATCAGCGGGCAGAGGGTCAGCGAGAGGCCGGCCGCGATGAAGGTGGAGAAGGCCTCCGCGTACGCACCGAACAGCCCGAAGAAGGCGAGGATCGAGACGGTGGAGGCGATCACCATCGAGCCGAATCCCGCCGGGTTCACCGCGTACAGGTAGGCCCGTTTGAACTCGATGTACGGGGGGCTCAGCCCGATCCGCTTGTTGATGACCAGGTCGGCGGCGACCGCCGCGATCCACGCGATGCCGACGTTCGAGTAGAAGCCCAGCAGCTTGTTGAGGGCGGCGAACATGTTCATCTCCATCAGCGTCAGCGCGATGGCGAGATTGAGGAAGATGTACCAGACCCGGCCGGGGTGGCGGTGGGTGATCCGGGAGAAGAAGTTCGACCAGGACAGCGAGCCGCTGTAGGCGTTGGTCACGTTGATCTTGATCTGCGACACGATCACGAAGAGTGCGGCCGCGGGCAGGGCGAACGAGCCGAGCCAGGGCTTCAGCGCCTCGATCTGCGGTGCGATCGGCTCCAGCGCGTGCGTCTTGCCGACCGCTTCGAGTGCGACGAAGGCGAGCAGCGCGCCGCCGAGCTGCTTGGCCGCGCCGATGATCACCCAGCCGGGACCGGCGGCGAGGACCGCGATGTTCCAGCGGCGCTTGTTGGCCTCCGTCTTCGCCGGCATGAAGCGCAGGTAGTCGGCCTGTTCGCCGATCTGGGCGATGAGTGAGAGCGCGACGCCCGTGCCGAGTCCGAAGCCGATCCAGGAGAATCCCGGACCCGCGCCTTCCGTACCGCCGAAGGAGCTGAACGCGCCCCAGGCGTCCGGCGCCTCGAAGGCGAGGACGACGAACGGCAGCACCATGCCGATGATCCAGATCGGCTGGGTCCAGGCCTGGACCTTGGCGAGGGCGCCCATCCCCCGGAAGACGATCGGGATGACGATCAGGGTGGTGATCAGATAGCCCGCCTGGACCGGCAGCCCGATGGCCTGATGCATGGCCTGCGCCATGATCGAGCCTTCGAGGGCGAAGAAGATGAAGGTGAAGGACGCGTAGATCAGCGAGGTCAGCGTCGAACCGAAATAGCCGAATCCGGCGCCCCGCGTGACCAGGTCCATGTCCAGGCCGTATTTCGCGCAGGCTCGGGCGATGGGGATGCCGGTGAGGAAGATGATCGTCGCTGCGGCCATGATCGAGGCGAACCCGCTGGTGAAGCCGTAGGTGAAGACGATCGAGGCGCCGATGGCGAAGTCGGCCAGGTAGGCGATACCGCCGAGCGCGGTGCCCGCGACCGTGCCGGGTGACCAGCGCCGGAACGAGTGCGGTGCGTAGCGGAGGGAGTAGTCCTCACGGCTCTCGTCGGCGGCGAGCTTGGCGTAACTGCGGCCGGGCGGCGGGGATCCCGCTCCGCCCTCCGGAGATCCGGCCCCGCCCTCCGGAGCTCCCGGCGCGTCTTTCGGGTTCTTGGGGGCGCCGTCCGGGGCCCCCGGAGCGCCCTCCGGAGCTCCCGGCGCGGCGCCCAAGGCTCCTGGGGCGGCGGCCGGAGCTGCTGGGGCGGCAGCCGCCTCAAGAGCCCCGGCCGTCTGGGGTATGGCTGTGTCCGTCATCGGTGACTTCCCGTTCGTCAGTCCGGTGTGCGGGTTCGAACGGGAAGTTAGGAGCAGGACATGACAAGTCGGCGTGGGAGACGATTGCCCGGCCGTTACGGAAACCGCGCGGACGTTAACTTGTCGTCACGGGCGCCGGACGGGTGCCACCGGCTATCGGTCACCCAGCAGGAACGGCCCTTCCGCTGGACGGTCACCGGACAGGCAGGTGGTAGGCGATCCGATAGCGATCGGCCGGCACCACCACATCGGCGGTCTCGACCGGCCGCCCCGAGGCGTAGTACGTGCGCTCGATCACCATGACGACATGCCCCGGCACGCCGCCGAGCGCCAAGAGCTCCTCCGCCAGCCCCGGGCGCGCGCCGACCTGCTCGGCCACGTTGTCCACGACCACGTCGATGGCGGCCATCCGCTCGACCACCCCGCAGCCGCCCAGCGGACCCTCTTCCGGCAGCATCACCGGCGTGCGCCCCGTGACAGCGAGGGTCTCCCAGGAGGTCGAGAGCATCATCGGCTCGCCCGACTCCCGGAACACGTAGCGCGTACGCATCACCCGGTCACCGGGCTCGATCCCGAGCCGTTCGGCGATCTCCGCACTCGCCCCCTCCTGTTCGCTCCGTGACTCCCAGGTACCCCGCGCCCCCTCGGCCGTCTGCTCCTGCCGGAACGGACTGGCACCCGCCTCGGACCGGAAGCCGGAACGGGCGATCCGGCGCGGGACCGGGCGCTCGCGCACATACGTACCGGAGCCGGAGCGGCCCTCCACCAGGCCCTCGGCCATCAGCACTTTGCGCGCTTCCAGTGCGACGGTGTCCGAGACCCCGTACTCCTCGCGGATACGCGCCTGGGACGGCAGGCGCGTATGCGGCGGCAGCGAACCGTTGACGATCTTCTCTCTCAGATCGCTCGCAACGCGCAGATAGGCGGGCTGCTCACCGAAAGTCACAGGCCACTCCCCAAGAGGTTGACAGACTGCAACAGCGTCGCAACCGTCGGTTCCGAACCGCAAGCAAAGGCCAGAGATTCACTCGAAGTGATGATTCATGATCGACGTGCGCATATCCGGCAGTTGCCCAGCGACGCGCCGAACCGGCCCCCTCAGCCGCCGACTCCCCGCGCGCGCTCCTGGGATGCTGGCTGCCATGGCCACCTCTTACCTCTGCCCGCGGGACGGAACCCGTGCCGACGTCTCCTCGCTGACTTGGTGCTGCCCGGTCTGCCGCGGCCCCTGGGACCTCGACTTCGAGATCGCGGCCCCCCTGCGTGCCGGTGCGCTGCCCGGAAGGGTCAACTCCCTCTGGCGCTACGAGGAGGTACTGCCGCTCGCCGCGCCCACCACCACTCTCGGTGAGGGCCGCACCCCGCTCGTGCCGCTCACCGGTGCGGTCTCGGCCAAACTCGACTTCCTCATGCCGACGCTCTCCTTCAAGGACCGCGGGGCGGTGATGCTCTCCGAACTGGCCCGGAGCCTCTCTCCCACGCGCGTCGTGGCGGACAGCAGCGGCAACGCGGGCACCGCCGTCGCGGCCTACTGCGCCCGCGCCGGACTGCCGTGCACGGTGCACGTCCCCGAGGGCACGTCCCCGAAGAAGACCGAGCAGATCCGGGCCCACGGCGCCCGGCTGGAAATCGTCGCCGGGGACCGCGAGGCCACCGCCCTGGCCGCCCGAGCCGCCGCCGACGCACCCGGCACCTTCTACGCCTCGCACGTGTTCAACCCGTACTTCCTGCACGGCACGAAGACCTACGTGTACGAGCTGTGGGAGGACCTCGGCGGCAGGCTCCCCGACGCGATCGCCGTACCGGTCGGCAACGGCACCCTGCTCCTCGGCGCGGCCCTGGCCGTCGCGGAGCTCCGCGATCAGGGCCTGATCGATACCCGCCCGGCCCTGATCGCCGTACAGGCCGAGGCCGTCTCCCCGCTGGCCGACGCCTTCCGCGCCGGGGCGGACGGTCTCCTCGACGGTCCGGCCGGGGCGCCCTCCCCCACCCTCGCCGAAGGCATCGCCATCCCGCGTCCCCCGCGCGCCCGGGCGATCCTCGCGGCGGTGCGCGAGTCCGGCGGCACCTTCCTGACCGTGACCGAGGACCAGATCCGCGACGCCCAGCTGGATCTGGCCGCCCGCGGCTTCTACGTGGAGACGACGGGGGTCGCGTGCTGGGCCGCGGTCGGCGGCTGGGAGGACCGCAGCGTCGTCGTACCGCTGTGCGGCGCGGGCCTCAAGACGGGCCTCGCGGCTTGATCCCCACCGCCGCACCGCCGCACCGCCGCACCGCCGCACCGACCAGCAGACCGGCAGACCGGACCCGCGGTCCCTAACCGTGCAGCCGACCCGCAGACCCTAACCGTGCAGCCAGATCCGCAGCGGACCGACCGGCTCGAAGCCGTGCCGGAGGGCGGACTCCAGATCGTCGCCATGTTCGTAGCCGACCACAGGGACCGCCGGAAACAGCGAGTGCACCGCGTCCAGCACGACCGGCCAGGCCGCGTCGGGCCCTCCGTTCAGCGCGAAGACGTTCGAGACCCCGACGACCTGGCCGCTCCGGCTCACCACAGCTCCAGCGGTCACTGTGCCGTCGGGGGACCTTCCGGCGATCACGAACGTGGCGGGGTCGTCGAGCAGTTCGGGCCGGAAGAGATCCGCGTTGCCATTGCCGTCGTCCCAGGCCCGCGCCCAGGCGCGCAGCCTGTCCGGGGTTCCGGCCACCTCCCAGCCGAGGTCCGACGCGGTGGCGGGAGCAGCTGCCGGACGGTGGATCCACTGCCCCTCGAACAGCACCTGGAATCCCTCCGCCACCAGGTCGAGGTCGGCGAAGCTGTCCTTGACCGACGCCCCGGGCGTCGTGGTGTCGATCCCGGTCGTCACCGCTGACGACTCGGTGCCCGGCGCCAGCGTGACCGCGTCGGGGTAGTAGAGCGGGGTACGAGCCGGGGCGGTCCAGGCCTGGGGCCCGAACGTGCTCGCCGAGCCGTGCGACCGGCTCATCGCGGCACACCATTCGGCGTTGTTGCGGGCAGCGGCGTGGACCAGAAGCTGTTTCGTCGTCACAGGTGCGGATCGTCGAACATCCGGAGCCGGGGGTCCAACGGTTTTCCGTTGCCCCCAGAGGGAGGTCCAACCACGGGTACCTCCGTCCGTTGCCGTATCAGCCGTTCACCCGCGTCGTTGCCGTATAGGCCGTTCACCCGCGTCGTCGCCGTATCAACCGTTCACCCGCGTCGTCGCCGTGTCAGCCGTTCACCCGCGCGCCGTGCGTCGATGTGCCGTGTCCGTTTACCTACGTTCATACCGTGAGTCCCTCGCGAACCTCCCTCCTCACGTCACTGGTCGCCTGCGCCCTGATCGCGTCCCTGCCGCCCGTCGCCCACGCCTCGCACCGGGCCGCGCGCCCGCCGGTCGTCGGCCCCGCCGGCAGTCCCGGGTCCGGCGCGCATCCCGCCTGCGGCCACGACACCGACCCCGCCTGGGCTCCGACGTCCACCACGTTCGGCGAGGCCAAGGGCTACGACCCCTATGTGGGCAACGGATACCTGGGCCACCGGGTGCCCGCCGCGGGCGCCGGATACGCGGAGCGCGGCGAGAAGACCGGCTGGCCGCTGTACACCCCGCGCTACGACGGGGCCTTCGTCGCCGGGCTCTTCGGCCGGGACGAGGACCTGGCCGCCGGACGCGAAGTGGCCGCCGCGCTGCCGAGCTGGACCGGCCTCGACGTGCGCGTGGGCGCGGAGACGTACGGCTCCGCCACTCCGGCGGGCCGGATCTCCCGGTACCGCCAGACGGTGTTCCTGCGCTGCGGGCTGGTGCGTACGTCGCTGCGCTGGACGACCTCCGACGGCCGCGCGACCGACCTGGTGTACGAGGTGCTGGCCGACCGCGCCTCCGTGCACACCGGCGCCGTCCGGCTGCGCATGACCCCGCACTGGAGCGGCACGGCGACGGTCACCGGCCGGCTCGACCCGCGCGGCGCACGCCGGATCGCGCTCGACGACGACGGCACGTTCCGCACCCGGGGCACCGGAACGGCGGGCGCGATCGTGCAGACGATGCGCCGGGGCGCCCCGGACGCGGCTCGGGCCCGGGTGAGCGCCGGACGCACGTACACCTTCGAGAAGTTCGTCGGGATCGATACCGCGCTCACCTCGCGCGCCCCGCGCACCACCGCCCGTGAGGCTTCCCGGCGCGGGGCGCGGCTCGGCTGGTCCGCGGTCCTCGCGGAGAGCGCCGCCGTCTGGCACCGGGACTGGTCCGCGGACGTGTCCGTACCGGGCAGCCCCGACCTCCAGAAGTGGCTCCGCTCCGCGCAGTACGGGCTCCTCGCCGCCACCCGCACCGGTTCCCGCGACAGCATCGCCCCGGCCGGGCTGACCAGCGACAACTACGCGGGCATGGTGTTCTGGGACGCCGAGACGTGGATGTACCCCGGGCTGCTGGCCACCCGTCCCGAGCTGGCCCGTTCGGTGGTCGAGTACCGCTACCGCACCCGCGGCCAGGCCCGTACCAACGCCGAGAAGCTGGGGTTCGAGGGGCTGTTCTACCCCTGGACGAGCGCGACCAAGGGCAACCTCTGGTCGGAGTGTCAGAGCTGGAACCCGCCGCACTGCGTCACGCAGAACCACCTCCAGGGCGATGTCTCCCTCGCCGTCTGGCAGTACTACCTGGCTACCGGCGACCGCGACTGGCTGGCCGGACACGGCTGGCAACTGCTGCGGGGCATCGCGGACTTCTGGGCATCGCGCGCCACCGCGAACGGCGACGGAACTTACTCCGTGAAGGAGGTGGCGGGCCCGGACGAGTACAGCAACGGCGTCACGGACGGGGTGTTCACCAACGCCGTCGCCGCCACCGCCCTGCGCGACGCCACCCGCGCGGCCGGGCTCCTCGGCCACCCCGCCCCGGCCGAATGGACCGAGGTCGCGGACGGTCTGCGCATCCCGTACGACCCGGAGCGCAAGCTCTTCCTCCAGTACGCGGGGTACGACGGCTCGACGATCAAACAGGCCGACACCGTGCTGCTCGTCTACCCGCTGGAGTGGCCGATGGAGCCGGGCGCGGCGGCCGCCACGCTCGACTACTACGCGGCCCGCACCGATCCGGACGGCCCGGCGATGACGGATTCGGTCCACGCGATCGACGCGGCCGCGATCGGTGAGCCGGGCTGCGCCACGTACACCTATCTCCAGCGTGCTGTGCGCCCGTTCATGCGCGGCCCGTACGCCCTCTTCAGTGAGGCGCGGGGCGCCAAGGCGGGCGCGCAGGACCCCCTGTCCGGGTTTCCCGCCGAGGACTTCCTCACCGGCAAGGGCGGCTTCCTCCAGGTGTTCACGCACGGACTGACCGGGCTGCGGCTGCGCGAGGACGGGATCCGGCTGGACCCGATGCTGCCGCCGCAGCTGCACGAGGGGGTCACGCTGACGGGGCTGCGCTATCGGGGGCGCACGTACGACGTCGCGATCGGCCCGAGGACGACGGAGGTCCGGCTGACCTCGGGAGCTCCGTTCACCCTCCACACGCCCGCCGGAGCGCGCCTGCTGTCCACCGCGCTCACCCTGCCGACCCGCCGCCCCGACCTCGCCCCGAGCACCGACGCGTCCCGCTGCCGCCCCGCGACGGCCACCTCAGAGGCCCCCGGCCTGTACGCGGCGGCGGCGGTGGACGGCAGCACGGCCACGGCCTGGTCACCGGACGGAGCGACGGGCACGCTGACCGTGGACCTGGGGCGGACCGGTGCGGTGACGGCGTTCGCGCCGGAGTGGACGGACGTGCGCCCCGCCTCGTACCGGCTGGAGACCTCGGCGGACGGGCGGCACTGGGAGCCGTACCGGGCGGGAGCCGTCGCCCGCGAGGTGCGGGTGACGGTCCGCTCCGCGGACGCGGACGAGCCCACGGGCGTACGGGAGCTGAGGGTCACCCAGCCGTAGCCGGCCGCTGACCCGGCTCCCGGCCGCACCCGGACCGGACAAGACCGTCCGTCCGGCCCCGCCACGTCCCGGGCCGGACGGGTGGCTGATCACGCGGGTAGCGCGCGCACATGGATGAATCCCGTGACGGCCGGGAATAGCGGGCGCTGGTGCCTGTTGGCGACAGCATGACTTCTGAGACGCGTGAGGCATTCGGACGGATCGGCATCTGGAGCGGCGCCCTGCGCGCGTCGCGGGTGGACGACGCGGGGAAGCGAGCGATCGCGGAAGCCCTCGCGGAGCTCGAAGAGCTGGGGTACGGGACGCTGTGGATCGGCGGCAGCCCGTCACCGGAGGACGCGGCCGCGGTCGTCGACGCCACCAGCACGGCGACCGTCGCCACCGGCATCCTGAGCATCTGGGACCACACGGCGCAGGACGTGGCGGCCCGGATCGCGGCGATCGACGAGAAGGCCCGAGGGCGGTTCGTCCTCGGCCTGGGCGTCAGCCACGGCCCGATGGTGCCGCAGTACGCGAAGCCGTACAGCGCGATGGTCGCCTACCTCGACGCGCTGGACACCGCCGCCCCGCCCGTCGACTCCGGACACCGGGTCCTGGCGGCGCTCGGCCCGAAGATGCTGAAGCTCTCGGCCGACAGGGCGCTGGGCGCACACCCCTACCTGGTCACCGCCGAGCACACGGCGGAAGCGCGCGAGGCGCTCGGCCCGGACGCGCTGCTCGCCCCTGAGCTGTCCGTCGTGCTCGACACCGATGCCGACCGGGCCCGCACCACCGCCCGGAACATGCTGGGGATGTATCTCCGGCTGCCCAACTACACCGACAACCTGCTGCGCCTGGGGTTCGCGGAGAGCGACTTCGCGGACGGCGGCAGCGCCCGCCTGCTCGGCGCCCTCTTCGCCCTGGGCGACGCCGAGCAGGTGAAGGCGCGGACGCAGCAGTACCTCGACGCCGGCGCCGACCACGTCGCCCTCCAGGTGCTCACCGCCGAGGAGGGCGGCGCGGGCCTGCCGCTGGCCCAGTGGCGTGAACTGGCCGAGGCCTTCGGCGAGGAGCTGTAGCCGGCCGTACCGCACGCACGGCCGGGCAGTCCGAGTGCCCGGCGCCCCTTCAGCTTCCGGCCGGCCGGACAGCCAGCGGGTGATGGAACACGTTGAGCGGGTCCCAGCGTGACTTCACCCGCTGGAGCCGGGGGTAGTTGTCCTTGTAGTAGAGGGTGTGCCAGGGGACTCCGGAGGTGTTCCAGGCGGGATCGGCCAGGTCGACGTCCGGGTAGTTGATGTAGGACCCGTCGCTGATCCCGTCGGGCACGGGCACGCCTCCGGTGTCCCGGTACACGTCCCGGTAGAAGTCGCGGACCCAGGCGAGGGAGGCGGCGTCGTCGGACTCGTCGGCCCAGACCGTGTGGAAGTCGGCCTTCATGACCGAATCGCGCTGGGCCACCGCGGTCTCTCCGGGCCGGACCGTGTTGACCTGGCCTCCGTACCCGAACAGCTCCAGGCCGCCGGCCGGGGTCCCGGTGGAGTTCGTCAAGTGCCGGTAGACCGCGGCGAGCTGAGAGGCGGCCAGCGAGCGGCGCAGACAGGCGGCCTTGATCTTGTACCGCCTGGTGATCACATCACCGGCCTCGCCCGCGCCCGGCCAGGTGACCGGATGCAGCCACGGCATGGTCCGACGGGCGTCGACCGTGGGTTCGACCCCCGTTCCGGCGGTCACGGCGGCCACGAAGTCCGTCACCAGCCCGTCCGCACCCGGGACGTCGGCGTCGATCTGGACGATCATGCGGAAGCTGCCCGCGCTGCGGTGCGCCGCCTGGAGGATCGCGTACAGGTTCGCCTCCGGGGTGCCGGCCGCGCTGTTCCGCTCGTGCCAGCGGCCGAAGTCGCGCAGCAGCGCGGTGAACGCCTTCTCGGTCATCCGCTCGTCCCAGTCCCAGGCGACCACGCATTCCAGCAGCCTGGCGGGAGCGCGTGGCAGCAGCCGGGAGGGATCGGTACCGGTGGCGTCCGGTGCGCGCAGCCAGTACTTGGTGACGACGCCGAAATTGCCGCCCCCGCCGCCCGTGTGCGCCCACCAGAGGTCGCGGTGCGGATCGTCCGGTTCACGGGTGGCGACCACGGTCCGGACGGTGCCCCGGCTGTCGACGACCACCACCTCCACGCCGTAGAGGTGGTCCACGACGGATCCGTACCGGCGTGACAGCGGCCCGTACCCGCCCCCGCAGAAGTGCCCGCCCGCGCCCACCTCCGGGCAGCCGCCTCCGGGTACCGTCACGCCCCATCGCGTGAAGAGGGTCCGGTAGACGTGGCCCAGGGTGGCGCCCGGCCGCACCTCGAACGCGCCGCGCTCCTCGTCGTGGACGACCGCGTCCATGGGCGAGAGGTCCAGCAGCAGGCGTACCTCCGGGTCGGCGGTGAAGCCCTCGAAGCAGTGGCCTCCGCTGCGCACCGCGATCCGCCGCCCTGACCGTACGGCCTCCGTCACGGCCCGCACGACCTGTTCCGTGGAGCCGGCCACCTGGATCTCGTCCGGCCGTCCCTGGAAGCGCCAGTTGTCGCCGCGCAGGAGGCTGCCGTAACGGGGGTCCGCCGGCCGGACCGAGACCGCCCCCGGCGTTCGGCCCGGCCGGCGCTCCGCCGCCGCGGCCGGGGCGATTGCGCGGCCGGTCGCCAGAGCCGTTACGGTGCCGCCGGCGGCGGCGAACAGCCCGCGCCGGTTCACTCGCGCGTCCGGCGGCGCACTGTCCGAACTCGCCGAACTTACTTGACCCGTCGAACTTGCTTGATCCGTCGGACCCGCCGAATCCGTCGAACCCGCTGGATCCGTCTGTGGTTCTTCCTCTGAACTCATTCCGTTCACTACACACGCAGCAGACGGGGTGATCCATGCGATCGTGTGCGCCGGCAGTCGGGTTCACCCGATTCGTGTCGCGGTGAGCCACTTGCCGTACCGCCGTGCTCTCAGCTCCCGGACGGAGGGCCCTGCTGGGGGCCGAGGGCCGGTTCGAACGCGGCGGTGTAGCGGTCGAAGTGCCCCTTCCAGGCGTCGGTGGCGACGGATTCACCGGCGAGGTGGCCGAGGCAGATCTGCCAGCCGGCCGCGTTGCGGGCAGCGATGTCCGGGGGCGTCTCGTCGGTGAACACCAGTCGGGTGCGGCCGTCCGGCTCCGGTGTCAGGTGGAAGCGGAGGGTCTCTTCTCCCCAGGTGTAGGCGAGGACGCGAGGCGCTTCCGCTTCCAGGACGACGCCGGTGAGGGTCATGTCGGTCCCGGTGAACGGGAAGCTGATCCTGGAGCCGGGCTCCCAGGCGTCGGTGATGACCTCGCACGGAAACCAGGCCCTGAGCTCCTCGCGGTCGGTGATCGCGCGCCAGACCTCCTCGGGAGGCTTGGCCAGGACCCGCTCGAAGCGCAGGACCGGCCGCTCACCGCCCGTACTCAATGTGGCATCTGCGGTGTTGGCGGGGTTTGCCTGGCCTGTGGGGTCCGCGGAATTGTTCATGATGATCCTTCCTCCAGATGCCGGTCCAGGCGGTCCAGGCTCGCGCTCCACAGCCTGCGGTAGGAGGCGAGCCATGCGTCGAGCTCGGCCAGCGGCTCCGGGCGTATCCGGTACAGCCGCCGCTGAGCGTCGGCCCTGGCCTCGACCAGCCCGGCATCGCGCAGAGTGCGCAGATGCTTGGAGACGGCCGGCTGCGTCAGCCCCAGTTCGTCGACCAGCTCACCGACGGGCCGCTCGCCATCCTTGAGGAGGTCGAGAATGCGCCGGCGATTGGGCTCGGCGAGCACTGCGATGACGTCACTTGCCGGGGTACTCACCAGACAAATATACGACCTCAGCTATATGCCCGCAACCGCATATACGTGATCCGGTCAGAGCCTCCAGCCCGCCCCACCCCGGAACGCGCTCGCTTACGATGACAGCGACCACGACACGACAACACGACGGCATAACCGCAGGACGACGACGGTGCGGACTCCCGGTCCACCGCGGGGAGGAACGGCAGTCGATGAGCCTTCGCCAGTTCGAGTACGCCCTGGCCGTCGCGGAGGAGGGCTCGGTGACGGCGGCGGCGGAGCTGCTGCACGTCGCCCAGCCCTCGGTGTCCCAGCAGATCCGCGGCCTGGAACGGGACCTCGGCGTGCAGCTGTTCGCCCGTACGCCGACCGGGCTGGTGCCCACCGTGGTCGGCCGCGCGTTCCTGCGGGAGGCCGAGGTCGCCGTGAGCGCGTCGCGGCGGGCCAGGGCCACGGCGCGGGCCGGGGCCGAAGAGCTGGCCGGCGAGCTGACGGTCGCGGCGCAGCTGGGCTTCGGCACGCGGCAGCTGCCCGGCGCCCTGGGCACGCTGCGCCACCGCTTCCCCCGGCTGGAGATCACCGTCTTCGAGGAGCCGAGCTCCGCCGAGCTGGAGCAGCTGTGCCGTCGGGGCGTGCTGGACCTCGCTCTGATGGCGGCGTGCGAGCGGAGCCCGGCCGACGCCCACCGCCTCGGGGAAGAGGAGTTCGTCGTGGTGCTGGGCGCCGGACACCCGCAGCTCGCCGCGGACCGGGTCGACCTGCGCGAACTGGAGGGCGAGCCGTGGGTGAGGTTCGACCGCGACAGCGCGCTCGACGCCGTGCTGCAGAACGTTCTGCGGGAGACCGGCCCGACCCCGGTCACGGCCGCCCGTGTGTCGCAGACGGCGACGGCCGTGCGCTGGGCCGCGCAGGGGCTGGGCCCGACGCTCGTCCCGGCCTCCGCTGTGCCCCACGGTCACGAACACCTCGTCCGCCCGGTGTTCCCGGCCGTGTCCCAGCCCGTCATCGCCGTCGTCAGGCAGGGCGCCGGGCCCGCCGAGACGGCCCTGCTCGACCTTCTGCGGCAGGAGACCTGGTCCGGTTCCGCCCCCTTCTCCAGATCTGCCTGATTCACATCGGCATCCCCCTCGGCATTTTCATCGACATCCCATCAACCTGGAACGGAATTCCGTAGCCGCCGTTCAGGAAATCGCATTCCGGAACCGGAATCACTCCCCCTGGCCTCAGCCCCTGGGGAATTCTCCGCCGTCGACAATGAGATTGCTCGCCGTCAGCCACTTCGCCCGGTCGGAGAGCAGGAACAGCACCGCGTCCGCGATGTCCTCGGGCAGCCCGTCGCGCCCCAGCGGGGTGGTGTCGTCGGCGTTGGTCGGGGCGGGTGCGCCGCCCATGCGCGCGGACACCTCCGCCCACTGCTCGCGGGTCGCTTCGCCGCCGGGGGTGGTGGTCCTGCCGGGAGACACGGTGTTGACCCGGATCCCGAACGGTGCCAGCTCCACGGCCAGGCCCTTGCTGTAGTTCTCCAGCGCCGCCTTCGCCGCCGTGTAGTGCAGGAACGGACCCACCGGGGCGAGGACCGCCGCCGAGGAGACATGCACGATCCGGCCCGAGCGACGCTCCCGCATCCCCGGCACCAGCAGCGCGTCCAGCCGCACCGACGCCAGGTAGTTCAGGTCCAGCGCGTCCTGCCACTCCTCGTCGGGGATGGCCAGGGCGCCCTCGTGAGGCCGG
The DNA here is from genome assembly GCF_044751215.1 of Streptomyces sp. NPDC088730. NCBI lineage: Bacteria > Bacillati > Actinomycetota > Actinomycetes > Kitasatosporales > Streptomycetaceae > Streptomyces > Streptomyces sp. NPDC088730. Next base: position 600,930 of record NZ_JBIVLK010000003.1, read on the forward strand.
GCCCCGCCCGCGTTGTGGACCACGATGTCCACCCCGCCGAGCATCTCCCGCGCGGTCGCGGCGAGCGCCTCCGCCCCCGCCCGGGTCCGCACATCGGCGGCCACGAAGGAGGCCCCGTCCGGCACCGTGCCGGCCGCGGACCTGGCGGTCGTCAGGACCTCGGCGCCCGCGTCCAGAAGCCGGCGCACGACGGCCGCTCCGATGCCGCGGGAACCCCCCGTGACCAGGGCGCGCTTCCCCGCCAATTCCGGCGTCCCCGGTCCATTCCCCGGCCCGCCTCCCGGCCCGTTCCCGAATTCGTTCCCGGTTCCATTCTCGACTGTGGTCATGCCACCGGCCCTCTCGATCGTGTGTGAGTCAGCAACGAAAAGGGGTGTACACCTCGTCGCGCTGATTCACCGTACGACTGGAATGGAATGCGGGACAAAGACGAAAAAGCAGCAGGAGGTATAGCGGATTCCTATGCCGCGCCCGTCACCCCGCGTGCGCCGGCTCGCCGCCCGTTCAGTTGCCCGCGCCGAGGCCGGACATGAAGGCGGACGGATACCGGTCCCCGCGTGCCGAGCCGAGCGGGACCGCCTTCTCGATCTCGGCGAGGTCGTCGCCGGTGAGACGCACCTCAAGCGCGGGCAGCGCCTCGGCCAGCCGCTCACGGGTGCGCGCGCCCACCAGCGGCACGATGTCCTCGCCCTGAGCGGCCACCCACGCGATGGCCAGCTGGGCGACGGTGCACCCCTTCGCCCCGGCCACCCGGCGCAGCGCCTCCACGAGGGCGAGGTTGTGATCCACGTTGTCCGCGGAGAACCGCGGACTGTGCCCGCGCGCGTCGCCGGGACCGGCTGCGCGCCCGGCCGACCAGTGCCCGGAGATCAGGCCCCGGCTCAGTACGCCGTACGCGGTCATCCCGATGCCCAGCTCCCGAAGCGTGGGCAGGATCTCGGCCTCCACCGCGCGGGAGATCAGCGAGTACTCGATCTGCAGGTCAGCGACCGGCTGCACGGCGTGCGCCCGGCGGATCGTCGCCGCACCGACCTCCGAGAGGCCCAGGTGGCGTACGTAGCCGGCGTCGATCATCTCCTTGATCGCGCCCACCGTCTCCTCGATCGGCACGTCCGGGTCCAGCCGGGCCGGCCGGTAGATGTCGATGTGGTCGACGCCCAGCCGGGTCAGCGAGTAGGCGAGGAAGTTCTTGACCGCCTCGGGGCGGCCGTCCGTCCCGCCGAACGCCGGGCCCGGTCCGCGCAGCATGCCGAACTTGACGCTCAGCCGGTAGCTGTCCCGGTCCCGGCCGCGCAGCGCCTCGGCGAGCAGCAGTTCGTTGTGGCCCATGCCGTAGAAGTCGCCCGTGTCGATCAGCGTCACACCGGCGTCCAGCGCGGCGTGCACCGTGGCGATGCTCTCCGCGCGGTCGGCCGGGCCGTACGCGTCGGACATGCCCATGGCTCCCAGGCCGAGGGCGGAAACGGTCGGGCCGGTGCGGCCCAGGGTGCGCGTCTGCATCGCGGTCTCCTTCGTCGTCGGTACTCCTTCCACTGTGGGCGGGATCGGGCAGGTGCGGGAGAGGAGCGTTCATCCAGGGAGCGCCGCTCCCTGGATGCCCGGCCGTACGGGCGCGACCATGGAGGTATGCAACGTGAACAGCTCGCCGACTTCCTGCGCCGCCGCCGCGAGTCGATCCGCCCGGAGGAGGCGGGCGTCACCGTCGGCCCCCGTCGCCGCACCAGCGGTCTGCGCCGGGAGGAGGTGGCGATGCTCGCGGGCATGTCCACGGATTACGTCGTACGCCTGGAACAGGGCCGCAGCAGTCAGCCGTCCGTCCAGCTCCTGGGCGCCCTGGCCCGAGCGCTGCGGCTGTCGGAGGACGAGCGTGACCATCTCTTCCACCTGGCCGGTCACCGGCCGCCGCCCGCCGACGGAGTCGCCCGGCTGGCCCGCGCCGGCCTGATGCGCATGATCGATCTGCTCGGCGACACCCCCGCCGCGGTCCTGTCCGACCTGGGCGAGATCCTCGCTCAGAACCGGACGGCCGCCCTGCTCACGGGCGACCACGTCGATTTCTCCGGGGACCGCCGCTACGCCGTCTACCGCTGGTTCACGGATCCGGCCGCGCGGGCGGGCGCCCCGGCCGAGGAGCGGGAGCGCCACGGCCGCCAGCTCGTGGCGGACCTGCGCGCGGTGACCGGCCGCCGTTCCGGCGATCCGACGGTCACCGGTCTGATCGAGCGGCTGCGGGCCGCGAGTGACGACTTCGGCCGGCTGTGGGCCGAGCACGAGGTGTCGGTCCGGCGCGCCGACCGCAAGACGATCCGGCACCCGCGGGTGGGACCGATGCTCATGGACTGCGAGACCCTGCTCACGCCCGACCAGCGCCAGCAGCTGCTGGTTCTCACCCCGGCGGACCCCGAGAGCCGTGAGCGGCTGGACCTGCTGCGGGTGCTGGGCACCCAGTCGTTCCCCACGGAGCACACCGGCCCGTCCTCACGCTGACCCGCGCTCGTTCCCGTCCGCGCATCCACAGCGGGCACGGCTGTTCGATCGAGTGCGCGGCCGCCAACAGCCCGTAATCGCATGGTTACTTGATCGCCCCCACTGGGCAGGAAAGGATGGCGGCCGGTACGGACGGGGGTGGCTGACGTGCGCGATGCGGCGACGGTGCTGGGCTGGGAAGCTCCCTTCGACACGGAGGAACTGCCGCGGAAGTGGGTCAAGCGGCTGCCGGTGCCCCAGGCGTCACTGCGGGAGCGGATACGCGCACTGGAGCCGTTCTTCAAGGCCGCGGGGCGCGGTCCGGTGCACGAGCATCTGCTGGGCATCGCGATGCTCCGTGCCAGGCACGTGTTCGCGGCGACCTCGTCACTGCTCTCGGCACTCGGCGCGGATCCCCGACGGCGTGGCGCATGGGTGGACGCGGCCTGCGCGTACGCCGCCGCGGAGCGGCCGGAGATGGCGATGTGGCTGCTGGCACACGTGGTGCCCGGGTTCAGCTCGGTCGGCCCCAACGCTTCGCCCTACCCGACGGATTCGCGACGCGCCGCAGAAGCCAACAACCGGCTGATCGCGTTGCGCGACCTGCACCGGCAGCGTAGCGACGAGCTGCGTTTCCTCGGGCTGCGGACGGCGGCGGACGAGGAGATCCGCGGACGGTTCGGTGCACAACCGCTCGGCACCGAACGGCTGTTGCTGCACACCGCGGCGCTGATCTCCCTCGGGGAGGCGCAGGACGCGCTCCAGCCGTTCGACCGGGCGGCGGCGCTGCTGGAACAGGACGCGCCGGTGGTGGGGACGACGCTGGAGCAACTGGCGCGGATCCGCATCGCGGCCGGTCCCGCGCCGGAGCGGGACGAGGTGCTGGCGCGGCTGCGGCGGACCGCTCCCCAGTCGATGGTGCTGGCACGGCTGCACCAGCCGACCCTCCTGGAGCGGAACATGCGCGAGCAGGAGGCCCGGTTCGAGGCCCTGCTGCTGGACACGGAGGCGGAACGCGGGCAGCGGAGCCTGCGTGAGCCGCTGGAGCAGCTGCGGTTGCGCGCCCGCGCCTCCGAGCATCCTGGACCGTATCGGGAGGCCTTGGCCCGGCACGGCGGCCGCGGCCGGAACGGGGGGCACCATGGCGGATGACGAGGACGTGGAGGCGCGGCCTCTCCAGATCGCGCTGCGGGCCCTGTCGGCGCCCACGTACGACGAGGTACTCGACCAGTTCGCGGCGATGCCGCCCGGCGGGCACGACGAGGCGGCGGCGTTCCTGCGGCAGCACGCGGAGACGGTCGGCTCCCTCGGCCACGAACACGGACACGGACACAATGACGGCCCCGGGCACGGGCCGATGGCCGAACTGGCGCTGTTCCTCGCCGAACGCTGCGAGGCCCTGGGGGCGCGGGCGCCCGGCGCCGCCAGGGAGCCGGACGACTCCGGCGGCGGCGAGAACTTCCCCCGGCTGCTGCGCCGCGCCTGCGCGGCCGAGGGGGTGCTGGGCGCCTACCGGTCGCTGGCGGGGCACCAGGCGCTGTTCCCGGACGAGCCGGTGCGGGCCGCGGTGCGGCTGCTGGCGGAGTGGGGCTCGGACCGGACCCGCAACGCCCACGCGATCGCCGCGCTGGGGCTGCTCACCGAGGACGGCCCGAGCCGGGTGACGGCCCGAGCCGACTGGGCGAACCACCTGCTGCACAAGGGGCGGCACCGCAGGGCGCTCTACCACGCGGCTCGCGCGCTTTCGTTGCAGCATGCGGTGGGCGACGCGCATTCGCTGGTGAACACCTACCTGCAACTGGCCTCCGTGTATCTCACGATGGGCGACCTGCCGCACCGGGCCGAGGTGCTGACGCAAGCGGCCGCGGCCGTCGACAGGGAGGGGACGGTCTCCGCCGTGGAGGAGGCGGCGGTGCGTTTCCAGCTCGCGAACACCCTCGTCTCGCTGCACCGCTACCGGGAGGCCGTGCCCCCGCTGGAGCGCGCGGAGGCCCTGTCCGCGCGTCCGGAGAACGACTCGGACGGGGCGTTCATGCCCTCACGCCGGGATCTCCTCAGCTGCCGGGCCCAGGTGGCGGAGGCGCTCGGCGCACTGGGAGCGGCCGCCGATGCCTACCGCGCCCTGCTGGAGCTCCCCGAGATGTCGACGCGGGCCGCGCCGCGCGCCTCGATGCTGTACGGCCTGGTCTCCTGCCTGCGGCGCACCCACCGCCAGTGGGAGGCGTTCGAGCTCCTCAGCGACGAGCTGGAACGGGCCGGACAGCAGGGCGCGGGATATCTGAACCTGGTGTCGCTGCGCTGCACACTGGCCGCGCTGCTGTTCTCCGGCACCGATCCGCGCCTCCCCCGCGACCTGCTCTCGCTGGAGACGCAACTGGTGCAGGGCCTCTTCGACTCGGCGGGCTCGACCTACCCGTGCTTCGGCGAGCTGCTCGTCACGATGGGCGACCTCGACCTGTCCGAGGGCCACGAAGCCGGCGCGGCCGAGTGCTACCGCTACGCCCTGTACGTCTCCGGGGACACGGAGGGCACCGGGGACCCGGGGGACACCGGGGGCGCCCAGCAGCCGGAGCGCCTTCCGGAGCGGCTTCGCCAACGCATGCTGTTCTCGCAGCTGCTGCCCCTGGGCGGCCCTTCCGATCCGGTCTCGTTCGCCCTCTCCAAGCTGCGCGAGCGCATGCTGCGCCTCTTCCCCGAGGGGGCGCACGACTTGCCGGACACGCGCCTGCTGGCCCTGCAACGGCTGTGCGGCGTCGAGCGCGATCCCGCGCGGCGGGCGCGGATGGCGGACCGGCTCGCGGCGGGGCTGCGCCGCGCGCAGGAGCGGAACGTTCCCCGTACGTTGCAGGACCTGGCGGTGCCGGTGTGCGAGGCGGTCGCGGAGGTACGCGGTCCGCAGTCCGCGGCGCGGCTGCTGGAGGAGGTCCTCGCCTTCCACGACGCGCGGGGCCGGCTCCCGGACCCGGCCCTGCCGCTGGGCCTGGCCCGGCTGCTGGCGCGCGTGCCGGGCGGGCACCGGCGGGCCTTCGAGGTGCTGTGGCACCACCGCGGTCTGCGGCTGCGCGCACGGGAGTCGCATCCGCTGCTCCAGGACGCGGACCAGGCCGCCGGCCTGGTGCTCCCGCTGTACGAGGCGCTGCTCTCCCTGTTGTTCGAGCACGGCGACGACCTGCCGCTGCCCGACAGCCGGCCGCCCGCGGTCCTCGCCTTCGACCTGCACGAGGAGGCGAAGGCCCGCGGAATGGCCGATGACCTGGTGCGGATGCCCCTGGCCAAGCCGCCGGGGGTGCCGCAGCGGCTGTGGGACGCGGAGCAGCGGCTGCTGCGGGCGCAGCGTCAGCTGGCGGGCGGTGAGCGTCCGGACCGGGCCTGGACCTGGCGCGAGTGCGCGCGGGCGCTCGCGCCGCTGTACGAGGCGCTGGAGCCGTTCGCCCCGGAGTACGTACGACTGCGCCGGGCCGAGCCCGCCGGGGTGGAGCAGGCGTTGAGGCTGCTGGACGAGGCGGCTCCGCCGGAGGGCATGGTGCTGGCCTCGTACTTCACCGGCGAATCCGAGACCTTCTGCTTCGTGCTGGCGTCCGGCGAGAACGCGCTGCGGTGGCACCGCATCGCGGTGGGCCGCGCCCAGCTGCACAGCGCCGCGGAGAAGATCCGCCTCACGGTCGACGGCGACCGCTCCGTCTTCCCCGCAGTCCCGCCGATCAAGCCGCGGCGGCCGGTCCCGCTGCCGCTGGAGGGGCTGGCGGAGCTGCTGCTGCCGTTCCGGGAGGTGCTGGCGGACCGCGGGCTGCTGTGTGTGGCGCCGCACGGGCCGCTGTCCGTGCTGCCGCTCGGTGCGCTGCGGCTGCCGGACGGGCGGTACTGCGTGGAGCAGGCGGCTCTGGTGTACACCCCGAGCGTCTCGGGGCTGGCCGCTCTGCGCGCCGCGCAACGGTCCGGCTCGGGGGCCGCGCTGTGCGTGCGGGTCGCCGCGGAGGAGGATCTGCGGGGCGGCGGCAGCGGCTTCGAGGCCGAATCGGTCCCGGCCGGCGAAGGCTGGCGGCTGTCCTCGCTCACCGGACCGGAGGCCACCCCGCAGGAGGTCCTCGCCGGCATCGAGCAGGCCGACCTCGCGTACATCGCCTGCCACGGCCACCAGGACCACAGCGACCCGGAGAACTCCGCCCTGCTGCTCTCCGACGGTACGGAGCGCCCCAGCCGGCACGCCGATCCCGCCTCGCAGCGGGCCAGGCGGACCTTCCTGCGGGCCCGCGATCTGGCCGACTCGCGCACCCCGTCCCACGTGGTGCTGCGCGCCTGCTCGGTCGGCTGGCACGAGCCGGACCACCCGGGCGAGGACTTCACGGGCCTCCCCCGCGCCCTGCTGCGCGGCGGCACCCGCACGGTCCTGGCCCCCATCTGGCAGGTGGACGGCACCAGCTCCGCCGCCCTGCTCGACGAGGTGACCGGCGCGGTGATGCGCGGCCGGCCGATGTGGCGCGCCCTGTGGGACGCCCAGCGGCGCATGCTCACGGATGCCGACCACGCCCATCTGTCCCACCCCTACCACTGGGCGGCGTTCGTCCCGCTCGGGGACTGGAGCTGACATGACCGCAGACGTCCACGCCGAGAGGGCCGCCGCCCTGACCGACCGGAGCGCGCTGCTCGCGCTGGAGGAGGCAGCGTACGAGCTGGGCCGCACCTTCCCGACCGGGGTGACGAGCGGGCCGGAGGCGACGCACGTCCTCCAGGAGCTCTTCACGCAGGCCGGTGCCGGGGCTCCGCCGTCCCGGGCGGACGACCCCGCGGCCGCCGCCCGCCGCGTGCTGGCCGCGCTCGCGGGCGAGGAGGGCGCGCGGACGCTGGTCGAGGGAATCCTGGCCGACCCGCCGGAGGACGACCAGATGGGCGGCGAGGACGTCGTCGCCGACCTGACGGTCCTCACCGGCGTCATCGCGTTCCTGCGCCTGCACGTCAATTTCCGCTTCAAGCGCGACAACGGCCGCAACACGGTGGAGTTCCGCATCGAGAAGAAGCCACTCACCGACGGCGCCCTCACCGCCCTCGTCCGCGCCGTCCTCAGCCTGATGAACCGCGAGCCGTAGGTCGTGGCTCCGACCGGCGTGCCGGTGGTCAGGGCGTGACGATGGCGAAGTCGGGGTCGGGGGTGTCGAGCAGGCCGACGAGGGTCGCGAACGCCCGCGGGTCGCCCTGGACGCGCACGTCGTCCAGGCCCTTGCCGGCCAGGACCGCGAGCAGTTGGGGCTTGGTCAGGGTCAGGGTCAGCCCGGCGGCCGGGTCCGGCGCGTTCGTCTCCGGGGCGGTCTCTGTGCTGCGGTAGGTGAGGGCCCCGTTGGAGAGCAGGAGGTGCCAGGTGCGGCCCTCGTCGGTGACGTTCCAGGTCATGGTGAGCTTCTCGTCCCACGCCCGCGGGCCGTCGACGCGGATGGCCAGCGAGTCGATGAGCATGTCGACGGTGAGGGCCATCGCCATCTCGGGGTTGGTGGTCTCCAGTGCGGTGTGCGCGATGGAGCCGCGCAGTTCCTGGGCGCCCATCAGGTAGAAGTTGCGCCAGGTGCCGTTCTCCGCGCCGAAGCCGAGCTTCTCGTACACCGCGGCCAGCGCCTGCTTGGCGATCGAGTCCTCGGGGGCGGCGAAGACCGCGTGCCCCAGCAGTGTCGCGGCGAACCGGAGGTCCCCGGAGGCGGCGTACTGCTCGCCCTTGGCGATCAGCGCGGGTACGCCCCCGTAGTCGGCGGCGAACCGCCTGGCCTGCTCGACGGGCGGGTGCTCCCACAGGTGGGCGGGGTTGCCGTCGAACCAGCCCATGTAGCGCTGGTAGATGGCCTTGACGTTGTGGCTGACCGAACCGTAGTAACCGCGGTTCGCCCACCGCTTCGCGATCGCCGGGGGAAGTTCCATCCGCTCGGCGATCTCCGGGCCGGTGAGTCCCTGGTTGGTCATGCGCAGGGTCTGGTCGTGCAGGTACGCCCACATGTCCCGCTGGCCGGCCAGGTGCTCGACGATGCGGTCCCGGCCCCAGGTGGGCCAGTGGTGGGAGGCGAAGGCGACTTCGGCCCGGTCACCGAAGAGCGTGATCGTCTCGTCCAGGTAGTGGGCCCAGATGCGGGTGTCACGGACCACCGCGCCGCGCAGGGTCAGGATGTTGTGCATGGTGTGGGTGGCGTTCTCCGCCATGCACAGGGCTCGCCGGTCGGGGAAGTAGAAGTTCATCTCCGAGGGCGCCTCGGTGTCCGGCGTCATCTGGAACACGATCCGCACACCGTCGACGGTCTCCTCCTGACCGGTGCGGGTGATGTCCACGGTCGGCGGCACGAGGGTGATCGTCCCCTTGGACGTCGTCATGCCCAGCCCGGCGCCGATCTGGCCGGCGGGGCCCTTTTCCAGTTCGGCGCCGTACATGTAGACCGCGCGCCGGGTCATCGCGCCGCCGGCGTAGACGTTCTCCGCGACCGCGTGTTCCAGGAACCCGGCCGGGGCGATCACCGGCACGGGGGCGTGGCCGTGCGGCAGCACACCGCGGGATCCGCCGAAGTGGTCACCGTGCGAGTGGGTGTAGATCAGCCCGGTGACCTGGCGGTCACCGCGGTGCTCGCGGTACAGCGCGAGCGCGGCGGCCGCGGTCTCGGCGGAGATCAACGGGTCGATGACGACGACCCCGGTGTCGCCCTCGACCAGCGTCATGTTCGACAGGTCCAGGTTGCGGACCTGGTAGATCCCCTCGGTCACCTCGAACAGGCCCTGCTTGCGGCACAGCCGGCTCTGCCGCCAGAGGCTCGGGTGAGCGCTGGCGGGGCAGTCGCCGTCGAGGAACGCGTACGCCTCGCCGTCCCAGATCACCCGGCCGTCGTCCATCCGGACGACCGCGGGAGAGAGGGCGGCGACGAAGCCTCGGTCGGCGTCCTCGAAGTCGGACCTGTCGGCGTCATCGAGATCACTCATGGAGAACGAATAGCCCGAAAAGCATCTATTCACACATAAATGCCTCGCTTCCGGCGACGCGCGAGGGCGAAACGGCAGTCGCGGACCAGGCTCCGTCGCCCCCACCCGGATGCGGGCCTCCTGTGACCGGCTGGAACGAACAGGGCACCGGTGCTGCGCACGCCCCCGCCGGCCGGAGCATGCCGGCGCAACCGCTCAGCGCTCCGGCCACTCCTCCTCGGAGAGCGGCGCGGCGTTCAGCCCATCGCGGCGGCCGCGCCAGTCCGGCAGGAAGCGGTCCATCAGCCCGGCGAAGCGCGAGCCGTGCCCTCGTTCGAGGTAGTGGACCATCTCGTGCACGACGACGTACTCAAGGCACTCCGGATGCTTCTTGGCCAGTTCGGAGTTGAACCACAGGCGGCCTGTCTCCCGGTTGCAGGAGCCCCACTTGGTCTTCATCCGTCGGATGCCCCACCACGGCACCGAAACCCCCAGCTTCAACTCCCAGCGTTCGATGAGCGCGGGGACCGCCCGACGGAGTTGTTCGCGGCACCACTGGTCGAGCAGGTCACGGCGGCGCTCCTCGGTCGTACCGCTCGGCACGTACAGCAGCATCCGATCGCCGTCGATTTCCACATGCGGGCGGCCCGGCCGCTCGATGACCTTCAGACGACGCCGCACACCCCAGACGTAGTGGGACTCGCCGCTGACCATCTCGCGTACCGACTGACGTTGCGCCGAGCGCAGCTGATCCTGCTGACGCCTGATCCACGGCAACCGCTGGATGACGGCCAGCCGGACCTGATCGTCATCCAGCCGCTGGGGGGCAGCCACCCGGACGCGCCCCAGGGGCGGGTAGACCCCGATGTGCAGGTTCTTGATGTCCTTGTAGACCACGTGGACATCGATGTCCCGGACAGCGAAGTGGGCGCTAGCGGTACTCATGTCGTGCTTTCACCAGTTCGAAGAGCTCATCAAGCCGATCGAAGCCATCGGGAAGTGCTCGCTTGAGCGCGTTGCGGACCTTGCGCTCCCTCAACGGGTTGCCCACCCACGCGTGCGGCTTGGAATGGAGCACCGTCGTATCGGCCTCGACGGCCAGACTCTCATCCGGGAGGAAGAAGTCGACCAGCGCGCGCTTCGCCCCGTCGGTGGCCCAGTCCGGGTGCGTGCGGGCGTCGCCCGAATCTCCTCCGCCGAGCTGCGCGGCGGTCTCCAGCAGCCTGGCGAGGTAGTCCTGGTACTCGATCGCACCCTTGCGCCGTTCCTCGATGATGGCGTCGAGCAGCTCCGACATCCTGTCGAAGTACTTCGGGTTCGTCGCGTGCTCTTCGACGATCAGCTTGCGCATATTGTTGGCGACCGTCTCGGCCACCGCTTCAGGACTGTTCCGGATTCCCTTCGGCAGCCTGTCGAGGGCTCCGGCACCGAGCTCGGCGATGAGCTGGACGAGGCCGGTCGCCTCGAAGCCGGACAGGGTCTCGGACGCGTCTGCCTGGATGTAGGTGTCCAGGAGGAACCGCATCCCGGCCTCGTACTGCTTGAAGTCGACGTCCTCGCCGGCTCCGAGCTTCACTTCGTCGCGGACCGCGGTGTAGTGCCGGATCTCGGCTCGGATGTCCTCGGCTTCCCGGCTCGTGTACTCGGCGGCCTCCATGTCGTTGGCCAGGTTGGCGAAGGCCCGCGTGACCGCCGCCACGGCCTTGTAGAGCTCGACCCGCTTGGGCTCGTTGGCCTTGATCTGCGCGGCGTTGCCCGGCTCCGCCGCGCAGAAGTACTGCTGGTACTGGAGCGTGTTCCGTGGCGGCGCGACCACCTCGCAGAGCGCACGAATTCGCTCCAGCGCTTCGTCGAGGGCCTCCCGCCCCTTGCCGATCCGGTCGGCCAGCAGGCCCTCGATGTCCTGCGGCTCGTACCCGTCGAGGGCGCCGGAGGTGTAGTCGGTGATGGTGTCCTGGAGGGAGTTGAACAGGTCCCGGTAGTCGACGATCCCGCCGAATTCCTTGTCGTCCCCGTCGAGTCGGTTGACCCGGCAGATCGCCTGGAACAGGCCGTGGTTACTCATCTTCTTGTCGATGTAGAGATACGTGGCGCTCGGGGCGTCGAACCCGGTCAGGAGCTTGTCGACCACGATGAGCAGGCGCATGCGGCCCGGCTCCTCGACGAACTGCCGCTTGACCTCGTTCTCGAACTGCTCGACCTTCGTCATGGCGGCGTCTTCGGACTCTCCGAAGTGGTCGGCCAGCATCCTCCGGTAGATGTCGTACTGCCGGAGCTTCTCCGTCTGGCCCGCGCCGGAGTCCTCCTTGGAGATGTCGCCGGGGCTCGGGGCGTAGCTGGTGACGATGGCGCACTTCCCCCGGAAGCCCGCGTTGCTGAACAGCTCGTAGAACTTGCACGCCTGGTAGATGCTCTCCCCCACGAGCATGGCGTTGCCCCGCCCGTCCAGGAGCCGGGGCCTGGTCTCCATGTCGATGAGGATGTCCTGCACGATCTGCTTCGCCCGGGGCTCTGAGGAGGCGACCTTCTGCATCGTCCCCCAGCGCTTCTTCAGCTCAGCCTTGGACAGGCCGGTCATGCCTCTGGTCTTGGCCTCGAACCACTTGTCCACCTGCGCCGGCGACGTCAGGTGCTGGTCGATGGAGCGGGGCTCGTAGCGCAGATCCAGTACCACACCGTCCTCGACGGCCTCGTCGAACTTGTACGTGTGGATGAACGACCCGAAGGTCTCCATGCTGGTGGCCTTGTCCGCCTTGAGCAACGGCGTTCCCGTGAACCCGATGAACATGGCGCCCGGCAGCAGCTCCTTCATCGCCTCGTGCATCTTGCCAGACTGGGTGCGGTGGGCCTCGTCAACGAAGACGAAGAGGTTGCCCTTGGTTCTGAAGCCCTTCGGAATCCTGGCCCTGAGCTCCCTGATGAACTCGCCGGCCGCCCGGCCCCCGTCCGCACCACTCCCCGAGCGGCCGAACTTGTGGACGAGGGAGCAGATGAGCCACTCGGTGGACTTGTTCAGGGTGTCCAGGAGGTCCACGCCACTATGGGCGCGATGGATATGCTCGTTGACGCCGTTGAAGACCTTCTCGATCTGCTCGTCCAGCTCGGTGCGATCGGTGATCAGCAGGACTCGCGGATCCTCCTGATTCTCCCGGATCCACTTCGCCAGCCACACCATCGTGAGCCACTTCCCCGAGCCCTGGGTGTGCCAGATGATCCCGCCCTCACGACGCGCGATACGTTTCTGCGCCTCCTTGACGCCGAAGTACTGGTTGTGACGGCACGCCTTGCGGACACCGGAGTCGAAGACGGTGAAGTCATGGATCAGCTCAAGGAGCCGCTCCTTGCCGCACATCTGGAGCAGCGCACGGTCCAGCGGCTCCTCGACGTCCGAGGGCTCCTTCCACTGCAACCAGTACCTCTCGGGCGTCTCGATGACGCCGTAGCGCAGACCCTCCACGTCGTTGCCCGCGAGCATGAGCTGGACCGTGGAGAAGAACGACCGGATGAACTGGGCCTTCTGATTGCCGATGGTCTGCCGGATGCCCTCGCTCACGGCCACCCGGGAACGCTTGAGTTCCAGGGTCACCAGAGCCAGGCCGTTGACGTAGAGCACGATGTCGGGCCGCTTGGTCTGCTGCCCGACGATCGTCACCTCCTCGACGACGACGAAGTCGTTGGCCTGCGGATCCTTCCAGTCGATGAGCCAGATCGTCTGGTACGGCTCGCCGACGCCCCGCCTGACCTTGGCCCCGTAACGCAGCAGCTCGTAAACGGCGCGGTTCGCTTCGAACAAGTCACGGCCGCTACTGAGCGCGGCGGCCTTCTTGACCTGGTCAATCGCCTTGCCGACGAGAGTGCTGTCGTAGCCGCGGGCGCGGAGGCTCGACTCAAGCAGCTCGACGTCGACATTCGAGTTACCTGCGCGGCGCTCCCAGCTGCCGAGGTAGCGGTAGCCCAGCTGCTCCCTGAACAACCCCACGACCCGGTTCTGAGCCTTGCGCTCGACCTGTCCGACGTCACTCATACGGCTTCTTCCCCCTCGGCCGGTCCCCCCTCGGCGAGCAGACGCGTCCGCCCCGTGAGGAGCTCCTGCATCATCCCGACCTTTACGGCACGCGCCTTGGCCAGCCGGTTCTCAAGTCGCTGAATCTCGCGCTCACTGTCGCGGAGCACCGCGCAGATGGCGCGCTGCTCCTCCACGCCGGGCACGCGGAGGAGAAAGCTCTTCATGTCCGCCGCGTAGATATGGAAGACCGTTGAACCACGTACGAGTTGGAGGATTTGATTCGCGTCCCTCCGAATCGCATGCGCCAGAAATGGTCCGTAGATTTGCTGAAGGTCAGCACGAATGATCAGGATGTCACCACCGAGGATCACACCGGAGGGGTGGATCGAACTCGCCTTCGCGAGTCCCCTCGGAGTTACGTCCGACGTCGGCATCAGCACATCGAGGGTCCGCGACCGGACACCCGGATTCACCTTGTCCGTCCTGCTCGTCACCGTTTCGATCTCGGCACCATAATGAGTGAACAATTCGCCGTAGTGGATGCACGACGTGTTCCCGTTGGCCCTGATGTCAGACTTGGGGAGGCCGGCCCCCTTACTGAACTGGGCAGCTTCACCGAGCCTGAGGGAGCGCCATGGCGCAGAAAAACCGGGGAGACGCGTTTCTCCGGTCAGCAGCTGGTGCAGGAGCCCTTTCTTGATCGCCTTTTTCTTGGCGATCAGACGCTCCAGACCAGAGATCACCTGATCGGCCGCGGACAGGGCCGCGACAACCTCTTTCTGCTCAGGCGGCGGCGGGAGAGGAATCTGGACGCGGAGCAGGTTTTCCTTCGTCAGATGGGCAAGACTCGACTTCCCCACCAGAGCAGAAAGCTCTCCGGTTTTGACCATATGCTCCAGCACGCTGACCAGCAGCAGCGGCTCGTACCGCCCTTTCGACCGGAGGCGGTGAAGAGTGTTCAAGAAATAGGCTTCAGGAAGGTTGTTCTTCCATACACTGGATCGACCAATTTCACCCCCCTCGCAGACGAGAATGTCTCCGGAAACAAGGCGCAGATCTCGAATATCCGCCTCGGTCAGCGGTGCAAGCACAGCTTCCGTCGTCAGGATGTGCCCCCACCGCACTCCCCGGTTATTAATGCACCGCTTCAGCTCTCCACGATTAACGGCAGCATCCAGGCGCTTCCCCAGCTGTACGTGGAACTCATCTCCTACCGAGGATTTCCCCCATGCCTCAGCCGTGCCAGCCACGATCACTGAACCCCCATCGCCGCAAGACGGCCATTCAACTTGGCTTCCAGCTTCTCCAGTTCAGCAGCGATGGTTTCGACTGTTTCGACGTAGCGCTCTCCCAGTTCCCTGATACGAACCACCAGGGCGAACGTCAGCGCCTCGGTTTCGGAGACGACGCGGGCGGTGACCGTGGACCGCCACTTGGCTTCCAGCACAAGCACGCGCACCTCCCCCTCGGTGAGATCGCCGTACCTCTTCAGCGTGGCGAGGCCGAGCGCGGCTTCCGCTTCCCTGGCAGCCTTCTTGGCCACGGCCTCCGCGTTGTAGAGCTTGATCAGGTGCGACAGGGCCGCCACCTCGGCCGCGTCCGTGCCCTCGTGCCGCGCCTTCTTCAGTCGGGCCGAGGCGAGTGCCTTGTTGATCTTTTCGTCGTCCATCGCCTCCGCCAGGAGGCCGTCCTCGACGGCGTGCTCCTCGACGTACTCCTCGACCGGGCGGCTCGCCTCCTCCCATACCGACGTGAGCTCATCGACGCCGGGGCGTTCCTTGGCGAAGTAGCGCTCGACGATCAGCTCCGGCGGGAGAAGGTCCATCTTGTACTTCTCAGCACCGCGCCCTGTACCCACCACGAGGTCCGGGGTCTCGGAAAGCTTCCGGTCCTTGTCCACCGCGACCTTGCGCGGCTTGACGGCTTCGAGCCAGCCGTCGTTCATGACCATGAAGACGTCGTCGTGCATGACGTCGTGCCAGTACGTCATGAGCTGTTCGTAGACGTAGTACTCATCCAGCAACGGCACCGGTTTGAAGCGGGCCAGCAGGTCGTCGCCGAGGGCGGCGACGAGGTCGTTCGGCCGGGTGGTCTCGTCGATCCCTTCGAGCTGCTCGCGATGGGCGTCGAACCACTCCGTGGTGAGGTCCCGGGCCTCCTGGGTGAACTTCTGGAACTCAGGAGAGTCGAGGACTGCCTGCTGGACCTGGCTGACATCGATGGTCAGGTCGCTGTAGCCGGGCCGGTTGGGCTGGAACAGCTGGCCGCGCAACTGCGGGAAGGCGTCCCAGTAGCCGCTGAGTGCGTCCAGATCGCGGTCGGGGATCCCGCCGTGGAGATGGGCGTGGAGGTCCTGGATGTCCTCGGGCTCTGAGGAGTCGATGTAGCGGGGGATGTTGAGGTTGTAGTCGTTCTTCGGGTCGGCGATCTCCGACAGCGGGACCATCCGCGAGTAGCGGTCGATTTCGGTCTGCTTGGTGAAGACGTCGACGATCTTGTGGATGTCCTGGCTGCGGAGGCGGTTCTTGTTGCCGTCCTTGATGAAGCCCTTGGAGGCGTCGATCATGAAGACGCCGGTACGGCCGGCCGCGTTCTCCTTGTCCAGGACGATGATGCAGGCGGGGATGCCGGTTCCGTAGAAGAGGTTCGCGGGGAGGCCGATGACGCCCTTGACGAACCCCTGCATCAGCAGGCGCCGGCGGATGTCGGCTTCGGCGTTGCCGCGGAAGAGCACTCCGTGCGGGAGGATGACCGCCGCCTTGCCCGTGCTCCTGAGTGACTTGAGGATGTGCAGCAGGAAGGCGTAGTCACCGTTCTTCTCCGGCGGCCGGCCGTACTCGAAGCGGCCGTACTCCTGCTCCAGGCCGTTGCTCCAGGACTTGATCGAGAACGGCGGGTTGGCCACGGCGAAGTCGAACGTCTGGAGCGCCCTGCCGTTGGTGAACTGAGGGCTGGTGATCGTGTCGCCCTTGAGGATCTCGGCGTCCTCGTTCCCGTGCAGGATCATGTTCATCTTGGACAGCGCCCACGTGGCGTTGTCCTTCTCCTGGCCGTAGATCGTGATGCCGCGTGATGTCTCGGCAGCGACCTTCAGGAGAAGCGAGCCGGAGCCACAGGTCGGGTCGTAGACCGTCTGGTCCTGGCGGGTTTCCTTGGTGATGCCGACCACCTTGGCCAGCACACGGGACACCTCGGCGGGGGTGTAGAACTGGCCCTTGCTCTTGCCGGACTCCGTGGCGAAGTGGCGCATGAGGTACTCGTAGGCATCGCCGAGGAGATCATCGCCCTCGGCTCGGGAGCCTCGGAAGTCAAGGTCGCTGAAGATCGTGACCAGCTTGGACAGCCGGTCCTGGATCTCTTTGCCCTTGCCGAGCTTCTCCTCGTCGTTGAAGTCGGCGAGGTCGATGATGTTGCGCAGGTCGTTCGCCTCGGCGAGCCGGTAGATGATCTTGTTGAACCGATCGCCGATCTCCTTGTCGCCCTTGGCGGCGACCATGTCGTCGAAGGAGCCGCCGGGCGGGACGTCGATGAGGCTGTCGGGGTCGGCCTTGGCCTTGTCGGAGACGTACTTCACGAAGAGCAGCGTCAGGATGTAGTCCTTGTACTGGCCGGCGTCCATCCCGCCGCGCAACTCGTCGCAGCTCTTCCAGAGCGAGCTGTAGAGGTCTGTCTTCTTGAGGGCCAAGGCTCTTCTTCCCGGTATGTCATGGCGGTCGCGCGGGCCGCCCACCCTGATGCCCGCGGCGTGACGCACGTCGCGCGGCCGTCTCCAGCCGTCGATGCGAGTGCTGTGCGAGCGGCGGCCGAGTCCACGCGGGAAGCGTAGTAGAGAAAGCGGGCTGGCCGCCCTGCGCGGGAGGAGAGGCACCTCGCGGCCGGGGCCGTCGGGAGGCCGCCCCTTGAGCCGATGACGCAGCCGTTGCCCCCAGAGACCATCCGCGACGTGCGCGCACCTGGCCGAGGCCGTGAGGCGGCCGACCGTGATGACGTACCCACCGTGATCACGCGCCGAGGCAAGCCGAGAAGAGCCGGGGAAAGGAGGTCGCAGCCGTCGCGTCCATCGAGGTACCGCGGGAGTACCAGGAGCGGGAAGAGCGCGAGATCAACCGGATCATCGACGAGCGCATGGCGAATCCGGTAGCCGGCATTCCCATGAAGGACGTCATGAGAGAGACGCCGGCGCGTGATGAGTGGGTTCCGCGCCGTCTTCCGGCCTGAGGCTCAGGCCGAACACCGCGAGATCCCTCGCGGCATGGCGCTGCGCATCCTGGCCGGCCGAGCCGGCAAGCGGCCGGCTCGGGTTCGGCATCGCCGCACTCGTATCCGGACCAGCGGGGTTGTCAGTGGTGACTGCTTTCATGACGCCATGAGCACTGTGCACGCGATCGCCACCCTCCTTCCCGCCCCGGTCGAACTCCGCTCCCACCTGCGCGCGTTGGCCGTCCTGGAGGCCGCGATCGCCGACGATCCGCGGTACTGCCACTACACCTTCGACGCCGCCTGGGGGCCCGGCGAGGAGGCTGCCTTGATGGTGAACGGTTCGGGGGACGACTTCTCCGTCCTCTTCACCCCGGCAGGCGTGCTCATCCGCGGCTTCGACCACGAGTCGGCGATGAGCCCGTACGGAACGGACGACGAGCAGGTCTGGCCCGGGGTCATCGACGAAGTGCCCGCCGTACTGCGCCCGCTCCTGGACGAACCCGCCTTCCGCGATGAGGGGGTCGACGCCCCTCGGGTCACCGCCTGCCTGTGGCGGGAGACCGGCGACACGGTCTGGAGCGTCGGCTCGGGCATCGACTTCCCACCCGGCAGCGAGGACCCGGACGGCTCCGGTTTCCTCTTCCGCCTTCTCGCCGACCGCTCCCCCGAGGCAGTCCAGGCCTACTTCGAGGACTACTACGAGCGGCCCGTCCCTCTCGAAGCCGTCCGCCACGTCCTCGCCGGGCATCCCCTCACCTCCGCGGTCGCCGCGACACTCAACCCGGCCCTCCTCTCGGACAACGCCCTGCTCCGCAGGGTCGCCGCGCATCCCGAGGCCGCCGCCTACCTGGCCCGCGACGGCGAGTTCGACCTCGACCGCACCGACCCGATCGAGCCGATCGCCCTCCCCAACGGCCTCTTGGTGGAGCCTGTCGCCGGCTGCAACGCGGGCGGCACCCACTACCTCTGCGGCCCAGCCGTCCCTGGCGGCCCCCGCCCCGTCCTCTACACCGACTCCGAGGGGCAGGCCTCCCTGATCGCCGAGTCGCTCGCCGATGCCCTGACCCTCGCCGTCACCCTCCCGTCCTGGCACGACGCACTGGCCGGCTTCCGGCCCGCGGCCCTCAGCTCCGACTACCTCGACGACCACCCGGACCACCCCGTCGTCCGCGACCGTCTCCTCGCCGCCCTCCGCCTTCCCCCGGCCACCGAGCAGGATGTCCTGGAGCGCCTCCTCACCACTGCCGCCCGCACCGTCCCCGACGGCTTCCTCCCGCACGTTCCCGACGAAGAGGGCTCCGTCTTCCAGCCGATGCTCGAACCACTTGCCGGGCAAGGCGCCCAGGTGCGCACAGGTGGCGAAGCATCGGGAAATCCAGCACCGATCCAGCACGGGAACCGGCAAGGGGCCGGCTCCCGACAGAGCCGGCCCCTTGTCACCTGCGGACTCGACGGGCCGAATAACCCTCAGTAAGGAATCGATTACACGTTGAAGCGGAACGTCTAACGCAGGGCTCCCAGCTGCGAAAACGTGGCTTCTGGGGTGCTCATCCCAGCACCATCCCAGCACGGGAGTTCCATTCCAGCACCGTGCAGCTCAGTCCCCTCACCGGCCTCCCCTCGACCCGTCGCCTGGGTGCTGAGGCCGGATCCGGTCAGCGCCTCAGCTAAGCCCGCCTCAAGGAGGGGTGCCGGCCGCCTCGCGTTGTGCAGGACCGTACGACAGCGGCCCCAGACGCTCAGCAACAGATGACCGTAGATGTCGATCGTGGTCTTGACCGACCGGTGGCCCAGCCAGCGTGACACCTCGCGGATCGGGACACCGTGGGCCAAGGCGGTCGAGCGAAGAAGCTCCGCAGGCTGCCAGGACTGTATGCCGCCTCGCCGTCCAGGCCCGCCGACTGGCACGCTTTTTTGAAGTGGTAGCCGTAGGTGAACGCGGTGGGCATCGTGCTCTTGCCGTGGGAACGCGGGGAGAAGAAGGCTTTAAGCCTGCGCCGCTTGCCCCTCTGCCCGGTGAAGATCACGGGCACCGGCTTCCATGTCGACAGGTGAGCGTCCATCTCCTGATCAACAAAGAGGGCGGTCGGGACGTCACGATATTCACCCTCCATCCGATTTTTAAGCGGCACGAAGACCGTGCGGCAGTCCGCACGGTGGGCCATGGCACTGACCTGCCAACGGATCCTGACGAATCCGGACCGTCGACATTCGGTGGAGAAGGCGAGGGCCTCGCTTGGGCGCTGGCCGGTACCCGCCTACAGATAGACCGCGAGCCGGTATTGCGGCGAGATATGTGCCGCAATGAGGTCGACCTCCGTCGGCGTCGGGATCTCGTCTTCATCCGCTGCTACCGGACTCGCTCGGGATATCCGAACCCCTCGTGCGGGGTTGTCCGGGATCCGCTTGTCGACTACGGCTGCCTCCAACATGGCGGCCACCACGAGCATGCGATCGTTGACCGTGGAAGCCGCCAGATCCCCACCCGATCCGTGCAGGCCCTTGGCGAACTGTTCGAAGTCGCGGCGCGCCAGACTGGCCAGAGTCCTGTGTCCCAGGCGCGGCACGAGGTGGTTGCGGATGAAGCCCTCGCAGTTGCGGCGAGTCGTGTCACGGATGGCTCGGCGCTCGACCCAGTCCTGTGCCCAGATCTGCAGGCGCACGGTTCCCCGAGCGGGGTCCGGGAAGGTGCCCGACTTCTTGTCGTTCTCGACGTGGACGACGAAGGCGTCCGCACCGTCCGGCCCCACCCCTCCGAGAGAACGACTTCTCGCGTTACCGGCCCCGCCTGCCGCCCGGCTCCCGATATCGCACCGTCCACCTGTGGCCGCACCTTGGACGTTCGCAGGGATAGCTCGGGGCCCGGACATCCCGCTTGCACTTCTGGAAAACGCTGGCAACCCATGCCTCCTCCGCTCGTGCCGAGAGCGAGGCAGGCCGCTGCATCACTCTCCCTGCGGCGCACCAGCCCACGGCCATCCGCGTCAGCGACCCGTCCTGCTCGAAGCGTGCTCCGCTCAGGGACCTCACCACCTCAGCCACCATCCACCGAGCGCAGTCCTCCCCGATTCGCCCAGCACCCGAAACCGTGCTCCCTCTCCTCCAGACAAGCAAGGATAAACTGACCAAACCACCCCTTACGGTGCACGTGCAGTCCCACTCGCGCACGGGCCAAAGGCAGAGATCGGCGCGCCCTTCACCCGGCCCTGGAAGGCCCAAGATGGCGTCGCCAGGGGTAATCGGCGGCTGTCTGCTCCGACTTCCCACACTGCCACCACGCCCGCCCGGGATCGGTGCGTTTCCGGTGCAGCTTTCCAACTGCGGGGGACTTTCGATGATCACATCTTGGCGACGCCTGCTCGGGTAAGTCTTCGCAAGCCAGGGGGCCACTAGATCCCTATTGGTAACGATATGCAAGATGCCAAATCTGTAGAAAATCGATATGCCGCCGCTCCTGAAGCACCTTGTCAGACAGGGGCTCCTACCCTCCTGCGACTTCTTCACTCGGTGCACATGCGAGCATCACGATCACTCCACATCTGCGTAAGGAACGTGATGAAGAAGATCAGGGGCGGCACAGTCCGCCTGGGAGGGGCAGCATCGCCACCGGCGATGCTGAGACGCATAGCCCTCGGGGTTGCTGCTGTCCTCGCGGCTGAGTCCGCCCTCGTCTCACTCGGAGCGGGGACCTCCTTTGCCGCACCACGTGCTGAGCAGTTGGTGTCCGCCAGCTCGAAGGATGGCAAGGCGGCTGCGACATCGGCGGACTCTGTAGCTGCCGCCTTGCTGATGGCGCGCGCCCAGGGGCGAAAGATCGAGGCGATCTCGGAGCGCACAGAGACGGCCACCACGTACGCATTGCCCAGTGGTGAGTTGCAGACCACCGGCTATGCGGGGCCGGTCCGGCAGAAGAATGACTCCGGCCAGTGGCAGGACATCGACACGTCGCTCTCGGACACCGGCGCCGCGCTGGAACCGAATGTGGCGGCTGCCGACATCTTGGTCTCCGACGGTGGTGACACCCGGCTGGCGTCGGTTTCCGACGGCGAGAAGTCGTTCGCGATGGGCTGGGACGAAAAGCTCCCGACTCCGACGGTGAAGGACGACACCGCCCGGTACGACATAGGTGACGGACAGATACTGACCGTCACCGCTCTGTCGCAGGGGTTCGCCCAGAACGTCCTGCTGAGCAAGGCACCCGCGGGGCCGCTGAGTTACAGGATTCCGATCGAGGCCAAGGGCCTGAAACTGTCGAAGGCCAGTTCGGGCCGACTGCTCCTGAAGGACAGCGACGGGAAGCTCGCGGCCGAGGCTCCGGCTCCCATGATGTGGGACTCCTCCAAGGACGAGCGCTCGGGCGAGTCGAAGCACCTCGCCGAGGTGAAGACCACCGTCGAGACGGCCGAGGACGGCTCGCAGGCCCTGGTGCTGTCCCCGAACCCCGAGTACTTCGAGAAGGATCTGACGTACCCCGTCACTGTGGATCCCACCTCGACCCTCGCGGCGTCCACAGACACCTGGGTGGCGACCAACTACAACGACTCGCAGGTCTCCTCCACGGAGCTGAAGTCGGGCACCTACGACGCGGGCACGACCAAAGCCCGCTCGTACCTCAAGTTCGATGTGACTGCGTTCAAGGGCAAGCACATCACCGACACCAACCTTGCCCTGTACTCGGACTACTCCTCCACCTGTGCCACCACGGGGGCCGGCACGCAGGTGCGCCAGGTCACCGCTGACTGGTCGTCCTCCGCAATCACCTGGGCGGCGCAGCCGGCCACCACAGCAACCGGGGCGGTGACGAACAAGGCCGCTCTTGGATGGAACTCGTCCTGCCCCGCCGGCACGGTCAACTTCGACGTCGACGCCATCGTGCAGTCCTGGGCGGGCGGTGCGGCCAACTACGGCTTTCGCGTCGCGGGCACCAGTGAGACGGATTCCACCACCTGGCGGCGGTTCCGTTCGGCGAACTACGTCTCGGGCAACGGTTCCAGCGAACCTCATCTCACCGTCACGTACAACTCCTACCCGGCCGTACCGGCCTCGAACGCCATCACACCGGCGCAGGTCAACGCCTACAACGGCAAGCGGTACGTCACGTCCTTGAACCCCACGCTAAGTGCGAAGGTCACGGACTCGGACGGGTCCAAGACCAAGGCCGAGTTCGAGGTCACGCCCGACCCGGCAGCAGCGAACACCACGTACACGTACACCGGATCCTCGGCGGCCGTGACCTCCGGTTCAACCGCGACTCTGACGGTGCCCGGGGACAAGGACTTTCCCGCCGGTGCCGCCCTGCGGGTCCGTGCGCGGGCGCATGACGGTACGGACTATGGGTCCTGGTCGGGGTACACCACGTTCCAGCTGAACACCGGCAAGCCTGTCGCACCCGCCATCAGCTGTGAGAAGTACGCCGTGAACAGCTGGTCGGCCAAGTCCGATGCAGCGGTGAACTGCACGCTGAATACGGAATCGACGGACGGAGCCGGATACTTCTGGGGTCTGGACAACAAGGCGGTGCCCACCAAGAAGCTGGACACCACCAATGGTTCCGGTGGTGACGCCCTGACCGTGAGCATCACCCCTGACAACGGCTGGCACACTCTCTACGCCAAGACCGTCGACTCCGGCGGCAACATCTCGCCAGGAGAACCCACCGCCTACAGCTTCGGAGTCGGTGCCGACGGATCAGCTGTCACAGCTCCGTCCGACGGGGACGCCACTGCTCGCCGCCTTCCCCTGTCCGCCAAGGGCAAAGCCTCCTACACCGGGGTGACCTGGCAGTACCGCCGTGGTGAGTCCGATGGTTGGCACACCGTGCCGATAGCCGACGTCACCGTATCCGGCGACACGGTCACCGGCTGGCCGGTCAAGGTAACCAATGGAGAAGCCCCCAAGCTCGTGTGGAACATAGTCTCCACACTGGCGGAGGACGGCGTGATCGAAGTGCGCGCCGCATTCACGGACGGCACCACTACCGGTTACACCCAGACGGTCGAAGCCACGCTGGACCGTGATGCGGGCACCGCGCTCACCACGACTGTCGGGCCTGGAGAGGTCAACGAGCTCACAGGTGACTTCACGCTGACGGGCGCCGACGCTTCGGTCTTCGACGCGAGCGTAGGCCGCACGTACTCTTCCCGCGCCAACAACACGGATACCGAGGGGCAGGCCGACATCTTCGGTCCTGGCTGGACTTCGTCCGTCACCAGCGAAGCAAGCGATTTCACCCAGATACGTAAGACCTCTGACACCTCGGTGGAACTGCTCAGCGCCGACGGAAGTACTGTTGCCTTCACCAGAAAATCGGACGGCAGCTGGGCTCCGCAGACCGGGGCCGAGGGCAAGACGCTCACCGGCACGCTCAGCGGCTCGAGGTTCACGCTCACCGACACCGAGGTCAACACCACGGTGTTCACACGGGTGGCGAGCGCGGCGCTGACCTGGACGCTCTCCTCCTCTGCCACAGCGGTCGACGACACCACAGTCACCACCGTCTCCGAGACCGTGACCGCCAGCGGCAAGACCCTCGCCCGTCCCCGGTACGTGATCTCCCCAACCGGTGCGGTCAAGGCGTCCACCTGCCAAGCGGATCCCGCTACCAAGGGTTGCCGGATCCTGGAGTACGTCTACGCTTCCACAACCACCGCCACCGGCTCGACGCTTGGTGACTACACGGGCCAGGTCAAGGCGATCAAGCTGTGGGCCACCACTCCCGGCGCCGCTACCTCCACTGCTGAGACCGTCGCCTCCTACGCGTATGCGGCGTCCGGCATTCTCCGCCAGGTATGGGACCCCCGCACCAGCCCTGCGCTGAAAACGGACTACGGCTACGACGCCGACGGCAGGGTCATCACTCTCACCAGCCCCGGTGAGCTGCCCTGGACCTTCACCTACGGCAAGGCGGGATCCGCGCTGACCGCCGGCACGGGCATGCTCATGTCGGTCTCCCGCCCGGCTTTGGCCAAGGGCGCGAAGTCCACCGTATCCGGCAAAGCGACCACCACCGTGGTCTACGATGTGCCACTTTCCGGTGCTTCGGCTCCGTATCCGATGGACGCGGACACCGTCGCGACGTGGGCCCAGGACGAGGCTCCGACCGATGCCACCGCGATCTTCCCCGCCACCAGTGTTCCGGCCTCCAACACAGGAAGCGCCCTGAAGGCCGGGGACTACGGCCGGGCCACGATCAGCTACCTCAACGCGAACGGATCGGAGAGCAATAGCGTGAGTCCTGGTGGTGCAATCACCACCAGCGAGTACGACCTGCTCGGCAATGAGGTTGCCAGCTTGACCGCCGCCAACCGGGCGCTCGCCCTGGGCACCTCCCCCGACGCGGAGGCAGAACTGGCTGCCCTCGGCCTGACCGATCTGTCCACCGCTGAACGAGCACAGCAGCTGGGAACCGTGGTGGAGTACTCCGCCGACGGCACCCGCCTGACGGACGAGTACGGTCCACTGAACCAGATCACCTTGGCTGAGAAGCTTACCGGCTCCACCAGTGAGTCCACCTTGGCCGCCGGCACGGTCGTCCAGGCGCGCGCTCACACCGCCTACACCTACGATCAGGGTGCCCCCGCCGACGCGGCGGTCTCCGACCAGGTCACCTCCTCCACCACGGGTGCGGTCATCGCCGGCTACGCCACCGATGCCGATGCCGAGACCACGACCACGACCTACGACTGGTCCACGGGCGCAGTGTTGGCCACCACCGGCGGCGGTGAGTCCTCCTCCATGGTCACCGTCTACGACGACGCGGGCCGGGTGGCGAGCACCCGCACTCCCGGATCGACCGGCTCGGATGCGGGCACGCTGAAGTACACCTACTACGACGCGGACACCACAGGAACCTGCGCCTCGGTCGAGTGGGACGGCCTGCTCTGCAAGACGACTCCGGCCGCCACCATCACCGGCGGGGGGTCCAGCCCGGATCAGGCCGTCACCACCGTCTACACCTACGGTCGGTGGGGCCAGATCGTCACCGAGTCCGAGACCGCCAACGGGGTGACCCGCACCACCACCACCACGGCCGATCCGACAGGGCGTCCGCTCAAGACGACCGTCACCGGCGGTGCTGGAACAAGTACCCCGGCCACCGCGATCACTTACGACGAGTCCACCGGACAAGTCGCCAGCACCACCGCCAATGGGCAGACCTCCACCACGGAGTACGACGCCTTGGGCCGGACAGTCTCCTACAGCGACGGAGTGGGCAACACCACCTCCTACGCCTATGACATTCTCGACCGCCCGGTGACGGCATCCGACTCGGCGCCCTCCACCACGTCCTACACCTACGACGACACAACCGGCCAGGCGCTGTCCGTCACCGACTCGGTCGCGGGGACGTCCAAGGCCGTCTCCTACGACGCCGACGGCGCACTCACGGGTGAGTCCCTTCCCGGCGGTTACAACCTGGCCAGGACGTTCGACACAGCCGGCAGCCAGACCTCTGTGACCTACACGGACTCCGAAGGCACCACCGTGCTCTCCGACTCCGCGACCTACACCATCCACGGCAAGCAGGCCGGCCACACCCAGACCGACGGCGGGACCCTGTCCACCGCCTACGAGTACGACGCCCCCGGGCGTCTGGCCCTGGCCAACGACGACAACGGCACCACAACGACCTCGCGCGCCTACGCCTTCGACGCCGATGACAACCGCACCTCGCTGACCACCACCCTTGCCGGGGCGGACGGTACCGCCACCACCTCCACCAAGGCGTACCAGTACGACACGGCGAACCGCCTCAGCTCTGAGGGCCACACGTACGACGCCTTCGGTCGCACCACCAAGCTGAACGGCAACACCCTGGCCTACTACGTCAATGACCTGGTCGCCAGCGAGACCGCGGGAGACACCCGCACCACCTGGGGGCTGGACGCCGCCGGTCGCCTGGCCTCGTCGGCTACCGCGACCACCAGCGACAGTGGCACGACCTGGTCGACCAAGAGCACCACGGTGAACCACTACAGCTGTGGCTGTGACACTCCCTCCTGGACGGTCACGACCGCTGGCTCGACTTCCGCCGTGAGCCGCCACGTCTCGGACCTCACCGGCGGTCTCGCCGCCATCACCGGTGCCACCGGCGATGTGGTCCTCCAACTGGCCAACTTGCACGGCGACATCTCCGTCCAGATGGACCTGGACACCGCCACCGCCACCGTCCAGCGTTATGACGAGTACGGCAATCCGCTCGATCCCACCGCTGCCGCAGCGAAGTACGGATCCCTGGGCGCCTACCAGCGCGCCACGGACGGCCTCGCCGGATACACCCTCATGGGTGTCCGAATGTACGATCCCGCCACCGGCCGCTTTCTACAGGCCGATCCGGTGTACGGGGGCAACACCAGCAGCTACATCTACCCCGCCGACCCGATCGGTCAGTCGGACACCAGTGGCGAGCTGAAATACCGCTACCAGACGAAGTCGACAAAGAATTACACCCTCGGAATCAGCCGGAACTGCACCTCATCGAAGTCGAAGTGCAGTCTGTCGTGGTACGTGAAACTGAAGGCGATCTGGAAGAAGCACGGATCGTTGAAGTTCGTGTACAGCATCGTCCTTCCGCTGTACAACGCCGCAAAAAATCAGAGCTACGGCCACCTGGAGTCGGGCACCTACACCTTCCATGGCTCCTGGGGCGTCCCGAACGGGAGAGGCAGACCGGAGTCGGATCGCGGGAAGTACAGGGCCATGGGGATGACCTTCTGGTTCGACTGGACGGACAACGTCGAATTCAGCGGAAAATTCACCGTGCAGAAAGTATGTGTGAAGAACCCGACGCTGAACGTGTACGGTCTTTTCACCTGAGACTTCGCAGAGTGATCCAAGACGTCTCGTGAGTACGCCGCTGGGGGGAAGGACGCGAAAATCGCTGCTCCCCCTGGCGGCGCAACGTTTTCTGAGACTCGATGCGATCGAGTCGCTCCCTTCGAAAGGTGTCGGAGTATGGCAAATTTTGCAGACTGGCGAGACAGGATGCTCCGAGCAGCATGGCGAGAGGGAGACGATCTGCCGCAAGAAGTTCTGGAATGGATGTCCGAGCTGTACGGAGAAGCCGGCGAGATCTCGGAGGAGGTCTTTTGTGAACTTTGGACCTCGCGAACCTTCTCGATGGCCAGGGCGGCTTTCCAGGTCATTGAAAAGTCAGCAGAAGAGGAGACCGGCAAGAAGACAACTGGGGAGGAATACTGCTACATCGACTATGTGCGCGACCCGGACATCGGGCCGGTCGGCGTCGTCAAGATTAAATCCGTAGAAGTCTCGATGCCAGATTGGGAAGAAATCTTGGGCACCATGGCAGAAGGGGTTCAGGAATTTGTTATGAGTCATTACAGAATCGTCTGGCCTGTTTGCGAGAATCACCGAACAGGTTTGCATGTGGGCTATTTCCGTGGCATTTCAGTCTGGCGCTGCAGAGAAGGGCATACGGACGGTCACGTAGTGAGAGCGATCGATCCTGTCACCCGCCTTTAAGGCTGTGTCCTACATGGCGAGTTGGTCATTGTGCCAGGTATGGACGGTGGGAATGGATCGTTCCCGACGGACTCTGGGCGATCGCGAGGCCACCGCTGCCGCCGACCCGAGTTCGGTCGCAGGACGGCGGGGTCGCGAACATCGATGACTCCCGATATCGCATCCCCGTTGCCGCACCTTGGACGTTCACAGGGATAGCTCGAATCCCGGACACTCTGCTTGCACTTTTGGAAAACGTTGGCCACCCACGCCTCCTCTCGCGCCGAGAGCGAGGCGGCCCCTGTATCGCTCTCCGTGCGGCGCGACTGCGGGGACACCTGATGGGGCCGGGACGAACTCGTCCCGGCCCCATCAGTCACTTGTACTTTCGGGCTGAACTCCACCACATCAGCGACGTGGTGGAGTTCAGTTGTTGAAGCGGAACTCCACCACGTCCCCGTCCTGCATGACGTAGTCCTTGCCTTCCATCCGGGCCTTGCCCTTGGCGCGGGCCTCGGCGACCGAGCCCGTTTCAACCAGGTCGTCGAAGGAGATGATCTCCGCCTTGATGAAGCCCTTCTGGAAGTCGGTGTGGATCACACCGGCCGCCTCGGGGGCCGTGGCGCCCTTCTTGATCGTCCAGGCGCGCGCTTCCTTCGGGCCTGCCGTGAGGTAGGTCTGCAGGCCCAGGGTGTCGAAGCCGACGCGGCCGAGGGTGGCGAGGCCGGGCTCTTCCTGGCCCATCGACTGGAGGAGTTCCAGGGCCTCGTCGTCGTCGAGCTCGATCAGCTCGGACTCGATCTTGGCGTTGAGGAAGATCGCCTCGGCCGGGGCCACCAGGGCGCGCTGCTCGTTCTTGAAGTCCTCGTCGACCAGCTCGTCCTCGTCGACGTTGAAGACGTAGAGGAACGGCTTCGTGGTGAGCAGGTGCAGCTCGTGGAGGAGGCGGCCCTTCTCGGTGGAGGCCGTGATGCCCGCGTGGAACAGGGTGTCGCCCGCTTCGAGGATCTTCTGGGCCTCCTCGACGGCGGCCAGGACGGCGACCTTCTCCTTCTGGAGGCGGGCCTCCTTCGTGAGGCGCGGGACGGCCTTCTCGACGGACTGGAGGTCGGCGAGGATCAGCTCGGTGTTGATCGTCTCGATGTCGTCCTTGGGCGAGACCTTGCCGTCGACGTGGACGACGTTCTCGTCCTTGAAGGCACGGATGACCTGGCAGATCGCGT
Source organism: Streptomyces sp. NPDC088730 (assembly GCF_044751215.1). Taxonomy (NCBI): domain Bacteria; kingdom Bacillati; phylum Actinomycetota; class Actinomycetes; order Kitasatosporales; family Streptomycetaceae; genus Streptomyces; species Streptomyces sp. NPDC088730. The sequence goes on from NZ_JBIVLK010000003.1 coordinate 630,207, forward strand.
CCGACTCACGGATGTTCGCGAGGAACTTGTTGCCCAGGCCCTCCCCCTCGCTCGCGCCGCGCACGATGCCCGCGATGTCGACGAAGTCGACCGTCGCCGGGAGCAGCTTCTGGGAGCTGAAGATCTCCGCGAGCTTGTTCAGGCGGGGGTCGGGCACGCCGACGACGCCGACGTTCGGCTCGATCGTGGCGAACGGGTAGTTGGCCGCCAGCACGTCGTTCTTGGTCAGGGCGTTGAACAGGGTCGACTTGCCGACATTCGGCAGGCCGACGATTCCGATCGTGAGCGACACGGTGGCGACTTCCCTAGGGGGTGGGCGGGCTGGGCAGTGAGGTCCGGCCCCGGTGGGCCGATTCTCCAGTTTACGGGCGGGGGCGAGCGCGTAACCACGGGTCCCGTCGGGTGCTGATCCGGTTCCCATTGGGCCGTGTGGCATCGAACTCATCGCCAAGGTCAGCCAAAGCGCGTGTCCCGCACGTGATTACTGCCGCCCGGCGACCTACGTTGTCCCGGTGGAGCAGCACAGGACACGTCCCCCGCAGCGCAGCCGGACTCAGCAGGCCCCGCTGTCCCCGCTCGGGACCAAAGGAGCCAACGTGGGCAACGGAGCGAAGGGAGCGGTCGGCGAGAGCGCGGCCGTCTACCGGGTGATGAGCGCACCCGCGGGCCGGGCGCGCCCGGTGCCGCCCGCCGTGCTCGCCCTGCGGCGGCTGCCGAATCCCCGGCTGACGGGTATCGGCGCCGGGCTCTTCGCGGCCGCCACCATGTTCGTGCTGGCCTGTGCGGACTGGCTGCTGTTCGACAGTTCAGCCGTCGTGTTCGGTGTGCTGTTCCTGCCGGTCAGCGCGCTGACCGCGTTCTGGGTGCGCCCCGCGGACCTGGTGACCGCGCCGATCAGCGTGCCGATCGCGTTCGCCGTCGGGATCATCCCGATCTCGGGCGGCACGGGCGGCTTCGGCGGGCAGATGATGGCCATCGTCACCGCGCTCGCCGTCCACGCCGGCTGGCTGTACGGCGGCACGCTCGTCGCCGGGCTCATCGCGACCGTACGCAAGGTCCGGCTCATGCGGGCCCGGCAGCGCCGGATGCTGCTGGCCGCACAGACCGCGCGGGCGGGCGGCCAGCAGCAGCCGCCGCAGTCCCCCGGGGCCGCTGGACAGCCGCCCCGGGCAGCCGCCGGACAGGCACGAGCCGTGGCGCAGTCTCCCCGCGCCGCCGGTCAGGCACCCCGGCGTCGGCAGCGCTGACCCGGACGGGGCGCGGACCCTGCGGACCCGGACCCGGCGGACCCGGACCCGGACCCGGCCGGAACGCGGACCCGTTCGGGGCGCGGACGGCGGCCGGGGCGCGGACGGCCCCGGGCGCGGACGGCCCTGGGCGACCGGAAGCCCTGAACGAACCGAGCCAGGACGCGAGCACCGTCCGGAAACCCTCGGCAACCCGAGCCAGGACGCGAGCACCGTCCGGAAACCCTCGGCGGCCCGAGCCAGGACGCGAGCGGGGCGATCCGGGGCCGGACGGAGACGCTCCGGGAGCGGGAGCGGTCTCTCAGCCTTCCTTTGCCGCCATGGCCGCGCCCACGATGCCGGCGTTGTTCTGGAGCTCCGCCGGCACCATCTCGGCCCGTACGTGCTCGATCAGCGGCAGGAACTTCTCGGCCTTGCGGCTGACACCGCCGCCGATGATGAACAGCTCGGGCGAGAACAGCATCTCCACATGGACCAGGTACTTCTGCACCCGGTGCGCCCAGTGGTGCCAGCTCAGGTCCTCGTCCTCCTTGGCCTTCGTCGAGGCGTGCTTCTCCGCGTCGTGGCCGTTCAGCTCCAGATGGCCGAGCTCGGTGTTGGGCACGAGCCTGCCGTCGGTGAAGAGCGCGCTGCCGATACCCGTACCGAGCGTCAGCACGATGACCGTGCCCTTGCGGCCGCGTCCGGCGCCGAAGGTCATCTCCGCGAGGCCGGCCGCGTCCGCGTCGTTCAGTACGGTGACCGGCAGGCCCAGCTTGTCGCTGAGCAGCGTGCGGGCGTCCAGGTCGATCCAGCCCTTGTCGACATTGGCCGCGGAGCGGGTGACGCCGCTGGTGACCACGCCCGGGAACGTGATGCCCACCGGGCCCGACCAGTCGAAGTGCCCGACCACCTCGGCCACGCACCCGGCCACGTCATCAGGTGTGGCCGGGTGCGGTGTGAGTACTTTGTGGCGCTCGCGCGCCAGGTCTCCGCGCTCCAGGTCCACGGGAGCACCCTTGATCCCGGATCCGCCGATGTCCACGCCGAAGATCTCCATGTGATCCACGGTACGGGCACCGGGCCCCGCTCACTTCCCGGAGCGGAAATCCAGAGCGGAAACCGGAGTGGGAACCCCGCGTCGGGTCACCCCGCGTCGGGTCACTCCGCGGACAGGGCCGCCGCCTCCGCGCGCAGGTCCCGGCGGAGCTCCTTGGGCAGCGAGAAGATGATCGACTCCTCGGCCGCCTTCACGATCTCCACGTCCTCGAAACCCCGCTCGGACAGCCAGGCCAGCACACCGTCGACCAGCACCTCCGGGACGGACGCACCGGAGGTGACGCCGACCGTGGAGACGCCGTCCAGCCAGGCCTCGTCGATCTCGTCGGCGGAATCGACCAGGTGCGAGTCGCCCGCGCCCGCGCCGAGGGCGACCTCGACCAGCCGGACCGAGTTGGAGGAGTTCTTGGAGCCGACGACGATCACCAGGTCGGCGTCCGCGCCCATCTGCTTCACCGCGATCTGGCGGTTCTGCGTGGCGTAGCAGATGTCGTCGCTGGGCGGCGAGATCAGGAGCGGGAACTTCTCCTTGAGCGCGCCGACGGTCTCCATCGTCTCGTCGACCGAGAGCGTGGTCTGGGAGAGCCAGACGACCCGGGACGGGTCGCGCACCTCGACGTTCGCGACGTCCTCGGGGCCGTCGACCAGCGTGATGTGGTCCGGGGCCTCGCCGGAGGTGCCGATGACCTCCTCGTGACCCTCGTGGCCGATGAGGAGGATGTCGAAGTCGTCCTGCGCGAAGCGGACGGCTTCCTTGTGGACCTTGGTGACCAGCGGGCAGGTCGCGTCGATCGTGGCGAGCTTCCGTTCGGCGGCCTCGTCGTGCACGGTCGGGGCGACGCCGTGCGCGGAGAACATCACGATCGAGCCCTCGGGGACCTCCGCGGTCTCCTCGACGAAGATCGCGCCCTTCTTCTCCAGCGTCTGCACGACGTATTTGTTGTGGACGATCTCGTGGCGCACGTAGACCGGTGAGCCGTACTGCTCCAGAGCCTTCTCCACGGCGATCACAGCACGGTCCACGCCCGCGCAGTAGCCACGGGGAGCGGCGAGCAGGACGCGTCGGGGTGTCGTAGCAGTCATGCGTCCCATCGTAACGGCCTCCCCCGCGCCGCTCGCTGGTCCGCTCCCCGCCGCGGGAGCGGCCGTTAGGCCGTACCGAACAGGCGCGGGGCCCGCGCAGTCGCGAGACTGATCTTCACGCGACCAACGGAGGACCCATGGCCGGCAGCGGTACGGATTCCACCAGTGGCAGCACCGCGGACCGTGCGGGGCTGCGGCGGACGCTGGGGTTCCGGGATCTGGTGGTTTACGGGCTGCTGTTCATCGCCCCGATGGCGCCGGTCGGCGTCTTCGGCACGCTCGACGCGAAGTCGCACGGCGCGGTGGCGCTGGTCTACATCGCGGCGACCGTGGTGATGGCGTTCACCGCCTTCAGCTACGCCCAGATGGTGCGGGTCGCTCCGCTGGCGGGTTCGGTGTTCGCGTACGCGCGCAAGGGGCTCGGGGAGGGTCCGGGGTTCATCGCGGGGTGGATGGCGATGCTCGACTACCTGCTCATCCCGGCGGTCGCCTACCTCTTCTCCGGGATCGCGATGAACTCGCTGGTGCCGGAGGTGTCGCGGTGGGTGTGGACCGCGCTGGCGGTGGTGCTCACGACGCTGCTGAACCTCTGGGGCGTGCGGGCGGCGGCCCGGGTCGGATTCGCGGTGCTCGCGATGGAGATCGTGGTGCTGCTGGTGTTCGTGGTGTCCGCCGTGGTGGTGCTCGTGCAGGACGGGGCGCACCGCGGCTGGCTGACACCGCTCAACGGGGACACGGGGTTCTCCGCCTCCGCGGTGCTGGGCGCGGTGTCCGTGGCCGTGCTGTCGTACCTGGGCTTCGACGCCATCGCCACGTTCGCGGAGGAGGTGACGGGCGGTTCGGCGAAGGTGGCGCGGGCGCTGCTGTTCTGCCTGGTGCTGGCGGGGTTCCTGTTCGTGGCGCAGGCCTATCTGGCGGCGCTGCTGGAGCCGATGACGTCGGCGGAGCTGGCCGCCGACCCGGTCGCCCAGGGCTCGGCCTTCTACGACACGGTGGACTCCGCGGTCGGGACCTGGCTGCACGATCTGGTGGCGGTCAGCAAGGCGATCGGGGCGGCGTTCGCGGCGCTGGCCGGGCAGGCGGCCGCGGGCCGGCTGCTGTTCGCGATGGCCCGGGAGCGCCGGCTGCCCGCGCTGCTGTCCAAGGTCGATCCGCGCTCGGGGGTGCCGCGGGTCGCGATCCTGATCGCGGCGGTCGTGACGCTGGTGGCGGCGGTCTGGGCGGCCCGGCGCGACGACGGCCTGGACCATCTGGTGTCGGTGGTGGACGTGGGCGCGCTGACCGCGTTCGTGCTGCTGCACGCCTCGGTGGTGGGCTGGTTCGTGGTGCGCCGGATGGAGGGTGCGCCGAGCTGGTGGCGGCACGTCCTGATCCCGGTGGTGGGCGCGGGCGTGCTGATCGCGGTGATCGTGGAGGCGACGTCGAGCGCGCAGGTGGTGGGTGCCTGCTGGTTCGTGGTGGGGCTGGCGGTGCTCCTGGTGCAGCGCGGACGCCGGGTGACGGGGTGAGAGCGAGGCTGTGGCCGCGGGGCCGCCCGGCTGTCGGTGGTGCCGGATACGCTCGCTCGCATGGCTCTCCAAACATCACCGGAAGCTCCGCTGCCCGTCGGTGACGTGTCACGGCTCATCGGCGGCTGGATCGACCGGCTCGGTGCCGTCTGGGTCGAGGGGCAGATCACCCAGCTGTCGCGGCGCCCGGGTGCCGGAGTGGTGTTCCTGACGCTGCGCGACCCCTCGCACGACATCTCGGTGAGCGTGACGTGCTTCCGGCAGGTCTTCGACCGGATCGCGGACGTGGTCACCGAGGGGGCGCGGGTCGTCGTCCTCGCGAAGCCCGAGTGGTACGCGCCGCGCGGGCAGCTCTCGCTGCGCGCCACGGAGATACGGCCGGTCGGCATCGGCGAGCTGCTGGTCCGGCTGGAGCAGCTGAAGAAGTCACTGGCCGGGGAGGGCCTCTTCGCCCTCGACCGCAAGAAGCCGCTGCCCTTCCTGCCGCAGCTGATCGGGCTCGTCTGCGGCCGGGCCTCCGCGGCGGAGCGCGATGTCCTGGAGAACACCCGGCGCCGCTGGCCCGCGGTCCGCTTCGAGGTCCGCAACACCGCCGTGCAGGGGGTGCACGCGGTGAATCAGGTGATCGGGGCGGTGCAGGAGCTGGACGCGCTCCCGGAGGTCGACGTGATCGTCGTGGCGCGCGGCGGGGGCAGCGTGGAGGACCTGCTGCCCTTCTCGGACGAGCAGCTGATCCGTACGGTCGCGGCCTGCCGCACCCCGGTGGTCTCGGCCATCGGACACGAACCGGACTCCCCCCTCCTCGACCTGGTCGCGGATGTGCGGGCCTCCACCCCGACGGACGCGGCCAAGCGCATCGTGCCCGACGTGAGCGAGGAGCTGGACCGGGTCCAGCAGCTGCGGGACCGGGCGCTGCGGACGGTACGGGGGCTGCTCGACCGCGAGGAGCGGGGGCTGGCGCACGCGCTGGGGCGGCCCTCGATGGAGCGTCCGCAGCGGATGGTGGACGAGCGCGCGGCGGAGATCGACGCGCTGATCGGGCGCGGGCGGCGGGTGCTGGGGCATCTGCTGGACCGCGCGGACTCGGAGCTCGCCCACACCAGGGCCCGGGTGGTCGCGCTGTCCCCCGCGGCGACCCTGGAACGCGGCTACGCGGTGCTCCAGCGGGCGGACGGGCACGTGGTGCGCGATCCCGCCGACGCCGGGGCGGCGGGGGACGCGCTGCGGGCCCGGGTCTCCGGGGGCGAGTTCGTGGTGCGGGTCGACGGGTGAGCGACACCTTCCGGGGCCGGCGGACAGCGCCCCGGAGGCCGGCCGGGGCCGGGGATGGACGGACATGCCGACGCATAGGGTGGATCACATGACGGACGACGGGACGACGGCTGCTGCGGCCACGGGCACGCTCGGATACGAGCAGGCGCGCGACGAGCTGATCGAGGTGGTGCGCCGGCTGGAGGCCGGCGGGACGAGCCTGGAGGAGTCCCTGGCCCTGTGGGAGCGGGGCGAGGAGCTGGCGAAGGTGTGCCGGCACTGGCTGGAGGGCGCACGCGCCCGGCTGGACGCGGCGCTGGCGGGGCCCGCCGCTCCCGGGGACGGCGCCGAAGGCGGCACGGCGGCCGACGCCGGCTGAACCGGCCCTTTGGGCGCCAGGGGCGCGGAGCAGGGGCACGGAGTACGGGGGTATCGGGCGGCGCGGAGTGCGGAGCGTGTGACCGCCGGCACTCGCTGTGGAGTGAATCACTCCCGTTTTAGTTGAAAGTTAACCTACCTCTCCCGTACGGTGATCGGTGTCGTTCGATCCCCCGTGTACGTCCGGAAGGTAATACGCAAGATGTCCCTCGTTCTTGACCCCGCCGCCCAGGACCTCCTCTTCCGTGAGGCCCGCACCGCCAACACCTTCACCGACGAGCCGGTGACCGAGGAGCAGGTCCAGGCGATCTACGACCTGGTCAAGTACGGCCCGACCGCGTTCAACCAGTCGCCGCTGCGCGTCATCCTGGTCCGCTCGGACGACGCCCGCGCCCGCCTCGTCCAGCACATGGCCGAGGGCAACCAGCCCAAGACCTCGACCGCTCCGCTGGTCGCGATCCTGGCCACCGACAACGAGTTCCACGAGGAGCTCCCGGCGCTGCTCCCGCACTTCCCGCAGGCCAAGGACGCGTTCTTCTCCGAGCGCCCGGTCCGCGAGTCCGCCGCCGCGCTGAACGGCGCGCTGCAGGCCGCCTACTTCATCATCGGCGTCCGCGCCGCCGGCCTGGCCGCCGGCCCGATGACCGGCTACGACGCCGCGGGCATCGAGAAGGAGTTCCTGGACGGCGACCACAACGTGCTGATGGTCGTCAACATCGGCAAGCCGGGCGAGGACGCCTGGTTCCCGCGCCTGCCGCGACTGGCCTACGACGAGGTCATCAAGAGCGTCTGAGCCGCACCGGCCGAACGCCTCCTCCCGGACCCTTCCGGCCCGGGACACACGGGAAAGTCCCTGGAGCACCCGCTCCAGGGACTTTCCCGTTTCCGCACGGCCCCGCCCCGAAGGGCGTCAGGAGGTCTTGAGCGCCGCCGCCATCTCCGCCAGCCGCTCCGGCGACGCGGAGCCGGTGACGACCGTGGTCGCCCCCTTGCCCTCGCGCACGAGGGCGTCGTACTTCGGGCCCTCCCAGTGCTGCCAGGCCTCACCGGCGACCTGCTGGGTGCGGCCGGTGTCCTTCGCGTTCTGGCTGACAGCGGAGATGTACTTCTTCGCCGGGGAGGTGGACTGCTCCACCGCGACGTACCCGCCGTCCGGATCGAGGAAGCCCAGGTGCCAGCTGTTGCCGACCTCCCGCTCGTAACTGACGGAGGTCGGCTTCCACTTCTCCGCCAGACCGCTGGGGGCCGCCACCGGGTAGGGGGCCGCGCGCCGCGCGGTCAGGAGCTCGACCCGGTAGTCGACCGCCTTGACCGGATCGGCCTTCTCGTCGTGCGGGACGAAGATGTAGACGACTCCCGCCACCGCGGCGATCACCGCCAACGACAGGAACATGTCCCGCACCGTCTGCTTGCCTCGCTTGCTTGCCACGGGTCCATCGTCGCATCAGCCCCCGCTCGGCCGAATCGGGGGCGCCCGCTCATAAGTGACCCGGTCTGCTCATTTTATCGACCTGACGATAGAGTCACATCACCCTCATCCGGTCGTCGTCGTACAGAAAGGTGCGCTCCGATGTCCGAGCATCATCTGCCGTCCCAGCTGGAGGTCTCCCCGGAGGCCCCCGACCGCAACCTCGCCCTGGAGCTCGTCCGGGTCACGGAGGCCGCCGCCATGGCCGCCGGACGCTGGGTCGGCCGCGGGGACAAGATCGGCGCCGACGGCGCCGCCGTGAAGGCCATGCGGACCCTCGTCTCCACCGTGTCGATGAACGGCATCGTCGTCATCGGTGAGGGCGAGAAGGACGAGGCCCCCATGCTGTTCAACGGCGAACGGGTCGGTGACGGCACCGGCGCCGAGGTCGACATCGCCGTCGACCCGATCGACGGCACGACCCTGAACGCCAAGGGCATGCCGAACGCGATCGCCGTGCTGGCCGCAGCCGACCGGGGCGCGATGTTCGACCCGTCCGCGGTCTTCTACATGGACAAGCTGGTCACCGGGCCGGAGGCGGCCGACTTCGTCGACATCAACGCCCCCGTCTCGGTGAACATCCGCCGGGTCGCGAAGGCGAAGAACTCCACCCCGGAGGACGTCACCGTCGTCATCCTGGACCGCCCGCGCCACGAGGGCATCGTCAAGGAGATCCGCGAGACCGGCGCAAGGATCAAGTTCATCTCCGACGGGGATGTCGCGGGCTCGATCATGGCCGCCCGCGACGACACCGGCGTCGACCTGCTGATGGGGATCGGCGGCACCCCCGAGGGCATCATCTCGGCCTGCGCCATAAAGTGCCTCGGCGGTGTCATCCAGGGCAAGCTCTGGCCGAAGGACGCGGCCGAGCGCCAGCGCGCGCTGGACGCCGGTCACGACCTGGACCGGGTGCTCTCCACGGACGACCTGGTCAGCGGCGACAACGTGTTCTTCGTGGCCACCGGCATCACGGACGGCGAACTGATGCGCGGTGTGCGCTACCGCGCGGAGACGGCGACCACCGAGTCGATCGTGATGCGGTCCAAGTCGGGCACCATCCGGAAGATCGACTCGACCCACCGGCTGTCGAAGCTGCGGGCCTACAGCGCGATCGACTTCGACCGCGCGAAGTGACGTAGGCACGTCCGGCACGTTCACCTGAAGGGGCGCCCCCATGTGCGGTGGGGGCGCCCCTTCACGTCTTCACGCTCGAACGGATGCGGTGCGCCCGCACGCGGACGATGCGACGGACGCGGCGCACCCGCACGACCTCCGGTTGCGACAGAGACGGGGTGCCCGCACGACATCCGGTTGCGGCAAAGACCGCGACAAGGCCGCGGCAAAGACAGGGTGCCCGCACGGCGTCCGGTTACGACGGATGCGGTGCGCCCGCACACGGACGAGTCCGAGGGGCGCGGGAGTGTCCGCGCGACGTGCCGGACGGATGCCACGACGTGCCGGACGGCTGCGGTGGGACCGTCAGCCGGCCGCGGCGATGTGGCCGGCCGCGCCGGACGCCTTGAGCTCGGCCTCGCGCCGCCGGCGGCGGGCGAGGGCCACGCGGCGCTCGGCGGCCGTGAGGCCGCCCCACACCCCGTACGGCTCGGGCTGCACCAGGGCGTGTTCCCGGCACTCGACCATCACCGGACAGCGCGCGCAGACCCGCTTCGCGGACTCCTCACGCGAGAGCCGGGCAGCGGTCGGCTCCTTCGACGGGGCGAAGAACAGCCCGGCTTCGTCCCGGCGGCACACCGCCTCCGAATGCCAGGGGCCTGCCTGGTCCTCCCGAGCGGGATTCCGCTGGGAAGGCACGGCGGCGACCTGCAGGGGCTGATGCGGCAGTTGCAGCACGGTCCACTCCTGACGACGGCTTCGCGGGCGAGAAGACGATGCAGCTCTCCCTACCCGCTGTGCGCGCGCCTAAGCACTGAGTGGCACTCAGGTCCGGTCCGCGAAATTGCGGCCGATCGTGATTTCGGCTGAAATCCGTTCCTCCCGCATCCGCCTCTCCGTCACTGGCCGAGGTGTTTGCGCAGCCGGTCCTGGAGATCCGTAATGAACTTCCCGCGCTTGGGCTTTGCCTCGACGCTGCCGAACACCGAATAACCGTTGACCACCACTACGGGCGCCTCCGGATCCCCGGATTCCAGAGTCACGACTTCGAAATTCCCGAAGATGCCAGTTCCGCTGCCGCGCAGCGAGATGTTCTCGGGAACCCGGATCTCGACACTTCCGAAGATGGAGGTCGCGTTGATCACCGTCAGACGCTGTCCGAAAAGCGCCTCGGTCAGATCGATCTCCACACTGCCGAACAACGAGAACGCGTTCGTCCGGCCGCCGACCCGCCAGCGCCCCTTGCGGGTGGAGCTGCTGAAGACCGCGACCAGGTTCTCGGCCGGACCCGCCGCCGCCTCGGGGCCGTGGGCGTACGGCGCGGCGGCGGGCCTGGCGGCCGCGCCGCCCGGCGCGGGCAGGTCCCGTACCAGCGGCTCCAGTTCACCGACGGTCTTGGCGCGGTAGACCGCGTCGACCCGCTCGCCGTGCTCCTCCGCGGTCAGCCGGCCCTCGGCCATGGCTTCCCGCAGGATGTCCGCGATCCGGTCGCGATCGGCGTCCGAGGCGCGGATGACGTCGGGTTCCGCCGGCGCGGTGGGCTGCTGGGGGTGCTTTTCGAGGTCCACCGGCCCAGCGTACCCAAACGCGATAGATCGCGACTAGGCCTTGAGCGGTGACGGCGAGGCGTGAAGCCCAGCGCGCGAGGCCGCCGGGTGAGCCTTACCTCACAGACTCGCCGCCGTCGCGGGGTCCTACCCTGGTGGGTGCGCTGCCCAAGGGAGGGCAGCCGCTGTCACCGAGTGAGGAATGGCCGTAATGCCAGAGTTTGCGTACTCCGATCTGCTCCCCCTGGGAGAGGACACCACGCCGTATCGTCTGGTCACCTCCGAGGGTGTCTCCACCTTCGAGGCCGACGGCCGTACGTTCCTCAAGGTCGATCCGGCGGCGCTGCGCACCCTGGCCGCGGAGGCCATGCACGACATCTCGCACTACCTGCGGCCCGCGCACCTGGCGCAGCTGCGGCGGATCGTGGACGACCCCGAGGCGTCGTCCAACGACAAGTTCGTCGCGCTCGACCTGCTGAAGAACGCGAACATCGCCGCGGCGGGCGTGCTGCCGATGTGCCAGGACACCGGCACCGCGATCGTCATGGGCAAGCGCGGGCAGAACGTACTCACCGAGGGCGGTGACGAGGAGGCGCTGTCGCACGGCATCTTCGACGCGTACACCAAGCTCAACCTGCGCTACTCGCAGATGGCCCCGCTGAACATGTGGGACGAGAAGAACACCGGCTCCAACCTCCCGGCCCAGATCGAGCTGTACGCGACCGACGGCGGCGCGTACAAGTTCCTCTTCATGGCGAAGGGCGGCGGCTCGGCCAACAAGTCGTTCCTCTTCCAGGAGACCAAGGCGGTCCTCAACGAGGCCTCCATGATGAAGTTCCTGGAGGAGAAGATCCGCTCCCTGGGTACGGCCGCCTGCCCGCCGTACCACCTGGCGATCGTGGTCGGCGGTACGTCGGCCGAGTTCGCGATGAAGACCGCGAAGTACGCCTCCGCGCACTACCTCGACGAGCTGCCCGCCGAGGGCTCCCCCACCGGTCACGGCTTCCGGGACAAGGAGCTGGAGGAGAAGGTCTTCGAGCTGACGCAGAAGATCGGCATCGGGGCGCAGTTCGGCGGCAAGTACTTCTGCCACGACGTGCGTGTGGTGCGCCTCCCCCGGCACGGCGCCTCGCTGCCCGTCGCCATCGCCGTCTCCTGCTCGGCCGACCGCCAGGCCACCGCGAAGATCACCGCAGAGGGCGTCTTCCTGGAGCAGCTGGAGAAGGACCCGGCGCGCTTCCTCCCGGACACCACCGACGAGCACCTGGACGAGGCGGGTGACGTCGTACGCATCGACCTCAACCGCCCGATGGACGACATCCTCGCCGAACTGACCAAGTACCCGGTCAAGACCCGGCTCTCGCTGACCGGCCCGCTGGTCGTGGCGCGCGACATCGCGCACGCCAAGATCAAGGAGCGGCTGGACGCGGGCGAGGACATGCCGCGGTACCTGAAGGACCACCCGGTCTACTACGCGGGCCCGGCGAAGACGCCCGAGGGGTACGCCTCCGGCTCCTTCGGTCCGACGACCGCGGGACGGATGGACAGCTACGTCGCGCAGTTCCAGGCGGCCGGCGGCTCCAAGGTGATGCTCGCCAAGGGCAACCGGTCCAAGCAGGTCACCGACGCGTGCGACGCGCACGGCGGCTTCTACCTCGGCTCGATCGGCGGCCCCGCGGCGCGCCTCGCGCAGGACTGCATCAAGAAGGTCGAGGTCGTCGAGTACGAGGAGCTCGGCATGGAGGCGGTCTGGAGGATCGAGGTGGAGGACTTCCCGGCGTTCGTCGTCGTCGACGACAAGGGCAACGACTTCTTCACCGAGCCCGCCCCGGCCCCGACGTTCACCAGCATCCCGGTGCGCGGCCCCGGCCTCGGCTGACGTACGTGCCCAAGGCTGAGGGGCGTCGCGGCCGCGACGCCCCTCAGCCGTCGAGCAGGCCCGATGTCGCGACCAGGTAGCCGAGTTGGGCCCGGCTGGTGCTGCCGAGCTGCTCCGAGACCTTCCGCATGTGCTCGGCCACGCTGCGGCGGCTCATCCCGATCCGGCGGGCTATCGAGGCGTCCGTCTCGCCGTTGACCACCGCCCGCAGGATGGCGCGTTGCAGGTCGGACGTGACGACGGGGGTGCGCAGCGGCGCCCGCTCCGGGCGCACCGGCACCGCGCGGGCCCAGGCCTCGTCGAAGGCGCGGGCCAGGAACCGCACCAGTGACGGGTGCTGGACGCGCAGGGCTTGGTGGGGTTCGTCGGATAACGGGACGAACGCCAGGTCCCGGTCGAACACCATCACCCGGTCGACCACCTCCGCGAGCGTCCTCACCTCGGCTCCTGCAGCGGTCACCTGCTCGATGTACGCGAGGGTCGTGCGGTCCGAGCGGACGGTGTGCTGGTAGACCGTCCGCTGCCGGATGCCCCTCCTCAGATTGCCCAGGTCCCTGGTCAGCGCCTCCTGGAGCACGTGCGCCGGGCGGCCGCCGCCGGGTTGCGCGGTGCGGACCTGTTCCCGGCAGCCGCCCACCGCCGCCTCCAGCGCCTTGCTGATGACGGCCTCCCCGGACAGCCGGGTGAGCGCGGACTGCCCGCTGCGGTGCACATCCGCGTACAGGGTCTCGAAGACGGAGAGCGCGGCGCGGGTGGCGCGCAGCGCGCGGCGCCGGTCCAGGAGGTCCTCCTGGAGCGGGGCGAGCGCGGTGTAGGACGCCGTCTCCGGCGGTACGGGGACCATGAATCCGGGTGAGCCCCGGTCGGCCACCATCAGATGCAGCTCCCGCAGGCAGCCGGCCACCTCGCCCTGCGGAAGACATCCGGCCACCAGTGCGCGCCGGTACGTCGCGAGCGCGCTCTCGCAGGGGTGTTCCGGGCCGGTCCCGGCCCCGCCCGGTGCGGAGCCGTCCGTCGGCGATTCGCGGCAATCGCATGCCGGTGGGCGGGAATGATCGTCCTTCACAAGTATGCAGATTACCTTTGTGCACAAGGGATGACGGCGGGGAGTTCAGCGGTTCGGCGACTATGAACGGGTGACGCCCGGCCCCGACAACACCCTCAGCCGGCCGAGCGCCGAATCGGCCGGCTCGCGGTACGGAGTCCGGCGATATCGATTCCTCGTGACCGGCTACGCGATCTCCTCGTACGGCACCTTCCTGAATATGGTGGCGCTCAATCTGTTCGTCTATGAGACGACCGGACGGGCTCTCGCCATGGGGTTGTTCATGGCGGTGCGACTGGCGTCCGGATTCGCCGCCGGACTCACGGCCGGCGGTCTGCTCGCCCGATTCACCGCGAAGAGCGTGATGCTCTGGACGAATATCGCGCAGGCGTCGGTGATGCTGCTGCTGGTGCTCGCGCCGGACGGGCTGCGGACGGCCGCGCTGATCGCGGTGTCCGTGGTGGTCGGCTCCTGCGGGACCCTGTTCATGGTGTCCCTGCGCAGCTCCATTCCCGAGATGGTCGGCGAGGACCGGCGCTCGTGGGCAAACTCCCTTTCGATCACCGGTCGTTCACTGGCCATGGTGGCGGGTTTCGCGTCTGCGGGCGTCGTCGTCTCGCTCGTCGGGTACACCGCCGCCTTCGTCGTGGACACGGCCACCTTCGCGGTCTGCGCGGTGACGGTGGCCCTGCTCCCCATCCCGGGCGGCGGCGAGCGGCGCGACGGGAGCGGGCGCCGGGCCCGGCCGGAGCCGGAGGAGGCGGCCGCTGCCGGACCGGGGGCGGACGGTGCGCCCGCCCGTCGGCGGGGGCCCGCCGCACTCGCCGCCCTGGCCGCCGCGCCCGGACTGGCGCTGATGGTGGCGCTGCGGGGGGTGGACGCGCTGGGCTCGTCCTCGCACAACGCGGCGCTCCCGGTCTACTCCAGCGAGCTCGACGCCGCGCGCCCCGCCGTGTTCGTCAGCGCCTTCTGGTGCCTGTGGGCGCTCGGCAACATCGTGGTGCAGCAGCTGATCCAGCGATACGCGCGCCGCACCGGCCGGTCCGTCGGGGCGCTGGGCTTCGGCTGGGGCACCTGTCTCATGTCGGCGTCGTTCATCCTGGCCTTCGCGGGGTTCCCGCCGGCGGCCACGGCGGCGATCGCGCTGGTCGCGGGGGCCGCCGACGGGCTCACCGAGGTCTCGTACACCTCGCATCTGCAGACCCTGCCGGCCGGGCCGCGCGCACACGCCTTCGGGCTCTCCGCCACGGTGGAGAATCTCGGGTTCGGCGCCGGAATGATCCTGGTCGCGGCCGCGCTCGACCACTACACCCCACTGACCGTCGTCGGCTGGTCCCACGGTGCCGCGATCGTGGTGGCCGGGGTGTTCCTGATCCGGGTGGCGGGCCTGCGCACGTCTTCGCCCGGCCCGTCCTCCCCGTGACGGGGACGAGCGCGGAGGCCGGTGCCGGGCCGGTCCGCGTACGGCTGTATTCAGCCAAATCCGCAGCGGACCGTACGGGGCCGCCGTCCGGGCCACCGGCCGGGGACGCCCGCACCGCACCGCCGCATTCGCGCACCGGGCCGCCGGCCGGGCTTGCGGGGTGCCCGGCCGATGCGGTGAGTTGTCCGCGTCGCGGGAGCACCCGCACCGCCCGGCCGGCCCGGTGCGGACGCCGCCCCGCGATCCGGCAGCACACCTTCACGCCCGACCACCCGCATGTCCGAACACACGCACGCCCGAACGCCCTCACGTCCCACACCGGAAAGGCGGAGACCGCATGACGCCGGTCCAGCACCGCAGCCACGTCGACGATCTGCTCTCCTTCATCAGGGCGAGCCCCTCCCCGTACCACGCCGTGGCGAGCGCCGCCCAGCGGCTGGAGAAGGCCGGCTTCCGTGAACTGCGCGGCACGGACGACTGGACGGGCACCACGGGCGGCAGCTTCGTCCTCCGGGGCGGCGCGCTGATCGCCTGGTACGCCCCCGAGGGCACCACCGCCCACACGCCCTTCCGGATCATCGGCACCCACACCGACTCACCGAACCTGCGGATCAAGCCCACTCCGGACACCGGCTCCGCCGGCTGGCGGCAGATCGCGGTGGAGATCTACGGCGGCGTCCCGCTCAACACCTGGCTCGACCGGGACCTCGGCATCTCCGGACGGCTCGCCCTGCGCGGCCCCGGCGGCACGACCGACTCCCGGCTCGTCCAGATCGACGAACCGCTGCTGCGGGTGCCCCAGCTGGCCATCCACCTGGACCGGTCCGTCAACGACGGCCTGGCCCTGGACCCGCAGCGCCACATCGCCCCGGTCTGGTCGCTCGGCACCGCGCAGGAGGGGGCGCTGCTGCGCCGGGTCGCGGCGGCGGCCGAGGCCGATCCGGACGAGGTGCTGGGCTGGGACCTGATGCTCCACGACATCCAGCCGCCCGGATACCTGGGCGCGGAGGAGGAGTTCGTGGTCTCCTCCCGGCTGGACAACCTGGTCTCCGTGCACGCGGGTGTCACGGCACTGGCCGGAGCGGCGACGGCGGCCGGGGAGCCCGCGTACATCCCGGTCCTGGCGGCCTTCGACCACGAGGAGGTCGGCAGCGGCTCCGACACGGGTGCGCAGAGCCCGCTGCTGGAGCGCGTCCTGAGCCGTTCGGTCACCGCACGCGGCGGCAGCGCGGAGGACTGGTCGCGGGCGCTGGCGGGTGCCTTCTGCCTCTCGGCGGACATGGCACACGCCGTGCACCCCAACTACGCGGAGCGGCACGACCCGGACCACCACCCGCTGCCCAACAGCGGCCCCACGGTCAAGGTCAACGTCAACCAGCGGTACGCCACCGACTCGACCGGCATCGCGCTGTTCGCGGCGGCCTGCGAGCGGGCGGGCGCCCCGTGGCAGCCGTTCGTCTCCAACAACGCGATGCCGTGCGGTACGTCGATCGGCCCGCTCACCGCGGCCCGGCTGGGTGTCCCGACCGTGGACGTGGGGGTACCTGGGCTGTCGATGCACTCGGCGCGCGAGCTGTGCGGGGCGCAGGACCCGGGTCACCTGGCGGCCATCCTGGGCGCGTTCGTGACGTCCGGCTGACCCGGGGTGCGCGGAGGGGCCGCGTGCCGCCCCCTCCCCTGGCCCGGGGTGCGCGGAGGGGCCGCGTGCCGCCCCTCCGCGCACCCGCGGACCCCGGTCTACGCGAAGCGCTGGCGCGCGCTCCCGTCGCAGGTCTGGAGCCTCAGCGGCTCGTGGGCGCCCGCCAGGGTCGCGCACAGCCCCGTCGAGGCGGCCGGGCTCAGGGTGCCCGACTGCCGGACGAACCGCTGGTTGGCGGCGCCGGAGCAGTTGTAGAGGATGAGGGCGGCGCCCGCCTTGTACTCCGCGCCCGGTACGTCCAGGCAGCGGTCGTGGCTCAGGGCCGTACGGACGGTCTTCGTGCCCGAGTCGTACCACCAGTTCTGGTTGCGGCCGCCGTGGCAGTCCCAGCCGGTCACTCCGGTGTTGTTGCGGGTGACGGAGGCGGGGACGTCCAGGCAGGCGCCGGTGGACTCATTGGTCAGCGGCTTGAAGACGTCGTCCCAGGCGGCGGGCTGCAGCACGGGGGCGCCGGTGCTCGCCGGATCGGCGCA
Source organism: Streptomyces sp. NPDC088730 (assembly GCF_044751215.1). Classification (NCBI taxonomy): domain Bacteria; kingdom Bacillati; phylum Actinomycetota; class Actinomycetes; order Kitasatosporales; family Streptomycetaceae; genus Streptomyces; species Streptomyces sp. NPDC088730. The sequence continues at coordinate 647,359 of NZ_JBIVLK010000003.1, forward strand.
GCTCGCCTCGCGCAGGCCCGAGTTGTAGATCTGGGTCAGGCAGGAGGCGAAGGCGCCGTGGCCCGCCGCGTTCGGGTGGAAGGACTGCCGGAGGGAGTTGGAGTCCGGCGGGAAGTGCGACAGGTCGATGAAGAGGCCGCGGGCCCAGGTCGACTCGCTGCACACCTCGTGGCCGTGGAAGAGCCGGGAGTTGTCCAGGTAGACGGCTCCGGTGTCGGCCGCCGCCTTGCGCATACCGCGCTCGAAGGTGGGAACGGCGGTGTTACGGCCCCAGGCGGCGTCGGAGTCGTATCCGGCGCAGCCGCCGGGAAGCTTGCCGGGGAAGTTGGGGTTGTCGTAGAAGTCGGGTCCGATCGGGCTCGGGTAGCCCATGACGACGAGCTTGTAGTCGCCGGCGGCGTACCCCGCGTCCGACATGACGGTGCGCAGGTCCCTCACGGTCTTCTCGACCTTGGGGACGAGTCCGTCGACGCGGGCCTGCCAGCCGCCGGCGTACTTGGGCTCGCAGGTCCCCTGGATGAGGACCCAGCGCTCGACGCAGTCCGTCATGACCGGACCGAACTGGAGGTCGTCATTGGCACCCGCCACCAGCACGACCATCTTGATGCGGGTGTTGCGCGCCTTGATGGCGAGGTTGTCGCTCTGCACCAGTTCGTCGGCGTACTGTTTCGAACCGCCGATGACGATGTTCCCGGTGTACGCGCCGGAGCAGGAGACGTTGTACGTGACGTCGGCCGGGATGCCGGTGCGGTGGATGGCGGAGTCCGGCGAGCGGTGGCACCAGTTGTCGGGGCCGTTGGTGCCCGCCTCGTACGTGCCGACGCCCTCGCCCGAGATCTCGCTGTCGCCGAGCGAGATCAGCCCGGTCTTGCGGTCCGCGAGCGGGCGCTCGGCCGGGTCGCCGTACAGCCGGGTGGCCTCGGCGGCGCGGATGGCCTCCAGTTCGGGCGAGAGCGCGGTGGATGCGGTAGTGGTGGTGGCGGACTGCGCCGCGGCCGCCGGACCGGCGGCCGCGGTCATCCCGCCCAGGGCCGCCGCCGTGGCGGCGACGGCCGCGACGGTACAGCGGAGTCTGAACCTTGTGCGCCTCATTGCGCCTCCCGAGATTGTTGTTACCCACGGTATTTACTGGTCGGTAGGCGACTTGGGAATACATAGAACAAGACAAGTGCTCATCTTTTTCAGGAGGTTGAACCGGAGTGGACGACGTCACTACAGGTGGAAAGCACCGCATCGAGCACGATTCGATGGGCGAGGTGAGGGTGCCCGCTGACGCCAAGTGGCGGGCCCAGACGCAGCGGGCCGTGGAGAACTTCCCGATCTCCGGGCAGCGCCTGGAGCGGGCCCACATCGAGGCGCTCGCCCGCATCAAGGGCGCCGCCGCCAAGGTGAACGCCGAGCTGGAGGTGGTCGATCCGGAGATCGCGCGGGCCATCCAGGACGCGGCGGCAGAGGTCGCCGAGGGGCGCTGGGACGCGCACTTCCCCATCGACGTCTTCCAGACCGGCTCCGGCACCTCGTCGAACATGAACACCAACGAGGTGCTGGCCACCCTCGCCACCGAGCGCCTGGGCCGCGAGGTCCACCCCAACGACCACGTCAACGCCTCGCAGTCCTCCAACGACGTCTTCCCGTCCTCCATCCACATCGCCGCGACGGGCGCGGTGACCGGCGAGCTGGTCCCCGCCCTGGACCACCTCGCGGCCGCCCTGGAGCGCAAGTCCGCCGAGTTCGCGACGGTCGTGAAGTCGGGGCGCACGCACCTGATGGACGCGACACCGGTGACCCTGGGCCAGGAGTTCGGCGGGTACGCCGCGCAGATCCGTTACGGCATCGAGCGGCTGTACGCCTCGCTGCCCCGCCTCGCGGAGCTGCCGCTGGGCGGCACGGCGGTCGGCACCGGCATCAACACCCCGCCCGGCTTCTCGGCCGCGGTGATCGCGGAGGTGGCCCGCGTCACCGGACTGCCGCTCACCGAGGCCCGGGACCACTTCGAGGCACAGGGCGCGCGGGACGGCCTGGTGGAGACGTCCGGCCAGCTCCGTACGATCGCGGTCTCGCTGACCAAGATCTCCAACGACCTGCGCTGGATGGCCTCCGGACCGCGTACCGGACTGGCCGAGATCAGCCTGCCCGACCTCCAGCCGGGCTCGTCGATCATGCCGGGCAAGGTCAATCCGGTCATTCCGGAGGCGGTGCTCATGGTCGCCGCCCAGGTGACCGGGAACGACGCGACGGTCGCCGCCGCGGGGGCCGCGGGCAACTTCGAGCTGAACGTGATGCTCCCGGTCATCGCGAAGAACCTGCTGGAGTCCGTACGGCTGCTCGCCAACGTCTCCCGGCTGCTCGCGGACCGCACGGTCGACGGCATCACCGCGAACGCGGAACGGGCCAGGGAGTACGCGGAGTCCTCGCCGTCCGTCGTCACCCCGCTGAACAAGTACATCGGGTACGAGGAGGCGGCGAAGGTCGTCAAGAAGTCCCTGGCCGAGCGGAGGACGATCCGCGAGGTGGTGCTGGCCTCGGGTTACGTCGAGCGCGGGGACCTCACCGTGGAGCAGCTGGACGAGGCGCTGGACGTGCTGCGGATGACCCGCCCGTGACGCGCGTCGCCGCGGTGGGGCGGCCCCTCTAAGATCTCTTCATGACAGGTACCGGAGAGACCGAGCGCTGGGCGCCGGGTGATCAGATCCTGTGGCGCTACCGCGGCAACGGACCGCTGCGGCACGGTCCCGCGCCCGGCGGGGCACGGAACCCGGTGCACATCTGCCGGCCCGTCACCGTGGCCCAGGACACCGAGGACCTGCTCGCCGTCTGGGTGGCGCCCGGCACCGAGTGCGTGAAGCCGGTGCTGGCGGACGGCACCGACGTGCACGCCGAGCCGCTCGCCACCCGGTACACCTCGCCGCGCACCACCGCCCGCACACCCTGGCTGGGCAACGGGGTGCTGAAGCTGGCCCGGCCCGGCGAGCCCTGGTCGGTCTGGCTGTTCTGGGAGCCCGGCTGGGAGTTCCGCAGCTGGTACGTGAACCTGGAGGAGCCACGGACCCGCTGGGCCGGCGGCATCGACTCCGAGGACCACTTCCTGGACATCTCGGTCTACCCGGACCGCAGCTGGCTCTGGCGCGACGAGGACGAGTTCGCCCAGGCCCAGCGGGTCGGCCTGATGACCGCCGCGACCGCCCGGCGGGTACGGGAGGCGGGGCGCGCGGCGGTCGGCGTGATCCGCGAGTGGGGGGCGCCGTTCCGGGACGGCTGGGAGGACTGGCGGCCCGATCCGCGATGGCGGGTACCCGCGCTTCCGGACGACTGGGACCGGCTTCCGGATGACTGGGACCGTACCCCTTCCGCCATGCCGTCGTGAGACCCTTGATGCACCCCAGGAGGGCAAACGTAGGATCGTCCCGAGGACGGACGGTCCGCCCCACCCTCCGGGCGCCGCAGACGAGCTGACCGTAAATCATCGAGTCATCGCACTGGTTGCACGTTTCATGACCGCATCAGTCGTATGAGTCGCACGAGTTGCCCGCATCGCATGAGCCACTACGAGGGGGTGGAGACGTGCACACTGTCCGCCGCTCCATCGCTGAAAACGTTGTCACCGCCGCCGTTCGCGGACGTCCGGTTTCGGCCCGGCGTTCCGGGGCATGCGGTGTCAGCCGTTGTTATTGCCGCTCATGGCGGGGCACAGTAGCGCCCCACAAGGTGATTGCCTCATACAACCGGCCCGGACGGACGGAACCCCAAGCGTGACGGAGCACCCCACCTCCCACGAAGGCCGGCAGCCTCTCGCCGCCCGGCCGCAGGAACGCGCCCGGCCCCGGCAGCGGGATACCGCATCCGCGGCCGCCTCCGCGATCCCCGGCCCCGCCAAGGGCCCCGGTCCGGCCGCTGCCGGACCGGGCCCGGCGGCCGGCCCCGACCCCCAGGCGGTGGCCCGCCGCGAGGGGGACCGGCTGCGCTTCGTAGGTGCCGCGACCCGCCGGATCGCCCGCGGGATAGACCTGGACGAGATCGTGCTGGGCCTGTGCCGGGCCAGCGTGCCGACGTTCTCCGACGCCATACTCGTCTACCTCCGCGACCCGCTGCCGGTCGGCGACGAGCGCCCCGTCCACCCGTTCGTGCTGCGGCTGCGCCGCTCGGACCGGCTGCGGCTGAGCGACGAACTCCCCGACGGGCTGCCGGAGAGCGAGCGGCTCCGGCCGGCCTTCATCGATCCGCAGACCGATCTGACGCCCGCCGCCGAACTGTGCGAGGTCCGGCCGGGCGGTGCGCTGGCCGAGGTGCTGCGCGGGGTGCGGCCGGTCTTCGGCGACTCCGCCGCGGCCCGTGCCGCCCTGCCCGAGCTGCTCGGCGCCGGCCGCACCGTGCCGTCCGGCCACCGGGCGATCCTGGCCCCGCTGCGCGGCCGGCGCCGGGTGATCGGCGCGGCGGTCTTCCTGCGCGGCACCGAACGCCCGCCGTTCGAGGCCAACGACCTGCTGGTCGCGGCCCAGCTCGCGACGCACACCGCGCTCGGCATCGACAAGGCCGTGCTGTACGGGCGCGAGGCCTACATCGCGGACGAGCTCCAGCGCACCATGCTGCCCGACTCGCTGCCGCAGCCCACCGGGGTCCGGCTCGCCTCCCGCTATCTGCCGGCCGCCGAGACGGCCCGGGTCGGCGGCGACTGGTACGACGCGATCCCGCTGCCCGGCAGCCGGGTCGCCCTGGTCGTGGGCGACGTCATGGGCCACTCCATGACCTCCGCCGCGATCATGGGCCAGCTGCGCACCACCGCGCAGACCCTGGCCGGGCTCGACCTGCCGCCGCAGGAAGTGCTGCACCACCTCGACGAGCAGGCCCAGCGGCTCGGCAGCGACCGCATGGCGACCTGCCTGTACGCGGTGTACGACCCCGTCGCGCACCGCATCACCATCGCCAACGCCGGCCACCCGCCGCCCGTGCTGCTCCACCTCGGCGGCCGCGCCGAGGTGCTGCGGGTACCGCCGGGGGCCCCGATCGGCGTCGGCGGAGTGGACTTCGAGGCCGTCGAGCTGGACGCGCCCGCGGGTGCCACCCTGCTCCTCTACACCGACGGCCTGGTCGAGTCGCGGCTCCGGGACGTGTGGACGGGCATCGAGCAGCTGCGCGAGCGGCTCGCCGCCACCGCCCGGCTGACCGGGCCCGACCACTCGCCGCCGCTGGAGGCCCTCTGCGACGACGTGCTGGACATGCTCGGACCCGGCGACCGGGACGACGACATCGCGCTGCTCGCCGCCCGCTTCGACGGGATCGCGCCGAGCGACGTCGCGTACTGGTTCCTGGAGCCGGAGGACTCCGCCCCGGGCCGGGCCCGCAGGCTGGCCCGCCGCGCGCTCAGCCGCTGGGGCCTGGAGGACCTCTCCGACTCGGTGGAGCTGCTGGTCAGCGAGGTGGTGACCAATGCCGTGCGGTACGCGGAGCGGCCGGTGACGCTGCGGCTGCTGCGGACCGACATCCTGCGCTGCGAGGTCGGTGACGACTCCCCGCAGCTGCCCCGCCAGCGCCGCGCCCGCGACATGGACGAGGGCGGCCGCGGTCTGTTCCTGGTGAACCGGCTGGCCCGGCGGTGGGGTGCGACGCGCCTGTCGACGGGCAAGGTCGTCTGGTTCGAGATGCCGACCCGGGGCCAGTAGCAACGCCGCGAGGGGTACGGCGCGGACGGCGGCTCCCGGCCGACGCCGCGCCGGAGCGGCGACCGGCCCGAACATTTCCGGCCATCTCCTGGACGGGGTGATCCGCCCCGTCCCGCCCCGTCCCGTCCAGGACGCGGCTCCGCGGAGTGTCCGAACGCCGGAACGGGCGGTGTACGAGGAGGAATCCTCGTACACCGCCCGTTCCGGCGTTCCGGCGGCCGGTTCAGCGTGACGTCACTGCGTCAGGCTGTTGTCGCCGTTCGGCAGGTCGCCCCCGGGGTCCACCGGCGGCTCCGCCGAGTCGCTGGGGTCCGGATCGGTCGACGGATCGGGCGGCGGGTCGCTCGTCGGGTCGTCCGACGGGGAGGGCGGCGGCGTCGACGGGGACGTGCTCTCCTTCGGCGGCGAGGACGACGGGGGCGGGCTGGACGGCGTGTGCGAGGGCGTCGCGTCGTCCGAGGGCGAGGTGGACGAGCTCGGGGTGATGGACGGGCTCGGCGGGGTGACCGCGGCGCCCATGTCGGTGTCCAGGTCGAACTTGCCCGGGTCGCCCATCGCCTGGGCGGTGAAGCTCGCCCAGATGTCGGCGGGGAAGCCGCCGCCGTTGACCCGGCCGCCGCCGCCGGCGCCCTTCAGGGGCACCTGGGAGCCCTTGTTGATCTTCTTGCCGTCGTCGTCGCTGCGCGGGTAGGCGGCCTCGCCGAAGAGACCCACCGAAGTGACCAGGCGGGGGGTGTATCCGGTGAACCAGGCCGACTTGTTGTCGTCCGAGGTACCGGTCTTGCCCGCGATCTGCTGGTCGGACAGCCCCTCCGCGTTGCGCACCGCGTCGTGGGCCGTACCGTCGTCGACCACACCGGTCAGCACGGAGGTCACGGAGTCCGCGGCCTGGCGCTTGATGACCTGCTCACCGATCGCGTCGGGCAGCTCGATCGCTGACTCGCCCTGCTTCTGGGCCGACTTCACGATCTGCGGCGTGACCTTCTTGCCGTGGTTGTCGAGGGTCGCGTAGACCCCGGCCATCTCCATCGGGCTCGCGCCCATGGAGCCGAGGGTCTGGGCCGGCACCGCGTCCAGTCCCTTCACGTCCATGCCGAGCTTGCCCGCGGTCTGCATGACGCGGTCCATGCCGACGTCCACGCCCATCTGCGCGAAGACGGAGTTGATGGACTTGTTCATCGCGGTCTGGACGGTGACCTGGCCGTAGTCCGCGTCGTCCTCGTTCTCCGGCGCGAACGCGACGGTACTGCCCTTGACCGGGCGCTTGCTGGTGCCGTCGTAGCGGGTGTCCGCGGTGATCCGCTGGTTGTCCTGGGTCTGCGACTCCTGGTCGAGCGCCGCCGCGAGGATGACCGGCTTGAAGGTGGAGGCGGGCTGGTAGTCGCGCCGGGTGGCGTTGGAGATGTAGTGCTCGGTGAGCCCGCGTCCGCCGTACATGGCGAGCACTCCGCCGGTCTTCGGATCGACCGAGACGGCACCGGCCTGGACGTCCTGGTCGAGCTTGCGCCCCTTGGTGTCCAGCTTGTCGGTCAGCTTGGCCTTGACCGACTTCTCCAGCTCCTGCTGCTTCTTCCGGTCGATGTTGACGGTGATCGTCCAGCCGCCGGCGTCGAACTGCGCGTCGGTGATGTTCTCCTGCTTCTGCACCGCCGCACGCGCCGCGGCGACGATGTAGCCCTTCTGGCCGGAGAGGCCCTGTGCCGGCTTCGGCGTCTGCGGGATCTTGAACTTCATCCCCTGGCGCTCACCCGCGTCCAGCCAGTGCTGGTCGACCATGTTGTCCAGGACGTAGTTCCAGCGCTCCTTGACGAGCGCCTTCCCGTTGTCGCTGGCGACGGCCCAGTCGTACTGGCTCGGCGCCTGGAGCAGCGCGGCGAGGTAGGCGCCCTCGGCGACGTTCAGCTGCTTGGCGTCCTTGTTGTAGTACGCCTGTGCCGCGGCCTGGATGCCGTAGGCGCCGCGGCCGTAGTAGCTGGTGTTGATGTACCCGGCGAGGATCTCGCTCTTGCTCCGCTTCTGGTCGACCTTCAGCGAGATGACCAGCTCTTTGAGCTTCCGGGTGACCGTCTGGTCGGCGTCGAGGTAGTAGTTCTTGACGTACTGCTGGGTGATGGTCGAGCCACCCTGCTTGCCCTTGCCGGAAACGGTGTTGACCAGACCTCGGGCGGTGCCCTTGAAGTCGACGCCGTGATCGTCGTAGAAGGACTTGTTCTCCGCGGCCACGAAGGTCTTCTGGACGGCCTTGGGGACCTCGGCGAGGCTGACGATCTCCCGGTTGACCTGTCCCGTGCGGGCCAGCAGGGTGCCGTCGGAGTACTTGTAGACGTTGGACTGGAGCTTGGCCTGTGCGTTGCCTTCCGGCACCTGCACGACCATGTAGAGCACGGCGAACGCGCCCATGCCCAGCAGGCAGATGCCCAGAGCGGCGCCCAGTAGTTTTCGCCAGGTGAAGAGTCTGCGTATGCCGCCGCTCTTCACGGCCCGCCGCGACCCGCGCCGCTGGGCTCGTCGCGCATCCGCTCGACCCATTGCTGTGTTGCTCCCGTTTCTCTGCTCGACCGGATCAGCCCGGACCAGCCAGCTAACACCGTTGGCAAGGACAGAAAGCCAACGATCCACCCTTTTCCGGACGTGACAATCAGCACCCGCTCTCAAGGGAACCGACTCACGAGAGGTGCGCAGGGTTGCCACATCAGTTAATGTGTAATCACATTGCTAGCACTGCGCCAGCCCAGACAAACGGGGGATTCCATGACCGATCCGCACGTCCCGGCCACGCCCACCGCACCGTCGGCCGACCTCACGCCGGACGCGCCCCAGATGCCGGAACCGCAGGTCCGGGAGACGACGGCGCACAGCATCCCGGGCGGCATCGGCCTGCTGCTGACGGTGATCGGGGTGATCGTCGGCGTCGGTCTCGCCATCGTCGGCGGCATCGTCGGGTCGAACGGGAACAACGGCGTCGGCATCCCGGTCTGCATCCTCGGGGTGCTGCTCGCGATCGTCTCGTTCTTCTGCATGGGCGGTGTGAAGATGGTCGCACCGGGCGAGGCACGGGTCATCCAGCTCTTCGGCCGGTACGTGGGCACGATCCGCGCCGACGGTCTGCGCTGGATCAACCCGCTGACCTCCAGCCGCAAGATCTCCACCCGGGTCCGCAACCACGAGACCGCGGTCCTCAAGGTGAACGACGCCTACGGCAACCCGATCGAGTTGGCCGCGATCGTCGTCTGGAAGGTCGAGGACACCGCGCAGGCGCTCTTCGAGGTCGACGACTTCCTGGAGTTCGTCGCCACCCAGACCGAGTCGGCCGTCCGGCACATCGCGATCGAGTACCCGTACGACGCCCATGACGAGGGCGGCCTCTCGCTGCGGGGCAACGCGGAGGAGATCACCGAGAAGCTGGCCGTGGAGCTGACGGCGCGGGTGCAGGCCGCCGGCGTCCGGATCATCGAGTCCCGCTTCAGCCACCTCGCATACGCCCCCGAGATCGCCTCCGCGATGCTCCAGCGCCAGCAGGCGGGCGCCGTCGTCGCGGCCCGGCAGCAGATCGTGGAGGGCGCCGTGGGCATGGTCGAGATGGCGCTCACCCGGATCGCGGAGCAGGACATCGTCGAGCTCGACCCGGAGCGGAAGGCGGCCATGGTGAGCAATCTGATGGTGGTGCTGTGCGGTGACCGGGCGGTGCAGCCGGTCCTCAATACGGGCACGCTCTACCAGTGACCGAGCAATCGCCGCGGCGCGGGCCGCAACAGCGCAAGCAGATGCTGCTGCGGCTGGACCCGGCGGTACACGACGCGCTGGCGCGCTGGGCGTCGGACGAACTGCGCAGCGCGAACGCGCAGATCGAGTTCCTGCTGCGGCGGGCCCTCGCGGAGGCGGGGCGGCTGCCGGGCGGGGCGGCGCCGATCCGGCGCCGCGGGCGGCCGCCGAAGAGCCCCGACCAGGAGTGACCCCCCGGGGGCCCGGACACCCGGGTCCCCGGTTCCGGATCGCGGCACGGCCCCCGACGCCGGCGGAACAGCCGGTATACACAGCAGGTATACACGCCGTGTACAGTGCTCCGCATGTCTATCGGCCACACCCTGCTCGGGCTCCTTGAGTCCGGCCCCCGCCATGGTTACGACCTCAAGCGGACGTTCGACGAGAAGTTCGGTCACGACCGCCCGCTGCATTACGGACAGGTCTACTCGACCATGTCCCGGCTCCTCAAGAACGGCCTCGTGGAGGTCGACGGCGTGGAGGCCGGCGGCGGCCCCGAGCGCAAGCGCTACGCCATCACCGACGCCGGCATCACCGATGTCGCCGCCTGGCTGGCGCAGCCGGAGAAGCCGGAGCCGTACCTCCAGTCGACCCTGTACACCAAGGTCGTGCTGGCCATGCTCACCGGCCGCAGCGCCGCCGACGTGCTGGACGCCCAGCGCTCTGAGCACCTGCGCCTGATGCGCATCCTCACCGACCGCAAGCGGCGGGGCGACCTCGCCGACCAGCTGATCTGCGATCACGCCCTGTTCCACCTGGAAGCGGATCTGCGCTGGCTGGAACTGACCGCCGCACGGCTCGACAAGCTCGCGGAGGTGGTGGCCCCGTGACCCCCGCCGGCTCCCTGCTCACCGCACACGACCTGCACAAGACCTACGGCTCGACCCCGGCACTGGACGGCGCCTCCTTCTCCGTCCACCCCGGCGAGGTCGTCGCCGTGATGGGCCCCTCCGGCTCCGGCAAGTCCACCCTGCTGCACTGCCTCGCCGGAATCATCACCCCCGACTCCGGCACCATCACCTACGCCGGCCGCGAGCTGTCCACGATGTCCGACGCGCAGCGCAGCGCCCTGCGCCGCAGCGAGTTCGGCTTCGTGTTCCAGTTCGGCCAGCTCGTCCCCGAGCTGACCTGCGTGGAGAACGTGGCCCTGCCGCTCCGGCTGAACGGCACCCGGCGCAAGGCCGCGGAGCGCACCGCCCTGGAGTGGATGGAGCGGCTGGAGGTCGACGACCTCGGCGCCAAACGCCCCGGCGAGGTGTCCGGCGGCCAGGGCCAACGCGTCGCCGTGGCCCGTGCGCTGGCCGCCTCCCCGAAGGTGATCTTCGCGGACGAGCCGACCGGCGCCCTGGACTCCCTCAACGGTGAGCGCGTCATGCAGCTGCTCACCGAGGCGGCCAGGTCCACCGGTGTCGCCGTGGTCCTGGTGACCCACGAGGCCCGGGTCGCCGCCTACTCCGACCGCGATGTCACCGTGCGCGACGGCCGGGCCCGCGACATGGAGCACGCCGTATGACGCTGCTCGACGAGAAGAGGACCCCGGCGGGACCGGTGCCCGCTCCGGAAGCCCCCTCCCGCACCGCTCCCTGGCTGCGCGATCTCGCGCTCGGCATCAGGTTCGCCGCCGCCGGCGGCCGCGAGGGCTGGGTCCGCACCCTGCTCACCGCCGTCGGCGTGGGAATCGGCGTGGCCCTGCTGCTCACCGCGGCCTCCGTGCCGCACATGCTCGACGAACGGTCCGCCCGGGACCAGGCCCGCTCCGAGACCAAGGTCTCCGACTCCCCCGACGTCTCGGCGAAGAAGTCCGACAGCTCGGTCCTGCGGATCGAGGCGAGCACCGAGTTCCGCGACCGCTCCATCACCGGCTTCCTGATGCGTCCCGACGGCGCCCACCCCGTCGTCCCGCCGGGCGTCACCGCCCTCCCCGGCCCCGGCGAGATGGTGGTCTCCCCCGCGCTCGAAGAGCTCCTCGGCGACCCGGGCAGCGCGCTGCTCAGGGAGCGGCTGCCGTACAAGGTGACCGGCACGATCGCGGACGCGGGGCTGCGCTCGCCCAACGAACTGTGGTTCTACGCCGGCAGTGACACCCTGACCAGCGCGTCGGGCGGCCACCGGGTCGCCGGGTACGGCGACCCGGGACCGTCCGATCCGCTGCCCCCGATGCTCATCGTGCTGGTCATCATGATCTGCGTGGTGCTGCTGGCCCCGGTGGCCATCTTCATCGCCACCGCCGTGCGCTTCGGCGGCGACCGCCGCGACCGCCGGCTCGCCGCCCTGCGCCTGGTCGGTACGGACATCCGGATGACCCGCCGGATCGCGGCCGGTGAGGCGCTCTTCGGCTCGGTGCTCGGCCTTCTCATCGGGCTCGCCGTATTCCTGGTGGGGCGCCAGTTCGTCGGCCACATCGAGGTCTGGGACGCCAGCGCCTTCCCCTCCGACCTGGCCCCCGACGCCCGGCTGTGTGTGGTGATCGCCCTCGCGGTACCGCTCACCGCGGTGCTCGTCACCCTGGGAGCCATGCGCTCCGTGGTCATCGAGCCGCTCGGCGTCGTACGCAACAGCCGGGGCGGCAAGCGCCGCCTCTGGTGGCGGCTGCTGCTTCCGGTCGCCGGACTCGCGGTCTTCGGGCTCTCCGGCAAGGTCGATGAGTACAGCCCCGTCAACCCGTATCCGGTCGCCGGAGGCGCGGTGCTGGTCCTGGTCGGCCTCGCCCTGCTCCTGCCCTGGCTGGTCGAGGCCTGCGTCAAGCGGCTGCGCGGCGGACCGGTTCCCTGGCAGCTGGCCACCCGGCGGCTCCAGCTGAGCAGCGGGGCGGCCTCCCGCGCGGTCAGCGGCGTCACCGTCGCCGTGGCCGGTGCGGTGGCCCTGCAGATGCTGTTCGCCGCGATGAACGACGACTTCAACAGGATCACCGGCCAGGACCCGTCCCGCGCCCAGTTCTACAGCACCTCCGAGATCGTCAGAGGCGACGCCGCCCTGCACAGCATCAAGGCGTTCCGCGCCACCAGGGGTGTCGTCCAGGTCATCGGCACGGTCGAGGCGTACGCGACCAAGCCGGGGAAGTACAAGCCCGACGACATCCAGCCCACCACCTCGTTCACCGTCGGGGACTGCGCGACCCTGCGTGAGCTGGCCCGGATGACGTCCTGCCGGGACGGCGACACCTTCGTCTCCCACCCCGAGGACAAGGGACAGGCGGACTGGGTCGACAAGACCGCCCGCAAGGGCAAGGCGATCGAGTTCGACTCCTACGGCAGTGGCAAGAAGCTGCGCTGGACGCTGCCGGCCGACTCCCGGACCGTCCCGGCCCGGACCGACCCGATGGGCGAGGAACACTCGGGCATCCTGGTCACTCCGGGCGCGGTCGACGCACGGACCCTGCCGGGAGCCTCGACCGTCTCACAGATCCGCATCGACGAGGATGTCCCGGACGCCGCCGAGTACGTACGCAACACAGCGGCGCGGCTCGACCCCGGCATGCGTCTGGTCACCCTGAACTCGGTGGAGCGCGACCGGCAGTACGCGAGCATCCAGACCGGTCTGCAGGTCGGCGCGACCGCCACGCTGCTGCTGATCGCCGCGTCCATGCTGGTCTCCCAGCTGGAGCAGCTGCGTGAGCGCAAGCGGCTGCTGTCGGTCCTGGTCGCCTTCGGCACCCGGCGGACCACGCTGGGCTGGTCGGTGCTGTGGCAGACCGCGGTCCCGGTGGTCATCGGGCTCGCGGTGGCGGTGGCGGGCGGTCTCGCCCTCGGCGCCACCCTGTGCTGGATGGTCGGCAAGCAGGTGACCGGCTGGTGGCTGTTCCTGCCGCTGGCGGGCGCGGGCGCGGCCCTCATCCTCGTGGTCACCCTGCTCTCCCTGCCGGCCCTGTGGCGCTTGATGCGCCCGGAGGGGCTGCGGAGCGAGTAGCACCCGCGACGGCCGGCCGGACCCGTGATCAGGTCCGGCCGGCCGTCGCCACGCGTACCGGCAGCGCCGCCATCGCCCCGCGCAGCGCCGCCGCGAACTCCTCGAACTCCTCGTGCCGGGCCGCCCCCGTCCGCATGCCGAGGGCCACCCGCCGGGCGGGCGCAGGCTCCGCGAAGTACCCGGTGGTGAGCGCCTCGTTGCGGGCGGTCTCGACCGTCACCGCGGTGCGCGGCAGCAGCGTCACCCCGAGCCCGCCGGCCACGAGCTGCACCAGGGTGGAGAGCCCGGCGGCGGTCGTGGTGACCGGCGCGCCCTCGGTACGGCCCGCCTCCCGGCAGATGTCGAGCGCCTGGTCGCGCAGGCAGTGCCCCTCGTCGAGCAGCAGCAGCGGCAGCTCCCTGAGCGCCTCGCGCGGGATGTCGGCCCGCCCGCCGAGCCAGTGGCTGCGCTCCATGACCAGGACGAAGTCCTCCTCGAAGAGCGGGAGTTCGCTCACCCCCGGCACCCCGAGCGGCACCGCGAGCAGCAGCAGGTCGAGCCGGCCCGCCGCCAGCCCCTCCAGCAGCGAGGAGGTCTGCTCCTCGTGCACCTGGAGGTCGAGGTCCGGGTAGCGCTCATGGACCAGCCGCAGCACGGTCGGCAGCAGGTACGGGGCGACGGTCGGGATCACGCCGAGCCTGAGCACCCCGGTGAACGGTGCCCGCACCGCCTCGGCCTCCTCCATCAGCTCGCCGACGGCCTCCAGCACGGCGCGGGCCCGCACCGCGAGCCGCTCCCCGGCGGGCGAGAGCAGTACCTTGCGCGTCGTACGCTCGATGAGCTGGACACCCAGTGCCTCCTCCAGTGCGGACACGGCCCCGGAGAGCGCGGGCTGACTCATCCCGATTGCTGCCGCCGCGTCCCGGAAGTGCAGATGCTCCGCCACGGCGGTGAAGGCGCGCAGCTGCGAGAGGCTGGGCTGTTTGGGCCGGTTGCCCTGGTTCCCGTGTGCCACTGATAGGCACCTCCGATCATCCCGACCGAGTGTAGCTATTTCCGCGATCAATGCACTCTGTGCCAAGGTGGGGACCGTCCAACCCTCAGGAACTCCCCCAAAAAGGGAATTCCTACGCTGCAAGGAGAGCGCGTGCTCACTGTCGGTGACAAGTTCCCCGAGTTCGACCTGACCGCTTGTGTTTCGCTGGAGAGCGGCAAGGAGTTCGAGCAGATCAACCACAAGACCTACGAGGGTCAGTGGAAGATCGTCTTCGCGTGGCCGAAGGACTTCACGTTCGTCTGCCCCACGGAGATCGCCGCGTTCGGCAAGCTGAACGAGGAGTTCGCCGACCGCGACGCCCAGATCCTCGGCTTCTCCGGTGACTCCGAGTTCGTGCACCACGCCTGGCGCAAGGACCACCCGGACCTGACCGACCTGCCTTTCCCGATGCTGGCCGACTCGAAGCACGAGCTCATGCGTGACCTCGGCATCGAGGGCGAGGACGGCTTCGCGCAGCGCGCCGTCTTCATCGTCGACCAGAACAACGAGATCCAGTTCACGATGGTGACCGCCGGTTCCGTGGGCCGTAACCCCAAGGAGGTCCTGCGGGTCCTCGACGCCCTGCAGACCGACGAGCTGTGCCCCTGCAACTGGACCAAGGGCGAGAACACCCTGGACCCGGTCGCGCTCCTCTCGGGCGAGTGAGCTGACACCGATATGGCACTCGACGAACTGAAGGCCGCCGTTCCGGACTTCGCCAAGGACCTGAAGCTGAACCTCGGTTCGGTCATCGGGAACAGCGAACTGCCGCAGCAGCAGCTCTGGGGCACCGTCCTCGCCTGCGCGATCGCCTCGCGCTCGCCGAAGGTGCTGCGCGAGCTGGAGCCGGAGGCGAAGGCCAGCCTCTCCGCGGAGGCGTACACCGCCGCGAAGTCGGCC
Organism: Streptomyces sp. NPDC088730; assembly: GCF_044751215.1. Lineage (NCBI taxonomy): Bacteria > Bacillati > Actinomycetota > Actinomycetes > Kitasatosporales > Streptomycetaceae > Streptomyces > Streptomyces sp. NPDC088730. Next base: position 662,599 of record NZ_JBIVLK010000003.1, read on the forward strand.
GCCGCCATCATGGCGATGAACAACGTCTTCTACCGGACCCGGCACCTGCTGTCGGACCCCGAGTACGGGAACCTCCGCGCGGGCCTGCGGATGAACGTGATCGGCAAGCCGGGTGTGGAGAAGGTCGACTTCGAGCTGTGGTCGCTCGCCGTCTCGGCGATCAACGGCTGCGGCCAGTGCCTGGACTCCCACGAGCAGGTGCTGCGCAAGGCCGGCGTGGACCGTGAGACCATTCAGGAAGCCGTCAAGATCGCCTCGGTGATCCAGGCGGTCGGCGTGACGCTTGAGGCCGAGGCCGTCCTCGCGGAGTAGCGCCGGCAGTACCCGCAGACGAGAAGGGCCCCGAGGACGACCGACCGTCCCCGGGGCCCTTCTTATGTGCCGGCCCACTCCTGAGCCGGCCCTTCTCGTGCGCCGGCTCAGACTTCCTTCCGCGCGTCCGCCACCGGCTCCTCCTGGCCGTTGCCGTCGTCGCCGGTCTCCTCCGGCGGCGATCCGGGGGCCGGGGTCGGCGCGGCGTCCAGGGCGGTCGCGCCGTGCGGCGGCGGCGAGTGGCGCCGGGACCCCTCCTGCCCGTACGCCCGCAGATAACCGACCACCGTATTGGTGACCGCGACCAGCGGCACCGCGACGACCGCTCCCCCGATGCCCGCGATCATGCCGCCCGCGGCGACCGAGAGCACCACCGCCAGCGGGTGCACGCGCACCGCGCGGCCCAGGATGAACGGCTGCAGGATGTGGCCCTCGATCTGCTGGACCGCGAGGACCACGACCAGCACCAGCAGTGCCGTGAACACGCCTTGGGTGACGAGGGCGACGACCACCGCCAGCGCCCCGGAGACCACCGCCCCGACGAGCGGGATGAAGGCGAACAGGAAGATGAAGACGGCCAGCGGTACGGCCAGCGGCACGTTGAGGAAGTAGATCCCGAGGCCGATGAAGATCGCGTCGATCAGCGCGACGATGACCGTGCCCCGCACATAGGCGGTCAGCGTGCGCCAGGCGCGCGGACCCGCTCCGGCGACACCCGGCCGCGCCTGCGCGGGCACGAGCTTCAGCACCCAGAGCCAGATGCGCTTGCCGTCGTACAGCAGGAAGAGCGTGGAGAACATCGCCAGCAGCATTCCGGTGAGGAACTCCACCATCACGGTGACGCCCTGGAGTCCGGCCGAGGTGATCGCCTCTGTGTTGGTGCCGACGGTGTCGCTGAGGTTCTTCGCGACGTCGTTGATCTGCTTTTCGGTGACGTGGAACGGGCTGTCCAGCAGCCAGTTCTTCAGGTCCGCGATACCGGTCTGGACCTGGTCGGACAGCGAGTCCAGGTTGTCCATCACCTGCCACACCACGAACCAGCCGACCAGGCCCATGATCACGAAGCCCAGGATCGCGGTGCCCGCCGTGGCGAGCCCGCGCGGCAGCCCGGCCCGCCTCAGCCGCTCGACCGTCGGCTGGAGCATCGCGGTGACGAGCAGTGCGGCGGCGAAGGCCAGCACCACCAGCTGCACCGCGCTGATGACCCGCATGAGCACCCACAGGGTGCCCGCGAGGACCAGCAGCCGCCAGCCCGCCTCGGCGGCGACCCGCATCCCCCAGGGGATCGCCGCGACCGGATCGGGGCGCGCGGCGACGTCGGGGGCGTACGCGGGGGGCGGCGGCACATGGTCCCCTGCGCCCGGCTCGGCCCCGCTGCCCGGCTCCGCGCCGGTCGTCACCGACGAGGCGCGCCCGGGTGTGTCGTGCTCGTCGTCGGCCTCGGCGCGACGCTCCTCCAGGCGCTCACCGATTTTGGTGAGTTCAGCCCCCAGTTGTCCGAGCCATCCCGGAAGTTTTGACATAACGGTTCCTCTACCCCCGTCCGCTCTCCCCACCGCTCCCCCCGGGAACGGTTCCGCACGACCGTACATGCGCGAAGCCCCTCACCGTAGGACGGCGAGGGGCTTCGCGGGGTTGCGACGGAACCGGCGAGGGCTCCAGGTCGGGCAACTCCCTAGTACGACTGGTGCTGCAGCCAGAAGGACCAGGCACCGCACGGGCTGCCGTAGCGGCCGTTCATGTAGCTGAGGCCCCACTTGATCTGTGTGGCCGGGTTGGTCTGCCAGTCGGCACCGGCGGACGCCATCTTCGAACCGGGGTACGCCTGGACGAGGCCGTAGGCGCCGGAGGACGGGTTGGTCGCCCGGTAGTTCCAGGTCGACTCGTGGTTCACGATGTTGCTGAAGCACTGGAACTGGTCGGCGGGCACGATCTGCCGCGCCATCGCCTGGATCTCGGCCACCGAGTAGGAACCCTGGACGGCGAAGGTGCTGGCGCTGCGGACCTCGGAGCGGCTGGCGCGCTCAGCCTTCTCCTGGCGCTCCTTCTCCTGGCGCTCCTTCTCCAGCTTGTCCTCGGCCGCCTGCTTCTTGGTCTTGGCGTCCTTGGCGGCCTGGATACGAGCCGATTCCTCCGCGGACTTCTTCGCCGTCGCGTCGGCCGCGGACGCCTGGGCGTCTGCCTGCTGCGTCAGGGAAGCGGTCTGCACCTGGGCCTGCTGGCCCGCGGGGATGTCGGCGAGCAGCGTGGTGTCGGCTGCGGTGGCCTCGAAGTTGTTGTCGTCGACAGCAGGGGTACTGCCCGCTGCAACTCCCACGACGGCGCCTACGGTGGTTACCGCTGTGGCAGATGCCACGGCGAACCCCCGGACCGAGATCCGGCTCACACGGTGTCCTTCCAGCATCGCCCGCTTAGGTGACCTCGCGGGCGCAATCGTGCCCCTGACACTGGCCTCCCTACTGCTTGGGTCACGGGAGGCACGGGCCCGGTGGGCGACTCCCCGGAGGAAGCGCCGCGTGGTACTCGCGGGCGGCATACGGACGGCGGTTGTTGAGTTGTGCGGTGCGTTGCACCTCTGGTGGTGCGGGTGTGCCGTATGCGGGGCCTGACGGAAGCAAGACTCTGCCGGAACGGGACGCCACGAAGCAATTCTCTGTTGCGTGTGAAAGCTCACACCCCGTTTGGAGCAAGTGAATTACGGAATTGGCACCGCAACACGGTGCCGCCCGGCTAAGCTCCTTCGCTCGCCGGGCGGCACCAACTGTTCCATCCCGTGTCAGATCTGGCCTTCCTCCAGCATTTCGGTCACCAGCGCGGCGATCGGCGAGCGCTCGGACCGGGTGAGCGTGGTGTGCGCGAAGAGCGGATGCCCCTTCAGCTTCTCGACCACGGCGACCACTCCGTCGTACCGGCCGACCCGGAGGTTGTCCCGCTGGGCTACATCATGCGTGAGCACCACCCGCGAGTTCGCCCCGATCCGGGACAACACGGTCAGCAGGACGTTCCGTTCGAGCGACTGGGCCTCGTCGACGATCACGAAGGCGTCGTGGAGGGACCGGCCGCGGATGTGGGTGAGCGGCAGCACCTCCAGCATCCCGCGCCCCAGGACCTCCTCGATGACCTCGCGCCCGGCGACCGCCGAGAGCGTGTCGAAGACGGCCTGTGCCCAGGGACCCATCTTCTCGGCCTCGGACCCGGGCAGATAGCCGAGGTCCTGCCCGCCGACCGCGTACAGCGGACGGAAGACCATCACCTTCTTGTGCTGCCCCCGCTCCAGCACGGCCTCCAGACCGGCGCAGAGCGCCAGTGCGGACTTGCCGGTGCCGGCCCGGCCGCCGAGCGAGACGATGCCGACGTCCTGGTCCAGCAGCAGGTCCAGCGCGATGCGCTGTTCGGCGCTGCGGCCGTGGATGCCGAAGGCCTCCCGGTCGCCCCGGACGAGCCGGACGTTGCCCTCCGGCGTCACCCGGCCGAGCGCCTTGCCGCGCTCGGACTGGAGGACCAGGCCGGTGTGCACCGGCAGGTCGGCGGCCTCCGGGATGTACAGCGTCTCCTCGGAGAAGAGGAGGTCGACCTGCTCGGCGGAGAGGGACAGCTCGCCCATCCCCGTCCAGCCCGCGTCGGTGATGGCGAGTTCGGCGCGGTACTCCTCGGCGAGGAGGCCGACCGAAGAGGCCTTGATCCGGAGCGGCAGGTCCTTGGAGACGACCGTGACGTCGTACCCCTCGGCCTGCAGATTGCGCGCTACCGCGAGAATCCGTGAGTCGTTGTCCCCCAACCGGTAGCCGGCGGGCAGTACGCCGGGATCGGAATGGTTGAGTTCGACGCGCAGCGTCCCGCCCAGGTCCCCGAGGGGGATCGGGGCATCCAGCCGGCCGTACCGGACCCGGAAGTCGTCCAGCAGGCGCAGGGCCTGCCGGGCGAAGTACCCCAGCTCCGGATGGTGCCGTTTGGCCTCCAGTTCCGTGACCACGACGATCGGGAGCACGACTTCGTGCTCGTCGAACCGGGACATGGCGTTCGGATCGGCCAGCAGGACGCTGGTGTCGAGAACATAGGTGCGCCTGTCGGGCATGCGGCGCTTTGTGCTGGTCACCACGGAAGGACGTACCCCCTCGGACGAGGTTGGGGTGCGACGGCGTCGCGGAGCATCCCAAAGGGAGAGGACGGACCGGGCTTCGGCCACCTTGCACGGGCCGAGCGCCGGCCCTCGACGTCAGCCGCACTGTATGTACGGTCCTTCGTGTGCAAAGGGCCTCCCGGGCGAGCGGACTCCTTGCCGCTCACTTGGTGACGACGTCCGCCTGGTTCCTGACCGGACGTCGACCTGTCAGGGGTATGCCCTCGAACACGCGAAGCCATGCCGACCAGGGCCGGCGGAGTGAACGGCGAGCGGGCGCCCGTGACCGGGGGCGGGAGCACACCACCTGGGCGGTTCCGTCCTCGGGCGCCGGACGGGCCTGGGGCGCCGGACCGGTCGGACCGGTCCGGATCTCCGGCGGGCCGAAGGCGCCGGCGCGCCGTGGTGTCAGCCGCCGTAGCGGCGGTGGCGGGCCGCGTAGTCACGCAGGGCGCGCAGGAAGTCGACCCGGCGGAACGCCGGCCAGAAGACCTCGCAGAAGTAGTACTCCGAATGGGCGCTCTGCCACAGCATGAAGCCCGACAGCCGCTGTTCGCCGCTGGTCCGGATCACCAGGTCCGGGTCGGGCTGGCCGCGGGTGTAGAGGTGCTCGGAGATCAGGTCGGTGGAGACGATCTCGGCGAGGTCCTCGAAGGACGTGCCCTTGGCGGAGTGGTCGAGGAGCAGCGAGCGGACCGCGTCCGCGATCTCCTGCCGGCCTCCGTAGCCGACGGCGACGTTGACCAGTATTCCGTCGACCCCGATCGTGGCCTGTTCGGCCTCCTTGAGGACCGTCTGGGTGTGTGCGGGCAGCAGGTCGAGCGTGCCGACGTGGTGGACCCGCCAGCGGCCGTCCGCGACGAGGTCGCGCACGGTGTTCTCGATGATGCCGAGGAGCGGGATGAGCTCGGACTCGGGCCGGTCGAAGTTGTCCGTGGACAGCATCCAGAGCGTGACGACCTCGACATCGGTCTCGCTGCACCAGCCGAGGAGCTCCTTGATCTTGTCCGCACCCGCCTGGTGGCCCTCCGCGGCCGTGCCGCCGGAGGCCTTCGCCCAGCGCCGGTTCCCGTCGAGGATGACCCCGATGTGCTTGGGCACCTGGGCGTGATCGAGGCGGGCCTCCACCCGGCGGGCGTAGAGCCCGTACACCAGGTCGCGCAAGTTCACTGAGTCCACCTCTCGGTTCGGTGCGGGCCCGCCCGCCGCCTCGCCCGGGGCTGTCCCCCTGGGGATCGTCGCACCGGTAGAGGGCCGATCGCCCCGCCGTGCCGTGGCAGTCCCGAAGCCGCCACATTACTGCGCAGGCGCCGCACCGGCCCAACTCGGCCTGTCACAAGTCCGTGATAAAGAGGGAAACGTGACTGAATCCTCTTCCTATTACCGGGCCGCCGGCACGCGCTACGACTCCATGGAGTACCGGCGCACCGGCCGCAGCGGCCTCAAGCTCCCGGCCGTCTCGCTCGGCCTCTGGCACAACTTCGGCGACGACCGCGCGCTCGACTCGCAGCGCGCCATCCTGCGCCGCGCGTTCGACCTCGGGGTGACCCACTTCGACCTGGCCAACAACTACGGCCCGCCGCCCGGCTCCGCCGAGCTCAACTTCGGGAAGCTCTTCCGGCAGGACTTCGCCCCGTACCGCGACGAGCTGGTGATCTCCACCAAGGCCGGGTACGACATGCACCCCGGCCCCTACGGCGAGTGGGGCTCGCGCAAGTACCTGCTGTCCTCGCTCGACGCCTCGCTGAAGCGGATGGGCCTCGACTACGTCGACATCTTCTACTCGCACCGCTTCGACCCGGACACCCCGCTGGAGGAGACGATGGGGGCCCTGGCCTCCGCTGTGCGGCAGGGCAAGGCGCTGTACGCCGGGGTGTCCTCGTACAACTCCGAGCAGACCGCGGAGGCGGCCCGGCTGCTCAGGGAGATGGGCGTCCCGGCCCTGATCCACCAGCCGTCCTACTCGATGATCAACCGCTGGACGGAGGAGGACGGGCTGCTGGACACGCTGGAGGCGGCCGGCATGGGCTGCATCTCCTTCGTACCGCTGGCCCAGGGGCTGCTGACCGACAAGTACCTGAAGGGCATCCCGGAGGGTTCGCGCGCCACCCAGGGCAAGTCCCTCGACCCGGACCTGCTCTCCGACGAGGTGGTGCGCCGGCTCAACGGGCTGAACGACATCGCGCACGGCCGCGGCCAGTCGCTGGCCCAGCTGGCCCTCAACTGGGTGCTGCGCGACAGCCGTATGACGTCGGCTCTGATCGGCGCGTCGAGCGTGCGGCAGCTGGAGGAGAACGTCGCGGCGCTGGCCGGACCGGCGCTGAGCGCGGCGGAGCTGAAGGAGATCGACACCTTCGCGGTGGACACCGCCGGCACGAACATCTGGGCCGGGCGGGCCTGACGGCCGGGCCCCGTCCGCGCCGGGGCGCGGAAACCGGGGCACAAAAAAACGGGCCGGTCCGTGGGGGGGGTTACGGACCGGCCCGAGGGGGGGTTTCCACCATAACCCTTCGTAAGTGCTGCTGTGTGCATCGACGCCGAATAATTACTCTCCGGATGCGCGGGGCTCCGTTGTGAGCACGGAATACGGGCCTCCGGCCCCTCCCGACCTGCCCGGACGCCCGACGGCGTGGCCTTGACGCCCGAGGCGCCCACGAGACGTACACAGGACGTGCACATTCCGGGCGCCGTCCGCTGTCAGGTCGTGGACGCGGCGCCCCGGTGGCCCCGGGTGAACCTGATGCCCACGGTGTCCCCGCCGATGACCACGAAGCGGCCGCCCTCGCAGCGGATGACGGCCTCGTGGACCTCGCCCCGGTCGTCCCGGCGCTCCTCCGTACTCAGCACCGTCCAGCCGCCGTCGGGCGGCTGCGGCAGCTTCGCCATCGTGGCGAACTCCCACTGCGCGGCCGGCACGCACCAGTCGGGAAGGTGCGGCCAGGTGCCGGAACCGACGTGCAGGGTGCCGTCCGAGGCGCAGGTCAGCAGCACCGACGGGCTGTCGGACAGCAGGAATTCAACGGCCTCCGGCTCCCCCATCCGGCCCTCGGGGCGGTAGAACACACCGAGGACGCCGACGATCCGGGCACCTCTCAGCCATTCGGCGTTGCCCTGCCGCGGGCCGCTCGTGGCTTCCTCGTCGCTGCCGGCCCTCATGGCGTGGCTCCTTCCCCGTGCGCTCAGCGACCAGAGTGCCATCCTTCGGGCGCGGGAAGGGCTACGCGGGTGAGACCGGCCGCCCGGGTTTGCGGGCCTCGATCAGAAAACGGGTCGTGTGGGCGACGAACGGCCCCTCGTCCTCGATCCGCCGGTGCAGCGCGGCGAGTTGCGGCCGGTACCGCTCGACGGTGAAGCCCGGCACCATCCAGATCACCTTGCGCAGGAAGTAGACGACCGCGCCGATGTCGAGGAACTCGGTGCGCAGCCGCTCAAGCCGCAGGTCGACGACTTCGAGACCGGCCGCCTCCGCGGCGGCGCGCGCCTGTTCCGGGTCACGGCCGCCCCGTACCTCCGGCGGCTGCGGGCCGAGGAAGTACTCGACCAGCTCGAAGACGCTGGCGGGGCCCACCTGTTGGGAGAAGTACGTGCCGCCGGGCGCCAGGACCCGGGCGATCTCGTCCCACCAGGTGGTCACCGGATGCCGGCTGACGACCAGGTCGAACGCGGCGTCGCCGAACGGCAGCGGCGGCTCGTCGGCGTCCGCCACCACGGCCGCGCCGAGCGGGTGCAGCAGCGCGGTGGCGCGGGCGATGTTCGGCGGCCAGGACTCGGTGGCGACGGTCAGCGGCGGCAGCTTCGGCGCGGCGGCGAGGACCTCACCGCCGCCGGTCTGGATGTCGAGCGCGGCGCTTGCCCGGCCCAGCCGCTCCCCCATGGCACGGGCGTAGCCCCAGGAGGGCCGCTGCTCGGTGGCCCGGCCGTCGAGCCAGGAGAAGTCCCAGCCCGCGACGGATACGGTGTCCGCCTCTGCGACCAGGGCGTCGAACCGGGCGCGCCGGGCCGCCGACTGCGCGTCCTGCGCTGTCTGGGGGTTCTCGGGTGTCGCTGGCATCTCGGGTGTTGCGGGCATACGGAAATGATCTCAGCCGGACCCCGCCGCCCGCGACCGGATATCGGCCGCCCGGCAGCCGCTCAGGCGGCCAGCCCGCCGAGCAGGATGCCCAGCAGCGCCCCGGCGATCATGAACGGTCCGAACGGGATGCCCGTCCTGCGCCCGGCACGCCGCATGATCATCAGCGCCAGACCGTACACCGCGCCGAACAGGAACCCGGCGAAGCCCCCGGCGAACACGACGGCCCAGCCGTACCAGCCCAGTGCCACCCCCAGCGAGAGCGCGAGCTTCACGTCCCCGAAGCCCATGCCGTTCGGGTTGACGAGGAAGAGCAGCAGGTAGAAGGCGCCGAGGCCGAGGCCGCCGAGCAGTGCGGACACCCAGGAGCCGCCGTGCTCCGGCAGCAGCGCGGCGACACCCAGGAGGGCGGCGGCCGCCCCGGCGGCCGGCAGCGTCAGCTCGTCCGGCAGCCGGTGGACGCGGCGGTCGATGGCCGCGAGGAGTACGGCGACGGGGGCGAGGAGCAGCCATACGCCGAGCTCGGGACGGGCCCCGGTGGTCGCGGCGAGGGCGGCGCAGCCGAGGGCGGAGACGACGGGGGCGAGGAGGGCGGGCGCGTAGCGCGGCGCGCCCCGGCGCCACGGCGCGGCGCGCGGGGCCTCACCGGCGTCCGGGCCGGTGTCCGTGTGCACGGCGGCCGTCGCCCCCGCCGCCGCGCAGGCGGCGCAGCGTGCGGAGCCGAGCCAGCCGCGGCCCGGCCCGGCGAGGGCGTGGCCGGCCGGGCAGGCGTCCCGCCACGCGTCCTCCGGTTCGACGGAGAACCGGTAGGCGGCGCGCGGGACCAGCAGTCCGGTCGCGGCCCCCCAGAGGGCGGCGACCGCTATCAGCGTGGCGTACACCTCACCGAGCCTAGCCGGGGCCCGGGGCGCTCTGTTCCGGCCCGGGGGGCGGCAGTTGGCGCTACCGTCAGGTCCATGGCCCGATGGCGCAATGGCACTGGAACGCTGACGTTCGCGGACCCGGAGGGGGAACGGGAGACACGGATACCGCTGCGGATCGCGGCCTCCTACCGGCACCGGAGCCGTGGGCTGCTCGGGCAGGACGGGATCGAGGGCGCGCTGCTGATCACCCCGTGCGGGAGTGTGCACTCCTTCCGCATGCGGTTCACGATCGATGTGGCCTATCTGGACCGAAGGTTGAACGTGGTGGCGGTCCACACGATGAAGCCGGGACGGCTGGGCCTCCCCCGGCTCCGCGCCCGGCACGTGATCGAGGCCGAGGCCGGCGCGATGGCGAGGTGGGGGCTGCGGCCGGGCGTGCGGGTGGGGATCGCGCAGGGCGACGGCCCCTCGGCGGCACGGCCGCCGCACGACGGGGAGCCGTGAGCCGGCCGTCCGGCGAGTGGGGCTCGGACCGCCGAGTGGCCGGGGGCTGAGATCCGCGCGGGTACTGGCCGTGTCCGGCGCGGCGGGCGGCTCACGACGCGGGCTCGCCCGGCCGGTGGCGCCCGGCTCACGGCCGCCGGACCGGTGCGGAACACGTACGGCCCGGCCGCCGCACCCGCGCCGGACGCCGTCCTGCGGGGCGGGGAGTCCGGTGCGCCGGAGGGCGCCGCGGTGCTGTCCGGCGCTGTCCGCCGTCGCGTTCCGGAGTGGTGCGCTGCGGCCGGTGTCAGTACCGGCCGTCATCCGGCCGTGTGCGGCGGCGGTCCCGGGGTACGGGCCGGGCTGTGCCGGCCGGGCGGGTTCGGCTGGGTGTCGCGGCCGGGCGGGCGCGCGGACCGGTGGCTGACGCGCGGCCGGCCGGCGCGGCTCACGGCGGGCCTGAGCCCAGCAGCGTCCACGCCCCGTACGCGGCGGAGGCCGCGGCGAGCACCGCGAGGACCGTCGCCGTACGGGCCGTGGAGCGCAGCCGCAGCAGGCCGACGGCGGGCGGCAGGAGGAGCGGGAACGCCGGCATCATCAGCCGGGGCCGGGAGCCGAAGTAACCGGAGCCGATCAGCGAGATGACGACGACGGCGATGCCGTAGACGAGTACGGGGAGCGGCTGGCGCTGCCGCACGCACAGGTGGACCAGCCATCCGAGCCCGGCCAGCGCCGCGCACAGCCCGAGCGCCCCCGGCAGCGGAAGGCCGAGGATGAACCCGGCGAGGGCGGCGCCGCCGTCGATGCTGTTGCCCCACTGGGCCTGGATGTCGAAGTAGGCGAACGGGCTGCCTTCGCGCACGGCCACGAACACCACGTACCCGAGCCAGCCCAGCGGCGCGAGGACCACTCCGGCCAGCATCCGGCCGTTGCGGCGGACGATGCCGTCGGTGGCACCGGCCCGGTACTCGCGCACGAGCGTGGCGGCGGCGGTGATCGCGAGGGCGGCGATGAGCGCGGCGGCGGACGGGCGGGTCAGCCCGGCCAGTACGCACAGAGCGCCGGCCACGATCCACCGCCGGGTCAGCACGGCGTACAGCGACCAGGCGGCGAGCGCGGTGAACAGCGTCTCGGTGTACGCCATCGACTGGACGAACGCCGTCGGGTACACCCCCCACAACGCGGCCAGCGCCACCCCGGCCCGGCGCCCGTACAGCCGCGCTCCGACGGCGAAGATCCCCCAGGCCGCGAGGAGACCGGCCAGCCACGCCACCAGCAGTCCGGCGCCCGCGAGACCGAGCGGCGTCACCTCCGCGATGCCGCGCTCCAGTGCGGGCAGCAGCGGGAAGAACGCCAGGTCGGAGTGGACGGCGCCGTCGGGGAGCGTGACGGTGTAGCGGTAGCCGTGCTCGGCGACCCGTTGGTACCAGACCGAGTCCCAGCGCTCGGCGAGCAGGTGGAAGGCGTCCTTCCCCGCTGCGGACGCGGCGGCCCAGAAGACGAGCAGCCCGACGATCCGCACGCCCGCGTAGGCGCCGAGCGCCGGCGCCGCGGAGGCGAGGGCCGCGACGGCCCGCGCACGGAGCGGCCGGCGTTCCCGCGCGGGCTGCGGGAGCGGCCGGGGGCGGGTGGCCTGCGGGGAGGGTTCTGCCGACATACGGCCGATTATCGCCGTTCCGGGACCCTCGCCCGTGGCCGCCCCGGGCGGGGTCCCGGAGCTGCCGGGAAAGGGCAGGTACCCCGGGAAGGACGTCACCACGACCTCGTAGGCCCCGCGATCCCCCGCGTGCTCCGCTCCTCCAGGAACTCCGGGAACGCCGGAAACTCCGAGAACTCCAGGAACTCCAGGAACTCCGGAAACTCCGAGAACTCCAGGAACTCCGGGAACTCCGGGAACTCCGGCGCGCGACGCCAGTCAGGGGCGTCACCGTCTGGACCGGCCGCGTGCGGGCAGGAGCGCACGGTCTCCCGCGTGGCGTCCCGGAAGAAGACGTGCGCCGGCACGGTGTCCTCGTCGAGCACGTGCGTCCCGTAGAGGTCCCGGAACCCGGGGACCCGCTCCACCGGCTCTGTCACCAGCCGCACGCCCGCGTCACCGCCGTACCGGCCGACGTTCACCGGCTGGGGACCTCGCTGCCGTAGACGACCCAGGGCGACTGCTCGAAGGAGCCCACCCCGAACAGCTGCGGCTGTCTGGAGGCGACCTCGGACCGCACGGCCAGGGTGTCCGGCCAGCAGTCGAAGTACACCGACCCCTTCACGATGAACCCCCTCCAGTCCGTCGCCGCCGACGCGCCCTCGCGGTCGACCACGAAGCCGACACACAGCACGGAGGCCCTGCCTATCGCCTCCCGTATCGCACGGACGACCGCCTCCCGCTCGTCGCGGCTCAGCCCGCCGAGGGCGAACTGCAGCGCGACCGTCCCGTCGTCCGTCCGCCGGACCCGGGCCGGGATCTCGGCCCCGCTGCTCACCCAGAGCAGGAAGTCGACCTGGTCCAGCCGTTGCAGGCCCGCCAGGAGCACCAGCTGGTCCCTGGTCACCCAGGACTGGGTGCCCGGCGGTGCGGCCCCCGGGCTGATGAGCGTGATGCGCCGCGTGACCGGGTGCGCGGGACAGACGCCGGCCGCCTCCAGATCCGCGAGCAGCGATTCCGCGTCGGGGCGGCTCCAGCCCACGTGATACGAGTAGAAGAATCCGTCACTCATGACAGCGCACCCCATTTAAAGTGTGGCCACCCGCCCATCCGGACCAGCCGGTTGAGGGGCGACCGCCCTACAGGTCAGGTAGAGCGTGAAAATCCCTGCGCACCGGAGCGCGCCCGGCCGGCCACCTGAGGACGGCGGTTCCGGACGGCTCGCGGTTGGTCGGTCATGAGCCTAGTCAGCCCGGCTGCCGGGTGCGTGGGCCCTGGGGCCCACGCGTGGACCCCAAGAGAAGAACAGGGATGCGGAGATACGGAGATACGGAGAACGGAGCCGTCTCGTGACGACGTGGGTCCAGCCGGTCGGCGGGGACGAGGTGGCGGCGTACGCGGACGGAATCCGGCGGGTGTACGCGGAGGCCTTCGCCGGGCCCCCGTGGCACGAGGACCCGGCCATGGCCGACGGCTATGTGGAGCGGCTGGCCGGGGATGCCCGGCGTCCCGGATTCGTGGCCGCGCTCGCCCTGAGCCGCGATGAGCGCGCGAGGGGCGACACAGAGACGTGCGGCGAGGCCGAAGGCGGCACGGTGGTGGGGTTCGCGACGGCCTGGACCACGCCCGGCCCGTTCCCCACCGACCGCGGCTACGGGCGTACCGGCGCCGCGCTGGGGCCGGAGCGGACGGCCGCGTGGCTCGTCGGCGCCCTCGAAGTGGACGAACTCGCGCTCGCCCCGCGCGCCCGCGGCGCCGGTCTCGCGGCGGCGCTCCTGGAGTCGGTCACCGCCCCTGCGGTGGACGGCCGTTGCTGGCTGCTCACCTCGGCGCGCGCGGAACCGGCGGTGCGCCTCTACCACCGGCTCGGCTGGCGGCCGGCGCACGCTGTCCCGGACGGCTCGGACCTCGTGGCCTACCTCGGACCGCGGCACCCGCGTCCCGGCCCGGCAGGTACTCAACGGACACCGGCCGGTACGTGAGAACACCGGCCGGTACGTGAGAACACCGGCCGGTACGTGAGAACACCGGCCAGGTCTTAAGCGGTGGACAGTCCGCCGGTGAGCCGTCAGGGTGTACCGCGATGACACGCACTGATGCACCTTCCGCCTGGGACGAGCGCACCCAGCTGACCACCTTCCTCGACTACGCACGAGCGACCGCACTGGCCAAGTGCGAGGGCCTCACGCAGGAGGACGCCTGCAAGGCGCCGCTGCCGGGTTCGCCGCTGATGACAATCGCGGGTGTGGTCAACCACCTGCGCTGGGTCGAGTACGCCTGGTTCGAGATCGACTTCCTCGGCGGGAAGGACGAGGGCCCGTGGACCGACGAGGATCCCGACCGCGAGATGCGCATCGCCGTGGACATGCCGCTCGCCGTCGTGCTGGCGGAGTACGAGGAGCAGTCCGCCCGCTACCGCGAGCTGGTCGCCGCCCATGACCTGGACACCCGGGCCAAGCGTCCGCGGTCCGACGGCCAACACCCCGATCTGCGCTGGATCCTGCTGCACCTCATCGAGGAGACCGCCCGGCACAACGGCCACCTCGACATCATCCGGGAGATCGTCGACGGCACCACGGGGTCCTAAGGGTCCTGGGGGCCCGGGGGTCCTGGGGGCCCGGGGGTCCTGGGGGCCCGGGGGTCCTGGGGGCCCGGGGGTCCTGGGGGCCCGGGGGTCCTAAGGGTCCTGCGGGTCCTGGGTCGTGTCTTTGCCCCCGGCGGCGTCCTCGGCCTCGTCGTGGCCGTCGGTCCGGGGGCGGGTGCCGGCGCGCGCCACCCGGTTCAGCTCCACGTTGAACTGGGCGCCCGTCAACAGCGCCAGGTTGGTGAACCACACCCAGATCAGGAACACCACCAGCCCGGCCAGCGACCCGTACAGCCTGCTGTAGGAGCCGATGTACGTCGCGTACAGCGCGAATCCCGCCGAGGCCACCAGCCACAGGAGTGCCGCCAGTACACCTCCCGGCAGTGCCCGGCGCGATCCGCGCGCCGACGCAGGACCGGTCCGGAAGAGCACCGTGATCAGACAGGCGACCAGGCAGAGCAGCACGGGCCACTTCAGTACCGTCCACACCGCGTCCCCCAGATGCGCCAGACCGATCCAGTGCCCGAGCCAGCGGGCCAGCGGTCCGGAGAGCACGAGCGCGAACGCACTGGCCATCAGGAGCAGCAGCAGCCCGACCGCCGTCGCCACGATGATGTGCGCCTTGCGCAGGGCGGGCCGGGTGTCCGGTACTCCGTGCATCGCGTGCAGCGCCCGCCGGAACACGGCCAGGTAGCTGGACGCGGACCAGACCGCGCTGAGGGTCCCGGTCGCGACCAGCAACCACACCGCCGTCCGCTGCTGCGTGGCCGCCACGAGCGGCTGGCGCAGCGCGGCGCCGGACTCCGCCGGCGCGAAGGCCGTTATGTCCGCGATCAGCGCGTCGGTGGCCCGGGGGTTGGCCAGTCCGATCACGGAGACCGTCACCAGGAGCGCCGGGAGCAGCGCGAGGATGGCGTAGTACGTCAGGGCCGCCGCCCAGTCCGAGAGGTCGTCGTTCCACAGGGAGACGGGCGTCCGTCGCAGCGCGACGGACCAGCGCCGCGCGGGCCCGGGAAGCCCGGTGGCCCGGGGCGGCGCCCCGGTGGCGGTGTCGCCGGTCTTGCTGAACACGGATGGGTCTCCGGAGGACGTAGGAGGACGGGCGGCACAGCCGGGGCGCCTCCCGCCGCGCGGAGGCGGGGGGACGCGGGAGACGCCCTGTGCTGCCTATCCTCTTCTGCTCCCGTTTACCGCTGTTACTCCGGTACCCGGTCGCGACGAGGTCGTCAGTGGTGGTCGCGGATACGGGCGGTGAGCAGGTTGGGGTCCTGTCCGGTGAGATGGACGGCCGAGGTCACGTACGCGGTGTCGCGGCGTACGGCGACGGCTGTGGGGTTCTGCGGCCCGTCCCCGGGACCGAGCACGATGGTGTGGCTGCCGTCGGGCTCGGTCCGGGCGACCTCGCCGGTCTGGTTGGGGGCGGCGAGGATCCGGTCGCCGCGGCCGACGAAGGCGAAGTCGTCGATCCCGGCCGGCTGTGCGGCCCTGACCCGGGCGGGGCCCGCGGCCTCGAAGGCCTCCAGCAGCTCGCGCAGGCAACCGGCCTGCCCGGCCTCGTCGCGTACGCAACGTTCAGCCGGACGGGACGGCCGTCCTCGCCGGAGATCGTTGTCGTCGTGTGCACGCCGCCCGTGCGGCGGCGGGCACACGACGACGACGGACTGAGCCGCCGCCCCGGCTCACATCAGCTCGGGCCGGTGGCCGCCTCCGCGGGAGGGGCGGGCGGCCAGGGCACGTCGGCCAGGAGGGGGACGATCGTCTCCTCCTCGTGGTCGAGGTGCGCGTTCAGCTCCGCCGACATCCGCGCCAACTCGGCCCTGAACCTGTCCGGTTCCGCGATCGCGATACCGGCGAGCAGCTCCGCGAGCGCCGACTGGATCCGTGCGACGGCGCGGTGCTCTTCGTCCAGCCGGGCGAAGGTGTCCGCCAGATCGTGGTGATACCGCGCGATGCCGGGGAACAGGTGCCCGTCCTCGCTGGTGTGGTGGAACTCAAGGGCCTGGCAGAACGCCAGGCAGCGCTGCCTGATCTGCAGCCCGAGGCCCGGCGCCGGCGGCTCGCCCGGTCCGCGAGGGTCCGCGCGCAGGGCGAAGTGGGCATCCGCCTCCGCCGACACCTGCCGCAACTGGCCGCGCAGCCAGGTATGGACCTCCATGACCTTGTCGGCCAGGGTACGGACCTCGCCGGGCCGCCACCCGTCGGGATCGGCGCGCTCCAGCACGACGACGGGCAGCACCCGCTCCGTCTTGGCCCGGTAGTCCTCGTACCCGGGGGCGCACCTCACCGCGTGCGCGAACAGTTCGTCGCGCCGCTCCCCCTCTGCGGGGACGGCGAGGGCCTGGAAGGTGCTGGTCCCGAGCTCCACCCGGACCACCGGGTGGGCGAGCAGGTTGTGGTACCAGCCGGGGTGGCTCGGCGCGCCCAGGTTGGAGCCGATGAGCAGGATCAGCTCACCGTGGCGGACGAAGCCGAGTGGGGTGGTCCGCTCGGTCCCCGACCTGGCGCCGGTGGTGGTCAGGAGCAGCAGGTCGCCGCCTTCGAAGGGGCCACCGACCTTGCCCCCGTTGGCGCGGAACTCCTCGATGATC
This sequence comes from Streptomyces sp. NPDC088730, assembly GCF_044751215.1. Taxonomy (NCBI): domain Bacteria; kingdom Bacillati; phylum Actinomycetota; class Actinomycetes; order Kitasatosporales; family Streptomycetaceae; genus Streptomyces; species Streptomyces sp. NPDC088730. The sequence goes on from NZ_JBIVLK010000003.1 coordinate 679,254, forward strand.
GTTTCATTGAAAGACGTGGGCATACGGATGCGTGTCTCCGGAGCTTCAGTGATTCCGCGGTGTCCGCGGTCATGGCGTGTGGTGTGGTGACGTGCCCAGGACGAAGCGACCGCACAGCCTCTGCCGCCCGGAAGAGGGCGACGGGGTGCGGTGGCGTTCGATCAGGTGCGGGGCGCGGAGTGTGAACTCATAACGGACCCCTGTGAGAAGGGTGCTCGCCCGATCACCGGCCGGCCCACTGCTCTTTGGCCGGCGTCACGCGACACCGCGTCCATTACACGTATCTCCGGGGCACCTGTCAACGCGCCTGCCATCGCTGGCGGACCGGGCCGCGCTCAGGCAGGCTGGGGGCATGGTCTCGGTAGTGCAGAACGTCGCGATCGACTGCTCGGACGCCTATGAACTGGCTTGTTTCTGGAGTGAGGTGACCGGCAGTCCGCTGCACCCGCAGGACGGACCGGGCGACCGGGAGATCCAGGTGATGCTCCCGGAGGGCCCGCTGCTGCACTTCAACCAGGTGCCGGAACCGAAGACGGCCAAGAACCGGATCCACCTGTGCCTGCGCCCGACGACCTCGCGCGAGGAGGAGACCGAGCGGCTGCTGGCGCTGGGAGCCACCCTGGTCACCGACCGCAGGGAACCCGGCGGTGCGGGCTGGGCCGTCCTCGCCGACCCTGAGGGCAATGAGTTCTGCGTGCTGCGCAGCGAGTCCGACCGCGCCGCGACGGCTTCCTGAGCCCTCGCGGCAGCGTGTCAACGGCCGCACCTCACCGGCAGTGGCAGCGCGTCACGGCCAGCGCGTCATGAGCAGCGCGTCATGAGCAGCGCCGCAACGGGCAGCGGCAGCCGCAGCCGCAGCGCGACAACGACGCGGGTCAGCGGGCCTCATCGCTCTTCGACGACTCATCGCTCTTCAACGACGACAAGGGCGCCCAGGTGTAGCGGACGCGCACGCCCCGGTCCTGCAGCCAGGCGGTTTCGCGGCGGCGCAGTTCGGGTGCGGACTCCGGGGCGATGGCGCTGGGCCAGCGGACGAGCACCTCGGTGACATGGCCGGTTCGCACCAGTTGTCTCACCCGCCGCCACCCCGTGCGCTGGGCCGGGTCGGGCTCACCGTAGGGGTCGGTGACGACCTCGGAGATCGTCAGCCCGCGCTCCTGGGCGAAGGCGTGGCCCTCCGTCCGGGCGCGCTGCGTGGCCGCGCCGGGGACGCGGGGGGCCCGGTCGGCGCACACGTACAGCACTACAGGAGTCGCGGTCTCACCGTGGGGGGTCATGAGTGCCTTCTGTCGATGCATCGAGGAACGGGGATTCCTCGCCGCGCACAGGGGGGCGTAGCGGGGCCGTGCTGTGTCGACATCCGTGGCATCAGGGGTTGGCCGCCAACTCCGCCCAGACGACCTTGCCTTCGGCGTGCGCCGAGCGTGCGGAGCCCCAGCGGTCGGCGAGTTGCCGTACGAGGAGCAGTCCTCGTCCGCTCTCCTCGTCCGGTCCTGCCAGGTGACCGGGCGGGCGGACCGGGGTGCGGCCCTCGTCGTGGAGTTCGATGCGCAGGCGCCGCTCGTCGCCGGTCAGGGTGAGGCCGCACAGGACATGGCCGCTCTCGGTGTGCAGTACGGCATTGGTGGTCAGCTCGGAGACGAGCAGCACCGCGTCGCAGCACGTGTCGCCCGGCACCTTCCAGGCGCGGAGCCGGTCCCGCACGGTGTCGCGGGCGGATCTCGCGCTGGTGCGCAGGGCGGGCAGGCCGAACCAGTACTCCCGACAGGGCCCCGTCGCGGCTAAGACAGAGGTCCCGGGCGGGGCGGGGGCCGAGGAGGTGGGCAGAGTCACGGATGTCGCCTTCCAGTGCCTTCCGGGGGGGGCAGGCGCGGTATGGGGGTGCGGGCCGCGGCCCGAGGAGTGAGAGGCGGGTGCGGCGGCAGGGCCTCCGCGGTGAGGGGCCGAGGCGGGCCCCCCACGGTGGGGTGCCGACGACTGCGGAACCGGCATCACGTGTCCCCTCCGGACCGGATGCTGTGCCAGAGCTGCGACGTGACCACTCACACGCCAACTATCGCGTGATAGCACTCACGCTGCAACCGACTCCCTGATAATTTCAGCAGCGCGGTTATCACTCTGGCGTCGTCATCAAGCCACTGTAAGAATGGTGTTGTTGATGAAGCCTCAGGAGGTTGGGCGTGAGCGAAAGCCGATCCGGCACCAGCGCGCCGACAGTCCTGCGCATGATCCTCGGACGCCGGCTGCAGGACATGCGGCTCGCGGCCGGTGCCTCGCTGGAGGACGCGGCAAAGGCACTGCGTGTGACACCCCTGACGATCCGCCGGCTGGAAAAGGCCGAGGTCGCGCTGAAGCCTCTCTACGTGGAGAAGCTCCTGGAGACCTTCGGCGCGGACCGCCAGGAGATAGACGAGTTCGTCGACCTGGCCGAGCAGGCCAACGAGCCCGGCTGGTGGCACTCCTACCGCGACGCCGTGCCCAGCTGGTTCACCGCATACGTCAGCCTGGAAACCGGCGCCCAGACCCTGCGCACGTATGAACCCCAGTATGTGACCGGCCTGCTGCAGACCCACGACTACGCCCGCGCGGTACTGCGCGGCGGGTTGCCCAACGGCAGCGACGAGGAGCTGACCCGCCGCGTCGAGCTGCGGCTGCGCCGCCAGAGCCTGCTTGAGCGGGAGGACTCCCCCACCCTGTGGGTGGTCATGGAGGAGGCCGTTCTGCACCGCACGGTGGGCAGCTCCGATGTGATGCGGGAGCAGATCGAACGGCTCCTGGACGTCTCCGAACTCCCTCATGTCAGCGTCGACGTCGTGTCGTTCGACGCGGGTGCGCACGTCGGAGCGTGTGCCCCGTTCACGTACTTCCGGTTCGCCGAACCCGAGCTGCCGGACATCGTCTACAGCGAAATCCTGTCCGCCTCCGTCTACCTGGACCAGCGGGTGGACGTCGTCGCCCATCTTGAGGCGCATTCCCGTATGGCGCTGCTGACGTCGTCCGAGGACAGCAGAGCGCTCTTGAACCGCATGCGCAAGGAGTACTCGTGACGATCACCGACAAGTGCGTCTACAACGGAATGTCCGCCCAGGACCTCGGGGAACAGGGCTGGGAGCGTCCCTGGAGCGGGCCGAACGGCGGTCAGTGCGTCGAGACGAAGAAGCTCGCCGACGGCCGGGTGGCCGTACGGCAGTCGACCGACCCGGCCGGACCGGCGCTGATCTACGCGCCCGAGGAGATCGCCGCGTTCGTCCGCGGGGTCAAGGAAGGCCTGGCCGATCACTTGGCCGCCGGGTGAACCGATGGCGGACGGAAGGGACGGCGACACCGGTCCCGTCCCTGGCCTGCGGGCTGACAGATACACGTACGAAGGGGAGAACATGACCACCAGGCAGGCCGGCCGGGACCTCGACACGAGCAGGCCGCACTCGGCCCGGATGTACGACTACTTCCTCGGTGGCAAGGACCACTTCGAGATAGACAAGAAGGCGGCCCTGGTCGCCGCGGAGGCCCACCCCGGCCTCTTCGTGACCGCCCGCGAGAACCGGGCGTTCATGCACCGCGCCACCCGCGTCCTGGCGCAGGAGCACGGCATCCGCCAGTGGCTCGACATCGGTACCGGCATCCCGACCGAGCCCAACCTGCACCAGGTCGCCCAGTCGGTGGTGCCCGAGGCGCGCGTCGTCTACGCGGACAACGACCCCCTCGTCCTCAAGTACGCGGAGCGCCTCATGCGCAGCACGACGCAGGGGCGCACCACCTACATCGAGGCCAACGTCAAGGACCCCGACGCGCTGATGGACGCCGTGCGGGAGTCGGAGGTCCTGGACTTCGAGCAGCCCATCGCCCTCTCCCTCAACGCGCTCATGCACTTCATCACCGAGCCGAACGACCCGTACGACATCGTCCGCCGGCTGCTCAGTTCACTGCCGGCCGGCAGCGCGCTCGCCATGAACCACTGCACGCCCGACTTCGACCCCGTCACCTGGAACAAGGTCGCGGAGGTCTACACCAACTCCGGTACCCCCGTGCGGTTCCGTCCCCGCAAGGACATCGGCCGCTTCTTCGACGGGCTCGACGTGATCGAGCCCGGCCTCTGCTGCTGCCACCGCTGGCGGCCCGCCGCACCCGCCGACGGCACGGAGCCCGCGGACGCCGAGATCGGCCTGCTCGCGGGCGTGGGCATAAAGCGCTGACCGGGTCAGCGGGCCTGCCCGGTCCGTCCTGGGGCACGGGGGTGTCCAGGACGGAGCGGGGGCCGCGGGTGGGTGGCCGGCACGTCGGAATCGAAGCGCGGCTTCACGTGGGGCAACATCGCCTGACAAGTCGATGACCGTTGCCCGGGTGGCCCGAACCCGAGGTTCGGGCCACCCGAACGAGCAAACCGCCTGATCGGGCATTCCCGGAACTACGGCATGTCTGCCGCTACTTTGCCATCCCCCTGAGATCCGGCCAGGGCACATGGGAGCCGGCGAGTCGTCCGGTCCGGCAGCCGGATCAGGAAGAGCCTCCGCGTGGGAAGGAGACCTCGACGCGGCGGTTCTTCTTCCGGCCTTCCTCCGTGCTGTTGTCAGCGATCGGGTACTGCTCGCCGTAGCCGCGGATCTCGAAGGTGACGGTCGCGTCGAGCTCGACGGACAACACCTTGTTCACCGCCTCGGCCCGCTGCTTCGACAGCACGTCTCCGTGGGCGGAGGAGCCGAGGTTGTCCGTGAAGCCGAATACCCGCACCTTGGTGGCGTTCTGCTTCTTGGCCTCGGCGGCAATCCCGGCGATACGCGAGTTGGCCTCGGCGCTCAGCTTCGCGCTGTCCTTGCTGAACAGAACCTCGGCCTGGAGGGCAAACTTGATGTCCGCGTTCGTGTCCTCACGGCGCTCCTCGCCGCCCTGGTCCTCGACCACCTGGATGATGTCGAGCACCTTGCCAGGGGCGAGAGTGCCGCCATCAGGCATCCTGAGGTCCGGGTCGTCGCCGTCGAGCTTGACGGGCGGCTCGGACGAGGCCTCCGTACCGGGCGGGACGCTTGGGCCGTCGTCGGCCGAGACAGTTGTCGCGCCGAAGACCGAGGTGCCGGCAAGCAGTGCAGCCGCCACAAGGGCCCGGCCTGCGGTGTGGGCGGGCCTGTGTCGTGCGCGGATTCTGTTCATATCGGCCGTCACCCAGAGATCTTCAGCGAAGCCGTGGCGAACGTCGGGAGGGTGAAGTCGACTTCAGTCGTGGTTTCCGGGGGAGCCGGAAACTGCATGAAGACGGAGACCGACTTGCCGGGCTGAATGGCGCTCAGCCCAGTTGTGCAGAGGCACCGGCCATCCGTGTCACGGAGAATGTAGTATCGCTTCTTCCCCACCTTGTCCACAAGCGTCGCACCGGCGACCGAGTTCGGATTCTGAGCCAGGATGGTGCTTTCGGTGCCTGCCCACTGGCCGCCGCTCCGAATGCCGTCACCGCCATTCTTGATGACCGCACTCACGGTGACGAAACCGCCACTGTCGCGCTTGACCTCGTTGACAATGAGAGTCAGCCCGTCACGCCCATTGACCTGAGCCAGATTCGCATCCTGATCCACCGGGTCACCGGCAGCGGTGTCTTCCTCCGCACCCTTGTCGTTACTGGTGTCCCCTCCGGAAGGCTTCGAGGACGACGACGCTCCGGGATCCTTCGCGTTCCCGCCGTCATCACCACCGCAACCAGTGACAACGAGGGCCAGGGCAGCCGCCAACGCGGCAGCCGACACTACCCTTCGGGACTTCGCAGTGCGCAGAATGCTCATGGATTCTGATTCCTCTACTGGTCATTCAACGTCAGTCGTCGATCAGGTGCACGGCAAAGATCAACTTGCTCAGATCGGCCAACGGGTCGCTGCTACTCAGGTCGATGATGACGGGGCGTCCATCGCAAGTGAACTCGAACGGTCCGGGTGTGTCCTTCGAGCCGTCCTTGTTTTCTTCGTCGCCCTCACCCTGTCGGGGGCTGGTCGGCTCGGGCGCGGTCTCCAGACTGCACCGGAACTCGACTACCGCCGTCGCCGATGCCGTGGCATGCCGGTCCTTGGTCGACGGGATCACCGAGGTCCCGACGGTGTACCGCGTCTTGACCCTGGCAGTGACCCTGTCCTGCCAGAACCCCTGCTGCCAGTAGAAGCCGGTCACGTCCGAACGGTTCTCGGCTGCCAGCCGATCGGCTTCCTCACGCCCCAATCCCGGGTTCTGAGATCCGCTCAGGAAGTCATTGAGACCGTCAGGCTCACCAAGGGCTTGGAGGAACGGCAACTTCATAGCATCGCGCGCCTCCTGAGCGGCCGCGAGTGCAGCCGCGTCGGCGGCACCCTGGGCGCCATTGCGTGCTGCTGACGCCTGGCCGACTGCGAAGAAGGCAAACGCGAGAAAGAGCAGACCCGCCACCATCACGATGTAGATGGGGAAGGCCTGCCCTCGATCGCCGCGGCGATCCGGGATCACGAGCCAGCGGTGATCGAATTCACCAGCCCGGTGATACGCGCGGTGATCGCCGCGCCGATCCCCGAAGCCACCATGCCCCCGATAATCGCGACGACCACCAGAATGATGCCGAGGTACTCGAACGCCGTCTGGCCCCGGTCCGCGGTCTCGTAGCGCTTCTGGATCCGCGATACCGCGGTGCTGGCCCAGCCGTTGACGCGGGCGGCGGTCTTCAGGGTGATGTTCGACATGGTGGTCCCCTCCGGATTCGGCCGACCGATTGCCGGCGGGCTCGCGCGTTCCTTCGCTGTCGCTCCCGTTGCCGGCCTCGTCCCGGCCGGTCCCGTGAGTGACGGGAGAAACATACGGCGGAACACCCTGTCCGCCAGAGGGTCCCAGGACCCATTCCCGGGCCCAATCACCCAACCGGGCCCCGCGCGTCCCGTTCCGCCCCGGCACGGCTACCTGCCCCCTTGTCCGCCGGGGCCCGGGGTGGGGGCCGTGCCGAGCCAGCGGGCTATTGCCTCGCTCCGGCTGGCGCTGTGCAGCTTGGTGAAGATCCGGTTGATGTGGTTCTTCACGGTCTTCTCGCTGATGAAGCAGGTGGCGGCGATTTGCTGGTTGCTCATTCCCGAAGCGATCAGGTCCATGACCTCCACCTCCCTCGAACTCAGCCCGTACTGGAGCCCGTTAGAGGCAGCGCCCCGCCCCCCGGTCATTGAAGACTGTCCCATACTTAATTGCACATGCGAAAGACCCTGCGGTGGCTGTACAGGGCGAATCGCAGGTGGCGGCATCGGCGCGGGCGTTCCGGGCGGGGGGACGTGTGCATACGCACCAGGGCCGGGGGGCCGGACCTCGTAACCGGGCACCTGGTAGGGAACGCCCGTGGTCAGGGCCGATCCGAGGCCCTCCGGGAGCGGGGCGCCCGGCGGTCCGGGGTCCTGGCGCACGTGGGCGAGCAGCGCGTCCGCCGCCGTGGCGGTGAAGTGCGCGCGGCCGCTCCTGGTGTCGCGTACCGCCTGTACGAGCTGGTCCGCCGTGAACTCGCCGTGGACCAGGTAGCCGCTCGCGCCCAGGCGCAGCGCCTCGTGGACGATCGTGCTCTCGCGGCTGTAGGTCAGCATCATCACGGGGGCGACCCGCACCAGGTGGGGCAGGGCGGATATGCCGTCCACGCCGGGCATCCGGACGTCGAGCAGGACGACGTCGGGACGGTGGCGCAGCGCCGCCTCGTAGGCCTGGCGGCCGTCCGCCGTCTCCGCCGCGACCTCTATGTCCTCGCGGCCGGAGAGCAGGGCGCCGAGGCCCGCCCGGACCACCGGGTTGTCGTCGGCCACCACGACCCGCAGCGGGCCGGAGGCGGGCGGGAAGGCGGGCAGGGGGACGGGGGGCGCGGTCTGCTGCGGGGCGGGGAAACCCGGGGAGCTGGATTCCGAATTGATGGGCGTGGCATGCGAGGACGTGTGCTGGGAGGCGTGGTGCCGCGCTTCCCAGTTCCGGCCGGCGGCGTGCGAGATCTCGTCCGGCATGGTGCGACCTCCTCTCAGGGAGCGGTGCTTGCGGTGGGCTGCTGTACGGACTGCCGCAGTGGCTGCGGTACGGACGGTGCTCGGGTCAGGGCCGTCAGTGGCAGCTCCAGGCGCACCTCCGTGCCGGTGACCGCCTCGCCCCTGCCGATGCGGATGCGGGCGCCGATGGACGCGGCGCGTTCGACCATGCCGACGAGGCCGAAGTGGCCGGCCCGTTGGAGGTCGTCGAGCGTGGTGCCCTCGGGGAGGCCCTGCCCGTCGTCGTACACGCTGACGCGCAGGACGTCGCCCTGTACGCCGGCCAGCACGACCACGTGGGAGGGGTGGGCATGGCGCTGTGCGTTCTCCATCGCCTCGGAGGCGATGGTGAGGAGATGGCGGCCGACCGCCTGGGGCACCGGCGGGACCGGCGTCTCCTGGAGGGTCCTGAAGGTGGCGGTGAGGTGGTGGCGGCGGGTGAAGTCGGCGGCGCGGCAGCGGAGTTCGGCCACGATGTCCACCCCGCCGTCCAGTCCGTGGTCCCGGCGCAGGTCGGACAGGAGCTCCCGTGACTCGGCGACGGCGCGGCGGGCGGAGCGGGCGACCAGTTCCGCCTGGTGCTTGACCGTGAGGGGGTCCATCCGGTCCGAGGAGTGGGCCAGGCCGTCGGCGGCGAGGGCCAGTCCGTGCAGGGTCTTGGCGACCGAGTCGTGCATCTCGCGGGCCAGCCGGGTGCGTTCGGTCACGACGGCCTCGCTGACCGCGAGCCGGGCCCTGGTCTCCGTGAGGGCCTGGCTCGCGGTGCCGAAGCGGAGCAGCAGATTGCGCAGGGTGACGCCGACGGCCCCGGCGATCACGCAGAATCCGGGGAGGAGGAGCGCGGTCGCCTCACTGCCGTCCAGCTTCGGGTCGGCGCCGTAGACGACGAAGATGATCACCGTCTGGAGTGCGGTGAAGACCGCGGAGCCCCGCCATCCGTAGACGAGCCCGGCGAGCAGCGGTGTGCAGACCGTGACGTACGCCAGGGTGGATTCCGGTGTGGCGGTGACCAGCAGCAGTGCGCCGAAGCAGGCGTCGACACCGATCAGCCAGCGGTGGCGCAGGAAGACCGGGCCGAAGCGCTCCCAGTCCCGGAAGAGGACGTAGGAGCCCATGAAGGTGACGACGACGGCCGCGCCGATGAGCCAGGTCGCCGGGCCCCGTGCCGTGCGGTCGATGGCGAACGGCGTCGCCATGGCGATCATCGCGAGCCGGAAGCCGAAGACCTGGCGGCACATCGCCTGGAGGGCGTTGAGCTGGATCGCGAAGGCCGGTCGGGCGGTCGGATTGGCGAGCGCGTGGCGCACGTCGTCCGTCGGTTCCGCCCGCGGGCCGCCGAGTGGGAATGCCATGGCCTGTCACCTCCGCCTGCGCGTGCTGCTCATCATCCTCGTCATGCGGGTCATCCGCCGAGGAACGAGAAGTCGACGTCGGCCCCGTACACGAATCCGACCGTCAGGAGCAGCAGGGTGCCGGGGAGCAGGAAGGTGGTCACCGCGAAGGTCGCCTTCGGGACGGCCTTGGCCGCCTTGCGGCGGGCGTTCTGGGCATCGGTGCGGCGCATGTCGTTGGCGATCTGGATCAGCGTCTCGACGATCGGCGCTCCGAGTTCCTCACCCTGCTGGAGTGTCGTCACGAACATCGCGACCTGCTCCGAGTCATTGCGCCTGCGGAGCTCCTCGAAGGCCTGGCGGCGGCTGACGCCCATGTCCATCTGGCGGAGGGTGATGCGGAGTTCGTCGGCCCAGGGGCCTTCGTACTTCTCCGAGACGCGTTCCAGGGCCTGCCGGAAGCCGAGGCCCGCGGAGACGACGACGGCGAGGACGTCCAGGAAGTCGGGGAGCGTGCGCTCGATGTGGTCCCTGCGGACCCGGACGGCCGACCAGATGCCGACCTCGACCCAGAAGACGCCGAACGCGACGAGCAGGACGGCGAGGAAGAGCTGCCCGCGCATCAGCATCGTCAGGGCGCCGAACGCGCCGAGCACCCCGTAGACGGCGCGGCGGGCGGCGTACCGGTCGATGGTGAGCCCGCCGGGGTTGCCGGCCATGTCGATCTGGCGGCGCTTCTTGCCGACGGCCTTGGGGCCCATCATCCTGAGCACCGCGGGGGCCCACCGCATGCCCATCCGGTCGATGACGGAGCCGACCGCGCCGGTCCGGGTGGAACCGACCTCCAGGGCGATGGCGAGGTCGCCGGGGAGCTTGGCGTCGGCCCGGTACATCCGGATTCCGGCGATCGCGCCGTACACGGCGAGACCCACGACGAGTGCGAGCAACAGGTCCATGTCCGCTCCTCCCCTCAGACGTCGATACGGGACAGGCGGCGGATCACTACGAATCCGATCGCGTACAGGATGAGCGCGACGACCACCGCGACCTGGCCGATCAGGGCCCCGGTCATCCGGTCCAGCGCGCCCGGCATCACGGCGTTCATCAGGAGCATGGCGGCGAAGCCGAAGCCCGGGACGGCGTACGCCGTGACGGTCACCTGCGAGAGCTGGGTCTTGACCTCGCGCCGGGTCTCCTTGCGCTCCTCCAGCGTCTCGGTGAGGTTGCGCAGCGAGCTGACGACCATGCCGCCGGCCCGGTTGGACAGGACGAGGGTGGTGACCAGGACGACGAGTTCGCGGGACGGCAGCCGGTCGGTCAGTTCGCTCAGGGCGTCGTCCAGCGATTCGCCCACGTCGAGCCGGCGTACGACCCGGGCCAGTTCCTCGCCCGCGGGGTCCTCCAGTTCCTCCGCCGCCATGGCGAGCGCGGTGCGCAGGGCGAGTCCGGCCTGGGTGGCGTTGGCGAGGATGCGGGAGAGTTCGGGGAGCTGGTTGATGAAGCGGTCGGTGCGCTTGGTCCGCTGCCAGTTCAGGAAGGCGTTGGTGCCCCAGAGGCCGATCAGGGCGGCCACCGGGCCGAAGAAGGAGGCCAGCACCGAGGAGGCGGCCAGCCAGAGCCCGGCCATGGCGACCAGCGCGTAGACGAAGAACTCGCCCGGCGTGATGTCCAGACCGGTGGCCGTCAGTTTCAGCTCGATCCTGCGGCCAAGACCCGTCCTGCGCAGCCGGCGGTCGACGCCCTGGAAGCGGCGGTGGCGTCCGGCGGACGGCAGCCGGCCGGGGTGCGAGAGGCGGTCGAGGAGGGCGTCGCGGTCGGCCTTCCCGCCGGCGTACGCGTGCAGACCCACGACGCCGAGTACGCCGCAGACGAGGGTGACGCCAATCGTGATGAGGGCGAGATTGGTCATGGCGCGGTACCTACTTGGCCTCTCGGGTGGCGAGCTGTTCTTCGGACGTGGCGACCCCGAAGGCCTGCGGGATGGGCTGGCCGGCCATGTAGAGGCGCTCGGCGGCCCTCCGGGGCAGCGGGAGGTACTGGAAGCGGCCGTGGACCCGGCCGTCGGCGCCCATGGGCCGGGCGTCGAAGCGGGCCACGCTGACGATCCGGTAGTTGTCCCGGCCGTGCGAGTCGAGCACGGCGATCTCGGTGACCTTCCGGGTGCCGTCGGCGTGCCGGGTGAGCTGGACGATCACGTCCACGGCGCTGTTGATCTGGTCGTGCAGCGCCTCGAAGGGGATCTTGATCTCGGACATCGAGGCCAGCGTCTGCAGGCGCATCAGCGCGTCCTCCGCGCTGTTGGCGTGCACGGTGGCGAGGGAGCCGTCGTGGCCGGTGGACATCGCCTGGAGCATGTCGAGGGACTCGCCGCCGCGGACCTCACCGACGATGATGCGGTCGGGCCGCATGCGCAGGGAGTTGCGGACCAGGTCGCGGATGGTGACCTGGCCCTTGCCCTCGACGTTCGCGGGCCGGGACTCCAGCCGGATGACGTGGTTCTGCTGGAGCTGGAGTTCGGCGGAGTCCTCGATGGTGACGATGCGCTCGTTGTTCGGGATGAGACCGGAGAGCGCGTTGAGGAGGGTGGTCTTCCCGGTGCCGGTGGCGCCGGAGACGATGATGTTGAGCTTGGCCTGGATGAGCCCCGAGAGCAGGAGCAGCATCTGCTCGTCGAGCGAGCCGAAGCTGATCATCTCCGGGAGGGTGAAGGACCGGGGGAACCGCCGGATGGTGAGCGTCGCGCCGGTCAGGGAGAGCGGCGGGATGATCACGTTGACGCGCTCCCCGCTGGGGAGGCGCGCGTCGACCATCGGATTCGACTCGTCCACCCGGCGGTTGACGGTGGAGACGATGCGCTCGATGGTCTGCATCAGCTGTTCGTGCGAGCCGAAGCGCATCGGGAGCTGTTCGACCTTGCCGCTGCGCTCCACGAAGATCTGGTCGGGCCCGTTCACCATGATCTCGGTGATGGACGCGTCCTCCAGGAGCGGTTCGAGGATGCCGAGGCCGAGGGCCTCGTCGACGACCCGGCGGATCAGCTGCGAGCGCTCCACGGTCGACAGGACCGGGCCCTCGCGGCTGATGATGTGGCCGAGTACGCGCTCCAGGCGGGCCCGCCGGTCGGCGGCGGCCAGCGAGGACATCTCCGCGAGGTCGATCTCCTCCAGCAGCTTGGCCCGGTAGGAGGCGACCATGTGGCCGTCCTCCCGGCCTCCACCGCGTTCCTCGGGGGCGGTGATGCGTGCCCGCAGACTCATGGTGCCAACTCCTCGGTCCGGCTTGCTGGTGGTGCGGTGCGGGGCTCAGTCGCGGGGCATGGTGGAGCTGCGGGTGGCCTGCCCCAGGGAATCGAGGCCGGGGATGACGCTGGGGATGTCCACGCGGGCGGTGTACGTGACCTCGTCGGCTCCGCTCGACGATCCCCAGCTCAGTCCGTCCGCGAGCCAGCCGCTGATCGCGCTCGCGCCGGCCTGCTCGGGCGACCCGGCCGGGTCGTCCTGGGCCGCCGTGCGGGCGGCGACGCGTGCGGCGGTGCCCGCCTGGTTGACGGTGTACGCGGCGATACCGAGCTGGATGGCGCAGAGGCCGACCAGCAGCAGCAACGGGATGAAGCCCAGGTACTCGATGGCGGCCTGTCCGCGCTCACGACGGGGTCCCCGCCCGGTTCCGGTCATCGTTCAGCCCTCCTTCACCGAAGCCGCTTCGCCGGTGACCGTCGGCCCCCAGTCGAGTACGCCGGGCACCAGGACGGGCACGTCCAGGTGGACCCTGGCCCGGTACAGGCCGGAGCCGCTCGCACCGCAGTCGATGGAGCCGCCCCGCCAGGCGCCGGGCAGGTCCTCGTTCGCCGCGCTCTGGCAGGCGGCTTCGCGGTTCCCCTGCGATCCGCCCCCGGCCCGCGCGCCCATGTCCGCCGCGTTGCTCGCCAGGGTGAACGTGTAGCCGTACAGGGCGCACTGCCAGAGCAGGACGAGCAGCAGAATGATCAGAGGCGTCACGCCGACGAACTCGATCGCGGTCTGCCCGCGGTCGCGGCGGAGGCCACGGCCGCGCCTCCTGCCTGAGCCTGTACCTCTGCCCGCGCCTTCTCCCGTCCCCGCGCCACTGCCCGTGCCTCTGAACGCGGCTCCTCCCGTCCCCGCGCCACTGCCCGTGCCTCTGAACGCGGCTCCTCCCGTCCGCCTGCCTACGCCCCTGCCTATGCCCCCGCCCGTGCCGGTCTCCGCCGCCGCTGTCCGCGTGATCGCCATGGATGCGCCCGCCCCTCAGTCGGTTCTGCCGCGGCCGGCGATCTCGCCCCGCCTGCGCGGACGGCCGATCGAGCCGCGGTCGGCCCGGTTCTTCTCCCTGCCCGCCGGGGCGGCGGGGAGCTTCACCAGGCCCAGCTCTCCCGCCAGTGCCCAGAGCGCCTGCTTCACCACGCTCTTCTGGTCGAGTTCGTGCATCCGTCCGGCATCGACGGCGCTCTGGAGTTCCTTGAAATTGGCGGGGACCGACGTTCCGGCGAGCCGGGTCCCGGTGATCTTCTGGATCAGCGCCGGCTGGATCTCGGTGTTGCGGTTGAAGCGGTTGACGACCGTCGTCGTCTCCTCCGCCTTGCGGATCTGGAGCCGGTCCCACATCCGTACGATGCGCTTCGCCCCGCGTACCGCGACCACGTCCGGGGTGGTGACCAGCAGCGCGGTGTCGGCCATCTCGATGGCGGCGGCGTTGGCACCGCTCATCTGGGCGCCGCAGTCGATGATCAGGACCTCGTAGCGCGAGCGCAGTGCGCCGACGATCTGCCGGGCCGCGCGGTCGCTGACCTCCTCGCCGCGCTCGCCCTCGCCGGGGGCGAGGAGCAGCGCGATTCCGGTGCTGTGGCTGAACACCGCGTCGGCCAGGACGCGCGGCGAGATGTCGCTGATCGCCGCCAGGTCGACGATGGAGCGGCGGAACTGGACGTCCAGGTAAGAGGCGATGTCCCCGGACTGGAGGTCCATGTCGACCAGCGCGACGGTCTGTCCGGAGGCCTGGGCGGCGAGGGCGAGCTGCACCGCCGCGACGGTGGTCCCCACGCCGCCCTTGGCACCGCTGACCGTCACGACGGTGCCGCCCGGACCGGTGAAGACGTCGCCGCCGACGCCGAGGTGCCGCCGTACGCCGACGGACCACTGGGCGGCGGACTGGACCCGGTTGATCAGTTCCTCGTAGCCCAGCGGCAGGGTGACCAGTCCGCGCGCCCCGGAGTCCATCGCCGCGGAGAACAGGCTGGGGCTCGCGTCGGCGGTGATGAGCACCACCCCGACGGCGGGGAAACGCAGGGACACCTCCCGGATCAGTTCCAGGGCCGGCACCGGTCCGATCCGCTCGTGGACCAGCACCACCTCGGGCAGCTCGTCGAGCGACTCGCCCGCGAGCCGGGCGAGTGTGTCGATGAGCTGGGTCGAGTCACCGACCGGAGCCGCCGGTTCGGCGTCGGGGAGCTGGCTGAGCAGGGTGGTGACGGATCTGGCCGCGTCGGCTTCGCCGACGGCCGGGAGGATCCTCGTGGTCATCCGATCCTCACTTGTCCTTGTCGAGCGTGTACGTGCGGTCGCCCGGACGGATCTTGCTGTCGCTGCCCGGCGCGACGAGCGCGAGGCGTACGTGCTGCGCGAACGATTCCGCGTACGCGATGCGCTGGGTGTCGAGGGTGTTCAGCGCGAAGGTGATCGGCACCGCTTCGGTGGCCTGGCTGCCCTTGCCGTCGCGGCTCGGGTCCAGGGGGGTCAGCTTGCCCACGTCCAGGACCCTGGCGTTGGAGACGATGACCTTGGACTGTGCCGGTTCGCCCTCGCGCTCGCCGGCGAACGTGGCGTAGACGTTGACCGTGGCGCCGGAGGTGATCTTCCCCGCGACGCCGGTGGCCGCGTCGATCATGATCGCGATCTCCTGCTCACCGGGTTTCAGGGCGGGCTGCGCCTCCATCATGTCGGACTGGAGAAGCGAGCCCTTCTTGAGCGTGGTGAGGGCGATCTTGCCGTTGACGTCCGAGAGGTCGGTGACCGCGTTGGCCGAGAGCCACCGCTTCGGCATCGACACCTTCTCGAACTTGTCCGGAGTCAGGCCGGTGAAGGGGGTGATGTCGCTCTTCAGCCGGTAGGCCGAGACCTCGGGTCCGACCTTCGAGTTCACGTCACTGATCACCGAGAGCACGCCGGCGAAGGCGCCGAAGGCGCACAGGACCGAGAGCAGCAGGAGTATCACGCCACGGCGCTGTCGGGAGTTCATGGGCCGGACAACCTCGTTCGGGTCGGATGTGTGGGGGCGGACGGGGAAAGGCGGGGCCGGGCGGGCCGATCCGGGTGTGCGGCGCGGACGGGTGTCCGGGCCGCGAGGGGAGCCGCGGCGGAGGAATCCGCGGTTGCTACGGCCGCGGCGGTGCGGGCGCCCCTTGGCTCATGACGCCGGACGACAGCATTCGGGTCTCGGTGGCGGGAAGGGGCGAGGAACAGAAACCGCAGCGATCACCGATCAGCTCCATTCCGCACCAGTGACACGTCACGCGCCTTACTGAGGACACGAGTTGATACAGGACGGAGATATCCGGAAGGTAGGCGGCAAATTCGATGAGCTTCCCGGTTCCCCACCACCGGGGGGATTCAGCGGGAAGCTTCACGTCCTGAATCGCCTGCACCTTCCAGTCGGCCGCCAGGGTCTGCCGCACCCAATCGGACTGCAACTGCCCCTGGGCCAAAGCCAGATGGGTTCCGAACTGCGGTCCGGCCAGTGGCTCCGCCGCCGGGCCGACCTTGATGAGCTGCGGGTTCGGCCCCGCCAGTACGGCGAACTGGGAGCCGGGCACCCAGGAATGGGCGTGGGTCTTCAGGCTGACGGGGACACGGTCGAACCTGGTCACCGAATTCAGCAGGGCGCCCGCATGGATGTAGTGGGACAGAAGCCGCACGGAGGAGGCGATCACTCCGGGGCTGAAGTCGCAGACGGACAGCTGCCGTAACTGCCTGACCAGCACGGCCACACCCAGTGGCGGCAGATCCACCTTGAGCAGGGCGATGCGGTCGCTCTCCAGCACCGAACGGACGGCGTGCAGCCGCCGTTCGTGCGCGAGTGCGATTCCTGTCGGGTACACAGCGATTACGTACCCGTGCCGCTCCAGCATCATGTGCATGTCGCCGATCGCCAGGTCCATCGTCTGCGCATCGGGCGACTGGAGCAGGGCCGCCGTCGGCGTCTGCTGGTCTGTCGGCGGCAGGACCAGGTCGGCACTGGTCACTGCTATTGCGGTCGGCACGCTGTTCCCCGTTCGGCTCCGGTCGGCGTCGCCTTGACGTCGGCCGCAATCGCTACTGCTCCGCGCTTCCGCCTCAGCCCCTCCTCCAGCACTTTAACCGTGTCCTACACGGCAGAGAACACCCAAAGGAACCCGGCAACAGCACCACTCCCCCATCGGCGGCACAACGCTCCCGTACGAAATCGGACCAAACCGAAGGTTGTTAACTCCCGTACCACTGCGGAGGGTTACTGTCAGGCATTCCCATTTCCGTACCGCTGGAATTCATTCGCGCACGTCACCGCAGACCTTGACATGCACTTGCCATAAGAAAGGGCGGCGGAAATCGTCACTGTCCGGCCCCGTCGCACACGTCACCCGTGAGTGGGTACGCACGCCGGGCCGCCGGTTGCCGCCCGCGACAACCGGCACACATGGACAGC
Source organism: Streptomyces sp. NPDC088730 (assembly GCF_044751215.1). Taxonomy (NCBI): domain Bacteria; kingdom Bacillati; phylum Actinomycetota; class Actinomycetes; order Kitasatosporales; family Streptomycetaceae; genus Streptomyces; species Streptomyces sp. NPDC088730. The sequence continues at coordinate 696,265 of NZ_JBIVLK010000003.1, forward strand.
TCTCGCTGCCAGAGGTCTTGACAACTTGATTGGTCTGGACCAGTTTATCGGCCAGCGGTGGCCACCGTTCCTCGATTCCACACCCCCGACATCCCCGTGTCGCTCCCCCGCCATCCCCAACTCCCCCACGGAGGCAGCAAGTGGAACGTTCCCCCGTAACCAGCCGAAGAGGGCGTCGCACCCGTCAGGCGCTGGGCGCCGCCGTGGCCGTCGCCGCCGCCGGCGCCCTGACCGTCACCGGCCTCGTCAGCACCGCGCAGGCCGCCGACGTCAACGTGGCCAAGAACGCGGGCTTCGAGTCGGGCCTCGCCAACTGGACCTGTTCCGGCGGCTCCGGCACCACCGTCTCGTCCCCCGTGCACGGCGGCACCTCCGCCCTCAAGGCCACCCCGGCCGGCCAGGACAACGCCCAGTGCACGCAGACCGTCGCGGTGAAGCCCAACTCGACCTACGCGCTCAGCTCCTGGGTCCAGGGCGGCTACGCCTACCTGGGCGTCAGCGGCACCGGCACCACCGACGTGTCCACCTGGACGCCCGGCTCAAGCAGCTGGTCCCAGCTCTCGACCAGCTTCAAGACCGGGGCGAACACCACCTCGGTCACCGTGTACACGCACGGCTGGTACGGCCAGTCCGCCTACTTCGTCGACGACCTCTCGGTGAGCGGCCCCGACGGCGGCGGCGGGACCGACCCCGGCCCGACGATCCCCGCCGCCCCGGCCGGTCTCGCGGTCGGCACGACCACGGCCTCCTCCGTCTCCCTGTCCTGGAACGCGGTCTCCGGCGCGACCGGCTACACCGTCTACAAGGACGGCGCGAAGGCCACCACCACCACCGGCAACTCGGCCACCGTCACCGGGCTCACGGCCAACACCGCGTACCAGTTCACGGTGACCGCCACCAACGCGGCCGGTGAGTCCGTCAAGTCCGGTTCGGTCAGCGGCCGTACGGCCGTCGGCGGCGGTACGGACCCGGGTGTCCCGTCCACCTCGGTGCCCAAGCACGCGGTCACCGGCTACTGGCAGAACTTCAACAACGGCGCGACCGTGCAGAAGCTCAGCGATGTTCCGGCGAACTACGACATCATCGCGGTCTCCTTCGCCGACGCCACGGCCACGCCCGGCGCCGTCACCTTCAACCTGGACACGGCGGGCCTGAACGGCTACACCGTCGACCAGTTCAAGGCCGACATCAAGGCGAAGCAGGCGGCCGGGAAGAACGTCATCATCTCGGTCGGCGGCGAGAAGGGCTCGGTCTCGGTCAACAGCGACGCGTCCGCGACCAACTTCGCCAACTCCGTCTACTCGCTCATCCAGGAGTACGGCTTCAACGGTGTCGACATCGACCTGGAGAACGGCCTCAACTCCACGTACATGACGAAGGCGCTGCGCTCGCTGTCGCAGAAGGCGGGCTCCGGCCTCGTCATCACGATGGCGCCGCAGACCATCGACATGCAGTCCACCGCCGGTGAGTACTTCAAGACGGCGCTCGGCATCAAGGACATCCTGACCGTCGTCAACATGCAGTACTACAACAGCGGTTCGATGCTCGGCTGCGACGGCAAGGTCTACTCGCAGGGCTCGGTGGACTTCCTCACCGCGCTCGCCTGCATCCAGCTGGAGGGCGGCCTCGACCCCTCGCAGGTCGGCCTCGGTGTCCCGGCCTCCACCAGTGGCGCGGGCAGCGGCTACGTCGCCCCCTCGGTCGTGAACGCGGCCCTGGACTGCCTGGCCAAGGGCACCGGCTGCGGCAGCTTCAAGCCGTCGAAGACCTACCCCGGTGTGCGCGGCGCGATGACCTGGTCCACCAACTGGGACGCCAAGTCGGGCAACGCGTGGTCCAACGCGGTCGGCCCGCACGTGCACGGCCTGCCGTAACCGTCCGAGGTCCCGCACCACGGGGCCCGCATCCATGACCAGCAGCGCCGCCGCTCCCCCGGCGGCGCTGCTGCATGTCACGGGCCACCGTGCCGGAGCGACGCTAGATCACCAGGCTCAGCAGCGCCGCGACCAGGAATCCCGTGACGGACAGGACCGTCTCCAGCACCGTCCAGGACTTCAGGGTGTCGCGCTCCGAGATGCCGAAGTACTTCGACACCATCCAGAAGCCGCCGTCGTTGACGTGCGAGGCGATGATCGAACCGGCCGAGATCGCCATGATGATCAGCGCCAGATGCGGCTGCGACATGCCCTGGCCCTCGACCAGCGGGACGACGATGCCCGCCGTGGTGACGATGGCGACCGTCGCGGAACCCTGCGCGATGCGCAGCACCGCGGAGATCAGCCAGGCCAGCAGGATGACCGGCAGGCCGACGTCGTTGAAGGTGTCCGCGAGCGCGTCCGCGATGCCGCTGTTCTTGAGCACGGCGCCGAAGATCCCGCCCGCGCCGACGACCAGCAGGATGTTGCCGACCGGCTTGAGGGAGGAGGTCGACACCGATTCCAGGGACTTGCGGGACCAGCCGCGCCGGATGCCGAGCAGGTAGTACGCGAGCAGCAGCGCGATGGTCAGGGCGACGAACGGGTGGCCGAAGAACTCGATGACCGAGCGGAGGGTCGAGGGGTCCAGCGCGATGGAGGAGAACGTCGCGGCGAGGATCAGCAGCAGCGGGGTGCCGATGATCCCGAGTACGGTGCCGAGCGCGACCGGGGCCTCCTGCGGGGTGACTCCGGCGGTGCGCTGTTCCGCGACGACGGCGGCCTTGGCCTCCTCGGCCGCCTCGACCATGTCCTGCGGGACGTCGACGAAGATCCGCTTCCCGATCCAGGCGGCGTAGCCCCAGGCGGCCAGTACGGACGGGATGCCGACGACGGCGCCCATCAGGATGACCCAGCCGAGGGAGACGTGGAAGAGCCCGGCGGCGGCGACCGGTCCGGGGTGCGGCGGCAGGAAGGCGTGGGTCATGGACAGGCCCGCGAGCAGCGGCATCGAGTACAGCAGGATCGACTTGCCGGAGCGCTTGGCGGCGGCGTACACGATCGGCGCGAGGACGAAGATGCCGACGTCGAAGAAGACCGGGATACCGAAGATCAGACCGGTCAGGCCCATGGCGAGCGGGGCGCGCTTCTCACCGAAGAGGTTCAGCAGGCGGGCGCTCAGCACCTCGGCTCCGCCGGAGACTTCGAGGATCGCGCCGAGCATCGTCCCGAGGCCGATGATGATCGCGACATGGCCGAGGATGCCGCCCATGCCGGATTCGATGATGGAGACGGCGGCGGAGCTCTGCACCGTTCCGAACAGCTCGGTGACGGAGAGTCCGGCGCCCAGGCCGACGGCTATGGAGACGGCGAGCAGCGCGACGAAGGGCTGGAGCCTGACCTTGATGATCAGGAGGAGGAGGAGCGCGATACCGAGGACGGCGACGGTCAGGAGACCGGCCGTCCCGTCTATGAGGAGGAGGAGTCCACCGGTGTGGGGTGGCGTCTCGACCGGTGGGGGGCTGGCGGCGAGCTGCATGGGTAACTCCGTTGTCGTCCATGGGGCTTTGGGTAGGGCGTGCCGTCCAACTGTCGTCGTAGCCCGGAGGGCGGCCGCGCGGCGCCCGGTGCGTGCGATCGCAAGGCGCCGGAGTGGCCTCGTAGCGGAGCTACTAGGTCATTTCGGCAACGCCGCGAGCGTGCGTGCCAGGCGCCGCGCGGCAGACGGCAGTTGGACGGCACGCCCTGCGAGGGGAGCGCGGCACGGCGCCCCGGTGGGGCGGGGCGTCGTGCCGTGCGTGGTGCGGTGGTGCGGGTGCGGCAAGGTGGCGGTCAGGCTCAGCCGAGCACCGCGAGGGCGTCGATCTCGATGAGCAGGCCCTTGGGCAGGCCGACGTAGACGGTCGTGCGGGCGGCGGGGGCGGCCTTGAGGTCCTGCTCGCCGAAGTAGGTGTTGTAGATCTCGTTCATCTCGGCGAAGTGGTCGACGTCCGTGAGGTAGACGCGCATCATCATGACGTCGTCCCAGCTCGCGCCGCCCTCCTCCAGGATCGCCTTGACGTTGGCGAAGGTCTGGAGGGTCTGTTCGCGCAGGGTGGGACCGGCCGGGGTCGGGGCCTGGCCCTCCACGGCGGGCAGGAAGCCGACCTGGCCGGCGACCTGGAGGATGTTCCCCTTGCGTACCCCGTGCGAGAACTTCGCGGGCGGGGCGGTGTGGGTGCTCGGGGTGAGTGCGGTCTTGTCGGTCATCGCTGATCAGGCTTTCTTGGGTCGGTTGGTGCCGGAGTACTCCCGGCTGATGGTGTCGGCGGTGCGCCGGACCAGCGGGAGCAGGGTGAGGAGTTCCTCTGCCGTGACGACCACGTTCGGTGCGGAGACCGACATGGCGGCGACGACGCGCCCGTCGGCGCCGCGGATGGGGGCGCCGACGCAGTTGATGGACTCCTCGTGGCCGCCGAGGTCGGTGGCCCAGCCCTGTTCGCGTACGGCGGCGAGCTCCTTGAGGAACGCGCCGGCGCCGGGGGTCGAACGGGACGTGTACATGGGGTAGTCGAGCTTCTCCGCGACGGCGCGCCGCTCCGGCTCCGTCAGGTCCGCGAGCAGGAGCTTGGCCACGGCGGCGACGGTGATCGCGACGGGTTTGCCGATCCGGGAGTACATCCGGACCGGGTAGCGGCTCTCGACCTTGTCGATGTAGAGGACCTCGTTCTCCTCGTACACCGCGAGGTGGACGGTGTGTCCGCAGCTCTCGTTGAGTTCGGCGAGGTGCGGGTGGGCGATCTCCCGGACGTCGAGGTTCTCGACGGCCTCCTGGGCGAGCGCGAAGAGCCGTGCGCCGAGCCGGTAGCGCTGGTCCTGCTGGCGGTAGACGAGTCCGTGCTCGTGGAGTGTGCGCAGCAGCCGCAGCGCGGTGGACTTGTGGACGTCGAGCCGCTCGGCCACCTGCCCGAGGTCGGCGGGTCCCTGTGCGAGCAGCGGCAGGATGCTCAGCGCCCGGTCGACGGTCTGGCTCATCCGCGTGCCCCGCTGCCTTCGGCCCGGCCTTCGCCGGTGACGTCCCTCTTGTCGGATCGCTCGCCGCGCTCGCTCATGGTGTACGTACCTCCTGGTCGTCCCCCGTCCACCCGGGGCCGAGACGCAGTCTCCCCCAGGCGGTGTCGTCGAGGGCCACCAGGCGGTCGGCCCGGTCGCGGGCGGGCGGGTCGGTGAGGTCGCCGGGGACGGTGAGGGCGGCGGCGGCCATCAGGTGGCCGTGGCGGGCGCGGTCGCGGACGGGCAGTCCGCGCAGGGTGGCGGAGAGGAATCCGGCGGCGAAGGCGTCACCGGCGCCGACGGGCGCGACGACGTCGACCCGGAGGGCGGGCACCTCCGTGACGGTGTCGCCGGCGATGACCGTCGCCCCGTCCGCGCCGCGCTTCACGACCAGGACCGCCGGCTCCGGGAGCGCGGCGCGGATCGCCTCGGCTCCGGTGATCCCCCAGGCCTCGGCCGCCTCGTCGTCCCCGACGAAGACGAGGTCCGCGCCACGGGCCAGCTCCAGCAGGACGCGGGGAGAGGTGTCGCCGCCCCGCCACAGTCCGGGCCGGTGGTTGACGTCGAAGGAGACGAGCGGCCGGCCGGGACGCGGCGCGGTCAGCTCGCGCAGCAGCGCCAGGCAGTCGGCGGAGAGCGCGGCGGTGATGCCGGACAGGTGCAGGACCCGGCCGGCGAGCAGTGCCTCGTACGGGACGTTGGCGGGGGACATCGCGGAGGCGGCGGAGCCGGCCCGGTAGTACGCCACCTCGTGGACGTCGGCCGCGCGGTCCGTCGCCGTGCGGAAGTAGATGCCCGTGGGCCGGTCGGGGTCGCGCCGGACGGCGGAGGTGTCGACGCCGTAGCCGGCGATCGTGTCGACGAGGTGGTCGCCGAAGCCGTCCGCCCCGACCCGGCTCACCCAGGCCGCCCGGTGCCCGGCCCTGGCGAGCGCGCAGGCGACGTTGGACTCGGCGCCGCCGATGCCCCGGCCGAAGGACGGCACGTCGGCGAGGCGCCCCGGCTGCGAGGGCAGGAACGTCACCATGGACTCACCGAGGCAGACGACATCCGTGGTCGCGGCGGTCCTGGCCGGGGTTCCGGACACTCGGGGCTCCTCTTGGTCTGCGGGCGGCACCGGTTCTCACCATTGACCGGGCGTCGGCTCGGATGTTAGACAGCCCTGAGCGATATGCGCAATGGGTGTTGCATATGCTGCAACGTAATCGTACGACGACGACCTACTTCGATCGAGGAGGCACCCCATGGCTGCCGAGGCTGCCGACCGTCCCGTGGCCGGGCTGACCGGTCTGGCCGGACTCGCCGACGAGCGGGTCGACCACCGGTTCAAGGCGCTCCCGCCCGACGCGCAGGGGCTGACCGTGGCGGCGCTGGCCGCCGAGCGGCGCTCCCTCTTCACCGGCGGGTTCACCACTCCGGTGCTCGCCCTGTCGGCCGAGTCCGTCGAGCACAACCTCGCCCTGTTGGAGACGTACGCCGAGCGCCACGGACTCGCGTTCGCCCCGCACGGCAAGACGTCGATGTCCCCGCAGCTGTTCGCCCGCCAGCTGGAGCACGGCGCGTGGGGCATCACCGCGGCGGTGCCCCACCAGGCGCGGGTCTACCGGGCCTACGGGATCCGGCACATCTTCCTCGCCAACGAACTCGTGGACGCCGCCGCGCTGCGGTGGCTCGCGGGCGAGCTGGAAGCCGACCCCGAATTCCGGTTCGTCTGCTACGTCGACTCGGTGCGCGGCGTCGAGCTGATGGAGGACGCCCTGCGCGCGGCCGGCGCCTCCCGCCCGGTCGACGTCGTCGTGGAGCTCGGCGCCGGCGAGGGCGCCCGCACGGGGGCCCGTACCGAGGCCGACTGCGCCGAGGTCGCGGACGCGGTCGCCGGGGCCGGGACCCTGCGCCTGGTGGGCGTGGCCGGTTACGAGGGCGAGGTGCCCCAGGCCTCCGGCGAGCGGGTACGGGACTGGCTGCGCCGACTCGTCGCGCTGGCCGCGGACTTCGACGCGCGGGGACGGTTCGCCGCACTGGAGGCCGGTGAGCCGATCGTGATCAGTGCGGGCGGCAGTGCCTGGTTCGACGCGGTGGCCGACGTGTTCGCCGAGATCCCGGAACTGTCCTCCCCCGTACTCAAGTTGCTCCGCTCAGGGGCGTACGTCTCGCACGACGACGGTCACTACCGCCAGCTGACCCCCTTCAACCGGGTTCCCGAGGAGGGCGCTCTGGAGCCCGCCTTCCGGCTCTGGGCGCAGGTCGTCTCGCACCCCTCCCCCGGGCAGGCGTTCCTCAACGCGGGCAAGCGGGACGCGGCCTACGACCTGGACCTGCCCGTGGCGCAGGTCGTGCGGTCGGGACGGGACGGATCGGTCCGCGAGGCGTCGGGGATCGAGATCACCGGGCTGTCCGACCAGCACGCGTGGGTGCGTACGGCGGACGGGGCCGGGCTGGAGGTCGGCGACTGGGTGGGGATGGGGCTCTCGCACCCCTGCACGAGCTTCGACAAGTGGCAGCTGATTCCGCTGGTCGCGGCGGACGGCACCGTCACGGACTACATCCGCACGTTCTTCTGATCCCCCGCGGGGTGCCTTCCCCACCCCGCCCGTTCCCGTAACCGGGGCCCCGCCCCGGACCCCGCGCCTCACACGCCGGCGAGGCTGGATGTCGCAGCCGCGCGGCGGGGCCGGGTATCGAAAGGCACCCCGCATGGACCTGGTCATCCGCGACGCCCGCGTCATCGACGGCACCTCCACCCCCTCCTACCGCGCCGATGTAGCCGTCCGCGACGGCCGGATCGCGGAGATCCACCGCGAGGGCGCCCCCGGGCCGCGCCCCACCGGCACCCGTGTCCTGGACGCCGACGGGCTCGCGCTCTCCCCGGGCTTCATCGACATGCACGCCCACAGCGACCTCGCACTGCTCCGCGACCCCGACCACAGCGCGAAGGCCGCACAGGGCGTCACCCTCGAAGTCCTCGGCCAGGACGGGCTGTCGTACGCCCCGGCCGACGACCGCACCCTCGCAGAGGTCCGCCGCTCCATCACCGGCTGGAACGGTGACGGGAGCGACATCGACTTCGACTGGCGCACGGTGGGCGAGTACCTGGACCGGCTCGACCGCAACTTCGGCGGGCAGGGCATCGCCGTCAACGCCGCCTACCTGATCCCGCAGGGAACCGTCCGGATGTACGCGGTCGGCTGGGACGACCGGCCCGCCACAGCGGCCGAGCTGACCCGGATGAAGGAACTCGTCGCCCAGGGCATGGCCGAGGGCGCCGTCGGGATGTCCTCCGGGCTCACCTACACCCCGGGCATGTACGCGGACGACGCCGAACTCACCGAACTCTGCCGGGTGGTGGCCCAGCACGGCGGCTACTACTGCCCGCACCACCGCTCCTACGGGGCGGGTGCGCTGGAGGCGTACGAGGAGATGGTGCGGCTCACCCGAACCGCGGGCTGCGCCCTGCACCTCGCCCACGCCACCATGAACTTCGGCGTGAACGAGGGGAGGGCGCCGGAACTGCTCACCCTCCTCGACCGGGCCCTGGACGCGGGCGCCGACATCTCCCTCGACACCTACCCGTACACCCCGGGCTGCACGACCCTGGTCGCCATGCTGCCGAGCTGGGCGAGCGAGGGCGGCCCCGAATCGGTCCTGGCCCGGCTGGCCGACGACGCGACGGCGGCCCGGATCCGCCACGACATGGAGGTGGTCGGGGCGGACGGCTGCCACGGTGTGCCCATCGAGTGGGACCGCATCGAGATCTCCGGGGTCAGCGTGCCCGGCCTCGACGCGTACGTCGGCCGTACGGTGGCCGAGTCCGCGCGGCTGTGCGGCGAGGAGCCCTGGGTGACCGCGCGGCGGGTGCTCCGGGAGGACCGGCTCGGCACGACGATCCTCCAGCACGTGGGCCACGAGGAGAACGTCCGGCAGATCATGCGCCACCGGGTCCACACCGGCGGCAGCGACGGCATCCTCCAGGGCGACAAGCCGCACCCGCGCGCCTACGGCACCTTCCCGCAGTACCTCGGCCGGTACACGCGGGAGCTGGGCATCCTCAGCCTGGAGGAGTGCGTCGCCCACCTCACCTCCCGGCCGGCGGCCCGGCTGCGGCTGGCCGACCGCGGGCTCCTGCGCGAGGGCTACCGGGCGGATCTGGTCCTCTTCGACCCGTCGACGGTGGCTGCGGGCTCCACGTTCGACGAACCGCGCACCCTGCCGTTCGGCATCCCGCACGTACTGATCGACGGCCGCTTCGTCATCGAGGACGGGAAGCGGACCCAGACCCTGGCCGGCCGCTCCGTGCGACCCTAGGACTCCTCGGCCGCCCGCTCCGCCGCCCACTCCAGGTCCTCCTGCGTGGGCGCGTCGTCCTGGGTGAGCGCCCGCCGCCAGTAGCCGCTGAACTCGACGGCGGACCTGGGCAGTCCGCGCTCCTCGACGAGATGGCGGCGCAGTGCGCGGACCGTGCCGGCCTCGCCCGCGAGCCAGCCGGCCGTACCGCCCCGCGGCAGCTCGGCGGACCGGACCGCGTCCAACAGCGATCCGCCCCGGTCCCGGTGCACCCAACACACCGTCACCTCGGCCGCGCTGTCGAACCGCTGCTCCTCGGCCGCGTCGGCCACCTCGGCGCAGACCGTCGCCCGCGCCCCGGCCGGCAGGGCTTCGAGGATCGTCCCGATCGCCGGCAGCGCCGACTCGTCACCGGCCAGCAGCAGGTGCCCGGCCCGGGGCAGCGGCCGGGCGTACGCGGAGGACGGGCCGACCATGCCGGCCACGTCCCCCGGCCCGGCGGTACGGGCCCAGCGGGTGGCGGGCCCGTCGTCGCCGTGGAGCACGAAGTCGACGGCCATCAGGCCGGAGCCGGGGTGGTACGAGCGGACGGTGAAGCTCCGCATGAGCGGCCGCTCCGGTTCGGGGATCGCGAGGTACGCCTCGTACCAGCGCATACCGTAGGTGTCCTCCGCGTCCGGCTCCGGCAGCCGGGGCACGCGCTGCCCCGCCCTCGGGAAGCAGAGCTTCATCTGCTGGTCGGGCCGGTCCTCCATGAGCGACGCCAGCGCGTCCCCGGAGAAGCTGATCCGCAGCATCCGCGGGCTGATCCGCTCGACCTCCTCGACCCGCACGTACGACACAGCCAACCCCTGCACCACCACGCGAAACCAGCCCCTCACCGAACTTTGGTACTTTACGCCATAAGGAATTACTGACCGAAGTTACTTTACGGCGTAAGGAGTCGCAAGTGGTGGTCTATGCCGGGCAGGGCGATGCCCGTCGATCGATGTCGCTGCTGTGGCGCTCGGCCGCACCGCCTGAGCCGCGTGGCACGGCGGGCCCGGGGCCCAGGCCGGGGCTCACGGTCGACGCGATCGTGACCGCCGCGATCGCCGTGGCCGACGAGGACGGCATGGCCGCGCTGTCGATGCGGGCGGTGGGCGAGCGGCTCGGGCGCACGGCGATGGCGCTCTACACCTACGTTCCCGGCAAGAGAGAACTGCTGGACCTGATGTACGACGCGGTGCACGCGGAACTCCCGGCCGGCCGTGCCGGATCGGGCGACTGGCGTACGGATCTGACGGACTGGGCGCGGGACACGCTCGCGTTCTACCTGCGCCACCCGTGGGTGCTCCAGGTCTCCCAGGCCCGTCCGGTGCTCGGCCCGCACGAGTACGCGGGACTGGACGCGCTCGTGCGCCTCCTCTACGGCACCGGGCTCGGCGCCGAGGTGCTGAGGCGCCTGGTCGGGACGCTGTTCCACTTCGTGCGGGGCGCCGCGCAGACCGTCGCCGACGCACGCGAGGCGGCGTCGGCGACGGGGCGGGCGGACGAGGAGTGGTGGTACGCCCGCTCCGCGGCGCTCATGGAGCTGGTCCCGGACTTCGCGGACCGCTACCCGGAACTGAGCCGGATGGAACGGGAGCCGGCGCGGCCGGAACCGGGCGGGGACGACGCGGTGCCGTATCCGGAGCGAGAGGCCCGGGAGACGTTCACCGCGGGGCTGGACGTCCTGCTGGACGGCATCGAAACCGCCGTCCGGCGGGGCCGGGGGGCAGGGCGGACGGACACGCCCTGACCCCTCGGTTCACCAGCGGTACCAACGGCCGCGGCTGCTGCCGGAACCCGACCGCAGGAGAAATCCGAGCAGCCACAGCACCAGCAGGATGCCTGCGATCCACCAGAGCAGATTGAGCGCGAACCCGGCACCGAACAGCAACAGGACGATCAGAAGAACGACAAGCAGGGGAACCATTTTTATCAACCTCCGGAAAGCCGGATGCCCAGGGCCCGACGGTCCACACCCCGGCGCTTGAACTCTCTCCCGGCCGCGGCGGAATCGTTTCCCGATCGCTCTCCCGGGCAACCGGGGGACATGAATACATCTGCGGCAGCGCAAAGAGGCAAAGGGAAGGCTCGCCGGGCCGGCGACAGCAAAGCGGTCGAGATGGGCGGACGGGCGGGTTTCATCGCTCGCGGTGTGATCTATTTCCTGGTCGGTTTCCTCGCGCTGCGGATCGCCTTCAACGGCGGGGGCAGCAAGAAGCAGGCCGACCGAGGCGGGGCGCTGAGCGAGATAGCCCAGAAGCCCTTCGGTTCCGTCCTGCTGTGGGTCCTGGGCATCGCCCTCGTGGGCATGGCCCTGTGGCGGCTGTCCGAGGCCGCGTTCGGGGCCTCGGGACCCGACGGGGACAAGGCGACCAAGCGGCTGGCGTCGGCGGGGCGCGCCGTCTTCTACGGCTTCGTCTCCTACTCGGTCCTGACGTTCGCCGCCGGCAACAAGAGCAGCGGCAGCGGTTCGAGCGACTCGCAGTCGCAGGACGTCACGGCGAAGGTGCTCGACCTGCCGGGCGGCCGCTGGCTGGTGGGGATCGCCGGCGTGGCCATTGCCGGAATCGGCCTGTACATAGCCGCACGGGCCGCGATGCGTAAGTTCCACAAGCGCCTGCGGATGGACGAGATGTCGCCCGCCCAGCGACGTGGCGTGGACATCACCGGAGTGTTCGGCGGGGTCTCCCGCGGCGTCGTCTTCGCGGTCGCGGGCGGATTCGCTGTCGCCGCCGCGGTGAAGGCGCGGTCCGGTGAGGCGAAGGGCATGGACGACACGCTGCGTTCCTTCAGCTCCACCCCGGCCGGCCCGTGGCTGCTGGCCCTCATCGCGGTGGGACTGGCCGCCTTCGGCCTCTACTCCTGGGCGCACGCCCGGTGGCGCAAGATCTGAGCCGGACAGAGACCTGGAACGGGGCGGGGCGGGAGACAACTCCCGCCCCGCCCGGCTGTGCCCCACCCGTTACGGCTTGGGCAGCGCGCACCCTTCCGCATCCAGGTCGAAGACGTTGCCCGCACCGATGCACGGCACGATGCCGTACGTCTCCTGGGCGTAGTTGATGCCCTCGCGGACCGTCACCTGGCCGTTCTCGTCGACCTCGCACGGATTGTTGTCCGTGCACTCCTGCCCGTCCTCGTTACCGGTGTTGTTGACGGCGACGACCTTGCCGGTGGCGTTGTCGATCACCGGGGAGCCGGACGTGCCGCCGATGGTCTGGCAGGCGGAGGTGTAGCGGACCGAGTCCTTCCAGGTCCACTCGCCCTCCTTGAGGCGGTAGACGAACCCGTCGACGTTGCAGCTGTACGTGCGCTTCCAGTACCCGGACGCCACGGTGATCGCCGCGCCCTGCACCGGGTGCGCGGTGTTCAGCTCCAGCGCCTTGATGCCGTACTTGCTTTCGATCTGGGCGTACGTGGAGGTGAGTTGGTACACCGATATGTCGGTGTCCGTCATCGTGCCGTACGCGATCTTGCTCGCCCGTACCGTGCCGAGGTTGCCGCCGGAGGCGGACAGCAGGGTGAAGCTGCGGGTGGAGGGCTGGTCGATCACGACCTCACCGGGCCCGGGGAAACCGGACTCCATGCAGTGCCCGTTGGAGAGCACGAGCGCGGGATCGCCCGGCTGGGAGCCGGGTGTACGGACGACCGATCCCGAACAGTTGCTGAGCGCCACGGTTCCGGCGAAGCCGACCGCCTTGGTCCTGGCCTTCGCCCGGACCGCCGTGTGGCTCGATGACGCCGCCGCCGTGACCGTGCTGGGTGCTGTCGCGTCGTGGCTTGTGGCCGCGGTCGCGGTCGCCGTGCCGGCTCCGAGGAGCAGTACGGCGAAGAGCGCACCGACGAGAGGCTTTTTCATGTGGGGGTCCCCTCAAGTGACCTGCGCAGAGCGTGTGGGGCCTCTGCGACCGAAGTTCTTCCGGTTTGACATGCGCATGGTGGCGCATCGAGAGGAGCCGCACAAGGGGCGGATCCGACCACCGGGCCCTGCCGGCAGGCGTGGACGACCCTCCGGGCACGGTTCCGGAGCCGCGGATCCGGTCGACTGTCAGACCCGGCTGAGAGGCTTACGCCATGACTGACGCAGTGAAGGGCCCCGCGAGCTATTTCCCGTCGATCGAGCAGAAGTACGGCCGTCCGGTCGCGGAGTGGAAGGACCTCATCCGCGCCTCGCCGCTGACCAAGCACATGGAGATCGTGGCCTGGCTCAAGTCCGAGCACGCGATGGGACACGGCCACGCCAACGCCCTGGTCGCGCACACGCTGGCCGAGGACAAGGGCAAGTAGCCGGAGGGCGCGGCTCTGTGGGGGTGCTTCGCTTGTTCGTGGGGTGCGCCTGGTGCGGTGGGTGGGGGGTGGTGCCCCTCCGGGGCGTCTCCTCGGAAATGGCGTGTTCACCCCGGACCGCGAGGGACCCGGGTCGTACGCCATTTTCTGCGGGGACTCCCCTGCACGTCCCCACCCCTGCATCAGTCGCGTCTGCAGACGCGCGACGGCCGGGTTCGGGGGCGTGCAGGGGCGTCCCCGCAGGACGACGAACACAGACCCGGGTGCTCATTGCGTACCCCCCCGCACGTTCGTCGTCCGAGGAGACGCCCCGGAGGGACCCCGAACCCCCAACCCACCGGGCAGGCGGCCCCGCACAGGCGGAGCACCCGCACCGCTCAAGCCCGTCCGGCGATTGAGGACGGAACCGGAGCGCCGGACGGACCCGCACCCCACGGAGCCCCACGCCCCAAGACCCCAAGGCCCCGCGCGCCCCCCGGCCGAGGGCACCGTGGCGCATCTCACCCGTCCTGCCGTGTCACGCCCCGGCCCCACACCTTTCCAAGCCCTGCCCCCGTCCGCGCCCCGCGTTCCCACGGTTCGCGGGCGGTCGGCGCATGGGATGGAAGCCGGGCCGGACGGACCGGCCGACCCGGCTGGGTCAACCTGCGGGGAAAGGCCGGGCACCCCGCGAAACACAGTCGTAAGCTCGCAGACATGCAGGTCATCCAGTCCACGAAGCTCGCCAACGTCTGTTACGAAATCCGGGGCCCCGTGCTGGAGGAGGCGATGCGGCTGGAAGCGGCAGGCCATCGCATCCTCAAGCTGAACACCGGCAACCCCGCCGCGTTCGGCTTCGAGTGCCCGCCGGAGATCCTTGAGGACATCCTGCGCAACCTCTCCGGGGCGCACGGCTACGGCGACGCGAAGGGGCTGCTCTCCGCGCGGCGGGCGGTGATGCAGCACTACCAGACCAAGGGGATCGACCTCGACGTCGAGGACGTCTACCTGGGCAACGGCGTCTCCGAGCTGATCCAGATGTCGATGCAGGCGCTGCTCGACGACGGCGACGAGGTCCTGGTCCCGGCTCCGGACTACCCGCTGTGGACGGCGTCGGTCTCGCTGGCCGGCGGCACGGCCGTGCACTACCGCTGCGACGAGCAGTCCGACTGGATGCCCGACCTCGCGGACATCGAGCGGAGGATCACCGACCGCACCAAGGCCATGGTGATCATCAACCCGAACAACCCGACGGGTGCGGTGTACGACGACGAGATGCTGCGCGGGCTGACGGAGATCGCCCGCCGCCACAACCTGGTCGTCTGCTCCGACGAGATCTACGACCGGATCCTGTACGACGGAGCGACCCACACCCCGACCGCGACCATCGCACCCGACCTGATGGTCCTCACCTTCAACGGGCTGTCGAAGAACTACCGGGTGGCCGGCTACCGCTCCGGCTGGATGGCGGTCTGCGGCCCGAAGGCGCACGCCTCCTCGTACATCGAGGGACTGACGATCCTGGCCAACATGCGGCTCTGCGCCAACATGCCCTCGCAGCACGCGGTGGCCACCGCGCTCGGCGGACGGCAGTCGATCAACGACCTGGTGCTGCCGGGCGGCCGCATCCTGGAGCAGCGGGACGTGGCGTACGAACTGCTGACACAGATCCCGGGCGTGACGTGTGTGAAGCCCAAAGGCGCGCTGTATCTCTTCCCGCGGCTCGATCCGAAGGTCTACAAGATCAAGGACGACCGGCAGATGGTGCTCGACCTGCTGCGGGCCGAGAAGATCATGGTGGTGCAGGGGACGGGGTTCAACTGGCCGGAGACCGATCACTTCCGGGTCGTGACCCTGCCCTCGACCGAGGACCTGACGGACGCGATCGGCCGGATCGCCCGCTTCCTGGACGGGTACAGCCAGGTGTAACCGCCGGGTACGGCCAGGTGTGGGCGCGGCCAGGGCGAGGATGCGCACTCATCCGATCGCGAATCTGGACAACTTTAGACTGAATCCAAGCTAGGATGGTTCCACAGCAACACCAGGAGGCCATCCATGTACGAACCGATCCGCACCAAATCGGTCCACACACCGGCCGACCACGCCGACTTCCCGCACCGCACCCGCGAGGAAGAGCTGGACATCCAGCTCGCCGGACATCTGGCCGCACTGCTCGCGGTCACCGACGAACTGGGGCTCGGCGAGGCGGGCGACCGCATCGCCGAACAGGTCGCCCGGTTGCGCGGCACACCGCCCGCCCGGCACGCCGGTCTGAGCGAGGCCCCCGCCCCGGCCCTGCACCGCCGCGCCCACGCCCTCGCGGGCCGCACCCTGGTGGTGGCGGCGTCCCGCGCCGACACGGCCGTCGCGATCCTCTCGGCCGAGCGGATGGACGCCCACACCGCGGCGCTCTCCGCCGACCCGTCGCACCTGGTCGGCGCCCTCTGACGGCCCCGGTCCACGTGCCGTAGAGGCGCGTGGACCGGGTGCCACCTACCCACGGCGCTCCGGCCGTGGCCACTCCTCGGGACCGGCGCTCAGCCCAGGCGCTGGACCAGGGCCCGGTACTCCTCCCACAGCTCCTTCGGTGTGTGGTCCCCGAAGGTGTTGAGGTGCTCGGGGACCAGTGCCGCCTCCTCGCGCCAGACCTCCTTGTCGACCTTGAGCAGGAAGTCCAGGTCGGACTCGGAGAGGTCCAGGCCCTCGGTGTCGATCGAGCCCTTGGCCGGCAGGATTCCGATCGGGGTCTCGACGCCCTCGGCCTTGCCCTCCAGCCGCTCGACGATCCACTTCAGGACGCGGCTGTTCTCGCCGAAGCCGGGCCAGACGAACTTGCCGGCCTCGTTCTTGCGGAACCAGTTCACGTAGTAGATCTTCGGGAGCTTGGACTGGTCCGGCTTGTCCGCGCCGACCTTGATCCAGTGCTTCATGTAGTCGCCCATGTTGTAGCCGCAGAACGGCAGCATGGCGAACGGGTCGCGGCGCAGCTCACCGACCTTGCCCTCGGCGGCGGCGGTCTTCTCGGAGGCGACGTTGGCTCCGAGGAAGACCCCGTGCTGCCAGTTGAAGGACTCGGTGACCAGCGGCACGGCCGAGGCACGGCGGCCGCCGAAGAGGATGGCCGAGATCGGCACGCCCCTGGGGTCCTCCCACTCGGGCGCGATGATCGGGCACTGGCCGGCCGGGACGGTGAAGCGGGCGTTGGGGTGGGCGGCGGGCGTACCGGACTCCGGGGTCCAGTCGTTGCCCTTCCAGTCCGTGAGGTGTGCGGGCGGCTCCTCCGTCATCCCCTCCCACCAGACGTCGCCGTCGTCGGTGAGCGCGACGTTGGTGAAGACGGAGTTGCCCCACATGGTCTTCATGGCGTTGGCGTTGGTGTGCTCGCCGGTGCCGGGCGCGACGCCGAAGAAGCCGGCCTCGGGATTGATCGCGTAGAGCCGGCCGTCCTCGCCGAACCGCATCCAGGCGATGTCGTCACCGATGGTCTCGACGGTCCAGCCGGAGATCGTGGGCTCCAGCATGGCCAGGTTCGTCTTGCCGCAGGCGCTCGGGAACGCCGCCGCCACGTACTTCGACTCCCCGCGCGGCGGCGCGAGCTTGAGGATCAGCATGTGCTCCGCGAGCCAGCCCTCGTCGCGCGCCATCACGGAGGCGATGCGCAGCGCGTAGCACTTCTTGCCGAGCAGGGCGTTGCCGCCGTAGCCGGAGCCGTAGGACCAGATCTCGCGGTCCTCGGGGAAGTGCGAGATGTACTTGGTGGAGTTGCACGGCCACGGGACGTCGGCCTCGCCCTCCGCCAGGGGTGCGCCGAGCGTGTGGACGGCCTTGACGAAGAATCCGTCGGTGCCGAGCTCGTCGAGGACCGGCTGTCCCATGCGGGTCATGGTGCGCATGGAGACGGCGACGTAGGCGGAGTCGGTGATCTCGACGCCGATCGCGGAGAGCGGCGAGCCGACCGGGCCCATGCAGAAGGGCACGACGTACATGGTCCGGCCGCGCATGGAGCCGCGGAAGACGCCGTTGGCGCCCACGAAGATCTCCCGCATCTCCGCGGGGGCCTTCCAGTGGTTCGTCGGACCGGCGTCCTCCTCCTTCTCGGAGCAGATGAACGTACGGGTCTCGACCCGTGCGACGTCGCTCGGGTCGGAGGCGGCGTAGTAGGAGTTCGGGCGCTTGATCCGGTCGAGTTCGGTGAACGTGCCCTTGGCCACGAGCTCCCCGCACAGGCGCTCGTACTCGGCCTCGGAGCCGTCGCACCAGACCACTCGGTCCGGCTCGGTGAGGGCTGCGATCTCGTCGACCCAGGAGACGAGCTCCTGGTGGTTGGTGGGAACAGTGAGGGGAGCCGCGATGTCGCGCGCCACGATCGCTCCTTGATGAGGGTGTCTGTCTGGTAGGCCCCGTGGGGGCTGCGACCCGGATGCTTGTACCCCTTCGAATTACCCCTGGCGCTCATCCGGTGCCGACCGCACTCATTTGATCATCCGACCGTTCCGCCCATATGTCCAGGGGGCCGCCCACGTGAGCATCGCCACTCATATCCGCAACCTACGGTGGCGTAGGTACGATGCGGGAATGACTGCTGCCGCTGCTGCCGCACCCGAGCCCACCGGGCTGGAACCAGCCGGAACCGACGATGTCGAGCTGAAGCCGCGGATGCGCGGCTGGCTGCACGCCGGCATGTTCCCCGCGGTCCTGATCGCGGGCATCGTGCTCATCGCGCTCACGGACACCACCCGCGGCCGGATCGCCTGCGGGGTCTACATCCTGACCGCGTGCCTGCTGTTCGGTGTGAGCGCCGTCTACCACCGCGGCACCTGGGGGCCGCGCGGCGAGGCGGTGCTGCGCAGGCTGGACCACGCCAACATCTTCCTGATCATCGCGGGCACCTACACCCCGCTGACCCTGCTGCTCCTGCCCCGCTCCACCGGGACCCCGCTGCTGTGGGCGGTCTGGGGCGCGGCGGTCGCGGGCATCGCCTTCCGGGTGTTCTGGGTCGGCGCCCCGCGCTGGCTCTACACACCGTGCTACATCGCGATGGGCTGGGCCGCGGTCTTCTTCCTGCCGGACTTCATGCGGGCCGGCGGGATCGCGGTGCTGGTGCTGGTGGTCGTCGGCGGAGTGCTGTACAGCGCCGGCGGTGTCATCTACGGCATCAAGCGGCCGAATCCGTCACCCCGCTGGTTCGGCTTCCACGAGGTCTTCCACTCGCTGACCCTGGCGGCGTTCGTCGCGCACTACGTCGGCATCTCCCTGGTGGCGTACAACCAGGGCTGAAACCCCCAGCAGGGCCGCGGCGTTCGAGCCGCGGCCCTTTCTCATGCCCTGGCACCGGGAGCGCCGCGGCCCATATTGACACTCGCCACTGTTTGAGAGTTACTGTCACTTGACTGCAACTCTCAAAGGAGTACGCCATGAACCGACGCTGGTGGGCCCTGGGCGCGCTGGTGGCGAGCATGCTCGTCCTGGGCTTCGACATGACCATCCTCAATGTGGCGCTGCCGACCATGGCCGGTGAGCTCGGCGCCACCACCGGCGAACAGCAGTGGATGGCCGACGCGTACGTCGTGGTGTTCGCCGCGCTGATGCTTCCGGCAGGGCTGCTCGGGGACCGTTTCGGCCGACGCCGGATGCTCATCACCGGCCTCGGCGTCTTCCTCGCGGGCTCGGTCATAGGCACGCTCGCCGGCGACGTGCCCACCGTGATCGCGGCCCGCTGCGTGATGGGCGTCGGAGGCGCCCTCGTGATGCCGCTCGCCATGGCCGTGCTGCCCTCGCTGTTCGGGGAGCCGAAGGACCGGATGAAGGCCATCGGTATCGTCTCGGCCGCCTCCGCGCTCGGCATGCCGCTCGGCCCGATCCTGGGCGGCTGGCTGCTCGACCACTTCTGGTGGGGCTCGGTCTTCGTGATCAACGTCCCGATGGTGGGCATCGGCGTCACCGCCTGCGTGTTCCTGCTCCCGGAGACGCGCGACCCCGCGGCCCCCAGGGTCGACCTCGTCTCCACCGTGCTGACCGCCACCGGCCTCGGCACCCTGATCTACGCGGTCATCGAGGCGCCGGGCCGCGGCTGGGGCGACCCGCTGGTCCTGGCGGTGCTGGCCGCAGGCGTGGTCCTGATCGGCGCGCTCGTCCTGCGTGAGCGCAAGGCCACCCGCCCGATGCTCGACATGCCCCTGCTGCGGCAGCGGACGTTCCTGCTCAGCACGCTCGCGGCGACACTCGTGATGTTCGTACTGGCCGGGCTGATGTTCATCCTGCCCGGCTACCTCCAGGCCGTACTGGGCAACGACGCCTTCGGTACGGGGGTACGGATGCTCCCGATGATGGGCGGGCTGATCGTCGCCACGCGGGCGGGCGGCCCGGTCAACGCACGCTTCGGGGCCCGCGCCACGATGTCGGCCGGACTCGTCGTGCTCGCCTTCGCCGCGCTCCTCGGCAGCCGTACGACGGTCGACAGCGGCTACGGCTTCACCGCGCTCTGGCTCTCCGTCGCAGGCGTCGGCTTCGGCTTCGCCGTCGTGCCCGCCATGGACGCCGCGCTGGGCGCCCTGCCCCCGGACCGGGCGGGCAGCGGCTCCGGACTGCTGATGACCGTGCGCCAGACGGGCAGCGCGCTCGGGATCGCCCTGCTGGGCAGCCTGCTCGCCGGTGCCTACAGCGGCCGGCTCGACACCGCCGGGCTGCCGGCCGACGCGGCGGACACGGCCGGGGAGTCGGTCGTCGCCGCCCACGCCGTGGCGGCGAAGCTCGGGGTACAGCGGCTCGCGGACTCCGCCGACGCCGCCTATCTGCACGGCATGAGTCTGGTCATGCTCGTCATCGGCGCCACCGCACTGGTCAGCGCCCTGCTGGTCGGAGCCTTCCTGACCACGCCGAAGCCGAGGCGCGAGGAGCCGGCCGACGTGGCCGCCACCCCCGTCGATGCCTGACAATGGCGACCATGGCCGCCACCTCTCACACCCCTCCCACCGCACCCGGCACGCAGCCCCCGCTGGGACTGCGCGAGCGCAAGAAGCTCAGGACCCGGGTCGCCATCCGGAAGGCGACCTACCGGCTGATCGCCGAGCAGGGGTACGACGCGACGACCATCGAGCAGATCGCGGAGGCGGCGGAGGTGTCGCCGAGCACGGTCTTCCGGTACTTCGCGACCAAGGAGGACATCGTCCTCACCGACGAGTACGACCCGATCATGGAAGCGTCGCTGCGGAGCCGGCCGGCCGATGAACCGCCCCTGGTCGCCGTGCGGTTGATGATGGTCGAGACGCTGACGACGTTCATCGCCACGGCGAGCGAGGAACTGCGCCAGCGCACCCGGCTCATGGTGGAGGTCCCCGCCATCCGGGCGCGGATGACGGAGACCATGTCGGACACCGCGAAGGTCCTGGCCCAGGTGCTCGCCGAACGCACCGGCCGGAGCGCCGGCGACCTGAAGATCCGGATCTTCGTCGCGGCGGTGCTGGGCGCACTGCGCGAGGTGACGCTGTACTGGGCCGAACAGGGCCAGACCGGCGACCTGGTGGCCATGGTCAACGAGGCCCTGGACACCCTGGAGGGCGGCCTGCTGCTGTGACCGCCGGTCAGGACACGGCACCGCCGAGGGCGCGGGCCAGCACCTCCGGGTCGGTGGTCGGCGCCTCGCACACGAAGTGCCTGCACACGTACGCGGTCGGCGCGCCGTCCACCATCGGCCGGTCCGCCAGCAGCGGGAACTCGGACCCGGCCGTCTCCCCCGCCGCGACCACCGCGCCGGGCGCCCGTCCCAGCAGCGCCGTACGGTGCAGCTCACCGCCGACCGGCCCGGCCACGGCCACCTCGCGCGGGCCGTCGAGCAGCGCCTCGGCCACCGCGAGCCCCCAGCCGATGAACCTCGGCGCCTTCGGCCCCAGCGCCTTCACCACGCCCAACGCCTCCTCCGCGGCGGTGCGGTGGGGTTCGGAGCCGGTGTACGCGGCGTACGAGAGCAGCGCGCCGGCCGCCGCCGTCCAGCCGGCCGGAGTCGCGCTGTCGGTGGGGTCCTGCGGGCGGCGGATCAGCTGCTCGGCGTCGTCCGCGGTGTCGTACAGCTGACCGCCCTCGCCGGTGAAGTGCTCCAGCACGATGTCCAGCAGGAAGCCCGCGAACTCCAGCCAGACGCCCTCACCGGTGACCGCCGCCAGCGCGAGGAAGCCCTCCGCGACATCGCCGTAGTCCTCCAGCACGCCCGCGTGCTCCCCGGCGCGCCCGTCCTTGGACGTCCGGACCAGCCGGGCGACCGGCCCCATGTGCAGCCGCACCAGCAGGTCCGCAGCCTCGGTGGCGCGCTCGACGAGATCGGGGCGGTCGAAGTACGCGCCCGCCTCCGCGAGCGCCGCGACGGCCAGCCCGTTCCACGCGGCGACCACCTTGTCGTCCCGCCCCGGCCGCGGGCGCAGCTCACGTGCGGCGAGCAGCCGGGCCCGTACGCCGGCGGCCCGCGCCTCGTCGGCCGGGCCGGTGAGGGGCAGCTGGAGCACGGAGGCCCCCTCCTCGAAGGTGCCCTCTTCCGTCACCCCGAAGTACTCCGCGGCGAAGGCGGCATCGTCCGGCCCGAGCACCTCCCTCAACTGCGCCGGGGTCCAGACGTAGTACGCGCCCTCGACGTGCTTCCCGTCCGCGTCCTCGCTGTCGGCGTCGAGCGCGGAGGCGAAGCCGCCCTCGGCGGTACGCAGCTCGCGCACCATGAAGTCCGCGGTCTCCAGCGCCACCCGGCGGGCCTGCTCGGACCCGGTCGAGCGCCACAGATGGGCGTACACCCGGCAGAGCAGCGCGTTGTCGTAGAGCATCTTCTCGAAGTGCGGGACGACCCACTCCCGGTCCACCGAGTACCGGGCGAACCCGCCCCCGAGCTGGTCGTACATCCCGCCCCTGGCCATCGCCTCGCAGGTGCCGGCCGCCATCTGGAGCGCACCGTCCGCCCCGGTACGGGCATGGTGGCGCAGCAGGAACTCGATCACCATCGACGGCGGGAACTTGGGCGCGCCGCCGAAACCGCGGTTCTTCTCGTCGAACTCCCGGGTCAGCCCGAGCAGCGCCTGCGCCAGCTCCGCCTCGGCCGGCAGCCCCTCCCCGCCGTGGGCGAGTGTGCGCTGCGAGAGGTCGCGGACGATGCGCCCGGCCACCTCACCGACCTCGTCGCGCCGCTCCGTCCAGGCCGCGGCGACGCCTTCGAGCACCTGCCGGAAGGAGGGAAGCCCGTGCCGGGACTCGGGCGGGAAGTACGTCCCGAAGTAGAAGGGCTCCGCCTCTGCCGTGAGGAACACGGTCATCGGCCAGCCGCCCTGCCCGGTCGCCGCCTGCACGGCCTCCATATAGACGGCGTCCACATCCGGACGCTCCTCACGGTCGACCTTGACCGGCACGAAGTGCTCGTTCAGGTACGCCGCGACCACTTCGTCCTCGAACGACTCATGAGCCATCACATGGCACCAGTGGCACGCCGAGTACCCGACCGACAGCAGGACGGGCACATCGCGCCGCCGGGCCTCCTCGAACGCCTCCGGCCCCCAGGGCCACCAGTCGACCGGGTTGTCAGCGTGCTGCAGCAGATAAGGCGAGGTCACACCAGCCAGCCGGTTCATGCGATTCAGCCTCTCACAATGCCCAACCCCATTGGCGAGGCCCGCCGCCCGCATCCGGATCGGGGGCACCCCGGCATCACGCGACAGTAGGCTGAGGCCAGCAGCGCCGAAACTACGGCAGCTCCTCGAAGGAGGTACACCATGGCCGCCGAGATGGTGGCGCCCGCGTGGATGCATACACAGGTCAGCGCGGAGCAGTACGACTCCTGGTCCGAGGAGCAGTGCGCCGGCATCGAGATCGTGGACGGGATGGTCGTCGTGAGCCCGAGCGCCTCAAAACGGCCCAACCGGCTGGCCCGAATCCTGGCCAATGCCCTGGAGACCGCAGCAGGCGAGGACTGGAACGCCGACACGGACTTCGACGTACGCCTGCAGGACGTTCCGCTCACCAACCGCCGCCCGGACGTCACGGTGTATCGGGCAGAGACCATCGACCTCACGCCCACTCGCCCGGAGCACGTGCTTCTGGTCGTCGAGGTCGTCTCGCCCGGCTCTGAGACCACCGACCGAGTCGTGAAGGTGGACCAGTACGCCAAGGCCGGGATCCCCTTCTACTGGCGGGTCGAGCAGGCCGCCACCGGTGTTCCCATCATCTACACCTACGTCCTCGACCCCGCCACCAAGGCCTACCGGGACGGCGAGATGTTCACCGGCGTAATCAAGGTTGCCGCGCCCTTCTCCGTTACGGTCGATCTTGGGGCCGTGTAAGAACGGAGCCGCCTCCCCGCTTTCGACTGCCGATCGGCAGCACTCGAACAGCTCCTCGCGGACCGATCAGAACATTCCACGCCTTCGGGCTGAGCGAGTCGATTCACGCCTCCAACGTTGCTCGCCCAGGATCGCGGTGCGCCATCGCCTGCGTGTGAGGTAAGGACGCCAGGCGGCTGTCGCTCTTTCGGCTTGCGCTTGCTCCGCTCCTCGCGCCCTCCCAACGACTGGCCCGACCGCCCGTCCCGCGCAGCCTCCACTGCCGTTCCGTGTCGACAGCCGCGTAGGGCCGACGCGCGGCGAAACCAGAGCCACCGTCGGCTGCCATTCCCAATCCGCACGTGCGCGGCCCGGGAGTCACCACGGCCATCGGAGGGCCGGCCGGATACCGATCGACGGATCGAGCCGGCCGGAACCGGCACGATATCGGGTCGACTCGGCGTCAGTGTCTCGCCCCTCGTCCGGCATACCGTGCAGGTGCGGTCAGCGGAGCCGGCTGATGTCCCACGTCATTGCGCCCAGGCGGCCCAAGGCCGCCGGAGCAAGTGGTGGGAGCAGAGGGATCGTGTGCGTCCACGCGTCGGATCTGAGGAGCCTCAGCGCGAGGTCCCGAGCCGTCGCCTCGGCGGGGGGACCGCCGTCGTCGCACGTACGGGCGAGTGCCAGGCAGGTCCGGATCGCCCGGTCGGCGGCGTCATGGTCCGGGGTCAGCGTCGTCTGGGCGCCCGCCAGATGTACAGCGGCGGTGCGGAGCGCCGTCGACCGGGCCTCCGGGTCCCGTTGCGCATCTGTGTGGCGCCGTACAGCGGCGGTGTCACCGTCCAGCGCTGCCAGCAGGGCCAGTTCCGCCGCGGGACCCTGCCCCGGCCGGAGGGAGCGCCGCCATCGGTCGGTCGAGCTCGCGACGGCGTAGGTGTCGTCCTCGGGGAGGCAGCCGAGCCGTGCCAGCAGGGTGAGGACTGCCATCGGCTGTGCCGGCTGCGCCATGGACGGGGCGGCCACGTGGTGGGCGGCGCGGTGGAGGCCGTCGCTCAGTCGCGGGGCGGGGTGCCGGACGTCGGGGTAGGCGAGAAGGAGCGCCGCCAGTTCGGTGAGCGGGATGCGCGGGCTGCCGTGCGCTCCGGCCTCGATCCGCCGGGCCAGGGCCTCCACCAGGGGCGCTGCGACACGTGCCGCCCCCTCGGGACAGTGCCGTACGAGGCCGGCGGCGACGGCCGTCAGCGCCTGCCGTCGCTGCGGAGCGGTGTCTCCCCTGGCCATCGCCGAGGCCGCGGGCTCGTCTCCGGTATGGGCGAGCGCCTGGGCCACGGCGTTCGCCGGCCCGGGGGCCGCGCCGTCAGACATCAGGCGGGCCGCCGCTCGGGCGTAGGAGGTGCCCAAGTCGTCGTGCTCGGCGAGGGAGCAGCCGAGGGAAAGGGCCGCCAGGTGCCGCGCGCGGTCCTGCGGGTCGGGCCGGCTCAGCGCGAGCGCTTCGGCCTCGTCCGACAGGCCTGCCGTGCCCATGGCCTGGCACAGCTCAGCCGTCCAGTCTGCCGGGAGGGCCGGTCCGCTCGCGGACGTCGGAGGCCACGCGGCCGCGCGGTTCCGCAGGGCCGTCTCCAGCAGTTCCCGGCTGCGCAGGTGGTTCCCGGCGCCCAACTGGTCGTCCGCCTCCGGCAGGAGAGCGAAGTGCGGATGATCGGGGTGGTCGGGGTGCGGACCGCCGCCCGGGGGAGGCAGGCCGGCCGAGCGCCGGTGTGGGATCGGGGGCGGTCTCCGCACGGCTTCGGGCTCCGCCTGTGCCTCCTGAGCCTCCTCTGCCCTCTTCACTGCTTGTGCCGCTGCCGCCGATCCCTGCTTGCGGCGCACCCTTCGATAGAGCTCCTGCCTCTCGTTCGAGGTCTTGTTCCCGGCGTCCTTCTCCCTGCGCTTGGCCCTCCTCTTCTCGTCGGCGGCAGCCGCCAGCTCCCCGTCCTCTCGCGCCCTCTCCTCCTGGGCTGTCTCGAAGACCCACTGCGCCCGTTCCGGCAGGGCGTCCCCCAGCACCCCGATGCGCAGCCCTTCCGGCAGGTCCTCCAAGAGGCGTCCGATGTCGTCGAGGTCATCCCTCACGACGCCCGTATCGGCCACCGCCTTGGTCAGCCGCGCGAGCGTCCCGGCCAGTTCGCGGCGGAGGTGGCCCTGATCGTCCTCGGACAGGGAGCCGGGCAGGGAATCGGGGTCCCTCAGGGCCTCGATCGCCCTGCGCAACCGGTCCAGGGCCCTCCGCGTCAGCACGGAAGCCGAGCGGGACCGCTTGGCGGGGAGATCGTTGAGCGCCGACGCCGCGGTGGCCAGGACATCGATCGCTCCCAGGCCGTCCGCGTCGCCGAGTTCCTCGCAGATCGCCTCGATACGATCGCCGGCGTAGGTGCTGAAGGACGGTGTGGCCCGTGCCGACGCACCCCAGAGGTCCACCGCCGCCGCCCGGGCACGCATCCCACCCGCGCCGAGCATCCACGCCCGGTCGTGCAAGACCGCCGCAACATCCCCGTCCTCCATCGAATCCAGCATTCCTGCCGCCTCGATGAGTGTTTCCGTCCCGGCCGTCGGATCCTGGAGCACCGCGCGCAGCAGCGGCCGGGCGGGCTCGGGACCCTTCAGTGTGGCGAGCGTACGGGCGGCACCAAGGAGCCGTACGAGCCGCTCCGGATCCCGGAAGGTGCCGGGAAACCCCTGGTCGGCGCGGTCACGGACCAGCCACAGGACTGCCTCCCGTACAACGGCGTCGGCGTCGGCGTCGGCGTCCAGGTCTGCCTGTCCCGCGTACGCCAATTCCACCGCCACGTCCGCCAGGTGCACGGCTCTGGCGACGGCCGTCGGCGCCGAACGGGCCAGGCCGAGTGCCCGCTCCACGTCCCCCAGTCTCACGAGGAGAGAGGCGGCCCCGGCCGGTACGTCGTGCGTGTCCTGGTGCAGGAGGGACCGCGCGGCGCTGAGCGGTACGAGCGCCGCCAGAGTGTCGCCGCCGGGTGTGCCGTCCTGCGGCCACCCGGTGATCTCCGTTTCGAAGGAGTCCAGTTGGGCCAGGGCGGCGTCCGGACCCGCCGTGCGGGCGAGCCGGCGCAGTCGGGGCATGTCGAGGATGTACGCGGCGCGTTCGGCGGTGTCGGTGAGCAGCCGAAGCTGATGCGTCAGGGGGTACGGGGGCGTGTCGTCCGGCCAGCCGGACGCCCGCCAGAGTCGCGACCAGGCCAGTAGTGCACGAGTGTGGCGCAGGACCCCTGCCTCCCCCAAGTCCTCGCGTACCGCGTGGAGGAGACGGTGGTCGGCCAGGGCGTACGTCCCGAACAGCGGATCGTCGGTCACGAGGGCGCGCCCCGACGGCCCCTGCGTCAGGCGGTCGAGGTGCTCTGCGGGGAGTCCGGCCAGGTCCGCCAGGTCTTTCGTACGCAGGCCGCCGCCCGCCACGGCCAGCAGGCCCGCGACCGGTTCGCCCAGCGCGGCGACGTCCGGCGGTGGCTCTCGGACGAGCGGCACGCCTGGGACGGGTACGAGAGTCCGCAGGTGTCGGCTCCGGCTCAGTGGATGCCGCACCTGAGGGACGTCGTCGGGGAGGACGCCGTAGCGCCGGAGGGAGACGATGACGCGCATGTTCGGCGGGGGCCGGGAGGGCAGGAGGGCGGCGATGCTCCCCCGTACGGGTCTCCGCCCGGTTCCGGACGGACCCTTGGCGTCGGCTCCATCGGCTCCATCGGCTCCGGCACCAGGCGTCCCGCTCCCGGCTGCGAGGCCGGACCAGGCGACGTCGTCATCAAGTCCGTCGACCAGGAGCAGCAGCTTACGTCCGTAGCACGCGCTCTTCTCTGCGGCCTCGGCGAAGAGCGCCTTCCACCCCCGGACGTTGCTCGGGACGGCGCGCCCGGTCCTGCCGAGGAAGTCGTCGATCTGGCCGACGATCTCCGCCTCGAACGCGGCGCGTGTGTCCGTGCCGTGGGCCGCGGAGACGAAGAAGCTCACGATGTCGGCGTCGGCGGGGAGGCGCCGGCGGACGTAGTCGGCCAACAGCACGGTCTTGCCTACGGGAGCGTCGGCCTGCCAGCAGAGATACGACGGTGCGTCGGGGTGGGAGTCCCGGACGAACGCGTTCATCACCGCACGCTCGTCCGTTCGCCCCCGGACCTCGACCGCGGAGGTGTCGGGGGCGCAACGGTGCAGCCGGACGAAACGGAGGCCGGAGTCTTCTGGCCGCTGCTTCGGGAAGACCTGCTTCCGCGCGCTCTCCGCTTCGTTCCGAGCGGCACGCAGGGCGGCTTCCCATTCGGCGTGCGCGTACGCCGGGGAGCCGGAGACACGCTGCAACTTCTCCACCACGGACCAGAATCCGGGCTCCCGGGCCGCAGAGGGGACCGCCCTGCCCTCGACCCACCCCGCCAGCGTGCGGGGTGGAATACCCGACTCCGCGGTCAATTCCGCGAATCGCATCCGCCCCGCCGCAGACCACGCCCCCTTCAGCATGTCCCTCAGCTCGTCGCGCGCGGCTCTCGACGAATCCGCCACCCGGCCCCCTCTCGTTCCTTGCTCACTACCCAGAAAACTCGGCCGCCATCGTGCGATGAAAACAGGTCTGACCTGCGGAAATCGTGACGGCAAGGGTAGGCGCGCCTTCACCCCTCGCGGAGCCGCCGCAATTCTGGAGCCATCGCCACAGCAGCCGAACCAGGCTCCCGACAAAGGACGGACCGTGTCCCAGATTTCCCCACTGCTTCATTACACAGCGATCCTGAGCGGATGCGCCGGCCTTCTCTACACGGGCATCCTCTTCGTCGTGGCCCTCGTCTCCGTCCTCGCCTCCGCACCGGACCGACGCAAGGACGCACGTACGACGCTGAGCATCCTCGTCCGCCGGCGGTTGCGTTGAGCACAGAGATGCGTCCGATGCCCTCGACCCGCTACCACCCTTGGAGCGATAGCTGTTTACACAGAACGGCTGCATAGGCTGCGGCGAACTTGGGCGCCTGGAGTGCACCTGAGCTCCGCAGGACGGAACTCGGGAGCCTGAAGGGCTCTGCTAGCTAGTGCTAGAGCCTGCAAGGTGCTGGGCGCGAAAAAGCCTCTGCTCCGGTTTCCAGTGGCCTGAAATGGCCCCTAGGGAAGGAACGTTGGTGTAAAACTTCTCCCGTGCTGCCACCCGCTCAAGCCGTGGCGTTGCCTGCAGCTCTGCGTCCGCGGCGCTGCAGGTCCCGAAACGGAAGGAGAACACGTGGGCAAGGCAGCCTATGAATGGCTGGGACGCCGCAGGGACGAGCTGTTCCTGATCTTGGTTGCCGCAGTGGTGGCCAAGGTGGTCGACTACCTCTGGTAGACGGCCGTTCTCGACCGAATGTGTCGAGAACGGCCTGCCCCAGCAGTGAGTGGTTCTCGTTCCGGGCACACGGGGCGGGGACCACTCACACCTCACCGGCCTCTTGGCGAGGTGCTGCCAGGGGTGCCGATACATCGGCAGTCGGTCAGCTTAACCTCCCTGGTCCGGTGTTTGCCGGTCGGCCGGTTCGGGTGACTGCGCGAACGGGAAGCGTAGAAGCCAGGAAGTACATTCCCGCCGACAGCGGGAGTGGCCCGTCGGGAGCCTGAAGTGCTCTGGTTGGGCTTTTCCCCGCGTGGGCGGGGATGCTCCTCTCCACCGCTTGCCCAGGGCGGGGTAAGAACTCCTAACGAAATGATCTTCGAGGTGATTGGATCGCTCCGGGACTGATGATCCGGGGGTGCGGGGTGGCTCGGCCGAAGCCGTGGGAAGTC
>NZ_JBIVLK010000004.1:0-72566 GCF_044751215.1 Streptomyces sp. NPDC088730
CCGCCGGTGGGAGTGTTCGGCCAGGTCAACGCCTGCTCCGTGCACCACCAGTACTCCTCCAGCGACTCACCCTTCCACGCGAAGACCGGAACACCCGCGGGGGCCTCCGGGGTACCGGCCGGACCGACCGCGATCGCCGCGGCCGCGTGGTCCTGGGTCGAGAAGATGTTGCAGGAGGCCCAGCGCACCTCGGCACCCAGCGCGACCAGGGTCTCGATCAGCACCGCCGTCTGCACAGTCATATGCAGCGAACCGGTGATACGGGCACCCGCCAGCGGCTGCGCGGCGGCGTACTCCTTACGGATCGACATCAGACCGGGCATCTCGTGCTCGGCCAGAGTGATCTCCTTACGGCCGAAAGCCGCGAGAGAAAGGTCAGCGACCTTGAAGTCCTGTCGATTGGCGACCGTCGTCATAACGGGCTGCTCCTCAGTTGGTTCGAGGGTGGATGGGCGGCGCTCTGCGGCCTCGGGCACACGAATGCCCGAGCGGCTCGCAGCGCAGTCCGTCGGAGGCCCTCTCTCCCTCGGCCGGTCCGTGGCTACGGACCGATCGACCGCCATCAGCAGCGACGTCTGGCACTGCCGTCGAATCTACACCGAACGGCCCAGCCGCTCCCAGCCCACTGGTCCGGGGGCGGCTGCGAAGGCGAGGACGGCGCGTTCAGTGGCTGGTTCCGGTCGGGTCGGAGGGGCCCTTGGCGTCCGGGGCTCCCTCGGCGGGATCCAGGGCGTCCTTGGCGGGATCCATGACGCCCTGGGCGGCGTCCTTCGCCGGGTTGGTGCCGGACCGGGCCGCGGCCTCGTTGTAGATGTCCGGTTCCAGGTAGATGACCCGGGCGATCGGGACGGCCTCGCGGATGCGGGACTCGGCGGCGTTGATCGCGTTCGCGACCTCGGTGGCCGTGTCGTCGTGCTGGACCGCGATCTTGGCGGCGACCAGCAGTTCTTCCGGGCCGAGGTGGAGCGTGCGCATGTGGATGATGCCGGTGACGGTGTCACCGTCCACGACCGCGGCCTTGATCTTCTCGACCTGGTCGGTGCCGGCGGCCTCGCCGAGCAGCAGCGACTTGGTCTCGGCGGCCAGGACGATCGCGATCGCGATCAGCAGGATGCCGATGCACAGGGTTCCGATGCCGTCCCACACACCGTCGCCGGTGCCGATGGCCAGGCCGACGCCTGCGAGGGCGAGGACGAGACCGATGAGGGCACCGAAGTCCTCCAGGAGGACGACGGGGAGCTCGGGGGCCTTCGCACGGCGGATGAAGTCGGGCCAGGACAGCGCGCCGCGGGTCTCGTTGGACTCCTTGATGGCCGTCCGGAAGGAGAAGCCCTCCGCGATGATCGCGAAGACCAGCACGCCGACCGGCCAGTACCAGGCCTCGATCTCGTGCGGGTGCTTGATCTTCTCGTAGCCCTCGTACACCGCGAACATGCCACCGACCGAGAACAGCACGATGGAGACGAGGAAGGCGTAGATGTAGCGCTCGCGCCCGTACCCGAAGGGGTGCTGGGGGGTGGCCTCGCGCTTGGCCTTCTTGCCGCCGAGCAGCAGCAGCCCCTGATTGCCCGAGTCGGCGAGCGAGTGCACGCTCTCCGCGAGCATCGAAGAGGAGCCACTGAACAGGAACGCCACGAATTTGGCCACTGCGATCGCGAGGTTGGCGCCGAGCGCCGCCACGATCGCCTTGGTTCCGCCTGACGCACTCATGGGTGCCTGGTGTCCTTTCGTTCGGTGCTGCGGCTCCGGCGGCCGCGGTACGGCCGGACATTGTTGCAGTCCACGGCGCGGACGGTACGTCAGGCCACCACAGTGGCTCGGAAGAGCGTGCCCGTACCGGACACTTCGGCCTTCTCGCCGGCCGGTACGAAGACCGAGTCGCCCGGTACGAGACCGAGGTCGCCGGTCCGCGGGGCGCCCGCGGTGCAGAGCAGGATCTGAGGCGTGGCCGCGGTCAGGTCGACGGGGTCGCCGCCCGGTGAGAGGTCGAAGCGGGAGAGCCGGAACTCGTCGACCGGGGTCTCGTACAGCTCCTCGCCCGACGGGGACGCCTCGGGGCGCAGGATTCCGGGGTCGGTGGCCTCGAAGCGGACGATGCGCAGGAGTTCGGGTACGTCGATGTGCTTGGGCGTCAGTCCGCAGCGCAGCACGTTGTCCGAGTTGGCCATGATCTCGACGCCGAGGCCGTCGAGGTAGGCGTGCGGGACTCCGGCGCCGAGGAACAGGGCCTCGCCGGGCTGGAGTCGCACGTAGTTCAGCAGCATGGCCGCGATGACGCCCGCGTCGCCCGGGAAGTGGTGCGCGATCCGCGCGTACGGGGCGTACGCGCCGCCGAGCCGTTCCGCGGCGGCGGCCGCGGCGGTCACCGTCTCCGCCATCTGTGCCGGGTCCGCGGTGAGGATCGCCGTGAGGACCTCGCGCAGGGCGTCCTCCTCGGGGTGCGCGCGCAGCAGGTCGGCGTAGGGCTTCAGGGAGTCGACGCCCAGCGCCTCCATCGCCTCGGCCGCCTCGATGGGCCGGCGGAAGCCGCACAGGCCGTCGAAAGGGGTGAGCGCGCAGATCAGTTCGGGCTTGTGGTTGGCGTCCTTGTACGTGCGGTGGGCGGCGTCGATCGGGACGGACCGGCGCTCCTCGTCCGCGTAACCCTGCTGTGCCTGGGCGAGGTCGGGGTGGACCTGGAGGGAGAGCGGTGCTCCGGCGGCGAGCAGCTTGAGGAGGAAGGGGAGCCGGGGGCCGAACTTCTCGACGGCGGCCGGTCCGAGCTCGCCCACCGGGTCGGCGGCGATGACGTCGGTGAGGGGCTGCTCGGTGGGGGGCTGCGGGGTGCCGGGGGCGATGGCGGGGCCGGTGCGGGTTATCCGGGAGGGGGCTCCGGGGTGGGCGCCCATCCACATCTCGGCCTGGGGCTCGCCGGTCGGGGCGACACCCAGCAGGGCGGGGATGGCTGTGGTGGAGCCCCAGGCGTACGGGCGCACGGTATTGGAGAGCCGGTCCATGGAGTTCGTCCTCGTGCTGTGTCGGATGCGTGCGTGGATCTTGGTGCCGCACGGATGGGTTGGTGCTGTGCGGATGCGTTGGTGCTGTGCGGATGCGTTGGTGCCGCACGGATGGATTGGTGCTGTGCGGATGGGTTGGTGCCGCACGGATGGGTTGGTGCTGTGCGGATGCGTTGGGCGTGGTGCTGCGTGGGCTGGGCTGGGCTGGGCTGGGCTGGGGCGCTGGTTGCCGCGTGGTGGTTCAGGCGCGGGCTTCCGAGGCCAGGGCCAGGTAGACGGCGGCGAAGTCGGTGACAGCGAGGAGTTCGGCGAGGGCTTCGAGTTGGCTGCCCTCCTCCGGTTCGAGTTCGCTGATCGGCGTCTCGTGGCCCAGGGCGAGCTCGCGGGCCGCCGGGGCCGCGCTCAGGCCGCCGGTGGGCCGGTCCCTGAGCAGGACGACCCGGGCGCGCAGGGCCTCCGGCTCGTCGACCCGGTCGCGGAAGAACTCGTCCGGGTCAGCTCCGGCGGCGAAGGCCCCGGCCAGCAGGCCCCCGTGGACGGGGAGCGCCTCAGGGAGTTCGGCCGCGAGGGCCGGGCGGCCCGAGAGCTCGGCCAGGACCGCGGCGAAGCGGCGCCCGACCGGGGCCGCGGCCTCGCCCTCGGTCCAGACGAGCGGAAGGCTGTCCGCGAGTTCGGCGGCCAGGGTCTTGGCCGGATTGCTGTACGTGGCGATGGCCGGTCCACAGCGTTCCGCCGTGCGGTCGAGGCGGTCGGCCACGCTCTGCAGCGTCTCCGGGGGCGCGGTGACCAGGCCGACGCGGTCGAGCAGCGCGAGCAGCGGGGTGAACAGCGCCCACAGGGTGCCGGGTCCCGCGGCCGACGTCTCGGCGTCGTACTCGCCGTGCGGGGCGGAGGCCATCGGTACGACGAGGCCGTGCACGCCGTCCACCGCCTCCCGCAGCGGCGACTGCCTGGGGGTGACGGCGACGACGCTGCAGCCTCGGCGGTACGCCTGTTCCGCGACGAGTGCCAGACCGGGCTCCGAGCCGTCCGCGGTGACGATGAGCAGCAGGTCGAGGGAGCCGGCCCAGCCGGGCAGCGTCCAGCGCATCGCGCCCGCGGCGGGGGCGACGCCGGTCGGCTGGACGCGCGTGACCGGCGCGGAGGCTCCGGCGAGGGCGGCGATCAGGTCCGCGACGCCGGATGCGGCGGTGCCGGAGCCGGCGACCAGGACGGCGCGCGGGCGGCCCTCCGGGTTCAGCTCGGGGATGCCGGCCTCCGTCGCGTGCCGGGCGGCGGTACGGACCCTGGCCCCGGCCTCGGCGGCGCCGCGCAGCAGGCCGCGGCGGTCGGCTCGGGCCAGGGCTTCCGGGGCGTCGAGCAACGACTCGTCGAGCATGGGGACGGTCCTCCGATCACACGCTGATCACCGTGCGGGGTGTGGGCCCGGTTACGCGGGGCGGCGGGCCTCGTCGACGAGGAGGACGGGGATGCCGTCCCGTACCGGGTAGGCCAGTCCGCAGCCCTTGCCCGTGCAGACCAGTTCGGGGCTGTCGGCCGCCGATCGGTCATCCAGGGGGGCGTGACAGGCCGGGCAGGCCAGGATCTCCAGGAGGCCGGCTTCGAGCGGCATGGGGTGGGTCCCTTCGGGCGGGCACGAGTGCGTGTTCTTGGTCATGGACCGGGCGACGTCAGCCTACCGCCGGGGTGGCGGGGACGCGGTCCGGCCGGGGTGCGGGGGGTGGGGATGTGGTGTGGGGCCGTGGTGGAGGGGCAGCGCGGGACGGTGGTGTGGGGGCGGTGGTGGCGGGGCAGTGCGGGTGCGTTGACGGGGTGCGGGCTGGGGAACGGGCGCGCGTGCGGCGGGCCTGTTCCCCAGCCCGCCCCTTCCCGTAACCGTGGTTCCGCACCGGACCCCGCTCCTCAGACGCCGGAGGGGCTGGATTTCAGGAGGCCGGACTTCAGGGCGGGAAGTGGGGCAGTGGCTCAGGGCCTGCGGATTACTGTCAGGGCCTCGTCGCGTACCGCTGCCATCGTCTTCTCGTCCCGGGCCTCGACGTTCAGGCGCAGCAGCGGTTCCGTGTTGGAGGCGCGGAGGTTGAACCACCAGTCCGGGGCCGTGACGGTCAGGCCGTCCAGCTCGTCGGTGCTCACGCCCTCGCGGTCCGCGAACGCGGCCCGGACGGCCGCCGTGCGGGCCGGCTGGTCGTCGACCGTGGAGTTGATCTCGCCGGAGCCGGTGTAGCGGTCGTACTGGGCCAGCAGGGCCGAGAGGGGCTCCTCCTGGCCGCCCAGGGCGGCCAGGACGTGGAGGGCGGCGAGCATGCCCGTATCCGCGTTCCAGAAGTCGCGGAAGTAGTAGTGGGCCGAGTGCTCACCGCCGAAGATCGCCCCGTGTGCGGCCATCTCCGCCTTGATGAAGGAGTGGCCGACCCTGGTGCGGACCGGGGTGCCGCCGTTCTCCCGCACGACCTCCGGGACCGAGTGGGAGGTGATCAGGTTGTGGATGACCGTGCCGCTGCCGCCGTTGCGGGCCAGCTCCCGGGCGGCGACCAGGGCGGTGATCGCCGACGGGGAGACTCCCTCGCCCCGCTCGTCCACCACGAAGCAGCGGTCCGCGTCACCGTCGAAGGCCAGGCCCAGATCGGCGCCCTCGGCCACCACGCGGGCCTGGAGGTCGACGATGTTCTTCGGATCCAGGGGGTTGGCCTCGTGGTTGGGGAACGTGCCGTCCAGCTCGAAGTACATCGGGACCAGCTCGACGGGCAGGTCCGCGAAGACCGTGGGGACCGTGTGGCCGCCCATGCCGTTGCCCGCGTCCACGACCACCTTCAGCGGGCGGATCGCGGACAGGTCCACCAGCGACAGCAGGTACGCGGCGTAGTCGGTGAGCGTGTCCCGTTCGGTGACCGTGCCGGGGGTGGCGGCCGGCTGCGGGGCGCCTGCCGCGGACCACTGCTCGACCAGGGTGCGGATCTCGGCCAGGCCGGTGTCCTGGCCGACCGGGGCGGCGCCCGCGCGGCACATCTTGATGCCGTTGTACCGAGCCGGGTTGTGCGAGGCCGTGAACATCGCGCCCGGCAGGTCCAGCGCCCCCGAGGCGTAGTACAGCTGGTCCGTCGAGCACAGGCCGATCATCGTGACGTCCGCGCCCCGGGCGGCCGCACCACGGGCGAAGGCGCCGGAGAGGGCCGGTGACGTGGGGCGCATGTCGTGGCCGACCACGATCGCGGCCGCGGCCGTCACCTCGACGAACGCCGCTCCGAACCGCTCGGACAGGGCCTCGTCCCACTGGTCGGGCACGACTCCGCGCACGTCGTACGCCTTCACGAGCTGCGACAGGTCTGCAGTCACGGGCCGGTCCTCCTGAGGGTTTCTTCGGACCGCCAAACTACCCGGCGGCCGGAGACCCCCCGCGCGCCGGGCGCACCGGCGACCGTTCAGGACTCGGCTACCGGCGACCGCTCAGGACTCGGGCGAGCGCAGCACCCGGAGGTGGCCCCGGCGGGCGACCTCCGCCGGATCCGCGGTGCGACGGCCGCCGCCGCCACTGGGTCCGTCGCCCCGGTCCTGCGGACGCGCCGCTTCCCGTACGGCGTTGGCGAGCGCTTCGAGGTCGTCACCGCTGGGGCGCACGGGCGCGGAGGGGTCGGAGAGCCGGACGACCTCCCAGCCGCGTGGCGCGGTCAGCCGCTCGCTGTGCTCGGCACAGAGGTCGTAACAGTGGGGCTCGGCGTAGGTGGCGAGCGGGCCGAGGACCGCAGTCGAATCGGCATAGACGTACGTCAGTGTCGCGACGGCAGGGCGGCCGCACGCGGTGCGCGAACAGCGACGTACAGGGCTCACGATGTTGGACGCTACCGCACTCTTGAGCGGGCTGCGACGACTCTCCCCCGGCTCACCCCACCGTGTCGCCCTGTGACCCGCGGTACGGCCGCCCCCGGACAACTCTCCTGACCTGCGCGGAAACGGAGGAGCGCAGGTCATGACGGCAACGATTCCGGTCGCCGCTCACCGCGAAACCGGTCGTGGGACAAGAGGAGGAAAGCCACGAAGCGGGGCCGGAACCGGGCTCCCCGTGGCCGGATTGTTCAGGAGCGGACAGGCCGGTTTCGTCCCCGCGCAGCCACCGTCCACTCGTCGCGCGGAGCGTTACGCTGCGTCGGTGATGGACAGTCCCGTACCGCCGCACCCTTCCGAGCCGCGACCTCGGCGCCGAGACCGGCACGGCCGAGGCATGCGCGGGCCCGTCGCACCGCCCCAGGTGCCGCTCTCGGTCAGCCGGGCGGACAGCTTCCGTGATCTCGTCCAGGACTCGGTCGAACGGCTGGAGCGGCGCTGGCCGCAGCTGGCCGAGGTCGACTTCGTGGTCCTCGACGTGCCGAGCACCGGGGAGGAGACCGTTCCGCTGGGGAACGCGCTGTCCGCGGAGAAGGGGCAGCCGGCGCAGATCGTCATCTACCGGCGTCCCGTCGAGATCCGTACCAAGAACCGCGACGAGCGCGCACTGCTGGTGCACGAGGTCGTGGTGGAGCAGGTCGCGGAACTGCTCGGCCTCGCCCCGGAGTCGGTCGACCCGCGCTACGGGCAGGAGTAGCGGGAAGGGGGCCGGGCGGGTTCGTTCCGCCCGGCCCCCGCGCCCGGCGTGCTCAGTCGTCCAGGACCGACAGGTCCTGTTCGGCCACCGGTACCTCGACCGTTCCGCCGTCGTCCGAGAGGGTCTGCACCGTGAACATCGGGATGCCGTCCTGCGGAAGTGCGAGCGTACGGGCGGCGTGGACCGGGCCGCCCGACTGCGTCCGTACCGTCAGCGCGTACGTGCCCTTGAGGCCGGACGGGACCGGCGGGGTGACCGCGAGCGTCGTGCCCGCGGCGACCTTGTACGTCTTGCTGACCGGGGTGCCTGCCTTGCTGCCCGCGGACGCCGTGACCTCCACGGTGCCGGCGGCGCCCGGCGCGGTGAGCGAGAGGGTCGAGCCCTTCGACCGGTTGTCGGCCACGGTGGCCTGCGCGCCCACCGGTCCGGTCGCCGGGATGTAGCCGACCTCCTGCTTGTCACCCTTGCCCCGGACCACCCGCAGAGCGGCCACCACGGGGGTGGCCCTGTCCTTCTGGGTGGGGGTCAGCAGCAGGGATCCCGCCTCGCCCCGGGTGAGGTTCTTCAGGTCGACCCCGGCCGTCATCCGCGACTTGACGTGGAGATCCTCGTTGCCCACGGGGGCGAACGGCCCGGTCTTGCCGAGCAGCCGCACGGTGAGGTCCGC
This sequence comes from Streptomyces sp. NPDC088730, assembly GCF_044751215.1. Lineage (NCBI taxonomy): Bacteria > Bacillati > Actinomycetota > Actinomycetes > Kitasatosporales > Streptomycetaceae > Streptomyces > Streptomyces sp. NPDC088730. The sequence continues at coordinate 8,240 of NZ_JBIVLK010000004.1, forward strand.
GTCGTCCTCGCCGGGGGCGAAGGCCACCAGCCGGACCGAGGTCGCGTCCGCGGGGATACCGGGCAGCACCAGGGTGCCGGCCGGGGCGGCGGAGGCCGTGAGCCAGTCGCTGCCGGTCTTGCTGTCCGCCGTCCTGACGACCGCGCCGACCCGCCCGGTGCGGGTGGTGACGTGGACGGTCACATCGTCGGCCGCCTTGCTGGTCAGCGTCGAGATCAGCACCCGGACACCGGATCCGGCGGGGACCGTGATGCCCTCGCCGACATCGGACTTGAGCGTGCCGTCCGGGCCGTACAGCTCGATGTCGGCCACCGCGGCGGTGTCGTCCGGGTTGGTGAGGTTGACGTAGTCCTCACGGGTCTTCGCGGTGCTCGCGGCCGGGAACCAGAAGTCGGTGTCGGGTGCCGTGCAGCTGACCCCGAGCACGCCCCGTCCGTCGCCGGCCTCGACGGTGGTGGTCTGCTGAGTGCTCCAGCCGGGCGCGAGCCGGCCGGTGGCGGTGCCGACGAGAGCGGGGGCGTCCGAACCCGACACATCGGCGGTGACCGGCTTGCCGGGCTCCTTCAGAGCGACGACAAGCTTGTCCGAATCGGCCGCCTTGTCCTTGCTCTTGTCCTTCGATTTGTCCTTGGACTTGTCCTCCGACTTGTCCTTCTCGTCCTTCTTCTTGCCGGCCGCGGGTGACTTCAGTTCGGCCGTGCCGGCTTCGCCGTCGCCGTTCGCGGGCGGGGTGAAGGACGTGTACGCCGTCTCCGCGAGATCCGAGAGGCCGGGTGCCGGGCAGAGCAGGCTGGACCGCTCCACGGGCAGCCGGGAGGGCGCCCCGGCCTCCGTGGCACCGGCGTCCCCCGGCACGTTGAGCGCGGCGAATCCGGTGACTGCGGCGAGGGCGACGGCCCCCGCGATGAGGGAAAGGCTGGTGGACTTCACTCGGACTCGCCTCGCGATGCGTTACCGGTCGGCCACGGGTTCTGGCCCGGGGCGGGGTTCTCGTCGGGATTCTGGTTCTGATCCCGGTTCTGGTCCTGGTCGTGGCCCTGGTCCTGGCCCTGGGTGTCGTACGGCTGCTGGTCGCCGTACTGGCCCGCGCCGTACTGGGCGTTGGAGTCGTACTGCGCGTTGGGGTCGTACGGGGCGTTGCCGTACTGGTCGCCCGTGCCGTACTGGGCGTTGGGGTCGTACTGCGGGTTGGCCGGGTCGTACGGGGCGTTGGTGTACTGCCCCTGGCCGTACGCGGTGTAGTCGCCCTGCTGCTGCGGATAGCCGTACTGGTCGTACGCGCCGGAGGCGTTCTGCTGCTGCCCCGCTCCGTACTGGCCTTCCTGGTACTGGCCGTCCTGGTACTGGTCTTCCTGGTACGGCTGGTAGTCGGCGCCCTGGTACTGCTGGCCGTCCCACTCCCCGTACTGCTGCTGCGGCACCGCCGCGTACTGGCCCGTGTCGCCGTCCGCCGGCTGGGGCACGGCCGCGTACTCACCGGTCTCGCCGTCCGCCTGCTGCGGTACGAAGACGTCCTGGCCGTCGGCGGCTTGCGGTTGCGGTTCGGCTGCGGGCTGCTGGGGCGGGGCGTACTCCGTCCGCTCCCCCTCGTCGCCGGGCTCCTCGCCGTCCTCGCCCTCCGCCTGGGCGGCCGCGCGCAGCCTGCGTGCCCGGCGGCCCTCGCCCGCGACCGGCTCGGCGGGGACCTGCGCGGTCTCCTCCGGCAGGTCGTCGTCGATCTCCCGGCGGCGGCCCGGAAGGGCCAGGACCAGCAGGACCACGCCGAGCGCGGCCTGCGCCCAGATCCACGCGGAGTGCGTGATCGACGCCTCGTACGTGAGGTTCAGCGAGCCGCCGCCGGTGGGGAGCTCGAAGCCCTGGGCCCAGCCGTCGACGGTCTTGCGGGTCAGCGGCCGGCCGTCGAGCGTGGCCTGCCAGCCCGGGTCGGCGGCATCGGCGATCCGCAGCACCCGGCCCGCGCCGCCCGGCGGGATCTCGGTGTGCGCCTCGACCGGACTGGAGCCGACCGGCAGCGGCTCGGCGTCGGCGTCGGACGGGACGATCATGATCCGGGCGACCTGCCGGTCGACGCGCCAGAGCGCGCTGCCGTCCAGCTGGCTGAGCCGGCTGAGGCCGGGCGTCGCGTCGAGCACCCGGCTCATCTGCTTCGGCGCCCCGTCCCGCACGAGGACGTAACGGATCGCGAAGCCGCTGAGCTGGCTGCCCTGGTCGGCGCCGGAGCCCGCGACCAGGTTGGCGACGACCTTGTCGAGGTGGCTGTTGCCGCCACCCGCCGCGGCCAGCTCGCCGTCACCCAGGCGGGCGCCGGAGCCGCGGACCAGGGTGTACGCGACGGAGGAGGGCGATGTGCCGTCGAGCACCAGGGTGCGCGGCTGGTCACGGGTGCCGCTCTCCTCCGCGACGAACGCCGGCACCTGCACCGGGTCGCGCCGCTCCAGCGGGCCCGCGGCACCGCCGATCATCCAGCCGGCGGCGGCCAGCACGGGGGCGATGCCCGCGGCGAGCGCGATCAGGACGGCGACCGGCTGGCGCCAGCCGAAGCTGAGTTCCGCGACGCGGATGCGTGCACCGTCCGCACCGACCAGCGCGGCGGCGATGAGCGCGGCGCCGTAGACGAGGGTGGCCGGTCCCGCCCAGCCGGAGCCGTTGGCGAGCCCGGCGAAGGCCAGGCCGACCAGGGCCACGGCCCAGGCGGTCCGGACCGCGAACTGCCGCTCCCCGCGCAGCAGCGCGGCCAGCGCCGCGAGCACGATGCCGAGCAGCAGTACGCCGCCCGCCGCCTTGGGCCCGCCGGGGCTGATGCCGAGCAGATCGAGGGCGGAGGCCGATCCCGTACCGGCCTCCAGACCCGCTTCCTTCAGGAAGGACGAGGGGCTGGTCAGCAGGGAGAGCGACCAGGGCGCCAGGACCAGCAGCGGGGTGCCGACGGCGGCGAGGAAGCGGAGTCCGTAGGCCGTGATGTCGTTGCGGCGCAGCGCGAGGACGCCGATGCCGAGAACCACGGCGAGCGGCCACACGATGGGGGTGAACGCCATCGTGAGGGTGAGGAGCAGGGTGTACGCCCAGGTCGCGCGCCAGCTTCCCCGGCTGTCACCGCTGCCGCGCATCCCGTGGGCCGAGACCGCCGCGCGGGCGATCAGGGGCAGCAGGACGAGCAGGACGGCGGTGCCGAGCCTGCCGGTCGCCAGGGCTCCGGTCGCGGCGGGCAGGAAGGCGTACGCGACGCTCGCCCAGGCCCGCAGCAGCCGCGAGGGGATCAGCGGACGGGAGACGAAGTACGCGGTGAGTCCGGCGAGCGGGACCGAGCAGACCAGCAGCAGGGTCAGCGCGAAGCCGGTGGAGCCGAGGAACAGCCCGGACAGCGCGGAGATCATGGCCAGGTAGGGCGGTGCGGTCTGGGTGCCGCCGGTGCCGACGGTGTGCCAGGCGTCCGCGTACCGGCCCCACAGCTCGGAGACGTCGCCGGGTGCGGGCAGCAGGGCGCCGCCGGCCAGTGCGCCGCCGCCGATGAGGCTGCGGCAGGCGACGAGCGAGACCAGGAGCAGGACGGCGAAGAGCACCGGTCCCGGCTTGCGGCCGACCCGCTTCAACTTGGCGAACTGGTCGATCTCCAGGAAGTCGGCGTCGTCGCCGCCCGGTCCGGACTCGACGGCGCCGTGCCGCGAGCCGCCGGACTCGGCCTCCGTGGAGCCGCCGAAGTTCCCGGCGACCTGTTCCACGGTGGCGCGGACGGTGGCGCCGGGTGCGGGGAAGAGCCCGCGCAGCTCGGCCGGGTCGATGACGCCCTTGCCGCGCCGGCGGCGGGCCGCGAGGATGCGGCCGGGCCGCAGCAGGGTGCCGAGGAGTCCGGTGACCTCGTCGACCGCCTGTCCCGGCACCTTGCCGACGAGGTAGGCGAGCGTACGCAGCAGGGTGCCGAGCACCAGCCGGAGCAGCGCCCAGGGCAGCATCTTGCCGCGGGCGTTGGCGAGCATCGTGTAGACGGCGCCGGCCTTGTCGACGCGGTGCGGGCTGGAGACGGAACGCCCGGCGCAGTCGATGGGGCGCCGTTCACGGGCGGACGCCTCGGCGTGCCGCAGGACGGCGTCGGGGGCGATCAGCACCCGGTGTCCGGCCATGTGGGCGCGCCAGCACAGATCGACGTCGTCACGCATCAGGGGGAGCCTGCGGTCGAAGCCGCCGAGCTCCTCCCACACGTCACGGCGGATGAGCATGCCGGCGCTGGAGACGGAGAGCACGGTACGGACCTGGTCGTGCTGGCCCTGGTCCTGCTCGCGCCGGTCGAGACCGGTCCAGCGGCGGCCGCTGTTGGCGATGGAGACGCCGACTTCGAGGAGCTGCCTGCGGTCGTACCAGCCGCGGAGTTTGGGGCCGACGATCGCCGCGTGCGGGTCGTTGTCGACGACGCGCAGCATCTCGGCGAGCGCGTCGGGCTCGGGCGCGCAGTCGTCGTGGAGCAGCCAGAGCCACTGCACCGGTTCGCCGTGCGGTAGTTCGGGCAGGTCGTAATTGTCGTCGTGCCAGGACCGGGTGACCGGGTCCCAGCCGCTGGGGCGCTTCAGGTACGGCAGGTCGTCCGGGGTGAGTACCCCGGCGGTGCGGCTCGCCTCGTCGACTGCGGTGCCGAAGCTCGTACGTCGCGCGAGGTGCAGGACGCGGTCGGCGCCGAGCGCCTCTGTGACCAGCCGCGCGGAGTCGTCGGCGCTGCCGGTGTCGGCGGCGACGAGGCTCTGTACGGGGCGTTCCTGCCCGAGCAGCCCGGCGAGTGCGTCGGGCAGCCAGCGTGCGCCGTCGTGGGAGACGAGCACGGCGGTGACGACATGCCGGGGGAACTCTGGGGCGGCGGCGGCCGCGTACGGCGCCGTCGAATGGCTGTGCACGGACATCGAGGTACGGGCCCTCCGGCCGGGTCCGGGGGGAACGTACCCCCGGGGGCTGCATCGGTGTACACGCGCGCCCTGTCGGGTCGTTGGCGCGTCTCGGACGGGGCCCCACACTAACGGTACGGATAACCGGGGTGGCGCGGAGCGGTTGAACGAGAGCGACGGTACGGGGCCGGGGGCGGTGCGCCGGGCACGGCGATGGCCCGCCGCCTGCGGGCAGGGTGCAGGCGGCGGGCCATGGGCGGGCCGGGTCGGGGGCAGGGCCGGGGAGCGGTCCGCTCCCCGGAGTCCGGCGTCTCCCGGCCAGGCTCAGGGTCTTCGAACCAGGCGCTTTCGGGCCAAGCGCTTCGGGTCAGACGCTTCGGGTCAGACGCTTCGGGTCAGGCGCTTCGGCTGGGGTCTTCCTTCGGGCGCCCCGGTCGGCGCGCATCGGATCGCGGTCTCGGATCGCGGCGTTAGATCGCGGCCTTCTTGAGACGCCGCCGCTCGCGCTCGGAGAGACCGCCCCAGATGCCGAACCGCTCGTCCTTGGAGAGCGCGTACTCAAGGCATTCGGACCGGACTTCACAGGCGAGGCAGACCTTCTTCGCCTCGCGGGTGGATCCGCCCTTCTCAGGAAAAAAGGACTCAGGGTCGGTCTGGGCGCACAGTGCGCGCTCCTGCCAGCCGAGCTCCTCGTCCGCGTCCTCGACCAGCAGTTGCTGGAACAGCTCGGTCATGTGCGCCCCTCGTCTGTCTCTTGCGTCCCCGTGATGCGGCCGTTATCGAATCGGCCGAACGACACGAGTGAAATTACAAGTGTGTAGCTTCGTGCCAGTCAAGCGCAGATCTGCTATTGGGCCCGGTATTCACTCTGCGGCACCAAGCCTATGCGGTAAGTGTTCAAATAGCCAAAAACCTGACATATGCCATGGGCCTCTCGCACGCCCGGCACGCAATCGCCCGTCACGGAGAGGAACTCCCCCGGGGGTGGGCACGTTGCGATTCGATCACCGAAGCGATCAAGATCACAGTCGGGTCACGGCTCACAAACACGTTTACGGACACCTCCGCTGCGCCATGTCTCCGCCGCAAGCGCTGCACAAACCTTTCTCCGCTCGGAGCAACCGGATGAGGTGAAACATTAACCTCAAATCGGGCATTGGGTTGACAGTCCAGAGGTTCTCCGGCTCTCCTTGATGTCATGCCAGTGACCTCAGCCGTGCGCGTCACCCACACCCGTGGGTTCCGTAGCGCTGTCCAGGCTCGCTGTTGCTGTTCCAGCTGTCTCAGCTGTTGAAGCCCCCGCGCTCCAGCCCGACACAGCTCATCCCGGACCCCCGGACCCTCTCCCGCGGCCTTCACGGCCCGTGGTCACCCGGTCCCCACGGCCCTCGCGACACCCCTGCACCCCCACCGCACCCGCACTCCCGTGCACTCCTGCCGAGGAACCACCGCACCCATGAACAGCGACAGCGACCTCCAGATCGCCGGCGACCTCCTTGAGGTCCAGCACCTCCTGCGCCCCGCCCGTGAGCACCCCGCCACGGTGGCGGAGTTCGCCGGGCTCGCCCGTTCCATCGCCGACGACCGCTCCCGCTGGGCCCCGCTCGTCCAGTACGACGCCACCACCCGCTGGTACCACCGGATGCTGAGCCTCCCCGGGTACGACGTCTGGCTGCTCAGCTGGATCCCGGGCCAGGGCAGCGGGATGCACGACCACGGCCCGTCCTCCGGCGTACTGACCGTGCTGGACGGCGAGCTGACGGAGCGTACGGACCGCGGGAAGCGGACGCTCGGTTCCGGCGCCCAGCGCGTGTTCGCCCCCGGCTACGCCCACGAGGTGGTCAACGACTCCCTCGAACCGGCCGTCAGCCTGCACATCTACTACCCGGGCCTGACCGACATGCCCATGCACGCCGCGCAGTGCGCCGCGGCCGCCGCCACCGTCTGAACAGTCCCGCCACCACCCCGACAACGACCAGGCTTCGCCTGACAGTCCCACCCGCCGCCCGCACCACCCCAACAAGGACCAGGCTTCGCCTGACAGTCCCACCCGTCGCCCGCCACCACCCCGACAAGGATCAGGCTTCGCCTGACAGACTGTTTCCATGCGCATTGTGGTTCTGGCCGGCGGTATCGGTGGTGCTCGTTTTCTGCGTGGCCTCAAGGAGGCCGCGCCCGACGCGGACATCACGGTGATCGGCAACACCGGTGACGACATCCATCTGTTCGGGCTCAAGGTCTGCCCCGACCTCGACACCGTCATGTACACCCTCGGCGGTGGCATCAACGAGGACCAGGGCTGGGGCCGTACCGACGAGAGTTTCCACGTCAAGGAGGAACTCGCGGCCTACGGCGTGGGACCCGAGTGGTTCGGCCTCGGTGACCGCGACTTCGCGACCCATATCGTCCGCACCCAGATGCTCGGCGCGGGCTATCCGCTGAGCGCCGTCACGGAGGCGCTCTGCGCGCGCTGGAAGCCGGGGGTCCGGCTGCTGCCGATGTCCGACGACCGGATCGAGACCCACGTGGCGGTCGACGCCGACGGCGAGAGCAAGGCCATTCACTTCCAGGAGTACTGGGTGAAGCTGCGCGCCTCCGTCCCGGCGCGGGCGATCGTGCCCGTCGGCGCCGAGCAGTCCAAGCCGGCGCCGGGCGTCCTGGAGGCGATCGCCTCGGCCGACGTCATCCTGTTCCCGCCGTCGAACCCCGTCGTGTCCATCGGGACCATCCTCGCCGTGCCCGGTATCCGGGAGGCCATCGCCGAGGCCGGAGTGCCGGTCGTCGGCCTCTCCCCCATCGTCGGCGACGCACCGGTGCGCGGGATGGCCGACAAGGTGCTCGCCGCGGTGGGCGTCGAGTCGACGGCCGCTGCGGTCGCCCAGCACTACGGCTCCGGGCTGCTCGACGGCTGGCTCGTCGACACCGTGGACGCGGGCACGGTGGACGAGGTGGAGTCCGCGGGCATCCGCTGCCGCTCCGTCCCGCTGATGATGACCGATGTCGCCGCCACCGCCGAGATGGCCCGGCAGGCGCTCGTTCTGGCGGAAGAGGTACGGGCATGAGCACGGCTTCGGACCCCTCGCCCTCCTTCCGGGTGTGGGCGCTGCCCGGGATGCCCGAGGTGCGGGCCGGTGACGATCTCGCGAAGCTGATCGCCGCCACCGGGCCCGGCCTCCTCGACGGTGACGTCCTGATCGTCACCTCGAAGATCGTCTCCAAGGCGGAGGGCCGGATCGTCGAGGCCGCCGACCGGGAGGCGGCGATCGACGCCGAGACGGTACGGGTGGTGGCGCGGCGCGGCACCCTGCGGATCGTCGAGAACCGGCAGGGCCTGGTCATGGCCGCCGCCGGGGTCGACGCCTCCAACACCCCCGCCGGGACGGTCCTGCTGCTGCCCGAGGACGCCGACGCCTCGGCGCGGGCGATCCGGGACGGGGTACGGGACACGCTCGGCGTCGAGGTCGGCGTCGTCGTCACGGACACCTTCGGGCGCCCCTGGCGCAGCGGGCTGACCGATGTCGCGATCGGCGCGGCCGGCGTGCGGGTGCTGGACGATCTGCGGGGCGGGACCGACGCGTACGGCAATCCGCTGAGCGCGACCGTGGTCGCCACCGCCGACGAGCTGGCCTCTGCCGGTGACCTGGTCAAGGGCAAGGCGAACGGGCTGCCGGTGGCGGTGGTGCGCGGGCTCGGCCACGTCGTGGACCCGGCGTCCGCCGAGGGCGCGCGGGCGATGGTTCGGGGCGCGGCCGATGACATGTTCCGGCTGGGCACCTCCGAGGCGGTACGGGAGGCGATGACCCAGCGGCGCACGGTGCGCGAGTTCACCGACGACCCGGTGGACCCGGGCGCGGTGCGGCGGGCCGTGGCCGCGGCGCTGACGGCGCCCGCGCCGCATCACACGACGCCGTGGCGGTTCGTGCTGCTGGAGTCGCCCGAGTCGCGGACCCGGCTGCTGGACGCGATGCGGGACGCGTGGATCGCGGATCTGCGGCGGGACGGGAAGAGCGAGGAGTCGGTCGCCAAGCGGGTGCGGCGCGGCGAGGTGCTGCGCCGGGCGCCCTATCTGGTGGTCCCGTGCATGGTGATGGACGGCTCGCACACGTACGGGGACACCCGGCGGGACACGGCGGAGCGCGAGATGTTCGTGGTCGCCGCGGGCGCCGGGATCCAGAACTTCCTGGTGTCGCTGGCGGGCGAGCGGCTGGGGTCCGCGTGGGTGTCCTCGACGATGTTCTGCCGCGAGGTCGTGCGGGAGGTGCTGGCGTTGCCGTCCTCCTGGGATCCGCTGGGGGCGGTGGCCGTGGGACGGCCGGTGGAAACGGCGGCGCCTCGGGCCCGGCGCGACGCGGAGGACTTCGTCGCGGTGCGGTGAGCCGGCGCGGGCCGGTGTTTCGGAGCTCCGCCCCCGGACCCCGGTCCGCGATCCCCGGACGGGCTTGAGGCGACCGGAGGGCCCTGACGTGACCGACGGGCTTGAAGTGACCGGACGGCCCTGAGGCGATCAGCGGGCTTGGGGCGATCGGACGGCTCTGATCTGATCTGATCCGATCGACGGGCCTGAGGTGGCCGGACGGGCCGGAACGGAGGCCCCGGCTACAGCCTGGCGATGTCGCCCCGGGTCATCCGGGGCGCGTGGCGGGGCGGGGTGTTGCCCGAGAGCATGATCAGTCGGGTCGCCCGGTGGCGCTGGCCCTCGTACGGGGAGAGCAGGGTCAGCATCTCCTCGTCGTCGGCGTTCCGGTTGCCGGCCAGCGCGTGGCCGACGATGCCGGGCAGGTGGAGGTCCCCGACCGTCACCGCGTCCGGCTCGCCGTTGGAGCGTTGCAGGGTCTCCGCGGCCGTCCAGGGGCCGATGCCCGGGATCACCTGGAGGCGGGCCATCGCCTCGGTCAGCCCCATGGTGGCGGCCTCCTCCATGCGGCGGGCCACCCGGACCGCGCGCAGGATCGTCGCGGACCGCTTGCTGTCCACGCCCGCGCGGTGCCACTCCCAGGACGGGATCAGCGACCAGGTGCGGGCGTCCGGCATGACGTACAGGCCGTACTCCTGCGGGCCCGGCGCCGGCTCGCCGTACTTGCGGACCAGGAGGCGCCAGGCACGGTACGCCTCGTCCGTGGTGACCTTCTGTTCCAGGACCGACGGGATCAGGGACTCCATCACCAGGCCGGTGCGCAGCAGCCGCAGTCCCGGCCGCCGGTGATGGGTCACGGCGAGCAGCCGGTGGCGCGGAGTGAAGGCCTCCGGTTCGTCCGAGGCGCCCAGCAGCGTCGGCAGCTGATCCAGCAGCCAGGCGGCACCGGGCCCCCAGGCGGCCGCCTCGATCCGCCCCTCGCGGGCGACGACATGGAGGGTGCCGGGGCCCGCGGGGGTGCGGCTGGCGCGGCGGACGGAGCCGTCGGCGGACATCCGGAAGGTGGGGTCGGCGGGGCCCCGGCGCAGCGGGCCGAGGACGAGCCGCAGGTCGAACGGGCCCGGCGGGGTCCAGTCGCGGGTCAGCGCCGCCGGTTCCGGCGTCGTCACCTGGCGCGGCACGGCAGCGTGCGGGGCGCTGCGGGGAGCGAATCGTCCTGCCACGGGTGAGGTCCTCGGTAGTCGGGGTGCCTGTCGAGGGTACGGCTGTTTTCGGCCAGTCATGGTCTGCTGCGGGGAGCGGCTCGCCCGCTCATTCGTCCGAGGAGAAGCGCACCGACGCGGCGGGCAGGTGTGCCCCGCACCAAATCCGGACGCCGTCGCGCAGTTCGTTGTCGGCGCCGACCTTGGCCCCGTCCCCGATGACCGCGCCGGCCAGCACCGTGCGGCTGCCGACCCTGGCACCCGCTCCGACCAGGGAGTCCGTGATCACCGCGCCCGGTTCGACGACCGCGCCCGCCAGCACGGCGGAGCCCTCGATCCTGGCGCCCGCGCCGATGACGGCGTCGGCGCCGATGACCGTACCGCCGGTGAGTTTGGCGTCCGGGGCGACCGAGGCGGTCGGCAGCACGAGCCGGTCGCCGCAGCGGCCGGGGACGGCCGGGGACGGCGCGCGGCCCAGCACCAGGTCGGCGGAGCCACGTATGAAGGCCTGCGGAGTGCCGAGATCCAGCCAGTACGTGGAGTCGACCATGCCCTGGAGATGGGCGCCGGAGGCGAGGAGTCCGGGGAAGGTCTCGCGCTCCACGGAGACCGGCCGGCCGGCCGGGATGGTGTCGATGACGGAGCGGCGGAAGATGTACGCGCCCGCGTTCACCTGGTCGGTGACGATCTCCTCCGGGGTCTGCGGCTTCTCCAGGAACGCGGTGACCCGGCCGGTGTCGTCCGTCGGTACGAGGCCGAAGGCGCGCGGGTCCTCGACCCGGGTGAGGTGGAGCGAGACATCCGCCCCGGAGTCGGCGTGCGAGGTGACCAGAGCCCGGATGTCGAGGCCGGTGAGGATGTCGCCGTTGAAGATGAGGACCGGTTCCTCCGGTCCCGAGGTGAGCCGTGCGGCGACGTTGCGGATGGCGCCGCCGGTGCCGAGCGGTTCGCGTTCGGTGACGTACTCGATGTGCAGGCCGAGCTCCGAGCCGTCGCCGAAGTACGGCTCGAAGACCTCGGCCAGGTAGGACGTCGCGAGGACGATGTGCTCGACCCCGGCGGCACGCGCACGGGCCAGCTGGTGCGTGAGGAAGGGGACGCCCGCCGCCGGAACCATGGGCTTCGGGGTGTGCACCGTGAGCGGGCGCAGCCGGGTTCCCTTGCCGCCGACCAGGAGGATCGCTTCTTTTGCCTCTGTCACAGCACTGTCTCTGCTTCCTGCTGGGGCCGGGCCTGGTAAGAAGCTGTTGTCCGATCTCCGCTGGATCAGCGCGGGGCGCCCGGCGCGGCCGATCGCAAGGCGCCGGAGTGTCCTCATGGCGGAGCCATTCGGACACTCCGGCAGCGCCGCGAGCGGCCGCGCCGGGCGCCCCGCGGCCAGTGGAGATCGGACAGCAGCTTCTTGGGCTGGCCAGTGTATGCAGACCGGAGGGGGTGTCCTCGGTCAGCAGCCCGCGGCAGGACCCGGGCGGGCGGCGCCCTTCGGCTCCTGCCGGGTCAGCGGCCCTGGAGCTTGGCCGAGCTGGTCCGGGTCGTGCCGAGCTTCTTGTAGAGACGTGCTCCGGGGCATTCGGTTGCGAAACCGTCCCGGTGACCGGAGATGACGTTGAGTTTGACCTTCTTGCCCTTCTTGTACTTGTTGCTTCCGCCCGACACCAGGGTCACCTTGCCCTTCGGGTTGGCCTTGAAGAGGCCGAGCTTCCAGGCGGTGAGCTTGGCGACGGCGTTGACGGAGGCGGCGGGCGGGTTGGTGCCGCTGAAGGTCCCGAGCACCACGACGCCCATGGTGTTGGTGTTGAAGCCGAGGGTGTGCGCGCCCATGACGGCCTTCGTCACGCCGCCGGCCCGGCCCTCGTAGATGTTTCCGCACTTGTCGACGGCGAAGTTGTAGCCGATGTCGCGCCAGCCGTTGCTCTTGACGTGGTAGCGGTAGATGCCGCGCAGCACCGAGGGCGCCTGGGAGCAGGTGTAGTTGTTGCCGGTGGCGCTGTGGTGGACGAAGGCCGCCTTGACGGTCTTGGTGTACGCGAAGGCCTTCTCGCGGATCTTCTCGTCGGCGCCCCAGCCCTTGCGGGTGATGATGCGCGGGCGGGGCCCGATGTACGGCTTGGCGCCCGGGGCGTAACCGGCGGCCGCCTCGGTCGCGGACCTGCTCAGGGCGGGCAGCGCGGTGGCGCTCCGAGCCGCGGCACGGTCGGCGCCGGCCGCTCCGGTGGCGGGCGGCTCCTGCGGGTCCTCGCCGGGGTCGACGAGTTCGAGGTGCAGCCCGGCCGGCAGCGGTACGGGGGTGGCGGACGCGTCGCGGGTGACGGAGCTGCCGGGGGCCTCGGGGTCCACCCGGACCTCTACGCCGTCGGACGCGCCGACCCAGAGCGGGGCGGTGGAGCCCCGCACGGCGCTCGACTCGCGTTCGGCGGTGCCGGGGTCCGCGGCGTGCTCGGCGTTGTGCGTCTCCAGGTCCTGCCAGCCGGACCAGCGGCCGGTGCCGGTGGAGCGGGTACGGACCTGGGCGGTGCCGTGGAGTTCGGTGTTCGCGTCGTCCCAGACGACGCCGACCATGGAGAACGGGTGGACATCGCGCTCGGCCAGCCCCTGTCCGGCGGCTGGAGCGCGTTCACCGGGGGCCCGCGCGGAGGCTGTGGACAGGGGGGACAGGGCCAGCGACTGCGTCGAGCCGGGCAGCGCGGCGGGTTCGGACGCCTCGGCGGGCACGGAGCCCGCGGTGGCCGGGTGGGCGTGGGTGTCGGAAGCGGCGCCCGCGGGCGCGGCGAGCGGCAGCGCGAGGGCTGCCGCGCAGGTGACACCAAGGGAGGATGCAATGAAGGCACGCATACAGATAATCCTGGGCACAAGCAGACAAGTCCGGCGACCGGTGTTTCCCCCGGCAGTTGACGGCCCGTCTGCCGAACCGGTGTACGGGTCACCCGAGGCACCCGGCCCGGCCGGCCGCCGCCACGTACTCTTGCGCGGATGAATGCCAGCGACCGCACCCCTGCCGACCTGCTGCGTTCCGCGCTCGCCGCGGACCCCGCCCGCCCCATGGTCACTTTCTACGACGACGCCACCGGAGAACGCGTCGAACTGTCGGTGGCCACCTTCGCCAATTGGGTGGCCAAGACCGCCAACCTGCTCCAGGGCGACCTCGCCGCGGAGCCCGGTGACCGGCTCGCCCTGCTGCTCCCCGCGCACTGGCAGTCCGCGGTCTGGCTGCTCGCCTGTTCCTCGGTCGGCGTCGTCGCGGAGGTGGGGGGCGATCCCTCCGCCGCCGATCTGGTCGTCACCGGACCGGACACGCTGGAGGCCGCGCGGGCCTGCCGCGGTGAGCGGATCGCGCTGGCGCTGCGTCCGATGGGCGGCCGGTTCCCGCAGCCGCCGGAGGGCTTCGCGGACTACGCGGTGGAGGTGCCGGGCCAGGGCGACCGGTTCGCTCCGTTCGCCCCGGTGGACCCGGACGCGCCGGCGCTGACCGTGGGCGATGTCGCGCTCAGCTCGGCGGAGCTGGTCGCGCGGGCCCGCGCGGACGGTGCGGCGCTGGGCCTGGGCGCCGGTTCGCGGCTGCTCTCGGGGCGTACGTACGACACCTGGGACGGCCTGAGCGCCGGACTGTTCGCGCCGCTGGCGACCGGGGGTTCCGTGGTGCTGTGCCGGCATCTCGGAGAGCTCGGCGGGGACGGACTGGCACAGCGCGTCGAGAGCGAGCGGGTCACCCGGACCGTGTGACAGCGGCCCGGTACGACAAGCGGTCCGAGGACCACCCGTCCGGCCCATCGTGGGCCGAGCCCCCCGGGTGATTCGTCAACTCCGGTACATGATCTGCGGTACAGACCACTCAAGGCACAACCAAGCGTGAGGTTCAGCCGTCTACTTCTGCAACCGGCGGCCCATCGCGCCGCCGAACGTGAAGGATGGACGCAGACGTGACCGAAAGCGCCGGCACTCCGGCCGACCCCGACGACTCGGCCGCGGGCGAGGACCAGACGCCGGACGGTTCGTCCGGCACGGAGCCCGGCGAGAAGCCCGCGCCGGAGAACGCCGCTGAGAACGCCTCCGGGAACACCCCGGGAACCGCTTCGGGAACCACCTCGGAAAGCAGTCCCGGAAGCGCCTCGGAGAACGTCTCGGAGGACGCCTCCGCGAGCACCCCGGGCGGCGAGACCCGGAGCGGCTCCGGCAGCGGGCCGGGCGGCGGTGCCTCGGACAGACCGCCGCCCGGGGGCCCCGCCCCCGGTCCGACCCTCGACATCACCGTCAAGCGCAAGCGGCACTGGCTGCGCTGGACGGCGCTCGGGGCCTCGTTCGTCGTGCTGGTCGCGGCGGGCGCCGGCTGGTGGCTGTACAAGAAGCTCGACGGCAACATCAAGACGGACACCTCCGCGGCCGCCGAGCTCAAGGCGTACGAGAAGGAGCGCCCGCCCTCCGTCGTCCACAACGCGGAGAACATCCTGCTCATCGGCTCCGACAGCCGGGCCGGGGACAACCGCGAGTACGGCCGCGACGACGGCGGCAGCCAGCGCTCCGACACCACGATCCTGCTGCACCTGGCCGCGAACCGGAAAAGCGCCACCGCGATGTCCATCCCGCGCGACCTGATGGCGAACATCCCGGCCTGCCACAAGGCGGACAAAACTGCCAGCAGACCGCAATTCGCCCAGTTCAACTGGGCTTTCGAGTTCGGTGGAACCGCCTGCACCATCCGCACCGTCGAAAAGATGACAGGCGTCCGCATCGACCACTACATGGTCGTCGACTTCAACGGCTTCAAGGACATGGTCGACGCGGTGGACGGCGTGGAGATCTGTCTCAAGGAACCGATCAACGACAGCGCGGCCCACCTCAAGCTCCCGGCGGGCCGCAAGAAGCTCAACGGCGAGCAGGCGCTGGGGTACGTAAGGGTCCGCAAGTCGATCGGCAACGGCAGCGACACCGAACGGATGGACCGCCAGCAGCAGTTCCTGGGCGCGCTCGTCAACAAGGTGCAGAGCAACGGCGTACTTCTCAACCCGACCAGGCTCTACCCGGTCCTGGACGCGGCGACGAAGGCGCTGACCACGGACCCGGGACTGGACACCCTGAAGGACCTGTACGACCTGGTGCGCGGCATGCGCGACGTACCGACCGACAAGGTTCAGTTCCTGACCGTTCCCCGGCAGCCGTACGCCGCCAACCGGAATCGGGACGAACTGGTGCAACCCGATGCGGACAGGCTCTTCAAGCGACTGCGCGACGACAAGCCGCTCACGGTGGTTCCCGCAGATCAGCTCAATGGTGACGACGGCAGGAGCACCGACGACGGTGGGGGTTCGGAACATTCACAGAATGAAGGCAGCGGCAGCCGGTCCGGTGAGCCCACGGATGGGGAATCGGGTGCGACAGGCGCCCCGGGACCCAGTCCCACACCCACCTATTCGGGTAACAACGCCGCGACCGACCTGTGCAAGCAGTAAAGCAATTACCAAGCAGCCATCAACGTTCGGCGCGCAATGGGAAGAATGCCCGGTTGTAAGGGCCGTGGAATACGTCACGCCCATCGCTCGGCGCCGAACCGGACGGATAGTGTGACGCGATCCGGTTGCTCCGGCCCCTGGGGCCGAGCAGTTCCGGAGCGAAAGATTGAGCGCCTTTCGGGGGAGGCGCCTCGCGTGGCACCGACGGAGGACTCAAGCAACCGTGGATGCACAAGGCCGTGGGCGGGCGGAAGACATGGATCCCGCAGACCAATGGGTCCTCAACCCGGACACCGGCGACTACGAACTGCGACTGAACCAATCCGGAGGGGATTCGGGCGGCGGCCGGGCTCCTTCGGCGCCTCGCGGCAGCCGGCGCCCGGACACCGGCGGTGAGAACACCGGCCGGCGGCGGAGCTCCCCGCGCGACGCCGGAGCGCGTGGCGCCGGGCCCGGCCGCGAAGTCCCCAGGCAGGGCGGTCGCCGCTCGGCCCGCGACCAGGAGACCCGCGCCAAGGAGGGTCCGGGTGCGTCCTCGAAGGAGAACAGCGCCGGCCGCCGAAAGCGCAAGGCGCCCAAGGCCCGCCGCAAGAAGGCGCTGATCTGGACCGGCGGCGTGGTGGCCTTCCTGCTCGTCGGTGCCTCGGTCGGCGGTTACGCGCTGTACCAGCACTTCAACGGCAACCTGAACTCCGTGGACATCGGCGACGCCGGCAACAAGGACGTCGTCACGGCCGACGCGCCCCTCAACATATTGGTCATCGGCACCGACAAGCGGACCGGCAAGGGCAACGAGGGCTACGGAGACAAGGGCAGTACCGGCCATGCCGACACCAACATCCTGTTCCACGTCTCCGAGGACCGCACCAACGCCACCGCGCTGAGCATCCCGCGCGACCTCATCACCAACATCCCGGAGTGCAAGTCAAGGCAGCCCGACGGGACCGACAAGGTCATCCCGGGCACGGAGAACATCCGGTTCAACGTCAGCCTCGGCCAGTCGGGCCGCGACCCGGGCTGCACGATGGAGACCGTCAAGGAGCTCACCGGCCTCAAGGTCGACCACTTCATGATGGTCGACTTCAACGCGGTCAAGGAGCTGTCCACGGCGGTCGGCGGTGTGAACGTCTGCCTCGCGAGGCCGATCAAGGACGCGGACTCCCACCTCGACCTGTCGGCGGGCCCGCACAAGATCCAGGGCGAGGACGCGCTGGCGTTCGTACGGACCCGGCACAGCTTCGCCAACGGGAGCGACCTGGACCGGATCAAGGTCCAGCAGCAGTTCATCGGCTCGATGATCCGGCAGATGAAGTCGGACGACACCCTGACCAGTCCGACGAAGCTCTTCAAGCTGGCGGACTCGGCGACCAGGGCCCTGACGGTCGACAAGGCCATCGGTTCGGTGCCGAAGCTGACCAAGCTCGCCAAGGAACTCACCAAGATCGACACGAAGAACATCACGTTCGTCACGCTTCCGGTGATCGACAACCCGGCCGAGCCGAAGCCGATCACGGTCGTCGTGGACCCGGTGAAGGCACCGCAGCTGTTCTCGATGATGCAGGCGGACACCTCGCTGACCGAGGTGGCCGCGCAGAAGAAGGCGGCCAAGGGCAAGCAGGACGCCCTCCTCAAGGGCACCAAGGCGGCGGCCGGCGACGTACGCGTCGACGTCTACAACGGCGGCGAGATCTCCGGAGCCGCTCAGCAGACCGTGACCTGGCTGCAGAACGAGAAGGGCGTCCTGAAGTCCACGAACAAGGCCAACGCCCCGGCGAAGGCCGCCAAGACGACGCTTGAGTACGCCCCGAACCAGGCGGACCAGGCACGGGCGCTCGCCGCGATGATGGGGCTCCCCGGATCGGCGCTCAAGAAGGGCACCACCGATGCGGAAGGGCTCCAGGCGATGGTCCTGACCCTGGGGAGGGACTTCAAGGGTGCGGGCACCCCGATCACCGGGCCGGCCAAGATCGACATTCCGAAGGCCAGTGCCGACAAGGCAGAGTGCGCCAAGTGACACCGGGTCACTGCGCGATATCGCGAGTCTGAGCAGCAGGGGGAACCGGTGGGACGAAGCAGCACGCCAGGGGAGGGCACCCGACCACGGGTCCGGCATGCCGGTCAACTCGGCTGGGACGACGGCCTCTACGAGGACGGGAAGGACCAGGCCCCGATTCCCGACGGGAGCGGGGACGAGGCAGGCAGCGGTCGCTCCGCAGGAGGCGGGGGCGGCGACCGCGCCGCCGGCCCCGGCGGGCGGCGGGGCCGGCCCCGCCGCGCCGGCCGGACGAAGAAGCGGCGGATACTGCGCTGGATCGCCTTCTCCCTCGCCTTCGTCATACTCGGCACCGGCGCGGCCGGTTACCTGTGGTACGAGCACCTCAACGGAAAAATCCGCAAGGGGGCGCGCAGCGCCGGCAACAGCGCGGCGAAGAAGACCGCGCCGAACGCCGCGGGCCAGACCCCGCTGAACATCCTGATGATCGGCTCCGACAGCCGCAACAGCGCGGAGAACCTCAAGCTCGGCGGCTCGAAGGAGAGCGTGGGCGGCACGCCGCTGGCCGATGTGCAGATGCTGCTCCACGTCTCGGCCGACCGGAAGAACGCCTCGGTCGTCAGCATCCCGCGCGACACCCGCGTCGACATCCCGGCGTGCAAGAACCCCGACACCGGCGAGAAGTACGCCGCCACCAACGGCATCATCAACGAGACCCTGCGCGGCGGCCCCGGCTGCACCCTGGACACCTGGGAGAAGCTCACCGGGGTCTACATCGACCACTGGATGATGGTCGACTTCGCGGGTGTGGTGGACATGGCGGACGCCGTGGGCGGCGCCTGGGTGTGCGTCAAACAGAACGTCAACGACGTGCCCAAGCCCGGGGTGCCCGGCGGCTCCCATCTGCGGCTGACGGCCGGCAAGCACAAGATCAAGGGCGAGGACGCGCTGAAGTGGCTGCGCACCCGGCACGCCTTCGCGAGCGACATCGGCCGGTCCCAGGCGCAGCACATGTACCTGAACTCGGTCCTGCGGGAGCTGAAGAGCCAGGACGCGTTCACCGACTCCGGCCGGCTGGTGAACCTCGCCGAGACCGCCGTCGGCTCGCTCCAGGTCTCCGACGAGATCGGCACGGTGAAGAAGCTGTTCGACCTCGGCATGCAGCTGAAGAACGTGCCGCTGGACAAGATGAACATGCTGACGATGCCGCGGATCCAGGACCCCGAGGACCCCGACGCCCATGTGCTGCCGAAGCCGGGTGCCGCGGAGAAGCTCTGGGCGCTGATCCGGGACGACGAGTCGCTCGACCCCAAGGACCGCGCCAAGGCGAAGAAGAAGACGCCGGCCGGACCGAAGGCCGCCGCTCCCGCCTCCCTCGGGGTGACGGTCGTGAACGGCACCTCCGGCGACGGCCAGGCCCCCACCCAGGGCCGTGCCGCGGAGGTCCAGAACCTGCTGAAGGCCAAGGGCTTCACCGAGGCGGGCACCTCGCCCGATCCCGCCTCCGCGCGGACGACCGAGGTCGCCTACCCGAAGAGCTCGGGCGCCCAGGGCAGGTCGGACGCGCTGTCGCTCGCCAAGGCGCTGTCGATGCCGACGAGCGCGGTGAAGGAGAGCCCGGACGGGTCCGGCCTGACGCTCACGGTCGGCTCGGACTGGCGGACGGGCTCCACGTTCCCGAAGGCCGCGGCGGACGACAGCGATCCGCTGGAGGACACCGAGTCGGTCAACGGCGCCAAGTCGGACGAGTGCATGGACGTGTACTGGCCGTACCGCCAGATGTAACGGACGCGCGGGACACGCGTGGAGGCGCCGGGGGCCGGAACAGTCCCCGGCGCCGGGGGCTCCGGCCTCATGGGCGGCAACTTCCGGCCGCCGCGTTACCGCGAATGGGGGAACCCGGAGCGCGCCGCCGGGTTGCGGGCCGGGATGCAGATCGTATGGGCCTACCGTGCGACAGGTCCCCCTTGCACCGCGGAGGTGTCCCCCCGTGCCCACGCCGCACCGCTCCCCCCGTCCGCCCCGGCCCCGCGCCGCTCCCCCGCGGCGCGGACGGCCCAGAAAGCAGGACGAGAGGCCACGCTGGGGCATGCGGATGGCGACCGGGCTCTCCGTGCTGGTCCTCGGGGCCGGTGGCATCGGCCATGCCGTCGTGACCAACCTGGAGAGCGGGATCGACCGGATCGACCCGTTCAAGGACATGAAGAACCGGCCCTCGGGCGGTCACGGCATGAACCTGCTGCTGGTCGGCACCGACGGCCGCGACAAGATCACCAAGGAGGAGAAGGCGAAGTACCGGCTGGGCGGTGCGCCCTGCCACTGCACGGACACGGTCATGCTGGTGCACCTGTCGGCGGACAAGAAGCGGGCCAGCATCGTCAGCCTGCCACGCGACAGCTACGCCGAGATCCCCGAGCACCGGGACCAGAACACCGGCGAGGAGCACGCGGCCCACCCGGTGAAACTGAACGCCGCCTACGCCGAGGGCGGGCCCAATCTGACCGTGCGGACCGTCGAGCACATGACGGGCGTCAAGGTCGACCACTACCTGGAGGTCGACTTCACCAGCTTCATGACGACGGTCGACACCCTGGGCGGGGTGCGGATCTGCACCACCCGGCCGATGAAGGACTCCTACACGGGTCTCGATCTCGCGGCGGGCACCCATGAGCTGGACGGTGGCCAGGCGCTCCAGTACGTACGCTCCCGGCACATCGACGCCGCCGCCGACCTGGGCCGGATGCAGCGCCAGCAGAAGTTCATGGCCTCACTGATCAAGCAGGCGACCAGCAGCGGGGTGCTGCTGAACCCGGTGAAGTTCCGCGAGGTCGCCTCGACGATGCTGAAGTCGGTACGGGCCGACAAGGGATTCGGTACGCAGCAGATGCTGGACCTCGGCCAGGCGATGCAGGGCTTCTCCGCCGCCTCGTCGGAGTTCACCTCGGTGCCGATGAGCGATGTCGCCTACCCGGTCAAGGGCATCGGCTCGACGGTGAAATGGGACCCGGAGAAGTCGAAGCAGCTGTTCCAGGCGCTGCGCGAGGACAAGCCGCTCACCGTGAAGCGGCCCGAGCAGGCGCCGGCGAAGAAGGTGGACGTGCCGCCGCAGCAGATCCGGGTGCAGGTCTACAACGGGACCCCGAAGGACGGCCTCGGCTCCACGGTCGACGCCGCGCTGCACCGCACCGGCTTCGACACCACCCGGGCCCCGCTCAACGGGGAGCAGCGCGATCTCAAGCACACCCTGGTCACCTACGACCCGCGCTGGGACCGGTCCGCGAGGTCGCTGGCGGCGGCGCTGCCGGGGGCGGAGCTGAGGCCGGTGACGGGCCAGGGCCCCACGATGAAGGTGACCGCGGGCACGGACTACGCCAAGGTGGAGCGGGTCCGGGCCGAGGAGTCCGATCCGGGCAGGTTCGGGGCCGTCACGGGCGACGAGGTGACGTGCCCGTGACGGCCCGGACGTAACGGCTTCCGGTTGCCGGTCCTCAGTCCTCGATGCCGTCGGCGGCGCGCTTCTCGCGCAGTTCCCTGATCGCGCGGCGCCGGGCCAGCCGGTGCGTACGGCGGATCTGTGCCTCCTGGTAGCGCCGGTTGTCCCGCTCGGTCTCCGGGATGACCGGCGGTACGGCGCGGGGGCGGCCGTCCGCGTCGACCGCCGCGAACACCAGGTAGGCGCTGCCGACCTGCTGCGCCGGGGTCGACTCGTTCCACCGCTCGGCCATGACGCGGACGCCGACCTCCATCGAGGAGCGGCCGGTCCAGTTCACCTGGGCGCGGACGTGAACGAGATCACCGACGCGGACCGGCTCCAGGAAGACCATCTCGTCCATCGAGGCCGTCACGGCGGGGCCGCCGGAGTGCCGGCCCGCCACGGCGCCCGCCGCGTCGTCGACCAGCTTCATGATCACGCCGCCATGCACCGTACCCAGCAGATTCGTGTCGCTGCCGGTCATGATGTGGCTGAGGGTGGTCCGGGAGGCCGCGGTCGGCTTGCCCGGAATGTCGCCCTCCGGGCGCGGGGCCTGATCTGTCATGCCCTCCACCTTATGCGGGGGCTTCGAGCCCGTCGCAATGCATCAGCTTCGCAACAGCCCGGGTCCGATTTCCCTTACACCCTGTAATAGCAGTGGGCCCGGCCTGCACACTGGACCGCATGAACGATTGGCCCGAGGGCTGGAACGACGACAACCGCGGCGGCAACCGCTACGGGCAGGGAAGCGCGAGCGACCGGCCCGAGGGCGCCCGCGCGATGCCGCACGTCCAGCGCCCCGTCCCGCCCCAGCAGCCCGCTCCCTCGCAGCGGCACCCCGCCCCGCCGAGGCAGCGGCAGGTACCGCAGCAGCCCGGCGGCTACGACGAAGGGCCGCAGTACGACAGCGGCTACAACACGGGCCAGGTCTACGGCGGCGGCAACGGCGGCCAGGGCGGCGGACCCGGCGACGGCGGATACGTCCAGGGCCGGCCGGCGGCCGCGCCGGACTGGCGGCGCCGGATCAAGATCGGCGCGCTGGTCCTGGTGGTCGTGGTGCTCGGTGTGTCCATCGGCACGTACTTCTGGGCCGACTCCAAGCTGAAGCGCGACGTCGACCTCTCCAAGGTCATCGAGCGGCCGAAGGCCGGCGACGGCACGAACTACCTGATCGTCGGTTCCGACAGCCGCGAGGGCATGACGGCCGAGGACAAGAAGAAGCTCCACACCGGCTCCGCCGAGGGCAAGCGGACCGACTCGATGATGATCCTGCACGACGGCGGGGACGGCCCGACGCTGGTCTCGCTGCCGCGTGACTCGAACGTCGAGATCCCGTCGTTCGTCGGCTCCGAGTCCGGCAAGAAGTACGAGGGCAAGGGCCGTACGACCAAGCTGAACGCCGCGTACGCCGAGGACGGGCCCGAACTGCTGGTCCGTACCGTCGAGTTCAACACCGGCCTGCACATCGACCACTACGTCGAGATCGGCTTCGGCGGCTTCGCCCAGATCGTGGACGCGATCGGCGGGGTCGAGCTCGACATCCCCAAGGCCTTCAAGGACAAGAACTCCGGCGCCGACTTCAAGGCGGGCAAGCAGACGCTGAACGGCGAGCAGTCCCTCGCCTTCGTCCGCACCCGGTACGCCTTCGCGGCCAGCGACCTGGACCGTACGAAGAACCAGCAGAAGTTCCTCGCGGCGCTGGCGAACCAGACGGCGACGCCGTCGACGATCCTCAACCCGTTCAAGCTCTACCCGACGATGGGCGCGGGTCTGGACACCCTGATCGTCGACAAGGACATGTCCCTCTGGGACCTGGGCCAGATGTTCTTCGCCATGAAGGGCGTCACGGGCGGCGACGGCAAGTCGATGAACATGCCGATCTCCGGCTCCACGGGCGGCAACCTGGTCTGGGACAAGGCCAAGGTCAAGCAGCTGGTCGAACAGCTCAACAACGACGAGAAGGTCACGGTCTCGGACAACTGAGACGGTCGCGCCCCGACGCCACACCTGACGGTCCCGCCCTGCCGGGCGGGACCGTTCGTCGTTCCGCCGGGCAGCCTCTAGGGTGAGCCGATGTCAACGATCAAGCAGTTCCAGGTCACCTTCGACTGCGCGGACCCCGAGCGCGTCGCCCGTTTCTGGTGCGAGGTGCTGGGTTACGTCGCCCCGTCGCCACCGGAGGGGTTCGCCACGTGGGACGACTTCAACAGCACGCAGCCGGCCGAGAGCCGGGGCGCGTGGTTCGCCTGTTCCGACCCCTCGGGGGTGGGGCCGCGGCTCTACTTCCAGCGCGTCCCCGAGGGCAAGGCCGTCAAGAACCGGGTGCATCTCGATGTACGGGTCGGCACCGGACTGGTCGGCGAGGAGCGCCTCGCGGCGCTTGAGGCCGAGTGCGTACGCCTGGTCGCGCTCGGCGCGGTCCGCGGGCAGCTCCTGCGGGCCGACGGCGAGAACGAGTCGTGCCAGCCGATGCAGGACGTCGAGGGCAACGAGTTCTGCCTCGACTGACCCGGCCGTATCCAGCCCGCCCGGCGATTGGGGACAAGCGGCCACCGGACGCGGCCCGCGCGCTTCCGCACCGGCCACCCCGCCACCGGTTCCGTCCTCGGACGCCGGACGGGCTGAAGCGGCCCGGCGCTACGCCCTCCCCTGGGCCAGCAGGGCGAGGTGCGGCAGCACCAATTCGCCGCCCTCCACGGCGAACTCCTTGCTCAGCACGTCGTACTCGCGCTTCGCCGCCGCCACGCCCTCCGGGCCCCGGCTGTTGACCAGCTGCCCGATCGCGGCGACTCCGGCGGCGGGGCCCTCCCACCACTCCTCCGCGTCCGCGCGGTGGTCCCAGGACAGCGGCTCGCTCCGTGCGTCCCTGAGCCCGGCAGCCGTGAGCAGGGCCGCCAGGCCGGGTGCGGTGCGCGGGAAGTTGTGCTCCTCGTCGACCGTGGCCAGCCAGTCGGGCCGCACCAGTCCGGCCGCCTCCGCGGCCCGCCCGATCAGCCGCTGCCCGGAGCCCCCGGGCACCTGCCAGATGGTGACGGCGACCCTGCCTCCGGGGCGGGTGATCCGGCGCAGCTCGACGAGCGCGTCCATCGGCCGGCCCACGTGGTTGAGCACGAAGTTCGCCACCACCGCGTCGAACTCACCGTCGGGGTACGGGAGCTGGGGCAGCGACCCGTTGCGCACCTCCACCCCGGGCGCCGCCTTCCGGGTGACCGCGACCATGCCGGGTTCGGCGTCCACGGCCCGTACGACCGCGCCCCGGCCGGCGGCGGCGACCGTCACCGTGCCGCTGCCGCACCCCACGTCGAGCAGCCGGGTCCCGGACCCCACGGCGGCGGCGTCCAGCAGGGCGGGCACCGTACGGGCGCAGAGCCGGGCGAAGGTCCGGGCGTAGCTCTCGGCCCGCCCGTCCCAGATCCGCCGCTCACTCACGTCGAACGCGGTCATGCGATACCTCCTGCCGGGCCTTGCGGCTCCACTTCGTCCAGATCCTCGTGGAGCGCGTCCAGAACCCGCCCCGTGCGCCGCCCCTCCGGCGACAGTTCGGCCAGGCACCAGCCGGGCAGCCGGGCCTCGGTCCCGGGCGGCAGATCCCCGTCGGCCGGCCCGGCCAGCCCCTGGAGCAGACCGAACGCGGTGTCCTTCGCGATCTCCCGGGCCATCTCGCCCAGTTCGTCCGGGGTCAGCCCGAGCCGCAGCGCCCTCCTGACGGCCGACGCCGCGGGCCCGTCCTCCCGGTAGGCCTCGACCCAGCCGGGCGCCGCCGCGCTCCAGGCGTCGATGTCCTGCCAGACCATGCGCAGGAACCGGAACCGGGCCAGCTGGGGAATGTTCTCCTCGGCCTCCGACTCCGCCCAGCCCACCGCGTCGTCGGCACCCAGCGCCTCGAACAGGCCGATCAGCTCGGCCGGTTCGGGCGGCTCGTCGATGTCCGTCATGGGTAGGGAAGGTACGCCACCGGCCCCGGGGCGGCGGAACCGCACCTGCCCCGGGGTCTTACGTTCGGACCGGGCCGCGTTCGCCTTGTCTGCCACACTGTTCGAGTGATCGTCCAGGCCGCCAGGAGACAGCGGGGGCCGGCGGTGCTCGCTGCCCTGATGCTTGCCGCGTTCACGTTCAACACGGCGGAGAACCTGCCGATCGGCCTCCTGGAGCTCATCGCCGAGGACCTGCACGTGTCCCTGCCGTCGGTCGGGTACCTGGTCACCGGTTACGGCGCGACGGTCGCCGTCGCGTCCCTGCCGCTGGCCCACTTCACGCGGACGCTGCCCCGGCGCCAGGTGCTCACGGCGCTGCTGGCCGCGCTCGTGGTGTCCAGCCTGGTCGCGGCGGTGGCCGGTTCGTACGGACCGCTGCTCGCGGCCCGGCTGTTGACGGCACTCGCCCAGGCGCTGTTCTGGGCGGTGATGGGGCCGGTCGCGGTGGGCCTGTTCCGGCCCGGGGTCCGGGGGCGGGTGGTCGGGGCGCTGTCCGTGGCCGGTTCGCTGGCCCTGGTGCTCGGCGTGCCCGCCGGGACGTGGCTGGGCCGGCAGAGCGGCTGGCAGGTGCCGGTCGCGGTGGTGGCGGCCCTGGGGTCCGTCTCCCTGGTGACGATCGCCGTCCTGCTGCCGACCTCCCGCCCGGACGAGGGGCACGCGGCGTACGGGAGCGCGCCCGACGCACGCAGGTTCGGCACGGTGCTGGCGGCGGGCGTCCTGTCCGCCACCGGGGCGTTCGCGGGATACACGTACGTCGTAAGGTTCCTGGGCGACGTGGGCGGGTTCTCCGGGAGCGCGGTCAACGCCCTGCTCGTGGCGTTCGGCGTCGCGTGCCTGGCCGGGGTGAGCGTCACCGGGGTGCTGCTGGACCGCTTCCCGCGGTCCGTGCTGGCCGCCGCCGTCGCCACCCAGGCGGTGGGCATGCTCGGCCTGTACACGACCGGTGGCAGTCCGGTGGCGGCGGCGGTGTTCCTGGCCCTGACGGGCGCCGCGCTCGGGCCGGTGTTCATGGCCACCCAGAACGAGATGCTGCACTGCGCGCCCGGCCGTACGGACCTGGCTCTGGCGGCCAACTCCGGTGGCTACAACGCCGGTATCGCCTCGGGCGCCGCGCTCGGCGGACTGGTCCTGACGCATGCCGGCGTACGGGGCACCTTCCTCATCGGCGGCCTCCTGACGGTCGCGGCCTGCGCGGTCCTGCTGGGCGAACGGCTGCTGCCCCGGGGCGCTGCCGGGAGGTCACGTCCCGGGGGCGGGGACAAGGCACGGCCGACGCCGTGACCGGCCCGGATGCCCGGTGTCGCGCGGCGGACGGGGGCTGGCGACAGGCCCTACGGCGGCCGGCCGGCGTACGGCGAACGCCCGAAGCCGAGCCCGGCCGGCGGCTGCTCGAAGGCGAGGGCCGCCGCCGCGAGGTCCTCGACGCCCGCCTGGAGGCCGAAGACGGGTGTGGCGGCCATGCCGGGGATGGCGATGGAGCCGATGTGCTCGATGCGTAGGGCCAACGGGCCCACTAAGGAACGCAGTTCGTCGGCCAGGGCGCGGCCCCGGTGCTCCCAGGCAGGGTCGGCGGGGCGAGTACGGGGCGTTCGGAGGCCGTGTCGGGGGTCATCCGGCCGAGTCCAGGAGACCGCTCGCCGTGAGCCCCCGCCTCAGCCGCGCGTGCTGCGGACGAGCCAGGGGCTGAGCATGGTGCGCGCGATGAGCTCCTTGTACGTCTCGTCCCCGGGCAGCGCCACGACAAGCCAGCAGCCGGCCGGGAAGCGCTTGACCTTCACGTGGGCCGTCCCGCCGTACACGGAGCGCAGGAACGCGGGTACGGAGTCGCGGGGGATGTCGTTGAACTCCACCCCCTCGACGGTGATCTTCGCGTCGTCCTCGGGAAACACCTGAACGGTGACCACGGGCGTACCGCCCAGTTCGACGAACGCCTCGTGCGGCAGCGCCCCGTCCGCGTCGAGAACGGCGAAGGCGCCCGCCGAGGTGCGCCGGGAGGTCTGGTCGGCACCGATGTCGTCGGTCACCGTCATCTCCAGGCCGTACGCGCGCGCGACCTCGCGGATCGCGGCGACGGCGGCCTCTGTGGTCGGCAGGTGTGGCTGTCCCATGCCGTCGATCATGCCTCAGCGGGGACGTACGGCGCGAAGTCCGGCCGCACCCGGACCCCCTCAGGGGCAGGAGCCGCCACCACCCGCCTCCGCGGCGCCGCTCCCCGGCACCGCGGAGTGGCGGGCCTGCGAGGAGGCACTTCTGTACCGTCAGAAGCGGTCGATCTCGTAGATCTTCTGGCCCGTGGACGAGTAGACCTGTGCGTGGTCGGCGGTGTCGAAAGCGACCTTGTAGGTGGCTTCGTTCGGACTCTGGGTCACTACGAGTGTGTAGCGGTCATCGGCGTCCGGGGTACTGGACATGGTGCAGGTCATCGGGCCGCCGATGTCCAGCGGGGCACCGTTGTCGTAGTAGAAGCCCGAACATCTGCCGTCCTCGCCGAAGACCTTGGGGCTGGAGGAGCCGGACGTCTTCCAGTTGCCGACCATGGCCGCCGAGCCGGACTTCTCTTCGCCGCCGGACGAAGCGGTGAGCGCCCGGATGCCGAAGAAGGCTGCGCCGAGCACCACGACGATCGTGATGACCGAGATCAGCGGATTCTGCACGACCTTGTTGATTATCTTGGTATTGGCTTTGATGTTGCCGAAGGTGGGGCCCGTAATGGCGGCTCCACCAGCCTGAACGCTACTTGACGGCCCATTGGCTGCCGCGGTGGTGCCGTCGCCGCCCGTCTGCGACGAGACAATGGCCTCCAGGGCCGCCGCGAACCGGGGGTCATGGTCTGCCGCGTCCTGGAGAGCGGTCTCGGCACGCGTACGCGCCGAAGGGGTGGGCTCACCGTTCTGCTGCGACTCGGACACCAGCCGCTGGATTGCCGGGTCCGTGCCCAGCTTGGCTTCCACGACATCCCACAGCCGCTGTGTGGTCAGCTCCAGCGCGCGGTCCGTGACCCCGTTGAGCCCCCTCCCTGCTCTTCGCGCCTTTCCCGCTGCCCACGCGATCAGCATTCCGACCACGACTTCCATGCCCATGTGTTGTCCTTCCGCCAGTGATCGAGATGACGCCGGTGGCACGTTGAAGCCCGGACTGCTACTCCGCTTCGACGGTGTAGGCGCAGTCCTTGTCGTACAGGGTCGAGGCCGGCTCGAAGGCGGGGTCCTTGCTGACGACATCGCACCCGACGTTGTCGACCGTCACGCTGATGGACTTCCACGGCCCGGAGTCGCCGAATCCGTCGGGGCTGTTCGGAGTGATCTCTGTTTCGAACAGGCCCTGCGTGGTGATCGGTCCCTTCGGGTCGCTGTGCACGTACCTGGCGACGGACTCCTGGTTTCCGTCGCAAAGGCTCATGTCGTCCGCCTCGACGGACACGGTCTGCTGGGAGGCCTCCGGCCAGGTGAAGCCCTTGACCGTTCTGGGGATCAGCTCAGTGGTGATCCCCACCAGGGCACGTTCCACACTGTCACCCGGTATGTAGGCGGCGCACCGCTCCTCCATGCCCGGCGGAGTGACACCGGCCTCGTAGATGACGTGCGGCGCGATGGTCACCTTGAGCGTCGCCTGGTAGCCGTCATGGTTCGTGATGTTCAGGACCAGCTTCCGCCCGGTGGCCGGGACCGGTGACTCGGACGGCGTCGGGGGCGAAGGTGACACCGGTGGAGCGGCAGGCGTGGCCCCGCCCACGGTGGACGACGACTCCGGCGTGCTGTCCGCGCTGTCGGCCGGCTCCTGCGTCGAGCCGCAGGCCGCGACGGGCAACAGGCAGGCGAACAGAGCTCCGGCGGCCAGCCAAGTTCTGGGCATATGGGATCCCCGTATCTGAGTCATCGGAGGAGGAGCATGAAATGCGCAGCCAAGGCCGTGAACGATGCCTATTTTGCCGGGAGTTCGGTACTTCATACGGTCTGTGGAAGCTGAAAGCTAGCACCTGGACGCAGCAATGAATGCGGTTCCGGGTTCTTTGCCGGGAACCGGATCGCCCGGCATCTCAGCCCTGGTTCGCTGCCGCCGTCCGGCGGATCCCCCCACTGGGGTCGTTTCATCCTGAAGCCGCTGGTCAGCGGCGGGCGGGAGGACAGCCACGCCGGGATCACCCCAGGGGTCCGCGCTCCAGCCCATGACGCCCCATGACGTAGCGGCGGACCCCGTCCTCGGAAGCGTCGTGACGGACGGCGACCCGTCCCGAGGCCGAGCCTCAAGGTGGCGTCTGTGCCCCACGGCTTCGCGGCGCCTGGTCGAGCGAGGTCCGCGGCGCCTCGGAGAGCAGACGCGGCGCGTCCAGGAAGTTGCTCTTGCCCGAACCGTCGGGCCCCACGAGCAGCAGCAACAGCTGCCCCAGACAGGCATCGGCCTCCGCGATGCCGCGGCAATGCCGGAGCCCCGCTCTGGTCAGCGAGAAATGGACCCGCGGAACCGCGAAGCGCCCCGCACCCGGGACGATCGGGTTGCGGGGCGCCGTGCTATGCGTCTGCTGCCGGTCGCGCGGCGGCTACGGCAGGTTCCGCGCCATCACGATCCGCTGGACCTGGTTCGTGCCCTCGTAGATCTGGGTGATCTTGGCGTCGCGCATCATCCGCTCCACGGGGTAGTCCCGCGTGTAGCCGTAGCCGCCCAGGAGCTGGACCGCGTCCGTGGTGACCTCCATCGCGACGTCGGAGGCGAAGCACTTGGCCGCGGCGCCGAAGAAGGTGAGGTCGCCGTCGAGGCGCTCGGACTTGGCGGCGGCCGAGTAGGTGAGCTGGCGGGCCGCCTCAAGCTTCATGGCCATGTCCGCGAGCATGAACTGGATGCCCTGGAAGTCGCCGATCGGCTTGCCGAACTGCTTGCGCTCCTGGACGTAGCCCTTGGCGTAGTCCAGCGCGCCCTGGGCGACGCCGAGGGCCTGGGCGGCGATCGTGATGCGGGTGTGGTCGAGGGTCTTCATCGCGGTGGCGAAGCCGGTGCCCTCCTCGCCGATCATGCGGTCGGCGGGGATGCGGACGTTGTCGAAGTAGACCTCGCGGGTCGGGGAGCCCTTGATGCCGAGCTTCTTCTCCGGGGCGCCGAAGGAGACGCCCTCGTCCGACTTCTCGACGACGAACGCCGAGATGCCCTTGGAGCGCTTGGTCGGGTCGGTGACCGCCATGACCGTGTAGTACTCGGAGACGCCCGCGTTGGTGATCCAGCGCTTCACGCCGTTGAGGACCCAGAAGTCGCCGTCGCGGACGGCCTTGGTCTTCATGCCGGCGGCGTCGGAGCCCGCGTCCGGCTCGGAGAGGGCGTACGAGAACATCGCGTCGCCCTTGGCGAGCGGGCCCAGGTACTTCTTCTTCAGGTCCTCGGAGCCGGACAGGATCACCGGGAGCGAGCCGAGCTTGTTCACGGCCGGGATGAGAGAGGAGGAGACGCAGGCGCGGGCCACCTCCTCGATCACGATGACCGTGGCGAGCGCGTCGGCGCCGGCGCCGCCGTACTCCTCCGGTACGTGGACGGCGTGCAGGTCGGCAGCGGTGAGGGCGTCCAGCGCCTCCTGCGGGAAGCGGGCCTCCTCGTCGACCGCGGCCGCGTGCGGGGCGATCTTCGCCTCGGCGAGGGCACGCACCGTCTCACGGAGCATCTCGTGCTCCTCGGCCGGACGGTACAGGTCGAAATCGGTCGAACCCGCCAAGACTCTCACTCCCCAGGATGCAGCTAACTACCGTTAAGTAACCTAATTTTAGGCGCCCGCCCCCGCAATGGCATACGAGCTGGGGCCGTGAGCTTCGCGACAGCCGGAATGGAGCGTTTCAGGGGCACGACTATGCTCGTTCACCGCACGTCTGTCCGCATCTCCCAGGAGCACTACATGGCCCTCAGGATCACTGTGATCGGCACCGGCTACCTCGGCGCCACCCACGCCGCGGCCATGGCGGAGCTGGGCTTCGAAGTGCTGGGGCTCGACGTCGTGCCCGAGAAGATCGAGCTGCTCTCGGCCGGCCGGGTCCCGATGTACGAGCCGGGGCTGGAAGAGATCCTGAAGAAGCACGTCGCGGGCATCGAGGGCGCCAGCGGCCGGCTGCGCTTCACCACCTCGTGGGAAGAGGTGGCGGAATTCGGTGACGTCCACTTCGTCTGCGTGAACACCCCGCAGAAGCACGGCGAGTACGCCTGCGACATGAGCTACGTGGACAGCGCCTTCGAATCGCTCGCACCGCTTCTGACCAGGCCCGCCCTGGTCGTCGGCAAGTCCACCGTGCCGGTCGGCTCCGCGGCCCGGCTCGCCGCCCGGCTCACCGGGCTGGCGCCCGCGGGCGACGCCGCGGAGCTGGCGTGGAACCCGGAGTTCCTCCGCGAGGGCTTCGCCGTCAACGACACGCTGCACCCGGACCGGATCGTCGTCGGCGTGGAGAGCGAGCGGGCCGAGAAGCTGCTCCGCGAGGTGTACGCCACACCGGTCGCGGAGGGCTCGCCGTTCGTGGTGACGGACTTCCCGACCGCCGAACTGGTGAAGACCTCGGCCAACTCCTTCCTGGCCACCAAGATCTCCTTCATCAACGCCATGGCCGAGGTCTGCGAGGCCGCCGACGGCGATGTCGTGAAGCTGGCGGAGGCGATCGGCCACGACGAGCGGATCGGGAAGAAGTTCCTGCGGGCCGGGATCGGGTTCGGCGGCGGCTGCCTGCCCAAGGACATCCGGGCCTTCATGGCGCGCGCCGGTGAACTGGGCGCCGACCAGGCGCTGACCTTCCTCCGCGAGGTCGACTCCATCAACATGCGGCGCCGCGGCCACATGGTGGAGCTGGCCAGGGAGGCCGTCGGCGGCGACTCGTTCCTGGGCAAGCGGGTGGGCGTCCTGGGCGCCACCTTCAAGCCGGACTCGGACGACGTACGCGACTCGCCCGCCCTGAACGTCGCCGGGCAGATCCACCTCCAGGGCGGCCAGGTCACCGTCTTCGACCCGAAGGGCATGGACAACGCCCGCCGCCTCTTCCCCACCCTCGGCTACGCGGACACCGCCCTGGACGCGGTGCGCGGCGCCGATGTGGTGCTGCACCTGACGGAGTGGAGCGAGTTCCGCGAGCTGGACCCGGTGACGCTGGGCGAGGCCGCGGGGCGCAAGCTCATCCTGGACGGGCGCAACGCACTGGACCCCGCGGTGTGGCGCGAGGCCGGGTGGACGTTCCGGGCGATGGGACGGCCGAAGGCCTGAACACCTGAGCCTGCTCAGCCCTGCCTGGCGCGGTACGCGCGCATCTTGGCGCGGGCGCCGCACACCGACATCGAGCACCAGCGGCGGCGCCCCGCCGGGCTGCGGTCGTAATAGGCCCAGCGGCAGTCCGCCGCCTCGCACACCTTGAGCCGGTCCCAGGTCCCGTCCGCGGAGGCGGCGGCGATGGCCGTCGCGACCCGGGCGGTGAGTCCGGGCGGCTCCTCCGCCGCGCACAGCACCGCCGCACCCGCCTCGTCCACGCGGACCCGCAGGGGCGCGTCGGCCAGCAGCCGGTCCAGCAGGGACACCG
The DNA here is from genome assembly GCF_044751215.1 of Streptomyces sp. NPDC088730. Classification (NCBI taxonomy): domain Bacteria; kingdom Bacillati; phylum Actinomycetota; class Actinomycetes; order Kitasatosporales; family Streptomycetaceae; genus Streptomyces; species Streptomyces sp. NPDC088730. The sequence continues at coordinate 41,073 of NZ_JBIVLK010000004.1, forward strand.
TGCCGTCCTCGGGCGGGCGGTGGCCCGCGTGGGCCAGGCAGACGGCGCGCAGGGCCTCGCGGAGCGTGCGGGCCGCCGGGACGTCCGGGGCGGCCAGGTCGAGTCCGGCGCGCCCCTCCGCCGTGTCGAGGGTGTCCGCGCCGGTCTCCACGTCCAGGGTGTTGACCAGGGCTTCGATCAGCGCGAGTCCGCCGGGCGCGGAGTTCCTCTCATTCATGGTTGCGACGTTACCCCCATTGCGGCAGCATGCAGTAACAGTTACCGGTTGAGGCGCCTCAACGGTAACCAGCGGTATGTAGCTGCCCGTAGCTGACCGCATTTGCCTACATCTGCCCAAGGAGGAACGTCATGGCTGTAGCCGCACTGGGTGCCGTCGTCCTGGGCTGTCCGGATCCCATCGCCCTGGCCAATTTCTACGCCGCGCTGCTCGGCGGGAAGGTCGAGCAGCAGGAGGACTGGGTGGATCTCACGGGGATCACCGGCACTCCGCTCGCCTTCCAGGCCGTGCCCGGCTTCGTACCGCCGCAGTGGCCGGGGTCGCAGGGTTCGCAGCAGTTCCACCTCGATCTGACCGTGCAGGATCTGGACGCGGCGGAGCGCGAGGTGCTGGCGCTGGGGGCGACGGTGCTCGAAGCGGACGACCGCGAGCGGACCTTCCGGGTGTACGCCGATCCGGCGGGGCACCCGTTCTGCCTCTGCGCCTGCTAGACGACGGAGCGCGCCTGCTCAGGCCGCCGGGGCGTCCAGCTGTTCGATCGTGGCGTGCGACGGGCCGCGGCGGGCGGACAGCTCGCGCGACACGTCCTGTGCCGCGCGCAGCACCCTTACCGCGTTCTGCCAGGTGAGCTTCGCCAGGTCTGCGGTGGACCAGCCCCGGCCGAGCAGCTCCGCGATCAGGTTCGGGTACCCCGCGACGTCCTCCAGGCCCTCCGGGAGGAACGCGGTGCCGTCGTAGTCGCCGCCGATCCCGATGTGGTCGATCCCGGCGGCCTCGCGCATGTGGTCGAGGTGGTCCGCGATCGTCGCCACGGTCGCCATCGGGCGGGGGTTCGCCGCCTCGAACGCGGCGTGGACCTTCATGCCCCGCTCGGTGGTGTCCAGGTGGTGCAGGCCCTGGGCGCGCATGTTCTCGTCGGCGGCCTTCGTCCAGGCGACGGCCGCCGGCAGGACGAACTTCGGCACGAAGGTCGCCATGGCGATGCCGCCGTTGGCCGGGAGCTGCGCCAGGACGTCGTCGGGGATGTTGCGCGGGTGGTCGCAGATCGCCCGCGCCGAGGAGTGCGAGAACATCACCGGCGCGGTGGACGTGCGCAGGGCGTCGCGCATCGTCGTGGCCGCCACGTGCGAGAGGTCGACCAGCATCCCGGTGCGGTTCATCTCCCGTACGACCTCGTGGCCGAACGGGGAGAGGCCGCCGACGCCCGGCTCGTCGGTCGCTGAGTCCGCCCAGGCGATGTTGTCGTTGTGGGTCAGCGTCATGTAGCGGACGCCGAGGGTGTGCAGGGCGCGCAGGGTGCCCAGCGAGTTGTTGATGGAGTGGCCGCCCTCGGCGCCCATCAGGGAGGCGATGCGGCCCTCGGCGCGGGCCGCCTCCATGTCGTCGGCGGTCAGCGCGCGGCGCAGGTCCGCGGGGTGCCGGGCCAGCAGCTCGGTGACCGCGTCGATCTGCTCCAGGGTGGCGCTGACGGCGTCCTCGCCCGCCATGTCGGACCGGACGTAGACGGACCAGAACTGGGCCCCGACGCCGCCCGCGCGCAGCCGGGGGATGTCGGTGTGCAGATGGGCCGACTGGTCGGTGGCGATGTCCCGGGCGTCCAGGTCGTAGTTGACCTGCTCGCGCAGCGCCCACGGCAGGTCGTTGTGCCCGTCGACCACGGGGTACTCCGCGAGGAGTTCCCCGGCCCTCTCCAGCTGGTCCATCGCTGCCTACTTTCCGAAGCCGAAGGAGTCCGCGCCGCGCACCTTGGTGCGCAGCCGCTTGCCCTTCTCGGTGGCCTGGTCGTTGAGCTCCTTCTGGAATTCGACCATGCGGGCCCGGAGCTCGCTGTCGTGGGAGGCGAGGATGCGGGCCGCCAGCAGGCCCGCGTTGCGCGCGCCGGCGACCGAGACGGTGGCGACGGGCACCCCGGCGGGCATCTGCACGATGGAGAGCAGGCTGTCCATGCCGTCCAGGTACTTCAGCGGCACCGGTACGCCGATGACCGGCAGCGGGGTGACGGAGGCGAGCATGCCGGGCAGGTGGGCGGCGCCGCCCGCCCCGGCGATGATCGCCTTCAGTCCGCGGCCCGCGGCGTTCTCGCCGTACGCGATCATCTCGCGCGGCATGCGGTGGGCGGAGACGACGTCGACCTCGTAGGGGATCTCGAACTCCTCGAGGGCCTTGGCCGCCGCTTCCATGACGGGCCAGTCGGAGTCCGAGCCCATGACGATGCCGATGACCGGTGCGGCGGAGGCGGGGGAAGTCATTCGGTGATCGTTCCTCGCAGGTAGTCGGCCGCGTGCCGGGCGCGCTCCCGCACGTCCGCCAGATCGTCGCCGTAGGTGTTGACGTGGCCGACCTTGCGGCCGGGCTTCACGTCCTTTCCGTACATGTGGATCTTGAGCTGCGGGTCGCGGGCCATGCAGTGCAGGTACGCCTGATACATGTCCGGGTAGTCGCCGCCCAGGACGTTGCTCATGACCGTCCAGGTGGCGCGCGGGCGCGGGTCCCCCAGCGGGAGGTCCAGGACCGCCCGGACGTGGTTGGCGAACTGCGAGGTGATCGCGCCGTCCTGCGTCCAGTGCCCGGAGTTGTGCGGGCGCATCGCCAGCTCGTTGACGAGGATGTGCCCGTCGCGGGTCTCGAAGAGTTCGACCGCGAGGTGTCCGACCACGCCCAGCTCGGCCGCGATCCGCAGTGCCAGCTGCTGGGCCTCGCCGGCGAGCCGCTCGTCCAGCTCGGGGGCGGGGGCGATCACCGTGTCGCAGACACCGTTGACCTGGATCGACTCGACGACCGGGTAGGCGACCGCCTGGCCGTGCGGCGAGCGGACGATGTTGGCCGCCAGCTCCCGTACGAAGTCGACCTTCTCCTCCGCGAGGACCGGGACACCGGCCCGGAAGGGTTCGGCCGCGTCCGCCTCCGAGCGGACCACCCAGACGCCCTTGCCGTCGTAGCCGCCGCGCACGGTCTTGAGGATGACGGGGAAGCCTCCCGACCCGTCGCCCGGCCACCGCCCCTCACCGGGGCGCTGCGCGCCGCCTCCGCTGATTTCGTGCGCGAAGGCCGCGGCGTCGGCCGGGTCCGCCACGATGCGGTGGCGGGGGCAGGGCGCGCCGATCTCGGTGAGCTTCGCGCGCATCACCCCCTTGTCCTGGGCGTGCACCAGCGCGTCGGGGCCGGGGCGCACGGGGATGCCGTCCGCCTCCAGGGCCCGCAGGTGCTCGGTCGGCACGTGCTCGTGATCGAAGGTGATCACGTCGCAGCCGCGTGCGAAGGCACGCAGCGTGTCCAGGTCGCGATAGTCGCCCACGACGACTTCATTCACGACCTGGGCCGCCGAGTCCTGAGCGGTGTCGCTGAGGAGCTTGAACTTGATGCCGAGGGGGATGCCCGCCTCGTGGGTCATACGGGCGAGCTGACCGCCACCGACCATGCCGACTACCGGGAACGTCACTCCTCCAGGGTATCCGCACGCCCCGGGGGCTCCCGACGACGGCCCGGGGTGCCCGGCTCGCCACACCCGTACCCCTGCTCACGGGCGGCCGACGGGCGGGCTGGTTAGCATGGCCGGGTTGACGGAACCTGAAGACGAACCGACAGACGGGCTGAGCAATCACCATGAGTGAACGGGGCGCACTGCGGGCCCGGCTGGATCTGCTGGCCCGGGAGATCGCCAAGTTCGGCGTGGTCGGCGCGGTCGGTCTGGTCGTCAATATCGCGGTATCCAACCTGCTGTGGCGCTACACGGACATCCCGACGGTCCGGGCGGGGCTGCTCGCCACGTTCGTCGCCATCCTCTGCAACTACGTCGGCTTCCGGTACTGGACGTACCGGGACCGCGACAAGAGCGGACGGACGCGGGAACTCACGCTGTTCCTGCTGTTCAGCGCGGTGGGAGCGGTCATCGAGACCGGGGTGCTGTACGCCGCGACGTACGGGTTCGGCTGGAACAGCCCGGTCCAGAGCAATGTCTTCAAGATCGTCGGGATCGGTGTCGCGACGCTGTTCCGCTTCTGGTCGTACCGGAGCTGGGTGTTCAAGGCGCTGCCTGACAAAGAGGGCGTGCTGAGTGAGGCGGGGGCGCCGGTGCCGCCCGCGGTTTCCGTGCCCGCGCCGGCGGCCGCGCCCGTGGTGCGGGTCGAGGCGGATACGGCCCGGCGGTAGCCCTCCGGGCACGTCCGAGAGCGCTCCGGTTACCTCACCGGGCGTTCCGGTTCTTTTCTGTTCAGGGCCACCCGGCTGAGGAACAGCGCGAAGACCGGGGGCTGCTGCTGGAGCAGTTCGAGGCGGCCGCCGTCCGCCTCCGCCAGGTCCCGGGCGACCGCGAGGCCGATCCCCGTGGAGTTGCGGCCGCTGATGGTCCGCTCGAAGATCCGCGCGCCCAGGTCCGCGGGGACTCCGGTGCCCTCGTCCGTCACCTCGATGACCGCCTGGTTGCCGGTGACCCGGGTCCGCAGGGCGACCGTGCCGCCACCGTGCATCAGCGAGTTCTCGATCAGCGCGGCCAGCACCTGCGCGACCGCGCCCGGGGTGCCGACGGCCCGCAGCCCCTGTTTGCCGGAGCGGACGATGGCGCGGCCCTCGCCCCGGTAGGCCGGGCGCCACTCCTCGATCTGCTGCTTGACCACCTCGTCGAGGTCGAAGACGACGGCCGAGCCGGTCCGCGGGTCGCGGGCGTTGGTCAGCAGCCGCTGGACCACGTCCGTGAGGCGCTCGACCTGGGTGAGGGCGATGTTCGCCTCCTCCTTGACCGTCTCCGGGTCGTCGGTGACCGAGATCTCCTCGATCCGCATGGAGAGCGCGGTCAGCGGCGTACGGAGCTGGTGGGAGGCGTCGGCGGCCAGCCGGCGCTCCGCGGTCAGCATCCGGGCGATCCGTTCGGCGGAGGAGTCGAGCACATCGGCGACCCGGTCCAGCTCCGGCACCCCGTACCGCTTGTGGCGCGGGCGGGGGTCGCCGGAGCCGAGGCGCTCCGCGGTCTCGGCCAGATCGGTGAGCGGCGAGGCGAGCTTGTTGGCCTGGCGCACCGCGAGCAGGACGGCGGAGACGATGGCCAGCAGCGCCACCGCGCCGATGATCAACAGGGTGCGGCCGACCTCGCGGGTGACGGCTGAGCGGGACTCCTCGATGGTGACCCGCTCGCCGTGCTCGCCCACCTCGGTGGCGCTGATCACACTGCCGCCGGGGCGCTCCCCCACCTCGATCGGTTCGCGGCCGACCATCTTCACCAGGGCGTAGCGCTTGTCGTCGACCTGTTCGGCCAGCACTCCGGGGTTGATCCGCTCGGAGCCCAGGAGCCGGCTCTCGATGACACTGATCACGCGCAGCGCCTCGGAGTCGACGCTCTCCTGGGCGCTGCTGCTGATGGTGCGGGCCTCGACGATGACGAGGGAGACGCCGAAGACGGCGATCACCACGAGCACCACTGCGAGGGTGGAGTTGATCAGTCTTCGGCGCATGAGTGCTTCTGTACGTCAGCTCTTCTCGAAGCGGAAGCCGACGCCCCGGACCGTGGCGATGTAGCGCGGATTGGCCGCGTCGTCCCCGAGCTTCTTGCGGAGCCAGGAGATGTGCATGTCGAGGGTCTTGGTGGACGACCACCAGGTGGTGTCCCAGACCTCGCGCATCAGCTGGTCGCGGGTGACGACCCGGCCCGCGTCGCGGACCAGGACCCGCAGCAGGTCGAATTCCTTGGCGGTGAGCTGGAGTTCCTCGTCGCCCATCCAGGCCCGGTGGGACTCGACGTCGATCCTGACGCCGTGGGTGGCGGGCTGCGCGGCGGGCTCGGTGGCCCCGCGGCGCAACAGCGCCCGGACCCGGGCCAGGAGCTCGGCCAGCCGGAAGGGCTTGGTGACGTAGTCGTCGGCGCCGGCGTCGAGGCCGACGACCGTGTCGACCTCGTCGGCACGGGCGGTCAGCACGAGCACCGGCACGGTGTGGCCCTCGGCGCGGAGCCTGCGGGCGACTTCGAGGCCGTCCATCCCGGGCAGCCCCAGGTCGAGTACGACCAGGTCGACGCCGCCCTGGAGGCCGGCGTCGAGAGCGGTCGGACCGTCTTCGCGGACCTCGACCTCGTAACCCTCCCGACGCAGGGCGCGGGCCAATGGCTCCGAGATGGATGCGTCGTCCTCGGCGAGCAGTACACGGGTCATGGAGTGATGGTAGTCCGCGCGGCGGACAAGGAGTGAGGTGATCCAAAAGCCCTGCGGGTCTGCGCCCGGTTCAGGTCCAGACCTTCGAATGTGGGAGTGTGGTTGCACTCCCACCTGTGTTCCATGTCTCAAGTCCTTTCATATCCACTTCTGTCGTGTCGTATGGTGTCTCAACGCCTGTTGCACTACTCAAAGACCTTTGGGGAGCTATAAGCACCCAGGGTCTCTTTTGTGTGCGGGGTCGGTACCCGCCGGCCCGGAAGTTTCAGTGAATGACCTGTGGGCCGGGCCCGGAACGCCAATGAAGGCACCGGGCGTGGATCCCGTCGCGGTGGGCGTACCCGCGTCGGTGCCGGCCTCCCCCCACCGGGCGCGTACCGCTTCACGAGGCGCCGCGTCCCGAGCAAGCAAGGATCGACCATGGCGTCCAGCCTGACGAAGGACCCTGCCAGCCCCCCCGGCGCGGAGAAGACCTTCTTCGGCCACCCCCGCGGCCTGGCCACGCTCTTCATGACCGAGATGTGGGAGCGGTACAGCTTCTACGGCATGAAGGCACTGCTCCCGCTGTACCTGATCGCGCCCGGCGGCCTGCACATGAACGCCGCCACCGCGACGACGATCTACTCCGCCTACATGGCGATGGTCTACCTGCTCACCATGCCGGGCGGCTGGCTCGCCGACCGCTTCTGGGGGCCGCGCAAGACGGTCGCCATCGGCGGCGGTGTCGTCATCCTCGGCCACATCACGCTCGCCGTGCCGAACTCCGCGACGTTCTTCGCGGGCCTCGCCCTCGTCGCGCTCGGCTCCGGGCTGCTGAAGGCGAACATCTCCACGATGGTCGGCCACCTCTACAAGGGCCCGGAGGATCCACGCCGTGACGGTGGCTTCACGCTCTTCTACATCGGCATCAACGTCGGCGCCTTCCTCGCCCCGCTGACCATCGGCACCGTCGGTGAGAACGTCAACTGGCACTTCGGCTTCGCGCTCGCCGCGGCCGGTATGGCGCTGGGCCTCGCCCAGTTCATGCTGGGCACCCGCCACCTGAGCCCGGAGAGCAATGTCGTCGCCACCCCGGCGACGGAGGAGCAGAAGCGCTCGGCCCTGCGCAAGGGCCTGATCTGGCTGATCGTCGCGGTCGTCTTCTACGGTCTGCTCGCCGCCACCGGCAACTTCGTCGACTGGGCGGTGCTGCCGATCACCATCGCCGGTCTGGTCATCCCGGTCGCCGTCCTGGTCCGCATGAAGCGCGACAAGGAACTGACGAAGACCGAGCAGTCCAAGCTGTCGGGCTACATCTGGTTCTTCGTCGTCGCCGCCGTCTTCTGGATGATCTACGACCAGAACGGTTCGACCCTGTCGATCTTCGGTGAGAACTCGACGACGAACAGCCTGCTCGGCTTCGACTTCCCCACCTCCTGGTACCAGTCGCTGAACCCGATCTTCGTCATGGCGGCGGCCCCAGTGATGGCCTCGGGCTGGCTGTGGCTGAACAAGCGCGGCAAGGAACCCAGCACCGCCGTCAAGTTCGCTTCCAGCCTCGTGCTGATCGGTGTCTCCTTCGTCGTCTTCCTGATCCCGCTGATCGACACCGCCGCCAACGGCGGCCGGGTCAGCCCGATGTGGCTGGTGGCGATCTACTTCATCCAGACCGTCGCGGAGCTCTGCCTCTCGCCGGTCGGCCTGTCGGTCACCACGAAGATGGCTCCGGCGAAGTACAGCTCCCAGATGATGGGCGTCTGGTTCCTCGCGGTCACCGCGGGCGACTCGGTGACCGGTCTCCTGACGTCCCCGCAGCTCGGGGTCGATCTGAACACCTCGGGCGCCGTCGCCTTCGAGGCGGTCCTCGCGGTCATCGCCGGTGTCGGCATCTGGATGTACCGCAGGAAGGTCACCCAGCACATGAGCTGACCGCGTCGCACACACCGGCCAGGGGCCGCCGCACCGGGGAAACGGTGCGGCGGCCCCTGCCGTACGCGTACGCGCTTCAGCTCACCGGCCGGAGCGCAGCCTGCGCCACGGGGTGAACGTGAACACCGCGCCGCCCAGCAGGATCGCCGTACCGGCGACCAGGCCGAGTGCGCGCAGGGCGCCGTTGTCCTCCGCACCGGTGGCCGCGAGACCGCCGCCGGAGGCCGTACCGCCGCCCGCCGCGGCCGCCGCTCCGCCGGAGCCGGCGGTGTCACCGCCGGACGCGCCGCCCTGCTGGGCGGTGGTGTCGAGTTCGAGCGACGCCTTGACCGCGCCCTTGACCGTGCACGGGATGTTGATCTTCGAGCCGCCGAGCGTGACGTCGATCGTCAGGGTGCCCGGAGTGAGGGTGGACTTGCCGGAGGCGCCCGGCTTGTACGTGCCGGTCATGTCGGGCAGGTCGACCGGCTTGCCCGTCTTCAGCGGATCGGGGTTCCCCGGTCCGGTGACGGCGACGGAGCCCTTGTCGGCGCCGCCCACGACGATCTGCATGGACGGCTTCAGCGCACCCGCGGGCAGGTCGGCCGGGCTGTCCATCACGCCCTTGGCCGTCTTGACCGTGAGCCCGTAGCTGCCGCCGTTCTTCTTGGCGCTGACCGTCACCTTGGACTCGATGGAGGCGGGTCCCGGCGACTTGCAGGCGAAGTTGACGGCGACCTCCTTGCCCGGGAAGTCGGTGGCACCGCCGGTGCCGCCGGAACCCGAGGTGGCGCCCCCGGCGTCCGTACCGCCGGTGTCGCCTCCGGTGGCCGCACCTCCGGTATCGGTGCCGCCCGCGTCCGTGCCGCCGTCGGTCGTGCCCCCGGCGTCGGTCCCGCCGTCGGTCGTGCCGCCGGCATCCGTACCGCCGTCGGTCGTGCCGCCGGCCGCGGTTCCGCCGCCGTCGGTGACCTTGATCGTCGCGCCCGGCTTCACCGTCTCCTTCGGGGTGCACTTGGTGTCCGTGGAGATCGGCTTGGAGACGTTGATGTTGTACGCGTCCGGCGTCAGCGTCAGGTCACCCGCCTTCTCCAGCTTCAGCGATCCCTTCATGTCCGAGAGGAGCATCGCGGAGTTCTTGGGGATCGGCGGGTTCTGCCGGGGTCCCTCCATCTTCAGGTCGCCGGTGGCGGCGCCGCCCAGCTTGATGGTGCCGGTCGGCTGGACCGTGTCCTTGCTCAGGTCCAGGACATCGGGGTTCTTGGAGGCGGCCGCGACCGTCTTCCACACCACCTCGACGGTGTCCCCGACCTTCGCCTGGGCGGGTACCGTCAGCTGCACCTGGGTGGTGCCCTGCACGGGCGGCAGTCCGGAGATGGCCGGGGGTATGCACTCCGTCTTGTACGAGATGTCGGCGGCCTGGGCAGGGCTCGCGGCCAGCAGCATGCCCGCCCCGCCGATCATCATCGCGACTCCCGCCGCGACCGTCCTGCGTTGCGTACTCACGAATGTCCCTTCGTCGTCGGTCTGTGCTCTGACGGTGCGGAATCAGGGGTGAACCACGGCAGCGCGGCCGTGGTGGTGCCCGTGCCCGCCGCGGGCGCGGGGCCCTCGGACGGCGCGGGTGTCCGCCGCAGCTTCGGCAGCCGGGCCGTCGCCTCGGTGAACCGGTCGGTACGCCGGCGCGGCCGGGCCGCCGCGTGCGCGGAGCGCGGCCGTACCTTGTCGACGACCGCCATGCCGATGCGGAACACGGCGGCGGGCACGACGAGGCAGAGCAGGATCCAGAAGAGCGTCACGCCCCACGGGCGGCCGACCCCCCAAGGCTGTTCGGCCAGCACCTTGGTGCCGTACTTCAGCGAGACCTGGTAGTCGCCGTGGGCGCCCGCCGTCAGCTCGACGGGAAGTTCGATCCGCGCCTTGCGGCCGGGCTCGACGGTGCCGCGCCACTGCCGCTCCTCCCACTGCGGGGCGTAGACGCCGTGGGCGGTGCCGACCTGGAAGACCGGGTCCTTGACCGGGGCGGAGCCCAGATTGCCCACGGTGAGGACGAGCCGGCGGGACGGCGGGGCGCCGAACCAGGTGAGAATGCCGCTGTCGCCCTCCAGCCGGGTGGTGGCGAGGACGGCGAGCTTCCCGTCACCGTCCTCCTTGGGCAGTGCGGCGACCGGGTGTCCGGCGACGACGAACGCGGCGTCGGCCACGGACTGGTCCCCGGTGACCGTCGCCACGTGCACCACGCAGGGGCACGGTACGGGCGGCTCCGCGACCGGCAGCTTCTTGCTGAACGCGCCCCTGGAGTCGGTGGTGACGGCCCTGCCGTCCGCGTTGGCGCAGGAGTTGGTGCCGCCGATCACCCCCCGGTCCGGGCTGGACCGCCCGCAGACCAGCATCATCAGCAGGGTGTCCGGCCGCCAGCCGGTGCCCTTGACGGTGATCTCGCCGCCCTTGCCCGCCTGCTTCCCGGAGAGCGCGACCGCCGGTTTCGGGTCCGCCGCGCCGGGGACTGCGGCGTGGGCGCCGGTCGCGGTCAGCAGCAGGACGGGCAGTATCGCGGCCAGCAGCAGGGCCGCCCGCCCGCGGCCTTCGCTCCGGAGTGCCGCCGGTCCGGTCCGTCCAGTCACGATTCCGCTCCCGCCTTCACCAAGTGCCTCTCGTCGGAGTGCTGTTGCCGGTCAGGGGACGGGGCGGCCCCGGTACCGGCGGAGCCGTGCCCGCCGCGCCGTGCCGCTCGCCGTCTCCGGTGTGCGTACGTGCCCGCGGCGGCTCCGGCCAGGAGCAGCAGCGCGCCCCCGGAGAGCGGCAGCCACGGGACGAAGAGCGCGGAGGCCGTCGCCTCGCTGTGCGCGCCGCCCGCGGCGCTCACGCGCAGCCGGACGGTGGCCGAGTCGAGGGCTGGGGTGTCCCGCCACGGTTCGGTGAGCCGGACCCGCTGTCCGGGCAGCAGCTCGACGGGCAGCGGGCGCGCCTCGCGGCGCAGCAGCGTGCCGAACACCCCGTCGGCGCTGATGGCGAGCCGGGGCACGAGGACCGCGTTGCCCCGGTTGACCAGCGTGTAGTGGATGGTGCCCCCGGCCACCCCGACGTCCTCGACCGTGAGCGCGGCCAGCGTCGGGCCGCCGACCCGCAGCTGGACCCGGACGCCCACCGAGCGGCCGCCGCTCTCCGCGACGATCGCGCCCGGGTGGTCACCGGGCAGCGCGTCGTCCGGCACCGTGACGGACACGGGCACCTCCGCGCGGGTACGGGCGGGCACGGTCACCTTCTCCGTGGCCGTCCGCAGCCAGGCCCCGGTACCGGTGGAGCCGTGCGCGCCGCGTACCGCGAAGCCGCCCTCCGCGGTGTTGTACGCGTCGGCGCCGCGCAGCCGTACGGTCAGCGGGTCCGGGCCCGGGTTGGTGACCGAGAGCCGGTCCTGGAGGACGCTGCCGGGCAGGCCCTCCAGGTAGAAGTACGGTCTGCCGCCGTCCCGGCCCGCACCGTTCGCCGCGGGCTGCGCCGTCCACGCCGGGGCGGCCGGGTGCTCGGTGGCACCGGCCGCCGCGGTCATGGCGGCGGTCCACCACAGGGCGGCGAGCAGCGGTGCGGCAAGGGCGAGTCGGGTGAGGTGACCGGTCAACGGCGGCATGGGCGGCTCCCTGGTGCGTGACGGCGGCTGCGGTTCGCGGGAGTCAGCCGGTGGCCCGCTGCCCGCGCCTGGTCAGCCACAGCACTCCGGCCGCGCCGGACAGCAGCACCGTCCCGCCGAGCGTGCCGAGCGCGACCGCCGAGTCGAGCGGGCCGGTCTTGGGCAGCGAGGACCCGCCGTCCGGCGTGCTCTGCCCACCGCCGCTCGCACTTCCGCCGCCGCCCGCGGCCGTGACGTCGAGGGAGAGCGAGGGGCCCGGGTTGTTGGACGGGGTGCAGGTCGTCGTCGTACCGAGTGCCTTGATGGTGAGCACGCCGGCGGTGAAGTCGACCTTGCCGCTCTTCTTCGGGGTGTACGTCCCCGACAGATCGCTGATCTTGATGGGGCTGTTGGCGGGGATCGCGGCGGAGTTGGCGGCTCCGGACACCTGGACCTGGCCCGGGTCGGCGCCGCCCACCTTGATCACCGCGCTGGGGTTCATCGCGCCCTTGCCCAGCTCGACCGGGCTGGAGGAGACGCCCTTCTGGAAGGACATCGTGAGTTTGTAGCCGCCGCCGCTCTTGACGCTCTTGATGTCGATGGGCGACACGGCGGCCTTGTCCCCGATCGGCGTCTTGCACTTGTAGTTGACGTCGACGACCGTCGCGTGGGCGGCGGGCGCGACCATCAGCACCACCGCCCCCGCCAGCCCGGACGCCAGCGCGAGAGCTGTTCGCTTCTGGTACGACACCTCGAATTCCCCTCATGCCGGGAGTCGCCGTGCGCCGCTTCCGTGCGGCCCAAATAGCTGACGACACATCAGATTTGGCGCTCAAGGTACGCCCGGGGCCTTGTGGAGGGAAGACAAAGAGCGCGCCGATCCGGCGCGCTCTCAGAGGTGCGTGGGGCCCGGGGGCCCGGAGGGGTAGGGGCTCGGAGCCGGGCGGAGGGAAACCCGTCCATGGTCTTTGGTCTGGATCAGGCCAGGCCCCGCGAGCCCGGCATGATCCAAACGAGAGGCCGGCTATGCGGGGGCGGCCAGCTCCGCCCAGACGGTCTTGCCGGGTTCGCCCGGCACTCGTACGACTCCCCAGTCCAGGCAGAGCCGCTGCACGATGAACATGCCGTGCCCGCCGGGCCGGCCGGCCCGGTGCGGGGTACGCGGCGCGGGCTGTCCCGCGCCACCGTCGACGACCTCGACCCGCAGCGCCTTGGGCGTACGCCCGATACGCAGCTCGTCGGGTCCCTCCGCGTGCAGGCACGCGTTGGTGACCAGCTCGGAGACGACCAGCAGGACGTCCTCCGCGACCGCCCGGCGGTCGGCGGTCGAGGCGGGCAGCCAGCCCCAGTCCTGGAGCGCAGTGCGCGCGAAATCACGGGCCGTCGGCACGATGCCGTTCACCTCCCGCAGGGACAGCGTGCGCCACTGCCGCTCGCCCGGACCCGCCGGACCGTCGGAGGAAGCGCCGGGGCCCACGTCCGCGCCGGGGCCCGCGTCGGCATGTGCACCCACGCCCGCGCCCTCCGGCTCGCGGCCGAGGTCGCCCGGCGGATGCTGCCGGGTGGTGCTCATCAGCGCTTCACCTCACCGATTCACCATGTCGCCATCGAACAGATACAGATACAGATACAGGTACAGATAGAGCCACGCATACACATACGAATACGGGCAGGGACGCCGGTACGGGCATCGGTCGGATACGGAGCGTGCGGCTCACCGAGAGGGCTCACCAGGGGATCTCCTGCCCGGCGGATGCGTGACAACACCCACTTCGGCTACGCGGATCCCGTGACACGAGCAACACACGAGGCGCCCGGGGTGTCGAAACGCGCCACGGTCAGTCTTCCAGGGCCTCTTCGAGGGAGTCGTGAACGGTGAAAACCGCTTCGGCTCCGGTGATCTCGAACACCCGCGCCACCACCGGCAGCATTCCGGCCAAATGGACCCCTCCCCCGGCCGCCTCCGACTTGAGGCGGGCACCGAGCAGCACGTTCAGCCCGGTGGAATCACAGAATTCGAGTCGCGAGCAGTCCACCACCAGGCGCACACGCCCTTGCTCGACCGCACTGTCCAGGGGTTCGCGCAGCAGGTCGGCGGTGTGGTGATCGAGCTCACCGACCGGCGTCACAACCTCACTACGGCCCACGGTGCGGGCATCGACCTGAAGCCGACCCCGGTTCGTGCTGCCGACCGTCCCGCGGTCCATGCCCGTCCCTCTTCACCGATCGTCACTGTCTGCACAACCATGCGTGCAGATGCGTTGCAGCTGTCGCTGACGTTGTCGAAAGAGTACGCGTTTAGTGCGCCACGCGGTAGCCGAAGACCTCAACAAACCGGACATATAGCGGTAATTGGAGCTTGTATCCGGCCATCCGGACCGGGTAAGGGTAGGGGGACACCCAAAACATGGCCGGCTTTGGAGGCGCCGCTTCACCGCAGGAACACGTATAGGCATCGGCAGCCATATGCCGAGAACGATGGAGGAGACCATGTCACCCCGGCTCGACGAACCGCGTACCCACAACGCGGCGTCAGCATGTCCTCAGGGACTGACCGAATCACACTCCCCTGCCGCGACCGTCCTGGACGGCACGCGCTCAAGCACCACCAGCAGTGATTACGGCGATACCGAAAGCACCACCGGCGGACTCGTGGAACTTCCCGAGATCCCGCCCGCCTCCGAGATGGGGCCGCTGGACGCCAGGGCGCTCTCCAAGACGCTCTTCACCCGGCTCGAACGCCTCGAAGAGGGCACCCACGAGTACTCCTACGTGCGCAACACGCTCGTCGAGCTGAACATGGCCCTGGTCAAGTTCGCCGCCTCCAGGTTCCGCTCCCGCAGCGAACCGATGGAGGACATCATCCAGGTCGGCACCATCGGCCTGATCAAGGCGATCGACCGCTTCGAGCTCAGCCGGGGCGTCGAGTTCCCGACCTTCGCGATGCCGACCATCGTCGGTGAGATCAAGCGCTTCTTCCGCGACACCAGCTGGTCCGTCCGCGTACCGCGCCGTCTGCAGGAGCTGCGGCTCGACCTGGCCAAGGCGGGCGACGAGCTCGCCCAGCAGCTGGACCGCTCGCCCACCGTGGGCGAGCTCGCCGACCGCCTGGGCATCAGCAACGAAGAAGTCGTCGAAGGCATGGCCGCGAGCAACGCGTACACCGCGAGTTCGCTGGACGCCAAGCCGGAGGAGGACGAGAACGACGGCGCGCTGGCCGACCGGCTCGGCTACGAGGACCACGGGCTCGAAGGCATCGAGTACATCGAGTCCCTGAAGCCGCTGATCGCCTCGCTGCCCGGCCGCGACCGGACGATCCTCTCGCTCCGGTTCGTCGCCAACATGACGCAGTCGGAGATCGGCGAGGAGCTCGGCATCTCGCAGATGCACGTCTCCAGGCTGCTCTCGCGGACTCTGGTCAAGCTCCGCAAGGGCCTGACGCTGGACGAGTGAGCGGGCACCTCGCGGCGCGCCCGCGAGGACTGCCGGACCAAGGACCTGCCCCGCCGAGGGGCAGGTCCTTCCGCGTTACGGCCTCCTGGTGACGGGCCTGTCCGTTATGGGCCCGCCGGCTACTGGCTCGTCCTCAGCCGGAGCGGCGCGGGCCGGTGCGCTCGCCGCGCCGCCAGACCTCGTGCACCAGCGGTACGCCGGGCCGGTAGGCGAGGTGGACGTGGCTGGGTGCGTCGAGGACCACCAGATCGGCGCGGGCGCCGGGGGCGAGGCGTCCGATGTCGGTGCGCCGCAGGGCCGCTGCGCCGCCCGCGGTGGCGGACCAGAGCGCTTCGTCGGGGGTCATGCCCATGTCGCGCACGGCGAGTGCGACGCAGAACGGCATGGACGAGGTGAACGAGGAGCCCGGGTTGCAGTCCGTGGAGAGCGCGACGGTGGCGCCCGCGTCCAGGATGCGGCGGGCGTCCGGCCAGGCGGCGCGGGTGGAGAACTCGGCGCCCGGGAGCAGCGTGGCGACGGTGGCGGACTGGGCCAGGGCGTCGATGTCGGCGTCGGTGAGGTGAGTGCAGTGGTCGGCGGAGGCCGCGTCGAGTTCGACGGCGAGCTGGACGCCGGGGCCGTGGCCGAGCTGGTTGGCGTGGACGCGCGGGTGCAGGCCCCTGGCGCGGCCCGCGGTGAGGACGGCGCGGGCCTGGTCCCCGTCGAAGGCGCCGCGCTCGCAGAAGACATCGATCCAACGGGCGTACGGGGCGCAGGCGTCGAGCATCGGACCGGTCACCAGGCCGACGTATCCGGCCGGGTCGTCGGCGTAGTCCGGGGAGACGATGTGGGCGCCCAGGAAGGTGACCTCCTCGGTGTGGCGGGCGGCGATGCGCAGGGCGCGGGCCTCGTCCTCGACGGTGAGGCCGTAGCCGGACTTGGTCTCGAAGGTCGTGGTGCCCTGGCGCAGCGCCTCTGCGAGGTAGCGGGCGACGTTGGCGTCGAGCTCGTCGTCGGTGGCGGCGCGGGTGGCGGCGACGGTGGTGCGGATGCCGCCCGCGCTGTAGGCGCGGCCGGACATCCGGGCGTTGAACTCCTGGGTGCGGTCGCCCGCGAAGAGCAGATGCGAGTGGGAGTCGACGAAGCCGGGGATCACGGCCCGTCCCGCCGCGTCGACGGCGTTGTCAGTGGCGGGTGCTTTGCTGGATTCACCGGTCCAGACGACGTGCTCGCCCTCGATGACGACGGCCGCGTCCTGGATCAGTCCGAGGGGGGAACCGTCACCGAGGGAGGGGTCGTTGGTGACCAGTGCGGAGATGTGGGTGATGGCGATCGTCGTCATCGGGGGACTGCTCTCCTTGCGTGGGGGCGGCGGAGGGTTCGCGGCCGCGCCGTTCAGTGGTGCAGGGCGGCGATGGCCTTCGCGAGTGCCGCCGGGACGTCGGGGACGAGCGCGTGCTGCCCGTCGCGCACGATGTGCCGTCCGGCGACCACCGTATGGCGCACATCGGCCGCGGAGGCGGCGAATACGGCTGTCTCGGCGGCAAGTCGCGGCACCGGCCCCGCTGTTCTGACGGAGTCCAGGGCGACGGTCGCCAGGTCGGCGGGCGCGCCCGGTTCGAGGACGCCCGCCTCCGGCCGGCCGAGCGCGGCGTGGCCGTCGGCGGAGGCGGCCCGCAGCAGGGCCGCCGCGGTCCAGTGGCCGCGGGTCCTGGTGCGCAGCCGTTCGTTGAGCTCCATCGCCCGCGCCTCCTCGAAGAGGTCGATCACGGCGTGGCTGTCGCTGCCCAGCGAGAGCGGGGAGCCGGCGCGCTGGAGGGCGACGGCGGGCCCGATGCCGTCGGCGAGATCGCGCTCCGTGGTCGGGCACATGCAGGTGCCGGTGGCCGTGGAGCCGATCAGCGCGATGTCCTCGGCCGTGAGGTGGGTGTTGTGCACCCCGGTGGTGCGCGGGCCGAGCACCCCGTGGTCGGCGAGGAGCCGGGTGGGGGTGCGGCCGTGGGCGGCGAGGCAGGCGTCGTTCTCCGCGGTCTGCTCGGAGAGGTGCACATGGAGCGGCGCCCGCCTCTCCCGCGCCCAGGCCGCGACGGTGGCGAGCTGGTCCGCGGGCACGGCGCGCACGGAGTGGACGGCGGCACCGATCAGGGCGTGCTCGTCGCCCTTGAGGAGGGAGGCGCGCTCGGCCCAGGCGTCGGCCGTGGTGTCGGAGAAGCGCAGCTGGTGGCGGTCGGGCTTCAGGTACTGGGAGGGGCGGCGGCCGAACCCCGCGGCGAGGTAGGCGGTGTCCAGGAGGGTGATCCGGATGCCCGCCTCACGCGCGGCCTCGATCAGGGCGGCGCCCATCGCGTTCGGGTCGCTGTACGGGGTGCCGCCGGGCGCGTGGTGCAGATAGTGGAACTCACCGACCGCGGTGATGCCGGCCAGCGCCATTTCGGCGTACACGGCACGGGCCAGTTCGTAGTACGTGTCGGGGGTCAGCCGGGCCGCGACCTGGTACATGGTCTCGCGCCAGGTCCAGAAGGTGCCCGAGCCGACCTGGACGGTGGAGCGCAGTGCGCGGTGGAAGGCGTGCGAGTGGGTGTTGGCGAGGCCGGGCAGGGTGAGCCCGCGCAGCACGGTGGCGCCGGGCGGCGGGGAGTCGACGCCGGTCCGTACCCCGGCGATCAGCCCGTCGGACACCTCCAGGACGACGCCCGGCTCGACATGGGTGCCGAGCCAGGCGTGGGAGAGCCAGTACGTCGCGGTGACGGGCTTGCCGGTCGGCTCCGTGGCCGGTTCCGTCGTGGACTCCGTTGTGGGCTCCGTTGTCAGCGGCACGCGAGACCTTCCAGTACATCGGCGAGTGCGGTCACCCCGGCCACGCAGTCGTCCTCGGCGGCGTGCTCGGCCGGCGAGTGCGAGATCCCGGTGGGGTTCCGGACGAACAGCATGGCGGTAGGGGCCGAAGCGGACAAAATACCCGCATCGTGTCCCGCTCCCGTGCCGAGCACCGGGACGGCGCGGCCGTTGCCCCGGGTGGCGCCCTTCAGGATGGTGCCCAGCTCGTCGCGCAGGGCGTGCTGGAACTCCACGACGGGCGTGAAGGACTCCCGTACGACGTCGAGATCGATACCGGCCCGTCCGGCGTGTTCCCGGGCGGCCCGCTCGATCCCGGTGACGACGGTGTCCAGGGTGTCCTGGTCGGCGGCGCGGGAGTCGAGCCAGCCGCGTACGAGCGAGGGGATGGCGTTGACGCCGTTCGGCTCGACGGCGATCTTGCCGAAGGTGGCGAGGGCGCCGGCCAGCTCCGCCTCCCGGCGGGCGGCCAGCACCGTCTCGGCGTACGTCAGCATAGGGTCGCGCCGGTCGGCGAGCCGGGTGGTGCCCGCGTGGTTGGCCTCGCCCCGGAAGTCGAACCGCCAGCGGCCGTGCGGCCAGATCGCGGAGGCGATGCCGACCGGGTCGCCACTGAGATCGAGGGCGCGGCCCTGCTCGACGTGCAGCTCGACGAACGCGCCGATACGGGCGAGCCGTTCGGGGTCCGGGCCGATGGCGTCGGGGTCGTACCCGGCCGCCTCCATCGCCTGCGGGAGCGTGACACCGTCCCCGTCCCGCAGCCGGTGCGCGGCCTCGACGGTCAGCTGTCCGGCGGCGAGCCGGGAGCCGACGCAGGCGAGGCCGAACCGGGCGCCCTCCTCGTCGCCGAAGTTGGTGATGGCCAGCGGCCGGGTGAACTCCACTCCCCTGCGGCGGAGTTCGTCGAGCGCGGCGAAGGAGGAGACGACACCGAGCGGCCCGTCGAAGGCGCCGCCGTCCGGCACCGAGTCGAGGTGCGAGCCGGTGACGACGGCGTCCCCGGCCAGCGGGTCACCGAGCCAGGCCCACTGGTTGCCGTTGCGGTCGGTCTCCAGGGCCAGCCCGCGCGCCTCGGCCTGTGCCCGGAACCACGTACGGCAGTCGGTGTCGGCGGGGGTCCAGGCGTAGCGGCGGTAGCCGCCGCTGTCCGGATGCCGTCCGATGGGAGCGAGCTCCCGCCACATGTCCTGGAAGGACAGGGTGGGCCCCGGTCCGCCCGTGGCCGTCACGCCCCGCCCTCCCGCATCGGCACCCGCACGTCCTTGTCGGAGGCGACCGACTCCGCGAGGTCGTAGCCCGCGTCCACGTGCCGGATGACGCCCATGCCCGGGTCGTTCGTCAGCACCCGCCGGATCTTCTCGCCGGCCAGCTCCGTGCCGTCGGCCACCGTCACCTGGCCCGCGTGGATGGAGCGCCCCATGCCGACGCCGCCGCCGTGGTGGATGGAGACCCAGGAGGCCCCCGACGCCACGTTCACCATCGCGTTCAGCAGCGGCCAGTCCGCGATCGCGTCCGAGCCGTCGAGCATGGCCTCGGTCTCCCGGTACGGGGAGGCCACGGAACCGCAGTCCAGGTGGTCGCGCCCGATGGCCAGCGGCGCGGCCAGCTCACCGCTCGCCACCATGTCGTTGAACCGCTCACCGGCCCGGTCCCGCTCGCCGTAGCCGAGCCAGCAGATCCGGGCGGGCAGCCCCTGGAACTGGACGCGCTCGCCGGCCATCCTGATCCAGCGGTGCAGCGACTCGTTCTCCGGGAAGAGTTCGAGCAGCGCCTTGTCGGTCTTGCGGATGTCGGACGCCTCGCCGGACAGCGCCGCCCAGCGGAACGGGCCCTTGCCCTCGCAGAAGAGCGGCCGGATGTAGGCGGGCACGAAGCCCGGGAAGTCGAAGGCCCGTCCGTAGCCCGCGAGCTGGGCCTCGCCGCGGATCGAGTTGCCGTAGTCGAAGACCTCCGCGCCCGCGTCCATGAAGCCGACCATCGCCTCGACGTGCTTGGCCATCGACTCACGGGCGCGCAGGGTGAAGTCGGCGGGCTTCTCGGTGGCGTAGTCGGCCATGTCGTCGAAGTCGACCCCGACCGGCAGGTAGGCCAGGGGGTCGTGCGCGCTGGTCTGGTCGGTGACGATGTCGACCGGGGCGCCCTCCGCGAGCATCCGGGGCAGCAGCTCCGCGGCGTTGCCGAGCAGGCCGATGGAGAGCGGCCTGCGGGCGTCCCGCGCCTCGACCGCGAGCTGGAGCGCGTGCTCCAGGTTGTCGGCCTTCACGTCCAGGAAGCGGTGCTCGATGCGGCGCTCGATGGCGCGCGGGTCCACGTCGATACAGATCGCGACGCCGTCGTTCATCGTCACGGCGAGCGGCTGGGCACCGCCCATGCCGCCGAGCCCGGCGGTCAGCGTGATCGTCCCGGCCAGTGTCCCGCCGAACTTCTTCGCGGCGACGGCGGCGAACGTCTCGTAGGTGCCCTGGAGGATGCCCTGGGTGCCGATGTAGATCCACGATCCGGCGGTCATCTGGCCGTACATGGTGAGCCCGAGCGCCTCCAGGCGGCGGAACTCCTCCCAGTTCGCCCAGTCGCCCACCAGGTTGGAGTTGGCGATGAGCACGCGCGGGGCCCACTCGTGCGTCTGCATGACACCGACCGGCCGCCCGGACTGGACGAGCATCGTCTCGTCCTGCTTGAGGGTGCGCAGCGTGCGGACCATCGCGTCGAACGAGCGCCAGTCGCGGGCCGCCTTGCCGGTGCCGCCGTAGACGACGAGCTTGTCGGGGTGCTCGGCGACCTCGGGGTCCAGGTTGTTCTGCAGCATCCGCAGCGCGGCTTCCTGCTGCCATCCCAGGGCGCTCAGCTCGGTACCGCGCGGTGCCCGTACGGGGCGGGGTCCTGACATGGCAATGCCTCCTCGCGACTGTGAATTTTCTATTCACATCTTGATCGGCTGAATAGCCCCAGTCAACAGGGGGGCGCCACCGGTCTCCGGAGGGCCTCCCTCCGGCGTGCGGCGAGGCATTTTCCACCGGCCACCTGCATGTACCTATGGAAAATGCCAGAACCTCCACCAGTCCCGAGCACGTTGCGTAACCTCTGGGTCACAGCCGAACGCCGCGTCGGAGGGGAGTCCGCGTGCCCGGAATCGACGAGTGCCTGCTCGACGTCATGAGACTGCCCGGTGCCCGTGGCGCCGCCGTGGTCGACTGGACCAGCGGTCTCGCTCTCGGCACCATCGGTGACGCGCCCAACGGCGATCACGAGGCCACCGCCGCCGAGACGGCGGAGGTGGCGCGGATGGCGGCCGAGCAGTCCGCCTTCACCTCGGAAGCGGCCCGGCCGCCGGCCGCCGCGGGCGGCAGAGGCGATTCGGGGACGGAGCCACCGGTCGAGGACGTCATCGTCACCACCCGGTCCGGCTACCACATCCTCCGGTTCGTCGAGACGGACTTCGACAGCAGCGTCTTCCTCCACCTGTGGCTGGACCGCGCGGAGGGGAATCTCGCCCTGGCCCGGATACGGCTGGGCGAGACGGCCGAGCGGCTGGTCCTGGCATGAGAACGGCCGGCCCCTTACCCGCGTCCTCCCCCGCGACCGTGCTCTCGCCGATGCTCGCGCGCCTCGCCGCGGAACGGGCCACCGGCGCCCTGATGCGCGACTGCGGCACCCTCTACCTCGCGGACGGCGAGGTGGTGCACGCCGAGAGCCCGGCGACTCCCGGGATCGACGTCCTGCTCACCCGGGGCGGCGCGCTGCACCAGGACGGCTGGTGGGACGCGGTCGCCCAGGCGGGCGCCCGCAGGCGGGTCGGCCGCTATCTGGTGGACAGCGGCCGGGTGGCGGGCGGCGCGCTGGAGCTGTGCCACCTGGGGGTGTTGTACGACGCGGCGTTCTTCGCCCTCGCCCCGACCCGGACCCCGGCCCGCTTCCGTTACGGGGTCGCCCACTGGATCGGCCCGGTCCGCCCCGTGCCCGTGGACGCCGTGCAGCGCGAGACGCTCCGGCGCCGGGAGCTGCTGGACCGGATCTGGCCCGAGGCGGCGGGCGACAGCGCCCCCCTCGTCCGGACCGGCTGCCCGCTCGACGGCCCGGTGCCACCGCGCCAGCAGCGCGTGCTGGGGTGCGTGGACGGGGTGCGCACCGCGACGGACATCGCCCAGGAGCTGGGCAGATCGGCGTTCCACATCCTGGTCGACCTGCGGCGGCTGGCCGCGGCGGGGCTGGTCGAGGCGGTCCGGCAGCCGACGGGCCCGGCCGCCACCGCGGCCGCCCGGATCGAGCTGCCCGAGGTGACGGCCGATCCCGATGTCGCCCTGTTGCGCCGGCTCCGAGACGCGTTGGAGGCCTTGTGATACGCGCGCTCAGACAGCGTGCCGGGAGGAGACAGCTGATGGTGCCCGAGGCCGAAGTGCGTGACGTCCTGGCCGAACTCCAGCGGCTGCGGGCGCGGGTGCCGATGCTCGCCGGCGCCCTGGCCGCCAGTACCGACGGTCTCCTTCTCGCCCACGACACCCCGGGGGTGGAGGCGGAAGGGGTCGCCGCGCTGACCGCGGCCGCGCTCGGCGTCTCGATCCGGATGACGGAGGCGACCGGCCGGGGCGGCTTCCGTGAACTCCTCGTCCGCGGCGAGACGGGCTACATCGCGGCGTACGCCGCGGGCTCCTCCGCCGTACTGACGCTGCTGGCCGAGGACCGGATCAACGTCGGCAGGCTCCATCTGGAGGGCCGCCGGGCCGGGGCCAGGATCGGCCGACTCGTCGACACCGCGCTGGAACGCGCCCCACAGCCCCCTTCCGGCGCACGCCCCCTCGCGCCACGCACCCCGCAGCCGCCGGGCACGCTGCCCCATCGCCCGACCTGACCACCTCTCAGCCCCAGGTAACGGAACCGGTCGTCGCGGCCGGTCAGCGAAAGGAAACCAGCACTCATGGCGAACACCGAAGCGTCACTGAAGGAAGCGATGACGAACATCGAGGGGGCCGTCGGTGTCGCCCTCGTCGACTACACGAGCGGCATGGCGCTGGGCACCCTCGGCGGCGGCAAGGAGTTCAACCTGGAGGTCGCGGCGGCCGGCAACACCGACGTCGTACGCGCGAAGCTCCGCACCATGGAACAGCTGGGCATCCAGGACGAGATCGAGGACATCCTGATCACCCTCGGCACCCAGTACCACCTGATCAGGCTGCTCAGGACCCGTGGCAGCAAGGGTCTTTTCCTCTACCTGGTGCTGGACTCCGGCCGCGCCAACCTGGCCATGGCCCGCCACAAGCTGAAGAAGATCGAGGCCGAGCTGGAGGTCTGAGCACCGGCCGGCGCCCTGTTCCAGTGGGTGCGCCTGGTCCGGTGGGTGGGGGGGTGGTGCCCCTCCGGGGCGTCCCCTCGGAAATGGCGTGTTCACCCGGGTACGTGAGGGACCCGGGTCGTACGCCATTCCCTGCGGGGACCCCCCTGCACGTCCCCACCCCAGCCTCGTGCGCGTCTGCACACCGGCCCGACGACTGCCGCAGACGCACGACGGCCGGGTTCGGGGGCGTGCAGGGGAGTCCCCGCAGGACGACGAACACAGACCCGGGTCCCTCACGGCCCCCCTGCACGTTCGTCGCCCGAGGAGACGCCCCGGAGGGACCCCGAACCCCCACCCACCGCACAGGGCGCACCTCCGCGGCTCACTCGATGAACAGGCTCCGCGCCGCCGCCCTCGCGTCGAACTCCTCCAGCCGCGCCTGCGCGTCCGGCAGGGCGTCGCACATCGACTCCAGCAGCACCCGGCCGAGCAGCATCGGCGCGCACGCCGTGTCGAAGGCGAGCCCGGTCCCGACGGCGGCCGGGATCAGCAGATCGCTGTGCGCGGCCACCGGGGCGAACGCGGAGTCCGCGACCGAGACCACGGTCAGCCCCTGTTCCCGGGCGTACGCGAGGGCGTCCACCACCTCCCGGGGATGGCGCGGCAGCGCGAAGCAGATCAGCGCGGTGGCCCCGGCCCGCCGGGCGGCGTCGATCCGGTCGGGCAGCATGCTGCCGCCCTCGTCGAGCACCCGGACATCGGGGTGGACCTTGGCGGCGAAGTACCCGAAGCCCCGGGCCTGCGAGGAGGCGGCGCGCAGCCCGAGCACCGGCAGCGGTCGCGAGTCGGCCAGCAGCCGTCCGGCACGCTCGACGGGGCCCGGGTCCGCGAGCAGCTCCGCGAGGTGGCGCAGGTTCTCGATCTCGCCGAGCACCGCCTGCTGGTACTCGTTGTACGCGTCCTCCCCGGCCCCCGCCGAGGCCCCGGCCGGGGAGACCTCGCGCAGGTGCCTGCGCAGTGCGGGGTAGCCGTCGAAGCCGAGCGCCACGGCGAACCGGGTGACGGAGGGCTGACTGACCCCGGCCAGTTCGGCCAGCTCGACGCTGGACAGGAACGGGGCGTCACCGGCCCTGCGCACCATCGAGTGCGCGATGCGCCGCTGGGTGGGGGTGAGCCTGCGCCCCTCGAACAGCTGCTGCAACCTCGCGGCCGGGCTGCTCCCGCTCATCCTGTCCCCTCGCTGGATTTGTCGCGCCGTGGTCCGGCGCCGAGGAATCCATTCAGCCAGCAAGCCGTCTGCATGTCCATATGCAGTCAGCCGTGGTGACCCGGGGGGGGTGTGGTCGGCCATGGATTCCGGATGCGCCGTTCCGGCCCTCGCCCTCGTCATGCCGGTCGGCAAGGGCCTCGCGGTGCTCCGGCGCCAGGAGGCCCGGACGGTGCGCCCGGCCGGGCAAACCGGGGGGCTAGCCCCACTGACCCGGCCGGCGCGGCTTCGTAACGTAGAAGCATGGACGCATCCGACACGGAGCTCAAGAAGGAGCTCAGCGCCACCCTTCAAGCCCGCAACGAGCTGGGCACCGAGTACGAGTCCGCGCTCGTCGAGTCGTTTCTGGAGAAGGTCGAGCAGCGGCTCGACGGCACGCTCGACCGCCGGGTCAGGCGTCATCTCGCCGAGCAGCAGGTCAGGGGGGCGCGCTCGCCGGAGCGGGCCTCCTCAGGGCACTTCGGTGAGCAGTACGGATTCGCGATCGTCTCGCTGATCCTGGCCGTCCCGCTGTCCGCCATCGGTGTGGTGAACGCGGGTTTCCAGGGGCTGGTCGTGACCTGGCTCGGGATCGTCGGCGTCAACGCCTTCCAGGCCTCCCGCGGCGGACGGCCCTTCCGGCGTCGGGGCGAGGAGCGGCGGGAGTCCGGCTGGGAGGACTGAGCGGCGGACCCTCCTCACGCCTGACGGGTCGGCAGCACGACCAGCTGGCGCAGGTTGATGTGGCGTGCCCGACTGGTCGTGTAGGCGATCAGGTCGGCGATCTCGTCGCTCGACAGCCCGCCGAGCGCGTCGAACATGCCGTCGAGCTGGCCGCTGAGTTCCTTGTTGTCGACGTGTCCGGCCAGTTCGGAGTCGGTGAGGCCGGGCTCGATGTTCGTGACGCGGACGTCGCGCGGGCCCAGTTCGGTGCGCAGCGAGGCCGAGAGGTAGGTGAGCGCCGCCTTCGTCGCCCCGTAGACCGCGTAGTTGGGGAACGTGACGTGCGCGCCGATCGAGGAGATGTTGACCAGGTCGGCGGTGCGGCCGTCGGCGGCGGCCGCCACCAGGTCCGCGGTGAAGGCCCGGATGATGCGCAGGGCGCCCGCCACGTTGGTGTCCAGCATCCGCTGCCATTCGTCGGCGCGGCCCTCGTCCACCGGGTTCGGCAGCATCACCCCGGCCGCGTTGACCACCAGGTCCACCCGGCCGAAGGCGGCGTGCACCCGCTCGGCCGCGGCGTCCACGGACGCCTGGTCCGTGACGTCGGTGACGACGGCGAGTGCCTGTCCCCCGTCGGCGGTGATCTTCCCGGCCAGCTCCTCCAGCCGCTCCGCGCGGCGGGCCAGCAGCGCCACCCCGACGCCCTGGGCGGCGAGCAGCCGGGCGGTCGCGTTCCCCATGCCGCTGGCGGCTCCGGTGATGACGGCGGTGCGGCCTGCGAGTGTCCCGTACGACATGTCCGTACTCCCTGGTGCTGTGGGCCCGGGGCGTCTCCCCGGCCTGGGCCCAACTCTGCGGCTGCGGGCCGCCGCTACCCAGGGATGCGTCTTTCCTGGGTCCGGCAGTACCAGGCTGGGCGGTGGCCGGGGTCTTCTACGATCGCGGCATGGACGGCGACCTCGGAGACTTCCTCCGCTCACGACGTGCCCGCATACAGCCCGGTGACGTCGGGCTGAACTCCTACGGCCGCAGGCGCGTTCCGGGGCTGCGGCGCGAGGAAGTGGCGCAGCTCGCCGGGGTGAGCGTGGACTACTACATCCGGCTGGAGCAGGGGCGGGGCCCGAGCGTCTCGGACGCCGTGCTGGACGCGGTGGCCCGGGTGCTGGGGCTGGACGAGACGGAGCACGCCCATCTGCGCACGCTGGCGCGCCCCGAGCCGCGCACGGCGGCCCCGGCCCCCGCCCAACGGGTGCGGCCGGGGCTGCGGTTGCTGCTGGAGACCCTGGGCGGGGCACCGGCGTTCATCCTGGGCCGCCGGATGGACGTACTGGCGTGGAACGGGGCGGCCGACGCGCTCCTCGGCTTCTCGCGGCTCTCCCCCGGTGTGCGCAACGTCCCGCGCCAGGTGTTCCTCGACCCGGCCGCTCCGGAGCTCTATCCGGACTGGGCCGCCGTGGCGGCGGAGACCGTCGCCCACCTCCGCCTGGACGCGGGCCTGCACCCGCACGACAAGCAACTGGCGGCGCTGGTCGGCGAGCTGTCGGCGGGGAACGAGGACTTCCGCCGGCTGTGGGCGGATCACCAGGTGAAGGCGAAGGCGTACGGCGTCAAGCGGATCAGCCACCCGGTGACGGGTCTGCTCACGCTCCCGTACGAGACGCTCGATGTGCCCGGGGACCCCGATCAGTGCCTGGTGGTCTACACCCCGGAGCCGGGTACGGAGTCGGCGGAGCGCCTCGCGCTGCTGACGGCGGCGCCGTGACGAGGTGTATCGCGGGGACCGCCGCACCCCCGGTTTCCCGGAGGGCGGGACGACGGCGGTCCCCGCGAGGGACGCGGTCCGGGTCAGGGCCGGTCTCGCGTCCTGACGACAGTGGAGGTCCGGGAGCCGCTCCGTAGTCCGTGTCGCCGTATCGGTGCCGGCGGGTTTCCCTGCCGACACCCATCAATCTGCCCGACCCGTGTTAAGCCGGTGCTGCGGGTACGTGTCGCGCTCGTACCGTTTTCGCGAAGCCCCCGGTTCCGGCCGGGGCGGCTACGGCTTGGCGACCGGCGCCGCGTCCTTGGCGAGGAACGCCAGCAGGTCCTGCCTGCTGACCACACCCTTGGGCTTGCCCTCGACCAGCACGATCGCCGCGTCCGCCGCGCCCGCACCGCCGAGCACCGCCATCAGGTCCTCGACCGGTTCGCCGGAACCGACCTGCGGCAGCGGCGGCGACATGTGCTTCTCCAGCGGGTCGGAGAGCGAGGCGCGCTGGGCGAAGAGTGCGTTCAGCAGCTCCCGCTCGACCACCGAGCCGATGACCTCCGCGGCCATCACGTCGGGGTGGCCGGCGCCCGGCTTCACGATCGGCATCTGCGAGACGCCGTACTCGCGCAGGACGTCGATCGCCTCGCCGACGGTCTCCTCGGGGTGCATGTGGACGAGCGTCGGGATCGGGCCCTCCTTGTAGTCGAGGACGTCCGCGACGCGTGCGGAGGGGCCGGTGTTCTCCAGGAAGCCGTAGTCCGCCATCCACTCGTCGTTGAAGATCTTGCTCAGGTAGCCGCGCCCGCTGTCCGGGAGCAGGACGACGACCACGTCCTGCGGGCCGAGCCGCTTCGCGACCTCCAGGGCGCCCACGACCGCCATTCCGCAGGAGCCGCCGACCAGCAGCCCCTCCTCCTTGGCGAGCCGACGGGTCATCTGGAAGGAGTCCTTGTCGGACACGGCGACGATCTCGTCGGTGACCGTACGGTCGTACGCCGTCGGCCAGAAGTCCTCGCCGACGCCCTCGACCAGGTACGGCCGGCCCGAGCCGCCCGAGTAGACCGAGCCCTCCGGGTCCGCGCCGATGATCTTGACCGCGCCGTCACTGACGTCCTTCAGGTAGCGGCCGGTGCCGCTGATCGTGCCGCCGGTGCCGACCCCCGCCACGAAATGGGTGATCTTCCCGTCCGTCTGCTCCCACAGTTCGGGACCGGTGGTCTCGTAGTGGGAGCGCGGGTTGTTCGGGTTGGAGTACTGGTCGGGCTTCCAGGCTCCGGGCGTCTCACGGACCAGCCGGTCGGAGACGTTGTAGTAGGAGTCCGGGTGATCGGGGTCGACCGCCGTCGGGCAGACGACGACCTCGGCCCCGTAGGCGCGCAGCACGTTGATCTTGTCCGTGGACACCTTGTCCGGGCAGACGAAGATGCACTTGTAGCCCTTCTGCTGCGCGACGATCGCCAGGCCCACGCCCGTGTTGCCGCTCGTCGGCTCGACGATCGTGCCGCCGGGCTGGAGCGCGCCGCTCTCTTCGGCGGCCTCGATCATGCGAAGGGCGATCCGGTCCTTGACCGAGCCGCCGGGGTTGAAGTACTCGACCTTGGCCAGAACCGTCGCCTGGATGCCGGCCGTCACACTGCGCAGCCTCACCAGCGGGGTGTTGCCTACGAGGCTGATCATCGAATCGTGGAATTGCACCGTGTACTCCGGGGTCTCCGTGATGGTGCGGCAAGAGTATGCGCACGGGGACCGGATTGGGTGATGCGATTGAACGATGCCCCCTTGGGGGCAGTTAGCTCTGTGTACGGCGGTACGGCACGTACGGCGACGAGGAGGTGGACCGGACTGTGTCGAGAGCGAGGGTGGCACGGCGGATCGCAGCGGGCGCGGCCTACGGTGGCGGCAGCGTCGGGCTGCTGGGCGCCGCGGCGGTGGGCGTCATGCTGGCGGAGGTCCAGCTGGCGAAGCGGCTGGTGGGCGGCGGGACCGCCCCGGTCCCGCCGAGCGCGGACGGGCGGTACGGGGTGGCGTTCGCCGGTCCTTCCGACCCGCTGCGGCTGGGGCTGCTGGGGGATTCCACGGCGGCCGGGCAGGGCGTGCGGCGGGCCGGGCAGACACCGGGTGCGCTGCTGGCCTCCGGGCTGGCGGCGGTCTCGGAGCGGCCGGTGGATCTGCGCAATGTCGCGCAGCCGGGTGCCAGGTCGGACGATCTGGAGCGGCAGGTCTCACTGCTGCTGGCGGACCCGTCCGGGACCCCGGACGTCTGCGTGATCATGATCGGGGCCAACGACGTGACGCACCGGATGCCCGCGACCCAGTCGGTGCGCTGCCTGACCACGGCGGTACGCAGGCTGCGGACGGCGGGCGCGGAGGTGGTGGTCGGCACCTGCCCGGACCTGGGCACGATCGAGCCGGTCTACCAGCCGCTGCGGTGGCTGGCCCGGCGGGTGAGCCGGCAGCTGGCGGCGGCGCAGACGATCGGCTCCGTGGAGCAGGGCGGGCGCACGGTGTCGCTGGGCGACCTGCTGGGCCCGGAGTTCGAGGCGAACCCGCGGGAGCTGTTCGGCCCGGACAACTACCACCCTTCGGCGGAGGGGTACGCGACCGCGGCGATGGCGGTCCTGCCGACGCTCTGCGCGGTGCTGGGGCTGTGGCCGGAGTCCGATCATCTGGACGGCGCCCGGCGCGAGGACATGCTGCCGGTGGCCAAGGCGGCCTCCCAGGCGGCCAGGGAGGCCGGTACGGAGGTCACCGGGGCGCGGGCGCCCTGGGCGCTCCTCAAGCACCGCAGGCGGCGGCGTCTGCCCGCGGCGACGGAGCCGCACCCTCATCCGCACTGGTACCCGCACCGTTCCTCGGGAGCGCCTGGAAAACGGGAGGAACGCGGGGAACGCGGGGAACTCGGGGAAAACGGCGAACGGGGCGGCTCGACCCGGGTGGACCGGCGTCCGGGCAGCGACACGGGCACCGCCGCCACGGGGTGACCGGGCGGTGGCCCAGTCAGCTGACCGGCCGGTTGCCCTGGCGGCCGACCGGTTGCCCTCGCAGCCGACCGAGCGGCCGCCCGGACGACTGACTGAGCGGTTGCTTAGAAAAGAGGCCCGCATCACATGCCGGTGCGGGTGACCTCCGCAGTACGTCCGGGTAACTTCCAGAGCAGTCCAGCCAGACAGCCTTCCAGCCCTCATGGAGCCGCGTGATGCCCGAAGCCGTGATCGTCTCTGCTGCCCGTTCCCCCATCGGCCGGGCCTTCAAGGGCTCGCTGAAGGACCTGCGGTCGGACGACCTGACCGCCACGATCATCCAGACCGCACTGGCCAAGGTCCCGGAGCTGGACCCCAGGGACATCGACGACCTGATGCTCGGCTGCGGCCTCCCCGGCGGCGAGCAGGGCAACAACCTGGGCCGCATCATCGCCGTGCAGATGGGGATGGACCACCTTCCCGGCTGTACGGTCACCCGCTACTGCTCCTCCTCCCTGCAGACCAGCCGGATGGCGCTGCACGCCATCAAGGCCGGCGAGGGCGACGTGTTCATCTCGGCGGGCGTCGAGATGGTGTCCCGGTTCGCCAAGGGCAACTCCGACAGCTGGCCGGACACCCACAACCCGCTGTTCGCGGACGCCGAGGCCCGCACCGCGGCCCGCGCGGAGGAGTCCGGTGCGAGCTGGCACGACCCGCGCGAGGACGGCCTGGTGCCGGACGCGTACATCTCGATGGGGCAGACCGCGGAGAACCTGGCCCGGACCAAGGGCGTCACCCGCCAGGACATGGACGAGTTCGGCGTCCGCTCGCAGAACCTCGCGGAGGAAGCCCTGAAGAACGGCTTCTGGGAGCGCGAGATCACCCCGGTGACGACCCCGGACGGCACGGTGGTCGCCAAGGACGACGGTCCGCGTGCGGGCGTCACCCTGGAGGGCGTGCAGGGCCTGAAGCCGGTCTTCCGCCCCGACGGCCTGGTCACCGCGGGCAACTGCTGCCCGCTGAACGACGGTGCCGCGGCGCTCGTGATCATGTCCGACACGAAGGCGCGCGAGCTGGGCCTGACCCCGCTGGCCCGGATCGTCTCCACCGGCGTCTCCGGCCTCTCCCCCGAGATCATGGGCTACGGACCGGTCGAGGCGAGCAAGCAGGCGCTGAAGCGGGCCGGGCTGAGCGTCGGCGACATCGACCTGGCCGAGATCAACGAGGCCTTCGCCGCCCAGGTGATCCCGTCCTACCGGGACCTCGGCCTGCCGCTGGACAAGGTCAACGTCAACGGAGGCGCCATCGCCGTCGGCCACCCCTTCGGCATGACCGGCGCCCGGATCACCGGCACGCTGATCAACAGCCTCCAGTTCCACGACAAGCAGTTCGGCCTGGAGACGATGTGCGTGGGCGGCGGCCAGGGCATGGCGATGGTCATCGAGCGGCTGAGCTGAGCTGAAGCGGAGGGTAGGAGGCGCCCGAGGAACG
>NZ_JBIVLK010000004.1:72666-540913 GCF_044751215.1 Streptomyces sp. NPDC088730
AGGGCGGCACCTGCCCGCAGCGGAAGCGAAGCGAACGCGACCACAAACACAAGCGGCTGAGCTGAGCTGAAGCGGAGGGTAGGAGGCGCCCGAGGAACGAGGGCGGCACCTGCCCGCAGCGGAAGCGAAGCGAACGCGACCACAAACACAAGCGGCTGAGCTGAGCTGAAGCGGAGGGTAGGGGGTGCCCGAGGGACGAGGGCGGCACCTGCCCGCAGCGGAAGCGAAGCGAACGCGACCACAAACACAGGCGGCTGAGCTGAAGCGGCGGGCAGCGGGCGCCTTCGAGGCGGACGCGATGGCCGGTTCCGAGCTCCGACCGTGACCGAATCTCCCCCAGGATGTGACCTATCTCCTGGGGGAGACTCATTCCCGCAGGTCACACCGGCATCAGGGCTAAACCCCGGGCACAAAGACCTGTCCAATTCGTGACGTAATGCACTGACACATGGTGCCGGTACGGGTCAAGCTGATGTAGGAAGTCGGGGGATCGATTGAAACCGGGAGTAAGTCAGTGAGCGCCATGCCTCTTGCCCTGTTGCTGACCACCGCCGCCGCCACGGCCGTGGGCGCTGCTGCTCTGCACGCCGCTCACGGGCTGCGTAAGCAGGTATCGGCCCTTCGGAGGGAGCTGGCCGACGGCCGCGCCCAGGCCGCCACGGTCCCCGCCCAGAGTCGTAGCGACGCCACCCCTGCCGCGGAAATACGCGCGGCGGTGGCCGAGGCGCTGGCCGAGGAGCGGGAGCGGGAACTCGCCGAGGCGCGGGCGTTCTGGGCCACGCAGGAAGCGCGGGACGCCGCCGACGCCCCGTCCCTGCTGGGCGGCCTGGCCGGAGTCGGTGAGGACACCCCGTTCTTCATGCCGCGCCAGGCGGACTTCGCCGGCCTCGAAGCGATGGACCTCGACGCCACCGAGGCGCTGGAGGAGCTGACGGAACTGGCCGAGCTGACCGAGCTCACCGACATCACCGAGCTCCCCGAGATCGCGGAGTTCGCGGAGGACTCCCCCGAACTGGCCGCGGCCCGTCGCCGCCACCCCTCGCACCCGGACTTCGTACCGGTGCAGACACCCGTCGTCACCGACCACGAGCGCACGGTGAACCGTCTGGAGGAGCTGGCCGACAGCCGTACGGAACTCTCCGACGTGCGCCCCGGCCCGCTCGGCACGCTCGACGTGTACGTCTTCGCGGACGGCACCACGCTCTGTATGACCCCCGGCCACCGCGAGACGGCCGAGCGGCTGGCCGCATCGCTCCGGGACGGTGAACACCCGGTGCTGCTGGGCGGTTCCGGTGTCTCCGGCGCGTACGCGCTGACGTTCTCGTGCGGCCGGGAGAACGTGTACATACTGGCCGACCGCGTCATCGCGAGCTTCTAGCCCGCCCGACCGGTCGTCCGCACCCCCGCGCCCCAGACACAGCGGCCCTCGCCGGCCGCTGCCGCAGCGCACCGCCCGCACCGCCCCCGTAACGCCTAGGCGAACGCTCGGGCGGTCGCTTCCTCGACGTATCGCACGGCCTCGTCCAGCTCCGCCGACGGGGCCTTTTCCAGTGCCACGGCCAGGTCACGGCCCGCGACCGCGAGTTGGTCCCCGACCGCGAACATCCCCGCGTCCGGCATGGTCCTCGGCTCCCGGTCCGGTGCCTCGACGCGCTGGGCCCACCCCGCCAACCGCCTGGCCGCGGCCAGTCCCTCGGCCGCCGCGCCCCGCCGCAGTCTGCTCTGCGGGGCGGCACGCAGCCGGTCGGCGAATCGGTCCACGGCGATGATCAGGGGCGTCGTATCGAGCACCCCGCGACCCTACGCGCCCCTGCCGGGATGGTTGCCAACGGGCCGTCGCTCAGGCACGGTGTCGGGAAGGACCAGTACCGGTACAACGCGTCGGAGGCGCCGATGTCCCAAGTCCTGTCCGAAGAGACCCATCGCAATCTGCTCTCCAGAATCCCGCAGTGCACCGGTCGTGAGATCGCCGACTGGCTCCGCACCGTCGAGGACGGCCCCGCTCTCCGCTTCGAGGAGAAGGTCAGCTGGCTGCGGGGCGAGCACGACCTCGCCTATGGACACGCGAAGGCGCTCATCCACGAGTACGACCTGCGAAGAGCAGCCCGCAAGCTTCTGTAGCCCCCCGTCCCCACGGAACAGAAACGGCCCGCAGGCTCCTGCGAAGGAGCCTGCGGGCCGATCCGGTCGCTGTGCCGTCCGGCGGCTGTCTAGTCGTCGCCGCTCAGGATGGAGAGCAGGCGCAGCATCTCCAGGTAGATCCACACCAGGGTCATGGTGAGGCCGAAGGCCGCCAGCCAGGACTCCTCGCGCGGAGCGCCGTACGCGACGCCGTCCTCGACCTGCTTGAAGTCCAGGGCCAGGAAGCACGCGCCGAGGATGATGCCGACGACACCGAAGAGGATGCCGAGGCCGCCGCTGCGGAAGCCGAGGCCGTCACCGCCACCGAAGGCGGCGAACAGCAGGTTGACCACCATCAGGAGCATGAAGCCCATGGCCGCGGCCATCACGAAGCCGTAGAACCGGCGGGTGACGCGGATCCAGCGCATCTTGTACGCGAAGAGCACACCGGCGAAGACACACATGGTGCCCATCACCGCCTGCATCACGACGCCCGGTCCGATGTACGTGCTGACCGCGCTGGAGATGACCCCGAGGAAAACGCCTTCGAAGGCCGCGTACGCGATGATCAGCGCGGGAACCGGCGTGCGCTTGAAGGACTGGACGAGCGACAGCACGAAGGCGATCAGCGCGGCGCCGATCGCGATGCCGTACGACTTGTTGAGGTTCGCCTCGTCGACCGGGAGCAGGGCCCAGGCGGCGGCGGCACCGGCCACGACCGTGCCCAGCGTCAGCGCCGTACGGGTGACGACATCGTCGATCGTCATCGCACCGGAACGCGCGGGCGCCTGCGGGGCGCCGTACTGGGCGTCCGGCTGGGCGTAGGGGTTGGTGGCGTACGGGTTGGTACCCGCTACCGGGGCCCCGGCCTGCGGCGCCGCGTTGACGTTCGCGTAGCTGTTGTCGCGGCTGAAGCCCCGTCGCGAGAAGACCGGGTTGCTGCTCCTCATCTCACTCCTCCATGGCCACCCAGCGCGGCCTTGCGACAAGAGTAATGGGTAGGCAAAACAAACTCCCTAGTGCCAGGGGAGGATCTTTCCGTGATCGCACTCATCATCTGATCACCTGATCACAGCGATTCCGTCCGCCGCGCCGGTCACCGCAGGTCGGGGACGGCCCCCGGCGAGGGCGTCACCGGCCTCGGTGCGCCGGTAGACGACACACCGGCCGGCTCTCGCGCCCGTGACCAGGCCCGCGTCGCGCGGGACGACCGGACGCCCTTCCCCTCCCGCTTCCGCTTCCGCGGCGGAACCGGCGCCCGGCGGGGCGGGTGCGGCGCAGTCAGGCCTTCGGCACGTCCGGGGCCTGTCGGGCCGCGCGCTCCACCCGGTCCCGGTGGTTCGCCCACCACTCCCTGTCGCCGGAGGCCATGTTGTCGCTCCCGGCGCGCAGGCCCGTGGTCCCGTCGATGAGTTCCCGGACGATGTCGGCGTGCCCGGCATGCCGCTGGGTCTCGGCGACCATGTGGACGAGAATCCGGTGGAGCGTCAGCTCGGTTCCCGCCGGCCCGGGGAGCCGGCCGACGGCGTCCAGCTCCAGCGAGCCGATCGTCGCGTCCGAGTGGGCCCACACCCGGCGGTACCCCGCGACGATCTCCGCGCGTGACTCGTCGGCGGTGGCCCACAGATCCGCGTTCGGCTCGGCGGCACCCGCGATCCACAGCTCCGGCGCCTCGACGGGCCGGCCGAAGGCGGCACCGAAGTAGAACGCCTCGGCCCCGGTCACGTGCTTGACCAGCCCCAGCAGGTTGGTGCCGGTCGGGGTCAGCGGGCGCCGGATGTCGTACTCGCAGGCCCCTTCGAGCTTCCACAGGAAGGTGTCGCGGGCGTCCTGCAGATACAGGTGGAGGTCCCTCTTGTGGCCGGTCGCGGTCATGGGCCCAAATCTGCCAGCCTGTCGATCCGCGGCCAACCGCTTATTCCGTGCGGGCCACCAGCGGCGGCAGGAGGAACCCGGTCTGCTCCGGCAGCCGCCGGCCGGTCCGTCGAAGGGCGTCGGCCCGGTCGGTCCGCGGAGCCGTCGAAGCCGTATGCCGACTGGGACAGGGCGCGCCACCGCCGTGCGCAACTCCCTTAACCAGGAGGGCTATTGCGAACTCCGGCTCGGTGCGTGACGACCGTCCCTTCCGCGAGAACCAGCGGAATGCGCGACAGTGAGACGCACGTCACATTCGCAGCTGTCACATTGTGCCGGCCTGATCGGTCAGAGAGGTACAGGCACCAAAAACCGCAAGGGAGTGCACCATGAACGCCCGCTTGAAGCCCTTCGAGAGCCCGGTCGCGGCCAAGGCCCTCAAACACATCATCGCGGCAGGCAACGCGCTCACCGAGTCGACGCTGCCGCTGGCGACGCAGGAGCTGGTCAGGCTCCGGGCCAGCCAGATCAACGGCTGCGCCGGCTGCGTCGACATGCACACCAAGGAGGCCGCACACGCCGGGGAGACCGCGGTCCGCCTCAATCTGGTCGCGGTCTGGCGGGAGGCCACCGTCTTCACCGACGCCGAGCGCGCCGCCCTTGAGCTGGCCGAACAGGGCACCCGCATCGCGGACGCGGCCGGTGGCGTCCCGGACGAAGTCTGGGCGAACGCCGCCAAGTACTACGACGACGACCAGCTCGCCGCCCTGGTCTGCGTCATCGCCGTGATCAACACCTTCAACCGGCTGAACGTGATCATCCAGCAGCCCGCCGGCGACTACGAGGTCGGCATGCACGGATAACGGGAGGCGCCGCAGACCGTGCGGCTACCCCCGTCAGGAGGACACCCGTCCGGAGAGCAGGCTCTCCGGGAAGCCGGTCGGAGACATCACCGGCACGGGCACGAGCAGCGCCAGGGCCACCCCACCCCGGCCGGCAGCCCGCGCGGGCTGCCGGCCGGGGTGGGGTGCGCTTCGGGCCGGCGGGGTCTCAGCGCACCGAGTCCCGCGCACCCTCGACGAAGCGCCGGTTGCCGCCGTCCTGGAAATCGGTCCATTCGCCGTCGCGCACGTGAACGCGAAGACGCGCCAGGCCCGCCGGTCACCCGAGGAGCCGGTGGCTCACATTTGCGTGCGCGGCTGGGTGCTGCGCACCGCCATCGCCAGCGCAACGACCCACCCCACCACGGTCCAGCCGAGAAACAGGTTCAGCACGAATACGGAGCCGCTGTTCGACACCCCTCGCGCGAAAGCGACGACGGTCGGCACGAAATAGGCCACCACAATCAAGACGATCAGCAATAACACGCCGATTGATACACCACTGCTCACTGAAACCCCCCAGTACGACCGGTTGTGAAGGTCCATTCTCCACAGCACCCACCCGATGTACACAGTGCGTCAGTCATGATCATCAGAGGGTGGCCGGACGGGGAACGGAGCCGCCCCCGCCCCCGCCTCGTCGAGCGCCCGGATTCCGGCGCAGAGCAGCCGCACGCTGCGGATGAACTTCTCGTCCGGATCCGCGCCGGCCGCCGCCGCCACGGTCAGCGGGAAGCGCCGGTGGAGTTCGACGACATCCTCGGGGCCGACCTCGACGGCGGGCGGCTCGCCCTGCTCCTGGAGCACGTAACCGGTGATGTGACTGAGCACCGCGTCGCCCGCGATGCCCACATGCCCGTCCTGGACACCGGCGTCCTTCAGCGTCCGCAGCAGCCGCTCCATGAGGGAGAGCGCTCCGGCGCTGAGCACCTTGGGGCTGTCCGCGAACATGACCGCGCCGCCGGGATGCCTCAGCAGGCTCTGCCGGAGCGAGACGGCCTGGGCCTCGACCCGCTCCGGCCAGCCGGCCCCTTCGGGCAGGGCGGCCAGGGCGGCGGTCCCCGCGTCGTACGCCTGCTGGGCCAGCCGGTCGGCCATCAGCTGGAGCAGGGCGCTCTTGTTGGGCACGTGGTAGTACATGCTGCCGGCGTGCGCGTCGAGCCGCTTCGCCACCTGCCGCATGGACAGCCCGTGGTAGCCGGCTTCGGCGAACACCGCCATGCCCGCGTCGATGATCCGGTCCGTACTCAGCTTCATGGGCCCACTGTAGCCGACTTTCAAACACCGTTTGAAAACTACCGGAGACGCGTCTACTGTCATCGACGACGGGAATCAAACAGCGTTTGAAGGGGGGTGGTGACGATGGGCGGACTGCTGTTCAACGTGACCACGGCGGCACTGATGATGTTGATGCTCAACGGAGGACTGGCCCTGCTGGGCCAGGACACCCTGCGGGGACGCCGCGTCCCGTGGGCGGCGGTGGGGCTCACCTCGGTCGCCGTCGCCGGGGTGATCACCCAGCTCTGCTGGTCCGGCGCGATGGACGCACTCGACAGCGACCCGGCCAGGTCCGGCTGGTGGCGGACCGTCACCTCGACGTTCATGCAGAACGGCGGCCTGCTCGGCGGGGCGTGGAACATCGCCACCCTCGCCGTCATCGCCGCCCTGGCCGACTGGTTCTGGGGCACGCCCCTCACGCTGGGCCTGTTCCTCGCCGGCATCCTGCTGCCCGGGTACGTCGACGCCCTGTTCGGCGAGAGCGGCCCCAGCACCGACCCCCGCAACTTCGCCGGAAGCTCCGGTGCCACGTACTTCCTCGCCGCGACCCTGTCCGCGGCGCTGCTCCTGCGCGTCCTGCGCTCCGGCCGCGGTCCCGGCCGCGGCACCGGCCGCAGCGCAGAACCCGGCACCGGACACAGCCCCGGCCGGGAGCTCCTGAAGGAGGCCCTGCTGGCGGCCGGCGTACCGATGCTCGGCCTGGCGGTCTGGTTCGCCCAGTCCAACGGCCACGGCCTGGTGTCCGTCTACGGCTTCGCCCTGGGGTGCGCCGTCCACGCCCTCGGCCGCTCACCGCACTCCACCGAGGGACAGCACGCGGTGCGCCCAGTGCGGTGCGACGGGGCTTGAGCCCGGCCTGGTCGAGGAGTCCGGCCGGGGCCCGGGGGCGCGAGCGGCGGATCACCGGCCCCCTCCGGCTCGGCCTGCCGGGCGGCGCGAAGGGAGCCGACGGGCCGAGCCGGCAGATGGACGTCTACCGCTGCCCCGCCTGCTCGTACCCGGAACCGCCCGGCGGCGCGTCCTCTCCCGACCGGTGCGGCGCGCGGCGTACCGCGAGGACCGCCAGGTCGTCCTGGAGCACCCCCGCGGTGAAGTCCCGCACGTCGTCGACGAGCGAACCGATCAGCCGGCCGGCGGTGATGTCGACCTGGCCGCCGAGACGGGCCGCCAGCGGATAGAAGGCGCCGTCGCGCGAACGGGCCTCGGTCAGGCCGTCGGTGCACAGCAGCAGTGTGGCCCCGGCGGGGAAGGCGAACCACGCCACCGTGCGCGGTTCGTCGACCAGACTCGCCAGGCCCAGGGGTACGTGCTCGTCCCCCACGCCGACGACGGTGACGGCGCCCTCGTGCAGCAGGTAGGGCGGGATGTGGCCGCAGCCGACGACCTGGGTGTCGGTGCCCGCGTCCACCCCCAGGACGAGGGCGGTGACGAACCGTTCGGGCTCGCCGCGCTGTCCGGCGTAGTCGTTGTGCCGGACCACCGCCGCCTCCAGCGCGTCGATCAGCGCGGTCACCGTCGGCTCCCGGTGGGCGGCCTCCCGGAACGCCCCCACCACGTCGATGGCCATCCCGATGGCGGCCAGCCCCTTGCCCTGGACATCACCGATCAGGACCCGGGTGCCCCAGGGGGTGGCCGCCACGTCGTAGATGTCGCCCCCGACGAGCTTGTCCTCCTGCAACGGCTCGTACACGCCGTCCACCAGCACGTCGTGGGTGAGCAGCGGCAGCGGCCGCAGGATCTGCCGCTGCATCGCGGCCGCGGTCGACCGCAGCCGCACCAGGGCGTCCTCGCGCGCGATGCGCATCCGGGCGCCGAGGACGGCCAGACCGCCGAAGCTGACGGCGAACAGCGCCAGGATCACCCGGTCGAGGATCCGTTCCCCGGGCTGGAAGAGCAACGGCTCGACGACGACGAGGCTCACCCAGCCGGAGACCAGCGCCGTCTGACCCGGGCCGCACAGAGCGGCGGCGAACGCCGGCAGGAACACCAGCAGCCCGAGGAGGAGAACCGCGGTCCCGGTCAGCAGGCCGAGGACGACCACCACGGCCGTCGCCGCCAGGGTTGCCAGGACGACGTCGCGGGTCGCGGGCGTGCGGATGGCGGTGCCGCCTTCGTGGTCCGCCGAACCCGGTGCCGAGGACATCGCGGCGCGCAGCGGACGGAACATGCGGGCATCCTCCAGCGGCGATGTGATCGCGCACGCGCATGCCGCTCGTGGCAACGGACCGGAAGGGCATGATCATCCATTCCCGTCACGGACTCGCGGGGAGGCTGGCCGCCACCGCGCTGAAGTAGGTCCGTACGAGTGGTGCCCGTGAACGGTGGCGCCGGTGCGGCCGACGACGGCCGTCCGCTCGCCCCGACGCCGGAATCCTCGAACGGATGGGGGCCGGCCGGCTCCCCAGGGATGAGATCGCGGTGGTGCCCGGAACCGGACTCAGGCAGGCCGCTGAACAGGTATTTCGTCCCCGACCTGGGCCGCGTCACCCATTCCGGCCCCTCCTCCCCCGTCCCTCGCGCTCGGGTAACGCCGCGACGTGCCGGACGAGGAAGGAGGCAACCCCTGCACGATCTGCTGTCCGGCACGCGTGTCCGGATGCCCCAGGGCGAGAAGCAGCGCCCGGCCGTCCAGATCCACGTGCTCGGGCTTGAGGTCCCCGAACACCGCGGTGCTCTTGCGGAACGAGATCGCACCGGACAGGCGGAGCAGCCGCCACACCGCGTTCTGGACGAGTTCGATGATTTCCTGGCGCTCGTGCTCCGGGAGTCCGCTGCCCTGGCCGAGTGTCCGCAGATAGCTGTTGGCGCTCAGGCCGTTGAACTTGCGGCGGAAGACGCCGACAACCGACCGCTCACCGATCGACGCCGCTCCGCGCAGGCACGCGGCGCCGGCCGGGCCGTGCAGCCCACCGAGGGAAACGAGGACCGCGTCGAGGAGGTCGTCGCCCGTCTCCCACGGGTGGGACGCCAATTCGTCAGCCAGCGGCTTCCCGGACACGATCCGGGTGAGGAGGACTCCGCCATACAGGCCGGCCGTCTCGCACACCCGTGGGCGGCCGAGCTTGCGCAAGGTGTCGGAGCCGGCTCCCAGTCTCGACCTTCTCCAACAGGCTGATCGAGATTGCGACACGAGCGGCCAACTCCCGCACGCTGAGCTGCCGCACCTTGCGCAGCTCGCGGATCCGCTGGCCGACCTCTTTCCTCGTCATGCTGCCCCAGTACACGAATGTCCGGACAGTCCAGCGTACGAGAGAGCAGCAAGAGCTGTCGGAGTCTCACGCGTACACTCTCGCGATACGCAAAGGCTGGCCCCCGGTGCTCGGGCTCAGCGAGCCTGGTGTGCCTGCTGGCCAGCGCCGCGAACGCGAACAACGCCGGCCACGGCCTCAAGTCCTCTGATCAACTCCGTCGGATGTGCGCAGGCAACGCACTAGCAGGCGTACCAGTTGGTCCACGCACCGTTTCCGGTGTACGTATTGCACCAGTAGCCGCCGTTGCCTCCGAGCGCCTGCACTGTGGGGTTTCCGCCACTAAACCAGCCGCCGGTGATGTCCTGGACGTTGTTGCTGTTGCCGAGCAGGCCCCAGGTGGACCACGATCCGCCTACGGAGTACTGGTAGCTGTTCCATATCTGGCGGTCGCTTCCGAGTACTACGTACTCAAGACGTCCGTCGGGCCAGACCAACTCCACGTAGTGGGAACCGCACAGGACTACCGCTTTGGCCGGGCCGTTCAGGGCAAGATCACAGGCGCCGCTGGCTGCACGGTTGCTGCCGACGGCAGAGACTCCCGCCGCGGCCAGGCTTTCGCCGGTGGTCGGAGCGCTGACAACGGTAGACACCTTCGGAGCTGGTGCCGCCTCGGCGGTGGTGATGGGGCCCAGCGTGGCTGCGAGCGACAGGGCTATCGCGGCAAGAATGGCGGGCTTCTTCATGGTTCCCCCCAGGGATGGCGTGACGGATTCCAATGGATGGCTGCTGCCACTGGTTGGCCGCAAGCATGCAGGTGCTGGGAATCCGTTTCCAGGGCCGTGAGCACGAGGGAGAAGACATGGCCCGATGTGGACCGTCCTGGCCAGAACCCTGATTCAGGTTGAAGCGGCCGGAAGAGGTGGCTCACGGGGAGCAGAGCGCTGCGTGCACGCGTCCGGGTCTGGACACATCTGTGCCAGGCGGTGATTCGCAAGGTCTACGGCATCGCGCGGAGACGCGCCGTTGTTGGGATACAGCTCGTGCTCAACGCGGGTCATCCGGTCCTCGAACCCGCCGAGCCGCTCCATGACCCCGCGACGACCCGGCACTCCGGGGCGCTCTTCCGCGCCTGCCCAGTCGTCCATGAATTCCTCGACTCGCCTGCTCAGGTGGAGCACTCCTCGGGTGATGCGCCACAGCACGGTGCCCGCAGCCGTGACGACCGACGCCAGCGGTAGT
The DNA here is from genome assembly GCF_044751215.1 of Streptomyces sp. NPDC088730. NCBI lineage: Bacteria > Bacillati > Actinomycetota > Actinomycetes > Kitasatosporales > Streptomycetaceae > Streptomyces > Streptomyces sp. NPDC088730. Next base: position 83,231 of record NZ_JBIVLK010000004.1, read on the forward strand.
GATCCTCGATGCCGGTCCGTTCTTCAGCCTCAGCAGTGCGTATTCGCGGAAACGGTCCTTCGTCGCGCTGTCACCGTTACTCACCGTGGTGATGGAGCCCTGCCCCTTGATCCAGCCCGTCGGCCACTGCTGACCGACGTCGTCAACAGCTCTTTGGATGACCTCCGCAGACGGCTCGTCATTAAATCGCTCCGTCTGCCAGCCCCCGTCCCGGGCGCCACCCAGGCGCCACTTCACCTGGTAGCTGGTGACCTCACCGGCCTGATTCTTCCGCTTCGCGAAGTACGCCATATCGGGACCGTAGGACAGCGGTGCGCCCACGGTGCACCCACGGTGCGCCCACACAGAGAAGAGGGGCATAGGGAATCAGCCGTACTTGCAGGTCAACCGCATGAGCGCGGTGGTGCCCGGAACCGGACTTGAACCGGTACGCCCCCGAGGGGCAGCGAGGTTTAAGCTCGCCGTGTCTGCATTCCACCATCCGGGCTTGGCGCGGCTCTGCGTTGGCACATGACCCTATCCGGGGGGCTCCCCCGATCAGCCGAACAGTGGCTCGATGTTGTCTTATTTTATTGACCGCTTGAGGGTCCGTCAGCACACCCGAGAGGCATAGTCACACGCCTGGCCCGGTTGTGGCCGCGACGACCGGCAATCCGAATTGACGTGAATTCGCCGCACCCACACAGCCGATTCGCCAGGGGCGCGCCACGGATCGCCAGGGGTGCGCCACCCCCACCGGCCGGCGGGGTCGTTCACGCGGCTCGGGACCGGGTGCCCGCCCCGGGTCTCCGGGGCCGCCGGGGGCCGCGTCTGTGATCATGAACACGGTGCCGTACCCCCTCCCGCGGCGTCCCGGTCTCAGGGGCGGTGTCATACCGCAGGAGGACGCGGACGCCCTCCGGTGCGACTCAAGGCGGCCCCGGGAACGGGCACCGGGAGTGACGATCCGCGGCGAGACGGCGGAGACGATGGAGCAGTGCCTCCGAGGAGGGCGCCGCGTCACGCGGTGCCCGCCCCGGACCGTACCTCCCCCGACCGCACGCCCCGTCCCGTACGCACCCCACCCTGGAGCCTCCCGTGACCACCATGACCACCGCTCACCGCGCCACCGCGGTGGCTGCCCGCGCCACGGAACTGTCGAAGGTCTACGGGGAGGGCGAGACCAAGGTGACCGCGCTGGACCGGGTCACCGTGGACTTCCCGCAGGGCGAGTTCACCGCGATCATGGGCCCGTCGGGTTCCGGCAAGTCCACGCTGATGCACTGCGTGGCCGGTCTCGACAGCTTCAGCAGCGGATCTGTGCGGATCGGCGAGACGGAGCTGGGGTCCCTCAAGGACAAGCAGCTCACCCAGTTGCGCCGGGACAAGATCGGGTTCATCTTCCAGGCGTTCAACCTGCTGCCGACGCTGACGGCGCTGGAGAACATCACGCTGCCGATGGACATCGCCGGCCGCAAGCCCGACCAGGACTGGCTGCACAAGGTCATCGAGATGGTGGGGCTCTCCGACCGGCTGAAGCACCGGCCCACCGAGCTCTCCGGCGGCCAGCAGCAGCGCGTCGCGGTGGCCCGCGCCCTGGCCTCGCAGCCGGAGATCATCTTCGGTGACGAGCCGACCGGCAACCTGGACTCGCGCTCCGGCGCCGAGGTCCTCGGCTTCCTCCGCAACTCGGTGCGCGAGCTGGGCCAGACCGTGGTCATGGTGACGCACGACCCGGCGGCCGCCTCCTACGCGGACCGGGTCATCTTCCTGGCGGACGGGGCGATCGTGGACCAGATGATGCACCCCACCGCGGACGGGGTGCTGGACCGGATGAAGGCGTTCGACGCCAAGGGCCGCACCAGCTGAGCTGAGCCACCGGGGCCGCAGCCCCCGGCCCCGACGCCGCACCGCCTCGCGCCGTGCGCCGCCCGAACCGTGCCCCTTTCCGGAACCCCTCCCCTCCAGGACACAGCCATGTTCCGTACCGTCCTGCGCAATGTGCTCTCGCACAAGGCCAGGCTGCTGATGACCGTCCTCGCCGTGATGCTCGGCGTGGCCTTCGTCTCCGGCACCCTGGTCTTCACCGACACCCTCGGCAACGCCTTCCGCAACCAGTCGGCGAAGAACTACGACGACGTCGCCGTCTCGGTCACCACCTACGCCAACCAGCGTGACGAGAAGGCCGCCTCGATCGACGCCGCCGTCCTGAAGAAGATCCAGGCCCTGGACGGTGTGAAGAGCGCGACCGGCCGGGTCGACGGCTTCGCGGGGGTCGCCGACCCCGACGGCAAGCTGATCGGCAACGGCTGGACCAACGCCGGTGGCAACTTCGCCCCGGGCAAGGACGGCAAGGACGCCCAGTACACCTTCACCGACGGCTCCGGCCCGGTCGCGGCGGGCAGCATCGCCCTGGACAAGGACACCGCGAGGAAGGGCGAGTACAAGGTCGGCGACAAGGTACGGGTCGCCACGAACGGGCCGGTGAAGGAGTACACCCTCTCCGGTGTCTTCACCACCGAGGACGGCGCGGTCAACGCCGGCGGCAGCCTGGTCCTCTTCGACACCACCGTCGCCCAGAAGCTCTTCCTGCGGCCCGGCGAGTTCCGGGACGTCTCCGTCACCGCCGCACCCGGCGCCTCCGACCAGCAGGTGCTGGCCGCGGTGAAGCCGCTGCTGCCCAAGGACGCCGAGGCCAAGACCGGCAAGGTGGTCGCGGACGAGGAGGCCGAACAGACCGAGCGCGGCCTGAGCAGCCTCAACAAGCTGCTGCTCGGCTTCGCGGGCATCGCCCTCTTCGTCGGCATCTTCCTGATCGCCAACACCTTCACCATGCTGGTCGCCCAGCGCACCAAGGAGCTGGCGCTGCTGCGTGCCGTCGGCGCCTCGCGCCGTCAGGTCAAGCGCTCGGTGCTGCTCGAAGCGGCCGTGGTCGGTCTGGTCGCGTCCGTCATCGGCTTCGCGCTGGGCATCGGTCTCGCCACCGGGCTGCGCTCCGCGATGAGCCTGATCGGCGGCAAGATCCCGGCCGGTCCGCTGGTGATCGCCCCGGCCACGGTCGTCGCCACCTTCGCCGTCGGCGTCCTGATCACCGTGCTGGCCGCCTGGCTGCCCGCCCGACGGGCCGCGAAGATCCCGCCGGTCGCGGCGATGAACAGCCAGTACTCGGTGGCCACCGTGAAGTCCCTGGTGCTGCGCAACTCGATCGGCGCGGTCATCACCCTGCTCGGCGCGGCCGCGGTCGTGGCCGGTTCGACGCAGTCCGGTACGAACGCCCAGCTCGCCATCGCGGCCGGCGCCTTCCTGGCACTGATCGGCGTCATCATCCTCATCCCCCTGCTGTCCCGCCCGGTGATCGCCCTGGTCCGCCCGCTGCTGCGGCGGCTGTTCGGGGTCTCCGGCAAGCTCGCCACGCAGAACGCGGTCCGCAACCCGCGGCGCACCGGCGCCACCGCCTCCGCCCTGGCGATCGGCCTCACCCTCGTCACCGGCATCTCGGTGCTCGGCGTCACCCTCGGCCAGGCGGTCGACCGGATGACGACGGACAACATCAAGGCCGACTACATGATCTCGATGGCGAGCGGGGACTCCCTCGACGAGTCGGCGCTCAGCGCGCTGGAGAAGGCCGACGGCGTCACCGCGGTCTCGCCCCAGCAGTCCGTCTGGCTGACGATCGGCGACGACGGGCTCTCGGCGTCCGGCGTGACCCCCGGCGATGTGCAGAAGGTCCTCAACGTCGACACCGTCTCCGGCTCGGTGGACTCCCTCGGCCGGGGCGAGATCGCCGTCTCGGACAAGACCGCGAAGTCGCACGGCTGGAAGACCGGGGACAGCGTCACGGTCACGTACGACGACGACAAGAAGGAGACCCTGAAGGTCGGCGCCCTCTACAAGGACAACGAGTTCCTGTCGCCGGTCCTGATGCCCCGCGAGAAGGTGGCCCCGCACGAGGGCAGTGCGGACATCCGCGAGATCTACGTGAAGACCGACGGCGGCGCGAGCGCGGCCAACGAGCAGTCGGTGGTGAACGCCCTGGGTGACAACCCCGCCATGAGCATCATGGACCGCCAGGACATCCGGGACATGTTCGGCGGCTCCATCAACCTCATGATGAACATCATGTACGGGCTGCTGGCGATGGCCCTGATCATCGCGGTGCTCGGGGTCGTGAACACCCTGGCCATGTCCGTCTTCGAACGGCAGCAGGAGATCGGCATGCTGCGGGCGATCGGCCTGGACCGGCGCAAGGTCAAGCGCATGATCCGGCTGGAGGCGGTCGTGATCTCGCTGTTCGGCGCGGTGGTCGGCATCGGACTCGGCATGTTCCTCGGCTGGGCGATCGGTCAGTCCGCGTCGGCGAGCATCCCGCAGTACGAACTGGTCGTGCCGTGGGGCCGGATCGCGCTCTTCCTGCTGCTGGCCGGACTGGTGGGGGTGCTGGCCGCGATGTGGCCGGCCCGCAACGCCGCGAAGCTCAACATGCTGACGGCCATCAAGACCGAGTAGCGCCGGCCGGCGGCCGGGCAAGGACCGGACGAGAGAAGGCCGGACGAGAGAGAGGGCCGGTATCCGCCACGGCGGGTACCGGCCCTCACGCGTGTGCACGGCTCAGCCGGTCGCGGACGCCTTCCAGTCGCGGGCGCGCAGCGGCATCCGGGCGGCTCCGCCCTCCGCCGGCCGCACGGCCAGGATCTGGTTGACGCCGATCTTGTTGTGCTCGAAGGAGAGCGCGGAGGCGGCCATGTACAGGCGCCAGACCCTGGCCCGGCCGGGCGAGGTCATCTTCACCGCGCGCGGCCACTCCTTCTCCAGGTTGGCGACCCAGCGGCGCAGGGTCAGCGCGTAGTGCTCGCGGAGCGACTCGACGTCACGGGCCTCGAAGCCGGCTTCCTCAAGGGTCGCGACGGTCCGGCCCAGCGGGGCCAGCTCACCGTCCGGGAAGACATAGGCGTCGATGAACTCGTCCACGTGGTAGGCGGACTCGTCCTTCTCCGGGCGGCGGGCGATCTGGTGGTTGAGGAGGCGCCCGCCGGGCTTGAGGAGTGCGTAGACGTCGTCGGCGTACTCGCGGTAGCGGACCGAGCCGACGTGTTCCGCCATCCCGATGGAGGAGATGGCGTCGTACGGGCCGTCCCTGACGTCCCGGTAGTCCTGGACCCGGATCTCGATCCGGTCGGTCAGCCCTTCCTCCGCGATGCGCTTGCGGGCGAAGGCGGCCTGTTCGGTGGAGAGGGTCACGCCGGTGACCCGTGCGCCGTACTCGCGGGCCGCGTGGATCGCCATGGAGCCCCAGCCGCAGCCGACGTCCAGCAGGCGGTCCCCCTCCTTCAGCGCGAGCTTGCGGCAGACCAGGTCGAGCTTGTCGCGCTGGGCGTCCTCAAGGGTGCCGCCGTCCTCCCAGTAGGCGCAGGAGTAGACCATGGACGGGCCGAGGACCAGTTCGTAGAAGTCATTGCCCACGTCGTAGTGGTGGCTGATGGCCTCCTTGTCGCGGCGCTTGGTGTGCAGGGCACCGGTGCGGCGGCGTACCTCCTCCGGCGGCGGAGGGGGCGGCGGCCACGGACCGGCGAGTTGCAGCAGCCCCTTGGCGGCAGCCCGCACCTTCGGATCGCGGACCGGGTGGATGCTGTTCTTCGCCTCGATCCCGCGTTCCCAGATCAGCCCGGCCACCCGGTCCAGGGTCTCGTACAGATCGCCTTCGATATCGATTTCCCCGGCCACCCAGGCGCGGGCGAGGCCCAGTTCGCCCGGCTTCCACAGCAGCCGACGCAGGGCGCGACGGCTCCTGAAGACGAGGGCGGGGGCCTCGGGCGGTCCGGATTCGCTGCCGTCCCAGGCCCGGATCCGGACCGGTAGGGGTTCTCCCAGCAACTCCTGGGCGAGAGCGGTCAGCCGCAACGCGGCGTCTGCCATGGCGCACACCTCCGTGATGGTGTTTCCCAACGTGCCCAGACATGCCCACACATGTCTCGGACCACGCCGCGGCACCGTTGGCGGCGCGGCGAGGTACACCCCCCACAACAGTTTCCGGCGGCCTGGCCATCCCGCTACCGCGCAATGGATCGGCAAAATACCTGTATGAACCACGCATCCGCCGGGTCACTGGCCCCGCTCCCCCTGTACCGTGCCCCGCCCCGCCCGTCCCCGATACGCCGAAGGGGCCGCCCGCACCACGGATGGCGGACGGCCCCTTCGGGCGTTGTGCGACTGCTGTGTGCGGATACGGGTATCCGCGGGCGGACCGGGAGGTACTGGCCCCCGGTCCGGGGCGCGCTAGGAGGCCTTGGCCTTCTCCGCCACCGGCTGGGCGGCGGCGGGGGCCGGAGCCGGCTTGGCGGCCTCGTAGAACTCCTCGCGCGGCGTCTCCATGGCGCCGAGCGAGACGACCTCGCGCTTGAGGAACATCGCGAGCGTCCAGTCGGCGAAGATCCGGATCTTGCGGTTCCAGGTCGGCATCGCCATGCCGTGGTAGCCACGGTGCATGTACCAGGCGAGACGGCCCTTGAACTTGATCTTCATCTTGCCGACGACGATCATCGCGACGCCCTTGTGCAGGCCCAGACCGGCGACCGCACCCTTGTTGGCGTGGCTGTAGTCGGCCTGCGGGAAGCCGCGCATCCCGGAGATGACGTTGTCACCGAGGACCTTGGCCTGACGCAGCGCGTGCTGGGCGTTCGGCGGGCACCAGGCGTTCGGGTTGCCGGCCTTGCGGCCGACCAGGTCGGGAACCTGGGCGTTGTCGCCCGCGGCCCAGATGTAGTCGGTGCCCTGCACCTGGAGCTTCTCCGAGGTGTCCACGTGACCGCGCGGACCGAGCGGCAGGCCGAAGCGGGCCAGCGCCGGGTTCGGCTTCACGCCGGCCGTCCACACGATGGTGTTGGAGTCGACCTCCAGGCCGTTCTTCAGCACCACGTGACCGTCGACGCAGGAGTCCATGGAGGTCGAGAGGAAGACCTCGACACCACGGGACTCCAGGTGCTCCCGGCCCCAGGTGCCCAGCTTCGGGCCGACCTCGGGAAGGATCTTGTCGGCGGCGTCGACGAGCACGAAGCGCATGTCCTCGCGCTTCACGTTCGTGTAGTACTTCGCCGCGTCGCGGGCCATGTCCTCGACCTCGCCGATGGTCTCCGCGCCGGCGAACCCGCCGCCCACGAAGACGAAGGTGAGCGCCCTGCGGCGGACATCCTCATCGGTCGTCGAGTCAGCCTTGTCCAGCTGCTCCAGTACGTGGTTGCGCAGGCCGATGGCCTCCTCGATGCCCTTCATGCCGATGCCCTGTTCGGCCAGGCCGGGGATCGGGAAGGTGCGCGAGACGGCGCCCATCGCGATGACCAGGTAGTCGAAGGGCAGCTCGTAGGCCTCGCCGACGAGCGGCGCGACCGTGGCGACCTTGCGGTCCTGGTCAATGGTCGTGACGCGGCCGGTGAGGACCTCGGCCTTCGGCAGCACGCGTCGCAGCGGGACGACGACGTGCCGGGGCGAGATGCTGCCGGCAGCAGCTTCGGGGAGGAAGGGCTGGTAGGTCATGTACGACCGGGGGTCGACGACCGTGACGGTCGCCTCTCCGTAGCGCATCTTCTTGAGGATGCGCCGAGCTGCGTACAGGCCTACGTACCCACCGCCTACTACGAGGATCCTGGGACGCTCCGTGGTGCTCATGCCATCGAGTATCCACCCCTCCCCGGCAGGGAGCTCGTGAGCCCCTTCACAAGGTATGGCCCACCCTCTGCTACACTTCGCCGCCCACGTGACCCAGGTCATGGCCCCGGCAGGGAACCACAGCACCGTGGCGAACGTTGTTCACCGCTTGTGAGCTGGCCCTTGAGCCACCGGGCGAGGTGAACCACCCGCTCGGTTCACACGCCCGCAACACCCCCGGAACCACCCCGTTCCCGCCGCGAGTGACCCCGCACACGCTCCCGGGGGCCCGTCCGGAGCAGAAGTCCGCCCCTAGGGACCCAATTCCTTGTGAAGAAGTTCACGAACTTCGTCGCGGCGTGTCCCGGAAGGGCTCCCCCGGGTGGCCCTGAGCGGCTCAAAGGTGCAGGCAGGAATGCGTATGAGCAACGTTCCCGCGCCCGTCGGCACGGGGCCCCCAGGGCCGCGCGCGCAGCCCTCAGGAGGGCGCTGAGCCGCGCCACTCCCCGGATCGCGTCCGCGGGACCGCGCTACGCGATGGACCAGCCGATCCCGTCGAGGATGTCGTGCTCGCTGACGACCACCTCACGGGCCCCGGTCCGCTCCATGACGGCCAGCAGGATCAGCGCCCCGGAGGCGATCACGTCGACCCGCCCCGGATGCATCGCGCCGATCGCGGCACGCTCCGCGTGGGTCGAGGACAGCAGCCGCCCGGTGATCTCCCGGACCCGCTCCAGGGAGACCCGGGAGTGGTGGATCGCCGCGGAGTCGTACTCCTCCAGGCCCAGCGCGATCGCGGCCACCGTGGTGACCGTGCCGGCGAGCCCCACCAGCGTGCCCGCCCCGGTGAGCGGGACGCTGCGCCCGGCCAGGTCCAGGGCGGCGGCGACGTCCGAACGGATCGCGTCGGCCGCCTCCGGCGTGGGCGGGTCGATGACCGCTCCGTCCCGCGCGAGATGGCGCTCGGTCATCCGGACGCAGCCGATGTCCACGGACCGGGCGGCCCGCACCCGGTCGTCGCCGACGACGAACTCGGTCGAGCCGCCGCCGATGTCCACGACGAGATACGGCTTCGCGAGGTCGTCGCGCCCGGCCAGCTCCTTGGTGGCCCCGGCGAAGGAGAACTCCGCCTCCTGGTCACCGCTGATCACCTCGGGCTCGACGCCCAGGATGTCCAGCACCCCGCGGACGAAGTCGTCCCGGTTCTCCGCGTCCCGGGAGGCGGAGGTCGCGACGAAGCGGACCCGCTCCGCACCGTGCTCCTTGATCACCGCCGCGTACCGCCGGCACGCGGCGAACGTCCGCTCCAGCGCCTCGGGGGCGAGCCGCCCGGTCCGGTCGACGCCCTGGCCGAGCCGGACGATCTCCATCCGCCGGTCGAGCTCGGCGAACTCCCCGGTGGCGGGGTCGGCATCCGCCACCAGCAGCCGGATCGAGTTGGTACCGCAGTCAATGGCGGCCACACGCGTCATGTCCTCAAGCCTCTCTTCTCCAAGCCCCGCCGCCCCACGTCTCCAGCTCCCTGCGACACGTCATGGCTCCGGGCCCCTCCGACGCGTCATGCCTCCCAGCCCCTGCGGCGATTGAGGAGCGGGGGTCCGGGGGCCGGAGCCCCCGAGGGGGGAGCCTCAGCCCTCGTCCCCGTCACCCGCGCCGCACGGCGACACGCACGGGCCCTTGCGCCACCACTCCGGCAGCATCGCGATCGCCTCGTCCCCCAGCGGGTTCACACCCGGCCCGGCGGCCAGCGAGTGCCCCACGAGCACGTGCAGGCACTTCACCCGGTCCGGCATGCCGCCCGCGCTCGGGAAGCCCTCCAGCACCTCGATCGCGTCGCGCCGCGCGATGTAGTCCTCGTGTGCGGCCCGGTACGCGGCCGCCAGCTCCGGGTCCTTACCGAGGCGTTCGGTCATCTCCCGCATGACCCCGTTCGCCTCCAGCGTGCCGATCGCGGACGCCGCACGCGGGCACGTCAGGTAGAACGTCGTCGGGAACGGCGTACCGTCCTCCAGCCGGGGCTGCGTCTCGACCACGTCCGGGTTGCCGCACGGACAGCGGTGCGCGATGGCGCGCAGCCCGCGCGGCGGGCGCCCCAGCTGCTGCTGGAACGCGGCGATGTCCGCGTCGGTGGGCGCGGTGGACTCGGTCTGGGGAGGGGGCGTTTCCATGCCTGCCTAGGTTCTGATCGGGCCGCCCGGACCGCGGTGCCGCAGACGGACGGTGAAATGCGAAATGACGGACCGCGGGTCAGCCCCGGTCGGCGCTGTCGACGCCGTCCCACAGGTTGGAGTGCCACGGCCGGCCGGACTCGTCCGGCACTCCGTTGCGCTCCTTGACCGCGTCGGGATCGACCACGGTGTAGCTGGTCTCTCCCGGAAGAAGGTAGTGCAGGTGCTCGCGGGCCAGCCGCTTGATGTACGCGTCGTCCTGGAGGCGCGCCTTCTCGTCGCGCAGCTCCTCCGTGCGCGCCTCGGCCTCCTGCGCGAGCCGCTCCTGGTCCGCGATCTCGTCGCGCTGCGACACGTACTGCCGCATCGGATACGCGAGGGCGACGACCAGGGAGCAGACCACCAGGGCCAGGAAGGCCGCCCGGCCGGTCAGGCGGGAGCGGCGGGCCTGGCGCTTGCTCTGGGACCGGTAGACGCGGGCTGCGGTCTGCTCACCGAGCAGCCTCAGCCGGGTCGCGGTGGAGAACCGGTCCCGGTCCTTCGCGGCCATGTCTCCGCCTCCCCATTACGCACGTCCGTCCCCGCACACGGTACGGGACCGAGTGCGGGGACGGACGGAGGCCGGGTCGCTGGACCCGGTCGGGCTTGTCAGCCCTTGAACCGCGGGAACGCCGAGCGGCCCGCGTACACCGCGGCGTCGTCGAGGATCTCCTCGATGCGCAGCAGCTGGTTGTACTTGGCGACGCGGTCCGAACGGGCCGGGGCGCCGGTCTTGATCTGGCCGCAGTTCACGGCGACCGCGAGGTCGGCGATGGTGACGTCCTCGGTCTCGCCGGAGCGGTGGGACATCATGCACTTGAAGCCGTTGCGCTGGGCGAGCTCGACGGCGTCCAGGGTCTCGGTCAGCGAGCCGATCTGGTTGACCTTGACGAGCAGGGCGTTGGCGGAGCCCTCCTCGATGCCGCGGGCCAGGCGCTCCGGGTTGGTGACGAAGAGGTCGTCCCCGACGATCTGCACCTTGGCGCCGATCCTGTCGGTGATGACCTTCCAGCCGGCCCAGTCGTCCTCGTACAGCGGGTCCTCGATGGAGACCAGCGGGTACGCGTCGACGAGCTCCTCGTAGTACTCGGTCATCTCGGCGGCCGAGCGGGACTTGCCCTCGAACTCGTACGTGCCGTCCTTGTAGAACTCGGACGCGGCGACGTCGAGCGCGAGCGCGATGTCCTTGCCGGGGGCGTAACCGGCTTCCTTGATGGCCTCGACGATGAGGTCGAGCGCGGCGCGGTTGGACTCCAGGTTCGGCGCGAAGCCGCCCTCGTCACCGAGACCGGTGGACAGGCCCTTGGTCTTCAGGACCTTCTTCAGCGTGTGGTAGACCTCGGCGCCCCAGCGCAGGGCCTCGGAGAAGGACTCCGCGCCGATCGGGGCGATCATGAACTCCTGGATGTCCACGTTGGAGTCGGCGTGCGACCCACCGTTGAGGATGTTCATCATCGGGACGGGCAGCAGGTGCGCGTTCGGGCCACCGAGGTAGCGGAACAGCGGCAGGTCCGAGGCCTCGGACGCGGCGTGCGCGACGGCGAGCGAGACGCCGAGGATGGCGTTGGCGCCGAGCGAGCCCTTGTTCTCCGTGGCGTCCAGGTCGAACATGGCCTGGTCGATCAGCCGCTGCTCGGTCGCGTCGTAGCCGACGAGCTCCGGGCCGATCTGCTCGATCACGGCGAGGACCGCCTTCTCGACGCCCTTCCCGTGGTAGCGGTTGGGGTCACCGTCGCGAAGCTCAATGGCCTCGAACGCACCGGTGGAGGCTCCGGACGGAACGGCAGCACGGCCCGTGCTGCCGTCGTCGAGGCCAACCTCGACCTCGACCGTGGGGTTGCCCCGGGAGTCGAGGATTTCCCGGGCTACGACGACGTCGATGGACGGCACGAGGCATCTCCTTCTGGGATATGACGCAGGTGGTGCAGGGTCGCTTTGGCCTTGCGACAAGAGCCTAACCGGCTCGGCCGTATCAGTCGGCCGCCCGCCCGTCCCCTGGGACGAAAAAGGACCCAAGAGCGGTGATAGCGGGATGAAAGGCCAGAAATTTACTGACCAGTAACGACAACAGTTGAACGGTCGGCAGGCAATCCACCGGCCACCGGGCCGCCGGACGGGCGACCGACGGACCCCGGCCCGGCACGCGTGGGGGGAAGACGCGAACCGGGCCGGGGAGATCGGCGAGGAGAGTGCCGGACTACTTCACCAGGTGGAGCTGCTGACCCGGGAAGATCATGTCGGCGTCCTTGACGATGTCCTTGTTGAGCTTGAACAGCTTCTGCCAGCCGCCCTTGACCTTGTGCTCGGCCGCGATCTTGCTCAGCGAGTCGCCGGTGACGACCTTGTACTCGCCGTCACCCTTCTTGACCTTCTCGCCGGTCGGGGTGGTCACGGTCTTCTTCTCGGCCTCGGGGGCGGTCGAGCGGTCCGAGCGGTTGGTGGCCGGGGCCTCGGTGCGCTCGGCCTTCTTCGGCTCGGCCTGCTGCGCCGGAGCGGACTCCTGCTTGGGAGCGGCCTCCGCCTTGGGGGCGCTGGAGCCGGTGTCGACGCCCGGGTCGACACCGTCGTTGCTCAGGTTGCCGGCACCGGCGCAGGACCAGGCGCCCGGTCCCTGCATGTCGAGGAGCTTCTCGGCGACCGCGATCTGCTGGGCCTTGCTGGCCAGGTCGGCACGGGGCGCGTACTGCGTACCGCCGGCGGCGGCCCAGCTGGACTGCGAGAACTGCAGGCCGCCGTAGTAGCCGTTGCCGGTGTTGATGGACCAGTTGCCGCCGGACTCGCACTGGGCGACCGCGTCCCACGTGGAGACGGAGGCGGCGGAGGCGCCGGTGGCACCCATCAGGGGCACGGCGATGGCGGCACCGGTCACACCGGCGAGCGTGGCGATACGGACGGCCTTGGACGGGCGGCGGTGCTTGTTGCCCTTGCTGTTGAGCAGCATCGAGACTTCTCCTCACCGACGCCTGCGAGGTGAGCTGTCGGGTTCGGGCCAAGTGAGTTGCCCGGTCGCACGTCCTAGCGCACGACTTAACCCCAAGCCGGTCCTGATGCGTCTTGCGACGATCGGGCCCGGCACTTACCTGGGTCCCCCGCTCCTGCCTACGGCGCTTTACGCGTCTGTTCCCTTCGACCGACGGCAGGATTCGGCGTGACGGTCGACGGGGCCCGCGGTGCGAGCGGTTCTGACCGTAAACACACCCAACCCCTACATTCAAAGAAGGACATACCGGATAAACAGCCCTTAATTGCATAGGATTAACACCTGTTTGCGCAGGTCGGAGCGGATGCGGGAGGACCTCCCGGACAAGACGCGCCGGTTCACGCGAAGAGACCCATGTCTCACTTAGTCAAAAGTGGGACATAGGCCTCTTAAGTACCCCAGGTTCGAGGTGTCTTCAGCTGTTGATCAGACCGTTTTCACGGCGGCTTCCACGCCTGCTTCCACCACCGTCCGCGCCCGGCGGTCTCAGCCGGTCTTCACGCCGAGATCGAGGTGCTGGCCAGGGAGGATGAGGTCGGGGTCGGAGCCGACGGCCGCCTTGTTGGCCTCGTACAGCCCGGTCCAGCCGCCGGGCAGCTCCTGCGCGTCGGCGATCGCCCAGAGGCTGTCGCCGGGCCGGACGGTGTACGTGCCGTCGGCGGCCGGCGCGCCCGTGCCGCGTCCGTCCGCGTCCCCGCGCGAGGCGTGCCGACCCGCGTCCCGGCCGTCACCGGTCCGCTCCGGGGCCGGCGCGCCGCGGTGCCTGCCGCCCGCCTCCGCGGCCGGGGAGGACCCGTCCGGGCCGCCGGCCCGGTCACCCGCGCCGGAGGAGCCGGCCGCCGGGGGCGTGGCGTCCGGGGAGGCCGAGGCATCCGGCCCACCGCCCTTGCCCGCCGGGTCCGACGCGGCGTCGTCCGACGGGGTCTTCGCGGTGTCCCCGGCCGCGCCGTCCGCCGGGTCCGCGCTCTCCGACGGATCGGCCGTCGCGGCCGGGTCCGCACCCTCGGCCGGGTCCGCGCTCCCGGCCGGGTCCGCGGACGGGGTGGCGGCCGGATCGACGCCCGGGTCGACACCCGGCAGGGAGCCCTCCGGGGTGAGGCCGGAGATGACGGCGCAACTGGGCCACGCCTTCGGCCCCTGATCACCCAGCACCTTCTCCGCCACGGCGATCTGCTGCGAGCGGCTGGCGAGGTCCGCACGCGGGGCGTACGCCTCGCCGCCGTAGGACTTCCAGACCTCCTGCGAGAACTGCAGGCCGCCGTAGAAGCCGTTACCGAGGTCGGCACTCCACATGCCGCCGCTCTCGCACTCCGCGACCCGGTCCCAGGTCGAGGCGTCGGCGGCGTGCGCACCGGCCGCGCCGAGCAGCGGGATGGCGATGGCCGAGCCGGTCACGCCTGCGGCGACGATGATCGCGGGTGCCTGCCGAGGGCGACGGTGTCTGCCGTTCGCGGAGCCCATGGGAATGCCTTCCGTGTGACTGACGAGGTGACTGGTGAGTCGAACGGTGAACCTAGCGGGACTCGAACGTGTGTCACAAGTCGATGCAGCGGAGATCACGCCGAAGTCACAGAGTTGACAGAGTGTCACTTTGCTTGCCGGTGAACCCGGGGGTGAACTCCACCGGAAGCGTCCGCAGTCCGCGCATGATGAGCCCGCCGCGCCAGCGCAAATCGGCAGCTTCACCCGCAAGTCGCAGGTCCGGAAGGCGTTTCAGCAACGTGGCGAGCGCGGCCTGTCCCTCCAGCCGGGCGAGCGGTGCTCCCAGGCAGTAGTGGATGCCGTGCCCGTAGCCGAGGTGCTGGTTGTCACGCCGCGCGAGGTCCAGCGTGCCGGGAGCGTCGAACCGCTCGGGGTCCCGGTCCGCGGCGGCGAGCACCACGAGCACGGGGTCCCCCTCCGCGATCCGCTGCCCGCCGATCGTCAGCGCCTCGGTGGCGAAACGCCAGGTCGCCAGCTCCACCGGACCGTCGAACCGCAGCAGTTCCTCGACACCGGTGGCCAGCAGCTCCGTCTCGCCCGCCGCCAGGGAACGCTGGAGCCGTTCGCGCTGCTCCGGATGGCCCAGCAGGGTGTGGACGCCGTTGCCGATGAGGTTGACGGTCGTTTCGAAGCCCGCGAACAGGAGGATGAAGGCCATCGCGGCGGCCTCGTTCTCGGTCAGGTGCTCGCCGTCGTCACTCGCCCGGATCAGGCCCGAGATCAGGTCGTCCCCGGGGTTCTCGCGCTTGCGGTGGATGAGTTCGAGCAGATATCCGCGCATCTTCTTCACGGAACGTGCCACCCCGCCCCTGGGGCCGCCGCCGTGGCGGATCATCATGCCCGCCCAGTCCCGGAAGTCGTCCTGGTCCTCGGGCGGGACGCCCAGCAGGTCGCAGATCGCGTAGATGGGGAGGGGGAAGGCGAACTCGTGGATGAGGTCCGCCTGCCCCTTCTCGACGAAGGAGTCGATGAGGCGGTCCGTCAGCTCCTGCACGCGCGGCGCGAACTCCGCGATGCGCCGGGGCGTGAACGCCTTCGACACGAGACGCCTCAGCCGGGTGTGGTCGGGCGGGTCGATGTTCAGCAGATGCGTCATCAGCTCCGCCTTGCGCTCGCCCGGGATGCCCGTGCGGCCCTTGGCGTGCGCCGGTCCGGCGTGGTGTGCGGGGTTCTTGGAGAGCCGGGTGTCGGCGAGGGCCTGCCTGGCGTCGGCGTACCGGGTGACGAGCCAGGCGTCGACCCCGCTGGGCAGCGTGGTGCGGTGCACCGGGCTGTGCTCGCGCAGCCAGGCGTACGCGGGGTACGGGTCGGTGGCGAACTCCCAGGTGAAGAGTTCCGGGGCGGGCGGCACGGCGTCGGCCGGGTGGGCGGGGCAGGTGTCGGCGGGGCTGTCGTTCACCCCCCGACGTTATCCGCTGCCCGGTGCCGCTATCCGTTGCCCTCCGCCGCCCTGATGGCGTCCCGGTAGGCGCGGCCCGCCGCGCGCAGGGCGGCCTCCGGGTCGGTGCCGTCCTCCTGGGCGCGGACGGCCAGGGCGAGGAGCCGGTAGCCGATGCCGTCGCCCTCGGGGAGGGGCACGTCGAGTGCGGCGGTGCGGGCGCGGCCGGCCAGCTTCGCGGCGAGCGCGAGGGCGGGCTGGCCGAGCGGTACCCCGTCGGTGACGGACTCGCGCTGCTTCTCGACCGCCTTGGTCCGCAGCCAGTGCGCGTGGACGTCCTCCGGGGTCTCGGCGGTCTCGTCGCCGAAGACGTGCGGGTGGCGGTGGATCAGCTTCTCGATGAGCGTGGCGGCGACGTCGTCCACCGAGAAGGGCTCCTGCTCGTCCTCCTGCGCGATGCGCGCGTGGAAGACCACCTGGAGCAGTACGTCACCGAGCTCCTCGCGCAGCTCCTCGCGGGTGCCGTCCTCGATCGCCTCGACGAGCTCGTACGCCTCCTCGATGGCGTACTTGGCGAGGCCCTCGTGGGTCTTCTGCGAGGTCCAGGGGCACTCGATCCTGATCCGGTCCATGACCTGGACGAGATCGAGGAGCCGGGCGCCCGGCAGATCGTACGAGCCGGGCAGCAGCTCCAGGTCCGGCATCCGCACCCGCCCCGAACCGGCCAGCCTCGCCAGCCCGTCGGTCAGCGGCTGGTTGCCCTCGCCGCCGGTGAGGACGACCACGGTCCGGCCCCCGGCGCAGGAGGCGACGAGCTCCTCGGCGTCCGGGACGGCCGGTTCGACGGTGACGCCCGCCTCGCGCAGATACGGCAGCTGCGGCTGGCCGGGCTCCCCGCAGAGCACCCGGTCCGCGGCGTGCAGCGTCTGCCACGCGGGCCAGGACAGCAGTCCGGGCGCGACGCGGTGGCTGGCGGTGAGCAGGACGATACGGCCGGGGTCTTCAGCGTTCACGCTGCGAATCTACCCGGCCGCCCGGCCGCTGCTACGCCCCGGCCTCCGCGGGTGCCTGGGCGGACTTGGTGACCTGGTTGATCCAGGGGGCCTTGTAGTCCGCGAGCTGGATCTGCTTGTTGTCCCAGCTGCCGTAGCGCGGGTTGACGTCGACCTTGAGGGCCTTGGAGGCCTTCGTCAGCGCGTCGCCGAGGATCTTCGTGCCGGCCGGGGTCGACGGGTCCGCGCCGAGCGCCTGGGAGAGCTTGGTCAGCTGGATCTGCTCGCGCAGGAAGGAGTCGATCTGGCCCGGGGAGATCCAGCGTTCCTGGAGCACCGCGGCCCGCAGCCCCTTCTCCCCCTTGTACTGGGCGACGGCCGACTGGCGCATCTGCTGGATCTCGGCGCGGCTGACGGTGACCCCGGCGTCCGCGGAGGCCCGGTCCAGGACCCGGTCCAGGATGATCCCGTGCAGCTTGGCGCGGACGAGCTGGCCGGACTGGTCGGTGGTCTGCGCCGTCTGCTTCGAGCTGTCCTGGGCGTCGCGCACGTCCGCCACCTGGGCCTGCACGGTGGACACCGCGATCCGGTCGCCGCCCACGACGGCTGCGGCGCCGGGGTGGGCCTGGCTGCCGCAGGCGGAGAGGAGCGGCGCTGCGACGAGGGTCACGGCGGAGACGGTGAGCGCGGTGCGACGGCGGCGGTGCAAAGGAGCCTCCCGAGGAGATTGTGCGGCGGTGCACAAGGCCTTGCGTTGATCGATGTTAGGCAGTGGAACAGGTCTGAGCCACTGATTCGGCTGATTCAGCTGATTCGACCAACGATTCGGGAGGAGTTGGGGATGTGGGCTCCCCGGGGGCCCGGTCGGCGCACTGGTCAGCGGGCCGGTACCGAGGGGTTCCGGGGTGCCTCCGGCCGCAGCATGATCGTGCGCGAGACCACGAAGGTGATCGGGATGGCGGCCGCCGCCGCGACCAGCGGGGCGTACCGGCTGCTGAATCCGGCCAGGTCGACGAGCAGGTAGACGCCGCCGGTGGTGATGACGAAGTTGGCGGCGTTGGTGAGCGGGAAGAGCAGGAACTTCCGCCAGGTGGGCCGGGTCCGGTAGGTGAAGTACGAGTTGAGGAAGAACGAGCCGGTCATGCTGAGCGCGAAGGCCAGCACGTGCGCCGCTATGTACGGCAGCCAGTGCAGCAGGACCAGGTAGCAGCCGTAGTACGTGGCGGTGTTCACGGCGCCTACGAGGGCGAAGCGGGCCAGTTGTGCCTTGACCGTCATCGGCGTACGAACTCCAGGGGTTCCCGCTCCGGCTCGGATGCCGGTCCGCGGGTTCCGGTGTTGGTGGCCTGTACCAGGTAGTGCGGGCGGCGCTTCACCTCGTAGTAGATCCGGCCGACGTACTCCCCGACCACCCCGACCATCACCATCTGGACCCCGGCGAGGGCGGTGACGACGACGAGGAGGGTGACGTATCCGGGGGTGTCGACGCCCTTCACCAGGGCGACGCCGACGATCCACCCGGAGTAGGCGAGGGCGAGGGACAGCAGCAGCAGGCCGAGGTAGAGCGCTGCGCGCAGCGGCTTGTTGTTGAACGAGAGCAGCCCGTCGAGTCCGTAGTTGAGCAGCTTTCCGAAGGTCCAGGCGGACCGGCCCTCCTCCCGGACGGCGTTCTCGTAGCTGAACGTCGTGGTGGGGAAGCCGACCCAGGCGAAGAGGCCCTTGGAGAAGCGGTTGTACTCGGTGAGTTCGAGTACGGCGTCGGCGGCCCGCCGGGACAGCAGCCGGAAGTCGCCCACTCCGTCGACGAGTTCGACGTCGACGAGGTGGTTGATGAGCCAGTAGTAGGCGCGTGCGGTGAGTGTCCGGGTGACGCGGTCGCCCTTGCGGGTGCGCCGGGCGATGACCTGGTCGTAGCCGTGCGCGTGTTCCTCCAGCATGCGGCCGACGAGCTCCGGCGGGTGCTGGAGGTCGGCGTCCATGATGACGACGGCGTCGCCCTCGGCGTGCTGGAGGCCGGCCAGCATGGCGGCCTCCTTGCCGAAGTTGCGGCTGAAGGAGACGTAGCGGGCCCGTGGGTCGGCGGCGGCCAGCTGCCGCAGGATCGGCAGGGTCCGGTCCGCGCTCCCGTCGTCCACGTAGACGAGCTGGAACTCATGACCCAGCCGGGTCATCTCATCCGTCACGCGTTCATGGAAGCGTTCGAGTATCTCCTGCTCGTTGAAGCAGGGCACCACCAGCGAGATCAGCACCCATGCAGACCAGCCGGTCAATGTGTCGGGAGCGGATGCCGGGTGTGGCCCGGGGGCGACCATTGGGTGAACTGGCCCGTGAGGACCGGGATTCAGCCGCCCGGCCCTTCCGCGGAACGAGGCCGTCAGCCGCCCCGGACCTTGCGGCGGCGGTCCAGCTGCCGGCGCAGTTCGGCGGGCAGCGGGTGGTTCGGGCCGTATCTGCGCTCGGTGTCGTAGAGCAGCGACTGGAGTCCGCCGATGGCCGCCGCGTGGTCCCCGAGCGCGAGCAGGAGGTGGCCGATGCGGTGGCGGATCTCGTAGGAGCGGGCCGGGTCGTCGCCCGTCGCGTAGCGGTTCTCGTAGTACGGGAGGACGGCGCGGTACTCCGCGAGCGCGGCGGCGGGCTCGCCCAGTTGCTCCAGGCACTGCGCGGTGTCCTGGCGGAACTGGAGGGTCTGCGGGTCGGCGGGTCCGGCCTCCGCGGCGCGGTCGTCGGCGAGGCGGCGCAGTTCGGGCAGGGCGCGGCGGTACTGGCCGTCGTCCATCAGGGTCGCCGCGTACTGCTTGCGCAGGATGCGGACGACCGGGGAGCTCTCGCCGTGCTGTTCCGCGGCGGCCGGGAGGATGCCGCCGAGCAGGTCGACGGCGTGGGTGATCCGGCCTTCGCCGAGGAGTTTCTTGACCTCGTCGACGGCGGCGGCGACATCGGGCCGGGCGGGCGCCGGTGCGGGGGCGGCGGCGGGCGGGGTGGTGGCGCGGTCGGGCCACGGGGCGTGCGGGCGCAGGAAGGGGCGGGTCGGGTCGAGCGGCCCGCCGGGCAGTCCGCCGCCCCGGACGGGGAGCAGCGGGGCGAGGCTCTCGTAGACCTCCTGGACGCCGGACGGGCGGTGCTGCGGGTCCTTGGCGAGCAGCCGCAGCACGAGCGCTTCGAGCGCCTCGGGGATGTCGGGCCGGAGCTGCCGGACGGGGACGGGCGCTTCGTAGAGGTGGCGATGGAGCACGCCCAGTGCGGTGGAGCCGGCGAACGGCACGTCGCCGCTGAGGAGTTCGTGGAGCAGGACGCCGAGTGCGTACAGGTCGGTGTAGGGGCCGACGGCGCCGCCCATCGCCTGCTCGGGGGCCATGTAGGCCGGGGAGCCGATGGGTGAGCCGGTGTGGGTGAGGCGGGTGGTGTCGGTGTCCAGGACGGAGGCGACCCCGAGGTCCAGGACGAGGACGGTGCCTTCGGGGCGCACCATCACGTTGCGGGGCTTCAGGTCGCGGTGGACGATCGGCACCGCGTGCACGGCGCTCAGGACGGCGCAGAGCTGGGCGGCGACGGCGACGGACCACTGCCAGGGGTACGGGGCGTGCTCGGCGAGGTGGTCGGCGAGGTCGGTGCCCTCGACGTGACTCATGACGAGGAAGAGCTCGTCGCCGTCGCTGCCCGCGTCGTGGACGGTGACCAGGCCGGGGTGGTCGACCTGGGCGGTGACGCGGCACTCGCGGACGAAGCGGCTGCGCAGTTCGGCGGCCGCCTCGCTGCCCATGGGGCCGGTGACCCGGTCCGGGCGCAGCAGCTTGACGGCGACCCGGCGGTCCAGTCGCTGGTCGTAGGCCGTCCAGACCTGGCCCATGCCGCCCTGGCCGAGGATGGCCGCCAGCTCGTAGCGCCCGCCGATGACGCGACCGCTCACCGGCCTTCCTCCTTGCGGAGGTAGTCGCTGAGTTCGTCGAGTTCGGCGCGGACCTGGTCGATGCGCTGGGGCTGCGGGTGGAGCTGCTGCGGGTACGGGGTGTGCGGCGGTGCCGGGGTGTGCGGCGGGGCCTGCTGCTGCCCGTACTGCTGCTGCGGGAAGGTCTGCTGCGCGACGGGCTGCTGCGGGAAGGTCTGCTGCTGGTGCGGTGGCTGCGCGGCGGGGCCCGGCTTTCCGGTCACCGGGGTGGTGGTCGCGTACGCGTATCCGGGCGCCGGCGGTACGTATCCGCCCATGGCGTGCTGCTTCGCCCCGTGCGGCCCGTAGTGGCGGATGTCAGCGACGAGGTAGTACACGGGAGCGGCCACCATCGCCAGGAGCAGCAGGGGTATGAGGACGAAGTCGATGCCGTGCGCATCGCCCTCGTCCCGGCCGATGCCCATCATGACCGCGACGACGAACGCGAACGCGCCGCCCGTCAGCCACCAGTCGGAGGCCCTGCGGCGCACGATCGCGAGCCGGAGCAGCGGGGCCCAGAGCAGCATCCCGACGGAGAACACCGAGAGCGCGCAGAACAGCACCCGCATCGACACGATCCAGGCGCGCCCCGGGATTCTGGGCGGAACGCTCTGCGGATAACCCGGCGCGTACATGGCTGCTCCTGGACACCTGGTCGTGGAAGGTCCGCGCACACGGGCGTACGCGCAGCTCCGAGGGTAGAGGGCGGCGCGGGCCGGCGTGCCGGGGTGTGCGGAACCGTTGTGGTTCCGTACGCCCCGCTTCCCTGATCGCTCCCTGATCCGGCCTGATCCGGACGAACACCCTGGAGCCGCTTCGCGCTGGGCGGTCGCCGGGCGTGGTGGCCCTCGGGTGGCCGATGACGAAACCCCGCCGGGCTGGAGATCGGGGTCCGGACGGGGACCGGCCGCGGCATCCCCGGCCCCGGAAGGGTGTCGATCTGCCGGCCAGGGAGTCCCCCGCGGCCGGGGGCGCTTGTACTCAGGCCTGTCCCGCCCGGCCGCGACCCGGGCGGGACAGGTCCCGCACCCGGCCGGCCGGAGCCGTCAGCCGCCGCACAGCTCCAGCATGACCTTCTTGTCGGCCGTGGTGACCGGCAGCCGGTACTTCAGCGAGACCTGGGCGAACCGCAGCGCGTACGAGCACCGGACCGGCTTGTACGGCGGCAGCCAGGACGCCGGGCCCGAGTCGCGTTTGGCGTTGTTGGCCGGTCCGTCCACCGGGATGAGATTGAGCGGGTCGTTGGCGATCTGCTGCCGCTTGGCCTCGTTCCAGTGGGCGGCGCCCATCTGCCAGTCGTACGACAGCGGCATGACGTGGTCGATCTGGACCTTGGTGGCCTGCTGCTTGCGCCACTCGATGGCCTTGCCGGTATACGGGTCCTTGAGGGTCATCGAGACGACCACGCACTTGGAACCCGACCTGAGCACGACCTTCTTGCCGTCCCTGGCCAGCAGGTCGTTACGGGTGTCGCAGCCGTTGTGGGAGAGCGGTATGCCGTCGACGGAGTCCTTCCAGGCGTACCCGAACTTGTCCCGCTCGTATCCGGTCTTCGGGCCGCGCCCCTTGGTGGCCACCTTCTCGATGACCTTCCGGGCCGCCGCCCGGTCCTGGTCCGAGGTGAGGGGCGCCAGGCCGGGCTTCGTACCGTCGGCGTTGTCGAGCGGCCTGGCACCGAAGCCGGTGACGGGGCCGCCGCCGTTCGATCCGGTGCCCGGCGACTCGGCACCGGAGGCGATCTTCTCGGGGTCACAGCCCGTCAGGGCCAGCACAGCGGCCATGCCGAGGGCGGGCACCATCACTCGGTATGCGCGGGGAGATATCACTCGAAGCCGTCCTGACGGGGAGAAAGCCGAACCAACTCGGGAATTCTATGGACGTCTTCCCCGCCACGACGTGTTCATGACCGCCGTTCACCCCGGATGCGGCCCGAATCACACCTTTCCGATGCCCAGCGTCGTCTCGGACGGCAGCATCCCGGACCCGATCACCGCCACCCACAACGGCCCGAGCAGCTCCACGAGCCGCTCCCGCTCCCCGCCCGCGAGCTCCCGCCACGGGGCGGCGGCAGCCTCGTCCGTACGCCGCTCGACCTCGGCGCGCAGCGCCCGGCCCGCCTCGGTCGCCGTACCGTCGTCCGTCAACAGACCGCGTTTGAACAGCCGTTGCCGGGCCGCGTCCCACTCCTCCGCGCCCCACCCGCGGCTCGCGAACACCTCGGGTGCCGCCGCGCCGACGGCCGCGAAGGAGACCAGCGACTCGACCGGGTCGAGCTCCGCGTGGGCGAGCGCCGCGAGGTGCCCGTCGCCGCGGTGCTCGCGCAGGACGGTCGCGGCCCGCCAGAGCGCGAGGTGGGGTTCGTCCGGCCAGGGCAGTGCGGCGTTGGCCGCGGCGAGCGGGCAGTTCGCCGTGTCGACCGCATCCGTGACGCGGCGCAGCAGCGCGACGGCCTCTGCCGTGTCCGGTGCGGCGCACGCCTCCCCCAGCAGCGTCCGGTACGCGCGGTCGACGGCCCTGGTGCGGGCCGCGAGCACGGCGTCGGACGAGGCGACGGACCAGGCGGCGGGCACGTGTTCGTCCACCATGGCCGGGCTGAAGCTGTAGAACACCCCGGCGACCCGGGCGGCGCTCGCGTCCCCGAGCGGCGCCGCCCGCCAGGCGAAGTAGCTCGGCCAGCGCTCGTCGGTCCGGTAGCCGAGCGCGGCGGCCTCCTCGAAGGCCTCCGGCGCGTAGTAGAGAACAGCGTGCAGGGGCTCCAGAAGGTGCCACATCTGCCGTGCGCGCCCCAACTCCTCGTACATGTCTCCGCCTTCCGCGCCGCTCTGAATCTTTCCAGTGACTAGATCCTCAGACTGCCCCTCCCCCAACAACTTGTCAATGCCTAGATTCTGCGTAATCTGCTGCCATGACCAGCACCCGCACCTACCACCACGGCGATCTGCGGCGGGCCGTCCTCACCGCCGCGCTGGACGTCATCCGCACCGAGGGCCCCGGCGCGCTGAGCCTGCGCGACCTGGCCCGCCGGGCGGGTGTCTCGCACGCCGCCCCCGCCCACCACTTCAAGGACCGCACGGGGCTGCTCACCGCCATCGCCACCGAGGGCTACGAGCTCTTCGCGGACGCCCTGGCCGACGCCCCGGACCTGCGGGAGCGCGGCGTGCGGTACGTGCGGTTCGCCACCGAGCACCCGGCGCACTTCCAGGTGATGTTCCGGCCGGAGCTCTTCCGCGCGGAGGACCCGGAACTGGTGGCGGCGAAGGACCGGGCGTCGACGGAACTGCGGGCCGGTATCAGCGGGCTCCCCGCCGTACGCCGCGGCGAGAACCCCCGGCTCGCGGGCACGGCCGCCTGGTCCCTGGCCCACGGCTTCGCCACCCTGCTGCTGAGCGGCAACCTGGTCGGCGCGGTGGGCGAGCGGGATCCGGAGGAGGTGTTCCGGGCACTGGCCGCTCTGATATTCGAGGCGGACGGGGCCAACTGACCCTCACCCCAGGGGAATAGCCGGAGCCGGCCGACGCTTGACCGTGTCGTGCGCACGTGATCGGCAACATGGACTTCGGAAGACGACAGGGTGGGGAACATGAGAACCACGCACGCAGCACGGCGCACGGCTGCCACGATGCTGACCGCGGCCGCACTGACGCTACTGCCGGTCGCCGGCGGGGAGGGGCTCACCGGACCGGCACATGCCGCGACGTCCGGGCCCGGCACCTCGTCCCAGCGCGACCACGACCACTGGCAGGGCGGCTGGGCTACCTCGCCGCAGGCCCCGGCCGCGCCCTTCGGACCGAACTGGTCGCAACAGGGCTTCGCGGACCAGACGGTGCGCCAGGTGGTACGGGTCAGCACCGGCGGGACCCGGGCCCGCGTCGAGCTGTCCAACCGCTACGGCAGCACCCCGCTGCGGATCACCGGCGCGACCGTGGGCCGCACGGACAACGGGGCCTCGGTGACGCCGGGTTCGCTCCGGCAGCTGTCCTTCGGGGGACACCGCTCGACGACCGTCCCGGCGGGTGCGGAACTGACCAGTGACGCCCTGCCGTTCAGGACCGGGGCCCTTGAGTCGCTGACCGTCACGCTGTACCTGGCCGAGCCGACCGGACCGGCCACCTTCCACCTGATCTCCTCGTCCACGAGCTACCGGGCGCGGGCGACCACCGCTCCGACCGCGCGGGCACGGCGTTCACGGAGACCAGCGACTCCTCGTACTACCTGACCGGCGTCGAGGTCAGCGGCGGCCGTCCGGCACCCCGGAACGGCGTGGTGGCCTTCGGTGACTCCATCACCGACGGCGTCGGGTCCACCCCGGACGCGGACAACCGCTATCCCGACGAGCTGGCCGAGCGCTTCGTGGCCGCCGGCAGGCCGCGCAGCGTCGTCAACCAGGGGATCGCCGGCAACCAGGTCACCCAGGACACGGAGTGGGCCGGGGAGAAGGCGGTGGCCCGCTTCCGCAAGGACGTGCTCGGTGAACCCGGCGTGGGCACGGTCATCGTGCTGGAGGGCATCAACGACATCGGCGCCGCCGGCACGGGCGCCGTGGGCACCCCGAGCCCCGAGGTCTCCGTCGCCCAGCTGATCGCCGGACACCGCTCACTGATCCGCCAGGCCCACGCCAAGGGCATCAGGGCGATCGGCGCGACCCTCACCCCCATCGGCGGCTCGGCCTACGACAGCCCCGCCAACGAGGCCAAGCGCGTAGCCGTCAACCACTGGATCCGCACCTCCGGCGAGTACGACGCGGTGGCCGACCTCGACCACGCCACGGCCGACCCCGCGGACCGGACCAGGATCGCCCCCGCCTACGACTCGGGCGACCACCTCCACCCGAACGACGCGGGCTACCACGCGATGGCCGACGCCCTGGACCTGAGCGGCCTCTGACGGGCTCCGGCCCCGCTGCCGCCCGGCGGCGGGGCCGGGGTACGCGCCGGGTGGACAGAGCCGCGGCACCGCTCCCCGCCCCGCCTCACTCCGCCGTGAACTCGTACTGCAACTCGTACAGATGGCCGGCCTTCACCATGACGGTCGCCTCAATGGGCCGTTCGGCCTCGCTGTAGACGACGCGCAGCGTCCGCAGAACGGGCAGTCCACCGGGCAGCCGCAGCGCCTGGTACTGCTCATGGGTGGGTACCCGCGCCGAGACCCGGTCCACGCTGAGTCGCGGCGGGTAGCCCAGTTCCGCGAGCAGGGTGGGTGTGCCGCCGGGAATCTTTCGGCGCCCCGTCATCGCCGTACCGGCGACGATCTCCAGTGGGTAGTACGACGCCACGAGTTCGGCCGGTTCGTCATCGATCACGAGAAGCTGACGCCGCAGAAGTGCGGTGCCGCGGTCCGGCAGGCGAAGGGCCTCGGCGACGTCCGCCGGAGGTGCGCACTCGGCCACTTCAAGCAGCGTGCTGTGTGCTCGGGAGCCCGTCCTGGCGGCCTCGGTCAGCCAGCGGTACGGCTCTCCCGAACCCGCCGGCGCCATGTACGAGGCCGGGCGGACCGTTCGCTGGCGATGCTCGCGGACCGTTACGGCGGCACCGGCCCTGCCGATCACCAGCTGTTCCTCCTTGAGCAGTCGCAGAGCCTTCTGCACAGTCGCGTTCGAGGCACCGAACCGTTCCTTGAGGTGCACGGTGGACGGCAGACTGGCGCCGGGGGCGAGATCCCCGCTCATGATCTCGTCCCTGAGGTCGGCCGCGATCCGTTCGTGCAGCGAGCGGCGGTCGACGGCATCCGCTTCGGGTCTGGGCACAGTCATCCGATCCTGATCTCGTACCGCAGCTTCTGGCGTCGCGGCGGCATCGCCATGATGTCGACCTGGATGGGCCGGTCCGCGTCGTTCAGCGTGAGCCGGGTCAGTTGCAGCACGGGTTCCCCCGCCTCCAGCCGAAGTTGTTCCCGCTCGGGCCCGGTCGCCGGCCGCGCGGTCACCTCCTCGCGCACCCGGACGCCCACATGCCCGAGGTCCGCGAGCAGTCTGACCGCCCCGCCCGGGATCTTGGCGGTACCGGCCAGACCGGTACCGCCCGCGATGTCCACGGGGTAGTACGTATCCGTCAACTCGCAAGGTTCACCGTCGAGGAACATGATCCTGCGCCGAGCGACGACGCGCTGTCCGGCGGACAGCCCCAGCAGCTCCGCGACGGCTTCCGGCGCCTCCACCTCGCCCGCCCGAACGATGCGCTGACCACCCCGACGCCCCTCGGCGGCGGCTTCCGCAGCCCACGCGTCGACCGGAGCTCCGGAAGGCGCGGCGAGATAAGGCACCGAAGTACTGATCCATTCACTGCCGCCCATGCCGTTCTCCTCCACAGCCAACATCGAGACCCGCACCAGCCTGCCGCATCACACGGTAGGCGACCCAGGCGGCGCCCTCATCGATTTCACCTTGCTGCTTTTCGCGAATAGCAATACAGTCGCCACCACACTACGTTCCGCGAGCAAGGCGGTGAACCACCGTGTCCCTGTCTCAGCAACAACGCTTTCCCCGCAGGCGCGCCTCTGTTGGTGCCTCACGCGACTTCGTCACGAGCACCCTCCTCAAGTGGGAGCTCCGCCCCTTGGTCCAGGACATAAAGCTGTGCGTGTCAGAGCTCGCCACCAATGCGTTGCTGCACGGGGTGCCGCCCGGCCGCGAATTCAGTGTCGGAATCCACCGGGGCGAGGGACTGGTGCGCCTGGAGGTCCGCGACAGCGGGCCCGGCCTACCGGTGGTGCGGCAGCCGGACAACGACGCCTGCTCCGGACGCGGGTTACACCTCGTACGCGAACTCGCCGACGACTTCGGAATCGATGATCACGTCGTCGGCAAGACCGTATGGCTGGTCTTCAAGACGCCGACCACGCCCGAACCCGCACCCTCGTGACCGCCGCGTCATCCGGCCACCGGCCGGCTCTCGCCCTCCGCCTCGCCAACCGCGCTCGCAGCGGTGTCCGGCGCCAGCGAGCGGATGCCCGGTATCGGGGACGGCAGCAGCCAGAGCACCGACAGGGCTCCGCCGACCGCGGCGACGAGCAGGGTCGGCCGCAGCCCGACGAGGGTGGCGAGCAGGCCGCCCGCGACGGCGCCGAGGGGGCGGATGCCGTAGTTGATCGTGCTGTACGCCCCCGCGACGCGGCTGCGCATCCCGTCGGGGATCACCGATGCCTGGAGGGAGTTGAGGTTGATGTCGAAGAGCATGACGCCGAATCCGGAGAGGAACTCCGCCCCGGCCAGCGCCCCCGCGCGGAGCCAGACGGGACCGTCCGCCGCGGCGGCGATGGCGATCGGCGCCGGGAACAGGACCGCGCCCGCGACGATGCTGCGCCCCACGCCCAGTCGCCGTGAGATCGCGGGGGCGCACACCGCGCCGAGCAGGGCGCCGGTCGCCCCCACCCCGAGGGCGAGGCCGATCGTGCCCGCCGAGAGGCCCAGGCTCCGGCTGGCGAACAGCACGAGGAGCCCGCTGCCCGCCACGAACGTGAAGAAGTTGACGGTGGCCGCGCAGCCGAGCGAGGCCCGCAGCACCGGGTGACGCACGACGAACGCCAGGCCTTCCCCGGCGCGCCGCGCCAGGGAGGGCGCGTCCGGGTCCGCGGTGGCCGGCGGCCGCCGCTCCTCGTCCGGGATCCTGCCGATCAGCACCGCGGAGGCCAGGAAGGTCAGCGCGTCCACCACGATGGCCACGGGTGCGGTGAGCGCCTGGACCAGAGCGCCGCCGATCGCGGGGCCGACGACGTAGGACGCCGAACGGCTGGTGCTGAGCTTGCTGTTCGCGTCCACGTAGGAGGCGCGCGGGACGAGGCGTACGAAGAACGGCGGGTAAGAAGTGTTGAACAGCACCCCCGCCGCACCCGCCAGCACCGCCACCGCGTACAGGTGCGCGAGCGTCACCGCGCCGAGCGCGTAGGCGGCCGGCAGGCTCAGCAGGACGGCCGCGCGCAGGAGGTCCGCGAGGATCATCAGGCGGCGTTTGCGGGGCTGTTGGTCGACCCAGGCGCCCAGAAGTATCGCGAGCAGGTTGGGGGTCCAGATGAGCGCGGTCAGCCAGGCCACCTGGTTGGCCGAGGCGTTCAGCGCGCCGACGGCGATCAGGGGCAGGGCCAGTTCGGTGATCCGGTCACCGAACTGCGAGACGGAGTTGCCCGCCCAGAACCGGGTGAACCGCCGGTCCCGCCACAGCGACGGCGGTAGGGCGGGGGCCCCGTCCGCACCCGACGCCCTGTCCGCACCGCGCACGGCGTTCGTTCCGCTTCCCCCGTCCGCGCCGCTCACGCCTCCCGTTCCGCTCATCCCGTCCCTCGCGCGCACGGCTTCCGCGCCCGACGCCCCGTCCGCGCCGCTCCCCCCGTCCGCGCCGTTCACGGCGTCCGCTCCGCCGGGCCCTCGTCCGGTTCCTCCCCTTCGCCCTCCGGCAGGGCGTAGCGCATCAGCACGACGTCACGGCTGCCGTCCGGGCGGTCGGCCGGGTCGCGGGTGACGTACGGCGCGAGGACGCGCTCGATCCCGTCCTGGATGGCGGCGAGTTCCTCCGCGGAGACCCTGATCCGGGTGTGGGCGAGCCCGGCGGCCCTGCGCCACGCGGGATCGAGTCCGGGTTCGACCTCGGCCGACCAGCGGACCGGGACGTCCGCGTAGCGCAGGAACATCTGCCGGGAGAGCTCCCGGGCCGCCGAGCGGCCCTCGTCGTCCGCCGGGTCCCGCGACTCCTCGAACCGGAATCCGCGTGCCACCGCCTCCCAGCGGCGGCTGCGGCGGTCCGGGCCGGGCGCGCTGTCCCGTACCAGGCCGAACGTCGCGAGGTGTCGCAGGTGCCAGCTGGTCACCGAAGGGGTCGCCCCGACGTCCGGCGCCAGCTCGGTCGCGGTCGCCGGACCGTCCCGGCCCAGCCGTTCGAGGATCGCGAGGCGCACGGGGTGCGCGAGGGCGCGCATCGTCTGCGGGTCGGTGATTTCGAGGTCGCCCATGCGGTTACCGGAGTCCATGACGTGAGAGTTTCCTCTCACATATTGTGAGAGTCAACTCTCACAACTGGACTCCAGTAACCTTCCGGGCTGCTACGACCCGAGGATCGTCGTCAGGAACTCCCCCGTCCACGCCAGGAGTTCGCGGCCCACCACCGGCTTGCCGCCGATCCGGCCGGCCGTCGGGCGCGGGACCAGGATCTGGTGGAGGGCCGGCTTGATGATCGTCTTGGGGTGGAGGCGCTTCAGGCGGAGCTCCTGGGACTCGCGCAGCTCCACCGGGGCGAAGCGGATGTTCTGCCCCTGGAGCACGATGTCGCTGACGCCGCAGGCGCGGGCCAGCATCCGCAGGCCGGCCACCAGGAGGAGGTTCTCGACCGGTTCGGGGAGCTTGCCGTAGCGGTCGGTCAGCTCCTCGCGGACCGCCCGGATGTCGTCCTCCGAGGTGGCGGAGGCGATCGAGCGGTAGGCCTGGAGGCGGAGCCGCTCGCCGGGGGCGTAGTCGTGCGGGATGTGCGCGTCGACCGGGAGCTCGATCTTGACCTCCGGCGGCGCTTCCTCCTCCTCCGCGCCGCCCTCCAGCGCGGTCCGGTAGCCGGCGACCGCCTCACCGACCATGCGGATGTACAGGTCGAAGCCGACGCCCGCGATGTGGCCGGACTGCTCGCCGCCCAGCAGGTTTCCGGCGCCGCGGATCTCCAGGTCCTTCATGGCCACGTACATGCCCGCGCCCATCTCGGTGTGCTGGGCGATCGTGGCCAGCCGCTCGTGGGCGGTCTCGGTGAGCGGCTTCTCCGGCGGGTAGAGGAAGTAGGCGTAGCCCCGGTCGCGGCCACGGCCGACACGGCCGCGCAGCTGGTGGAGCTGGGAGAGGCCGAAGTTGTCGCCGCGCTCCACGATCAGGGTGTTGGCGTTGGAGATGTCGATGCCGGACTCGACGATCGTGGTGGAGACCAGCACGTCGAACTTCTTCTCCCAGAAGTCCACCACCACCTGTTCCAGGGCCTGTTCGGACATCTGGCCGTGGGCCGTCGCGATCCGCGCCTCCGGGACGATCTCGCGCAGCCGCGCGGCGGCCCGGTCGATCGACTCGACGCGGTTGTGGATGTAGAACGCCTGGCCCTCGCGGAGCAGTTCGCGGCGGATGGCCGCGCCGATCTGCTTCTCCTCGTACGGGCCGACGAAGGTGAGGACGGGGTGGCGCTCCTCGGGCGGGGTGGTGATCGTCGACATCTCGCGGATGCCGGTGACCGCCATTTCGAGCGTACGGGGGATGGGCGTCGCGGACATGGTGAGGACGTCCACGTTGGCGCGGAGCTTCTTCAGCTGCTCCTTGTGCTCGACGCCGAAGCGCTGTTCCTCGTCGACGATGACCAGGCCGAGGTCCTTGAACTTCGTCTCGGAGGAGAAGAGCCGGTGGGTGCCGATGACCAGGTCGACGGAGCCCTCGCGCAGCCCTTCGAGCGTCGACTTGGACTGGGACTCGGACTGGAAGCGGCTCAGCGCCCGTACGTTGACGGGGAACTGGGAGTACCGCTCGGTGAACGTGCCGTAGTGCTGCTGGACCAGGAGGGTCGTGGGGACGAGGACGGCGACCTGCTTGCCGTCCTGGACCGCCTTGAAGGCCGCGCGCACCGCGATCTCCGTCTTGCCGTAACCGACGTCACCGCAGATCAGTCGGTCCATGGGCACGGACTTCTCCATGTCCTCCTTGACCTCGGCGATGGTGGAGAGCTGGTCGGGCGTCTCCGCGTGCGGGAAGGCGTCCTCCAGTTCGCGCTGCCAGGGGGTGTCCGGGCCGAAGACGTGGCCGGGGGCCGCCATCCGGGCCGCGTAGAGCTTGATCAGGTCGCCGGCGATCTCCTTGACGGCCTTCTTGGCGCGGGCCTTCGTCTTGGTCCAGTCGGCGCCGCCGAGCCGGTGCAGGGTGGGCGCCTCGCCGCCGACGTACTTGGTGACCTGTTCCAGCTGGTCGGTCGGGATGTAGAGCCGGTCGCCGGGCTGGCCGCGCTTGGCGGGGGCGTACTCGACGAGGAGGTACTCCCGGGTGGCGCCCTGCACCGTGCGCTGCACCATCTCGATGTAGCGGCCCACGCCGTGCTGCTCGTGGACGATGTAGTCGCCGGTCTCCAGCGTCAGCGGGTCGATGCTCTTGCGCCGGCGGGCCGGCATCCGGCCCAGGTCCTTGATGGCGGTGCGCTGGCCGGTCAGGTCCGTCTCGGTCAGGACGGCGAGCTTCAGCCCGGGGTCGACGAAGCCGTAGTCGATCGCGCCGCAGGAGACGTGGACCAGGGACGGCGAGATCTCGCCCAGATCGGCGTCGAGGCGGGCCGGGATGCCCTCGCCGCCCAGCACCTCGACGGTACGGGAGGCGAGGCCCTGGCCCTCGGTGACGTACACCGTGCGCCAGCCGTCGGCCAGCCAGCCCTTGGTGTCCGCGAGCGCGCGGGCGGTGTCGCCCCGGTACGCCTCGGGGGCGTGCATCCGGAGCTTGAGGGTGTCCTCGTCCACCTCGTCGTCGGCGGCGAACGGGGAGATCGACCACCACATCATCTCCAGCTCGCGGGCCCGGTCCCGGACGTCCGCGATGCCGCGCAGCGAGGCCGCGCCGACATCGATCGGGGCCTCGCCGCCGCCCGCGGTGGCCGCCCA
Organism: Streptomyces sp. NPDC088730; assembly: GCF_044751215.1. Taxonomy (NCBI): domain Bacteria; kingdom Bacillati; phylum Actinomycetota; class Actinomycetes; order Kitasatosporales; family Streptomycetaceae; genus Streptomyces; species Streptomyces sp. NPDC088730. The sequence goes on from NZ_JBIVLK010000004.1 coordinate 115,398, forward strand.
CGACGCCTGGAGGAACTCCTGGCTGGTGGCGACCAGGTCCGCGGCCCTGGTGCGGACCCGCTCGGGGTCGCAGACCACGGCCATCGCGCCCTCGGGCAGCACGTCGATCAGCAGTTCCATGTCGTCGACGAGGACCGGGGCGAGCGATTCCATGCCCTCCACCGCGATGCCCTCGGCGATCTTGTTGAGGAGTTCGCCCAGCTCGGGGTGGCGTTCCGCGAGCGCGGCGGCCCGCTCGCGGACCTGGTCCGTCAGCAGCAGCTCGCGGCAGGGCGGCGCCCACAGCCCGTGTTCCGCGATCTCCAGGGACCGCTGGTCGGCGATCTTGAAGTAGCGGATCTCCTCGACGTCGTCGCCCCAGAACTCCACCCGGAGGGGGTGCTCCTCGGTCGGCGGGAAGACGTCCAGGATGCCGCCGCGCACCGCGAACTCGCCGCGCTTCTCGACCAGCTCGACCCGGGAGTACGCGGCGGCCGCGAGCGCCTCCACGGTCTCCCCGAGATCGGCGCTCTGGCCGATCCGCAGCGCCACGGGTTCCAGGTCACCGAGCCCCTTGACCTGCGGCTGGAGCACGGAGCGCACCGGTGCGACGACGACGGAGACCGGGCCGGTCTCCGGGTCGTCCTGCCGGGGGTGCGCCAGGCGCCGCAGTACGGCGAGGCGGCGGCCCACGGTGTCGGAGCGGGGCGAGAGCCGCTCGTGCGGCAGCGTCTCCCAGGACGGGAACTCCGCGACCGTGTCCGGCGGCAGCAGGGTGCGCAGCGCCGCCGCTAGGTCCTCGGCCTCACGTCCGGTCGCGGTGACGGCGAGCACGGTCCGCCCGGTGTCCCTGGCCAGCGCCGCCACCGCGAAGGGCCTGGCGGCAGGCGGTCCCACCAGGTCGATGTGCATCCGGTGGCCGTCCCCGGCGGCCTGCACCGCTTCGGACAGTGCCGGGTCACGTACGACGACATCCAGCAGACCGTGCAGGCTCATGAAGGGCTTCCGTCCGGGTAACGAGGGCGAGGGTCCGGCAGCCGGCTGCTGCCAGGGGGCAACGCGAAGGGCCCGACACGTGTGGGGGGCGGTCTCCGGACCGGTCCGGAAAGCACCCTCCGGGCGGGCCGGGGTGTTCTCCAGCCTACGACTCCGCTCGGACAGCCGCTCCCACGAACGCGAACGGGCGGGGCCGTACGGCGGGAACGCGTCACCCGTGGACGCGCACGGGCACTGCCGCGGCGCAAGTGGCAGCAGGTACGCTACCGACCCCGCGAGCCGTTGCCCGGGCAGGGCTGACGACCCTCGTGGACACGCTCTCGATCAACGGCAATACCCGAAATGTCGGCTGCACAGGGACCAGGCAGTGGGGGTATACGTGGGCAAGAACGAGATGTACGCACTCGGGGTCTCGGAGACCGAGGAGGACGTCTACCGGCACTTCCTGCGCAATCCCGGCGCCGGTACCGACGGCCTGCACCTGCTGCTGCACATCGACGCACAGGCGTTGCACGCCTGCATCGCCCGGCTCCGGGAGCTCGGACTGCTCCGATCCGAGAGCCACGGCCCCGAGAGCCACAGCACGGGGATCTTTCCGACAGATCCGGACATCGCACTGCCCCGGCTGGTCGACCTGCGGCTGAACATCCTCCACCAGGAGCTCCAGCAGGTCACCCGATCACGCCACCTCATTGATGGTCTACGCGCGGAGCAGAGCGGCCGAAGACCGTCTCCGGCGGGTATCGAACAATTAGAGGGGGTGGACCGGATACGTGACCGGATCGACGACCTCGCGTTCTTCGCCCGGGACGAGATCCTCTCCGTGGAGCCGCACACCCGGCTCTCCCCCGAGAGCATCGCCCGCTCCCGCCCCATGGATCTGCGATGTCTGCGCCGCGGCGTACGCATCCGGTCCGTCGTGGCACGGGCCGCGCTGGAGGATCCGGCGACCGCCGCACACCTGCGGGAGCTGGCCGCGCACGGCGCCGCGATCCGGCTCACGTCAGAGACCGCCGAACGGCTGCTCGTGTACGACCGCAGGACCGCTCTGGTCCCGCTGGACCCGCGCGACCCCCTGCGCGGCGTGCTGCTCGCCCAGCGCACCGGCCTGGTCTCCAACATCGTCGCCCTCTTCGAGAAGATCTGGGACCAGTGCGTGGACCTCGCCCGCGCCGACGACGAGGGCCGCGATCCGGCGGACGCGGCGCTGTCCGGGGCAGAGCGGCGGGTGCTCGTGTCGATGTGCACCGTGGGAAAGGACGAGGCGGGCGCCCGCGAGCTGGGCGTCTCGGTACGGACGTACCGGCGGCATGTCGCCGAGCTGATACAGATGCTCGGCGCCTCCAGCCGGGCCCAGGCGGCGCTGCTGGCACGGGAGCGCGGATGGGTGTGACGCCCCCGTGGACCGTTCGCCCGGCCCGCCCCCGCCCAGCCCCCCGCCCTCCGGCTCCCTGGCCGCCCAGCCCGCCAGGGCGCGGTCGGCCAGGGCCCCGCGCACGGCGCGGCGGACCGCGGCCAGGTCCGGCGACGGGCCGAGGGCGATCCGCAGCACGATCCGGTCCGACGTGACGGAACGCGGTGCGCAGTCCCAGTGGGGCGGCAGCAGGCTCAGCAGGCGCAGGACGGTGGTCCCGCCGGCCGGGGCGGTGCGGTCGACCCGCACGACCACCAGGCCGGCATGGCCGGACGCCTCGCCGGGGGCGCGGCCGGGTCCGTCCGCGGGGGCGGGCCCCGGGGGAAGTCCGGGGGCGTGGCCCCGGAGCCGGGCGGGGACGTGGGCGGGTTCGTCTCCCGGCACATGGCCGTGGGCCGGGTCCGGGTCCGGGTCGTGATCCCGCCCGGCCCCGCTCGTCACCGGCCGCCCCCCTCGCCGTCCAGAATCCGCCGGGCCGCCGACGCCATCGCCCCGATCCCGGCCGGCAGCGCGGTACGGAGGTCGGGGGCGAACTCCGGCGCGTGGTTGGCCGGTACGGGCGGTCCTCCGGCCCTGGCCGCGCGCCACGGCCCGGCTCCGGTGACACCGAGCATCCAGTACACCGTCGCCACCCCCTGCTCCCCGAACCACGCGAAGTCCTCCGTGGCCGTGAGGGGCCCGCAGTCCAGGACCCGGTCCGGACCGAACAGGGCCTCGTGCGCCCCGCGGACGGCGGCGGTGGCGGCGGGGTCCGGCGACAGCGCGGGCGAGCGCGAGGTGACCACGAGGCCGGGTTCCCGCACACAGCCGGACGCGGCGCACTCGGCCCGCACGATCCGCTCCGCGGCAGCCGCCATCCGGTCCACCACCGGGTCCGACAACGCCCTTATGCAGAGCGCGAGTTCGGCGGTCTCCGGGATCACGTTGCCGCGTTCACCGGCATGGACGGAACCGACCGTCAGCACCGCGTGCTCGGCCGGGGACGTCTCCCGGGACACCACGGACTGGAGCCGCATGACGGTGGCGGCCGCCAGCAGCACCGGATCGACGGCGAGGTGCGGGGTGCCCGCGTGACCGCCCCTGCCGTACAGCGTGACGTCCAGCGCCGTACTGGCCGCCAGCAGCGGGGTGCGGAAGTCCGCCGCGTGCGCCAGGGTGCCGGCCGGGGCGGGCGAGGCGTGCTGGGCGAGGACGGCGTCCGGGGTGCCGAACCGTTCGTACAGCCCGTCCGCCAGCATCGCCCGCGCACCGCGGAGGGTCTCCTCCGCGGGCTGGCCCACCACCAGGACGGTGCCGCGCCACGCGGAGCGCGTACGGGCCAGCTCGGCCACCGCACCGTCGGCCGCCGCGAGATGGAGGTCGTGCCCGCAGGCGTGCATGGCACCGGGCACGGTGCTCGCGTACGCCAGTCCGGTCCGCTCGGTCACCGGGAGGGCGTCGAGCTCGGCCCGGATCATCACCGTGGGACCCTCGCCGTTGCGCAGCACACCCACCACGCCGTGGCCGCCGCCGACCCCCCGGGTGACGGTGCAGCCGCTCGCCGCCAGCCGGGCCGCGAACCGGTCCGCGGTGCGCCGCTCGGCGCCGGAGAGCTCGGGGTGGGCGTGCACGTCGAGACAGAACTCCAGCGCCGGGCGCAGCACCTCACGGGATACGGCCGGGGGCCGGGGCGGGGCGGGGGTCTCCTTCACACGGGCTGGCATATGGGCTCGCCTCTTCCGCTCAGTGGGTCTCGGTACCGAGCCTGCGCCGCTTCCCCGGCGTAAGTCCGGCGTTCCGCTGTCACCGGGTGCCAGCGGGGTGACAGCGAAACCGCGGCCGATCCGACAGCGGCCGGGGCTGGAATGCCATCAGCGCAGGGGAACGGTGCCGGAACAGCCGGTCCACCCCCATGAACCGAGGAGAACACCATGGCCCCCAAGACCGAGCTCGCCACCCTCGCCAGCGAGATCCTGGAGCTGGAGTCGGAGACCTTCGAGATCTCGGACTACTCGGACGACGCGGAGGTCGTGCTCGCCGGCTCCACGTCCTGCTCCTCGACCTCGACCTGTTCCAGCACCACCAGCACCACCTCCTGCTGCGCCTGATCCACACCCGGCCGGCACGCGTCACAGCCCCCTCGCGAACCGTTCCGCGAGGGGGCTGCCGCATGCCGGGCCGGCACCGTCCCGCCGCCGCGGGTGTCACGGGAAGGGGTGCGGTACCCGCTTGACCGCGGCCTCCGGCAGCTCGTCCGCGCGCCGGCCGGCCGCCCGCAGCGCGGTCCGCAGCCGGGGCATCAGCAACGCCCGCTGCCGCGTCCAGCCGAAGTCGAGCGGCAGCAGCCCCGGCACGATCGTGGCGACGGTGCGCAGACCCATCCGGCGCTGCTCGGGGGTGGTCTGGTCGACGGCGATGACATCGTGCCCGGCGGCGACGAGCCCGTCCCGCAGCAGGTTCAGATCGTCCAGCAGGTCCCCGGTGCGCGGCCGCCGCTCCTGCCAGTCCGCGAAGGTCGCGTCCAGGGTCCGTACGCCGACGGGCTCCAGGTACTCCCGGGCATGGGCGGACATCGCGGGCAGGCCGTACAGCTGGGCATGGTCCTTCAGCTGCCGCACCCGGGTGAAGTCGCGTGACATGGCGGTGAGTTCGTCCAGCCGCTCGGTCACCTGGTAGGGCAGGTGCGGGATGTACGTGAGCACTTCGGACAGGGCCGACTCGACGGTTCCCTCCGGGTCGAATCCGGCCGCGGCGGCGAACGACAGCGTCCCCGGACCGCCGTCCCGGCGCACGGCGAGCGCCGTGACGACGGGGACGCCGAGGTCCATCCGGGTGTCGAAGGCATGGACGTCGTAGCCCTGGAGCGCCGCCCGGTCGATCATGCTGCGGACGGCGGCGGAGCGGCAGGTGGTGAGGTCGATCGCGGTCAGCGGGGTGCGGCCGTACCAGGCGAGGAGGAAGGCGTCGCGCTCGACGAGTTCGAGGAGTCCGAACAGGATCGCCTCCTGGAGACTGCCGCCGGTGGCACAGCCGTTGGAGCATTCGAAGACGAAGTTGTCGGCCTCGACGCCGGCGCTGTAATGGGCCAGTCGGGCGGGCACGAGGACGGGGCGGTCGCTGCGCAGGGAGTGGGCCCACACCCACGGGATGGGCCGGTCCGGGTCGAACGGGGAGACCATCGGGTCGTCCGCGTAGGTCTGCGGGGCGTAGAAGCCGCAGTCGGCGGGGTCCAGGGCCCGGTCCGCGAGGTTGGTCCAGCTGTCGAGCACCGGTGAGGTGCCGCGTCGGCGCGTGGTGCCCGCGTACCGTTCCAGGCCCTCCAGGTGGGCGAGGACGCGGCTGGTGGCGTAGCTGTTGGCCTGGCCGCTCCACGTGACGTCGTTGAGGCCGGCGTAGCCGCGTACGAAGTGCGTACCGGCGACCGGGGCGGTGGTGGTGGACGTCGGGTTGATCCAGGTGTCCGCGCCGAGGGCGCCGCACACCGGGTTGGCGAGCGCGGCCGTCGGCAGCGCGTAGGAGCCGAGGGAGCGCAGCCGGTAGCCGTCCGGGTCCGGTTTGGGCGCCGGACCCAGCGTCATCCGGGCCGCCTCCGCGGTGTCCGGGACCTCCTGGACGCAGTGCGGGCACAGCGGTTCGGGCAGCAGCGGGAAGGTGGCGGTGGCCAGGGTGACCAGATCGATCCGGGTGACCCTGGGCAGCGCCCGGTCGGCGGGGGCCGCCTCCGGGGTGCCGTGGCCGCCGCCCAGGACCGCGCGGTAGACGGCCCAGGCCGCGTCCACGGCGTACCCGGTGAGCACCGGCCAGTGGGCGGCGCCGTGCGGTGCGCGGCCGAGTTCCAGCGCCTCGCGCTCCGAGCGGCTGCGCAGCCGCTGCCAGCGCATGGCGAGGCACTGGCCGCAGGCGGTCGCGGTGCCGTCGCCGCCCCAGGGGCCGATGAGCACGGCCCGCGAGGTGAGCTGGACGTTGGCGGCCGGGCGGCTGTCCGCGTACGGGTCGGGGAGGCCGTGCCCGAGGGTGTCGGCGGCCCCCAGCGGGACGACGAGGGGGGCGGGGAGCGTCCCGGAGGCCTGTCGCGCGTGCCGCAGGGCCAGTTCGTGCTGGAGGGCGGTGCGGGCCGACTCCAGCGGGCTCTCTCCCGGCCGTGGGCGCTCGGTGGCCGTGGCGGCGGCTGTGGCTGTGGCTGTGTTCATGACTTGTTGCTCCAGCGGAAGGTCCTCGCCGCGATCACGCACAGGACGACGGCGAATCCGGCCAGCACCCCGCAGGAGAGCGCGATGTGGCCGGTGGTGCCGTCGCCGGTGAGTGCGCCGGAGATGCCGTCGTTGAGGTAGCGCAGCGGCAGGACGTACGACAGGTTCTGCATCCAGGCCGGCATGGAGTCCAGCGGGAAGAACGAGCCCGAGAGGAACGCCATCGGAACCATCAGGCAGTTGGCCACGGCGGCGACCGCCTCCGGGGTGCCGGCGCTGCTGCCGACGATGACCCCTATCGCGAGGAAGGCCGTGATGCCGATGACCAGCACCGGCAGCATGAGCGGCCAGCGGCCGGCCGGCTGGAGGCCGAACACCGGCAGCAGGGAGACCGAGACGAAGAGCACGGCCTGCACGGCCCCGATGCCGGTCGCCAGGACGTAGCGGGAGGCGAGGACGGCGGAGAGCGGGGTCGGGGTCATCCGGATGAGGCGCAGGACGTCGTCGCGCCGCCACTGCATGAGGGTGAAGCCGACGCTGAAGACGGCCGCGTTCCCGATGCCCCAGGACAGCACTCCGGGGGCGATGTAGTTGATGTAGGGCCTGCCGCTCTCCTCGACCGTCTGGCCGTGGAAGATCAGGCCGAAGACCACCAGGAAGACGAGCGGGAAGGCGAACGTGAAGAAGAGGGTGGTCTTGTCGCGTGTGCAGGCCCGGTATCCGGCCGTGGTCAGCGCCGCGTATGCGCTCATCGGGGTCTCCGTATCGCTGGGAGCGGGGTGGTGGGGACGGTGCGGCGGATCAGGGCCGGTTGGCGCCCGTGAGCGTCAGGTAGACGTCCTCCAGGCTGGCCGTGCGGGTCTGTACGCCCTGGAGGCCGATGAGCCGGTCGATCGCGGACAGCACCCGGCCCGATTCGAGGGTCTCCAGGACGAGTGCCTCGGGTTCCTCCGTGACCCGGTCGACGCCGTCGATCCCGCGCGCCGCCTCCGCGTCCAGCCGGCCCGGCGGGATCAGCAGCCGGGTGGTGGGGCTGGAGCCGGCGATGAGCCGGGCCGGGCTGTCCAGTGCGGCGACGGAACCGTCGACGATGATGGCGACGCGGTCGCAGAGCGCCTCGGCCTCGTCCAGGTGGTGGGTGGTGTAGATGATGGTGCGGCCCGCCCCCTTGAGCTCGCGCAGCACCTGCCACAGATCCCGCCGGGCCTGCGGGTCGAGGGCGGCGGTCGGCTCGTCGAGGAAGATCAGTTCCGGTTCGTGGACCAGCGCGGAGGCGATGGCGAGCCGCTGGCGCCGGCCGCCGGAGAGGTCGCCGACCCGGGTGTCGCCGTGTTCGGTGAGGCCCACGGAGGCCAGGGCCCGCTCGGCCGCCGCGTCGTCCGTCCGGTACAGCGCCGCCACCGTGCGCAGGTGCTCGCGTGCGGTGAGCCTGACGAAGAACGCCGAGCTCTGGGTCTGTACGCCGATCCGGGGCAGCAGCGCGGCGTTGCGCGGCCAGGGGCTGCTGCCGAAGACGGTCACGGTCCCGGAGTCGGCCTCGCGCTGGCCCTCCATGATCTCCACGAGCGTGGTCTTGCCCGCCCCGTTGGGGCCGAGCAGTCCGAAGAACTCGCCGCAGGGCACGGTGAGTGACACCCCGTCGACGGCACGGGTGTCGCCGTACCGCTTGTGCACGCCGTCCAGGACGACGGCGGCCGGGTGGTCGCGGTCCGGGCCGGCCTGGGCTCCGGAGGAGGTGGACGGGGCGGTGGGGGTCATGGGCTTCTCCTTGTCCGCCGCTGATCGGCGGGTCGGGCGGCGGTCAGGCGGGGAGCAGGTGGACAACGGCCGCGACGGCCACGGCGACGACCAGGACGAGGGAGAGCACCGCGCACGCCCCGTAGCAGAGGTACGCGGTCCGGGCGCGGCGCGGATATCCGGCGGCGGCCGGGTCGCGGCGTGCGGCCAGCCGCAGATACGTGGCGGTCGAGGCGGCCAGTTCGGTGGCCCCGCACAGCTGGCCGGCGATCCGGTAGCCGTCCAGCGGCGGCAGGGGCACCAGCATGGCGAGCGCCTGGACGCTGCCGAGGAGCAGCAGCGCGCCGAACGCGTCGTGGGTGGCGTCGTCGAGCGGGGCGAACAGCCACAGGGCGGAGAACGGCAGCAGGAACAGCAGGTTCATCACCGCCCCGGCGAGCGCGGTGCCGACGCGTTGCCGACGGGAGCCCAGGTAGAGGTAGTTGTCCACCGTGCAGTACATGATGACCACGGGGAACCGCCAGCGCAGGCCGATCTCGGCGACCTTGCCGCCGTGGTGCCGGGCGACGACGGCGTGGGCCAGTTCGTGCAGGGCGGTGCTGAACCAGAGCAGGGTGGCCAGTCCGGTCAGCAGCACGGGGTTGGTGAAGACCTCGCGGGTGGCCTGGAGGAGTTCGCCCGCCCGCAGGGCGATCACCGCCTCCATCGCCACCAGGGCGGTGAGCAGCGGCACCGTCCACCCCGGGGCGAGGAGGAAGCCCACGGCCCGGTGCAGCCGGGTGGCGGTGGCGTCCGCGTCGGCGACCAGCCGGATGCTGCCGCCCAGGACGCCGCGCGGGGGCGGCGCGGCGGCGGGTCCGGGGCCGTCCGCGGCCTGGGCGGGCGGCCGGCCGGGGGCGCCGGCCAGCAGGCCGCGGGTGCCGAGCATCCGGAGGATCTGCTGCCAGCGGGCGTGGTCGAGGCGGCGGCCGTAGGTCCGGGCGTAGGCCTCGCCGATCTCTCCGAGGGTGTGCTCGCCGTCCATCCGGGCGATGAGGAAGTGCTCCTTGGGGCCGACCTTGAAGGAGCTGTCGCGGCCGGTGTCCTTGATCAGGTGCACCGTCGCGGGGCCGTGCAGCAGCGCTTCGCTGAGCAGGACTCCGGGCCGCAGTGCGGGCCGGTAGGCGGCGAGGGCCTCGGCGCCGGGCGCCGGGGCACTCATCCGGACTCCCGCAGGGCGCGGCCGAGCACGTGCGAGAGGTAGGCCTCGTCCCTGATCGTCACGTGCAGCCGGTTGTTGGTCATGTGCATGTACGGGGAGAGGAGCATCGGCAGCGCGGCGGACGGGGCGGTGACCCGCTCCTCGCCGCCCCCGGCCCCGTCGCGGGACGGGAAGACCAGATCTCCGTCGCGGGCCAGCGCGACCACCCGGTCCCGGAGTTCGGCGCAGTGCTCGGCCCAGCCCGCGAGGAAGCCGGGCAGCCCGGCGGCCCCGCCCTCGGCGGCCGTGGCGGCGCGGACGCGGTCGAAGCGGGCGGCGAGGCCCGCGGCCATCGAGGCGTAGTTGCTGTCGTACTCGTCGCTGCCGATGAAGCCGGTCCCGGGGAACGCCCGGTGCCAGAACTCGTAGTAGCTGTCGAGGTAGTCGGCCAGCTTCCGCCGGTCGGGCAGGAAGGTCGCCGACATCACCATCATCAGCTGGGCGGAGGTGCCCAGCAGTACGGTCCGCAGGTGCAGGTTCTTCGACCGGAAGGCGTCGATGACCAGGTCGCTGGAGTGCCGGAAGTGCCATTCGGCCAGCTCGACCCCGGCCGGGCCGCCGTACTTGGCGTACTCCGGTTCGTAACGCTCCTGACTGCGCGAGTTGTTGGGGCGCAGGTTCATCCGGCCCCGGTCGTCCAGGTACGGGCCGCGTTCGGCGCCGGGGAACTCGATGTCGAACAGAGCGTTGTAGAACTCGTTGAGGAAGCCCGAGTCCACTTCGTACAGGGCGGGGCGTTCGGCCAGGAACGCGTCCAGTGCCTCCTCCGTGCGGCGCCGGACCTCCGCCTCCGCGTCCGGGCGGGAGGGCCTGATCCGCAGCCTCACATGCGGACCCTCCAGCCAGTAGTTGATGAAGAAGTACCCGGCGAGCAGCCCGTCGGCCTCCAGCGCGGCGATCAGGGGGCGGACGCAGTGCGTGAGCATCGGGCGGGGGTTGGCGGCGTAGAAGATGTGGGTGGCCTGCCAGGCTCCCGCCCTGCGGGTGTCCGCGGGGGCGGGGCCGGTGAGGGCTGAGCTCATGGGTGGTTCCTCTCTCGGGCGGGGGCGAGGGTCTCCAGCGCGAGCTCGGCGACGTGGTGGCCGTGGGCGGAGACGGTGTGCAGGGAGTCCTCGTCGGGCAGCATCTCCCGGAACACGACCCGCGCCCCGGGGTTCCTGACCAGCGCCTCGAACGCCGCCAGCGAGAGCGGGCTGTCGAAGTCCAGGTAGCTCGGCTTGGCCCCGGTCGCCCCGCGCGCCCCGCTGTCCGAGACGGTGACGAACACCCGGTCCGGCAGGGCGTGGGCGCGGCGGAACGCGTGCCAGTCCAGGAACCACGCGTCGTCCGCCGTCCCGGGCCCGCGCAGCGGCAGGGCCTGGGCGGGCGCGGTCCAGCTGCGCCGGCTGAGCACCACGCTGCCGTGCCGGACCCGCGGTCTGCTGGTCACCCCGTCGACGGGGGCGCTCTCGGGGACGCCGCCCCAGACGTGCAGCGGGGACATCGAGGTCGGTGAGAGCAGCAGCAGGGTGCGGGGCAGTTCCGGCAGCGCGAGCGGGACCAGGTAGCCGAGGTAGACCGGGATGACCTCCTTGTCCAGGCGGGTGGAGCGCAGCGTGAGCCGGTCGGTGCCCGGGTCGTGGACGAGGTACAGGTCGTCCAGGTGGATGCGGCGGTCCGGGGGAAGGGTGCCGCGCTCGCCGGGGCAGACGATCTCGTACCCGGTGAGCCGGTCGTGCAGGTTGAGGTTGCTGGTGACGGGTCCCCCGGTGACCTCCGCGAGGACGGCGCCCTCGGGCACGAGCGGGGTCACGGCGTCGAGGAGCTGCTCGCCCAGGCCGTCGAAGAGATGGGTGAACCGGCTGAACGGGAAGGACACCCCGCCGTAGGAACGGTTCAGGACGACCAGCGGGTCGACCGGCCGGTCCACGATCTGCACATGGTGCGTGAGCGGGGTGAAGTCGGCCGCGAGCGGCTCCAGTTCGGCGGCGACCTCGGCGAGGAAGCCGTCGTCGATCCGGATCTCGTCCGGGACCGGGCCGGCGGCGGTGGTCTCCGCCCACAGGGCGCGCATCCGTTCGACGAAGGCCAGCCGGGCGGTGTCCAGGGCCTTGAGCTGCGGCAGGGAGAGCCAGTTCTCCTCGGGTACGTAGTTCCCGTCCGCGTCGAACGTGGTGTGCTTCGAGGTGAACGAGATGTACTGGTCGAAGAAGTCCTCGTGGAAGTCGTGGACCAGTTTCAGCAGGTCGTCGCAGCGCCCGCCCCGCCCGTACCGGGCGAGGAAGAACCCCTTGAACGTGACGCGCTGCGGCAGCGTGAGATCGAAGGCGGGCAGGACGCGCTCCACGGCGCCGAGCGGACCGGCGGCCAGCCGCTCCCAGTCCGGGGCGGAGAGCCGGGCCGTGTGCCCGGCCGCCACGTCCTCGTAGAGAAGGGTCTGCGGGACCTTCGCGGCGGCGACGCCGAGCTCCTCCTCCTGGAGGGTGCGCAGCGAGCCGCGCACCTCGTCGAGCAGCGCCCGCCGCCCGGCCGGGTCCGCGTCCGCGAACCGGCCGACGCAGGACACCGGGGTGTCCAGCCGGGCGGCCAGCCGGTCCGCCCAGGGCCTGTCGAGCCCTCGCAGGGAGGACTGGAAGGCGGCCAGCGGGTCGGTGTCGTGGACCTCGGTGCGCAGGCCGGGGACCTGCACCATGCCGAGGTCCAGGAGTGCCTTGAGGTACTGGGCGCACTCCTCCTCCCCGGCGCCCCGGTCCGCGGCCAGCCAGCTCACCAGCTCGCCGTAGCGCAGGGTGCCGCGCTCCTCGAACACGGCGAGGATCCGTTCCAGGGTGCCGCTGCGGTGGAGGAAGAACAGCCGGTCCTTCACCGCGTCGAAGGTGACGGCGTTGTCCTCGTCGCCCTGGGTGACCCAGCGGCGCACATAGCGGACCCGGTCGTCGTCGCGGCCCCAGCCGGAGGCCGGGGCGACCGGCAGGTCGGCGCGGCGCACCGGATCGGCGATCACCGCTTCGGCGAGCCGGCCCACCGCCACCACATTGAGCCGGATGCGCCCGCTCCAGACGTCGTCGACCCGGACACCGAGCCCGCCGCCGCCCGGGTCCGGCTCGCCGAGGGTGCCCAGTGCCACCCCGGTGAACGTGGAGAAGGGGCTGGTCTTGCAGGCCGTGCGGTACACGTAGGAGAGCAGCGAGCGTTCGATCTTGCGCTGCTTGCGGTCGGGGGCCGGGCCGCCGCCGTCTCTCGCGTACGCGTCGAGCTGGGCCTCCAGCGTGGGTGACGCCAGCAGCAGCCCGGCGCGCAGCCGCTCCTCGCCCGCCGTCCGGCGCAGCGCCTCGCGGGCCCGGCCGGTCTCCTTTGCGAGCAGCCCGGCGCCGGCGGCCCGTTGCCCGTCCAGCCTGCGCCTGGCGGCCAGCCAGTCGGACAGTGCCGCGGCCGTCGCCGGGTCGAGGTCCCGCACGGCGGCGAGGGACCGCTCCGCGGCGTCCGGGCGGGGCAGCCGGTTGTTGAAGACGTCGCGGCGCAGCTTGAGCAGCGTCCGGCGCAGCGCCTCGTCCTCGCTGCCGCCGACCAGGCCGTGGACCAGGTCGCAGAGCGCCTCGCCCCCGGCCCGCAACCGCTCGGTGGCGACGAGGAGTTCATCGGCCCAGCGGCGGCTCTCCGGGCAGCGCAGCGCCTGCACGCTCTCCACCGGCAGCCCGGCGACCCGCAGCATGAAGCGGGGCCGGGTGACGGCGGGGGTGGGTGGGTTGTCCGGGGTCATTTCGGGGCTTCCCCTTCCGGTTGCGGGCATCGTCGAGGGTGGTGGGGGCCTGCGGCCCTCCCGCGCGGCGGCTGTCAGGCGATCTCGTACCGGAAGTCGGCCGGGGCGGGCCGCTCGTTGCCGATCATCATGATCAGCAGCGGTGCCTCACCGGTCGCTTCCAGCCCGAGCTCCTCGGCGTAGCTGAGGTTGTCGAAGCCGAGCGCCACCCCGCAGCCGGTGTGCACGGCGGACGCGGCGGTGTACACGGTCTGGGCCATCGCCCCGACGACGGCGTTGACCAGCCGGTATCCCCGGTCGCCGACGGCGTCGAGCACGGCGTGGGTGCGGACGGCGGGCACCAGGACGGCGGCCGCCTGCTCCAGGTTGTAGTTCGTCAGGAAGTAGTTGCGCTGGAGGAACTCGCCGGGCCGGCCCGCCTTCACCAGGCGCAGGCCGTGCGCCTCCGGGTCGTACTCGTACGCCCCGGGGGTGAGCGACTCGACATGGCTGACGAAGACGTACAGCTTCGCCAGCCGCTGCCCGCCGTCGTCCCCGCCGATCCGCGAACCGGCCGCGGCAGCCGCCAGGCAGGACGCCAGCTGCTGGGCGGTCAGCGGTCGCTGCGCGTCGAAGCGGCCGAAGCTGCTGCGCCGTTCGCGCAGGGCGGTGCGTACGTCGGTGCCGAGCGGCCCGGCGGGCGGCAGCGCCACCTCGGGGCGGGTCCGGTCCACGGGGTGCGCCGCCGCGGGCGCGAGGTCCGCGGGGTCCGGCCGGTCCGCGGCGTGCCCGGCGGTGACCGCCTGCATCCGGCGCAGCGCGTCGAAGGTGAGCACGGTGCGCGAACGCTCCTGGTCCCGGTGGCGCACGGAGATCCCGGCGGGCAGCGCGGGGGCCGGCGCCCGGCGGGGTCCGGACTCCGCCCACTTCAGCGGGACGACGGCGAAGAGCCCCTCCTCCTCCGGGTCCACGCCGAGCAGCCGCCCGAGCCGCTCCTCGTCGAACCAGAGCGCGGGCTCGACGGACAGTCCCCGGGCGCCCGCCCACATCCGCCAGGTCTGGAGGCACGCGCCGAGGTCCATGGACACGGCGTGGAAGGAGAAGTTGTTGTACTTGAAGGCGTTCTGCCAGTACTTGACGCCCAGGACCAGGTACTGGTCGGTGTCCGGCCCCGGCGCCCCGTCCCCGAGCGCCGCCCGGACCTCGTGCGACACCTCGGCGGTCAGCAGCCGCTGCATGGCGTGGTGGCGGGTGGAGTAGTAGTGGACCCCCGGCGGGACGGGCCCGCTCGCCCCGGACACCCAGTACACGCTGACCGGGTAGAGGCCGCCGCCGGAGGCGGAGCCCCGGGACCAGTTGGCGAGCGGGTAGTGCGGCAGGGCGCCCAGATCGGTGTTGGCCTGGACGCCGAGCCTGCGGCCGGTCAGCCCGTACGAGTCGCGGAGCATTCCGGAGAGCGCCGGGAGGTCGAACTCCCCGTCCCTGGGGGCGTCCTGGTCCAGTCCCCGGCCGAGCGAGGCGTCGGCCGGATAGCCGGACGCGGGCAGCGGCATGCTGTCGACGCCCGGGTAGTGCTTGCCCTTGCGCGGGCCGTCCGCCCAGTTCGGCACGTAGTCCACCGGCTCCATCGGGACCCGGTTTCGCTGGAGGATCGCGTCGGCGTATTCATGGGCGTACCCCATGGCAGGCTCCTTGGTCACGGGTGACGGATCACGGGAAGGGGTGGGGGGCCGGGTTGAGTTCGGCGTCGGTGAGTTCGCCCGGCCGCAGCCCGGCCGCGCCCAGCGCGGTACGCAGCCTCGGCATGTGCAGCGCCCGCTGCCGCGTCCAGCCGAAGTCGATCGGCAGCAGCCCGGGCACGATGACGGAGACCGTGGTCAGGCCCAGTTCACGCTGTTCCGGCATGGTCTGGTCGACGACGATCACGTCGAAGCCGGCGGCGGTGACCACGTCCACGCACCGCGCCAGGTCCTCCCGCAGGTCATCGGAGACGGCGGGCACGGAGCCGTCCCCGTACAGCTCGTCGAAGGACCGGGCGGGCGGGCGGGGCGCTCCCGGTTCGCCGATCAGGAAGTGGGCGTGACTGCCCATCTCGGGGATTCCGTAGGCCAGCGGGTGGTCGTGCAGCGCCTCGACCCGGCCGAAGTCGTCGGCCATGGCACGCAGCCGGGTCAGCTCCCGCTCGGTGCGGCGCCGGAGGTTCACCGCGTCGGTGGCGATCTCGCAGAGCGCACCGGACAGCGCCGCCTCCGGGTCGAGTCCGGCGCCCGCCCCGAAGCACATCAGGCCGAGACCGCCGTCGGGCCGTACCGCGACTCCGGTGACGACGGGGACGGGGAAGGAGATCCGGGTGTCGAAGAAGCGGGCCTCGTAGCCGTACATCTCCAGCCGGTCGACCATCTGGCGGGTGGCCGGTCGGCGGCTGGTGCGCGGATCGATCTCGGGCAGCGCGGCCCGCCCGTACCAGGTCAGCAGGAACGCGTCGCGTTCGATGACCTCCATCAGGCCGAAGTAGACGGCCTCCTCCAGGCAGCCGCCGGAGGCGCAGCCGTTGGAGCTCTCCTGCACGAAGCGGTTCTCCAGGCCGGGCGCGTGGTAGTACGTGAGGACTTCCGGGACCAGCACCGGGCGGCTGTCGCGCAGCGAGTAGCCGTGCACCCAGGGGATCTCGCGGTCCGGGGAGAACGGCGGGACGTGCGGGTTGGCGCGGTGGAAGGCGTCGGAGTACAGCCCGCAGACGCGCGGGTCCAGGGCGTGCTCACCACGCTCGCGCAGCGCGTCCAGCGAACCGCGGGTCTGTGCGCGCTTGGCCCGGGAGCGCATGCCCGCGTACCGCTCCAGTCCTTCGAGCACCCCGATCCGCATGCTCTCGGCGAAGGTGTCGGCGTGACCGCCCCAGTACGTCTCGCGGAGGTACTCGCCCGAGCGCATGGAGAAGCAGCCGATGGTGGCCGAGGTCGACGTCGAGGAGACGTCCTGCACGACGGAGGGGCCGAGCGAGCCGCAGACGGGGTTGGCGTACGGCTCGACGGGCAGTTCGTACGTCCCGATGTCGCGGACCCGGAAGGTGCCGGGCCCGGCCTTGGGGGCGGGCCGCAGGGTGAGCACGGCGGCCTCGGCGGTGTCCGGTTCGACGTGTCCGCAGCGCGGGCACTCCGGATCGGGCACGAGCGGGTAGTGCCGGACCGTCAGGGTCTCCAGGTCCACCAGGTGCACGGCGGGGAAGGCCCCGGTCTCCGGTCCGTGCCCGGCGGTCACGGCGGCGACGAGACCGGCGAGGGCGTCGGCGGTGAACGGCGTGACGTAGGGGGACTCCCCGGCCGCCCTGGTACCGGAGCCCAGCTCCAGGGCCTCGCGCAGCGCGACGGACCGGACGGCCTGCCAGCGCCGCTCCAGGCAGTGGGCACAGGGCTGCCGACCGCCCCCGGGCGCCGTCGCGAACGGGCCGACGACCGCGTGCCTGCCGTAGAGGCGGACGGGCACGGGCACGGGGGTGCCGGGGGCGGGCGCGGGGCCGGCCCCGCCGGGCGCGAACGCGTCGCGGACCCCCAGCGGCGCCACGTCCAGCGGCGGCGGTGCGCCGTGCCGGCTCAGCGCCTCGCGCAGGAGGCCGGTGAGCAGGCGCGCGGACTCCTGCGCCGGGCCGGCGGCGCGCACGGGCGTCTCAACGGGCATCGGGGGCACCCGCACCGTCCACCGTGAGCAGCACCCTGGCCGTGGCGATGCCCGCCGCCGCCAGGTCCGCCGGAGTGGTGTCCACGTACAGCGCGTCGCGTCCGGCGAGCCGCAGCCGCTCCAGCACCGTGTCGAACGTGGTCTCCGGCCCGCCCGCCGTGACCGGGGCGCCGGTCACCGCGACGGCCGCGGCGGCGAGGTCGCGGACCAGCGGGTCGCCCAGGTCCACGACGCCGCCCGGGTCCTCCGCGGCCAGCTGTGCCTGCCCCAGGAGGTCCCGCAGCGCCGCGCAGACGGCGGCCCGCCGGGAGAGGCCCGCACCGATCGCCCAACGCCCCTGCCCCGAGGGCCCGTCGGCCTCACGGGCCAGCACCGCGTACGCCGAGGTGCGCTCCGCCTCACCGAGGTCGAGCAGCTCCACCGCGAGGTCCAGGTTGGCCGCGGTCTTCAGCAGGAACACCAGCTCCGGGTCCGCCCCGTCGGCGGCGACCGGGCTGACGGCCGCGTGGCCGCGGACCGCCCGCAGCAGCGCCTCGTGTGCCAGGGCCGACATCAGCCCGGTGCCCGCGGCCTCCCGCGCACCGGGGCCGGCGCCCGATCCGGCGGAGGTCGCGAGGTGCACCCGGTGGTGGTTGCCAGGACCGAAGGTGCGCACCGCCTCCGCGGGCACCCGCACGGGCTCCTTGGTGAGCAGCGAGGCCGCGACGGTCCAGGCGGCCGGGGCCGCGCCGGTGCCGCCGGAGGTGGTGAACGCCCCGGGACCCAGCACCCGTTCCGCCCCGGCCCCCTCGGCGGCCGTCCCGGCGGGCGGGACCACGTGCTCGACGTAGGCCGCCGCGGCGGCGTACAGCGCCCGCATCCGCGCACCGGCCAGATGGTGCACGTCGAAGGCGGCGACCAGCCGCCGCACCCCCGCGCCGAGCGCCACCTCGACCCGGCTGACCTTCAGCGGGGTCTGGGTCAGCGCCTCGTCGTCGTACCGGCTGAAGACCCCGGTGTACGGGCGGACCAGCGCCGTGCTGATCCGGTTCAGCTCCTCGACCATCGCCTCCGCGTCCCGGGCCGTCCCGACCGTCGCGGTGACCGGCAGCGCCAGCCCCTCGGGCAGTGCGGCGGGCGGCTGTCCGTCGTCGAGGGCGGCGCAGCGGACACAGCGCGGGTGGGGCCGCACGGGTTCGGCCCGCACGTCCAGCGAGGCCAGGTCCTGGATCAGTACCTGGCCGTCGGTCTCCGCGGGCAGCGCGCCGGTGGTGAGGCGGAAGATCTCGTAGCCGATGAGGTTCCCCACCATCGCGGCGACCGGACCGGACACCCTGGCGCCGGACTCCGGGGTGGCGCCCGCGGCCTCGCCCCACAGCGCGGCGGCCTCCGCGGCGGACACGTTGCCGCCCAGCCGCAGCACCGCGCAGGACCAGCAGCCGGTGGAGCCGGCGGTGGCGAGCGGGCCGACGACCACGCGCTCGCCGAACGTCCAGGCGGGTATCAGGGTGCGGCCCTCGGGTATCCCGGCGGCCAGCAGCCGGTGGGTGCGCGCCCCGGCCCCGGTACCGCTGACCACGACGACGTCGTACCCGTCGAGCGCGTCCCAGTCCGCTCCCGCTCCGGCGCCGAGCCGGTCGGCCCGCGCACCGGCCCGCGCCGCCTCGGCCGTGACCTCCTCGGACTCCGTCGCCGTGCCGATCCGCGCGCACCCGTTGCGCAGCAGGCTCAGCGCGCACCAGCGGGCGGTCTCGTCGTCGCCGAGCACGGCGACCCGGGTGGCGCGGAAGCGGGCGAAGCGTTCGGCCGCGCCGTCGGCGTAGTGGTCGACGTACGCGATCTGCGCCGCGAACCGCTCCGCGGCGGCCGCGTCCGGCACCGGGTCCGCCGCCTCCGCCGGCTCGGGCACGTCACGGGCGAAGCCGCGCCCGTACAGCGCCTTGACCAGTTCGGCGGCCATCGCGCGCTGGGCCGGCCCGAACCCGGCGCAGAGGTCGGCGAGCCGGTGGTGGCCGGTCAGGTGCGGGACGACGAGGGAGGCGAAGCGGTAGGCGGTCCGGCCGGTCAGGTGGAAGCCGCCGTCGGCGTTGTGGAAGAGCACCCCGCCGGGGGTCTCGGTGAACAGCACGTCGCGCCGGACGCGCGGCCGGGTCGCGGCGAGCGCGTCGAACGTACCGGTCCCGGCCGGGTCGGCAACGGCGGTCGCGGGTGCGGCAATCGGGGTGTTCGCGGCCATGGGGTCACACCTTCTCTGTGCGGCGGATGTGTTCCGGGGCGGTTCTGCGTACGTAGCTGCGGAGCAGTTCGTGGACCCGGTACGGGCCCGGCGGGCCGTCCTCCAGCAGTCCGGCGTCGGCCAGCTGTTCCAGGACCGTCTCGGGCACGGCCGGGCTGTCGTCGGGGCCGAAGGTGCCCCCGGGTGCCGCCGCGACCAGCTGGAACGCCTCGGACAGCCGGGGTTCCAGCCGGTTCAGCGCGCCGTCGAGGAGGGCCCGCACGGAGATGTCGGGCGAGTCCGTCAGGGTGAGCCGGGCCAGCGGGTCCGCACCCAGCCAGCCGACGGCGTCGGCGAGCCGCAGCCCGGGGCGGGTCAGCAGCCGGGCCGTCAGGATGCGCAGCGCGAAGGGGAAGTGCCCGCACAGCCGGGCGAGGCGGTGCGCCGCGTCCGGCTCCTCCTCGACCCGCTCGGCACCGAGCACCGACAGCAGCAGGGCGTACGACTCCGCCTCGGTGAAGGCGCTGAGCCGGTGCACCCACCCGCCGTGGGTGGCGATGAGACCGGCGAGCCCCATCCGGCTGGTGGTGATCACGGCCCCCCGCGCACCGGCGACCGGGGGCAGCAGCGGGCGCACCTGACCGGCGTCCACCACGTCGTCCAGGACCAGCAGGACGCGTTCGCCGTCCGGCCCGGCCCGCAGGGCGTGGGACACCTCCGCGGCGATGTCCTCGTACCGGCGCGCCCCGCCGTCCGGACGGGTCATCGGCACCAGCCACCGGCCGCCGGGGAAGGCGTCCCGCACGAGGTGGGCGACCTGGTGCGCGAGGGCCGACTTGCCGATGCCGGGCGGCCCCGACACCAGGACGGTGAGCGGGTGCGGGGCCTCCTCGCCGGGTTCCGCGGGGGCGGTGAGCCGGGCCGTCATGGCGGCGGTCTCGGCTTCCCGGCCGGTGAAGTTGGGCACGACGGGCACCGGACGGGCGGCGCGGCCGGCGGGTGCCCCGGCCTCCCCGGTGAGCGCCGGGGAGGCGGCCGGCAGCGCGGCCGGGCCGTGCCCGGTGCCGAGGTCCTCACCCCGCAGGATCGCCAGCTCCAGCTGCTGGAGGGAGGGCGAGGGGTCGACTCCCAGCTCGTCCAGCAGGAACTCCTTGACCCTCCGGTACTCGGCAAGGGCCTGCGTCTGGCGCCCCGTTCGGTACAGGGCCTCGATCAACTGCTCGCGGAGCCGCTCGTTCTCCGGGTACGCCCGGGTGGCGGACCAGAGTTCGACCAGCGCCTCCCCGCAGCGCCCCAGCCGCAGCAGCAGGTCGCAGACCCGCTCCACGCTGCGCAGCCGCTCCTCGGCCAGTCGGGGCACCTCGTCCCGGTGCAGCAGGTCGGAGCGCACATTGGACAGCAGCGAGCCCTGCCAGAGCGCCAGCGCGTCCCTCAGCGTGCTCAGCTCCGCGTCCGGATCGTCCGACAGGGCCACCGCCCGGCGGACCTGCTCACGGAAGCCGAGCAGGTCCAGGGTGTCCGGGGCGGCGGTGATCCGGTAGCCGCCGGGCACGGCCTCGATCACCGTGCCGGTCACCCCGTGCCGGGTGAAGAGCCGGCGCAGCCGCAGTACACAGGTCTGGAGGGCGGCCTTGGCGGTGACGGGCTGTTCCTCGCCCCACACGGCACGCTGGAGGTATTCGGCGGAGACCACGGTGTTGGCGTGCAGCAGCAGCGCGGCCAGCAGGACGGTCGGCTTCGACGGCTGGAGCACCACGGCCTCGTGGCCGTCCGCGAGGGTCAGCGGCCCGAGCAGATGGAACCGCATCACGGCCGCCTACTCCCGGCCGTCGGCCGGTCCGTTTTCCCGGCCGCACGCGGCGGGAACGGGGGACGCGGGAACGGTCGCGGGGTGTGCGACACCGTCCGGCTGCCGCGGACGCGAGGAACTGGACACGATTCCCTCCGGCGGTTGCGTTGCTGCCGGGGGTTCCCGGCAGCACGACGATGCCAGCGGAGGGCCGGAAGGAGTCGGTGCGGCCGTGTCAGCTTGCTGCACGGCCGCGGCAGCTTCGTGCAGCCCGTCCGGGTGTACCCCGGACACGGATCCGGCCCCGGGGCGTCTGGAGGGACGTCCCGGGGCCGGAGGTCTCGGTTCACGGTGAGCGCCGTCTCACCCGTCCGTGGCGATGGCGTTCAGGACGTTCATCCGGCCGGCCCGGAACGCGGGGATCAGGGCGGCGAACAGTCCGACGAAGGCCGAGGCGACGAAGACCGTGATGATGGTCGGCCACGGGATCTCCAGGACGCCGAGGCCCTCCAGGGCCAGCAGCTTCTGGGCCGAGGTGCCCCAGCCCATCCCGAGGCCGAGTCCGAGCAGGGCGCCGAACAGGGCGATGACCACGGACTCCAGCCTGATCATGCGGCGCAGCTGGCGGCGGGAGAGGCCGATGGCGCGCATCAGGCCGATCTCGCGGGTCCGCTCGACGACCGAGAGGGCCAGGGTGTTCACGACGCCGAGGACCGCGACGATGATCGCCAGGGCGAGCAGTCCGTACACGATGTTCAGGAGCTGGCCGATCTGGTCCTTCAGGTCCTGCTTGAAGTCGGCCTGGTTCTGCACCTTGTACTGCGGGTAGTCGGCGAGCGAGCTCTTGAGGGCGGCGTAGGCCTCCTTCTCCTTGCCGTCCTGGGCCTTGGCGAACATGATCACGTTCTTCGGCATCCTGTCCGCGGGAACGTACTTCTCGGCGGTCGAGGTGTTCAGGTACATCGTGCCCTGGTCCACGCTCGTGTCGTCCGAGGTGATCGCGGCGACCTTGAGCTTCGCCGGGGTGCCCGCCTTGAAGCCGACGGTGATCGTGTCACCGACCTCGATGCCGTGCGCGGTGGCGTACTTCTCCCCGACCGACATCGCGTTCTTGCCGTAGGCCGCGGTCAGGTCACCGCCGACGGTCTCGCGCCGCAGGTCCTGCGGGTACGTCGGGTCGGCGGCGGTGACGTCCCTGTCCACGGTCGAACCGTCGGGGTTGGTGAGCTTCGCGCCGAGGACCTTGTAGTTCGTGACGTGCTCGATGCCGGGTGCGGCGGCCAGCGCCTTCGCGGCCTGAGGGACGATCAGCTGGCCGGTGGACGACTGCACGATGAAGTCGGCGCCCACCGACTTGTCCAGCTCGTCGGTGGCGGAGGCGACCATGGAGGAGCCCACCACCGAGAGGCAGGCCACCAGGGCGAGGCCGATCATCAGGGCCGCCCCGGTGGCTCCGGTGCGGCGCGGGTTGCGCAGCGCGTTGCGCTCCGCCAGCCGGCCGACCGGTCCGAAGAACCGGAGGACGACGACGCTGAGCGCCCGTACGACGACGCCGGCGAGCAGCGGGCCGATCACGATGAAGCCGATGAGGGTGAGGACCACGCCCAGGCCGAGGAAGGCCGAGCCGTCGCTCGACTTGTCCGCCCGGGTGGTCGCCCACAGGGCCGCCGCACCCGCGCCGGTCAGGACCAGCCCGGTGCCGGCCCTGATCCAGCCGGACTTGGCGTCCGCCGGGGTGCCGGAGTCGCGCAGGGCGGCCATCGGGGAGACCTTGCCGGCCCGGCGGGCCGGGACGTACGCGGCGAACACGGTCACGATGATGCCGAGCGCGAGCCCGGTCACCGGGGTGGTCCAGGCGATGGTGAGGTCCTGGGTGGACAGCTCCATGCCGACCGCGCCCATGACCTTCATCAGGCCGACGGCGAGGCCGACCCCGGCGGCGACGCCGAGGAGCGATCCGACGATGCCGAGGAGCACCGCTTCCAGGAGCACGGACCGGTTGACCTGCTTGCGGCTGGAGCCGATGGCCCGCATCAGGCCGATCTCGCGGGTGCGCTGGGCGACAAGCATCGAGAAGGTGTTGACGATCAGGAAGATGCCGACGAGGAAGGCGATCCCGGCGAAGCCGAGCATCGCGTACTTCATGACGTCGAGGAAGGAGCCCATCGAGTCCTTGTTGGCGTCCGCGGCCTCCTTCTGGGTCTGGAGCTTGTACGCGGCGGAGCCGTCCAGGGCGGTGGCGACGTTCTTCTTCAGCTGGGTGTCGCTGACGCCCGGTTCGGCGGTGACGGAGATCTGGGTGAAGACGTCGGGGCCGCCGAGGAGCTTCTGCTGGGCGGTGGCGGTGTCGAGGTAGACGATGGCCGCGCCCGGGTTGGTGACCTTGAAGGTGGCGATGCCGCTGATCCTCGCGCGGACGTCGCCGGTGACGGCGATGGTGCGCAGTTCGTCACCGATCTTCAGGTGGTGCTTGTCGGCGGTGTCGGCGTCGACCATGACCTCGGTCGGTCCGCGCGGGGCGTGGCCGGAGGTGATCTCCATGGAGCGCAGTTCGTTGCGCGTCCAGTTGCCGGCGATGGTGGGGGCGCCGGTGTCGGAGCCCATGTTCTTGTTGTGGCTGTCGACGACGGTGACCGCCGAGCTGGAGACGGCGCCCTCGGCCTCCTTCACCCCGTCGGCCTTCCCGACCTGTGCGACGACGGAGGCGGGCAGCGACTCGGGCTTGCCGTTCTCCGGGGTCTCGTCGGCCTTTGCGGTCTTCGGGCTGACGGTGACGTCGGCGGACGTCGCGGCGAAGAGCTTGTCGAACGTGGTGTTCATCGTGTCGGTGAAGACGAGCGTGCCGCACACGAACGCCACCGACAGCAGGACGGCGACGGCGGAGAGCGCCATCCGGCCCTTGTGCGCGAAGAAGTTGCGCATCGAGGTCTTCCAGACGGTCATGACGTCCGCCCGCGCGCGTCGAAGTCCTTCATCCGGTCCAGCACCTGGTCCGCGGTCGGGTTGAGCATCTCGTCGACGATGCGCCCGTCCGCGAGGTACAGCACCCGGTCCGCGTAGGAGGCGGCGACCGGGTCGTGGGTGACCATGACGATGGTCTGGCCCAGTTCGTCCACGGACTTGCGCAGGAATTCGAGCACTTCGGCTCCGGCCCGCGAGTCCAGGTTCCCGGTCGGTTCGTCACCAAAGATGATCTCCGGCTGGGCGGCGAGCGCCCGCGCCACCGCGACCCGCTGCTGCTGGCCGCCGGAGAGCTCGGTCGGCCGGTGCTTCAGCCGCTCCGAGAGGCCCACGGTCTCCACGACCTGCCGCAGCCAGGCGGCGTCCGGCTTGCGGCCGGCGATGTCCATCGGCAGCGTGATGTTCTCCAGCGCGTTCAGCGTCGGCAGCAGGTTGAACGCCTGGAAGATGAACCCGATCCGGTCGCGCCGGAGTTGGGTCAGCTTCTTGTCCTTGAGACCGGTGATCTCGGTCTCGGCGAGGTGGATCTGCCCGGATGTCACGGTGTCGAGTCCGGCCAGGCAGTGCATCAGCGTCGACTTGCCGGAGCCGGACGGGCCCATGATCGCGGTGAACTGCCCGCGTGCGATGTCCACATCGACGTGGTCGAGGGCGACGACCCGGGTCTCCCCGACCCCGTACGCCTTGACGACCTGCCGCGCCCGCGCAGCAACAGCCGTACGCCCTCCAGTGCCCTCGTGCCTGGGAATGGTCACAGCCGTTGTCACGGTTTATCTCCTATGTCGGTCAGCGCCGAGCGATCGCCGTCTGCGCCGAACGGTCGCTGTCTGCCCTGAAGTCTGTCTGCCGGAGGGGGTCAGGCGCGCTGGTGCCCAGCGCAGTCTTCGGGTGGGGTTTTCCCCACCCCGCCCCTTGCGGTCAGCCGCAGTCGCGGTGTGTGAACCACGCTACGGAGAGGGCGGCACCGGCCACGTCCTCCGCCGGGAGGAACGATCCCCGGGCGAAAGCAAGGAGCTACCCCTAGGGGTCCGGGCCCCCGGGTGGAGGGCGCTCTCAGGGACTGGACCAGGGGGTGCCCGCCCACGGATTCAGGGCGCGGGCCCGCGCCCGCCGGACCGTCGCCGTCTGCCCACGGGGAGCCGCAGGTGAGACAGTGTCGGAACTTACGTGCATGGGGAAGGAATCCTGGTGAGCGGCGCTGGCGGTGGCACGGAAGCGATATCGGGGTCCGGGCTCGGCCCCGGCCCCTCCCCCGCGGAGCCCCGCGGCCGCGGCCCGGTCGTCGCGGCCCTGATGCTCTGTATGGCGCTGGCCGCCATCGACGGCACCATCGTCTCCACCGCGATCCCGCAGATCGTCGGGGATCTGGGCGGGTTCTCCGTCTTCTCCTGGCTCTTCTCCGGCTACCTGCTGGCCGTGACCGTCACACTGCCGGTGTACGGGAAGCTGTCCGACACCTTCGGACGCAAGCCGGTGCTGATCGCCGGCGTGATCCTCTTCCTGTTCGGCTCCGTGCTCTGCGCCGCCGCCTGGAACATGGCCGCGCTGATCGCCTTCCGGGTGGTGCAGGGGATCGGCGGCGGCGCGCTCCAGGGCACCGTCCAGACCATCGCGGCGGACCTCTACCCGCTGAAGGAGCGTCCGAAGATCCAGGCGAAACTGTCCACCGTCTGGGCCACCTCCGCGGTCACCGGACCGGTGCTCGGCGGGCTGTTCGCGGTGTACGCGGACTGGCGCTGGATCTTCCTGATCAACCTGCCGGTCGGGGCGCTCGCCCTCTGGCTGGTGGCCCGCCACCTCCACGAGCCGTCCCGGGTCCGCCGCGCGGCGGGCAGCCCCCGCCCCCGGATCGACTGGGCGGGCTCGCTGGCCGTCTTCGCGACCGGGGCCCTGCTGCTGACGGCGCTCGTCCAGGGCGGGGTCGCCTGGCCCTGGCTCTCCGCGCCGTCCCTCGGACTGCTGGCGGGGACCGCGGTGCTCGCCGCGCTGACCGTCCTCATCGAGCGGCGGGCCGCGGAGCCGGTCATCCCCGGCTGGGTGTGGCGGCGGCGCACCATCGCCTCCGTCAACCTCGCGCTGGGCGCGATGGGCCTGCTGATGGTCGCGCCCACCGTCTTCCTGCCGACCTACGCGCAGTCGGTGCTCGGACTCGGGCCGATCGCCGCCGGCTTCGTGCTCTCGGTGATGACGCTGAGCTGGCCGGTCTCCGCGGCGTTCTCCAACCGGGTCTACAACCGCATCGGCTTCCGCCGCACCGCGATCACCGGCATGTCCGGAGCCCTGCTGGTCCTGCTCGCCTTCCCGCTGCTGCCGTACCCGGGCCGGGCCTGGCAGCCCGCCCTGATCATGCTGCTGCTCGGCGCCGCGCTCGGGCTCTTCCAGCTGCCGCTGATCATCGGCGTCCAGTCGACCGTCGGCTGGGCCGAACGCGGTACGACGACGGCTTCCGTGCTCTTCTGCCGCCAACTGGGCCAGAGCATCGGCGCCGCGCTCTTCGGCGCCGTCGCCAACGGAGTTCTGGCCGCACGGCTCGCGGCCGCGCCCGTCGCCGGGCTGCCCGGCGACCTGGACTCCGTCTCGCACGCCCTGGACGACCCGGGCGCGATGGGCGCGGCGGCGACGGACTATCTGCGGCGGGCCGTCGACGCCGCCGTCGACCGGGTCTACCTCGGGGCCGCGGCGGCCGCCGTCGTCGCGCTGCTGGTCCTGGTGTTCGTCGCCCCGCGCCGCTTCCCGGTCCTCACGGAGGAGCCGGACAGCGCACCTCGGTGAGGAGGCGTCGCGGAGTGCGGGCGGGGCCCCTCGGTGAGGAGGGGCCCCGCGATGTGCCGGAAGGTCAGCCCCTGGCCGGGGCCACCTCGGGCGAGGCGGTGGCGTCGGTCTTCCCGCCGGCGGCCGGACCGCGGACGGCCGGGATGAACGTCGAGATCACCGCCGCGACAATGGCGACACCGCAGCCGAACATCAGGCCCGTACGGAACCCGGCCTCCGAGGTGAAGCTGTAGCCGCCCGTCTCCGTCGTCATCTGCGAGAGGACCGCGCCGATCACGGCGGCGCCGATCGAGGTGCCGAGGGCGCGCATGAGGGTGTTGAAGCCGTTGGCGGCGGCGGTCTCGGACGCCGGGACCGCGCTCATGATCAGGGCGGGCATCGCGCCGTAGGCGAGGCCGACGCCGCTGCTGCTGACCATCAGGAACAGCATCAGGCCCCAGGCGGAGCCCATCAGGAGGATGCCGAGGCCGTAGGCCGCCGCGATCACCAGCACCCCGCTGATCAGGGTGAACTTCGGCCCGCGGGCGTCGGTGAGCTTCCCGCCCAGCGGGGAGACGATCATCATCATGATGCCGCCGGGCGCCATCCACAGGCCTGCCGCGAGCATCGACTGGCCCAGTCCGTAGCCGGTGGCCTCGGGGAACTGCAGCAGCTGCGGCGCGATCAGCATGCCCGCGTACATGCCGAAGCCGACGAAGAGCGAGGCGAGGTTGGTGATGAGCACCCGGGGGCGGGCCGTGGTGCGCAGGTCGACCAGCGGGTCCCTGGTGCGCAGTTCCCAGAACCCCCAGGCCAGGAGCACCACCACGGCGGCGGCGAACAGGCCGACCGTCGTCGTGGAGGTCCAGCCCCACTCGGCACCCTTGGAGACGGCCAGGAGCAGGCAGACCAGGCCGACGGCGAGGCCGAGGGCGCCGGGCACGTCGAAACGCTGCCCCTTGGCACCGGCCGGGACGTCCGGGATCAGGAACCAGATCAGTGCGGAGATGGTGAGGGCCAGCGCCGCGGAGCCCCAGAACAGCACCCGCCAGCTCGCGTACTGGGCGACCGCGGAGGCGATCGGCAGGCCGAGGGCGCCGCCGATGCCGAGGGAGGCGCTCACCAGGGCGATGGAGGAGCTCAGCTTCTCCTTCGGCACCACGTCACGCAGCAGGGCGATGCCGAGCGGCACCATGCCCATGCCCATGCCCTGCAGACCGCGTCCGACGATCATCGGGACGACGGAGGACGCGAGGGCGCACACCACGGAACCGACGAACAGTGGCACCGAGCACACCAGCAGCATCCGGCGCTTGCCCAGCAGGTCGCCCAGCCGCCCGGAGACCGGCACGCACACCGCCGAGACCAGCAGGGTGACGGTGATCACCCAAGTGGCGTTGGAGGCCGACGTGTTGAGGAGCTTCGGCAGCTCCGCGATGAGCGGCGTGACCAGGGTCTGCATGACCGCCGCCACGGTTCCGGCGAACGCGAGCGTCGCGACCACACCGCCCGTTCTGGCTGTCGGCTGGGGGGCATCCATGAGGAGGAACTCCTAAAAGGGTCGTCGTCCGGTCCGCCGGGACGTCCGCCGGACTGTTCGCCGGACGGCCCGCTGGACAGTTCGCCGGGCAGCCCGCCTGAGATAGCGATGTGCATCGTACACGCCTAATGTGTCATACACACCACGTGTCAGATGCACGCCGCGTGAGAGCATGATCCGGAGCCCACCAGAGAGCAGGAGGCCGCTGAGACATGGCCAGGCCAACGGACCAAGTGGAGTACGAGCAGATGCTGCTCGGACGGCACGACCTCGCCCACCAGAGGGGCGGACGGCACAAGTACGCCCTCATGGACCGCAGCGCCTACATCCTGCTGAGCCGCATCCGCATCCAGGGCCCCATGTCCAACGGCGAACTGAGCGAGGCCTTCGGCCTCGACGCCTCCACCCTCAACCGCCAGACCGCGGCGGCGACCCGCGCCGGACTGGCCGAACGCATCGCGGACCCGGGCGGCGGCATGGCCCGCAAATTCCGCATCACGGAGAAGGGCGCCGCCCTCCTCGACCAGGAACGCGAACGGGTCGTACGCGCCCTGGACCAGGTCATGCACGACTGGCCGGACGACGACATCGCCGCGTTCGCCGGCTATCTCAAACGCTTCAACAGCGGCATCGAGCAGCTCTCCAAGCAGCCCTGGCCGCGCCCCTGACCCCGGCCGGCACCCCCACCCGGTACGCCTCAGTCCCCCGCCGGAGTCACCCGCCCGGTGAGCGCCGCCAGCGAGTTACGGACATGCGCCATGTGCGCCTGCACGTCCTCGCGCCCCTCCTCGTGCTCCCGCAGCACCCGCTCCGTCTCCCGCACCACCCGCTCCTCACGCACCCGGGCTGCCGCGACCAGCTCCGCACCCCGCGCCTCCGCGTCCTCCTGACCGTGCCGCGCGGCCTCCTCCGCCTCGGCCAGCGCCCGGCGCGCCTCGGCCAGCACGGCATCCGCCCGCCCGGTCAGCTCCGCGTGCTCCGCCGACTGCGCCGCCTCCGCGTCCGCCAGCTCCCGCCCGTCCGCCTTCCACCGCTCGGCGTGCTCCTGCTCCTGGTGCGCCAGCACACTCGCCGTCCGGCTGCGCGTCGCCTCCATCGCGGCGTCCGCCTCCTCGCGCACCGCCGCCGCCTCCAGCCGGGCCGCCGTCAGCGCCTCACCGGCCTCGGCCTCGGCCGACGCCACCAACTGCTCCGCACGGTCCGCCGCGGCCGCCCGCATCGCCTCCGCGTCCGCACGGGCCGACTCGCGCACGGTCCGCGCCGCCGCGTCCGCCGCGTCCCGCAAGGACTGCGACTCCTCCAGCGCGGCCCCCCGCAACGCCTCCGCCTCGCCCTCGGCCAGCGCCAGGATCCGCTGCGCCCGCTCCCCCAGCGACGCGTAGTCCTGCGGTGCCAGCACGGCGACGGCCTCATCCAGCCGGGCCGACTCCGCGGCCAGCGTCTCCGCCAGCTCCGTCAGCCGCGCCACCCGCTCCTGAGCCTCGTCCCGCTCGGCGGACAGCCCCGCCACCATGCGGTCCACCTGCTCCGGACGGTAGCCACGTCCGCGCACGCCGACGAAGCCGTGCGCGGACACCGGTGCAGAACTCATCCTTGACGCCTCTTTCCGACTCTCCGGGCCCGACCATCGAGCAATACGTCAAGGATGCGGCAATTGGCTGAGAAGTCGGAATCCTTTCGATGCTTTCCGGACGGAAGCGACCGGCATCACAGACGGCAAAAGCGTGGCGCCCCGTTCCCAGCAGGGATTCTGCCGGGAACGGGGCACCACACCCGCTGACGTGCTACGGATGTTCGACGATCAGATCAGGCCGTCCCACATCTGCTCCAGCAGCACCGACCACCAGCTCTCCGGCGACGCCAGCGCCGCCGGGTCCAGCGCGACCAGCTGCGCCTGGAAGTCGACCGTCCAGCGGCCGGCCTGCTCCGGATTGAGCCCGAACCGCAGCCGCCACATCCGGCCCAGCAGGGCCAGCGACCGGGTGAACTCCGGCAGTCCGGTGTTCACGAACTGCGGCGCCACCGACTGCCCGCCGGGCCCCGCCTCCACCGGCACGGCCACGATGTTCGCCGTCCCGTACTGCACACAGATCGCCCGGCCGAAGTCCGAACCCATCACGAGGTAGGACCCCGCGTCGGGCGCCGGCTGCACCTGGCGCTGCGCGGCCAGCTCGGCCAGCGTCGGCACCACGGGCTGACCCGGCTGCGCCCAGAAGAACGGCCCGAAGTCGGCGGGCAGCCCGGCCCAGACCAGGGTCCGCGCCACGATCTCCGGCACCCCCTGCCGGGACACCGCACGCTGGTCGAAGCGCAGCACGCCCTGCGGACCGAACGTCCGGAGCAACTCCTCCGCGACGGCCTCCGGCGGCACCGGCATCGCGGGCGGCAACTGCGGCAGCGGCGCCCGCACCGGCGCCGGACGCGCCGGCCCGTCCGCCACCTGGTGCAGCTCGCCCTGGTGGGTGAGCAGGTGCTGCATGCCCTGCTGCCGGCTCGCGTGATCGGTGCCGTACGGGGCCACGCTGGTGATCCGCACCTGCGGCCAGGTCTCCCGGATCATCCGGGCACAGTAACCGCCCGGCAGCTCGCAGGACTCCAGCTCCGTGTGCAGCTCGATGACCTGCTGCGGCGGCACGTTCATGGCCCGCAGCTCGTGCAGCATCTGCCACTCGGGGTGCGGGGTGCCCGGCGCCGAGCGCCGGATCAGCTGCTGCTCGCTGCCGTCGGGGCCCCGGTAGCGCAGCACGGCCTGGTAGCCGGGGCCGACGGTCGGCCGGCCGGGGGGCGCCTGCGGATACCCGTACGCCGCCGGCGGCGGGGTGTGACCGGGCGGCGGCAGCTGTCCGGGGACACCCCCCATCGATCCACCGGGCGGACCGGGCGGACCGGGAGGCTGCGGCGCGCCGGGCGGGCCCAGCTGTGCCGGACCCGCGAGCATCGTCGCCGCATGATGCACACCGGCACCGGGCGGCGGCGTCGCACCGGGAGGACCGGGAGGACCGGGAGGACCAGGAGGAGCGGGGGGACCCGGCTGACCGAGAGGACCAGGAGGGCCGGGAGGACCGGGGGGACCAGGAGGCTGCGGCGCGCCAGGGACACCGGGCCGGCCGGGCGGACCGGGCGGGCCCGGCGGCTGCGGCGCTCCGGGCGGGCCCACCTGGGCGGGGGTCGCGAACATCGTGGCCGCCTGATGCACGTCGGTGCCGGGCGGCGGCGTCGCACCGGGAGGGCCGGGGGGACCGGGCGGACCGGGGGGCTGCGGCGCTCCGGGCGGGCCCTGCTGCGGGGCGAGCTGCGTCGGCATGTACCCGCCCGCCGGGGCACCGGGCGCACCCGGTCCGGAGGGCGGCGGCACCGGCGCGCCCGGCAGCGCGCCCGGAACACCGGGGGCGCCGGGCGGCGGCGGAGGCGTCGAACCCCCACCACGCGCACCCCGCGGTGGGACGGTCGCCTTGCTGGTGGCCTCCTGCGAGATGTCCGCAGCACCGGGAACACCGGGCGTACCGGGAACACCGGGAGCGCTGGGACCACCGGGCGTACCGGGTGCGCCGGGAACACCCGGGGCACCAGGCGCACCGGGGCCCTGGCGTCCGGGGTTCCGCGAGTCGGGGCCGGGCACGATCGCCGTCCGGGGCAACTGGCTGCCCCCGGACATCAACGCGGTCGGCGCCTCGGCCGACACCACCCGGGGCGGCTCCTCCTCGTCGTCCGCACCCGAGAGCGGCGGCGCGAACACCGTGGCCGGCAGCCCCACCTCCCCCTCGTCGGAACCCGCGTTGGTATCGGTCCCCGCCCACGGCGTGGCCCCCACCGGCGGCTGCGGCGAGGACGCCTGAACCCCCTCGTGCGCGGTGGGCTCGTACGCACCCCGCCCGTCCGACGGAGAGGACGGAGCAGAGGGAGAGGGAGAGGGAGAGGGAGAGGGACCGGAAGAATAAGGCGACTCGGGAGGAGACGCGGGAGCGGGAATCGGAGCAGGCGCGGCAGGAACAGCGGGAACAGCCGCCGGTGCCTGCGGAGGCAGCCGGTCCTCCGAACCCTCCGCCCGCCGGTCCGGAATACCCAGCTTGTCCGCCGCCTCCTGGAGCCACTCCGGCGGGCTCAACAGGAACGACGTCTGATTCAGATCGATGCGCTGCGGCGGCTCCGGAGCAGCCTGCGCCACCTCCGCGGCGCCGTACTCCTCCTCGTACCGCCGGATCACCTCACCGACCGGCAGACCGGGCCACAGCGTCGCCTCACCGCTGTCCCGGGCGATCACCAGCCGCTGCCGGCCACCGTCGGAGACCGGACCGTTCGCCCGGTCCTCGGCCCACACCACGAAACCCAGCTCGAACTCACGCACCCGCACCTCGCGGTGCTGATACGCCGGAACGTCGCCGTTGACCCACTCGTCCGCGCGCTCCTGCGCCTGTGCGAAGGTCACCATCGCGCTCACCCCTCCACCGGGACGGCGCGCGCGAAGCCACCGTCCACCATCAGGTTCGCCACCGTCTCCAGCTCCGGCGGGTTGCCCGCGAGACGCTGCAGGAAGGCGTCGAAGTCCACGCCGCACGGCAACAGCAGCCGGTCCACCCGCTCCTGGACACTCCAGCCGTCCTGGTCCCGCGCGTCGTCGTACGCGCAGAACCAGACCGAGCCGATGCCCTGGCCCCGGACCTTCACCGCGAGAATGCCGCCCTGGACGAAACCGACCCCCAGGTAATCCTTCGTCAGATGGTCCCGCAAACACTTGTTCACATAGACCAGATCGTTCACAGCCGCCTCGTCGCGCACCGTGAAGAACGGCTGGTCGACCAGCAGCCCCAGCTCCGCGTCGAGCGCCGCACCCACCGGGGCCGAACCGCCGGCCGCCTTCAGGAACGTGCGGTACGCACCCGGCAACCGGTAGCCGAGGTCCTCCTCGACGCCCTGGATCTGCTGCTCGCTCACCGCCACGGCCCCCTTCGGGAGCCGGAAGTGCGCGGGCCGGGTCTCCTGGAGCGGACGCGTGCCCCGCTTGTTCTGGTCCACCGCGGTCGTCGCGAGCCCGCCGTGGTGCCGCAGCAGCGCCTTCACTTCGACCGGGACCAGCTCCATCCGCCGGCCGCCCGGCACGTGGTGCCAGGTCCAGCCGTGCGGGGTGGCCACCGCCGGGATCGTGTCCCACAGCTCGTGGCCACTGGCCGCCAGCGCCGCGTTCGCCGACACGTAGTCCGTGAGCCGCAGTTCGTCGACACCGAAGCCCTGCGGGGGCTCCGCGATCTCGGCGGCGGCACGTGCGTACGGCACGAACTCCGGACACCCGTTCCCGTCCATGCGCACACCTCTGGGGTGGCGGGACGCCCGGACAGGATCCGGGAAGTGCACGAGCTGCCCGGCGTAGGCCCCGTTCGGTGGCGCGGCTTGCTGCCCGAGCCGACCTGTCGTCATGGCGGTTGCCCCCTGCTGCGTCTGGCTGATGAGGACCGACCTGCCCATGGGGGCGGTCCAGGCACAGCCTATGCGGTGCCGCAAGAACGGGTCCCGCCCCACCGGCGCCCGGCCATTTCCGTCACGAACCGTCACAACGCTGTGCCGGATGAGCGACGGCCGGGCCACCATCGGGCGACACGCGCACACGTTTTCCCGACCCAGCTTTCACACGACCCGACACATTTGGCAGGCTGTCACCCGCATACACGGGGGCGTGCACATTCGGCAGCGGCCGCTGCGGGCACGGGAGGGACAACGCACCATGCACACCGCACACTCTGCACACACCGTCACATCCGGGGACCCACGACTCAGCTGGAGCAGCACCGAAACCCGCCACGCACCCCGACTCACCCACCGCCGCGACGGCATCCTGCCGGCCGTGGCCGCAGCGCTGTCCGTCCGCGGCGACACGCTCACCTGCACCGCGGGCAAGGGCGACCAGCCACCCGTACTGCACCACCTCGTCCAGGACTTCCTGGACACCCTCACCAGCGGCCAGCGGGAACGCTTCACCGGCCGCTGCCCCGAAGCGATACTGCTCTCCCGGCACCTCACCGCCGCAGAGGCCGGCCGCTCCAAGCGCGCCCAGCGCAAGCCCCTCACCAACGGCGAGGCCCGCCGCGCGCTCAAGCACGCCCGGATCACCGCACGCCGCATCCGCGAGGACGGCGACCCCCTGCACGGCAGCTACGCACCGCCCTGCCGCTCCTGTTCGGTGATGCTCGCCCACTTCGGCGTACGACCCGTCGACCTCACCACCGGAGCGGCGACCACCGCAGAGAAGGGCTGACCGCGCCCCCATGGCCGACCGACACGACCTCCCCGAACAGGCGAACCCGGCGAACCACGACCGCCAGGCCTCCACCCGCTTCCCCGTCGCCGTCGACGCCGCCCTGCGCGCCGCCGGCTGGCAGCCCGGCCGCTGGGACATCCGGCAGGCCGAGGAGTGGGCCGACGCTCTGCGCTCACACACCTCACCGGCCGGCCACCAGCACGCCGTCTTCCCCTCGGCCGTGGAGGCCTGGGCCGAATTCGGCGGACTGCGCCTCACCCCCACCGCACCCGGCCGCCAGATCGCACCCGCGACGGTACGGATCGACCCGCTGCGCGGGCTGCACCTGGCCCGGACCCTGGCGGACCTGGGCCGCGCCCTGGAGACCGAGGTCGCGCCGCTGGGCGAGGAGGGGGACGGACAGGCGGTGCTCGCGATCGACACCGAGGGACGGATCTACAGCATCGACCACACCGGCGACTGGTACCTCGGCCCCGACATCGACCAAGCCCTGTCCACTCTCGTCACCGGCGCCCAGCCGGAACGCCTCACCTCGGCCTGACCGCCTCCGGCCCGGGAGTCAGCGCGCCGGGCCGGAGGCGTCCGGCAGCACCGCGGAGACCCGGAAGCCGCCCGAGTCCGTCGGCCCGGAGACGAAGACCCCGCCCAGACCGAGCACCCGCTCCCGCATGCCCACGAGCCCGTTGCCGCCGCTGGGCAGCCCGGCGTCGGCCATGGCCGAGTCGGAGGGGCCGTTCTCCACCTGCATGGCGACCTCCGCGCCCCGGTGTGCCAGCCGCACCCAGGTCTTCGCGCCGGCCGCGTGCTTGTGCACATTCGTCAGGGCCTCCTGCACGACCCGGTACGCCGTCTGCTCGACCTCGGGCGGGTACGGCCGCGTCTCGCCCTGCACCAACAGCTCCACCGTCATCCCCGCCGCCCGTGACTCCCCGACCAGCGTCTCCACCTCGTCCAGCCGGGGCCCGTCCTCCGCCACGACCGGGGCCGTCCGGCCGACAGAGGCGAGCGGCACCTTCGTCACCCGCGCCACCATCGGCTCCCCCGTGCGCAGCACCCCGAGCATCTCGCGCAGCTCGGTCAGCGCCTGGCGCCCCATGTCACCGACGAGCGCCGCGTTGCGCACGGCCTTCGCCGGGTCCTTGGGCGCGACGGCCTGGAGCGCCGCGGCGTGCACGACCATCAGGCTCACCCGGTGGGCGACCACGTCGTGCATCTCGCGGGCGATCCGGGTCCGCTCCTCCGTACGGGCCCACTCGGCCCGCTCCTCGGCCCGGTCCGCGAGCAGCGACAGCTCCCGCTCCAGCGAGTCGGCCCGCTCCCGCAGGCTCTCCATCAGCCGGCGCCTGGCCCCTATGTAGAGGCCGAACAGCACGGGCGGCGCGGTGAGCCCCACCGCCATGAAGAGGGACAGCATCGGGACGTACCAGTCGCCCGGGCCGAAGTCGGCACTGGCCGACACCCCCTGCCGCAGCCGTACGTACGTGACGATGAACGTGCCGACCAGCGACATGCTCATCAGCACCACGGTGATCCGCCGGGGCACGTCGGACGCGGCCAGCGTGTACAGGCCGACCAGGCCCATCAGGAAGCCCATCTCGGCCGGTGTCGTGGCGACGGACACCAGCACCACGGCGATCGGCCAGCGCCGGCGGACCAGCAGCACGGCCCCCGCCACGAATCCGAAAACCACCCCCAGAGGCACCGGCAGCCCGGTGTCCCCCGCGAATTCCACCCCTTCCAGCGCACACTCCAGCGCCGAGAACAGCGCCAGTCCCACATCCAGTGCGACACTCCGTCGCCGTTCCCACCACCAGTAGCCGCGGGTGGTCGGTCCCGCCGCTTCCCGGTCTGCCCCCGTTGCGGTCATGGCATCCAGCGTACGGGCGGGCGCACCTCATTTTCGGGTGACCCGGACAGCACGTCGCGCGTTCGAACGGAGACGAAACGATCGACGATCGCCCGAAATGGCGAATCGACCACCCATTCGACCCGGACGTCCGGATTCCGGACAACGCTTGCCCCATGACGGAAATCACCGGCAAGTACGCGGATTTCGAGGGGCTCCGCAAGCAGGCGGTCGCGCTGCGGCGGGAGGGTTTGAGCGTGCGGCAGATCCGGGACCGGCTGAAGGTCTTCAACAACGACACCCTTCACCGTCTTCTCGCGGGCGAGCCCGCCCCGGAGTGGACCAGGCGCCCACGCGCCAAGGACGAACTGCGCGCCAAGGCTCGCGAGCTGCGTCTCCAGGGCATGACGTACGACCGGATCGAGGCCGAACTGGGCTGCTCGAAGAGTTCGGTCTCCCTGTGGGTAAGAGATCTCCCGAAGCCGGAACCCCGATACTCGAAGGAGGAGCGCCTCGCCCGCATGAACGCAGGTCTCGCCGACTTGCGCGCCCGCCGGGACCAGGAGCGGGCACAGACGAAACGGATCGCGTGCGAGTCCGTGGGTGAGCTCTCCGACCGGGAGCTCTTCCTGGCGGGAGTGACGCTCTACTGGGCCGAGGGCACGAAGGACAAGCCGCACAGCCGCAGGGAGAGCCTGCAATTCATCAACAGTGACCCCAACGTGGTCAAGCTGTACCTCAACTGGCTCGGCCTGCTCGGCGTCGCAGCCGAACGACTGCACCTCCGCGTCAGCATTCATGAGACCGCGGACGTGGCAGGCGCCGAGGAATTCTGGGCGGACCTGACAGGAGTGCCCCGAGCCTGCTTCAAGCGGGCCACTCTCAAGAAGCACACCCCCAAGACCAACCGCAAGAACACCGGCGCCACCTACCGCGGCTGCCTCGTCATCTACACGACCAAGAGCGCCGACCTTTATCGTCGCGTAGAAGGGGCTTGGTACGGCATAGTGTTGGGTGCCGATCCGGCGACCGGGGACAATGTCCGGTTTAGTCGGCATCAATCCCCCATGGTGTAATTGGCAGCACAGTAGCTTTTGGTGCTATTTGTCCGGGTTCAAGTCCTGGTGGGGGAGCCCAAGCGACGGGCCCCGACCCAAGTGGTCGGGGCCCGCACTCATGCCCGGTCGAACACCCCCCGGTATCCTGCGGATGTCCACCACCCGAAGCCGAAGGGCCAATCCGTGAGCTCCGAACGCCCGGCAGCCGTCGTCGTCCTCGCAGCGGGTGAGGGCACCCGCATGAAGTCGAAGACCCCCAAGGTCCTGCACGAGATCTCCGGGCGCTCGCTCGTCGGACATGTCGTCGCGGCCTCCCGCGAGCTGGCGCCCCAGCACCTCGTCGTGGTCGTCGGCCACGCGAGCGAGCAGGTCACCGCCCACCTCACCGCCGCGGACGCCCAGGTGCGCACCGCCTACCAGGCCGAGCAGAAGGGCACCGGGAACGCGGTGCGCGTCGCCCTCGACGAGCTGGGCGGGACCGTCGAGGGCACCGTCGTCGTGGTCTGCGGCGACACCCCGCTGCTGTCCGGCGAGACGCTCGCCGCGCTCGCCGCCACCCACACCGCCGACGCCAACGCCGTCACCGTGCTCAGCGCCGAGGTCCCCGACTCCACCGGGTACGGGCGGATCGTCCGGGACGCGACGACCGGTGCGGTCACCGAGATCGTCGAGCACAAGGACGCCACCGAGGCGCAGCGCGCGATCCGGGAGATCAACTCCGGGGTGTTCGCGTTCGACGGGCAGCTCCTGACGGACGCGCTGGGCAAGGTCCGTACGGACAACAGCCAGGGCGAGGAGTACCTCACCGATGTGCTGTCGATCCTGCGTGAGGCGGGGCACCGGGTCGGCGCCTCGGTCGCCGGTGACCACCGGGAGATCCTCGGGATCAACAACCGGGTGCAGCTGGCGGAGGCCCGCCGGCTGCTGAACCAGCGGCTGCTGGAGCGGGCGATGACGGCCGGGGTGACCGTGGTGGACCCGGCGTCGACGCTGATCGACGTGACCGTGACGTACGAGCGGGACGCGATCGTGCACCCGGGTACGCAGCTGCTGGGTGCGACGCATCTCGGGGAGGACGCCGAGGTGGGTCCGAACTCGCGGCTGACGGACACCGTCGTGCACGCGGGCGCCCGGGTGGACAACACGGTGGCGGACGGGGCGCAGGTGGGTGCGGGCGCGCTGGTCGGCCCGTACGCGTATCTGCGGCCGGGTACGCGGCTGGGTGCGAAGGCCAAGGCCGGTACGTACGTGGAGATGAAGAACGCCACGATCGGCGAGGGCACGAAGGTTCCGCATCTGTCGTACGTCGGTGACGCGACGATCGGCGACCACACCAACATCGGTGCCGCGAGCGTGTTCGTGAACTACGACGGTGTGGCCAAGCACCACACGACGATCGGCTCTCACTGCCGTACCGGATCGGACAATATGTTTGTGGCGCCTGTCACGGTCGGGGACGGTGTCTACACCGCGGCCGGGTCTGTCATCACGAAGGACGTGCCGTCCGGTTCGCTGGCCGTGGCCCGTGGCCAGCAAAGGAATATCGAGGGTTGGGTGGCCCGGAAGCGTCCGGGCAGCGCGGCCGCACAGGCGGCTCAGGCCGCGTCCGAGGAGGCCGGCGGCGAAAGCTGACCGGAATCAGGTACGTCGCGCACGGCGTACCGTGATAGATGCTCACCCCATTTCGGCTGGCTCGTTGCACATCGGGACATCTGCGTGCAGCGCCAGGAACACGTCTGAGGAGACTGTGCTGTGACCGGGATCAAGACGACCGGCGAGAAGAAACTGATGTTCTTCTCCGGCCGCGCCCACCCCGAGCTGGCCGAGGAGGTTGCGCACCAGCTGGGTGTGGGCCTCGTGCCGACGAAGGCCTTCGATTTCGCCAACGGTGAGATCTACGTCCGCTTCCAGGAGTCCGCCCGCGGCGCCGACTGCTTCCTGATCCAGAGCCACACGGCTCCGATCAACAAGTGGATCATGGAGCAGCTGATCATGCTGGACGCGCTGAAGCGCGCGTCCGCCCGCTCCATCACGGTGATCGTGCCGTTCTACGGCTACGCCCGTCAGGACAAGAAGCACCGCGGCCGCGAGCCGATCTCGGCCCGTCTGATCGCGGACCTGATGAAGACGGCGGGTGCGGACCGCATCCTCACCGTCGACCTGCACACCGACCAGATCCAGGGCTTCTTCGACGGCCCGGTCGACCACCTCTTCGCGCTGCCGATCCTGGCCGACTACGTCGGTGCGAAGGTCGACCGTTCGAAGCTGACGATCGTCTCGCCGGACGCGGGCCGGGTCCGGGTCGCGGACCGCTGGTGCGACCGGCTGGACGCCCCGCTGGCGATCGTGCACAAGCGCCGCGACAAGGACGTGCCGAACCAGGTCAGCGTCCACGAGGTCGTGGGCAACGTCGAGGGCCGGGTCTGTGTCCTGGTCGACGACATGATCGACACGGGTGGCACGATCTGCGCCGCCGCGGACGCCCTGTTCGCGCACGGTGCGGAGGACGTCATAGTGACGGCGACGCACGGTGTGCTCTCGGGCCCGGCGGCGGACCGGCTGAAGAACTCGAAGGTGAGTGAGTTCGTGTTCACGGACACCCTGCCGACGCCGGGTGAGCTGGAGCTCGACAAGATCACGGTGCTCTCGATCGCGCCGACGATCGCCCGCGCGGTGCGCGAGGTCTTCGAGGACGGTTCGGTCACGAGCCTCTTCGAGGAGCAGTAGGAGCAGTAGGCGCTTCCCTCCGGGCGAAGAACGTCACAGAAGATCCACTTTGGGGTGCGGCCTCCCCGCCGGGTAGACTCAGCGAGTTGCTCGGCGAGGGAGGCCGTACTCATAGGTACGGCGGTCCGTTATCGACGCGCTCTTCGTAGCAGGCCTGTCGTGGGCCGGGTGACCTTCCGCAGTTTTTGTCACCTTACGAGGAGTGCAGTCATGGCCGAGATCAAGCTCAACGCCGAGGTCCGTTCCGAGTTCGGCAAGGGCGCCGCCCGCCGCACCCGTCGCGCCAACCTCGTCCCCGCCGTCATCTACGGCCACGGCGCCGACGCGGTCCACATCACGCTGCCGGCCCACGAGCTGCAGCTCGCGCTCCGTACCGCCAACGTCCTGATCGGTCTGGAGATCGACGGCAAGGACGCGCTGGTCATCCCGAAGGCCGTGCAGCGCAACGCCATCAAGGGCAACATCGAGCACGTCGACCTGCTGACCGTGAAGCGCGGCGAGAAGGTCAACGTCGAGGTCGCGGTGCACGTCGAGGGCGAGCTGGCCCCGGGCGGCAACCTGCTGGAGTACGTGCAGAACACGCTGCTCGTCGAGGCCGAGGCCACCCACATCCCGAACTCCGTGACGGTCTCCATCGCGGGACTGGACGCCGGTGCGTCGATCCTCGCCAAGGACATCCCGCTGCCCAAGGGTTCGGTGCTGGCCGAGGCCGACCCGGACGCGGTCGTCCTGGCGGTCGTCGCCGCCCAGGCCGAGGAGCCGTCCGCGGACGCCGCCGAGGCCGAGGGTGCCGAGGCCTGAGCCTCGCCCCACCTGCTTGACTGACGGGGTGGCGGTTTCCCGGGAGGGAGCCGCCGCCCCGTCTCTCTGTCCGCCACCCGCCGTACGCGAGGAGACCCAGCGCGATGTCCGACGCCACCGACCCCTGGCTGATCGTGGGCCTGGGCAATCCCGGCCCCGAGTACGCGGCGAACCGGCACAACGTGGGCTTCATGGTGGCCGACCTGCTCGCGGAGCGGATCGGCGGGAAGTTCAAGCGGGCTCCGAAGGCGCAGGCGCAGGTGCTGGAAGGCCGGATGGGCCCGCCGGGGCCGCTGAGCCGCCGGGTGGTGGTGGCGAAGCCGATGTCGTACATGAATCTGTCGGGTGGCCCGGTGACGGCGTTGCGCGACTTCTACAAGGTGCCGCTCGACCATGTGGTGGCTGTCCATGACGAGCTGGACATCGATTACGGCTCGCTGCGGCTGAAGCTGGGCGGCGGGGACAACGGTCACAACGGGCTGAAGTCGATGACGAAGTCGATGGGGCCCGACTATCACCGGATCCGGTTCGGCATCGGGCGTCCGCCGGGCCGGATGCAGGTTGCCGATTTCGTTCTGAAGGACTTCTCGTCCACGGAGCGCAAGGAGCTGGGCTTCCTGGTGGACCGGGCGGCGGATTCGGTGGAGTGCCTGCTGGCGGAGGGTCTGGAGCGCGCGCAGAGCGCGTACAACTCCTGAGTCCCGGTAGCCGGGATTCCTGCGGCGATTCCCGACATACACCCCGGTAAGCATGCTGTTTTCAGCCACAGCTTGACCGGGCGTGGGGCGCTGCCCAAGGATCGGCCCCCATGAAGCGCAGCTCCTCCCGACGTGTCCTGCACCACGGCCGCACCGCCGCGCTCGGCTGTGTCGTTCTGCTGCTGCTGGTGGCGGGGGCGCTGGCCTCGTGGGACTCGGCGCAGCACATCGTGCTGGCCAAGGGGCGTGAGCACGGCACGATGACGGTCACCGGGTGCGGCAGCGAGGTGTGTACGGGGCCGTATGTGCCCTCGGACGACGGTTCCGGGCGTTCCCGGGTGTCGGTGGACAAGTCCGTGGCGGCGAAGAAGGGGGACCGTTTCCCGGTCGTCGTGAAGCCGGGCACGTTCGAGGTGGTGCGGACGGGGACGCCGGGTCTGCTGCACGCGTGGGTGCCGCTGGGCGGTGCGCTGGTGCTCGCGGCGCTGGTGATCGGTGGTGGGATGCGGCTGCCCCGGATCGCGTGGGGTGCCGGGATCGCGGGTGCGGTCCTGCTGGTGGCGACGTTCTTCGCCCTGTGACGGGACCGCACCCGCGGCGGCTGATCAGCCGGTGTTGCGGAGTCCGGCGGCGACACCGTTGACGGTGAGCAGCAGGGCGCGGGCGAGCAGCGGGTCGGGTTCCTCGCCGCGTTCCGCTGCCTGGCGCTGGCGGGCCAGCAGCGATACCTGGAGGTAGGAGATCGGGTCCAGGTAGGCGTCGCGGATGGCGAAGGTCTGCTGGAGCACCGGGCTGGTGCCGAGCAGTTCGGTGTTGCCGGTGATCTTGAGGACTTCGCTGACGGTCAGCGCGTGCTCGGCCTCGATGGCGTCGAAGACGTGCTTGAGCTCGTCGGGGACGAGGGTGTCGACGTAGTGGCGGGCGATGCGCAGGTCGGTCTTGGCGAGGGTCATCTCGACGTTGGAGAGGAAGTTCTGGAAGAAGTGCCAGTGCTCGTGCATCTCTTCGAGGACGGTGTCGAGACCGGCTTCGCGCAGGGCCTTGAGGCCTGAGCCGACGCCGTACCAGCCGGGGACGATCTGCCGGGACTGGGTCCAGCCGAAGACCCACGGGATGGCGCGCAGTCCGTCGAGGGAGACGCCGGAGCCGGGGCGGCGGGAGGGCCGCGAGCCCAGGTGCAGGTCGGCGAGCTGGTCCACCGGGGTGGAGGCGAGGAAGTACGTCGGCAGGTCCGGGTCCTCGACCAGCTTGCGGTACGCGGCGTGGGCGGCGTCGGAGACGGTGTCCATGGCCGCGTCCCAGCGGGCGAGGGCCTCGTCGGACTGGCGGGGTGCGGTGTGCAGCGCGGAGGCCTGGAGGGTGGCCGCGACGGTCAGTTCCAGGTTCTCGCGGGCGAGGGCGGGGATGAGGTACTTGTCGGAGATGACCTCGCCCTGCTCGGTCACCTTGATCTCGCCCTCCAGGGTGCCCCAGGGCTGCGCGAGGATCGCGTCGTGCGAGGGGCCGCCGCCGCGGCCGACGGTGCCGCCGCGGCCGTGGAAGAGGCGCAGGCGTACGCCGTAGCGGTGGGCGACGTCGCGGAGGCGGCGCTGGGCGCGGTGGATCTCCCACTGGGAGGTGGTGATGCCGCCGAACTTGGAGGAGTCGGAGTAGCCGAGCATGACCTCCTGGACGTCGCCGCGGAGCGATACGAGGCGGCGGTAGGAGGGGTCGGCGAGCATCTCGTCGAGGATGACGTCGGCGGCCTTGAGCTCGTCGGTGGTCTCCAGGAGCGGGACGATGCCGATCTTGGCCCAGCCGGCGTGCAGGTCGAGGAGGCCGGCTTCGCGGGCGAGGACGGCGGCGGCGAAGACGTCGTCGGCGCCCTGGCACATCGAGATGATGTAGGACTCGATGACCTCGGGGCCGAAGCGCTCGAAGGCCTGGCTGATGGTGTGGAAGACGCCGAGGGTCTTCTCGCCGGCCGCGTCCAGCGGGGCCGGGGTCGGGGCGAGCGGCCGGCGGGAGCGGAGTTCCTTGGCGAGGAGCTTCTGCCGGTAGTCGCGGGGCATGTCGGCGTAGCGCCAGGACTCCTCGCCGAGGCGGTCGAAGAGCTGTCCGAGCGCGTGGTGGTGGGCGTCGGCGTGCTCGCGTACGT
Organism: Streptomyces sp. NPDC088730; assembly: GCF_044751215.1. Classification (NCBI taxonomy): domain Bacteria; kingdom Bacillati; phylum Actinomycetota; class Actinomycetes; order Kitasatosporales; family Streptomycetaceae; genus Streptomyces; species Streptomyces sp. NPDC088730. Next base: position 159,078 of record NZ_JBIVLK010000004.1, read on the forward strand.
CCATGGTGGCGAGCTGGAGGCCGAACGCGGCGAGCGTACGGATGGTGCGGTCCATCCGGCCGTCGGCGACGATGCCGCCCTTGTGCTTGCGCAGGGAGGTCTGGATGAGGGCCAGGTCGGCGATGAGCTCGGCGGTGCCGAGGTAGTCGCAGCCGGGGCGGTGGGGGGTGCCGGAGGCGAGGCGCTCGCGGGTGTTGACGAGCTTCTGCCGGATGCAGGTGGCCTTGAGCCGGTAGGGCTCCTCCGCGTTCAGCCGCTTGTAGCGGGGGCTGATCTCGGGGAGGGCTTCCAGGTCGGCCTGGAGGGAGGCGTGGAGCTCGTCGGTGGCTCCGGTGTAGCGGATGGAGTTGGAGAGCAGTCCGCGCAGCTGGTCGACGAGTTCGAGGGCGTCGGTGATGCCGTGCTCGTGCTGGAGGATCAGCACTTCCCAGGTGACGGCGGGCGTCACGTTGGGGTTGCCGTCGCGGTCGCCGCCGATCCAGGTGCCGAAGGTGAGGGGGCGGGTGCCGGCGGGGAGTTCGACGCCGACGCGCTCCAGCTCCGCGGCCAGGTCCTCCAGGACGTCGCCCACGGCGTTGGCGTGGAGTTCGTCGAGGTAGTAGATGGCGTTGCGGGCCTCGTCGGCGGGCTCCGGGCGGACGACTCGCAGCTCGTCGGTCTGCCAGATGAGGTCGATGTTCTCGGCGAGCCGGATGTCCTGGCGGCGCCGGTCGGCCTCGATGACCGGGGTTTCCAGGAGTGCGGCGATGCGGCGGAGCTTGTTGAGTACGGAGCGCCGCGCGGCCTCGGTGGGGTGTGCGGTGAAGACGGGCCGTACGTTCAGGTTCTTGACGGTCTCGCGCAGGTGCTCGGGGTCCGCGTCCTTGAGCCGGTCGGCGGTGCGGGCGAGGAGTCCGCCCTCGGCGGCGCGCCGGTCGCGCATCTCGTGGGCGCGGTGGACCTGCTCGGTCACGTTGGCGAGGTGGAAGTAGGTGGAGAAGGCGCGCACGAGCTGTGCGGCGGTCTCCAGGTCCGTGTCGCCGAGGAGTTCGGCCGCGGCCTCGCCGTCGGTGCGGGTCAGGGCGCGGACCCGTTCGACGAGGTCGAGGAGTTCCTGGCCCTCCTGGCGTACGAGGGCCTCGCCCAGCAGGTCACCGAGGCGGCGGATGTCGGCGCGCAGCTCGGGGCTGGCGGCGGGGGTCTGGTCGGCACTGCTCACAGTGTGCGGCTCCTTGCAGTGGTTGAGCACGGGATCCGGGGCCCGCGGCTGGCAGCGGGTGCCACGCCACCCCCGGGAAAGCAGAGTGCGGACCGCGCTGTCCGACCTCTCCAGGATAGGTGTCCGTGCTTTCGGCGCTGTTCGCGCCCCGACAGGTGTCCGCACTTCAAGACGGGTGCCCGCGGGGGTACGCGTTCTGTCCCCTACCCCATATGACGCCACTCCGTGCGGGGTAGGCCGGTCCCTCTTGTGGCGGGGCTCCGCGCTGCCATACTTACGACGCCGTAGGTTACGGATGCGTAGCCCACGCATTCCGTCGCGTTCTCACCCACAGGGGACTCCCCATGAAGACCAGCCCCGATGTGATCGAGGCCGCTCCGGCGGCCGACAGTCCTCCCTCCGCCACGCTCGGCGGGGACAACAAGCGGTCGATCGAGCAGTTCGCGCTTCTGCTGTTCATCGTCCTGCCGTTCCTGGCCCTGGTCGCGGCGGTGCCGCTGGCCTGGGGCCGTGGTGTCAGCTGGCTCGATCTGGGGCTGATGGTGACGATGTACTACATCGGCTGCCACGGCATCACGATCGGCTTCCACCGTTACTTCACGCATGGCTCGTTCAAGGCGAAGCGTCCGCTCCGTATCGCCCTGGCCGTGGCCGGTTCGCTCGCGGTGGAGGGTCCCCTGGTGCGCTGGGTGGCCGATCACCGCAAGCATCACCGTTTCTCGGACGCCGAGGGCGATCCGCATTCCCCGTGGCGTTTCGGTGAGACGCTGCCGGCCCTGATGAAGGGGCTGTGGTGGGCGCACATCGCATGGATGTTCGACGAGGAGCAGACGTCGCAGCAGAAGTACGCCCCCGACCTGATCAGGGATCCCGCGATCCGCGGGATCTCCCGCCACTTCCTGTCCTTCACGATCGTCTCGCTGGCGATCCCGCCGCTGGTCGGCGGTCTGGTCACGATGTCGTGGTGGGGGGCGGCGACGGCGTTCTTCTGGGGCTCCCTGGTCCGGGTCGCGCTGCTGCACCATGTGACGTGGTCGATCAACTCGATCTGCCACGCGGTCGGCAAGCGTCCGTTCAAGTCCCGCGACAAGTCCGGCAACGTGTGGTGGCTGGCGGTCCTCTCCTGCGGTGAGTCCTGGCACAACCTGCACCACGCGGACCCGACGAGCGCGCGGCACGGCGTGATGCGCGGTCAGATCGATTCGAGTGCCCGGCTGATCCGCTGGTTCGAGAAACTGGGCTGGGCGACGGACGTGCGCTGGCCCGACTCCGCCCGTATCGAGTCCCGGCGCCACCCGGCGGAGGCCGACGCGGCATGATTGACGACGTGGCGACCGACGGAAGCACAAGCAGCGAGAAATCCCGCGCACCCTCCGCCCGGCGGGCACGCCGGGTGCGGATGACGGGCAAGGAACGCCGCGAGCAACTGCTGGACATCGGTCGCACCCTCTTCGCCGACAAGGGTTTCGAGGGCACTTCGGTGGAGGAGATCGCGGCGCGTGCCGGGGTCTCCAAGCCGGTGGTCTACGAGCACTTCGGCGGCAAGGAGGGGCTGTACGCGGTGGTGGTGGACCGGGAGATGCGCCAGCTCCTGGAGATGGTGAACACCGCGCTGACCGCCGGTCACCCGCGTGAGCTGCTGGAGCAGGCGGCGTTCGCGCTGCTGGACTACATCGAGACCTACACGGACGGGTTCCGGATTCTGGTGCGTGATTCGCCGGTCGCCCAGTCGACCGGCACGTTCGCCTCGCTCATCAGCGATATCGCCACGCAGGTGGAGGACATCCTGGGGCTGGAGTTCAAGGCCCGGGGCTTCGATCCGAAGCTGGCCCCGCTGTATGCGCAGGCGCTGGTCGGGATGGTGGCGCTGACCGGGCAGTGGTGGGTGAACGCCCGCAGGCCGAAGAAGGCCGAAGTGGCGGCGCATCTGGTGAATCTGGCGTGGCACGGGCTGGAGAACCTGGAGTCGAGGCCCCGGCTGATAGGCCACCGCAAGAGCTGACGCGGGAGGCTGTGGACCGGCTGTGGTCCGTCCGGGCCACGGCCTTGATCCCTCGCTAAACCGCTTCTGGCCCGGGGGTCGCGGTTGTAGAGTCTGTGCCTGTCCCGGGAGCACTTCACCCTGCGCGTGACGCACCTGTGAAGACGTTTCTCCCGGTTCCACCACGTACCCCTGGGGGGGCTTTGTCTTCTGTGGAACCCGGCCGTGCCGTGCCCGTGCGCTCGAAGCGCGCACGACGGATCGCGACCTGCACCTCAATCGTTCTCTCGGCCGGCATGCTGCTGGCCGCTCCGGCCTCGGCCGATGGACCGGCGCCCGCGCGGCACGGCGCCACCCTGCCGCGCGTGCCCGCCGCCGGCGCGCAGCCCGCGCTGACGCTGCCGGAGCACCCGGCGAAGAAGAAGTCGCCGGCCGCCGCACGGGCGGCGAAGGCCGCGGCGGCGCCCGCCGAGCCGCGTTTCGACGTGGACGGCGACGGCTACACCGACACCCTGTACCGGGGGATCGACGGGACCTACTACGTCGTTCCGACGAACGGGACGAGCCCCTACGAGTTCGCCCTGAACCCCGCCGACCCGGACGAGAAGTTCAAGGACGTCATCACGCCGGGCGACCTGAACGGCGACGGCAGGCCCGAGCTGCTCACCCTGTCGGCGACCGGCAAGCTCTCGCTCCACCAGGTCCGGAGCGCCGTCGGCGCCGGTGGCGTCGGCTGGTCCGGCACCGGCTGGCAGAAGTACAACAAGCTCGTCGCCGTGGGCGACATGACCGGCGACGGCCGGGGCGACCTGCTCGCCCGCACACCGGCCGGCGACATCTACCTGTTCGCGGGGACCGGCACCGTCACCGGCGCCCCCTTCAAAGCCGGCGTCAAGGTGGGCTACGGCTGGGCCTCCTACGACCAGATCGTCGGCGCGAACGACGTCAACGGCGACGGGATCGGCGACCTCTACACCCGTACGCCGGCCGGTGAGCTGTACTACTACGCGGGCACCGGAAAGGCCTCGGCGCCGTACAAGGCACGCGTCAAGGTCAGCACCGGCTTCGACACGTACAACCAGATCGTCGCCACCGACGACGCCACCGGCGACGGTCTCGGCGACCTGATGGCCCGCACCACGGGCGGCACGCTCTACTCGTACGACGCGACCGGCAAGGGCACCTTCCTCAAGCGGAAGCAGATCGGCACCGGCTGGAACGGCTCCTCGCTCTTCACGGGCCAGGGCGGCAACCCGGACTTCGGCAAGAACGAGCTGATGGCCCGCACCACGGGCGGCACGCTCTACTGGTACTACGCGAAGAACAACGGCAAGCTCAGCGCCCGCGTCAAGGCCAGTGACAGCGGCGGCTGGGCCGGTGCCAGCATGAGCTTCCCGTCCTCGCTCGACAACGACGGCTACGCGAACCTGCTGGAGAACTACAAGGGCACCCTCTACAACGAGGGCTCGCGCGTCAGCAGCGGCTGGAGCTCGTACAACGCGCTCATCGGTCCCGGCGACCTGAGCGGCGACGGCAAGGCCGACCTGATCGCCCGCAACACCGCCGGCGATCTGCACCTCTACCGGGGCAACGGCGCGGGCACCGGCTTCGCCGCCAAGGTCAAGGTCGGCTACGGCTTCAAGTCGTACACACTCGTCGGCGCCGGCGACCTCAGCGGCGACGGACTGGCCGACATGGTGGCCCGCAAGTCGGACGGCACGCTGTACCTGTACAAGGGCACCGGCTCGGCCACCAAGCCCTTCAAGGCGCAGGTCAAGATCGGCACCGGCTTCAACACCTACAAGAAGCTCGTCGCGCCGGGCGACATCAGCGGTGACGGCAAGGCCGACCTGATCGGCGTCGACGCCAAGGGCGACGCGTACCTCTACACGTCGACCGGCACCGGGAAGATCTCCAAGCGCGTGAAGATCGGCTCCGGCTGGGGCACCTACAACAGCCTGTACTGAGCGCACGGCAGCACCCGGAGCGCCCCGCCCCCGGTACTCCGGGGGCGGGGCGCTCCGGGTGCCGGACCCTCACTTCTCCCGGTGGGTGACGGCGAAGATACGGCGGAACGGGAAGACGGTGCCGTGCGGGCCCGCGGGGTACGCGGTGCGCAGCAGGTCGCGGTATTCGGTGAGGAAGGCGCTCCGGGCCTCCTCGTCACCGGCCAGGGCGGTGAGGACGGGGCGCAGGCCGGTGCCCTTCACCCAGTCGAGGACGGCGTCCTCGCCGGGCAGCAGGTGCAGGTAGGTGGTCTCCCAGACATCCGCGGTACGGCCGGGGCCGGCGAGCCGGTCCAGGTAGCCGGCGGGGCTGAGCACCGCGTCAGCGTGGCGCAGCAGGCCGCCGAGCCGGGAGCGCCAGCGCGGGGAGCCGGCCAGTTCGCGCATCAGGACGTGGCTGGGCTGGTCGAAGTTGCCGGGCACCTGGAGGGCGAGGGTGCCGCCGGGGCTGAGGGCGTCCAGCCAGTCGGGGAAGCGCTCCGCGTGGTGGGGCACCCACTGGAGCAGGGCGTTGGAGACGATCAGGTCACAGGGCTCGGCGGGGGTCCAGGTCGCGGCGTCGGCCTCGGCGAAGTCCAGCAGGGCGGTGGCGTGGGCGCGGGCCCGTTCCAGCATCTGCGGGGAGTTGTCGTAGCCGGTGATCCGGGCGCCGGGCCAGCGTTCGGCCAGCAGGGCGGTGACGTTGCCGGCTCCGCAGCCGAGGTCGGCGATCCGGGGGGCCGGGGTGCCCGGGAGCGGGGGGACGGCGGCCAGCAGATCGTGGAAGGGGCGGGTGCGGTGGTCCGCGTGGCGCAGGTACTGCTGCGGATCCCAGATCGGTGCGGTCATGGGGTCAGGATCATCCCGAAAGTATCTTGATGTCAAGACACTCGATTCCAAGAGACTCGAATTCAAGAGACTTCATGTCGACAGACCCTCTACACTGATCCACATGGAGGACGAGGTAGACCGGCTGGTCGCTGCATGGCGCCGAGAGCGCCCCGACCTCGACGTGGAACCGCTTGAGGTCCTCAGTCGCGTCTCCCGGCTGGCCCGCCACCTCGACCGGGCCCGCCGGATCGCCTTCTCCGAGCACAACCTGGAGCCGTGGGAGTTCGACGTCCTCACCTCGCTGCGGCGCGCGGGCGATCCGTACCAGCTCTCCCCCGGCCAGCTGCTCACCCAGACCCTGGTCACCTCGGGCACGATGACCAACCGCATCGACCGGCTGACCAAGAAGAACCTCGTCGAACGGCTCCCCGACCCGAGCGACCGCCGCGGAGTGCTGGTCCGGCTCACCGCGGAGGGCCGCGACAAGGCCGACCAGTCACTGGCCGGGCTGCTCGCCCAGGAGCGAGCCATCCTGGGCGAACTCTCCCGCCACCAGCGCGGCGAACTGGCCGGGCTGCTACGCCAGCTGACTGCCCCTTTCGACAACATCCCCGGCTAGGACCTGCCCCGGCTCCGGATCGGCCGGGCCCACGCCCGCCCGTCTGGCCAGCGCGACCGCCGCCAGCGTCGAGTGCACCCCCAGCTTGCCCAGCACGTTCTGCATGTGGGTACGCACCGTGTGCGGGGAGAGGAAAAGCCGCTCCGCCACCGCCTTGCGGCCGAGTCCGGCCACCATGCAGCGCAGCACCTCGCGCTCGCGCGGGGTCAGCGACTCGACGAGCTGTTCGCTCTCGCTGCGGTGCTTGCGGTCCGCCAGCAGTTCCCGCAGCACCCCGGTGAGCAGCGCGGGAGGCAGGTGCGTCTCGTCGCGGAGCACCCCCCGGATGACCGCGAGCAGCCGCTGGAGCGAGCAGTCCTTGGCGACCCAGCCGCAGGCCCCGGCCTGCAGCGCGAGCGCGGCCCGGCGCGGGTCGTCCTTCTCCGCGAGCACCACCGTGCGCACCGAGGGACGGCTGGCGCGGACCCCGGCGACCAGCGAGATGCCGTCGGCCGGCGCCCCGCCGGCCGGCCGGTCGGGCACCGCCACCGGGCCGGTGGCCCTGCGGCCGCCGGCCGGGGCCAGGATGCCCAGCTCGGCGTCGACCAGCAGCACGTCGTAGCCGCGCCCCTCGGCGGCCGCGCGCTCCAGGCAGCGCAGGGCGGCCGGTCCGCTGCCCGCCGCCGAGACGTCGACGTCGGGCTCGGCCGCGAGCGCCGCGGCGAGCGATTCGGCGAAAATGCGGTGGTCGTCGACCACGAGAACCCGGATACGGACCACAGGCACCCCCATGCTGTGCGTTCTGGGGCGCCCCGTAGCGTGCGCCCCCCGTCAGCGACGGACCGGCACGGGTGCGACACCCGGAACAGGGGATCGGACCGCGGTGCCACAGCCGCCGCCGGGCACCGATTCGCCACCCCCACCCGGGTGTCGCACCCGGCTGTCTCGTACCCCTGAATCAGCACCGGCCCCCACCGGTGCTGTGCATCAGCGTACGGGCGGCCGCCCGGGGCGGGAGGCGATTCGCGGAACTGAGCGTCCTCACGGGTCCTAGGGTGTGGTGCATGTTCCGTCTTGAGACAGAAGTGGACAGAGAACGACGTCAGTTGCTGAGCAGAAGGCTCCGCGAGGACAACACCGTGGGTTCGCCGGAGATCCGCGCGCTGCGGGGCGGGCCCGCGGCGCGCGAACTCCCGCTGGAGGTATGGGCGCTGGACACCCACGGGCAGGTCGCCGCAGGGCTGACCGGGCGCACCTGGGCGCACTGGCTCCATGTGGACGTGCTCTGGGTCGACGCCCGGCACCGCGGCCACGGCCTCGGCTCGCGGCTGCTCGCCGAGGCGGAACGGGTGGCCCGCGCGGACCGGGACTGCACCCGCTCCCGGCTGGAGACCTGGGACTTCCAGGCCCCGGACTTCTACCGGAAGCGGGGTTACGAGGTGACGGGCCGGGTCGAGGACTACCCGCCGGGCGTCACGGAGTTCACCCTCACCAAGCGGCTCGGCGGACCCGCCGCCGGGTAGTCGCCCGGCGGCCGGTCCGGTCCCCGGTCAGGCGATCCGGTGGGCGCCCGCGGACGGGACGGCGGGGAAGACCCGGGGGGCCGCGTAACCCGCCGAAGTGAACGCCTCCAGAACCGACTTGGTGACCGTGTCCGCCTGCGCCTCCTCCAGGAGCACGATCGCGGAGCCGCCGAAGCCGCCGCCGGTCATCCGGGAACCGAGCGCCCCGGCCGCGTTCGCCGCCTCGACCACCAGGTCCAGCTCCACGCAGGAGACCCGCAGATCGTCCCGGAGCGAGACGTGGCCCGCCGTGAGGACAGGGCCCGCCGCGCGTACGCCGCCCGCGTCGAGCAGCGCGATGACCTGCTCGACGCGCTGGTTGTCGCTGACCACGTGGCGCACGCAGCGCACCACGGACTCGTCCGCGCCGGCGGCGGCCAGCGTGTCGAGCCCGGCGCCCAGGCCCTCGTACGGGAGCTCGCGCAGGGTGCGGATCCCGAGCAGCCGGGCGCCCTCCTCGCAGGCCGCGCGGCGTTCCGCGTAGGCGCCGTCACCGAGTGCGTGCTTGACGCGGGTGTCGACGACGAGGAGCTGGAGGCCGTGGGCGGCCAGGTCGAAGGGGACCTGGCGGACGGTGAGGTCGCGGGTGTCCAGGTGCAGCGCGTGGCCCTCGGTGCAGCAGGCGGAGGCCATCTGGTCCATGACCCCGCAGGGGACGCCGACGAAGGCGTTCTCCGCGCGCTGGGCCAGTACCGCCAGCTCGGCGTGGCCGAGGCCGAGCCCGAACAGGTCGTTCAGGGCGAGCCCGGTGACCACTTCGAGGGCGGCGGACGAGGAGAGCCCGGCGCCGGTGGGGACGGTGGAGGTCAGCTGGATGTCGGCGCCCGTGACCGGGTGGCCGGCCTCGCGCAGCGCCCAGACGACGCCGGCCGGGTAGGCGGCCCAGCCGTGGCCCTCGTTCGGGGCCAGCTCGTCGACGCGGAGCTGGACGACGCCGCCCGGCACATCGGTGGAGTGCAGCCGCAGGATGCCGTCGGTGCGGCGGGCGACGGCGGCCCGCGCGGTGTGCGGCAGTGCGAGCGGCATCACGAAGCCGTCGTTGAAGTCGGTGTACTCCCCGATCAGGTTGACCCGGCCGGGGGCGGCCCAGACCCCCTCGGGCACGGTCCCGTACAGCTCGGTGAACGAGTCGGTCAGCTCGGTGGACGGCTCGGCCGGCTCGGTGGAGACGGTGGCCGGCTCGGCGGTGTCCGTCGGCTCAGCGGTGTCGGTCATGGTGCGGTGGGCTCCTCTCGGCGGGCGAACGTCCAGGCGTCGGAGACGATTCCGGCCAGGTCCGCGCGGGACGGCTGCCAGCCGAGGCGCTCCCTGGCGGTGGCGGCGGAGGCGACGAGAACGGCCGGGTCGCCGCCGCGGCGCGGGGCCGCGGTCTCGGGGACCGGGTGGCCGGTGACCTCGCGGACCGTCTCGATGACCTCGCGGACCGAGAAGCCGTTGCCGTTGCCGAGGTTGCAGATCAGGTGCTCGCCCGAGGTGGCGGCGTCGAGGGCGAGGAGGTGTGCCTCGGCGAGGTCCGCGACATGGATGTAGTCGCGGACGCAGGTGCCGTCGGGGGTGGGGTAGTCGTCGCCGTACACCGAGATCGACTCGCGCTGCCCGAGGGCGACCTGGAGGACCAGCGGGATCAGGTGCGACTCGGGGCTGTGCCGTTCGCCGCAGTCGCCGTACGCCCCGGCCACGTTGAAGTAGCGCAGCGAGACGGCGGCGAGCCCGTGGGCGGCCGCCTCGCCGGTGATCATGTGGTCGACGGCGAGCTTGGTGGCGCCGTACGGGCTGGTCGGGGCCGTGGGGTCGGCCTCCGTGATGGGGCTGGAGACGGGTTCGCCGTAGGTGGCGGCGGTGGAGGAGAAGACCAGGGTGCGCACCCCGGCGTCACGCATGGCGGCGAGCAGGGCGGTGGAGCCGCCGACGTTGTTGACCCAGTACTTCTCCGGGTCGGTGACGGACTCCCCGACCTGGGAGTACGCGGCGAAGTGCAGCACTCCGTCGTAGGAGGGGTCCAGCCACTTCGCGGCGTCCTGGATCCGGCCCTCGACGAACCCGGCGCCGGCCGGGACTCCCTCGCGGAATCCGGTGGAGAGGTCGTCGAGGACGGTGACGGTGTGACCCGCCTCCAGCAGGTGCTGGGCGACCACGCTGCCCACGTATCCCGCACCGCCGGTCACCAGGTACTTCTTGGGGGACTTGCTCACTCGCTCGCTACCTCTCGCAGTCGCGCGGCCGCGGCCTCCGGCGGCACATCGTTGATGAACACACTCATGCCGGATTCGGAACCCGCGAGGAACTTCAGCTTGCTGGGGGTCCTTCGCACGGTGAAGAGCTCAAGGTGGAGCGCGAACTCTTCCCGGTCCTGGATGCCGAACGGTGCCTGGTGCCAGGCCGAGATGTACGGCGTGGGCGGGTGGCCGGGTCCGAATATCCGGTCGAACCGCCTCAAGAGTTCCAGATAGACCTGTGTGAACTCGGTGCGTTCGCCGTCGTCGAGTTCCCGCAGGTCGGGGACGCGGCGGAGCGGGTAGAGGTGGACCTCGTACGGCCAGTGGGCCGCGTACGGCACGAACGCCACCCAGTGCTCGCCGGAGAGCACGATCCGGTCGCCGTCGGCGATCTCGCGGGCGACGACGTCGTCGAAGAGGTTGCCGCCGGTCTCGGCGCGGTGCTTCTCCATCGAGCGGAGCATCAGATCGGTGCGCGGGGTGACGAACGGGTAGCCGTAGATCTGCCCGTGCGGGTGGCCGAGCGTCACGCCGATCTCGGCGCCCCGGTTCTCGAAGCAGAACACCTGCTTGACCTGGTCGAGCCCGGCGAACTCGGCCGTGCGGTCCGTCCAGGCCTCCAGCACGAGGCCGGCCTGCTCCTCGGTGAGGTCCGCGAACGAGGCGTCGTGGTCGGAGGTGAAGCAGACGACCTCGCAACGGCCGGAGTCACCGGCCAGCGAGGGGAAGCGGTTCTCGAAGACGACGACGTCGTAGTGGTCGTCGGGGATCTCGCTGAGCCGCCCCTCCTGCGACGGGCAGAGCGGGCACTCGTCGGCCGGCGGGTGGTACGGACGTCCCTGGCGGTGGGAGGCGACGGCGACGCTGTCCCCCAGCAGGGGGTCCCGGCGGATCTCGGAGGAAGTCGCCACGGCGTCGAGCGGCCGCCCGTCGACGGCGTCCCGGACCGCGTCGTCACGGCTGTCGAAATAGAGCAGCTCCCGGCCGTCGGCGAGCGTCGTAACCGTCTTCTTCACCAGACTCCTCCCAAACATAACTCAACACAAGGAACCACAAATCAACAGACACGTCAATGAGTCCAGGCCAACCAAGTGCGGCCGGATGTGAGCCGCGTCTCGCACAGCTCACTGACAGGATCTGTTGGACTCTCGCGGGTTTCCCGTGGGGTTCTCGCGGATTAGGGCCGGGTTTTCGGGCCATACGATCACAATCAAACAAAGATGCTCAATGGAACTGTTCATTTTCTGAACACAAGGGCGTAGTTTCCTTCGGGTTCAGTACACGCAACGAAGCGAGTTCCCCCCATGCACCCTTTGGCATCCGGGCTCCGGCTCCCCACGAACGGGCTCGATTACACGATCCTGGCGATCTACTTCGCCGTCGTTCTCGGCATCGGCTTCGCCGCCCGGCGAAGCGTGAGGACGAGCCTCGACTTCTTCCTCTCCGGACGGTCGCTGCCCGCGTGGGTGACCGGTCTGGCCTTCGTGGCGGCCAACCTCGGCGCCACCGAGATCCTCGGCATGGCGGCGACCGGCGCCCAGTACGGCGTCGCGGTCGTCCACTGGTACTGGATCGGCGCCATCCCCGCGATGGTCTTCCTGGGCCTCGTGATGATGCCCTTCTACTACCGGTCGAAGGTCCGCTCCGTACCGGAGTTCCTGCTCCACCGCTTCGACAAGTCGGCACACCTGCTCAGCTCCATACTCTTCGCCTTCTCGGCGGTCCTGATCGCGGGCGTCAACCTGTACGCCCTGTCGATCGTCGTGGAGGCCCTCCTCGGCTGGCCGCAGTGGGTCGCGATCGTCGTCGCGGGCCTCTTCGTCCTGATCTACATCACCATCGGCGGGCTCTCCTCCGCCATCTACAACGAGGTACTGCAGTTCTTCGTCATCCTCGCCGCGCTGATCCCGCTGACCGTGCTGGGCCTCAAGCGCGTCGGCGGCTGGGACGGACTGAGCGACTCACTGACGTCGAGCCACGGCTCGAACTTCATGAGCGCCTGGGGCGGCACCGGCATCGGTGACGCCAACCCGCTCGGCGCCAACTGGCTGACGATCGTCCTCGGCCTGGGCTTCGTGCTCTCCTTCGGCTACTGGACGACGAACTTCGCCGAGGTGCAGCGCGCCCTGTCCGCGAAGAACCTTTCGGCCGCCCAGCGCACGCCGCTGATCGCCGCGTTCCCGAAGATGTTCATCGTCTTCCTGGTGATGATCCCCGGCCTGGTCGCCGCCGTGATCGTGCCGAACATCGGCACCGCCGGCTCCGGCACCACGTACAACGACGCGATCCCGCTGCTGATGCGGGAGCTGCTGCCCAACGGTGTCCTCGGCATCGCGGTGACCGGTCTGCTGGCCGCGTTCATGGCGGGCATGGCCGCCAACGTCTCCTCGTTCAACACCGTGTTCACCACGGACATCTGGGCGCGGTACGTGAAGAAGGACCAGTCGGACGCGTACTACCTGCGCTTCGGCCGGGGCATCACGGTGATCGGGGTGCTGGCCTCCATCGGCACGGCGTTCATCGCCGCCAGCTTCTCCAACATCATGAGCTACCTCCAGACGCTGTTCTCGTTCTTCAACGTCCCGCTCTTCGTCGTCTTCATCATCGGCATGTTCTGGAAGCGCGCCTCGATGAAGTCCGGTGTCTGGGGCCTGCTGGCCGGTACCACGGCCGCGATGGTCAACTACTTCGTCATCTACAAGCAGGGCATCATCGACATCCCGAGCGACCAGGGAGCCAACTTCGTCTCCGCGATCGTCGGGTTCGTCGCGGGCGCGGTCGTGATGGTCGCCGTCACGCTCTTCACCGCCCCCAAGCCGGAGGCCGAACTGGCCGGTCTCGTATACGGAACCGAGTCCCCGGACCTCGAAGAGGCGCCCGCGGAGGGCGACGACGCCTGGTACCGCAGGCCGGCCCTGCTGGGCTGGGGAGCGATCGTGCTCGCCGCCCTGTGCTACCTCCCCTACTCGTTCTGATCGGAGCAACTCACCATGTCCGACATGCACAAGGAAGTCTCCGATCTGGAGAAGAAGTCCGCCACGGCGGCCCGCCTCTTCGACATCAGGCGGATCATCGGCGGTCTCTTCGTGGTCTACGGAGTCATCGTCACCATCGCCGGGATCAACCCGTCCGACGCGGACCTGAAGAAGGCCGAGGGCGTCCACATCAACCTGTGGACCGGCCTGGCCATGCTGGCGCTCGGGCTGTTCTTCCTGGTCTGGCTGAAGCTGCGCCCGGCCCAGCCGCCGGCCGCGGTGCCGGACACCACGGACGCGCCCGGCCGCTGAGAGGCTGAGACGCGGGGGCGACCGCACCACCGGCAGGGGCCGGACACCGTCAGCCGACGGTGTCCGGCCCCTGCCGCGTGACCGCCGCCCGGTCCAGCAGGCCGGTACGGGCGGCCAGCGCCGCCGCCTCCAGCCGGGAGCCGACACCCAGCTTCATCAGGACCCGCTGCACATGGGTACGGGCGGTGCTCGGCGCGATCCGCATCCCGGCCGCGATCAGCCGGGTGCCCTCCCCCTCCGCGACCCGGACCAGCACCTCGACCTCGCGCGGGGTGAGCATGTGGAGCAGCCGCTGCCCCTCGTCGTCCGGCTGGACCGCCGGGTTGAGCAGCTCGGCGAAGGCGCCCTGGAGCAGTTGCGGCGCGATCGCCGCCTCACCGGCCCGTGCCTTGGTGATCGCCCGCTCGACGCCCTCGATCCGCTCGTCGTGCCGTACGTAGCCGGCGGCGCCCGCGGCGAAGGCCGCCGCGATCCCCAGCGGGCTGGGCACCGGGCCGAGCACCACCACGGCGATCTGCGGGCGCTCGCTCCTGATCCGCGTGATCGGCTCGAAGGTGCCCGGCTCGGCGGGTGCGGCGGTGCCGAACAGGCAGACCTCCGGAGCCCGGCTCACCACCAGGTCCGCCGCTCCGGCGGTGGGAGCGGCCGCGGCGAGCACCCGGTGGCCCCGTAGTTTGAGCGCCGAGGCGAGCGCCTCGGCGAGCAGTCGGTGGTCATCGACCACCATCAGCCGCACGCCCATCGAGCAAACCCCCGTAGCACTGGCGCCAGGCCCCCGGACTTCTAGACCCGGCAAGTTACACGCATGTTCGACGCCGCGTGCGTCTAAGCCGGCAGAAGACCCTTGGAATGACCGTGGTTTACCCCATCGTGTGTGGTTCCCGGCCACTTGAGGTCTGCAAAGCGACCGGCCCTGCCGGTCGACTGATCGACCGGCAGGGCCGGAACTGCTTCTGACGTCTGGTCAGCCAGTGCCGAACGAGACGACGAGGTACTCCTTGTCGTCCAGCGAACTCGTACTCGGCTTGCTGATCATCGTCTCGGAGATGTACAACCGCCCGCCGCTGTAGCGGTATTCGGCGTACTCCGGGGAGAAGCTGGTCTCCGCGTCCCGGACCGTCTCGTCGCCCGGGTTCTCCATCAGCACGGTCTGCTTGAAGGTGCTGCCGTCGATGGAGACGACCTGGCCGCCCTTGTCGTACGGGGGCTCCTTGTACGCGATGATGTTGCCGCCGTCCATCCGGAGCGGGAACAGCGTGTAGTCGTCGCCCGCGTCGGCCCGGTCGCCGGTCTGCTTGCCGGTGGTCAGGTCGAAGGAGACGATCTCGTTGGTGTCGCTGGTGTCCTCGCCGCCGTCGTGCTCCTCCGTGGGGAGGTAGATGCGGTTGTTGCCGACGGCGAGATGCTGGCAGCTCTCGACCTCGGTGGAGCCGCACTTGGCCGCGTACTTCTCCGCGTCGGCCGGGATCCGGACGAGCAGCTTGCCGGTGGCGGCGTCGATCGAGAAGAAGTCGGAGATCCCGCTGCCGTCACCCGCGGTGTCGCCGACGTCGGCCGCGACGACCAGCGGCTTGGTGGAGACGATGCTCGCGTACTCGACACCGGGCGGCATCTTGTACGAGGAGAGCGGGGCGCCCGTGGTCGGGTTCAGCGCCTGGATGGTGAGCTGGGGGTCGTCGTACGAGCCGCACTTGCGGACCACGGCGAGCGCGTCGCCGCCGGCGTACCCGGTGTCGTAGCAGCGGTCGGTGCTGACCTTCGGCTTCCAGCGCTCGGCGCCGGTGTCCAGGTCGAACGCGGCACCGCCCTCGGAGCCGGCCGCGGCGACCGTGGTGCCGCTGAGGGTGACCTCGCTGAACCGGACGGGGGCGTCGCCGCCGGTGGCGGCGTTCACCGACTTGCTCCACATGAGCTTGCCGGTGGCCAGGTCCAGGGCGCCCACGTGGTCGCAGGGCTGGTACTTCTTCGCCGCGGTCCGCTTGCCCGCCTCGAAGGCGATGGCCGTCTTGAAGTCCTTGCTCATGTGCCGGGAGGCGGCGCAGAGCTGGCCGGTCAGCGGGATCGACCAGAGCTTGGTGCCCTTGGCGGGGTCGTAGCCGGTGACCTCGTTGACGCCCGTCTTGACGTAGGCCTTGTCCGTCAGCCAGGAGCCGTCGACCGTGGTGACTTCGGTGACCTTGGGCTGCGGCAGCTGGAAGGCGACCGAGGACTTGGTGTTGGCCGGGGCCTTCTCCTTGCCGCCGCCGACGTCCTTGCCGTCGCCGTCCTTGCTCTCACCGTCGGTGCCGGCGGAGGTGGACGCCTCGTCCTTCTTGTCACCGCCGTCGTCACCGCTGGAGGCGTACCAGAGGCCGCCGCCGACGATGAGCACCACGGCGACCACCGCGGCGACGATGATCTGTGCCTGGGTGGAGAACTTCTTCGGCCCGTTCCCGTTCTGGTGCGGCTGCTGCATCGGGGCGGTCGGGTACCCGTAGCCCTGCGGCGGCTGGCCCTGCTGCGGGTAGCCGTAGCCCTGCTGCGGCGGCTGACCCGGCGGGAACCCGTAACCGGGCTGCGGCGGCTGGTCCTGCGGGGGCGTCTGCGGATAGCCGTAGCCGGGCTGCTGCTGGGGCGGGCCCGCGGGCGGCGGAGCACCGTAGCCGCCCGGGGGCGGGGTGGCCGGCGGGGTCGGCGGCGGCTTTCCGAACGGGTCGGCGGGCGGCGGTGTCGGGGCGCCGAATCCGCCGGGCGGCGGGTCCTGCGGTGCGCCGAACCCGCCCTGCGGCGGTTCGTTGGGGGGCGGCTGGGGCGGCTGCGTCATGGCGTTGGGTACCTCTGGAGAAGAGTCGGTCGGGGTGGGCCGGAGCCGGCCGCGGGCGGGTCTGCTGCCGTCCGCGGCCTGCGGGTTCCTGCGGGTGCCGTGGTGAGCCGCTACTCGCCGAAGGCCATCATGGTCTTCGTCTCCAGCTCTTCCTTGTCGTTGCTGGCGCTGACCCGCCCGCTCAGGACGAACGAACGGCCGCCCGCGTAGAGGATCTTCTCGTTGTAGAAGGAGCTCTCGATCTCCGACGTCGAGTCCGGGTGCTGGAGCACCATCTGCGGGGTTCCCCCGGTCGGCGCGAGGCTGGCGATCCCGCCGCCCTTGCCGTAACCGGCGTCCACGTAGAGCAGCAGGTCGCCGCCCTCCATCCGCAGCGGCCGCATCGTCTGCCCGGCCGGTGCGTCGGCCTTCCACTTGGTCTTGCCGGTGTTCAGGTTGAACGCGACGACCTTGTTGGTCCGGGCGGAGCCGCTGGTGTCGTCCTGCGTCGCCATGTAGAGCGTGTTGGGGTCGGTCGCGACACCCGCGCAGCCGTCGACGGACTTGCCGAAGATGGCGAACATCCCGCCGCAGTTGGTCGCGAACGAGTCGCCCTTGTCACTGACGATCTGGGAGCGCAGCGAGCCGTTCTCCTTGAGCGCGAGAATGCTCCACTTCTTGCTGTCGCCGCTGCCCTTGGTCAGCGAGACGATGAGCGGGCTCACCGAGTAGAAGCGGTCGATCTCCCAGCCGCGCGCGGGCTTGTACGTCCACTTGGGCTTGCCCGAGACCGGGTCGATCTCCTCGACCTCGTGCTGCGGGTTCTCGACGTCCCCGGTGCGGCAGTTGGTCGCGGCGATCAGCTTGGCGCCGCCCGCGAAGGAGAACGGCTGGCAGTTGCCGGCGCGCTTGCCGAACAGCGCCTTGCCGTCGCTCACCCGGAAGGCGTTGGAGGCGCCGGTGCGGCCGACCGTCACGGTGTTGCCGCTGATCGCGAGGGAGATGTCGGACAGCATGTCGAAGAGACCACTGCTCTTGATCGACTTCTTCCAGCCGGTCTTGCCGGTGTTGAGGTCGATCAGCTGGAGGTCCGCGCAGTCCGCCTTCTCCGTGGTGCCGTCCTTCACCCCGATGACGATCTTGCCGTCGGTGGTGGTCTGCGCCGGTGCGGAGCAGATGTCCGTGCCCAGCTTCAGCGTCCACTTCGGCTTGCCGTCGGCCACCGAGTAGCCGGAGACGGTGCGGTACATGCCCTTGACGATGGTGTCGCCGACTATCCAGGGGCCGTACACGTCGGCGCCGTTGCGCGGCAGGTCGACGTCGTTCTTCTGGAGCCAGAGGACCTTGGCCTCGCCGTCCTTGCGCCCGGCGTTCAGGTCGTCGTTGCCCTCCCGGCCCGTGCCGTTGCCGTCGCCCTCGTCCACGGAGGGCGAGACGGACGGCTTCGCGTCGTCGGTGCTCTTCTCCGCGACGGGCTTCTTGTCGTCGTCGCCGCCGCTCGTGGCCAGGTAGACGCCGCCGCCGATGACCAGCAGCGCGGCAACCGCGGCAGCGATGATCACCGCGGGCTTCCCCTTGAAGGGGCTGCGCCCGCCGGGACCCGCCGGGCCCCCGGGAACGGGTGCGCCGGGGTACTGCTGCTGCGGATAGCCGTAACCGGGCTGCTGCGGCTGGCCGTACGGGCCCGGCTGCTGCGGCTGGCCGTAGGGACCGGGCTGCTGTGCGTAGGGACCGGGCTGCTGCGGCTGTCCGTAGGGACCGGGCTGCTGGCCGTAGGGACCCGGCTGCTGCGGCTGACCGTACGGGCCCGGCTGCTGCTGGCCCGGCTGCTGCGGGTAGCCGTAGCCCGGCTGCGCGGCAGGCGGTGCCGGCGGGGTGGCCGGTGCCTGGGGCGGCTGCGCGGGCGGCGGCGGCGTCCGGGGCGGGCCCTGGGGCGGCTGCGGGACCCCCTGCGACGGCTCCTGCGGAGCGCCGAAGCCTCCCTGCGGCGGTTGCTGGCTGGGCGGCTGGGTCATCAGCGCGTCCCCCTTCGTGCGGTCCGGTGCCCGTTCCGGACTCCCCCGCGATTCCACCGGGGCTCCGGGAGTCGGCCTAGACCCCCTGAATCCCCAGTGAAATGGAGCGAATCGGGCATGGATCCCGCAGTGTTACGACAGTCGAGCGGGGCTTCTTTCTACCACCCGTCCCAGCGCCCGCCCCGGTTCGGTCCACCCCTGTGCCCAAGGGAGAACCGGCCCGTGATGCTGCCGTTACGCCTACGCCCCGTCAGCTCCCGAAGGCGACGATCGAGCGCTCCTCGATCTCGTCCCCGTCCTCGACGCCGCTGATCCTCGCTTGCGTCAGGTACGAGCGTCCGCCCACGTAGGTGATGCGCGAGAGGGAGAAGCCGCGCTCGGTGGGTGCGCCGGAGACCGGATGCCGCAGCACCGGGCTCCAAGTGCCGCCGGTACTCGGTACGGAGGCGATGCCGCCCCCCTTGTTCTTGGCGGCCCCGAGATACATGAACAGCTTGCCGCCCTCCGTCCGCAGCGGGGTGAGGGACTGCTGCGGCGGCGAGTCGACCGACCACTTGTACTTGCCGGTGGTCAGGTCGAAGGCGGCGACCTTGTTGCCGTCACCGGTCTTGAGGTCGACGGCCTTGGTCGCCATGTAGAAGGTGTTCGCGTCGGCGGCCACCCCGGCGCAGTTGTCGAGGTTGGGGCCCTGGACGATCAGGTCCGCGTCGCAGGAGACCGCGTAGTCGCCGGGCCCTCCGGCGAGCTGGGTGCGGTAGGTGCCGTCGGCGTTGAGGACGAGGATGCCCCACTTGTCGTCCGCCTGCTTGAGCGAGACGACGATGGGGTTCGCGGAGTAGATCTGCGCGACCTGCCAGCCCTTCTTGACCTTGTACGTCCACAGCCGCTTGCCGGTGGCGGGGTCGATCCGCTGCACCTGGTGTTCCTTGTGGTCGTCGGCGGCCGTCTGGCAGCTGGCCGCCGCGATGGCCACCTCGCCACTGGCGAACCCGAACGGTTGGCAGTTGCCGGGCAGTTTCCCGAACACCACCTTTCCGTCACTGACCCGGAAGGCGTCGGACCTGGAGGTGCGCCCCACGGTCACGGTGCCGCCGTTGGTGGACATCCTGAGGTCGGAGAGCCCGTCCCAGACGCCCTGGCGGACGTACGTCCTGTGCCAGCCGGCCTTGCCCGTCGTGAGGTCGACCATCTGGAGGCCGTTGCACTCCGCGTCGCCCGAGGTGGTGCGCTTGACGCCCAGGACGATCTTGCCGTCGGCGGTGGGCTGCGAGGGCGCCGCACACATGCTGGTGGCCAGCCGCAGGCTCCACCTGACCGAGCCGTCGGTGGCGTCGTAGCCGGTGACGGTGCGGTACATCGCCGTGACGACGGTGTCGCCGGCGAACCACGGGCCGTACACGTCCTCGCCGCCGCCGGGCAGATCGACGCCGCCCTTCTGGAGCCAGAGCATCTTCGCCTCGCCCGGCCTGCGCTCGGCGTTGACGGCGGCGGCCTCGGCGGCGGGGCTGATCGTGTCGTGGCCCCCGTCACCGGTCGGCACGGGCGAGGGGGACGAGGAGGAGGTGTCCGGCGGCCCCGAACTGTGCCCGGGTCCGGCCGCGGGTTTCCCGCTCCCGCCGTCCCCGTCCAGCGCGAACCAGATGCCGGCGCCGGCCAGCAGCGCCACCGCGAGCACGGCGCCGATGATCGCCCCGGTCCCGCCCCGGAACCGCCCGCCGCCCCGGGACCCGCCGGGCTGCGGCGGCGGGGACTGCGGCGGCTGCTGCCCCGGGTAGCCGTAACCGGGCTGCGCAGGCTGTCCGTACGGGCCGGGCTGCGGCGGGTACCCGTAACCGGGCGCGGGCTGCGGCGGGTAGCCGTACCCAGGTGCGGGCTGCGGCGGATGTCCGTAACCCGGCACGGGCTGCGCGGGCGGTCCGGGCTGTCCGGGCTGGGCGGATGGTCCGGGCTGCGCGGGTGGTCCGGGCTGTCCGGGCTGGGCGGATGGTCCGGGCTGCGCGGGCGGTCCGGGCTGGGCTGGCGGTCCGTACGGGCCCGGCTGGGCGGGCGCCGCGTACGGGCCGGACGGCTGTGCCGTGCCCTGGCCCGGTGGCGGGAACGTCTCGGGCGGCGGGCCGTACGGGGCTCCGAACTCACCCTGCGGCGGCTGCTGTCCGGGCGGCTGGCTCATCGGCCCGTCCCCCTGTTCCTTTGTCACCTGCGGTGTGGCACGGTCCGGCTACCGCGCCGGGCAAGATCTCTTTCTACCATCTGCCCCACAGGCCCCACCGACCACACCAGCCGCACCGGCCGCATGAGTTACGCGGCGGTGCGGCTCAGCGGTCAGGCGTCCTCGGCCAGTTCCAGCCAGCGCATCTCCAGCACATCGCGCTCCGCGACCAGTTCACGCAGTTCGGCGTCCAGCTTCGCCACCTTCTCGAAGTCCGTCGCGTTGTCCGCGATCTGGGCGTGCAGCGTCGTCTCGCGGGTCGACATCTTGTCGAGCTGCCGCTCGACCTTCTGCAGTTCCTTCTTCGCCGCGCGTGCCTCCTGCGGGGAGACGCCGGGGGCCGGAGCGGCGGCGGGCTGCGAGGACGAGGTGGGCGCCACCGCGGCGGGGGTGCCCGCCGCGGCCATCTGGCGCCTGCGCTCCAGGTACTCGTCGATGCCGCGCGGCAGCATCCGCAGCGAGCGGTCGCCCAGCAGCGCCAGCACCCGGTCCGTGGTCCGCTCGATGAAGAACCGGTCGTGCGAGATCACGATCATCGACCCGGGCCAGCCGTCGAGCAGGTCCTCCAGCTGGGTCAGGGTCTCGATGTCGAGGTCGTTGGTCGGCTCGTCGAGGAACAGGACGTTGGGCTCGTCCATCAGCAGCCGCAGGATCTGCAGCCGGCGCCGCTCACCGCCCGAGAGGTCGCCGACCGGGGTCCACTGCTTCTCCTTGGTGAAGCCGAACTGCTCGCAGAGCTGCCCCGCGGTCATCTCCCGGCCCTTGCCGAGATCGACCCGGTCCCGCACCTGCTGCACCGCTTCGAGCACCCGGAGGTTCGGGTTCAGCTCGGAGACCTCCTGGGAGAGGTAGGCCAGCTTGACCGTCTTGCCGACGACGATCCTCCCGGCCGCGGGCTGCGCGTCACCCTGGGTGCGGGCCGCCTGCTCCAGCGCCCGCAGCAGCGAGGTCTTGCCCGCGCCGTTGACCCCGACCAGGCCGATCCGGTCGCCGGGGCCGAGCTGCCAGGTGAGGTGGGTGAGCAGCGTCTTGGGTCCGGCCTGGACGGTCACGTCCTCCAGGTCGAAGACGGTCTTGCCGAGCCGGGCGTTGGCGAACTTCATCAGCGCGCTGGTGTCGCGGGGCGGCGGCACGTCCGCGATCAGCTCGTTGGCCGCCTCGATGCGGTAGCGCGGCTTCGACGTGCGGGCGGGGGCGCCGCGCCGCAGCCAGGCCAGCTCCTTGCGCATCAGGTTCTGCCGCTTGCCCTCCTCGGTGGCGGCGATCCGCTCCCGTTCCGCGCGGGCGAAGACGTAGTCGCTGTAGCCGCCCTCGTACTCGTGGACGGTGCCGCGCTGGACGTCCCACATGCGCGTGCAGACCTGGTCGAGGAACCAGCGGTCGTGGGTGACGCAGACCAGCGCGGAGCGGCGGGCGCGCAGGTGGCCGGCCAGCCAGGAGATGCCCTCGACGTCGAGGTGGTTGGTGGGCTCGTCGAGGACGATCAGGTCCTGTTCCGCGATGAGCAGCTTCGCGAGCGCGATCCGGCGGCGCTCACCGCCGGAGAGCGGGGCGATGACGGTGTCCAGGCCGTGCTCGAAGCCCGGCAGGTCGAGACCGCCGAACAGCCCGGTGAGCACGTCGCGGATCTTGGCGCTGCCCGCCCACTCGTGGTCGGCCAGATCGCCGATGACCTCGTGGCGGACGGTCGCCTTCGGGTCGAGGGAGTCGTGCTGGGTCAGGACACCGAGGCGCAGCCCGCCGTTGTGGGTGACGCGGCCGGTGTCGGCCTCCTCCAGCTTGGCGAGCATCCGGATGAGGGTCGTCTTGCCGTCGCCGTTACGACCGACGACACCGATCCGGTCCCCCTCGGACACACCGAGGGACACACCGTCGAGCAGCGCACGGGTGCCGTACACCTTGCTGACCTGCTCGACATTGACGAGGTTGACGGCCACAAACGCTCCAGCTCGAAGGGAGAACACTGAACCTTCAGCGTAGTCGCCGCGGCGCGGAGCTCCTCACGAGCGCCCGCTCACCCCGGATCCCTGCGGTACCTTGCCCGAATTGATCAAGATCCGGGCGGGTTCCCGGGTCTCACCGGGGTGGGGGACTTCATGGCACGACGTACGGTTCGCGGGCCGGCGACCGTCCTGCTGGCATCCGTCGCGCTGCTGGCATCCGCCGCGCTGACCGGCTGCTCTTCGGGGTCCGGCGGCGGTACGGAGGCGGACACGAAGCCGGGCGGCGGGGCGGGGGGCGACCGGGCCGCGGCCAGGGGCGGCACGGTCGGGGGCTCCGGCTCCGGCTGCGAGCTGCCCGTCGTCTTCGACCTGGCGCGGCACTGGAAGGCGAAGGCCGTGGTGCCCGACGAGCCGGACTCCGAGTTCGCCGCGCTCAGCCGGCAGGGCCCGGTCGCCATGGTGTGCGAGATCGACGCGAAGCCGGCCGGGCACATCGGATTCCTGCGGGTCTGGCAGGGGGACGGCAGGTCCGGAACGCCGCGCCAGGCGCTGGAGGGCTTCGTGACGGCCGACAAGAACGCCTCGAAGATCACGTACACGGCCTCCACGGCCGGGAAGCTGCCCGTGGCCGAGGCCCGCTACACCGTCCACAGCAAGGTCATGGAGGAGTCGCGCCCGGCCCGCGCCTTCGCCGTCGCCACCCCGGACGGGCCGGTGGTGGTGCACCTGGGCGGGCTGGACGCGCAGGAGCACGAGGGGATGCTCCCGGCGTTCGAACTGGCGCGGCGGAGCGTCCGGCTCGGCTGAGCGGGGCCGGACGCTCCGGCCCGCCCCGGTCAGCGGAGTGTCGCCCCCGCCGCCGGGGACGTCGCGATCCGGGCGGTGCGGCAGGTCGCGGAGGCGGTCAGGGCGTCCGCGATCGTCCTGGCCGACGCCTCGTCCTCGGCCAGGAACGCGGTGGTCGGGCCGGAGCCGGAGACCAGCGCGGCCAGGGCGCCCGCGCCGGTGCCCGCCGCCAGGGTGTCGGCCAGCGAGGGCCGCAGCGACAGCGCGGCGGGCTGGAGGCCGTTGCTCAGGGCGGCGGCGAGGTCCTTGGTGTCGCCGCTCCGCAGCGCCTCCAGGAGCACGGGGGACGCGACGGGTTCCGGTACCGCCATCCCGGCCGTGAGCCGGTCGAACTCGCGGTAGACGGCCGGGGTGGAGAGGCCGCCGTCCGCGACGGCGAAGACCCAGTGGAAGGTGCCGCCGACCTCGACCGGGGTCAGCCGCTCGCCCCGGCCGACGCCGAGGGCCGCGCCGCCGACCAGGCTGAACGGGACGTCGCTGCCCAGCTCCGCGCAGATGGCCAGCAGCTCGTCGCGGGGGGCGCCGGTGGACCAGAGCGCGTCGCAGGCCAGCAGGGCGCCGGCCCCGTCGGCGCTGCCGCCCGCCATCCCGCCCGCGACCGGGATGTCCTTGTCGATGTGGATGTGCACCCGGGGCTCGATGCCGTACCGCCCGGCCAGCGCGATCGCGGCGCGGGCGGCGAGGTTGGTGGCGTCCAGCGGGACCTGGGCGGCGTCCGGCCCCGCGCACGTGACACGCAGTGCGTCGGCCGGGGTGACGGTGATCTCGTCGTAGAGGCCGACGGCGAGGAAGACGTTGGCCAGGTCGTGGAAGCCGTCGGGGCGCGCGGCGCCGACGGCGAGCTGGACGTTGACCTTCGCGGGTACCCGGACGGTGACGCTCTCGGTCATGCGGACGGCTCCGGCTTGTTCTCGGCGGGCGTGTTCTCGGCGGTCGTGCTGTCGGCGGGACCGGGTTCAGCGGGCCCGGCACCGGCGGGCTTGTTCTCGGCGATGGCGGCGAACTCCTCGACGGTCAGCGCCTCGCCCCTGGCCTGCGGCGAGATCCCGGCCGCGACCAGGGCGGCCTCCGCGGCGGGCGCGGAGCCCGCCCAGCCGGACAGGGCCGCGCGCAGGGTCTTGCGGCGCTGGGCGAAGGCGGCGTCGACGACCGCGAAGACCTCGGCCTTGCTCGCCGTGGTCGCGACCGGCTCGGCCCGGCGCACCAGGGACACCAGTCCCGAGTCGACGTTCGGGGCGGGCCAGAAGACCTTGCGGCCGATGGAGCCGGCGCGCTTGACGTCGGTGTACCAGTTGGCCTTGACCGACGGCACTCCGTAGACCTTGTTGCCCGGCCGCGCGGCCAGCCGGTCGGCCACCTCCGCCTGGACCATGACCAGGGTCCGCTCGATGGTCGGGAAGCGGTCGAGCATGGTGAGCAGCACCGGCACGGCGACGTTGTACGGAAGGTTGGCGACCAGCGCGGTCGGCGGCGGGCCCGGCAGTTCCCGTACCAGCATCGCGTCGGAGTGGACGAGGGCGAACCGGTCCGCGCGCCGCGGCATCCGGGCGGCGACCGTGGCGGGCAGGGCGGCGGCGAGCACGTCGTCGATCTCGACGGCGACGACCCGGTCCGCCGCCTCCAGGAGCGCGAGGGTCAGCGAGCCGAGGCCGGGGCCGACCTCGACCACCACGTCGTCCGGACGCACCTCGGCGGTCCGCACGATCCGGCGGACCGTGTTGGCGTCGATGACGAAGTTCTGGCCGCGCTGCTTGGTGGGGCGTACGCCCAGCGTCGCGGCCAGCTCGCGGATGTCTGCGGGGCCCAGGAGGGCGTCGGGCTCTGTGGTGCTCACCCGTTAAGCGTAAGTCGCTCACGGACCTCTTTCGCCGGGCGCCACTCAGTAGTCGAACGCCCGCGCCGTGTTGCCTGCGACCGCAGAGGCCATGGCGTCCTCGTCCACGCCCTTCACCGCCGCCATGGCACGCAGCGTGACCGGAATCAGGTACGGAGCGTTGGGCCGTCCCCGGTACGGGGCCGGGGTGAGGAAGGGGGCGTCCGTCTCGACCAGGACCAGTTCGAGGGGCGCCACGGCGAGCGCGTCGCGCAGCGGCTGGGCGTTCTTGAACGTCACGTTGCCCGCGAAGGACATGAAGTACCCGGCGTCCGCGCAGATCCGGGCCATGTCCGCGTCGCCGGAGTAGCAGTGGAAGACGGTCCGCTCGGGGGCGCCCGCGTCGGCCAGGACGCGCAGCACATCGGCGTGCGCCTCGCGGTCGTGGATGACGAGCGCCTTGCCGTGCCGTTTGGCGATCTCGATGTGGGCCCGGAAGGACTCCTCCTGGGCCGCCACGCCCTCGGGGCCGGTCCGGAAGTAGTCGAGTCCGGTCTCCCCGACGCCGCGTACGTGGTCCAGCGCGGCCAGGGCGTCGATCTCGGCGAGGGCCTCGTGGAGGGCCGCCGTGCCGCCGGCCTCGCGGGCGCCCTGCCGCGACGACCCCTCGGGGTCGCCGTGCACGATCCGGGGCGCCTCGTTGGGGTGCAGGGCGACCGCCGCGTACACGCCGGTGTGGGCGGCGGCGGTCTCGGCGGCCCAGTGCGAGCCCTTCACGTCGCAGCCCACCTGGATCACGGTGGTCACGTTCACCGCGGCGGCCCTGGCCAGGCCCTCCTCCACGGTGCCGTCCTGCATGTCCAGGTGGGTGTGCGAATCAGCGACCGGTACTCCGAGGGGCTCGGGCAGCGGCGGGGCTTCGGTACGGCTCATGGCCACGATGGTACGAGGACGGGGGCCGGGGCCCGGGGCTCACCTGCGGTGGAAGGGGTGCAGCAGGTCCGAGAGGTGCCAGTGGTGCTCGCCTCCGGGGACGGCGGTGGCGGCCACGGCCTGCGCCTTCCGCTCGTGGGCGTCGGCGGTGCCGTCGGCGTCGGCTGCGGCAGGGGTCCCGGCCGCAGCCCCGACGGGGTTGTTGCCGGCGGGCAGGCGGTTACGCATCAGCTGCTGGACGGTCGAGACGCGACCGGACCGCATGATGCGCACGACGTGCCCGCCGCAGTTGGCGCAGGTGGGCGTGGAAAGCGGGGACGGCACGCGTTCACCGTCCGCCTTGTAGACCACGAAGGCGTTGTTGGAGGCGTCGACGTGGTGCTCTATCTCGTATGCCTGTTCCCAGCCGTGTCCGCACCTCATGCAGGCGAAGGCGTAGGCCTCGTGCACGGTGGTTGCTGCGATCTCACTCATGCCTGCTCCTCTTGTCCGTCGGACAAGCACCCCGGAGAATGCGTCCTGCTATCCAGTGGACGCCTTTACCGGCACAAGCGCACCGGGCCCTGTCGAGTGTTGGAGCGGTCTTGGCCTTCTCGTGGCAAAAGGGGCCGATACGCGGCTTTCGCTTTGCCTTTCACGATAGTCCTTTGCCCTCCGGCGGGCCCGTCCGAGCTGCGTTCTTTGCCGCCACCACCGCGTCGAACACCTCGCGTTTGGGCAGGCCGGCGGCGGCGGCGACGGCGGCGATCGCCTCCTTTCGCCGCTCCCCCGCCTCCTCGCGCACCTGCACCCTGCGTACCAGCTCGGCGGCGTCCAGTTCCTCGGCTCCGGAGTCGGCCGCGCCCTCGACGACGACGGTGATCTCGCCGCGTACGCCCTCGGCCGCCCAGGCCGCCAGTTCGCCCAGCGGACCGCGCTTCACTTCCTCGTAGGTCTTGGTCAGCTCACGGCAGACGGCGGCGCGCCGGTCGGTCCCGAACACCTCGGCCATCGCGGCCAGGGTGTCGTCGAGCCGGTGCGGGGCCTCGAAGAAGACCATGGTGCGGCGCTCCGCCGCGACCTCGCGCAGCTTGCCGAGGCGCTCGCCGCCCTTGCGCGGCAGGAAGCCCTCGAAGCAGAACCGGTCCACCGGCAGCCCGGACAGGGCGAGCGCGGTGAGCACGGCCGACGGTCCGGGCACCGCGGTGACCCTGATGCCCTGCTCGACGGCGGCGGCGACGAGCCGGTAGCCGGGGTCCGAGACGGACGGCATCCCGGCGTCCGTGACCAGCAGCACGCGGGCCCCGCCGGTCAGCGCCTCGACGAGCTCCGGCGTGCGGGCGGACTCGTTGCCCTCGAAGTAGGAGACGACACGCCCCGTCGTGTGGATGCCCAGCGCCTGGGTCAGCCGGCGCAGCCGCCGGGTGTCCTCAGCGGCGACGACGTCCGCCGTCTCCAGTTCGGCGGCGAGGCGTGGCGGGGCGTCCGCCACATCGCCGATGGGGGTCCCTGCGAGTACCAGCGTTCCAGTCGTCTCCGTCACAAGGTCCATCCTCCCAGCAAGGGCGGCACCACTCGCACAGATGCGTTCCCTACGATGGCGCGGTGACGAGTACAGCGCCCGATGCCCGGCAGGGCCAAGACGCCGGGGATCAGTACGGCCCGGAGCCGACTTCCTGGCAGCAGCGGCTGCGCCGCTTCGGCCATTCACCGCGGCCCGGGATCGGGCTGCGGGAACGGCTGGTTCCGCCGTACACCCGCCCCGGGAGCCGGCTGTGGGCGGTGCTCGGGGTGCCTCCGGTGCTCGCGGACCGGCTGCTGCGCTGGTCGGCCTGGGGCGGTCCGCTGCTGGTGGCGCTGGTCGCCGGGGTGCTGCGGTTCTGGAACCTGGGCAGTCCGCACGCGGTGATATTCGATGAGACGTACTACGCCAAGGACTCCTGGGCGCTGGTCAACCAGGGCTACGAGGGGGCCTGGCCCAAGGATGTCGACAAGCTGATCCTGGACGACCCGTCCAAGGTGAGCATCCCGGTGGACCCCGGTTATGTGGTGCACCCGCCGGTCGGCAAGTGGATCATCGGGATCGGCGAGCAGCTCTTCGGCTTCACGCCGTTCGGCTGGCGGTTCATGGTCGCGGTGCTCGGCACGCTGTCGGTGCTGATGCTGTGCCGGATCGGCCGCAGGCTCTTCCGCTCGACGTTCCTGGGCTGTCTGGCGGGCGCGCTGCTCGCGGTGGACGGGCTGCACTTCGTGATGAGCCGCACCGCGCTGCTCGACCTGGTGCTGATGTTCTTCGTGCTGGCCGCGTTCGGCTGCCTGCTGATCGACCGGGACTGGGCGCGGCGCCGGCTCGCGGCGGCGCTGCCAGTCGACGCGGAGGGGGTGCTGCGGCCGGACGTCGTCGTGGCGGAGCGGCTGCGGCTGGGCCGGCGGCCGTGGCGGATCGCGGCCGGGCTCATGCTGGGGCTGGCCTTCGCCACCAAGTGGAACGGGCTGTACATCCTGGTCGCGTTCGGCCTGATGACGGTCCTGTGGGACGTGGGGGCGCGGCGGACGGCGGGCGCGATGCGGCCGTACACGGCGGTGCTGAAGCGGGATCTGGTCCCGGCGTTCGTCTCCACGGTGCCGGTGGCGGTCCTGACCTACGTCGCCTCGTGGACCGGCTGGATCATCCACAACTCCCCCGCCCGGCACGGCTACTACCGGGACTGGGCGGCGACCGACGGCAGGGGCGGCAGCTGGACCTGGCTGCCGGACTGGCTGCGCAGCCTGTGGCATTACGAGTACCAGGTCTACGAATTCCATGTGAACCTGACGTCCGGGCACACCTACCAGTCCAATCCGTGGAGCTGGATCGTGCTGGGCCGGCCGGTCTCGTACTTCTACGAGGAGCAGAACGGCTGCGCCGCCTCGGAGACCGGCAAGTGCGCCCGCGAGGTGCTGGCGCTCGGCACCCCGCTGCTGTGGTGGGCCTCGTGCTTCGCGCTGGTGTACGTGCTGTGGCGCTGGGCCTTCCGCCGGGACTGGCGGGCGGGCGCGATCGCGTGCGGGGTGGCGGCGGGCTGGGTGCCGTGGTTCCTGTACCAGGAACGCACCATCTTCCTTTTCTACGCGGTGGTGTTCGTGCCGTTCCTCTGTCTCGCGGTGGCGATGATGATCGGCGCGATGCTGGGCCCGGCGGCGGGCACCGGGGCGAAACACGAACTGGGTCTGACGGCCGGTGATCCCTCGGGCGAACGGCGCCGGACCCTGGGGGCGGTCGCGGCGGGCGTGCTGGTGCTGCTGATCGTCTGGAACTTCATCTATTTCTGGCCGCTGTACACGGGGACACCGATCCCGGAGGGCTCCTGGCGCGACCGGATGTGGCTGGACACCTGGATCTGACCGGGCGGACGGACGGCCGGGGGGGCGTGGCCGGCGGCCACGCCCCCCGGGTGCCTATCGGCCGCGGAGGGCGTCAGGACAGCCTGATGCTTCCGCCGGGGGGGACGTCGCCGGAGTCACCGGCGCCGATGACGGTGACAGGCCCGTCCGCGCAGGCCGCGTCGAGGAAGACTTCGGCATCCGAGTCGGTCTGGTTGTCGACCTGGGCGTCCTCATTGGCCGCCGGGTAACAGCCGGGGGCGGGGTTCTCGTACGCCACTCCGTTGACGATCAGCGTGCCGCTCGCGGCGAATGCCGACTGGGTACCCGCGAACGCGAGCATTCCGGCAGCGACAACGCTTCCGACGGAGATCAGGGTTCGGCGCATGTGGGGGGTCCTCCTGTGCGAGGTAGGTCAGGGGCACTTTCTGTACGCCCTCAGCAGCAATGATCACCTTCAGTCGCGCTTGATAAACGGAGAGTCATCACAACGGGTGGGCCTGTGCGCCTCCTTGACGGAGAAGATCGACAGAGAGGCCAGAGGAAAGGCCCGAATACCCGTATACGGCCGTCCTGTTCACGCCCGGACGGATCGCGTTCCGATAACAACCGTCTCCGCTGTCACTACCGTCCCGTAAAGTGCCGGGAAATGCTTCCTTGAACATGTTCAAGGAAGCCTCCGGGGGAGGGGGACTGCAGGAATGCGCAGTGGAGTGAAGATTGGCATAGTCGGCGGGGTGTTCGCGGTCGTGGTCGGCGGGGTGGGCTACGGGGCGTACAACATCCTGGACGGGCTCGGGGACAGCGGCGTCGGGGGCGGCACGGACACCGAGACCGCCTCGCAGGAGGTGCGGACCGGGCCGGTCACCGAGCAGGAGACGGCCGACACGTCGAAGAAGTTCCTCGCGGCGTGGGCGAAGGGCGACGCGGCGGTCGCGTCCCACCTCACCAACAACGAGGGCGAGTCCGGACCGGCATTGGCCGGCTACCGCGATACGGCCCATGTCACCAAGGCCGTGATCACGCCCGGCCCGGCGGTCGGCGCGAAGGTCCCGTACACCGTCGAGGCGACCGTCTCGTACAAGGGGAAGACGAAGCCCTGGTCGTACAAGTCCGAACTGACCGTGGTGCGCGGCCAGTCCACCGGCCACGCGCTCGTCGACTGGAAGCCCGCCGTCCTCCACCCGGATCTGGCCAAGGGCGAGTCGCTGGAGACGGGCGAGGCGAAGACCGCGCCGATCGAGGCGGTCGACCACAACGGCCAGGTGCTCACCAAGGAGAAGTACCCCTCGCTGGGCGTCATCCTGGACGAGCTGCGCAAGAAGTACGGCGGGAAGACCGGCGGCACCGCGGGTGTCGAGACCTGGATCAACAGCGCGAACGAGGACGGCGCGAACAGGACGCTGCTGACCCTGGTCAAGGGGAAGCCGGGCAAGCTCCGGACCACGCTGGACGCGAGGATCCAGGCGGCGGCCGAGCGGGGCGTGAAGAAGTTCGAGGAGTCGTCCGTGGTGGCCGTGGAGCCGTCGACCGGCGCGATCCGCGCCCTCGCCAACAACCGGGAGGACGGCTACGACGCGGCCCGGTGGGCGAAGGTGGCGCCCGGCTCGACGATGAAGATCGTGACGGCCGCGATGATCATCCAGAACGGCCTGGGCAGCGCGAACGGGCCGGTCAAGTGCCCGTCCAGTGTGAGCTGGAAGGGGGTCACCTTCCACAACCTGGACGACTTCGAGATGACGGACGGCCCCACGTTGAAGCGGGCCTTCGCCAGGTCCTGCAACACGGCGTTCATCAAGCCGGTGCTGCCGCTGGGTGACGGCAAGCGCGACACCGCGCTCGGCGTCGAGGCGGCGCAGTACTTCGGCATCGGCCGCAACTGGCAGACCGGCGTCTCTACGTTCGACGGCAGCGTGCCCGAGTCACAGAACGCGGAGACGGCCGCGTCGTTCATCGGCCAGGGCAAAATCGAGATGAACCCGCTGAACATGGCCTCCGTCACCGCCACCGCCGTCAGCGGCCAGTTCCGGCAGCCCTACATCGTCCCGCAGAACCTGGACAACCGGACCTTCGCCGTCGCCAACCCGCTCCCGGCCGGGGTGTCGGGGCAGCTGAAGGAGATGCTGAACTACACCGCCACCAGCCCGGAGGGCACCGGGACCGAGGCCATGGCGCGGGTGGGCGGCACCAAGGGCGCCAAGACGGGCTCCGCCGAGGTCGACGGCCACGCCTCGTCCGACAGCTGGTTCACCGGCTTCAGCAACGACCTGGCCGCGGCGGCCCTCGTCCAGTCGGGCGGCCACGGAGGGGACGCGGCAGGACCGGTCGTCGCGGAGGTCCTGCTCGCGGGACCGTGACCGCGGGGCGTGATCACAGCTGCTCCGGGGCTCCCGCCGCGATCGTGGTGGGAGCCTTCGCCGTAGGCCGGCCGCCTCCGGGAATCCGGCTCGCACGCCCGCGGCCACGGCCGATAGCGTGCGGGGCATGAGCACTTCCGACACCAACGTACCGGCGGGCGGCGACACCGCCGCCGCCCATCCCCGATTCGCCGAGGCGCTGCGCGAGCTGGGTCTCGACGTCGAGATCCGCCGTTTCCCGGAGGCCACCCGGACCGCCGCCGAGGCGGCTGCCGCGGTCGGCTGCGCGCTGAGCGAGATCGTCAAGTCGCTGATCTTCGAGGCCGACGGGGTGCCGTTCCTGGTGCTGATGGACGGCTCGTCGCGGGTCGACATGGATCGGGTGCGGGCGGAGTTGGGCGCGGTGAAGGTCACGCGGCCCGGCGCTGACGTGGTGCGCGAGGCGACCGGGTACGCGATCGGCGGGGTGCCGCCGTTCGGGCACCGCACCAGGACCCGGGTGCTGGCCGACCGGGGGCTCCTCGCGCACGAGGTGGTCTGGGCGGCGGCCGGCACCCCGTACACGGTCTTCCCGCTCGATCCGGGCACGCTGATCGAGCTCGCGGGCGGCACGGTGGTGGACGTGCGCGAGCAGACCGCATGACACCGCTCGTCGCCACAGCCGTCCTGATAGCCGCGTTCACGCACGCCGGCTGGAACGCCATCGCACACGCGATCAAGGACCAGCTCGTCTCGTTCACCCTGATCTCCGGCGGCGGACTGCTGATCGGCGCGGCCGCCGCCGCCTTCGTCCCGTTCCCGGCGGCCGGCGCCTGGCCGTACCTGATCCTCTCCGCCGCCCTGCACGTGACGTACATGCTGCTGCTGATGCGCTCGTTCACCCTGGGCGACTTCGGCCAGATGTACCCGATCGCCCGGGGCACCGCCCCGCTCGTCGTCACCGTCCTGGCCGCCGTCTTCGTCGGCGAACGCCCGGACGGCTGGGCCGCGGCGGGCGTCGCGGTGGCCTCCGCGGGGCTGGTCGGACTGGCCCTCTGGGGCATCCGCGGCTCCGGCAAGCGCCCGCACTGGCCCGCGATCGTCGCCGCGCTGGCGACCGGTCTCGCCATCGCCGGCTACACGACGGTCGACGGTGTGGGCGTACGCGCCTCGGGCAGTTCGCTCGGGTACGTCGCCTGGCTGATGATCCTGGAGGGCATCGCGATCCCGGTGTACGCCCTGTACCGCCGCCGCTCCGCGCTGGCCGCCGAGCTCCGCCCGTACGCACTGCGCGGACTGCTCGGCGCCGCCCTCTCGGTAACGGCGTACGGGCTCGTCCTGTGGGCCCAGACCCGCGCCGCACTGGCCCCGGTCGCCGCGCTGCGCGAGTCCTCGATCATCGTCGGCGCGGCCATCGGCACGGTCTTCTTCAAGGAACGTTTCGGCGCCCCGCGCGTCGCGGCGGCGGGGCTGATGGTGGTGGGGATCGGTCTGATGCTGCACACGAGTTGAGGGGGCGGGGGCTCGGTGAACCCGAGTTCGAGGCCAGCCCCCTCGGGCCTGCTGTCGCGGACGGCGAAGGCGGTAGCCGATCCGGGGACGGCCCCGGCCTCGACGCACGACTCGTGTTCGCCGTTGAGGTTGCCGGTCCACGTGGCCGCGGCCGGTCGGCGGCCGGGTAGGGGCCCGCGTAGACGTGCGGGAGCAGAGCGGGGCCGCCGTAGAGCCCGGTCGCGTCCCGGCCGGAGTCACCGGTGCGCAGGCACACCCGGTACATCCCGGGCAGGTCGAAGGGCTGGAAGGGACGTAAGCCGATACTCATCGCGCCCCCGCCATCGCCACCGTGCGCGGGAGCGGGAGCCGCGCCGAGTGCGCCAACCACGCCGCGCGCGGGGGCCGTCCCTCGGTTGACGGAGCGGCCCCCGGGTCCGAGAAGTGCGTCGCCCGCCCTCGCGCACCGCCTGACGTACACGGTCCCCGGGTCCACCTCTCATGTAGGTGGCGTCCGGCGAATGGCCACGCGGATCGGACGATCCGCGAACCGGTCCAGGCCACAGCGTGTTACCGAGGGTAACTCGCGGCTCTCCGCCAACTCGCCGCCGCGCGGCGGTCGTTCACGAACTATTGACACGCTCTTGTCAGGAGCGGAACACTCCGGAATGGGAGAGCGCTCTCCCACCTTCATGCACCCCCACCCACGCAGCAGGAGGTCTCCATGCCACGGAGGTCGAGAACACTCACCGGACTGCTCTTGTTCACCTCGCTGACCCTGACCACGGCAGGGATCGCCGGGATCGCCGCGACGGCGAACGCGTCCACGGAAACGCCGGTCGCGGCGGCGGGCGCACACGCCGAGCACGCCGCGTACTCCATGCCGGGGATGCCCGGCATGCCCGCCTCCACCAAGGCTTCGGGCGACGACCCGGACGGGGACGGCTACATCATGGCCAACCCGCCGGTCACCGGGGTCACCCCCTCGATGGAGGTGCCGCCGCCGGCGTACTTCCACGAGTTCCAGGCCAAGTGCGCCCCCACCCACACGGCCCCTGACGACCCGATCGTCTATCCGGGCCAGCCCGGCAAGTCCCACGACCACACGTTCATGGGCAACACCACGACCAACGCCTACACCACCGCCGCCTCGCTGGAGACCGGTGACACGACGTGCCTGGCGCCCGGCGACAAGTCCGGGTACTGGATGCCGAGCCTCTTCAACGGGAACACGAAGATCCTCCCCGAGGGCGTCCAGACCATCTACTACAAGTCCGGAGTCACCGACTACCGGAGCGTGCGCCCCTTCCCGAAGGGACTGCGGTACGTCGTCGGCAGCCCGATGCAGACGCAGGACGAGTTCAAGAACCTCAAGGGCACGGTCGAGGGCTGGGAGTGCGGCGAGTCGTTCAAGAACTACGACTTCCCGGCGACCTGCCCGACCAGCCGGGACACCTACCTCAACCTGCGCCTCCAGGCGCCCAGTTGCTGGGACGGCATCCACCTGGACACGCCCGACCACAAGAGCCACATGGCGTACCCGGTCGCCGGAGGCGCCAACTACAACTCGTGCCCGGCCGACCACCCCGTCGCCCTGCCGATGATCGAGTTCAAGATGGCCTGGCCGGTCAACGGCGACATGTCGCAGGTGAAGCTGGCCAGCGGCAAGGGCTTCTCGTTCCACTACGACTTCATGAACGGGTGGGACACCGCCACGCTCGACGCGATGGTCACCCACTGCGTCAAGGGCGGGCTCCAGTGCGACCCGCACGGCTACGACGAGAACCACCCCGAGAAGGGCGCGGTGCTCAACGGGGACTACGAACTCCCGTAGCAGGCAGGGCCGGACGGTCGGGCGATCGCACGGCCGCACCCCGGGTGGGGGTCTTTTTTCGGACCATCCTGGAGAGCGCTCTCCAAGATCACCCGGGGTCACTCCTCCCCCATCAGCCTCTCCCACCTGTCTTCCCGCTGTCTCCCCTTCACTTACCCCACCTCCCCCCACCCTCAAGGAGATCGACATGCACCACCCCCCCACCCGTACGGCCAAACGCCTCGTGGCCCCCTTCGCGGCGGCGGCCCTGCTGGCCGGTGCGATGGTGGCCCTCCAGGCACCCGCCGCCCAGGCGGCCGGCAGCGTCGTCAAGGTCACCGGTTCACAGGGGGCCTGGCAGCTGACCGTCGACGGTTCGCCGTACACCGTCAAGGGTCTGACCTGGGGCCCCTCGGTCGCCGACGCCGGGAAGTACATGCCGGACGTGGCGTCCATGGGCGTCAACACCATCCGCACCTGGGGCACCGACGCCACCAGCAAGCCGCTCTTCGACACGGCGGCCGCCAACGGCGTCAAGGTGATCGCCGGATTCTGGCTCCAGCCGGGCGGCGGACCGGGCAGCGGCGGCTGCGTCAACTACCTGACGGACACCCAGTACAAGAACGACATGCTCGCGGAGTTCCCCAAGTGGGTGGACACCTACAAGGACAACCCCGGCGTGCTGATGTGGAACGTCGGCAACGAGTCGACGCTCGGCCTGCAGAACTGCTACAGCGGTGACGAGCTGGAGGCCCAGCGCAACGCGTACACCACCTTCGTGAACGACATCGCGAAGAAGATCCACACGGTGGACCCCAACCACCCGGTCACCTCCACCGACGCCTGGACGGGCGCCTGGCCGTACTACAAGAAGAACGCGCCGGACCTCGACCTGTACGCCGTCAACGCCTACAACGCGGTGTGCAACATCAAGTCCGACTGGGAGCAGGGCGGTTACGACAAGCCCTACATCGTCACCGAGACGGGCCCGGCCGGTGAGTGGGAGGTCGACGACGACGCGAACGGCGTCCCGACCGAGCCTACCGATGTCGCCAAGGCCGAGGGCTACACCAAGGCGTGGGGCTGCGTCACCGGCCACACCGGGGTGGCGCTCGGCGCCACGATGTTCCACTACGGCGTCGAGGACGACTTCGGCGGCGTCTGGTTCAACCTGCTGCCGGGCGGCGAGAAGAGGCTCTCGTACTACGCCGTGAAGAAGGCGTACGGCGCGGACACCTCGGGCGACAACACCCCGCCGGTCATCACCGGCATGACGGTGGCCGACGCCACAGAGGGCGTTCCCACCGGGGGCGAGGTGAAGATCAGCGCCGAGGTGTCCGACCCGGACGGCGACGCGGTCACCTCCCAGGTGCTGTTCAGCAGCAACTACATCGACCAGAACAAGGCGCTCGTCCCGGCCGAGACCAAGGACAACGGTGACGGCACCCTGACCGCGAAGGCGCCCGGCAAGACCGGCGTCTACAAGGTCTACGTGAAGGCCACGGACGGCAAGGGCAACGAGGGCATCGAGACCGCGTCCCTCAAGGTGGTCCCGCCGAAGGTGGACGGGACGAACGTGTCCCAGGGCAAGACCGCCACGGCGTCCTCGTTCCAGACCGACCCGACCGGCGGCTGCCCGTGCGCCGCGTCCAACGCGGTGGACGGCAAGTTCGACACCCGCTGGGCCAGTGACTGGAGCGACCCGCAGTGGGTCCAGGTGGACCTGGGCGCCTCGACGGCCTTCAAGCACGTGCAGCTCGCCTGGGACCCGGCGTACGGCAAGGCGTACGACATCCAGACGTCGGAGGACGGACAGAGCTGGACGACGGTGAAGTCGGTGACCGACGGCAACGGCGACATCGACGACATCGACGTCAACGGCACCGGGCGCTACGTGCGGATCAACGGCACGGCGCGCGGCTCCGGCTACGGCTACTCGCTCTACGAGTTCGGCGTCTACAGCTGACAGGAGAAGGGCCCTCATGATGATCAACAACCTGGGGCGGGCACAGCCCTACGCGCTCAGCCTGTTCCGCATCGTCATCGGGTTGCTCTTCACCTGCCACGGAGTCGCCTCGCTCTTCGGGCTGCTGGGCGACGCGCGGGTGCCGGCGGGCACCTGGCCGGGCTGGTACGCGGCCGTCATCCAGCTGGCCGTGGGCAGCCTGGTGATCCTCGGCCTCGGTACGAGAACGGCCGCCCTGGTGGGCTCCGGCTCCATGGCGTTCGCGTACTTCGACGTGCACCAGCGGCGGGGCCTGCTTCCGATGGAGAACGGCGGCGAGGCCGCGGTCTTCTTCTGCTGGACCCTGCTCCTGATCGTCTTCTCCGGGCCCGGCGCGCTCGCCGCCGACCGGCTGTTCTCCTCCCGCGGAGCCACCCGGGGGGAGACGGAGGTCCAGCGCGGGCAGCGCCTGCGGGTACCCGTCTGAGGGGCCGGGTACCCCGCGCGCCGGCCCTTCCGGGACTGCCCCCGGGAGGGCCGGTGCCGTGTGCGCCACGCCCGGCGCGAGGACACACCGCCCGTCCCCCGTCACGCCGTCGCGTTCTCGTCCGCCTCCGCGAACTCGTCGCCCTCGGGCCGCGCCTTCTTCGGCAGCAGCAGGGTGACGCCCAGGAAGGCCACCAGCAGACAGGCCTGGGCGATCAGCGCGTGCCGGTAACCGGCGGTGAAGTCACCGGCCGTGGCCCGGTCGAAGAACACCGAGCCGAAGACGGCCACCCCGATCGAGCCGCCGATGGACTGCACCGCCGTGAGCACTCCGGAGGCGGAGCCGATCTCGCTGTCGTCCACTGCGGCGAGGATGAAGCTGAACAGCGCGGCGATCACCATGCCCGCGCCGATACCGGACACGGCCACGCCGGGCGCGATGTCCCAGACGGAGAACGAGCCGGTCGAGCCGAGCTCGTACCAGAGCAGTCCGGCGCCCGCGAGCTGCACCAGCGGGCCGATCTGGAGGACCGCCCGGCCGATCCGCTCGGCGAGGAAAGCGCCGCTGACCGCGCCGCCGATCGCGGTGCCCACGGCGAGCGGCAGATTGCCGAGACCGGCCTCGCCCGCGGTGAAGTGCTGCCCGATCTGGAGGTAGAGGGTCAGCACGAGCTGGCTGCCGACGAGTCCGCCGAAGAACAGCGCGATCCCGCCGAGCCCCACGGTGTACGCGGGCTTGCGCAGCAGCGCGGGCGTCACCAGCGGCTGGCGCCCCCGGGCCGCGGTGCGGCGCTGCTGGAGCGCGAAGGCGGCGAAGCCGAGGGCGGACGCGGCCATGCACAGCCAGGTCCACAGCGGCCAGCCGGACTCCTGGCCCTGGTTCAGCGGCAGGACCAGCAGCGCGCAGGACAGGGCCACCAGCGCCGCCCCCACGCCGTCGACGACCACCGTGCGGTCGCCCGGCTTCTTCGGTACGGCCTTCGCGGCGACGATCAGGGCCACGAGGCCGATGGGCAGGTTGACCAGGAAGACCAGCCGCCAGCCCAGGCCCAGGAAGTCCCCCTGGATCAGTCCGCCGCCCAGGACCGGGCCGACGATGCCGCCGAGGCCCAGCACGGGGCCGAAGATGCCGAAGACCTTGGTGAGTTCGGCGCCGGAGAAGTTCTCCCGCAGCAGTCCGAGGCCCTGCGGCAGGAGCATCGCGCCCGCGGTGCCCTGGAGCAGCCGGAAGACGATCAGCGACTCGATGCTCGGCGCGCAGGCGCAGAGCAGTGAGGTGAGGGTGAAGGCGGCGAGGCCCAGCAGGAACATCGTGCGGCGCCCGTAGCGGTCGCCCAGCCTGCCGCCGAGGATCAGTCCGGCGCCCAGGGTCAGCGCGTATCCGCCGATCACCCACTGGAGGCCGACCGGGCCCGCCCCGAGGGACTTCTCCAGCTCCGGCCCGGCCACGTTGACGATGGACGCGTCCAGCAGGTCCATGATCTCGGCGACGAGCATCACCGCCAGGATCAGCCAGCGCCACCGGTAGGGACCCTCCACGGCTCTCCCGGCGTCCCCGGCCGGAGGCGGGCCCCCGGCCGGTGCGGCGATCGGCTCCGTCGCGCTCATTTTACCTCAGATCATTGATTACCAATATTCTTAGCAATATCGAGAGTATCCTGAGCCGCATGGATGTCAAACCGCCCGCCACCGACCCCGCCCCGGCGCCCGCGGGCTCCTCGACGACAGGTGGCGCCATCCGCGAGCAGCTACGAAACCTGACGCTCCGGCAGCAGCGGTTCGAGCGTTATCTGGGGCGGCGGCTGCGGGTGGACCCGGCGGGTCTGGCCGTGATGGACCACCTCGTCAACGTCGGGCCGACCACGCCCACCGACCTCGCCCGCAGGCTGGACGCCTCGACGGCGGCGACGACCCTGGTGATCGACCGGCTCGTCGCGGGCGGCCACGCCACCCGCGAGCCGCACCCCACCGACCGCCGCAAGGTGATCGTGACCCCGGCCGAGCACTGGGGCGCCACGGCGTACGAGCATGTGGCGCCGGTCATCGAGGGCGTCACCGAGGCCGCCTCGGAGCTGTCCCCGGGCGAACAGGCCGTCGTGGCGGCCTTCCTGGAACGGATCGTGGGCGTGTACGACGACGCGACCGACCGCTGAACCGGGCCGGGGAGGTCGGGCCGGGGAGGTCGGGCCGGGGGGCGGGTCCGGCCCGCCGCGACCGGGTTCAGTCCTTCGCGACGGCCTGCCGGAAGCCGGTGTTCACCGCGGTGAGCCCGCCGTCCACGCACAGCGTCGTGCCCGTGACCCAGGCCGCGTCGCGGGAGGCGAGGAAGGCGACCGCCGCGGCGATGTCCTCCGGCTCACCGACCCGGCCGAGCGGATAGAGGCCGCCGACGCGGGAGATCTCGTCCTCGCGGCCGGACCAGGCGTCGGTGCGGACCGTTCCGGGCGCGACCAGGTTGACCCGCACCCCGCGCGGCCCGGCGTGGCCCGCGAGGGTACGGGTGAGGCTTGCCAGGCCCGCCTTGGCGGCGCTGTAGGCGTGGTTGCCGAAGTCCTGCACGCCGTTGACCGAGCCGATGCTGACGATCGCGCCCCGGCCGGACGCCGCGAGGTGCGCCATCGCGGCCCGCGCGCACCGGTAGGCCCCGCTGAGGGTGACGTCGAGATCGCGCTCCCAGACGTCGTCCGGCTCGTCCTCGAACAGCGCCTCGTCGGGGGCGCAGGAGTACGCGTTGTTCACCAGCACGTCGAGCGCGCCGAACACCGCGACCGCGTGGGCCACCGCCGCCTCGACCGCCGCCCGGTCCGTCACGTCGCAGCCCAGCGACTCGGCCCGGCCGCCCGCCGCGACGATGTCCGCCGCCACCCGCGCGGCCCGCTCCGGGTCCAGGTCGGTGACCAGGACCCCGGCGCCCTCGGCCGCGAGGCGGCGGGCCGTGGCGGCACCGATGCCCTGGCCCGCACCGGTGATGAGGACGCCGTAACCGTCGAAGCGCGTGAGCGCGGCAGAAGTCATAGCGCCGACCGTACTGCCCGGACCAGGGCCTGGGCACGGGGGTCGGCGGTTACTCCCTTCTGCAGACCGTTCGTCACATAGCCGAGCGCGATGCCCGATTCGGGGTCCGCGAAGCCGAGCGAGCCGCCCCGCCCGGGGTGGCCGAAGGAGCCGGGGGCCAGCAGCGGGGAGGCCGGTCCGTGCAGCATGTAGCCGAGCCCGAAACGGGTGTTGACGACCAGCACCCGGTCGGGCCCCGCGGACTCCTCCGTGCGGGCCAGGGTCAGCGTGGCGGGGGCGAACAGCCGGTGGCCGTCGACCGGCCCGATCATCGCGGCGTAGCAGCGGGCCAGGCCCCGGGCGGTGGCGATCCCGTTGGACGCCGGGAGTTCGGCGGACTGGTAGCCGGGGTCGTTCTCGTCGGGGAACGGGTCGATCGCGCCGAACGCCCGGCGGGTCAGCGAGTCCGGGTCGCGGTAGGCCTCGACGACCGAGCGCTTGGGCCGCATCCGCAGCGCGCCCGTCTCCTCGCCCGCGGGCGCCTCGACCGGGCCGATCCGGCCCACCCGGTGGGCCTCGTCCGCCGGGATGCCGAACCAGAAGTCCAGACCGAGCGGGCGGGCGATCTCCTCGGCGACCCAGCGGCCGACCGTGCGCCCGGTGACGCGCCGCACCAGTTCACCGATGAGCCAGCTGTAGGTCTGCGCGTGGTAGCCGTGGTCGGTACCGGGCTCCCACTGGGGGCGCTGGGCGGCGACGGCGAGCGGCCCGCTCACCCCGTCGGCGGCCTCCCGCGGAGTCAGCGTCCGGTCCAGGGCCGGGATGCCGGCCCGGTGGGCGAGGAGGTGGCGGACGAGTACGCGCTCCTTGCCGTTGGCCTTGAACTCCGGCCAGTAGGTGCCGACGGGGGCGTGCAGATCGATCTGGCCGCGCTGGTGCAGCAGCAGCGGGACGGCGGCGGCGATGCCCTTGCCGGCCGAGCGGACGACCTGCACGGTGTCGACGGCCCACGGCTCCGCGCCGTCCACGTCTCTGGTCCCGGCCCACAGATCGACGACCTTGTGCCCGTGCCGGTAGACGGTGACCGCCGCCCCCCGGTCGCCGCGTTGCTCGAAGTTACGGATGAAAGCATCCCGGACCGGTTCGAATCCGGGCACCACCGCGCCCCGTACGTCCACGCCTGTTCCCGCGCTCCCGCTCATCCCCCCATGGTGCATTGCCGCGCAGGTCGCGGGTGGGGCGGGTGAGGTTGTTACCTCGTGT
Organism: Streptomyces sp. NPDC088730; assembly: GCF_044751215.1. Taxonomy (NCBI): domain Bacteria; kingdom Bacillati; phylum Actinomycetota; class Actinomycetes; order Kitasatosporales; family Streptomycetaceae; genus Streptomyces; species Streptomyces sp. NPDC088730. The sequence continues at coordinate 200,947 of NZ_JBIVLK010000004.1, forward strand.
TCACCGTCACGGAGCGCGGGTCGAAGCCGAAGGGGAGCTCCAGCCGGTGGGCGCGCATCAGTTGCTCGTCGCAGAGCAGGTCCTGGGTGCGGTCGTCGGCGGCGATGACGCCTTCGCTGAGGATGACCGCGCGGCCGCACAGCTCCAGGGCGTACGGCAGATCGTGCGTGACCATCAGCACGGTGACGTCCAAGGAGCGCAGGATGTCGGCCAGTTCGCGGCGGGAGGCCGGGTCCAGGTTGGAGGAGGGCTCGTCCAGGACGAGGATCTCCGGCCGCATCGCGAGGACCGTGGCGACGGCGACGCGGCGGCGCTGCCCGAACGAGAGGTGGTGCGGCGGCCGGTTGACGAACTCCTCCATGCCGACCTGCTTCAGCGCGTCGGTGACCCGCTCCTCCAGTTCCGCGCCGCGCAGCCCGCCGGACGCGGGCCCGAAGGCGACGTCCTCGCGGACGGTGGGCATGAAGAGCTGGTCGTCGGGGTCCTGGAAGACGATGCCGACGCGGCGGCGGATCTCGGCGAGGTTGCGCTTCTCGACGGGGAGCCCGGCGACCCGGACGGTGCCGGCGCCCGCGTCGAGGATGCCGTTCAGGTGCAGGACGAGGGTGGTCTTGCCGGCCCCGTTCGGGCCGAGCAGGGCGACGCGCTCGCCGCGTGCGACGGTCAGGTCGACGCCGAAGAGAGCCTGGTGGCCGTCGGGGTAGGCGTAGGCGAGGCCGCTGACTTCGAGGGACGGCGGTACGGGGTCGGGCTCTGTGCTCATACGGCCCATCCCAGCAGACACACGGCGAGGGCGAGCAGGGGGAGTGCCGAGGCGTACGCCCACTGGGTGCGCGAGGCGGTCACCTCGTCGATGACCGGCATGGTGCCGGTGTAGCCGCGGCTGACCATCGCGAGGTGGACCCGCTCCCCGCGCTCGTAGGACCTGATGAAGAGCGCGCCCGCCGATTTGGCGAGTACGCCCCACTGCCGCACCCCGTGCGCCTCGAAGCCGCGCGAGCGGCGGGCGATGGACATCCGGCGCATCTCGTCGGTGATCACATCGCCGTACCGGATCATGAAGGAGGCGATCTGGACGAGCAGCGGCGGCAGCCTCAGTCGTTGCAGGCCGAGCAGCAGGGAGCGCAGCTCCGTGGTGGAGGCGAGGAGTACGGAGGCGGCGACGCCGAGGGTGCCCTTGGCCAGGACGTTCCAGGCGCCCCAGAGGCCGGGGACGCTGACGGAGAGGCCGAGTACGTGGGTCTGCTCGCCGGGCACGACGAACGGCATGAGCAGCGCGAACGCGACGAACGGCACCTCGATCAGCAGCCGCTTGAGGAGGAAGCCGGCCGGGACGCGGGCCGCCGCGGTGACGCCCGCCAGGAGCAGCGCGTACAGCCCGAAGGCCCACACCGCCTCGCGCGGGGTGGTGACGACGACCACGACGAAGCAGAAGACGGCGGCGAGCTTGCAGTGCGGCGGCAGGTCGTGGACCGGCGAGTGCCCGTGCCGGTAGAGCTTGTGGGCGTGTCCGGCGCCCATCAGACCTTCGCGTCCGTGCTCGTGACGGCCTCGGGCTCGTCGCCCTTCCGGCGGCGGCGGGTGACGACGTAGAACGCGCCGCTGCCGACGACGAGGGTGGCGCCGACGCCGATCACTCCGGCCAGTCCGCCGGAGATCCGGGCGTCGGAGATGTCCTTGACTCCGTAGTCCGCGAGCGGGGAGTCCTTGGAGGCGTGCTCCTCGGTCTTCTTGTCGATGCCCTGGTCGGTGGCGACCTTCTCCAGGCCGTCGGGGTTGGCGGAGGCGTAGAAGGAGACGAATCCGGCCAGCACCAGCGCGGTGACCAGGCCGGTGGCCCACAGGCCCCGGTTGGAGCGGGCGGCGGGTGCGGCGGCGACGGGCTCGCGGGCGGGGGCGTCGACGAGTTCGCCGTCGACCCGGAGCTTGAGCGGGGCGGTGAGTCCGCGGGCGCCGTGCACGAGGTCGGGGCGTACGGCGATGACGGCGCCGACGGTCAGCGCGGTGATCACCGCCTCACCGATGCCGATCAGGACGTGGACGCCGACCATCGCGGTGAAGACCTTGCCGATCGGGATGTCGGTGGTGCCGCCGATCCAGTACATCAGCGTGAAGGCGCAGGCCGCGGCCGGTACGGAGACGAGCGCGGCGACGAAGGAGGCGGCGGTCATCGAGCGGCGGGTGCGCGGCAGCAGGCCGGTGAGCCCGCGGAAGAGGGCGTAGGCGACGACGGTGGTGACGATGCCCATGTCCAGGATGTTCACGCCGAGCGCGGTGAGCCCGCCGTCCGCGAACAGGATGCCCTGCATCAGCAGGACGACGGAGACGCAGAGGATTCCGGTGTACGGCCCGACCAGGATCGCGGCCAGCGCCCCGCCCAGCAGATGGCCGCTGGTACCGGCGGCGACCGGGAAGTTCAGCATCTGCACGGCGAAGATGAAGGCGGCGACCAGCCCGGCCAGCGGCGCGGTCTTCTCGTCCAGTTCCCGGCGGGCCCCCTTCAGGCTGACGGCCACGGCACCGGCGGCGACGACTCCGGCCACGGCGGAGACGGGTGCGTTGATGAATCCGTCGGGTACATGCATGGGGGAGGCTCCGCTTCCTGCGTTACTGCGTGACTGCGCGGGGTCATGAACCTCTCAATAATAGAACCTTGTTGCGAACCGTTTGCAAGAGCGCCACCGTCACAACTGCTCAGGGTTCTCACCATGCTCTTTACGTAAAATATGCGACATTAGAGGGCGAAGACGTACATAAGAGTCATATGCATAGGAGGAGCCGGCCCATGTCCCCCGTGATCAGAGAACATGCCAGAGCCCGGCTCGTCACCGACGCCCGCGACCTGCCCGTGATCCCGGTGGAGCTGCGCCACGACAGCGCGGACACCCCGCCCACGATCCGGATCGCCTTCCCCAGCGGTACGGAGTGGGCCGTCGGACGTGAGCTGCTGGAGCGCGGGCTGCGCGCCCCGGTCGAGCGCGACAGCTACCGGATCTGGCCGTGCGGCCGGGCCCAGCTGGTCGTCGAGCTCCATTCGGCGGCCGGTGTCGAGGTGGTGCAGTTCGACAGCTCTCCCTTGATCCGCTTCCTGCGCCGCACCCACACCGCCCCCAGGGCCGAGGCCGCCCCCGCCTGACCCGCGGCATGCCGAGAGCCCCCGTGCACACCAGGTGCACGGGGGCTCTCGTCGCTCCGGCCCCCCGTCCCCACAGGTAACCGGCGCTTTCCGGGGCCGCGCTCCGCTCAGACGCGGCTCCGGAGTTCTGCGGCTCGGTGAACGGCTCGGGAGCGGCTCAGACGCGGGTCAGCTCGCGCTCACCGCCGTGGTCCGGACCGGCCCCGTCATCGGTGGCGGTGCCGAGCTCCTTGCGCAGCCCCTCACCCTCCACGTCGACGTTGGGCAGGACCCGGTCCAGCCAGCGCGGCAGCCACCAGGCCCGCTTGCCGAGCAGGGCGAGCACGGCGGGCACGATCGCCATCCGGACGATGAACGCGTCGAAGAAGACGGCGATGGCCAGCGAGAAGCCGATCATCTTGATCATCTGCTCGCTGGAGCCGATGAAGCCGGAGAAGACCGCCATCATGATCACGGCCGCGGCCGTGACCACCCGGGCGCCGTGCTTGAAGCCGGTGACGATCGCCTGGCCGGGCTTCTCGCCGTGGACGTACGCCTCGCGCATCCGGGTCACGAGGAAGACCTCGTAGTCCATCGCCAGACCAAAGACGACACCCACCATGAAGATCGGCATCATCGACATGATCGGACCGGTCTGCTCGACCCCGAAGAGCGAGCCGAGCCAGCCCCACTGGAAGACCGCGACGACCGCGCCCAGGGCCGCGACGACCGAGAGCAGGAAGCCGAGCGCCGCCTTGAGCGGCACCAGGATCGACCGGAAGACCACCATCAGGAGCAGGAAGGCGAGGCCGACGACGAGCGCCAGGTACGGCAGCAGCGCGTCGTTCATCTTCTGCGAGAAGTCGATGTTCATCGCGGTGGAGCCGGTGACCAGGACCTCGGCGCCGGTGTCGGACTTAATGTCCTTGCCCGCGTCGCGGATCGCGTGGACCACGTTCTCGGTCTCGACGGAGCTGGGCCGGTCCTTCGGGACGACGGTGATCATCGCCGCGTCGCCGGTCTTGTTGAAGTTGGCCGGGGTGACGGCGACGACGCCCTTCATGCCGGAGATCTCGTCACCGACCCGCTTGGCGGCGGCCTTGCCGTCGGAGCTGTTCTCGGTGTCGACGACGACCATCAGCGGGCCGTTGAAGCCGGGGCCGAACCCGTCGGAGAGCAGGTCGTAGGCGCGGCGCTGGGTGGTGCTGGTGGGCTGGGAGCCGTCGTCCGGCAGGCCCATCTCCAGCGAGGCGGCCGGGATCGCGATGGCGCCCAGGCCGAGGACGCCGACGAGCAGCACCCACACCGGCTTGCGCAGCACGAGCCGGGCCCAGCGGGTGCCCATGTTCGGCTTGGCGTCGGGCCTGTTCTCGTCCTCCGCGGCCTTGCGCGCCTTGCGTCCCATGACGCGCTTGCCCGCGAAGCCCAGCATGGCCGGGACGAGGGTGAGGGCGATGAGGACGGCGATGGCGACCGTGCCGGCCGCGGCGAAGCCCATCTTCGACAGCATCGGGATGTTGACGACGGCCAGGCCGACGAGGGCGATGACCACGGTGAGCCCGGCGAAGACGACCGCGGAACCGGCCGTGCCGACCGCCCGTCCCGCCGCTTCCTCGCGCTCCCGGCCCTCGGCCAGTTCGGCGCGGTAGCGGGAGACGATGAAGAGCGCGTAATCGATGCCGACCGCGAGGCCGATCATCATCGCGAGCGTCGAGGTGGTGGAGCCGAGGTCCAGCACGTTGGCCAGGGCCGTGATCGTCGAGACGCCGATGCCGACACCGATCAGCGCGGTGAGCAGCGGCAGCCCCGCCGCGATGAGCGAGCCGAAGGTGATGACGAGCACCACCGCGGCCAGCGCGATGCCGATGACCTCGGTGGCGCCGGTCTCCGGCATCACCTGGAGCGCGTCACCGCCGATCTCCACGGTCATCCCGGTCTTCTGCGCCGCAGCGCCCGCGTCCTCCAGGGCGTCCCGGGTGCCGTCGGTCAGCTCCATCGAGTTGACCTTGTAGGTCACCGAGACGTACGCGGTCGAGCCGTTCTTGGAGACGGCGTTGCCGGTGTACGGGTCGACGACCGAGGCCACCTGGTCGGAGCCGGACTTCAGCTGGGCGGTGATCTTCTTGACGTCGGCCTTGTTGGCCGGGTCCGTCATCTTCTCGTTCTCGGGGGCCTTGAAGACGATGCGCGCGGTCGCGCCGTCGGCGCTGGCCGCGGGGAATCGCTGTTCCAGCAGGTCGAAGGCCTTCTGCGCCTCCGTGCCCGGGATCGAGAAGGAGCTGGAGGTGGCGGTGGACGCGGAGGCCGCGCCGAATCCGGCGAGCGCCAGCAGGGCCACCCAGATCAGGGCGACATAGCGGCGGCGCCGGAAGGCGAGCCGCCCGATTTTGTAGAGGAATGTGGCCACGGAGGCGTACTCCCGGTCGGGTCGTTGAGTGGAAAAAGGCGTGGGGAACCAGCCCGACGACGAGAGCGGCGTGTCAGGTGGAGCTTCTGGGGAGAGGGCTGTGCGGGGCCGTGGGGACGGCGGTCAGACTCCGAGAGCGGGGAGGATCACGGAGTCGAGGTAGTCGAAGAGGAACGCCTGGTCCACCGGGCGGTCCTCCACCAGCTGCCGAGCGGCGAACGCACCGATCAGCATGTGTGGCAGATATTTCAGCGCCGGGTTGTCCGGACGCAGCTCACCCCGGTCCACGGCTCGGCGCAGCAGTACGTCGAGGCCGGAGAGCTCCGGCTCGACCAGCAGGGCGCGCAGGGCCTGGAGGAGGTCGGGGTTGTCGTGGACGGCATGGCTCAGACCCCGCATCAGCGCGGCGTCCTTCTCCATCTGACAGTCATCGCTACGGCTCAGGACGGCGTGGAAGTCGCCGCGCAGCGAGCCGGTGTCGACGTCTGCTAGGGACACGGGCTTGTTGTGCCGCAGAGCCGTGACGACGAGCTCGGGCTTGCTCCCCCACTGGCGGTAGAGGGTGGCCTTGCTGGAACGGGTGCGGGCGGCGACGGCGTCCATGGTCAGGGCGTCGTAACCGACCTCACGGAGCAGGTCGAGCACGGCGGCGTACAGCTCGCTCTCGCGTTCGGGCGTGAGCCGTGTGCGTGCCATGTGTCGACCCCCGTTCCCGAGCTCGTGCGATGTGTGGGTGTTACGTGTGCTGCGTACGACGCTCGCTCGAACTCATGTCAATCGAACGAAACTGTTTCGTACACCTCGACGGTACCCCGGCCGCTCAGCGAAACGGAATCGTTTCGCTTGTGTTCCGCACCACAAGTTGCCGCCCCCCGCTCGCACGGAAAGCATTGGGGGGTGAGTGACGACGTCTCGTATCTCCGGTTCCCGCACCTCCACGAGGATCTCCTCTGCTTCGCGGCGGAGGACGATCTCTGGGTCGCTCCGCTCGTCGCGGAGGGAGAGCGCCCCGGACGTGCCTGGCGGCTGACGGTCGACCGCACCAGAGTCAGCCATCCGCGCTTCTCGCCCGACGGAACCAGGATCGCGTACACGACCTGGCGCAGCCTCGACCCCGAGATCCACCTCGCACCCGTCAGCGGCGGCCCGGCCCGCCGGCTCACCTACTGGGGCTCGACGGACGCCCGGGTCTGCGGCTGGACCCCGGACGCCGGGGACGCCGCACAGATCCTCGCCGTCTCCTCGCACCGGCAGCCGTTCTCGTACTTCTCCTGGGCCTACAGCGTGCCCACCGACGGCAGCCCCGGCGGCAGGCTGCCCTGGGGGCCGGTCTCCGACATCGCCGTCGCGGACATCGACGGCGAGCGCCGCACCCTGCTGCTGTCCGGCACCCCGCCGCACGAGCCCGCCGCCTGGAAGCGCTACCGGGGCGGGGCGACGGGACGGCTGTGGCTGCACGGCGAACGGCTGCTCCCGGACATCGGCGGGCACCTCGGCTCACCGATGTTCGTCGGCGGCCGGATCGCCTTCCTCTCCGACCACGAGGGCGTCGGCAACCTCTACTCCTGCCTGCCCGACGGCACCGGACTGCGCCGCCACAGCGACCACGACGCGTTCTACGCCCGGCACGCCTCCAGCGACGGGCGGCGGGTCGTCTACCAGTGCGCGGGCGAACTGTGGCTGGCCGACGACCTGGAGTCGCCCGAGGCCGTTCCGCGCAGGCTGGAGGTGCGGCTCGGCGGCCCGCGCTCCGGGCGGCGCCCGTACCAGGTGGCGGCCGCCAGCCACGTCGACTCGCTCTCCGTGGACGAGACCGGCCGGGCCAGCGCCGTATCGGTACGCGGCAGCCTCTACTGGCTCACCCACCGCGACGGCCCGGCCCGCACCATCGCCGACACCCCCGGAGTCCGGGTCCGGCTGCCGGAGATGCTCGGCAGCGGCGGCCAGGTGGCGTACGTGACGGACGCGGAGGGCGAGGACGCGATCGAGATCGCCTACCTGCCGCGTGCCAGCGGCGACCGCGCCCCGCGCCGGCTCGCCTCCGGGCGGATCGGCAGGGTCCAGGAGCTGGTGGCGGACCCGGACGGCGAGATCCTCGCGATGGCCTCGCACGACGGGCGCCTCCTCCTCCTGGACGTCGAGGAGGACACCACCGGCGAACCCGTCGAGCTGATCCGCTCGGTCAACGGGCCGGTCCGCGATCTGGCGTTCTCCCCGGACGGGGCCTGGCTGACCTGGTCGCACCCCGGCATCGGCCGCACCCTGCGCCAGATCAAACTGGCCCGGATCACGGGTGCCGGATCGCCCGTGATCGTCGATGTCACCAACGGCCGCTTCGAGGACGAGAACCCCGTCTTCACCGGCGACGGCCGCTATCTCGCGTTCCTCTCCTGGCGCGGCTTCGACCCGGTGTACGACGTGCACACCGGGGACCTCTCCTTCCCGCTCGGCTGCCGCCCCTACCTGGTCCCGCTCTCCTCCGCGACCCCCTCCCCCTTCGCGCTCTCCCCCGACGGCCGCCCGGCCGCGGGCGGCCTCGACCCGGTGGACACGGCGGAGGCGGGCGCCGCGGAGGGCTCCACGGTCACCGTCGAGTTCGAGGGCCTGGAGAGCCGGGTCACCCCGTTCCCGGTCGCCGCCTCCAAGTACTCCGCGCTGTACCCGGTCAGCGGCGGCGGCCTGGTGTGGCTGCGCTGGCCGATCTCCGGCGCGCTCGGGGAGACGTTCGCCAACCCGGCGGACATGTCGGGCCGCCCGACGCTGGAGCACTTCAACATCGCCAAGGCGAGGAAGGCCGAACTCGTCGACCACCTCGACTGGTTCGCCGTCAGCGGCGACGCCTCCCGGCTGGTCGTCATGGACGACGGGGAGCTGCGCGCCGTCCCCGCGACCGAGCCCGGCGACAACGACTCCACGGTCTACCTGGACCTGCGCCGCATCCTGCACGACGTCGACCCGGCGGCCGAGTGGCGCGGCGCCTTCGACGAGGCGGGCCGCATCATCCGCTCCTACTTCTGGGAGCCGGACATGTGCGGCATCGACTGGGACGCGGTCCTCGACCAGTACCGCCCCCTGGTCGAACGGGTCTCCACCCCGGACGAGTTCGCGGATCTGCTCCGCGAGGTCCTCGGCGAACTGGGCACTTCGCACGCCTACGTGGCCCCCGCCCGCCGCAACGAGGGCCCGCCGCACTACCAGCGCGCCATCGGCCTGCTCGGCGTGAACTTCCTCTGCCGGGACGGCGACTGGACCATCGGACGCATCCTGCCCGGCGAGTCCTCCGACTCCAAGGCCCGCTCCCCGCTCGCCGGTACGGGCATCAGGGAGGGCGCGGTCCTCACCCATGTGGACGGCCGCCCGGTGGACCCGGTCACCGGCCCCTACCCGCTGCTCGCCGCCGCCGGGGGCACCACGGTCGAGCTGACCTTCAGGCCCGCAGGGGCCGAGGGCCGCTCCCGCCGGGTCGCGATCGTCCCGCTGGTCGACGAACGCCCGCTGCGCTACCAGGACTGGGTGGCCAAACGGCGCGAGGTGGTACGGGAGTTGAGCGACGGCCGCTGCGGCTATCTGCACATCCCCGACCTGGGCGGCTCCGGCTGGGCCCAGTTCAACCGGGACCTGCGCCTGGAGGTCTCCCGCCAGGCCCTGATCGTGGACGTGCGCGGCAACGCGGGCGGCAACATCAGCGAACTCGTCATCGAGAAGCTCACCCGCACGATCCTCGGCTGGGACCTCACCCGCGACGCCCAGCCCGTGTCGTACGCCTCCAACGCCCCGCGCGGCCCGGTCGTCGCGCTGGCCGACGAGGCGACCTCCTCCGACGGCGACATGATCACCGCCGCGTTCCGGCTGCTGAAGCTGGGCCCGGTGGTGGGCCAGCGCACCTGGGGCGGCGTGGTCGGCATGACCGGCCGCCACCGCCTCGGCGACGGCACGATGATCACGGTCCCGATGAACGCCGCGTGGTTCGACGCCTACGGCTGGACGGTGGAGAACCACGGCGTCTCCCCCGACGTGGAGGCCCTGCGCACCCCGCTGGACTGGGCGGAGGGCCGCCACGCGGTGCTGGACGACGCGGTCTGGATGGCCCTGGACCTACTGGCCGCGACCCCACCGAAGAGCCCGCCGACATACGCCTCGGTCCCGGACCTGAGGCGACCGCCGCTGCCGCCGCGGTGAGCGCGGACCGCGGCGGTGCGCCGCCGGAGGCGTACCTGCCCATCGGGGAGCACGGCCTGATCGGGGATCTCCGCAGCGCCGCGCTGGTCGGCACCGACGGGCGCATCGACTGGTTCTGCGCGCCGCGCTTCGACTCCCCGAGCATCTTCGGCGCACTCCTGGACGCGGAGCGCGGCGGGGTCTGGGAGATCGGACCGCGGTGCGAAACGGCGTCCCGCCAGCAGTTCTACTTCCCCGACACCGCTGTCCTGATCACCCGGTTCCTCGCTGAGGACGGCATGGTCGAGGTGCAGGACTTCATGCCGATCCTGCGGCCCCACGACGAGAACCACCGCCAGCGGCTGGTGCGCCGGGTGGTATCGGTGCGCGGCAGCATGCGGATGCGCACCCGCATCGCGCCGCGGCTCGACTACGGGCGGGCCCCCCACCGGGCGGTCGCCTGCGAGGGCGGGGTCCGGTTCGTCTCCGACGGCCTCACGCTGCTCGTGCGCAGCGGCAGCGGCCTGTCCGTGGCGGACGGCGAGGCCCACGGGACGTTCGAGCTCGGCCAGGGCGACGAGGTGCTCTTCGTTCTGGAGGTCGAGGAGCCGGGGGCGGCCGGCGCGGAGCCGTGTGCCCTGGACCCGGACGCCACGTCGGAGCTGTTCGACGCCACCGTGGCGTTCTGGCGCACCTGGCTCGGCCGGTCCACGTATCAGGGGCGGTGGCGGGAGATGGTGCACCGCTCGGCCCTCACCCTGAAGCTCCTGACCCACGAACCCACCGGGGCGGTCGTGGCCGCTCCGACGCTCGGACTGCCGGAGCGCATCGGCGGCCCCCGCAACTGGGACTACCGGTACGTCTGGATTCGGGACGCGGCCTTCTCCCTGTACGCCCTGCTGCGGCTCGGGTTCACCGAGGAGGCCGAGTCCTTCGTGGCGTGGCTGACCCGCTGCCTCAGCAGGGCCTGCGGCGACGGCGCCACCGGCCCCTTGCACGCGATGTACACCATCGACGGGGAGCCGGACCTGCCCGAGTGCGAGCTCCGGCACTTCGAGGGGTACCGGGGTTCCGCGCCGGTGCGCACCGGCAACGGCGCGGCGCAGCAGCTCCAGCTCGACGTCTACGGCGAACTCATCGACTCCATCTACCTGTTCAACAAGTACGGGGCAGGCATCTCCTACCGGGCCTGGCAGGACCTGACGACCATCGTCGACTGGTTGCTCGAACGCTGGGACAGCGCCGACGAGTCGGTCTGGGAGACGCGTGCCGGGCGGCAGCGCCACACCTACTCGCGGATCATGTCCTGGGTGGCGGTGGAGCGCATGGTGCGGATGGCGCGCCGGCGCGGGCTTCCGGCCGATCTGGTCCGGTGGACCCGTGCGCGGGACGACATGTACCGGCAGGTCATGGAGGACGGCTGGAACGAGGAACTGGGCAGTTTCGTCCAGCGCCTCCGCGAGGCGGACGAGCCGCCCTCCCGTGTGCTGGACGCCTCGCTGCTGATCATGCCGATGGTCAAGTTCCTCTCGCCACGCGACCCCCGCTTCCTCGGCACGATGGAGGCGATCAGGAAGGCGCTGGTCGCGGACTCCCTCGTCTTCCGGTACGACCCGGCCGAGGCGCCCGACGGGCTGGACGGGACGGAGGGAACGTTCACCATCTGCTCGTTCTGGTGGGTCGAGGCGCTGACCCGCAGCGGCCGGATCGACGAGGCACGGCTGGCGCTGGAGAAGATGTTCACCTTCGCCAACCACGTGGGCCTCTACGCGGAACAGATCGGGACCACGGGCGAGCAGCTGGGGAACTTCCCGCAGGCCTTCACGCACCTCGCGCTGATCAGCGCGGCGGTCAACCTCGACCGATCCATGTGACACGGAACCACGGGCGCGGGCGCTCCCCCGGGTGTGAAGCCGGGCCGGCCTCCCGTACGGGACCTCGGACACCGTGATGCGGCTGAGCGAGCCACCGGGCCGGCTGGCCGTCGTGGGCGGCGGCTGCATCGCCGGCGAGCGGGCCCGCGTCCGCGCTGGACGTGGAGCGGCCGTTATCGCCTGCGACGGACACGCACTGATCGAGGCCGACGCCCAGCTGTGTACCACCGCCGACCGCACAGGCCGGTCTCACCGGGCAGGAGGCCCGCAAGCCGGATGACCGGTCGGATGAAGCGGCAGAAAACCCGTCGAACGGCCCAGGTTCCCCTCGCGTGGATCAGGGAACGCGTTGCACAGGGCACGCCGAACCGGGTCATTTCCAGACTGATGGACGAACGGCGTACCCGACGACGAGGAGGATGTGCAGTGGCCGACTTTCTGACCGACATCGAGACCCTTCGCCAGCGTGCCCGAGCGGAGATGGGCAGGGGCCCGGTGACCGACGCGTACGGCGCGGACCTGCCGCGCGTGCTCCAGGTGCTCAACGAGGCACTGGCCACCGAGATCGTCTGCACCCTGCGCTACAAGCGCCACTACTACACGGCGACGGGCATGTACTCGGAGCCCGTGGCGGCGGAGTTCCTGGAGCACGCGCAGGAGGAGCAGCAGCACGCGGACAAGCTCGCCACCCGGATCGTGCAGCTGGGGGGCGAGCCGGACTTCGACCCCGACACCCTGACCAGCCGTTCCCACGCGGAGTACGACGCGAGCGAGGGCCTCACCGCCATGATCGAGGAGGACCTGGTGGCCGAACGGGTCGCCATCGCCTCGTACACGGAGATCGTGCAGTGGCTCGGTGACCGCGACCCCACCACCCGCCGCGTCTTCGAGGACCTGCTCGCCCAGGAGGAGGAGCACGCCGACGACCTCCGGGGCCTGCTGGAGCGCCTCCCCACGAAGTAGCCGGCCCGCGAGCGCCCGTCGGCCTCGTCCCGGAATTCGCTCCGGGACGAGGCCGACGAGCGCTACCCGACGAGCCCGAAGGCGTACGCGAGGCCGCCGAGGGAGAGCACTCCGCCGATCACGACGAACATCGTCCGGTTCCAGGTCTGCATGCCCCTGGACTGAGCCTGCCTGACTCCCCCGAACCTACTGAGCCGTCCGGACGATACGACGAAGAACCCACCGAAGAAGAAGATGAACAGTCCGACGACAACACGCACCAAGGCCCCCTCACTCAGCGGCTCCCGGCCGCACCGCGGATAACCCACCGGAGCCCCTGAGAGCCACGGCGGAGAAGTGCTGCTGCGAGTACCCGCCTATCGGCAACACAAGCCTCGCTGACGTCAGTTGCCGAGCCGCACAGCCCCCCTCCCGTCCTGTCGTCCTGCGGGCGCCCGCGACTCGCACCACACCGTCTCCGCGTACGGTCCGCACCTGTGGAGGACGGTGGAGTGAGCTTCGGGACTGTGCAGCCGCTTGTCGTCGGACGGCGTCTACTGGCGGGAGAGACCAGCCGGATCGATCGTTACGGGGAACGGCGCGTCCAGCGAGGTGGTCACACCGGCGAGCGCGGTCGTTCGCTCCACGTATCGGCCGCTTTCCAGCTCGTAGACGACGAGCATGGGCGCGGGGTCGAACTCCAGGCGCCAGAAGTGCGGGATGGCGGCCTCGGCGTAAAGCATGGGCTTGAACTTGCGGTCCACCATTCGGTTGCCGGGAGAGACGAGCTCGACGACGAGCTGGACAGCGTCCGCGTCGACACTTACACCGTCCTCAGCGGTCGCACCGGCATCGGCCACCACGAGGTCGGGAATGACAAGACCGGAGGGCAGGACGACATTGACGGCTTCCAGCACCTCGACCGGTGCCTCGGCGGCCGCGGCCGCCGCATGCAGGATCATGGCGAGCCGGAGCGATGCGCGCTGGTGGCGGATACCGGGGGCGGGGGACATCACGAGCGATTCCCCCAGCAGTTCGTAGCGGTTCGTACGGTCCTCGGGCAGCGCCAGGACGTCGGCGACGGTCCAGGGCCCGGTGTGGTCGACGGCGACACTCATTCCCTTTCACCTCCTCGGCCGCCTGCCCGTCACGCGTGAGTCCGACAGGCGGTACACGGCCAGCATACGGGCGCTCCCACCTGCCGACATCAGGTCCGGCCGCCACCAGCCGCCGCTGCCGCCGCGTGGGTCCGGATTGGCCGGGGGCCCGCCGTCGCGGACCCCCTGAACGGCTACCTATATCGCTTGCAATTCGCGGAAGCAATCTTATAGATTTCCTCAAGCAAAGCCTCGGGGGCTCGGCAACCTCGCGAGGTGACACGCGACTTGGAGGGTTGCCCGGTGTCCGATTCACATGAGTACGTTCGCACTCCGGAACATCTTTTGTTCGGGCGCGACGATGCCGACGCATTAGCCGCCCGCCCCTACGACCGGCCGTGGCCCGACGGCACGGGACGGGCGAGCCGTCACCACACGCTCGTATGCCTGGAGGGGGACTACGCCGACGGCCGGGGGGACGACGCGCTGGCGGCGCTGCACCAGGCGTACCCCTGGCGGCACGTCACCCGGTGCGGGAACAGCATCGTGGTCTGGCCGGTCGGCACGGTGTGGGTCTCCCACCAGCCGGGCACGGTCATCCTGCGCGGCGACATCGACGGCCTGGACCGGGCCGCCGTCCAGGCCGTGTACCCCGGCCGGACAGTCAGTTGTGACGGGGCGCAGCTGACCGTCTGGCCGCCCGAAGACCACCGGACCGCCACTCGGAACCGGATCGACTGACCGACTGGCCTGTCGCGGTTCAGCCCCGCACCGACTGACCGGTCGCGGCTCAGCCCCGTACCGCCGCCAGGCACGTGTCGTACAGGTCCATGATCTCGCCCTCGCCACCGCTCTCGACCCACGCCATCGACGCGGCGTCCAGACACGCGAAGGCCGTCCCGATCACCGCGCGGGCAGCCGGTTCCGCGTCGTCGGCCGCAGCGCCCGTGCGCGCCCGGACGAGCGGCAGCAGGTCCTCCTGGAACCGCAGCCGCTTCTCCAGCCAGCCGGCGCGCAGCGAGGCCGTGTGGTGCAGGAGGCGGAACCGTTCCAGGGCCTGTTCGCGGCTGTCGTGCAGGGCGAGCACGGCGACGATCCCCGCGCGCAGCACCTCCCAGACGTCGGCCTCGGCGGGCTGTCCGCCGACGGCCTCGGCCAGCACCTGCCCGAACCGCTCCTGCCCGCCGCCGAGCAGCTCTTCCTTGGTGCCGAAGTAGCGGAAGAGGGTGCGCTGCGAGACCCCGGCTTCCCGGGCGATCTGAGCGATGGTCGTCTCGTCGTATCCCTGCGTGGTGAACAGCCGCAGAGCGGTCCCCAGGATCTCCTGAGAGGCCAGCTGCCGCGTCCGGGCCCACAGCGTGGCGGGCGCGGGCCCCTCCGCCTTCTTGGCTTCCTGCTCCATACGGCCAGGCTATCCCAGCACTGCCACCCTGACAGTCACACTCCACCTGGCAGCGACTGCCAATCTGTCGTACGCTGCCAGAAGTGGCCGTATGCAACGGCGCACCCAGATGCAAAGGACACGCCATGCCCGCACCCTCAGCCCTGATCACCGGCGGAACCAGCGGCATCGGCCGGGCGACCGCCGAACTGCTCCACTCACGCGGCTACCGCGTCATGGTCACCGGCCGCGACAGCGTCGCGGACGCCCGGCTCCCCGAAGGCATCACGGCGGTCCGGGCCGACGCCCGGTCCCTGCCGGACATCGACCACGCCATGGACCGGGTACGGGAGCGGTTCGGCTCCCTCGATCTGCTCTTCCTCAACGCGGGCGTCTCCCGCCCAGGACCGATCGAGTCGACCGACGAGGACGCCTTCGACGCCCTGTTCGACATCAACGTGAAGGGCAACTTCTTCACCCTTCAAAAGGCGCTCCCGCTCCTCGACGACGGCGCCTCCGTCGTCTGCACCGTGGGCGCGGGCGAAGGGCTCGGGGCGGCCATGACGGCCGCCAAGGGTGCCCTGATGCCCCTCATGCGGTCCCTCGCGCTCGAACTCGCCCCGCGCGGCATCCGCGTCAACACCGTCAGCCCCGGCCTCATCGACACCCCCGCCTACGACAAGCTGGGCGTCCCCCGGGACATGATCGACACCTGGGCCCGGGACATCCCGCTCGGCCGCGCCGGAATCCCCTCCGATGTCGCGGAGGCCGTGGCCTTCCTCGCCTCCGACGCCGCCGGCTACATCACCGGCAACGACCTCACCGTGGCTGGGGGCATGGGCGTTCACGCCCGCGCCTGACGTCGAGCCCCTGCCTTCTCTGGTCGAGAGAGAGGTCAGTGCGGGAAGCTGCACGCGTGATCGAGCGAGAGGCCGCCGTTCGGGCTGTCGAGGACCAGTTGGAGCGCGACTACCAGCAGTGGCGGGCTGCGGGGGTGGACGCGATGCGGATGGCTGTGGTCGACGTCGAGGAGCACGAGCTGGTGTGGATCGTCTCCTGGACCTCCGAGGAGTTCGTGCGCACCCGGAACCCGGAGTTCATGCTGGCCGGTAACGGGCCTTACCTCGTCGACCGTGTCGACGGTGGACTGCACCGGATCGGCGTCGTCTCCGCGGTATCCGGGGAGTGGGAGGCCGACTATCGGGCCCGGATACGTGGGCTGCCGGTGCGCACCGCAGTGGACGATCTGCACGAGGCGCTGTGCGAAGTCGCTGCCGCACGCGGACGCATGCACGCTGTAAGGACACTGCGCCAGAACCTGCCGATGTTCTCGCCTGCGGAAGCCATCGAATATGTGAGCGCATTGCTGGACGGTGATGCGCCCGCGCGTCTCGTGGCCGTCGCCACCGAAGAGCTCGTGGAGCCTCTCAACCCGGTGCTTGCAGTGGAGACGATTCTGAGCGGGACGGAGATCCGAGCCGGTCGGAGACCCGAGGGGTGACGGGAACGCCAGTGGGCACGCCGATCGCGCACCCGGTCCCGTTCCTCGGACGTGGCGTGGAAGACGTCGGCGCCACCGTCGTAGGGGTGGTGGATGCGCTGCATCCGGGTGTCGGTGACGAGGACGCCCGCCATCTTGTCGTCGGCGATGTCTCGGAGCAGGTCGTCGATGCAGCCACAGCTCCAGGGCCGGCGGGCGACGAAGAGGTCGATGCGAGGGACAGCCCTTAGGACGGGCGCAGCTCTTCGAGAGCAGTCACCAGACTCCGCGGTACTGGGTCATCCTGCCCGAGGCCCTGTTGTGGATGCCGATCCTTCCGCCTCACCACATGGCAGAACAGCTGCACGCGGCTGCCTGGGTGCCCTTCATCGAGTCCGTCAAGGCGTCCTGAGCACCCTGGCGGACCGCAGGGACCCACACCACTCGTCAAGTACCGGCCAGCACACGGCAATTTGGCCACTTCCCCTCTGCCCCACACCTCTCCCTGGGCGCTTAATGGTGCTCCCGCGGCAAGCGGGTGCGACTGACGACCACACGGGGGAGCCATGGACGACACCGGAACGGTCGGCGCACCAGCGCCCGAGCCGCCACCCAATTCGCCTCCACGGCCGAAGGCTCCCCCACCGCCGCAGGGGCGGCCCGTCCAGCCAGGCTCCGCGATACCCGGACGGCTCCAGAACCCCGGAGGCGGCGATCAGCCTCGCCGCAAGGGGGACCCCCTGGTCCTCCGGGTCAGCCGCCGGACGCTGTGGGTGGGGTCGGCGGCCGTCCCGCTGCACAACATCACCTGGGTCGACGCGTTCAGGCTCAAGCACAACTGGGGCAGGGCCTTCAGCCGCATCGTGCAATGGCTGATCCTCACCGTCGTGGTCTATGCCGCGATCAACTACGCGAGTGAGGGCGACGTCGAGGAGAGCGGCAACGGGAGCTTCGTGCTCGTTGTCTTCGCGATCTGTCTGTTCGCGGTCATCAACGAACTGATCGGGTCCGCGAAGCCGGTACTGGTCGTCGAGATGAACAGCGGCTCCAAGGTGGTCGTGACCCTGGAGAGCATGGACGAGCTGCGGCAGATCGCCGGACTGATCGTGCAGGCGATCGACAACCCGGAGGCCGAGTTCACCGCGATCGTGCGGCAGTTCCACAACAACAGCACGAACAACTACGGCCCTGTCGTCAACATGAACGGCGGCCGGGGGAACACGGGGTTCAAGCTATGAGCGAGGCGTCGAACTTCTACGGGCCCGTGGTCAACATGAACGGCGGCCGCGAGAACGTCGGCATCAACTACGGCACCGTCGGCGGTGCCGCGGAGGACGCCGAGCTCCGGGCCGCTGTCAAGGAGCTCACCCGCCTCCTGGGTGAGCTGCGCCCGCACCTCGCCCCGGACCAGGCCCGGACCGTCGACGGCGCGCTGCCCGAGCTCACCCCCGACCGGAGCGCCCTGCGTGAGCGCGGCATGGTCCTGGCATCCCTCGCGCAGATCGCGGCCACGGTCGGCGAGGTGGGCCGGCCCGCAGTGGAGGCGGTGGGGCGGCTGCTCGGACTGCTGAGCTAGGGCCTGTCGGCGGATCATGGCCGGGGCACGCCTGACCCACCGGACAGGCCCTACGACGTTTCCTGCGCCGGCAGGTCGGGCGCAGGTTGCGTGACGCCGGGAGGTCAGGTGCGGAGCAGGTCGGTCGAGACCAGCTCCCGGGGCCGGCCCCCTGTCGTCGCCAACCACCGATACCGACCGCCGGACGGGTCTGGACCTGCCGCAACCCAGGCCCTGGAACGCGACATCGCAGTGGCCGAAGACCTCCTGACCGACGTCGACCGCCCCCTTCCGGAGCGCCTCGTCGAAGCCTTCGGCCAATGGGCGGGCCGCTGCGTCGGCCCGCTGGCACGCGATGTCGCCGCGGTCATAGCGGACAACACCAACCTCCTCGGAGAGATCACACAGACCGCTCCACGCCGTTTCGAGAATTGATCACGGGCGCGATCGCCGTCGAGTCAGGACAAGAGACGGCCGCCCCCGTCGCGCAGACGATGATCAGCGCATCGATCGGCCTCAAGCACCAGGCCGCGACGCGGGAGTCCTACCTTGAACGCCTGAGGGTCGCCGTCGAACTCCTGGTGCGTTGAGGACACGCGGCGTGCCGCTTCTGCCCAGCGCCGCCACCACCTGCCCTTGAGCCTCGGGGCTCGGGTGTCGAGCCCCGAGCGTCGAGCCCCGAGATCCGAGATCCGAAGACCGAGCGTCGGAAGCCTGTTCACTCGTTCGTGGGTACGTGACGGAGAGGCGGCCCGAGTCTCGAACCCCGGGATCCGAGGGCCGGGGTTCGGGCTCCGAGATTCGAGCGATGTCTGACAACCGGTGGGTAGAAGAAAGAGGTTGGGAGAACCTCCCTACCTCCCTGACCCGTAACGGCGAGCAAGTGTGACTATTTGTGACCGACTTGCGGCTCAGCGTCGCGGCTGCTTACCGTGCCCCCAACGAAACGACCCCGACACGGTGTTCAACGCACCGGCCGGGGTCTCACCCCAAGATCGAAGCAAGCGAGGCGATCTCGTGGCTACCCAGAACTTTAGCCCTGCCCTGCCGACGCCCCCAGTCCCGGCCCCGGCTACGGGAAGCGTTCCGTCCCTGACCAGCGCCCTCCCCGCGCCGACGACTTCGCGTTCCTGCCGGAGCGGGAGCGGTACATCGCCGGATACGTCGACCAGCTCCCCGAGGGCTCGGCGATGAACATCAAGTCGCTCGCCAAGTGCCAGCCCCTGTACGGGCAGATGGCCGTGGGCAGCGCGCTGCGGGCCCTGGGCGTGGCCGGACACCTGCGCCAGGCGCGGTGCGCGGTCGGTGACGGCGACAACGTCCGCTGGGTCACCCGCACCTTCTGGTCGCGCGTGGCCCGCGACAACGAGTGGTGGAACACCTTCCTCACCGCCGAAGCGGGCCACCGCCTGCACCAACCGCAGCCCGCACCGGCCGCACCCCCTCCCCCGTGGGTCCCGGCCGAACCAGCAGCCCCCGCGACACCCGAGGCACCCGCGCCCGCCCCGGCCGTACCGCAACAGCGCACCGCCCCGGCGGACCCGTCGCCCGCCTACCTCGCCCTGGCCCGGCTGGGCCCTGCCGACAGGCGCCTGGGGCTCTCCGAGGAGGACTGCCGGGAACTGGAGGAATCGGCCGCCGAGTGGTTCGCACGCGGCGTGGACGCCGACTACCTCATCCACGCCGTCACCGCAGGACTGCCCGCGACCGTCGACTCACCGCTCGGCTTCGTCAGGAAGCGCCTCGTCACCAAGCTCCCGCCCCACCGGCCCGCCGCCGCACCCCCCGCACCGCAGGGCGACACATCAGTGCCCCGTCTGATGATCGAGTGCACCGACTGCGGCGCACCGGGCAAGGCCGAAGCGTTCCGGGACGGCTTGTGCGGCCCCTGCCGCGAACCCGCCCACCCGGCGTCCGCCGAGGAGCCCGGGATCGAACGCGACATCCAGGCCCATGTGAAGCGGCTGCGCGAACAGCTGAAACTCCGCTGACGAGCGCGGGCGGCGTCAGGAGGCCGTCGGCAGGGTGAGGATTTCGGCTCCGCTGTCGGTGATGGCGATGGTGTGCTCGCTGTGCGCGGTCCGGCAGCCCGTCGCGCTGCGCAGGGTCCAGCCGTCGGCGTCGGTGACGAGTGTGGCGGTGTCGGCCATGACCCACGGTTCCAGGGCGAGCAGCAGTCCGGGGCGCAGCTTGTATCCGCGGCCGGGCCGTCCGGTGTTCGCGACGTGTGGGTCCTGGTGCATGGTGGAGCCGATCCCGTGGCCTCCGAACTCGGTGTTGATCGGGTAGCCCGCCTTGCCGAGGACCGTGCCGATGGCGTGGGAGAGGTCGCCGATGCGCGCCCCGGGCCTGGCGGCGGCGATGCCGGCGGCGAGTGCGCGTTCGGTCGTCTCGATCATGGCCACGCTCTCCGCCGGCCTGGCCTTGCCGACCAGGAAGCTGATCGCCGCGTCCGCCGCCACCCCGCCCTTGACCACGGCGAGGTCGAGCGTCAGCAGATCTCCGTCCGCCAGCGCGTAGTCGTGGGGGAGCCCGTGGAGCACTCCGTCGTTGACGGCCGTGCAGATGTAGTGCCCGAACGGGCCGCGCCCGAAGGACGGCGCGTAGTCGACGTAGCAGGACTGCGCTCCCGCCTCGATGATCATCTCCTTGGCCCACCGGTCGATGTCCAGCAGGTTCGTCCCGACCGCGCTGCGCCGCTTCAGCGTGTGGAGGATGTCTCCGACCAGGCCGCCGGTGTCCTTCGCCCGCTCAAGCCGTGCGGAGTTCAGGATCTCGATCATGGGGGACCTCTCAGGTGCGTCCAATAACTATACCGGTCTAACTATACCGGTATAAGAATGGGCTCCACGGTCGGGTCGCCGCTCACCACCGGCCCCTGACGCGGGAGGGGCGCGCCCGGAACGAAGCCGGACACGCCCCTCAACACACATCACACATCGCTCACACCCGAGCGCCGCCGTCAGCGGTCGAAGCGCCCGCGCACGTCGTCCGCAGCGCCCCGGGCCCTGTCGCGAGCTTGCTCGGACGCGCCGGAGACCCGCTCGGACGCGTCCTGCGAACGGTCCGGCCCGTTGCCCTTGCCGTCCTTCGCCCTCTTCTGCGCCTGGTCGGCAAGGTCCTTCGCCTTGTCCCTGAACTGGTCCGCGATGCCCATGCTGTTCACTCCTCGTGGGGTGCGTGGGGGACGGCCCCGTAAGGGCCTCGACCAGACTTACACGAGCGGGCATTCATCGCATTTCGATCATTTACGCTGCGTGTGCGACGCGCGTTCTGCCTGGTCAGCGGCGCCTCCCGCACCGACAAGACCCTTGCTGACGCCGTCCAGCCGCGAGCCGTACCGCATCATCTCGCGCCGTCCGCCGACGCCGAGCACCGACGGCAGGTAGCCGCGTACCGACTGCATGCCGCGCAGCCACCACTGGGCGTACACATGCGGCGAACGCCTCTCGATACCGGCCACTATCCGGTCGACGGCCGGGCCGAGCGGGTACGTCCGGTTCGTCGGCCAGGGCAGCCGCTGGCGCAGCTCGCGCATGACGTCGTCCTCGTCGGCGCCGCGCACCATGTCGGTGTCGGTCCAGGAGAGGTAGCCGACGCCGACCTTCACGCCCCGGTAGCCGACCTCCGCGCGCAGGCTGTGCGCGAACGCCTCGACGCCCGACTTGGACGCGCAGTAGGCGGTCATCATCGGCGCGGGGGTCATCGCGGCGAGCGAGGCGATCTGGAGGAAGTAGCCCCGGCTCTCCATCAGGATCGGCAGGAACGCCCGGCAGGTGACCGCGCTGCCGATCAGGTTGACCTCGATGACCCGTCGCCAGGCGGCCGGGTCGGAGTCGACGAACGGGCCGCCGGAGGCCACGCCCGCGTTGGCGACGACGACGTCGATCTTGCCGAAGCGCTCCTTGACCTCCTGGGCGACCCGGGCCATCGTCTCGTGGTCGGTGACGTCGGCGTGCCAGTGGTCGCTGTCGCCGTGCAGCCGCTCCGAGACCTTCTTCAGCTCGTCCGGCTCCAGGCCGACCAGCGCGAGCGTCGCTCCGCGCGCCGAGAGCTTGCGGGCCAGCAGCTCGCCCACACCGCGCGCCGCTCCCGTGACGACGACGACCTGACCTTCGAGACTGTGCCTGCCGCTCATGCGACCTCCTCCTTGCCCTCTACACCAGCCGTACCGCGCAACGGGAGATACCCGGTCGCGAGTTCCCGGATCTTCGCCGTGACCGCTTCCGGCGCCTCCACCGGAGTCATGTGCCCCAGGCCCGCCAGCTCGGTGAGCCCGAGGGAGTCGGGGAGCGCCGCCGCGATGGCGCGGGCGTGGGCGGGCGGCGTCAGCCGGTCCTCCGTACCCGCGATCACCGCGGTGGGCACCCGCAGCTCCCGTACGCCCTCTTCGAGGTCGAGATCCGCGAGGACGTGGCCCCAGGCGAACCTGGGTCCGCGGGGGCAGGCGTGCACGATGCGGGCACAGGTTTCGACCCGCTCCGGCGCCGAACCCGCGCCCATGGTCGCGTACTTGATGATGCGGCGGGACAGCGGAGTGACGGGGCCGAGCGGCGCGCGGGAGCCGAGGATCGCTCGGGTCAGCCGGGTCCGCAGCGCACCGGCCCGTATCGGCACGACCCGTGCTTCGGCGATCAGCCGCGAACTGCCGGTGCTGCACAGCAGTATGGCAGCGGCGTGCTCGCGGAGCCCGGTCCGGCGGGCGGCGGCCATCATCGTCATGCCGCCCATGGAGTGGCCGGCCAGTATGGCCTTCTCGCCCGGTTCCAGGGTGGCGGCGAGCACCGCTTCGAGGTCGTCGGCCAGTGCCCGCGTGGTGTATCCGGCGGGGCCGGCCGCGGGCGAGGTGCCGTGGCCGCGCTGGTCGTAGGCGATGACGCGGTGGTCGACGGCCAGGTCCCGGATCTGGGCGTCCCAGAAGCCGGTGTTGCAGGTCCAGCCGTGGGAGAGGACGACCGCCGGTGCGCCGTCCTGTCCGTGCACCTCTATGTGGACGCGGGAGCCGTCGGCGGAGACGGCCATGAGTTCGCGGGCGGGCACGGGGCGGGTGCTCCGGCCGGGCAGCGGGCGGCTCATCCGGCGACCTCCTCGGAGACGGCGTTGTCCGCACTCCGCTGCGCCGGCACGCGGACGACCTGGTACTCCGCGATGTCGACCGCCCTGGTCGCCCTGCGGAACTCGGCGGTGGTGCCGGGCCAGACGGTGGTGTTGCGGCCGTTGGCGTCCAGGTACCAGCTGGTGCAGCCGCCGGTGTTCCAGACGGTGCGCCTCATCCGTTCCTGGACGCGGCGGTTCCAGGTTCCGACGGCGGAGGGGCGCGCGTCGAGGGCGACCTTTCCGCCGAGGACGTCGAGCTGACGGAGGTAGTCGGCCATGTAGTTCAGCTGGGCCTCGATCATGAGGATCATCGAGGAGTTCCCGAGGCCCGTGTTGGGGCCGATGATCGTCATCCAGTTGGGGAAGCCGGCCGCGCTCGCCCCGCGCAGCGCCTGCATGCCGCCCTTCCACGACTCCGCGAGGGTGTGTCCCTCCGCGCCCACCACGCGGTCGGCTATCGGCATGTCCGTCACATGGAAGCCGGTGCCGAGGACGATCGCGTCGACCTCGGCCTCCGTACCGTCCGAGGCGACGACCGTGGAGCCGCGCACCTCGCTCAGGCCGGAGGCGACCACGTCCACGTTGGGCTGGGCGAGCGCCGGGTAGTACGCGCTGGAGAGCAGGATGCGCTTGCAGCCGATGCGGTACGAGGGGGTCAGCTTGGCGCGCAGGGCCGGGTCCTTGATGGAGCGGGCCATGTTGGACTTGGCTATCCGCTCGACCAGGCCCAGCTGGTCCGGGTGCTTGGTGAAGGCGCTGACCTGCAACTCCCGTATGCCCCAGAGCAGTCCGCGGCGTGCGGTGCCGGTGAAGGGGAGCGTGCGGTGCAGCCAGCGCTCGGCTCCGCTGATCTGCCGGTCCATGCGCGGCATGACCCAGGGCGGGGTGCGCTGGAAGAGGGTGAGCTTCGCGGCCTTGGGCTGGATCGACGGCACGATCTGGATCGCGGAGGCGCCGGTGCCGATCATCGCGACGCGCTTGCCGGTCAGGTCCGCGTCGTGGTCCCAGCGGGCGGAGTGGAAGACCTTGCCGGGGAAGTCCGCGAGCCCGGGGATGTCGGGCAGCTTGGGGTCGGAGAGCGGCCCGGTCGCGGAGACGACGACATCGGCCACGACGGTCGCGCCGTTCGCGCTCTCGATGACCCAGTGCAGCTCGTCGCCGTCCCAGCGCATCATCGTCACCTCGTGGTCCAGCCTGAGGTGCGGGCGCAGCCCGAAGGTGTCCGCGACGTGCTCCAGGTAGGCGCGGATGTGCTCCTGCCCGGAGAAGGTGCGCGGCCACTCGGGATTGGGGGCGAACGAGAACGAGTAGAGGTGGGACGGCACATCGCAGGCGCAGCCCGGATAGCTGTTGTCGCGCCAGGTGCCGCCGACCGAACCGGCGCGTTCCAGGATCACGAAATCGGTGATGCCTTCGCGGCGGAGCCGGACAGCGGCTCCGAGGCCCCCGAATCCGGATCCGATCACCGCCACTCGTACATGTTCGTGCTGGGCCATGCTGCCGCCTCCCCGCGATACGTCCCACGACTCTGCCAGCAATCACTGGCACAGTTGGGAGACTAGAGCAGCCCCGTACCGATGGGTAGGGGTGCGGCAGGGGAAAGTTACCGGCGGTACAACAAGCGCCCCCCGCGGCGGGGCGGCCGGTAGGGTGCGGGGGTGGCTGACGGAGACGAGCACCGCGAATACCGCATGGAGGAGCTGGCCAAGGAAGCCGGTATCCCCGTCCGGACCCTGCGCTTCTACCGCGAGCGCGGCCTGATCTCACCGCCGCGCCGCGAGGGCCGCATCGCCTGGTACGACGACCACCACCTCGCCCGGCTGCGCACGATCACCGGCCTGCTGGAGCGCGGCCACACCCTCACCGGCATCGCGGACCTGGCCCGCACCTTCGAGAGCGGCCGGGACGTGGCCGAAGTGCTGGGCCTGGGCGAACCGACCGAGGAGACCCCGGTCCGGCTCACGCCCGAGCAGCTCGCGGACTACTTCGAGAGCGAGTCGACCCCGGAGAACCTGGCGGCCGCGATGGAGCTGGGCTACCTCGGCACGGACGGCGACGAGATCGTGCACATCAGCCGCCGCCTCCTGGAGGTCTCCGCCGAACTGGTACGGGAGGGCGTCCCGCTCGCCACCGTCCTCGCCTCCGGCCGCCGGGTCCGCGAACACGCGGACGCCCTGGCGGACCTGTTCGTCTCGACCCTGCGCGATCACAGCACACAGGAAGAGCCTCCCCAACTGCGCCCGCTGGCACGCGCGGTGGTCGACGCGGAACTCTCCATGGCGCTGGACCGGCGGCTGCGCCGCGACGCGGAGGCGGCGGAGCCGCGGGAGTAGCGGGGCGGTCCTACTGCCCGTACACCACCGTCACGGGCGCGTGGTCGCTCCAACGCTCGCCGTGTGTGGCGGCCCGCTCGACGAACGCCTTCGCGGCGCGTGCGGCCAGCCCCTCAGTGGCGACGTGGTAGTCGATCCGCCAGCCCGTGTCGTTGTCGAAGGCCTGTCCCCGGTAGGACCACCACGAGTACGGGCCCGCGACGTCCGGGTGCAGCGACCGCACGACATCGACGTACGCGGCCTCCTCGAAGACCCGGGTCAGCCACGCGCGCTCCTCGGGCAGGAAGCCGGCGTTCTTCTTGTTGCCCCGCCAGTTCTTGAGGTCCGCCTCCTGGTGGGCGATGTTCCAGTCACCGCAGACCACCACCTCGCGGCCCTCGGCGGCGGCCCGCGCCTTCAGCCCGGTCAGGTAGGGGAGGAAGGCCGCCATGAAGCGCTCCTTCTCCTCCTGCCTCTCCGTGCCGACCTCGCCCGAGGGCAGGTACAGGCTCGCGACCGTGACGCCCGGCAGGTCGATCTCGACGTACCGGCCGCTCGTGTCGAACTCCTCGGCCCCGGCGTCCCCGAAGCCGCCGAACCCGATCTGTACCCGCTCGGGGGCCCGGCGGGAGTAGAGCGAGACCCCGGCCCGGCCCTTGGCGGCGGCCGGGGCGTGGACGGTGTGCCACCCCTCCGGCTCCCGTACATCCTCGGGCAGCTGCTGCGCCTCGGCCCGCACCTCCTGGAGGCAGATCACATCGGCGTCGGTCTGCGCCAGCCACTCGACGAAGCCCTTCTTGGCGGCGGCGCGGAGACCATTTACATTCACGGTGGTCACAGTGAGCATCCCGGCACGATACCGACATCCGGGTGTCGCATACATGTACGATTGCACGCATGAATATCCACACCCGCGCCTTCGACCACCCTGACGCCGTCAAACTCAACGACTGGGTGCAGCTCGAATACGCCGAGCGCTACGGGGACGAGGGCGACGTCACACCGCTGGACGCCACGATGTTCGACCCGCCGCACGGCCGGTACCTGATCGCCTACGACGCGTCGGACAGCCCGGTCGCCACCGGCGGCTGGCGCTCACAGGAGCGCAACGCCGAGGGCTACTCGGACGGGGACGCCGAGCTGAAGCGGATGTACGTCATACCCGAGGGGCGCGGCCAGGGGCTCGCCCGCCGCATCCTGGCCGCACTGGAGGCCGACGCCCGCGCGGCCGGCCGCGTCCGCATGGTCCTGGAGACCGGCGACCAGCAGCCGGAGGCGATCGCCCTGTACCTCTCCAGCGGCTACGAGCCCTGCGAGAAGTTCGGCCACTACCGCACGTACCCCAACAGCCGCTGCTTCGCGAAGCCGCTGCGGGACGGGGAAGCCTGACCTTTGAAGCTCAGTTGAAGGAAATTAAGTTTTCTGCGTTGACTCCTCAATAAACTCAATATAGAACTGCACATGAGCGCATGCACGGATGAGTGCGTGCGCGTACGAGTGCTTGCGCGTATGAGTGCGCGTACGAGTGCAGAGGAGCCGAGGGTGGACTGGCAGGAACTGACCGACCTGACGCAGGGCCGTCCGTTCGTGGTCGAGCGGGTCCGGCTCACCGACAGCGATATCGCGGTCGAGGGACAGTTCGAGCCGCCGCAGCTGGCGCAGCTGGCCGTCGAGGACCAGGTGTTCGTCGCCGCGTTCGTGCGGTCGCACGGTTCGATCAAGGAGATGGAGCGGATCTTCGGGGTGAGCTACCCGACGATCAAATCCCGGCTGAAGCGGATCGCGGACCGGCTCGACTTCGTCGACACCGACCCGGCGCCCGCCGGAGCCGACGTCCTCGACCGCCTCCAGCGCGGCGAGATCAGCGCCCAGGAGGCGCTGGACGAGCTGGAGCGGCCGCAGTGATCCCGCAGCTGCTGACGGTGGGCTATCGCCGCGCCAACGGCAACCGGCGCCGGCTGCACATCCCGCTCCTGCCGGTGGCCGTGCTGCTGTCGCCGCTGCTGCTGCTCGCCGTGGTGGCCGGGCTGATCGCGTGCCGCCGCGCCTTCCGGCTGAGTCCGGTGAGCGCGCTGCGCGTTGCCTGGCACCTGCTGTGGGCGCTGCCCGGCACCAGGTTCGAGATCGACCAGGGCCCGATCGCCTTCCGGATAGGCGTCAGGTGACTCAGATGACTTCGATGACTCCGAAGGGGAGCACAGCCATGAACGAGCAGCGCCGCCAGATCCTGCAGATGCTGGCCGAGGGCAAGATCACCGCGGACGAGGCGGAGCGGCTGATCGACGCCCTCCAGCGCCGGCAGCCCGAGTCGGAGCAGGGAGCCGCACCCCGTCCGAAGCCCCGGCCCAAGTACCTGCGGGTGATGGTGTCTTCGGAGGACGACGGCACCGGCGAGGGTCCGAGCCGGGTCAACATCCAGGTTCCGCTGCAACTGCTGCGCGCCGGGGTCCGGATCGCGAGCCTCCTCCCCCCGCAGGCGCTCACCCGGGCCAACACGGGCCTGCGCAGGTCGGGCGTACCGATCGACCTCACCGAACTCAAACCGGAGCACCTCGAGGAACTCGTCGAGCAGCTCGACGAGGTCACCGTCGACGTCGACGACCCCAGCGGCCAGGTGCGCGTCTTCTGCGAGTAGCACCGCCGCGCTCCTACTCGTCCGCCTCGTCCGCCACCCGCTCGGCGGTCACGAGGTACGGACTGCTGGGGCAGCGCAGTGGGCGATTGTGGTGTCCGAACCGACTCCGGTCCATCAAGACCGGTGGATGACGCCGGTGTACCGGTCCGGCCGACTGGGAATCGCACAAGCGGATGAGCCGAGTCGAAGGGGGACACTCGATCATGGCTGAGCGTGCCGACCGTGAGCTGATCAGAGACATCGACGCCCTGTGGGCCAGCCGGCTCAAGGCGATCCCAGCCGGGCGGATTCCGCACGGTGTCGCGCCGGATGTCGTGGAGTTCCTGACGTCGGTGGGGCTGCCCACGGTCGAGGTGCAGGGCATCGCATTCGTCCACGACAACCGCATGTCGCACTGGGTCGAGCGCCTCGACAGCCGCCGGCTGCTTATCGCCACGGACTGGGAGATGCCGTCCTTCGTGGCTGACCCAGGAAGCGGGCGGGTCCATACCTTCTCGGGCGGCCACGTCCCGGCTCTGGTACTGGTCGGCTCCAGCCTGCCGCTTTTCCTGGTCGCCCTGGGCGTCTGGCGCCGCGAGATCTGGGATCCGACCGTGGCAGGGATGACAGCTGAGGACGGCCTCGCGGCCTACGCGCGGTTCGAGACGGTCCTGGCCGGTCTCGATCCGGCTGCCGCCGAGACCGGTGCCTACTGGCCAGGCCTGCTCGACGGCCTCCGTGAAGGAGTCGAGCTGTGATCGCCGTCGCCGTCCGGGGGCGGCGGACGGCTTTCGTGCGGCGTGTCCTGGCGGGGCTGGCCGCCCTGCTGGCAGTACTGCTGGCAGTCCCGCCGGTTCCCGCCCTCGCCGACGACCAGCCGGGGACGGTCCGCTTCGAGAAGGTCACCGAGCACGACCCGGAGTGGATCCTCATGATCCCGAATCTGATATACCGCTCGCTGCATTCCAGGGCGCCGTACGAGGTCAGCTACGACACCAACGTCGGCACGAGCTTCATACCGGACGTGGTTCCCGGGAAGGCCTTATGTATCACGACGGGAAGCATCAACAACCGCCTGCCCTCCCCCCGCGCCGACGGCACGGTCGCCAACACCAACACGGCCATCATCCAGTTACTGCTTTTCGACTCGCAGGCAAAGACGTTCCAGCTCGTCGGATGGGATCTGCGGCCACTCCGCGACGCGAACAATGAGATCGTCGACTGGCGGGCGCCGACCTCGGCCGGTGAGAAGGCGGCGTCCAGTCTCACCTGGGACCTGTCCGGTGAGTCGGCGAAGCGGATCCAGAGCAGGCTGAATCGTGGACTGATGCACTCGGAACCGCTCGATGGGCTGGTCACGGTCAACTTCAATTCGCTGGCGTCCGAGGCTTACGCAGCGGGCCGGCTGAAGAGCCCGCCGCCCGTGCGGAAGGACCTCCTCAACCGGACGTTCAAGGTCTCCACCGAGCAGGAGCCCTGTACGGGGGCAGGGGACAGCAGCTGCCGCAAGATGCTCGAAACCCGCAGAATATTTCCCAACGTGGAGCAGGTCGTGCACGCCGTCGACGATCCGCCCACCGGCGCGAAGCGGCAGGAGACGCTCCGCGAGAACAAGAAACATCTGGCCCAGAAGTTCGTCGACAACGGTAAGAAGGTCACCGGCGATGCCTCGGCGCTGGTGAAGGCCGAGCCGTTCAACAGACCCGGCAATTCGCCCGTGCAGAGCGCCGCGGTCGCCGCGCTGAACGGCACCGATCCCGGCGGAATCGACTTCTCCACGCTCCAGCTGCGCTATCTCAACGAGGGCGCGGGCGGCCGGTTGCAGTACTCGTTCGCCGCCGACTCAACGCCCGGTACCGACCACAAGGCCGCAGCGGGCAAGACAGCGGTCAACCAGAGTTCGGACGCGTTCTTCGTCTGGCTCAGCCTGCCTCGGTCGACGTTCTGGGTGAACCTCAACCCGACCGAGCCCGACCGCATCGTCGACCCGAAGCTCGGCGCGACCGATGTCGGGCGGGTCCTGCTCCAGGCCGACTTCCGGATGAAGACCCTCGTCGGCAGACTCATCCACCCCGACACCGCGCTGGGCAAGGAGTTCTGGGGCAAGTTCACCCCCGGCAAGCAGTCGTGCATCTCGCTGCGCCAGTGGATCGTCCCCAAGCCGGCCGCTGTCTACGAGCACAACGGCGGCCTCTACATCGTCGACGCCCCACTCGAAGTGAAGATGGAGGCCGACTACCTCAAGTCGCGGGGCGGCAGCTCCGGCTGCGCCAAGTCGGACGACCGCATGGTCTCGCTCTTCCGCTCCAAGGTGCTGCCCAAGGTCGAGGAGAACGTCAACAAGGGCGCCGACTTCGCCGACCTGCGCCGCGTCTACCTCAGCCGGGTCGCCGCCGAGTGGTATCGCGAGAAGCACACCGACGGCAGCCTTGCCGGGCTGATTGACAGCGGCGACGTGAGCCCGTGGCCGGCCCGTGAGTCATGGTCGTCGCGCCAGGTCTTCGACGCCTACGTGAAGTCGTACAACAAGAAGGAGTTCAACGTCCACCGCGTCAAGCGGGTCGGCGACTACCGCTACGACGTGACCTACAGCTATGGCGGTGTCGACTTCAGCAACGTCGACCTGGTGCCGATGGCCGAAGCCGCGTTCTCCGCCCAGCACCAGGGCCTGACCGACGCGGTGGCCGCCTCGGCCCAGCACGCGGCGCCCGACCGGCAGGGCAAGGTGTGGCTCGGCGGCGGCGCCTACCCGGTTGACCACCACGACCCGCTCCCCGTCGCCGCACCGGCGAAGGCGGCCGGCCGAAGCGGCGGCCACCCATGGATCTTCGTCGTCGGCGGCGTGGTTCTGCTGTGTCTGATCATCGTGCTCGTCCGCCGCGTCCGCAGGCGCGCTTAGGGTCTGTCCGGCGGATCGTGGCCGGGGGTGGGCCCCTCAGCGGCGTCTGGCGTCGGCCCACTCGTCGCGGTTCCACAGGACGGGCACGGCGCCGACCGGTTCGAACCGGATGTCCGGGTCGTTGCTGTGGACCAGGCAGAAGAAGCGGCGCCGGAGCACCGCCGCGTGGCGGGCCTGGCCGGCGACGATGTCCAGGACGGACTGGGCCGCGTCCGGGCAGGCGGCGGTGAAGCGGTCGTAGTCGGTGACGGACAGGACGAGCCCGGTGCCTTCGGGTGCGTCGTCGTAGGGGCCGTGGCAGGCCACGTCCCCGAGGCAGTCGTTCAGCGCGTCGAGGTTGTGGCCGTAGTAGTCGGGGAACCGCAGCGCCGCGGCGAAGGCACTGTGCATCTCCCGCTCGCGGGTCCACTCCCCCGCCGCGAGGTGGACCACCCGGAACCCGCTCTCTTCGAGCCGCAGTCCGGCATCCGTGAGGAGCTGCCGTCGCCAGAAGAGGGTGACGAAGGTGTTGTCCATGTACTCGATGCCGGGAGGGCGGTTCGACGGGCAGGCCCGTGCAGGATCCTCTGCCGGTTCACTCCGGTTCGCGTCCGCGCGGTCCTGCGTGCGCTCGGGGTCGGGGGCCGGGCCGTCTTCAGTCGCCATGCCACGACCCTACGGCTCGAACGGCTGCCGCCCCCCGGCACCGGCAGTGCGTTCCCGCCGTGGCGGCGCCGGGGCCACGCCCTTGTCAGTTGGCTGTCAGCGGGGCCGGGTCCAATGGGCGGGCCCGTGGAACAGCCGAGCACGTTCGGCATACGACCAGCAGGAGCGCTTTGATGGCCTGGACGGAATGCAGGGAACCCCGCCCTTTCGCCACCCGACGGTTGGTCTGCTTCCCCCATGCCGGGGGGTCGTCGTACTTCTTCCGGGAGTGGCGCAAGGGCCTCCCCGAGTTCGAGGTGCACGCGGTCTGCTACCCGGGGCGGGCCGACCGGTTCGGGGAGCCCCCGGCCACCGACCTGGTGGCGATGGCGGGGGAGATCGCGGACGCCGTCCGGCCTCTCATGGACCGTCCCACGACGCTGTTCGGCCACAGCATGGGCGCTGTCGTCGCCTATGAGACGGCCAGGATCCTGGAGGCCGAGGGCGCGCGGCCCGCGCATCTCTTCGTGTCGGGGACCCGGCCGGCCCACTCGGTCCGGTCGGAGGCCCGGGCGGCCGCGCTGGACGACGAGAGCGCCATCGCGACGCTGACGGACCTGGGCGGCACCGATGCGGAGCTGCTGGACAACCCGATGTTCCGCGAGCTGATCCTGCCGTACGTCAAGGGCGACTTCCAGATGCTGGGTGCCTATGCCCACCGTGCCGGCCCCCTGCTGCGCTGCCCGGTCACGGCCGTGCTGGGGGACAACGACACACGCGTGACGCCGGATCAGGCCGCCCGATGGGCCGAGCACACCACCGGCAGCTTCCGGCAACGAGTGGTGCCCGGTGACCACTTCTACCTGGCCGCGTCACCGCCGTACGACGTGGTCCGGGAGGCGCTCGGCGCCGAGCACGACGAGAACCGACGCGGCTGAGCCGCGTCGCCCGCCCATCGAGAACACGGAGAGTGTGCATCGTGCGTGGAGAGAGCCTGTTCGGACAGCGACGCTGGACCACGATGGTGTTGATCGTGACAGTGCCCCTGGCGGTGATCGCCTCGGCCACCTGGATGGCCACCCGGAAGTCGGCCCCGGCCGGGGACGCGGCCGCCACGGCGCACGGCCTCGACAAGGGCGGCCACTTCCTGATCGCCGTGGCGGTGATCCTGCTCGCCGCCTATCTGGGCGGGCTGCTCGCCGACCGGCTCGGACAGCCGCGGGTGATCGGGGAGATCTGCGCCGGGCTGGCGCTGGGACCGACCCTGCTGGGACGGTTCGTTCCCGGGGCGGCGGGCTGGCTCTTCCCGTCCGGCGTTCTGCCGATGCTGGACGGGCTGGCCCAGGTGGGCCTGGTCTTCTTCATGTTCGGTGTCGGCCGCGAGCTGACCGGAATGCGGCTGCGCGGCACCGGAACGCAGGCCCTCCTGGTGACCCAGGCCTCTCTGCTGGTGCCCTTCGCGGCCGGGGCCGCGGTCGCCGTGCCGCTGGTCCACACCTTCATGGGGTCGGCCGGCAACCCGGTGGTGTTCGTGCTGTTCGTGGGATGTGCGCTGAGTGTCACCGCCTTCCCCGTGCTGGCTCGCATCCTGACCGACCTGGGACTCACCCGCACCCGTCAGGGTCAGTTGAGCCTCTTCGCAGCGGCGGCCGGGGACGGCGTGGTGTGGCTGGTACTCACCGGGCTGCTGGCCCAGCTCCACGGCGGCGGACCCGCGGGGGTGCTGCTGAACGGCTTCATCGCCGCGGCGATCACCGTGTTCTTCCTCGGGCCGCTGCGGAAGGGACTGGCCCGCTGGGCGCACTCCCACGCGAAAGCCGCCGAGGGCGGTGAGAGCGACGCGGTCACCATGGTCCTGCTCGCCGCCGGCATCGCCGCGACAGCCGCGCTGACGACCCTGATCGGGGTGCACCAGCTGATCGGGGCCCTGCTGATCGGGCTCGCCTGGCCGAGGGGCAGCGCACGGGCCGCCCGGGTGGCCGACAGGCTGTCCGGCACGGCGAAGACCGTGCTGCTGCCGTTCTTCTTCTTCGGATTCGGCCTCACGATCGATCTGGGCGCCCTCCACTTCGACCGGACCACGGCGCTGACGCTCGGCGGGCTGCTCCTCCTGGCCACCGTCACCAAGATCTTCGGACCGGCGCTGTGCGCGGTCCTCACCGGGATGCGCCGCCGGCCCGCTCTGGCGCTCGGCGCGCTGCTCAACTCGCGCGGGCTGACCGAACTGGTCATCATCCAGATCGGTTTCCAGGCCGGCATCATCGACCAGCGGATGCTGAGCCTGCTCACCATCGTCGCCCTCGCCACCACGATGATGACGCGGCCGTTGCTCCGGCTGCTGGGCCCGGACGCGGTCGAGCCGGTCCTCGAAGCGCAGCCGGACGGCGCCGGAGAACAGGGCGGCACCACCGGGCGCGATGCCTCGGAGCTCGTTTCCGTTCCCCGATAGCCCCCCTGCGCGAGGCGGCCAAGTGATCGACGAGATTGTGCCCGCGGGTGTCGCCGCCGCCGAGTGCTTCGGGGACGTGCCGGAGGCGACGCTCTACCCGGGCGAGCGGGCCGCACTGGGCAGGGTCGGCGAGCCGAGGCTGCTGGAGTTCGCGACGGTGCGGCACTGCGCACGCGATGCCCTCGGGAAGCTGGGCCTGCCGCCGGCGCCACTGGTGCCGGGCGAGCGCGGCGCCCCGCAATGGCCCGCCGGTGTGGTCGGAAGCATGACCCACTGTGCGGGCTACCGTGCTGCGGTCGTCACGCACCGCTCCGGCATCCGCACCCTCGGCATAGACGCGGAGCCGCACGAGCCCCTGATGGAGGGCCTGTTGCGGCACATCGCGCTGCCCGAGGAACGGGAGCGGCACATCGAGCTCGCCGGCCGGTACCCGGACGTGCACTGGGACCGGCTGCTGTTCTGTGCCAAGGAGGCCGTCTACAAGGCGTGGTTCCCGGTGACGCGGCGCTGGCTGAGTTTCCACGACGCGCAGGTCTCCCCCAGGCCGGACGGCACCTTCCGGGCCCGGATCCTGGCCGAGCGCCCACCGGGACAGCCGTCCCCGCCCGAGGCCTTCGAGGGTCGGTGGCTGGCGCGGGACGGCCTGCTCCTGGCGTGCGCGACCGATCCCCGGCCCCTTTGTTGACAGCCTTTCTCGCCATGTGAAAGATTTGGCTGACACGTACAGCCGGGCGCACTGGGGAGGCAGATGTTGAACAGCGAAGAACTGCTGACCTTCCTGTCCGCGGTGAGTCACACGCAACGGCTCCGGACCATCGCCGGGCTGGCCGGCGGCCGGAAGTACGTCAGTGAACTGGCCCGCGAGCTGGGCATGTCCCGCCCCCTGCTCTACATGCATCTTGAGCGCCTGGAGAAGGCGGGCCTGGTCGTCGGAGCACTCGAACTCTCCGACGACGGGAAGGCGTTGAAGTACTTCGAGCTGGCTCCGTTCGAGCTGCGTCTCAACGTGCAGACGATCCTGGACGCACTCCAGGCGGACGAGACCGGGACGGACGAGAATCACGCACGTGAGGCAGACGGCCCCACCAATGAGGAAGACTAGAACGTTATGAGGGGGACCCGGACATGACCGGCGCCATCGTCGCTATCGCCATCGTCCTGATCATCGTCGGAGGAATCACGGTGTCTGTGGTCTCCCACTTCAGACTCCAGCGCCACCGCGCCGACGCCGTGGCCATGGCTTCCTACCGCAAGCTGGCCGAGGAGGCCGTCGCCCGGCAGGAGTCCCTGGAGGCCGAACTGGCGGAGCTGAAGGCCCGGGTGGGCTCGATCGACGACATGCTCCGGAGGATCGAGTGAGCCGGCTTTCGCCGAGCCGTGTACGTACGCCCGCTTCGCTGGTCCGACTGCCGCTGTCCGCTGCCCCCTGGCGGGCCTCCGGCTACCTCGCCAGC
The DNA here is from genome assembly GCF_044751215.1 of Streptomyces sp. NPDC088730. Taxonomy (NCBI): domain Bacteria; kingdom Bacillati; phylum Actinomycetota; class Actinomycetes; order Kitasatosporales; family Streptomycetaceae; genus Streptomyces; species Streptomyces sp. NPDC088730. The sequence continues at coordinate 236,405 of NZ_JBIVLK010000004.1, forward strand.
TACCTCGTGGTGGGCAGCACCCTCTTCGCCGTGGCGACCGCGGCCCTCCTGATCTCCGTGGTGGCGAGCCAAATCACGGTGACGATACCGCTGTTGATCGCCGGGGCCTGGGTGGTCAGGGGCTGCGCCCAGGTCGAGCGGAGCCGCGCGTACCTGCTGGACCAGCCGATCCCGTACGCGTACCAGGACGTCACCGAGCCCGGACTGCCCGCCCACCTCAAGGCCCGCTGCGCCGACCCCGCGATCGTCCGCGACTGTGTCTACCTCATTCTCCTCTTCCCCCCGCTGCTCCTGCTGGACCTCCTCGCACTGGCCGTCTGGCTGGTGCCGCTCGCCGTCGTGACGCTGCCGCTCTGGTACCGGGCCGCGACCGCTTCCGGCGGGACGGCGGGGCGGATCGGCTCGGACCTCGCGATCGACACCCTGCCCGGAGCGCTGGTCGTCGCGGTCGTCGCGGTGGCCCTGCTCCCCTTCGCCGCCCGGCTCGTGGTGTCGGCGGCGCAGTTGCACCTGACCGTTGCCCAGGCGGTTCTTCGCCCTCCCGCCGACCCGCTCGCACAGGTCAAGGGTGTGCTCGCCCGCCCCGGCCCGCTCGCCGTCCTGCCGAGCCCCGCCCGTGCCAGTAGTTCCACAGCGCCGACACTCGATAGGGAAACCCATGAACCGAACACCGGACGGCTCGGCTGAGGCCGTCGTCCTCCTGGACTCCGTGTACAAGACCTACGGCGGCGGAAAGAACAAGGTGGCGGCCCTCGACGGGGTCAGCATAGGCCTCCGCGCGGGCACCTTCACCGCGGTCATGGGCCCCTCCGGGTCCGGCAAGAGCACCTTCCTGCACTGCGCCGCGGGCCTGGACCGGCCGACGTCGGGCACGGTCCGGCTGGACGGCGTGGAGCTGTCCGGGCTCAAGGAACGCGATCTGACCAAACTCCGCCGCGAGCGCGTCGGGTTCATCTTCCAGGCGTTCAACCTGATGCCCGCGCTGAACGTGCGCGACAACGTGACACTGCCGTTACGCCTGGCCGGACGGCGCCCCAAGGCGGCCGATGTCGACGAGGTGATCGAACGCGTCGGCCTCGCCTCGCGTCAGAAGCACCGCCCCGGTGAGCTCTCCGGCGGCCAGCAGCAGCGTGTCGCCATCGCCCGTGCGCTGGTCACCCGGCCCGCCGTGGTCTTCGCCGACGAGCCGACCGGAGCGCTGGACACCCACACCGCCCGCGACGTGCTCGGCCTGCTGCGGGAGGCGGTGCAGTGGTCCGGTCAGACGATCGTGATGGTCACCCACGACCCGGTCGCGGCCTCCCACGCCGACCGCACCCTCTTCCTCGCCGACGGCAAGATCGTCGACTCGCTGGAACGCCCGACCGCCGACATGGTCGCCGAGCACATGACCCGCCTCGGCGCCTGGGCCGATGACCAGGCACAGGGCGCGCAGCGCGGAGCGACCCGATGATCGGTCTCGCACTGCGCTCCCTGAAGTTCCACAAGGGCGGCTTCATCGCCTCCTTCATCGCCCTGTTCTTCGGTGCCTCGATCGTGATCGCCTGCGGCGGGCTGCTGGAGACCGGCGTGCGCGGACTGGCCGCACCGCAGCGGTACGGCGCCGCTCCGATCGTCGTCACCGGGGATCAGCACTACCCCGGCTCGAACAAGGTCTTCCAGGAGCGGGTCGGTCTCGACGCCGCCGACGTGCGGAAGGTCGCCGCGGTACCCGGGGTCAAGGCCGCCGTGCCGGATCTGTCGCTGCCCGTCACCCTCCTCCGGGACGGTGGCAAGGGGGGCGTCCCGGCCACCGGCCACGGCTGGGCATCCGCCCCGCTCGGCCCGTACCGCGTCGCCGAAGGCGCACCCTCGGTCGCCGCCGGCCACGTCGCGCTGGACTCCCGGCTCGCCGCGAGGGCGGATGTCCACGTCGGTGACCGCGTCACCCTCGGGATGCGGGGGACCGCCCGCCCGTACGAGGTCTCTTCGCTGGTGAACGGTCCGGGGGACGGCGCCACGGTGTTCCTCCCCGACGCCGACGCGACGGGGGCGGCCCCGCAGACGGGCGAGGTCGATGCCATCGGGGTGACCACCGATCCCGGGGCCGACACCGAGCAGGTGCGGGCCGCTGTCGAACAGGCCCTCAAGGGCGCTCAGGTCTCGGTGCTGAGCGGCGACAAGCGGGGCCGCGCGGAGTTCCCCGAGGTCGTCACCCACGGCAAGAACCTGGTCTCGATGTCCGCCGTGTTCGGTGGAATGGCCGCCATGGTCACGGTCTTCGTGGTCGCCAGCACCCTCGGTCTCTCGATCCAGCAGCGGCAGCGGCAGATGGCGCTGCTGCGCGCGATCGGCTCGACTCCCGGCCAGGTCCGCCGGATGATCCTCGCCGAGACGTTCATCGTCGGCGTCTTCGCCACCGCGCTGGCCTGCGTGCCGGGACCGCGGCTGGGCGAATGGCTGCTGGGCCGGTTCGTGGACGCCCAGGTGGTGCCCGACGTCATGATGTACCGGGCCGGCTTCGTCCCGCTGATCGCGGGCGCCGGCGCGGCGTTGGTGACCGCCGTGGGAGCCGCCTGGATCGCGGCCCGCGGCGCCGCCCGTACCCGGCCGACCGAGGCGCTGGCCGAAGCGGCCGTGCAGCGCCGCTGGCTGAACTGGATCCGGGCGCTCGCCGCCCTGCTCTGCCTGGCCGGCGGCGCCGTGCTCGCCCTCGTCACCATGCAGATGGACGGTGCCAAGGCGGGCAGCACCGCGACTCCGGCCGCCATGCTGTGGGCCATCGGCTTCGGACTGCTGGGTCCCGGACTGACCAAGGTGGTGACGGCCGTACTGCAATGGCCGCTGCGGGCGGTCACCGGCTTCGCCGGGCACCTGGCCCTCCTCAACGCCAAGGCGCGGGCGATCCGGATGGCCGGGGCCGTGATGCCCGTCATGCTCGCCACCGGTATGGCCACTGCCCTGATCTACCTCCAGACCACCCAGAGCGTGGGCGCCGAGGAGGCGTTCAAGGACAATCTGCGGGCCGATGTGGTGCTCACCTCGGCCACCGGCGGGATCTCCCCGTCCGTGAGGGAGTGGGTGGGCGAGCAGCCGGGTGTGAAGGCGACAGCGGCGTACGTCCCCAGCTCCGGCTTCCTGGAGCCGTCGAAGGCCGAGTGGGCCGATTACGACGGCAAGGGCAGGGCGCCGAAGGGCACCCCGGTGCAGATCAACGGCATCTCACCGGAGGGCATCGAGCGTACGACCGCGGTGCGCGTGGTGAGTGGCAGCCTCGCCGGTCTGAAGGCGGACACGGTGGCGCTGCCCGAGTCGTCCGCGAAGGGGCACAAGCTCGGCGAGCGGATTCCGATGCGGCTGGGCGACGGCACGAAGGTCGAGCCCGAACTGGTGGCCACGGTCGGTGAACAGCGGGGCTACGGAGCCGCGTTGATGCCCGCGGAGCTGATCGCCGATCACACCACCAAGGGCGGCGTACCGCAGATCCTGGTCGCCGCCGCACCCGGCACCGACACCGCGGCGCTGGCGGCCAGGCTCACCGGCCCCGGGGCGCCCGTCCCGGGACTGCGGGCCGCCGAACGGGCCTCGTTGATCAGCTCGCAGGTGAAGCAGAACGACACCCAGACCTGGGTGGCCTATCTGCTGGTCGCCATGGTGATCGGCTACTCGGTCATCGCCCTGGTGAACACCCTGGTGATGGCCACCGCCGAGCGTCGCAGGGAGTTCACCCTCCAGCGCCTCGTCGGCGCCACCCGCGCCCAGGTCATGCGGATGATGACCGTGGAGGCGCTGCTGATCGCCTTCACCGGCCTGGCGCTCGGCATGCTGATCGCGGTGGCGACGCTGGTACCGCTCAGTTCCGCGGTACTCGACCGGGCCATGCCCGCCGGCCCCCCGTCCATCCTGATCACCGTCATCGCCTCCGCGCTCGTCCTGACCCTGGGCGCCACCCTGCTGGCGACCCGGATCGCCTTGCGCACCCGCCCCTCCGCCGCGATCGGCAGCCGGGACTGAGCCGAACCCAGGAAAACCCGCCCGCTTTCACCTGCTGATTTCGCCCACCACTTAACAACGTGGTGGGCGAAGTCTTGTCAAACCTAAGCTCGCTCTTATGGCGTTGAAGCCCCTCGTCAACCGTCTTGTAGCGGAATTGGAGTTTGGCTAATGCTCAACAGAGTCGTGATCGTTGGTGGCGGCACAGCCGGCTGGATGACTGCCTCGTACCTCAAGGCCGCGTTCGGGGACCGAGTCGACATCACCCTCGTCGAATCCGAGAAGGTCGGCACCATTGGTGTCGGCGAGGCAACTTTCAGTGACATTCGTCATTTCTTCGAGTTCCTCGGCCTCAAGGAATCCGACTGGATGCCGGCCTGTAACGCCACGTACAAGCTGGCGGTCCGCTTCGAGAACTGGCGCAAGCCCGGCCACCACTTCTACCACCCGTTCGAGCAGATGGGGTCTGTCGACGGCTTCCCGCTGGCCGACTGGTGGCTCCAGAACGGCCGCACCGACCGTTTCGACACCGACTGCTTCGTCATGGCCAACATCTGCGACGCCGAGCGCAGCCCGCGCCACCTCGACGGCGCGATGCTGAACCAGCCCTTCGACGAGAGCGCCGACGAGCCCCACGGTCTGACGATGTCGGAACACCAGGGCAAGACCCAGTTCCCCTACGCCTACCACTTCGAGGCCGCGCTGCTGGCCAAGTTCCTCACCAAGTACACGGTGGATCGCGGCGCCACCCACATCGTCGACGACGTGGTGGACGTCAAGCTCGACGAGCGCGGCTGGATCAAGAGCGTGCAGACCGCCGAGAACGGTGAGCTGGAGGGCGACCTCTTCATCGACTGCACCGGCTTCCGGGGGATGCTGCTCAACAAGGCCCTGGAGGAGCCCTTCATCTCCTTCCAGGACGTGCTGCCCAACAACAGCGCGGTCGCGCTCCAGGTTCCGCAGGACATGGAGGCGCGGGGCATCCGGCCCTGCACCACCGCCACCGCGCAGGACGCGGGCTGGATCTGGACCATCCCGCTCTACGGCCGGATCGGCACCGGTTACGTGTACTCCAGCGACTACATCTCGCCCGAGGAGGCCGAACGCACGCTGCGCGAGTTCGTCGGCCCCGCGGCGGCCGCGGCCGAGGCGAACCACATCAAGATGCGCATCGGGCGCAGCAACCGCTCCTGGGTCAACAACTGCGTGGGCATAGGACTGACCAGCGGTTTCGTCGAGCCCCTGGAGTCGACCGGCATCTTCTTCATCCACCACGCCGCGGAGCAGCTGGTCAAGAACTTCCCCGGCGCGGACTGGAGCCCCGTGCACCGCGACAGTTACAACAGCTCCATCGCCAACGTGATCGACGGCGTCCGGGACTTCCTGACCCTGCACTACGCGGCCGCCGCGCGCAACGACACCCAGTACTGGAAGGACGCCAAGACCCGGAAGCTGCCGGACGGGCTGGCCGAGCGGATCGAGCACTGGAAGCACCAGCTGCCGGACAGCGAGTCGGTGTTCCCGCACTACCACGGGCTGCCCCCGTACTCCTACATGTGCGTCCTGCTCGGGATGGGCGGCATCGAGCTCAAGCCCTCCCCCGCACTCGCCCTCGCCAACGGGGACGCGGCGCGGAAGGAGTTCCAGTCGGTGCACGACCGGGCCGCGGCCCTCATCGAGAAGCTCCCGACGCAGTACGAGTACTTCACCCACATGCGCCGCTGAGTCCGCGGGCGCCGTGGCGGCCCGCCGGCCGCCACGGCGCCCCCGTCGTCCGTCCCTCAGGAGCATCACTCATGACCGAACTGTCACAACTCACCGGACCGAAGCCCCCGGCCGATCAGCGCCGGGCGGCCGTCGCCGACGGCCAGCGCGCGATGATGAGCCGCTTCCCCACCGGGGTCGCCATCCTGACCGCGGTCGACCACGCCGGAACGCCGCGCGGGATGACCATCTCCTCGCTGTGCAGCGTCTCGCTGGAACCGCCGACCCTGCTGGTGTGCCTCAGGTCGGGCAGCCCCACCCTGGAGGCCGTGCTGGACAGCGGCCGGTTCGCGGTGAACCTGCTGCACGGCGCGGCACGGCCGGCCGCGGCGCTGTTCGCCTCGGGTGAGCCGGACCGCTTCGACCGGGTGCACTGGGAGCACGACACGGCCGATCCGGAGGCCGGCGGTCCGCACCTGTTCGAGGACGCCCACGCCATCGCGGACTGCCAGGTCGGCCAACGGCACCGCAGCGGGGACCATCTCGTGGTCGTCGCCCGGGTCCTGCGCGTCACCCAGTTCCCCGGCAGGCCGGAACTGGTCTACGGCCGGCGCGAGTACCGCACCTGGCCGGCCGGCGAGAACGCCTGAACGCGGCTCCGTCACGCCGAGAGGAGCGGAGGAGCGTCGTAGCGCTCCGGGGACGGTGCCGGCACGGCGACCTTCCCGTTCAGCAGGGCCATTCCCAGCGGGGTGACGGAGTGCAGCACCGTATTGCGCACCCGCCGGGTGGTGATGAGGCCGGTCTGCCGCAGCACGGCGGTGTGCTGGCTCACGCAGGGAGCGGAGACCCCCAGCCGGTCGGCGAGCTGGCCGGTGGTGCTCGACACCCTCAGCTCCTGCAGAGCCGCCGCCCTGGTCTGCCCCACGAGGGTGCCGAGCGAGTCCTGCGACAGGGAGGTCTCGTCCCACAGCGCGCCGGACTGCTCGCAGTCCGGCGGCGCGGAGAAGACCAGGGCGGCCTGGGGCCGCAGCGGATCGTGGAAGAGCCGTGCCGGACGGTGCGCGAGGAAGACCGAGGGGCTGAGGACCAGTCCGCGGCCGCCGAGCCGGACGTTCTCGTCGGGACCGTCGTGCAGGGTCAGCACCAAGCCCTTCCAGGTGACCCGCCAGCCCAGGGTGGTGAACAGCTCCTCCACCCCGCCCCTCATGACCAGCCGGCCCCGGGCCTCGGACTCGGCCTCGCAGTGGGCCAGCACCCGGTTCCAGTAAGGGGCCACGGCGGCCTGCCAGAAGTCCCCCGCCGTCGGTGCGGACGACTGCGGGCCCGGCCTGGCCCGCAGCCGCTTGTACACCTGCCGCCGCCATCGCGCGTATACCGGGCCGACGCCGCGAGCGAACAGTTCCTGAGCGAGGCGTGTCTCCGTTTCCGGGCCCGCCGTCGTCCGCAGCCGTGTTCTCGCGAGATCGTCCGCCGTGAAGTGAATTCTCTGCATGACCTTTCCCCCGTTCTCCTGGTGCCCTTCAGCCGGATTCAGCCGGCTTTCTGCCCGGTGAGTTCGGCGAAGGCGTCATCAAGGGTCGGCCGTTGCACGGAGAAATCCGCGACGCTCACCCCGGCCTTCTCCAATGCCGTGGCAGCGGCGGCAATACCGCTCATTCCGTCTCCGAGCCGCAGCGAGATGATGCCCCTTTCCCGGTCCACGACCGGTTCTTCGGCCGCATCCGCGGAAAGGGCCACGAACGCGTCACCGACCGCGTCCTGGCCCATCACCCGAATTTCCAGCCGGTCCGGGCCGACGGCTCTTTTGAGTTCGCCCGGTGTGCCCTCCGCGATGACCCGCCCGGCATCGATGACCGCGATGCGGTCGGCCAGGAAGTCGGCCTCCTCCAGGTACTGGGTGGTCAGCAGAACGGTCACGCCGTCCGCGACCAGTTCGCGGACGGCGTTCCACAGCGACATCCGGCTCACCGGGTCGAGGCCGGTGGACGGCTCGTCGAGGAAGAGCACGGCCGGCGCGGCCACCAGGCAGGCGGCCAGGTCGAGCCGGCGCCGCATGCCGCCGGAGTAGGTGCGTACGGGCCTGTCCGCGGCGCCGGTCAACTCGAACTGCTCCAGCAGCTGTCCGGCGCGCCGGCGCGCGTCGCGCCTGCCCAGGTGGAGCAGTACGCCGATGAGGGTGAGGTTCTCCCTGCCGGTGAGCAGCCCGTCGACGGCCGCGTACTGACCGGCCAGGCCGATCCGTCTGCGGACCTCGGAGGGCTGCCGGACGACGTCGAAGCCGGCCACCTCGGCGTGCCCGCCGTCCGGTACGAGCAGGGTGCTGAGCACTCGTACGGCGGTGGTCTTGCCGGCTCCGTTGGGGCCGAGCAGACCGAGGACCGTGCCCGTTGCCACGGCGAAGTCGACACCGTTCAGGGCCTGGTGGTTCTTGAAGCGCTTGTGCAGGCCTTCGGCCCGTATCGCGGTTTCCATGTGCCCTCTCGCAGAACGGCGGGGTGTGCGTCAGGAAGCGTCACCGGCGGTGGCCCGGTGGAGGCTGCTGGGCCGCATATCGGTCCAGTTCTCCTCCACGAAGGCCAGGGCGGCCTCGCGGGAGCTCTCGCCGAGGGACACCGCCCACCCCTCGGGCACCTCGCTGAAGGACGGCCACAGACTGTGCTGGCCCTCGTGGTTGACGAGCACGAGGAAGGTGCCGTCCTGGTCGTCGAAGGGGTTCGTCACGTCGGGTTCTCCATATCTCCGGGGGTGAAGACCGCAGCGGGCCTCGGCACGAACATCGTGTCGAGGCCCGCTGACACAGCCCTGACTGAAGACTGAAACGTGGTACCTACGCGGGGGCCGTCTGGCGGCCTCCGATGAAACTCACCACGTCGTTCACCGTGCGGAAGTTGTCGATGTCGAGGTCGGTGGGCTGCACCGTGATGCCGAAGGTCCGTTCCACCCACATCACCAGCTGCACCGCGAAGAGCGAGCTGACGCTGCCCGTCGCGAAGATGTCGTGGTCGTCGGTGAGTTCGGTGTCCCGCACGTGTTCGGCGATGAAGGCGCGGACGGTCTTGATGAGGTCGTCTGACATCAGGCACCTGCCTTGTTCCCGGCGCTCGCCGGTTCGTAGGGGTAGAAACCATGGCCGCTCTTACGGCCGAGCCGGCCGGCGGCGACCAGCTTGCGCAGCAGTGGCGCCGGGGCGAATTTGGAGTCGTTGAAGTTGTCCAGGAGGACCTCCAGCGAGTACATGACGGTGTCCAGGCCGATCAGGTCGGCCGTCTCCAGCGGCCCCATCTGGTGGCCGAGGCACTGCCGGAAGAGCCGGTCGATGTCTCCCGCCTGCGCGACGTTGTCCTGGAGCAGGAGGATCGCCTCGTTCACGCTGAGCATCGCGACACGGTTGGTCACGAAGCCGGAGGAGTCCTGGACCACCACGATGTCCTGGCCTATGGCCTTGAACAGTCCGCGGGTCAGCTCGATGGTCTCCGGGGAGGTGTGGAAGCCCTGGATCACCTCCACCAGCTTCTTCAGCGGCACCGGGTTCATCAGGTGGGTGCCGATCACCCGGTCCTGGCGGCCGGTGACCGAGGCCATCTTGGTGATGGGGATGGCAGAGGTGTTCACGCCGAAGACGCAGTGCTCGGGCGCCACCGCGTCCATCTCCCGGTACAGCTTCTCCTTGATGTCCCAGTTCTCGGTCACGTTCTCGACGACGAAGTCGGCGTCGGCGAGGCCGTCGAGTCCGGTACGGAACTCGATACGGGAGAGGATCTCGTCCGGGGTGCTGGTGCTCAGCCTGCGGTCGAGCATCCCGTACAGCCTGGCGTTCTCCGCGATCAGGTCCCGGGCGCGGGCCAGAGCCGCGTCGGTGGTGTCGACGAGCACCACCGACAGTCCGGCCGCCGCGAAGGCGTGGGCTCCGCCGATGCCCATCGTGCCGGCGCCGAGTACCCCTACGCGCCGGACCTGGCTGGTCTCGGTCATCACATTCCCCTGCCCGCTCGTGGTGTGTTCCGGCACCGCTCCTTCAGCGGTACCGGCCAGTCGTCGACGTCCCAGCCGTACTGGCACAGCAGGGCGTAGGTGAGCCGCTCCAGGCCGAATCCGACGCAGGCGGAGTAGACCGTCCCGCCGTCGGGTCCCTTGATGCCGAAGGCGTCACCGAAGTGCTTCTCGTGGAGGTTGAACGAGCCGACCGAGATGCTCTCGCCCGGCCCCACGTCCAGGTGGAGTTCGTGCTTGAGCTCCAGCAGGCGCTGCGAGGAGACCTGCATCGCGGTCGCCGCCCCGGCGAAGAACGGGTCACTGGCCACCTCGCAGCGGCCCGCCAGGTCGAGCTGTTCGACCAGTTCGGTGGCGCGTCGGCGGAACCGGTCGCGCGCCTCCCGGACGAACTCCGCGGTCCCGAGGAAGACCGTCTCGCGGATGGTGAAGTCCGCGAGACGCTCCATGGTCCGGTGGTACCGGGACTCGTGGCGGAACGAGCCGCCCTTGGCGGTCACCACGGTGTTCTCGGCCGGCAGGGTGGCACCGGCGAACTGGTCGAAGGTGTGGTAGCACATCGTGGGCGGCAGGCAGCGGTCCACCGGCGCGCAGCGGTGCAGCACCCGGTCGCCGATGTCCTCCCGCGCGGCCGCCTCCTCGGCGAACTCCCGGTACGTGTCCACGTCACCGTCGAGCCGGGCGGCGAACATCAGGTGCTGCGGGAAGGAGAACAGGTAGCCGCTGCGGTGCAGCGCGGACACCGGCAGCAGCGTCGGGTAGCGGTACTCCACCGCCCCGAACTCCTCGTCGATGATCTCCCGCAGCAGTCCGTCGAAAGCGTCCAGGGCGGCCAGCGCCGGTGCGCCGAGCGCCACCTGCCCCGGTCCCGCCTCGTGCACCACACCGTCCGCCAGCAGCGCGGAGAACGTCCCGGTGCGCGGCGCGCGGACCGACGGCGAGCTCCACAACACCTTGGGCGGCGTCTGCAGTTGGGGCAGCACCTCGGTCTCCACGAGGTGCCGGAGCTTCTTGGCCAGGGCTTCGGCGTCAACCGGCTGCCCGGTCGTCACCACGACGGCGCCGACCGCGTCATCGCCGGGCCCGCCGGTGACCAGCTGGAAGCCGGTGATGGATTCGGAGAGGTAGTAGACCCGTCGGTGCAGCTCGTCGCGGTGCGCGCCCGAGACCGGTACGTCGAGGTCGAGTCGGTAGGAGGGCATATCGGCTCACACGTCCTTAAGCTGCCGTGGGCAGGCCCAGCAGGCCCGCGATGATGGCCCGCTGGATGTCCGAGGTGCCGCCGTAGATCGTGCCGGCGAGTACGTCCCGCACCTCGCGCTCGATACCGAGCTCCTCGGTGTATCCGCGGGCGCCGTGGATCTGCATGGCGTCCAGGGCGGTGGTCTTCAGGCCCTCGCTGACGTAGAGCTTCAGCATGGATGCCTCGTGCATCGCGAGCCGGCCCTCCGAGCGCAGCCAGCCGACCTTGTAGAGCATCAGCCGGGCCAGCTCCAGCCGGACCCGCATGTCGGCGACCTTGTTCGAGACGGACTGGAAGGAGCCGATGGCGCGGCCGAACTGCTTCCGGGTGGCGGCGTAGTCGACGCAGCGGTTCAGCAGCCGGCTCATCACGCCGACCTGGCTGGCGAACATGAAGCCGCGTTCCCACTCCATCGTGGCGGTGAACAGCTGGTAGCCGGCCCCCTCGGCGCCGAGCCGCTGCTCCTCGCCGACCACGCAGCCGTCGAAGGCGACCTCGCCCATCAGGGTTCCGCGCAGACCCGCCTTGGGGATGTCGCGGACGCTGATCCCCTCGGTGTCCGCCGGCACGATGAAGGCGGAGACACCCCGCTGGCGGGCGCCGGTGTCGCTGGTGCGGGCGAAGACGATGAACAGGCCGGCGCTCGGCCCGTTGCTGATGAACTTCTTGGTCCCGTTCAGCACATACGTGTCGCCGTCGCGCACGGCGGTGGTGGTGAGGGAGAGCATGTCGGAGCCGGTGTCCGGTTCCGACAGGGCGTGGGCCCCCACCAGCGAGCCGTCGCAGAGCGCGGGCAGCCAGCGCCGCCGCTGCTCCTCCGTACCGTGGTCGGCGATGTAGACGGCGCAGGCGAAGAGGTGGTTGTTGATCGCGAAGACCAGGCCGTTGTCCACGCAGCCCTCACCGAGCGCCTCGTAGGCCATGATCGCCGTCAGCGGGTCCAGCCCGCCGCCGCCGTACTCCTGGGCGATCGGCCACCCCAGGACGCCGAAGTCGGCGCAGGCCTTCCAGCCCTGCTCGTCGAAGGTGGCGTTGCGGTCGTGTTCGGCGGCCTGGGCTCCGAGGTTCTCCCGGGCGAACCGGAGCACCTTGTCGCGCAACGCCTGCTGTTCGGGCGAGGGAGCGAAATCCATCAGTCTTCTCCGTGGTCGTAGGTGGCGGTCCGGGCCGTGGCGGGGCTCATATCTCCCACAGGGTCACCGCCCAGGCGGCCACCGGACTGTTGTTGAGCACGATCACCAGGTCGCCCCGCTCCAGTTCCCCGCCCGCCAGCAGGGCGTCCAGGTTGAGGACCACGTCCATCGCTCCCAAGTGCCCGTAATCGGCAAGGTGTTCACCGCAGACCGGGTGGATGGGCAGGCCGAGCAGGGTGGTGTAGAAGTCGTACGCGCTCGCGGTGACGTTCTGCATCAGGGTGGCCTTGACCCGGTCCCGGCCCACTCCGGCGTCCGCCAGCACCTGCTCCACCATGGAACCGAGCCTGCGCTGGCTGGTGGTGGCGAGCCCGAAGCGGTAGCGCGCCGGGTCCTCGCACACCTCGCGCCACTCGTACCAGGGCGATTCCTTGTAGTCGACGCGGAAGAGGTCGTGGAAGCGGCCGTCGGTCTCCTGACGGTGGGCCCGCAGGACCGGCCGGCCGCCGCGCACCATGGTCATGGCGTACGCGGCGTCGCCGACGACGGTGACCGGGAAGCGGACGCGGTCCACTCCGGTGGGGCGGCTGGCGTGGGTGATCACCACTTGTTCCCGCGCGGGATCGGCGGCCAGGAGGTCCCGGGCCAGGGCCCAGGCGACGCTGGAGCCGGTGCAGCCCAGGCCGTCGACGGTGAAGGCGAACGCCGAGGCCAGTCCGGCCTCCGCCTGCACCCGGCCCACGTCGGAGCCGAGCAGTACGTCCGGTGCGCGCGGCCCCACCATCAGCAGGGTGTCGGGGTCCCCGGGGTGTGCGGCGAACAGCTCCTGGCAGGCCCTGGCGGCGAGGGGCGCCTGCTCGGTCTCCTTGAAGACGCCGACGGTCCGCACGCCGGTGCCCCGGGCGAAGTCGGCGGTCTCCGGCGACAGCATGCCGAACTCGGGGAGGTCTTCGAGCGCCGTCTTCTCGGTGGGCAGCAGGCAGTGGATGGCTCCGATCCCGATGCTCATGCGGCGCTCCGCTCGGTGGGGGATTCCGGGGAGAGGACGACCGGCAACCCGCTGTAGCCGTCGACGAAATTCGAGAACAGCCTGGTGGGCGGGCCCGCCAGCTTGATGTCCGCGACCTGCGAGCGCAGGGCGGCGAGCAGGGCGTTCACATGGACGCGGCCGAGGAAGGCGCCGAGGCAGAAGTGCGGCCCGTACCCGAAGGCGACGTGCTTGTTGGGCGTGCGTGCCAGGTCGAAGACGTGCGGGGCCTCGAAGACGGCCTCGTCGAAGTTGGCCGAGCTGTTCCACAGGGTGACGACGTCGCCCGCCTCGATGGTCCGGTCCCGCAGGGGGACGTCCACCAGGGCCCGGCGCCCGAAGTGCATGGCGGGGGTGGTCCAGCGCAGCACCTCTTCGGTGGCACTGTCCAGGCCGGCCTCGCCGGACTTCAGCGCGTGCCACTGCCCGGGGTTCTCCGCCAGGGCGATCAGGCCGCCGACCGAGGACATCCGGCTGGACTCGTCGCCGCCCAGGATCAGGCTGTAGCAGTTGAAGACGACCTCTTCCTCGGTCAGCAGCTCGCCGTCGACGGTGGCGGTGGCCAGTGCGCTGATCACGTCGTCCCCGGGGCTGCGCCTGCGCTTGGCCGCCAGCTCGGAGAAGTACATGAGGATCTCGTTGCGCGCCATCCACTCGTCCATCTCGCTGTCGTCGGCGCTGTGCCGGGAGAGCGTCTGGGTGTTCCAGGCGACGAGCTGCTCGCGGTCCTCCCGCGGGACGTCCATGAGGTCGCCGATGGTGTTGATCGGGATCTGGTCCGCCACGTCGCTGACGAAGTCCAGTTCGCCGTGGGAGAGGGCCTCGGCGACCAGCTGCCGGGTCCGCTCGTGCACGCCGGCCACCACGGGCTCCAGCACGTGCGGTGAGAAGGACTTGAGCATCAGGTTGCGGATCTCGCGGTGGCGCGGGCCGTCGGTGACGGCCAGCATCTTGCGCGAGGCGGAGTCCTCGCCCTGGAGCAGGGTCGCCAGGACGTTGCCCCGCTCGGAGGTGAACCGCTTGTTGTCGCGGTAGAGGGCGACCACGTCCGCGTACGAGGAGATCACCCAGAACGCGGGCCCCCGTTCGGTGGCGCGGTGCCGGAACACGGGTTGCTCCGCACGGAACCTGCGCCACATGTCCGCCAGGTCGACGTCGAGGAACGTCTGCGGATCGGTGAGGTCCACCGTTTCGAGATCGCCCGCGGGCGACCGTGGTTGGGGATTCATGTGCTGTCTTCCTCCAGGGCCGCGGATCAGGCGCCCGCGGTGCGGTAGCGGCGGAAACTCACCAGTGAACAGAGAGCGAAGAGCAGGCCCAGGGACACCCCGGCCACCACCCAGGGGTGGTCGGTGGGGAAGGTGCCGCCGGCCGTCGCGGGGTTGCCCCACAGCCGACGGCAGCAGGCGATCACGGCGCTGACCGGGTTCCACTCGGCGACCGGCCGGATCAGCGACGGCATGTTCTGCGGGGCCAGGAAGGCGTTCGACAGGAAGGGCAGCACGATCACCACGAACGGGGTGATCACACTGATCGTCTCCACGTTGCGCAGCGTGAGCGCGAACAGCACGCCCAGCCAGAGCATGACGTAGATGAATACGGCGATCAGTCCGAAGCCCCCCAGCACCCGCAGCGGATCGGTGTGCGGGCGCCAGCCGAGCAGCAGCCCGAAGCCCGTGACGATGACCAGCCCGAGCAGCCCCACCAGCAGATCGGCCAGGGTGTGCCCGAGGAGTACCGCGGGTCGGCTGATCGGCAGGGAGCGGAACCGGTCCGTCATCCCGCCCTGGAGGTCCAGCGCCACGGAGACGGCGGTGGGCCCCACGCAGGCGAGAGCGACCTGGACGGCGCCGCCGGCGAACACGTACTCCCCGTACGAGCCCCCGGCCGGCAGGCTGATGGAGTCCCGGAACAGGTAGCCGAGCATGATCATGCTCACCAGCGGGCTCAGGGCCACGCCCAGGACCCGGGCCGGGGCCCGCCGCAGGTGCCGCAGCCGCCGGCCGGTCACCGCGGTGATCTCCGTGAGCAGGGCCGACGCGGGGCGCGGGGTGAGCGCGAGGGACATCATGAGCGGCCGCCTTCGTGCTCGGCGTGCCAGCGGTCCAGCTCGGCGGCGATGGCCGGCCCGATCTCGGACAACGGCACGCGGCTCATCATCTCGTCATGGGTGCAGGCGATGCGGTGAACGTCCATGGGGCCGTCGAATACCGGCTGCCACAGGGCGACCTTGTCGGTCCGTTCCCCGTCGGAGAGCGGGGAGTCGGAGACGAAGAGCTGCATCTTTCCGTCGTAACGGCCGGGTGCGTAGAGCGACTTCAGGGTCTGGTGGTGGGCCATCAGGTCGACCATCCGGGCCATCCGCCGCTCGCCCATCTCCGCCAGCGGACTGCGGTCCCGGCGGAGCGTCTCGAAGATGTCACCGATCGTCAGGTCCCGTTCCCCGAACTCGGAACGGTGGTGGCCTATGCCCTCCAGCAGCCAGGCGAACAGCGACTGTTCCTCCCGGTCGTCGGGGACGCCGGTGCGCGGATAGGCGTCCAGTACGGACAGCACGCCCACCTCCTCGCCGGCCCGGCGCAGCTGGAGTGCCATCTCGTAGACGATGGTGCCGCCGAACGACCAGCCGAGCAGGTGGTAGGGGCCCTCCGGCCGGACCTCCTTGATCATCCGTACGTAGTCCGAGGCGATCTCCTCGACGGAGCCCGGCAGCGGGGCGAAGTCCACCACGCAGGGGGCCTGGATGCCGTAGATCGGCTGCCCGGGGTCCAGGTGCTGGGCGAGCGGCAGGTACGGCAGGCTGAACCCGACACCGCCGTGCACGCAGAAGACCGGTGGCCGGGCGCCGTTCGGGTTGATGCCGATCATCGCGCCGAACGGGTCGGTCAGGTCCAGCTCCGCCGCGGAGGCGAGCGCTCCGGCCATCACCTCCGCCCCGCTGCGTGGCGCGGTGTCCTCGTCGGTGTCGACGCCGGCCGGCTCCGGCCGGCAGCTTCCCGCGAGCGCGGCGACGCTCTGGTGCACGAAGACGTCGGCGATGGTGATCTCCAGCCCGGCGGCGCGGGCTCCGCTGACCAGCCGCAGTGACTTCATGCTGTCCATGCCGACGTCGAAGAGGTTCTGCTCGACACCGAACCGGGACAGCCCCAGCACCTCGGCGACCACGTCGTACAGCGCTGTCTCGGTCGCATCGCGCGGCGGGGTGCCCGCCGTCGCCCTGGTCTCCTCCGGGGCGGGCAGCGCCCCGCGGTCCACCCGCCCGTCGGCGGTCAGCACGACGGCGTCGAGCGGTACGTACGAGGACGGCACCATGTAGGCGGCGAGGGCCGCCCTCGCGGCCTTGTCCAGCGCGGCCGGGTCGGCCACCGCCCCTTCGGCGGGGACGACGTAGGCGACCAGCCGGACGTCGCCCGGACGGTCCTCCCGCGCCACGACCACGGCCCGGCCGACCGAGGGTTCGCGCTCCAGCACGGCCTCGACCTCGCCGGGGGCGATGCGGAATCCGTTGACGCGCACCTGGCCGTCCGATCGGCCGACATGCCGCAGGTTGCCGTCCGCGTCCCACTTCACCACGTCTCCGGTGCGGAACATCCGCGATCCCGCGGGGCCGTGGGGCGCCGCCACGAAGCGTTCCGCGGTCGCGCCCGGACTGCCCGCGTATCCCCGGGCCAGTCCGTCACCGGCGAGGTACAGCTCCCCGGGCACGCCGGGGCCGACCGGTCCCAGCCAGGGATCGAGCACATAGGCCCGGACGTTGCCGACCGGCCGGCCGAGCGGCAGCGGGCCGGCCGGGGTCTCTTCCCCGGGCTCGACGGCCGAGGCGAGCGCGCCGACCGTGACCTCGGTCGGGCCGAACTCGGTCAGCACGCGCGCCTTCGGGTGGGCCTTGCGCCACTCGTCCAGCCGCGCGCCGGTCACCGGCTCGTCGGCCAGCACCAGTTCGCCCGTGGGCGAGCAGCCGTCGGGCAGTACGCCGAAGAGCTCCAGATGGCTCGGGGTCCCCTTGAAGAACGCGGCCCCCTCGCCCGCCACCGCGTCGCCCTCGGCCAGGTCGCCGAGGAGCACCGTCCCGCCGGTGGTCAGCGGCAGGAACAGCCCGGTCACCGAGATGTCGAAGGACAGCGGGGTGGCCAGCAGCGCTTCGGCCCGCGGAGCGCGATAGGCCTCCCCGGCCCAGGCCAGGTAGTTCACCACCGCGCGGTGTTCGACGACCGTGCCCCGGGGGCGGCCGCTCGCCCCGGCGGTGTAGATCACATAGGCCGGGTGGCCGGGCAGCAGCGGGCCGGGCCGCTCCGCCTCGGTCAGCGGCTCGCCCGACGCGGACGTGACCGCGGGCCCGTCCAGCACGATCGGGGGCGTCCCCGCGGCGAGCATCCGCCGCGCCAGGGCGGTGGTGGTGGCCACCCGGACCGGTGCGGCCTCGGCGAACATCCGCTTGAGCCGTTCGACGGGTTCGTCCGCCTCGACCGGAAGGTAGGCCGCACCGGACTTGAGTACGCCGAGGATCGCGACGAGCGCCTCCGGGGAGCGGGGCACGGCGATCGCCACGACCTTCTCCGGCCCGGCCCCGGCCTCGATCAGCTTGCGGGCCAGCCGGTTCGAGCGGGCGTCGAGCTCCGAGTAGGTCAGCGAGCCGTCCTTGTCCCGGACGGCGGTGGCGCCGGGGGTACGGGCCGCCTGCGCCGCGAACAGCCCGGGCAGGGTGGTGGCCGGCACCTCCGTCGCGGTGTCGTTCCAGCCGGTGAGCACCTGGGCCCGCTCGTCCGGGCCGAACACGTCCATCCGGCTCAGCCGGACCTCCGGGTCCGCGGCCACGGCGCGCAGCAGTCGCAGGAAGGACTGCACGACGCGCTCGGCGCCCGCGCGGGTGAACAGGTCGGTGCGGTAGCCGAGCAGGCCCCGCATCGAGCCGTCCTCCGGCCACTTCAGCAGTTGGAGGGCCAGATCGACCTTGATCCGGCCGGACTCCACGAACTCGGGCCGCACCGTGAGGCCGGGCAGTTCCAACGGCGCGTCCTCGTTGTTCTGCAGCGTCAGCATGACCTGGAACAGCGGATGCCTGGCCAGCGACCGCACCGGGTTGAGCGCTTCCACGATGTGCTCGAACGGCACGTCCTGGTGGGAGTAGGCGGCCAGGTCGGACTCCCGGACCCGGGCCAGCAGCTCGCTGAACGCCGGGTCGCCCTCGGTGTCGGTGCGCAGCACCAGGGAGTTGACGAAGAACCCGACCATGTCGGTCAGCGCGTCGTCGGTGCGCCCGGCCACCGACGTGCCCAGCGGGATGTCGGTCCCGCCGCCGAGCCGGGTCAGCAGCGCCGCGAATGCGGCCTGCAGCATCATGAACTCACTGGCTCCGGCGCCGCGGGCGATCGCCACCAGGGTGCTGTAGAGCTCGGCGTCGAGCTCGAACAGGATCTCGCCGCCGGAGTCGCCGCCGGCCGCCGGCCGGGGGAAGTCCGTCGGCAGGGTGAGCTCCTCCGGCAGTCCGGCCAGCGTCTGCTTCCAGTACTCCAGCTGGCGGGAGCCGGGGCTGTCGGGGTCCTGCGGGGAGCCGAGCAGCTCGTGCTCCCACGCCGCGTAGTCCGTGTACGCCACCGGGAGCGGCGCCCACTCGGGGGACCGTCCGGCGCACCGTGCCCGGTACGCGGTCGACAGGTCGCCCAGCAGCGGCGCCATCGACCATCCGTCAAAGGCGATGTGGTGCAGGACCAGCAGCAGGACGTGGGTGTCCTTGGCGACGGTGAACAGCCTGACCCGCATGGGCGGTTCGACGGTCAGGTCGAATCCGAGGTCGTACTCCTTCGCGAGCGCGGCGGCGAGATCCGCCTCCGGCAGTGAGCGGACCTTCAGCACCGGACTGCCGGTGGCGGCGTCCAGGACCCGCAGGCCGGGCCGGCCGTCGGTCTCCGGGATGACCGTGCGCAGCACCTCGTGCCGCTCCACGACGTCGCGGAGCGCGGCCTGGAGGGCGTCGGGGTTCAGCCGTCCGGAGAGCCGGAAGGTCATCGGCGAGTTGTAGGTGCCGGTGGACCTGCCCTCGCGCCGGTTGAGGAACCACAACCGCTGCTGGGCGGAGGAGAGCACCGGATCGGCGTCGGCAGGCGCCGGGGCGAGCGGCGGCCGGGCCGCGTCGGCGGTGACCAGCTGCTCGGCCAGGGCGGCCACCGTCCGCGCCTCGAACAGCGCCCGGATGGGCAGTTCGACGCCCAGTGCGGCGCGGGCCCGGCTGACCAGCCGGGTCGCCAGCAGGGAGTGCCCGCCGATGTCGAAGAAATCGTCGTCGATGGTGACCCGGTCCAGGCCGAGGACATCCGCGAACAGCCCGCGGAGTATCTCCTCCGCCGGACTGCGCGGCTCCCGGCCGTGCAGGGTGGCGCGCAGCTCCGGCGCGGGCAGCGCCTTGCGGTCCAGCTTGCCCTGGGGTGTCAGCGGCATCTCCTGGAGCACCACGACCGCGGAGGGGAGCATGTAGTCGGGCAGCGACACGGCCAGCTGCTCGCGCAGTCCGTCGGCGACGGCGTCCTTGTCCGTGAGGACGACGTAGGCCACCAGCCGCCGGTCCCCGTCACCGTCCTCGTACACGGTGACCGTGGCCTGGGCCACCTGGTCCTGGGCCAGCAGGGCCGAGGAGATCTCGCCGAGCTCGATCCGGAAGCCTCGCAGCTGCACCTGGTCGTCGGCGCGGCCCAGGTAGTCGAGTTCGCCGTTCTCCAGCCACCGCACCAGGTCACCGGTGCGGTACATCCGGCTGCCGGGGGGCCCGTACGGGTCGGCCACGAACCGCTGCGCGGTCAGGTCCGGGCGGCCCAGGTATCCCCGGGCCAGCCCGCCGGCCACGTACAGCTCTCCTGTGGCGCCGACGGCGGTGGGCGCCAGGTCGTGTTCCAGCACGTAGACGCGGTGTGCGGAGGTCGGGCGGCCGATGGGCGGCCGGCCGGGCGCGGTCAGCGGGCCGCTGACCGTGGAGCTCACCACGGCCTCGGTGGGACCGTAGCCGTTGTACAGCCGCACCTGGGAGGCCCAGCGCTCGACGGTCTCGGCGGGCACCGCCTCGCCGGCCACCGCCAGCCGCAGATCGGCGGGGAGGGTGCTGCCCTCCGGCAGTCCGTTCACCACCACCGGTGGCAGGCCGGCCAGATTGACCCGTGCCTTGTTGATGAGGTCGACCAGCGGTCGGCCCGGCGTGCGGCACTCCTCGTCGGCGATCACCAGGGAGCCGCCGGTGAGCAGCGCCAGCATGATTTCCCAGACCGAGGCGTCGAAGCTGAACGAGGCGAACTGGAGCACCCGGGTGTCGCTGTCCAGGCCGAAGCGTTCCACCAGGCTCGCGATCATCCCCAGCATTCCGGCGTGTTCCACGACGACGCCCTTGGGCCGGCCGGTGGAGCCGGAGGTGTAGATGACGTAGGCCGGGTGACTCGCGCTGAGCGGGGTGCGGCGTTCGGCGTCGGTGACGTCATGGTCCGGGTACCGCTCCAGCGCGGTGACGGTGTCGGCCGCGTCGACGGCGATGACGTCCGTCTCCCCGGCGGGCAGCCGCTCCAGGACCTCCTGGGCCGTCAGCAGGGCCACCGGGCGGGCGTCGTCCAGCATGTACGTGATCCGGTCCGCGGGGTACCCGGTGTCGACCGGGAGGTAGGCCGCGCCGGCCTTGAGCACCGCGAGGGCGGCCACGACCATCGTGGCCGAGCGGGGCAGCGCCACGGCGACGACGTGTTCGGGGCCGACCCCTCGGTCGACCAGCAGCCGGGCCAGCCGGTTGGCGCGGGCGTTGAGGTCTCCGTAAGCGAACTCCTCCAGGTTCTCGCCGTGCACGACCGCGGTCCGGCCGGGGGTCCGCGCCGCGTGTGCCTCGAAGATCTCGGTGGCCGGCCGCCGCGCGTCGGGTCCCGGGGTGCCGGCCCATTCCCGGAGCAGCCGGCGGCGTTCGCCGTCACCGAGGGCGTCCACCGTCGCGAGCCGTGCGCCGGGGGCGGCGACCAGTGCTTCCAGCACGTGGACGAAGCGCGTCACGACGGCCTCGACCTGTGCGGCGTCGAACACATCGGAGCGGTACTGGGCCTCCAGCCTCAGCCGGTCGCCGGGGAACACCCCCAGGGCCAGCGGGTATTCGGCGATCACCCGGGCCTTCCAGTCCAGCATGGACAGACCGGGGATGTGCTCGCCGATCCGGTCCAGCACGCCCGTGGGGTAGTTGTGGAAGCTCACCACGGTGTCGAAGAGCTCGCCGATGCCGACGCTCTGCTGTACCTCGGCCAGGCCCAGGTGCAGGTGCGGTTCGAGGGCGAGCCGGCGCGACTGGAGGTCGGCCAGCAGCTGCTCAAGGGTGGTTTCCGGGTCGAGGGGCACCCGCACCGGGAGCGTGTGCATGAACGATCCGACGATCTGCTCGACGCCCGGCAGGTCCGCGGGGCGGCCGGAGTCGACGGCCCCGAAGGTGACGTCCCCGCGGCCGGTGAGACGGCCGAGGGCGACCGCCCAGGCGCCCTGCGCGACGGTGTTCATGGTCAGACCGCGGGCATGGGCCCAGGAGGTCAGCGCGGCGGTCAGCTCCTGCGGCAGCTCGGCCGACCAGGTCTCCGGCAGCGTCTCGACCCGGGGACGGTCCGCGGGGCCGAGCCGGGTGGGCTCGTCCACACCGGCCAGCTCCCGGCGCCACGCCTCCCGTGCGGCCTCCTTGTTCTGCGCGTCGGACCACTCCAGGTAGCCGCGGACCGAAGCGACCGGCGGCAGCACCGAGGCGTCCGCGCCGTTGGACCAGAGCGTGACGAGCTCCTGTGCCAGTACGGCGGAGAGCGACCAGCCGTCCACCAGGATGTGGTGGGCGGTCCACACCACGCGGTAGCGCTCCGGGCCCAGTTCGTAGACCGTGAAGCGGGTCAGCGGCGGCTGTGCCACGTCGAAGCGGCGCAGCCACTCCTCGTCCGTCAGCCGGGCCGCCTCGGATTCCCGGAGGTCCTCCGCCAGACCCGTCAGGTCGACCTCGTACCAGGGCAGTTCGACGGCTTCGGGGATCAGCTGCACGGGGTCGCCCGCGTCCCGGTCCCGGAATCCGGCGCGCAGGGCGTCGTTGCGTTCCAGCAGCGCGGCCACCGCGGCGCGCAGTGCGGCCCTGTCCAGCGGTCCGGCGATGTCCATGAGGACCTGGAGGGTGTACGCGTCCATGCCGTGGCGGTCGAACTCGGCCTGGAAGAGCAGTCCGCGCTGGAGCGGGGACAGCGGCAGGATGTCCGTCAGTCCGCCCGCGTAGGCCTCTTCGCGCTCGTACGCCTCGATCTCCTTCTGGCCGACGGTGACCAGGGGGAACTCCGACGGGGTACGGCCGCCCGCGCCGGGGCGGCGGGCGTGGTCGGCCAGTTCGCCCAGGGCCCGGAACCAGCCCTCGGCCATCTCCTGGACGTCGTCGTGCGCCAGCAGCCCGCCGGCGTACGTCCAGGTCGCCGAGAGCACGGGCCCCTCGGGGCGGTCCTCGGTCATCGTGACGATCTCGACCGGGTAGCGCAGCGGGGTGTCCGGGTGGGCGCTCTGGCCGGAGGCGTCGGCCTCCATCTCCCAGGCGGCCCCCGCGCCCGTGGTGAACCGGCCCAGGTAGTTGAAGCCGATCTGCGGGACGGCGTGCCGGGCCAGCACCCGGGCGGACTGCGGGTTCAGGTGGCGCAGCAGGCCGTATCCGATGCCGTGGCCGGGCACCGCGCGCAGCTGCTCCTTGATCCGCTTGAGCGCGGTGCCGCAGGCGGGTCCGCCGTCCTTCAGCCGGCTCCGGTCGAGTTCGCCGGGGTCGAGGGAGACGGGGAAGACACTGGTGAACCAGCCCACGGTGCGCGAGAGGTCCAGCTCCCCGGCGACCGGCTCGCGGCCGTGGCCCTCCAGCTCGATCAGCGTCCGGGTGGTCTGGACCCCGCGGGCGCGGCGCCAGTCCGTGACCGCCAGGGCGAGGCCGGTCAGCAGCACCTCGTTGACTTCGGCGTGGAAGGCGGCCGGTACCGTGCCGAGCAGTTCGGCGGTCCGCTCGGGCGACAGGGTGACGCGCACCTGTCGCGCGTCCGCGTGGGTGTCCACGGCCGGGTCCAGCGGCCGTCCCGCGAGCAGCGGGTCGTCGCCGCCCTGCCTGTTGTTCCAGTCCGGCAGTTCGCCCACCAGCCGGGCGGTGCGGGACTGCTCCGTGAGCGCCCTGGCCCAGCCCCGGAAGGACGTGGCGACGGGGTCGAGCCGGACCGGGCGGCCCGCGGCCACCGCGTTCCACGCCGCTTCGAGGTCGGGCAGCAGGATGCGCCAGGACACCCCGTCCACGGCCAGGTGGTGGATGACGAGCAGCAGCCGGGCCGGGCGGGCGGCGCCCTCGTCGAGCACCACGGCCTGCACCATCAGGCCGTCCTCGGGACGGAGCCGGGAGCGGGCGGCCGCCAGCTGGCCGGGCAGCGGGTCGCCTTCGGTCCCGGAGACGTCCACCCGGCTGATCAGGTCGGCCGCGTGTACGGCGCCCGGGGGCAGCGTCTCCAGGGACCACAGCCCCGGTGCCGGCGCCACCAGCCGCATCCGCAGCGTGTCGTGGGTGTCCACCAGGGCCTGCAGGGCCGTCCCGAGCTGTTCGTGGTCGGCGCCCGTGGGCAGCGTGACGGTCATGTACTGGCTGAACTCGCGTGTCGCCCGGGGCAGATGGGCGAGTTCCTCGCGCAGCTGGTCCGCCACCGGGGTCAGCTCGACCTCGCCGACCCCGTCGCGCGCCGCCTCCGTGACCGTGTCCTCGGCCGGCCGGGACGCCGCCGCGATGGCCGCGGCCGTGCGGTGCAGGAAGACATCGCGTGAGGTGATGACCAGGCCCGCCCGGCGAGCCCGGCTGACCACCTGGATGGAGCTGATGCTGTCGCCGCCCAGGGCGAAGAAGCTGTCGTCAGGACCGACCGCGGTCAGCCCCAGCACCTCGGCCAGCACCTGGCTGACGATCTCCTCCGCGCGGCTGCGGGGCGCCGCCGGGGGGAGGGCGGCCGGTACCGCGAAGTCGGGCACGGGCAGCGCCTTGCGGTCCACCTTCCCGTGCGCGGTCAGCGGCATCCGGTCCAGGGCGGTCAGGGCCGCCGGGACCATGTATCCGGGGAGCACCCCGGCCAGTCCGGCCCGGACCTCATCGGGGTCCAGCGGTCCCCGCTCCGCGACGAAGTAGCCGATCAGCCGTTTGTGCCCGGCCTGGTCCGCGTTCGCGGTCACCACCGCGTCACCGACGCCGGGCAGTCCGCGCAGGGCCGTCTCGATCTCCCCCAGTTCGATCCGGTGTCCCCGGATCTTGACCTGGTGGTCGCGGCGCTCGATGAAGTCCAGCCGGCCGTCCGCGCGCAGGACCACCCGGTCGCCGGTGCGGTACATCCGCGCACCGCCGCCGGCGAACGGGTCCGGGACGAAGGTGGTGGCCGTGCGGCGCGGGTCCGCGAGGTAGCCGCGGCCGACTCCGGCGCCGCCGATGAAGAGTTCGCCGGGGACCCCCTGCGGCACCGGCCGCAGTTCGTCGCCCAGTACGTACAGCAGGGTGTTGCGCAGGGGCCGGCCGATGGGGACGAACACGCCGTCCAGGACGTCGCCGTGGCGGACGTAGTCGTGCGTGACGTCGTCCGAGCACTCGGTCGGCCCGTACATGTTGACCAGCGGGACCGCCGGGTAGCGGCGGAACCAGCGGTCGCACAGTTCGGGGGCGAGCGCCTCGCCGTTGGAGATCATCCAGCGCAGGGCCGGCAGCTCCGGAGCGCTGCCGGTGGTGTCCCACGCGTCGAGGGTGGCGCGCAGCAGGGACGGAACCACTTCCAGCACGGTCAGGCCCTCGGCCCCGATGGTGCCGAACAGGGCGTCGGGGTCGGCCGCCGTCTCCCGGCTCACGACGCGGACCCGGCCGCCGGTCAGCAGGGTCGTCAGGGTCTGCCAGACCGTGATGTCGAAGGTGACGGGGGCGTTGTGCACCAGGCTGTCGGTCCTGGTCAGCGCCAGTTCCTCGACCTTGGCGAGCAGGTGGTTGACCATGCCGCCGCGCTGCACCATCGCGCCCTTGGGCTGACCCGTGGACCCGGAGGTGAAGATGACGTAGGCGAGGTCCTGCGGCCCGCCGGCGACCGGCGCGAGGGCGGTCCGCGGGTCCTCCGCGTCGTCCAGGACCACCAGGGGGAGGTCCCGCCCGGCCTCCGCGGCCAGCCGTCCGGCCAGCTCCTGGCAGGCGGCGTCGGTCACCAGGGTGGTGGCGCCCGAGGCGGACAGCAGGGCGGTCAGCCGGGCGAGCGGGGAGCGGGAGTCGATGGGCAGGAAGGCGCGGCCGGAGCCGAGCACGCCCAGCTCCGTGACGACGAACTCCCGGCCGGGCTCGACCAGTACGGCCACCAGTCCGGTGGTCCCCGCCAGCCGCCGCGAGAGCGCACTCGCGCGGCCGGTCAGCCGCGCGTAGGTCAGGCTGCCGGAGTCGTCGGTCACCGCGACGGCGTCGGGCCGCTCCGCCGCCCTGGCCCGTACGCGTTCCACCACACCGAGGTAGGGTTCGGGCCGCTCCGGACCGGTGAGCGTCCGGGTGAGCCGCTCCGCCTCCCGCGGCGTCAGCAGTTCCAGCGTGCCGAGCCGGTCGTCGGCGCCGGCCGTGAGGAAGCGGTCGAGGTAGCCGATGAACCTCTGGAGGTGGCCGCGGGCTTCCGCGCGGTCGTACCGGCTCTCGTTGGCGCTGAGGTCGACGGCGACTCCGTTCGCGCCCTTGTCCGCGACGGTGAACTCCAGGTCGTCCACGAGTCCGGTGGACGGGCTGTGCAGGACGGCCTCGCACGGGCCGATCGTCAGCTTCTCGATCTGCGGCATCATGTTGAGGAACGGGCCGAAGGGACGCCGGTCGTCGCTGCCCAGGCCCATGCCCCGCCGGATCTTGCTGACCCGGTAGCGCTGGTGCTTGAGCGCCCCGGAGATCTCCTTGTACGCGGCGGACAGCAGCTCACCGCGGGTCGTCTCCGGGCGGATCCGCAGCCGCAGCGGCAGGTAGTTGACGACCATGCCGGGGATGTTCTGCATCGTGCCGCCGACCCGTGCGGTGACCGGCAGCGACAGCAGGGTGTCGTCCGTGCCCGTCATCCGCCGGGTGTACGCGCCGAGCGCCGCCACCAGCACGGTCTGCCAGGTCACCCGGGCGTCCCAGGCCACCGCGCGCAGCCGCTCGGCGAGCTCGTCGGCCAGGACGGTCTCCTCGCGCAGGAAGGACTGGGCCGGCTCGGCGTCCCGGCGGGCCAGGGTCACCAGCTCCGGGGAGTCCGCGAAGTGCTCCTGCCAGTAGGCCTGGTCCCGCTCGTGGCGCGGTGAGCCGACGTAGGCCGCCTCGGCCTCGATCAGCGTGTTCAGCGGGGCGAACCGGTTCTCCTCCAGCGAGCCGCCGGACCTCATCGCCTCGTAGACGGCGGCCAGCCGCTGCCAGTAGATGACGTAGCTGAAGCCGTCCGAGACCAGGTGGTGGTTGAGGAGGCAGAACACGGTGCGGTCCTCGGCGAGGGTGAACACGCTCAGCCGGAACAGGGGCTCGTCCCCGCCCACGGTGAAGGGCACCCGCAGGTCCGCCCCGATGGCCTCGCGGACCGACGCCGCGGGGTCGTCCGCACCGCGCACGTCGGTCACCGTCAGCGGCAGCCCGGCGAGTTCCTCGACGACCTGCCGGGGCTCGCCGTCCACCTCGAAGAAGCGGACCCGCAGGCACTCCGACTCCTCGGCGAGACGGGCCAGCGCCGCCGCGAAGAGCTCCTGGTCCAGCGGGCCCTCGATGTCCCAGTAGATGGCGGTGTTGTACGTGGCACCGCCGCCGCTGAGCTTCTCGTCGAACCAGATGTCCTTCTGGCCAGCGGTGAGCGGCAGACCGGCCGTCGGCACACGAGTCATTGCAATCCCCTCGGAAAAAGGCTCATCAGGTCCATGCCGCCGGGCGGCCGTCAGCGTGTGAGCACCCGCTCGACGTCCACAGGCGTGGGGCCGCGCACACGTGCCGCTGCCCCCCTTGCCGGCCGTTCGAGGCGGCGGGGGCAGCGTCATGTTTCATGGTGTCCGGGCGCGCTGACAGCGCACTGACGGCCCGCCCGGACGGCGGCCGGATCAGCCGCAGCCGCCCGCGTGCCCGTCGTCGGCGGAGCGGCCGATGCCCACGGCTCCGGCCGACGCGGCGGGCGGTGACGCCTCGGCCGGCGCCTTGCCCCGCAGGTGCTCCACGAAGGCGTCGAGGCGGTCCAGGCCCCAGTAGCGGTTGAAGCCCCGGACGAAGAAGGGCACCCCGAAGACCCCGTCCCTGCAGACGTCCATCAGGATGTCCGCGCCCTGCTGGCGCAGTTGCGGATCGGCCTCGGCCCGGGAGACCTTCTCCGGATCGAGGCCCAGCTCGGAGCCGATGTCCGCGATGGTCGCCGGATCGCAGATGTTCCGGCCCTCGCCGAACCTGGCCCGGTAGACCGCGGCGACGTACTCCTGGCCCCGGCCCTCCCGCGCGGCCACCAGATACCCCAGATGCGGGACCTCCCAGACCGGGTCCCTGTCCACCGGCCAGTTGACGGTGATGCCACGCGCCTTGGTGATCCGGCCGATGTCCTGGAGCACGTACATGTTCTTCGCCCGCGACATCTCCGAGTACGGGAACTGGCCGCCGCGCTCCTGGAGCAGGCGGCGGCTCTCCTCGTCCGGTTCGAAGAACGGCACCCACTCCAGCCGCTCGGCCAGTTCCGGGTAGCGGCTGGTCAGTTCCTGGTGGGCGAGCCACGAGTAGGGGCTGCGCAGTGAGAAGTAGAACCGAGGCGTCTTGTTTCTGGGCATGCTGCCCTTCCCCTTCGAATCGATGGGTACCGCGGAGGGCCGTCCCCGCTCAGACGACGAGTCCGCCGTCGACACCGAGCACCTGGCCGGTGATGTAGGCGGCCCGGTCGGAGACCAGGAAGGACACCAGGTCGGCCACCTCTTCGGGGCGGCCGAAGCGGCCGAGCGGGATGCGCTCGGTCATCTTGCCGACGTGGTCCTCCGCGAGCCCGGAGAGCATGTCGGTCTCGATGAACCCCGGCGCCACGGCGTTGGCACGCACCCCGTAGCGGCCGGCCTCCTTGGCGAGCGCCTTGGTGAAACCGATGATCCCGGCCTTGGAGGCCGAGTAGTTGGTCTGCGTCGCGTTGCCGTACACCCCCGCGACGGACGACATGGTCACCACGCTGCCCGCCCGGCGCTTCATCATCGAGAAGACGGCGGCCTTGCACAGGTGGTACGTACCGTCCAGGTTGGTGCGCAGGACGGCGTCCCAGTCCTTGTCGGACAGCATCACCAGCGGGTTGTCCCGGACGATTCCGGCGCAGGAGACCACCGCGTGCAGCGGGCCGATCTCCTTCTCCGCGGCCCGGACGAAGTCCCGTACCGCTTTCGGATCAGCGACGTCGGTTCGGGCGGTGAAGACCGCCGCTCCTTCCTTGCGCGCCTCCTGCGCGGTCTGCTCCGCGGCGTCCTCTTCGGACCGGTAGCAGAACGCCACGTCGAAGCCGTCCCGGGCGAGCCGGGTGACCACGTGCCGCCCGATGCCCCGGGAGCCCCCGGTCACCAGGGCGACCCTGCGGGCGGTTGTCTCCACGATCAGCTCTCCTCGTCCGCGGGGGCGGCCAGCAGCGCACACCCGACTGTTCCGTCCCGGTCGACCGCCGTGGCCAGCGAGAGCGCTCCGGGAGTGGCCTCTTCGTCCTCGATCGCCGTCAGCAGCGCCGCGAGCTGGAGGCTCGATGCCGCTGCCGAGGTGTCCCCCAGCAGGGCCCGGCTGCCCAGCCACCGGGGCCGGACGCGGCCCAGCACGTCCTCGACCGCCAGTTCCTCGACGCCGGCGAGTACCCCGCCGGTCTCCACCGGGGCCACCAGCCCGATGTCCTCGGCCCGTCCGCCCACCTGCTTCAGGGCGTCGCGGACGCACTCGGCCAGTGCCTCCCGGGTCTCGCCCGGAGCGCCGAAGGCGCGGAAGCGGGTGGTGAGCAGCCGGGCCCTGACCCGTCGTCC
This sequence comes from Streptomyces sp. NPDC088730, assembly GCF_044751215.1. Taxonomy (NCBI): domain Bacteria; kingdom Bacillati; phylum Actinomycetota; class Actinomycetes; order Kitasatosporales; family Streptomycetaceae; genus Streptomyces; species Streptomyces sp. NPDC088730. Next base: position 265,482 of record NZ_JBIVLK010000004.1, read on the forward strand.
GGCGCGGCGCGCGTCCTCCGCGGTCTCCAGCAGGAAGACCGCGCCGCCCTCGCCGAGCGGGGTCTCCCGGTCGTCCCCGTCCCGGCCGTGCCATTCGAGCCAGGCCCGCTGCACGGAGTACTCCTCCGCGGCCCCGCACAGGATCCGCGCGCAGTGTCCGCCGCGGTGCAGCCGGGCGGCGTAGCTCAGGGCGGTCAGGCCGGTCAGGCGACCGCCCGCGATCGTGGTGTTGGGGCCCTTGATCCGGTGCCAGATCGCGCTCTGCCCGGCGGCCCGGTTCATCACCGTGTTGGGGAAGCGGGCCGGGTCGACGTGGTACGGCCGCTCGGCGGTGAGCGAGTCCCGGGTGAAGTCCATGATGCTCTGGACGCTGCCCGAACCGGTGCCCAGCACCAGCCCGGTCTCCTCGGGCCGGTCCGTCAGCCCCGCTCCCCCCTCCGCCAGCAGGCCCGCGTCCGCCAACAGCTGCCCGACGGCGGTCACCGCGATGGCGGTGACCCGGTCCATGGTGCGGGTGCCCTTCTTGCCCAGGTGCGCGGCCGCGGTGAAGTCCGGTATCAGCGCCCCCTTTTCGAACGGTCCGGGGTAGGCGTCCGGGTCGAGGGCGGCGACGGCGCTGCGGCCGGACCGTATCCCCTCGCGGAACGGGTCCGCGCCTACCCCGAACGGGGACACGGCGGACCAGGTGGAGAAGACCAGCGCGGACATCAGGAAGCCTCCCGGTGCCGTCCCAGGACGAGCACGGCGTTGTTGCCCGCGAAAGCGAGCGCGTTGTTCTGCACCACGGACAGATCTGCCTGGCGCGCTTCGTTGGGGACACAGTCGAGTCCGCAGTCCGGGTCGGTCTCTCTGTGGTTGATCGTGGGCGGGATGAACCCCTCGGCTATGGCCAGCGCGCAGGCGGCGGACCCCAGGGCGCTCGCCGCGCCCATGCTGTGCCCGACCATCGACTTGATGGAGACGGTAGGCGGCGGCACGTCGAACACCTGCCGGATGGCGCCGGTCTCCGTCACGTCGTTCGCCTTGGTGCCGGTGCCGTGCGCCGAGATGAAGTCGACGTCCTGGGCGGTGATTCCGGCATTGCGGTGGGCCAGGGTCATGCACCGGGCGAGACTGTCCCGGTCCGGTGCGACGGGGTGGTGGGCATCGCAGTTCAGCCCGTACCCCAGGACCTCGGCGTAGATGCGGGCACCGCGTGCCCGCGCGGACTGAAGGCTCTCCATCATCAGGATCCCGGCGCCCTCCCCGGTGAGGATGCCCTTGCGCTCCCGGTCGAAGGGCTGGCACACCTCCGGCGCGATGGTGCCGAGCCGGTAGAAGCCCGCGAAGGTCTTGCGGCAGACCGCGTCGGCGCCGCCGCAGAGCGCCACCTCGACGTCACCCGAGCGGATGGCGTCGTACCCGCTGCCGATCGCGTAGTTGCCGGCCGCGCAGGCGGTGGGGATGGTCAGTGCCTCGACGTCGACCAGCTCCAGCTCACGGGCGATGCTGGAGGACAGCCGGCTGGCGTGCGCCCTGCGCACGATTCCCCGGGTGAGCTGCTCCGGGCCCCGGTCGAGCTGCTCGCCGGCCAGCACGTCGAGGTCGCGCGACTCCGCGTCGGTCGTACCGACCGACACCAGCGCTCGTCGGGACCGGAGCTCCTGCGGACTGAGCCCGGCGTCGGCCGCCGCCATGCCGGCCGCCGCCACGGCGAACTGTGTGGCCCGGCCGAGCTCCTCCGGGTCGATGGTGCGGATCCAGTCCGCGGGACGGAAGTCGGTGACCTCGCACCCCTGGGAGTGCGCGAACCCGGTGGTGTCGAAGGCCGTGATGGGCTTGGCCCCGCTACGGCCCGCGCGCAGGCCGCCCAGGAACTCCTCGACTCCGAGCCCGATACTGGTGACCAGGCCCAGCCCGGTGATCACCACCTGGCGTGGCCGCTGATCGTTGTCGTACACCTTGTACTCCAATCCTCCACGCCCGGCCGGGACGCAACCGGGCCGGACAGCGGCGGCTACTTGGCGGCCACGGCCTCGTCGACGACGGCGACCACGGCGTCGAGGTTGGTCATGCGGGCGAGTTCGCTCTGATCGATGTCGACGCCGAAGGCGCGTTCGAGGGAGGAGAGGATTTCGATGGCACCCATGGAGTCGGCCTCGTGGTCCTCCTTGAACCGACTGCTGTCGGTCATCTCGGCGGGCTCGATCTCCAGGATGTCGCAGATGATGTCTTTGATCTGGGCGCGGCGTTCGGCGCTCGTGGCTGCAGTAGTCATGCGCACGATGCTGAGGTATTCGCCTGACAACCGGCTGACTGCCAGCTGACGGAGCGCACTCGTGCCCTACCGCGAGGCCGACCGCTGCCGGGAGCTCCGCGGCAGGTACTGCTCCACTTCGCGGAACTGTTCCGGGTGGTCCGCCATCCACGACCAGTAGCCCGGAATGGTGCTCGCGTACACGCAGTAGTAGCGGCGCACGCTGTCCAGCAGTCGGTGCAGGACCGTCCGGCTGATCGCCTCGCTGCGCCACGCCAACAGCAGTTCACAGGTACGGGCGTCGGCGACCGGCACCAGTTTCACGTCCTTGGTGGCGCCGGTGGGGATGGTCAGGGCGGCCATTCCGGCGTCCCGGACCCAGCTCATCGCCTCATGGTGTCCGCCCACCCGGTGCGCCGAGGCGGAGGTGTCGCCGGCCAGAGCGGCGAACGCCTCCTCCTCGATGCCCTGGAACCAGTGGCCCCGCGCATAGCGCACCCAGTTCAGGGAACCGGCCTGCGCGGAGTCGACCGGATCCGGCCCGGACAGCCGGTGGCCGACCGGCAGCGCGAGCCATACCGGCTCGTTCACCACGACAGCCGTACTGAGCGGCACCTGGCCGGCCTCGTTCAGCGGTCCGGTCAGCACCTTGGGCACCAGGGCCAGGTTGAGCCGGCCCTCCCTGAGCGCCTCCATGGCTTCGGCCGGGTCCACCGTCTCGGTCCGTACCTCAACGCTCGGCAGCGAAGCCGTGATCGCCTCGCGCAGGGCGGGCGGAGTCCACTCGACGTTCCCGATGACCAGGGTGTCCGTGGTCGCGGCGGTCGCCTCGGCGAGCAGCGCGTCACCGGACCGGGCGAGGTCGATGAACATCGGGATCAGCCGTTCGCCGAGCGGCGTCGGCACCACGCCGAGATGGGAACGGGCGAAGATCTCTCCGCCCAACTGCCTTTCTATGCGCCGGAGCTGGCTGGACAGGGCAGGTTGCGGAAGATCGAGTCGGGCAGCTGCCTTGGAGATGCTCCGGGCGGTCGCGATGGCGATCACCAGTCGGGCATGCCGCAACTCGACATCCATCGCAGACTTGGCTCCTCGGCTCGCAACCCAGATCCCAGAGCGAGACGCGCACCGGTTCTTCTCCCGGTGGCCCCCGCCTTTTCGATCCTAGGCTCGATTCGCGAGCGGGCCAGTCGGTCACACAGTCTGTGTCAGGAAGCGCCGCGGGCGCCCGAGGATATCGTCCTGTTTCAGGATCGCCTGGTAGATCTCGTGCAACGAGCGCCCCGGCTCCAGGCCGAGATCGTCGGCGAGACGGCGGCGCGTGCCGTGGAAGACCTCCAGCGCCTCGGTCTGCCGGCCTTCGCGGTAGAGGGCCAGCATCAGCAGCTCACTGAGTCTTTCCCGGCCCGGGTGTTCGGCCGCCAGGTGCCGCAGCTCCGGGACCGACACCCGGTCCACGCCGACCGCCAGCTTCGCGGTGATGAGGTCCTCATAGGCGGTGAGCCGGCGCTCGTCCAGCTGTGCGGCCTCCATCCGGCACCTGAACCCCTCGGCGAGATCCTGCAGGGCCATGCCGCGCCACATGCCGAGCCCCTCCTCCAGCACCTCGACCGCTCGCGGCGCGTCGGGTCCGACGAGCGCCGCGCCGCGCTCTGCCAGCACCCGGAACCGGTGGGCGTCCACCGCCTCCGGGGGAATGTCGAGGGCGTAGCCGCCACTGACAGTACGGATCACATCGCTGCCCTGCCTGCCCGTGATGGAGGCCAGCAGCTTCCGCAGCCGGGTGACGTTCGCCTGGAGGGCGTTCTTGGAATTGGTGATCCGTTCGTTGCCCCACAGCTCGTCCACGAGCTGGTCGAACGGTACGGGCTGCCCGGGAGAGAGGGCGAGCAGTGCGAGCACGACGCTCATCCGCTTGGAAGCGACCCCCCAGCGCTGGAATCCCTGAGTCAGAGTGAGTGAACCGAGTATGTGTATCTCCACCGTTTCTTACCCCCGTCTTTCGTGCCTGGGTCCAAAGCCTGGCCTGTCGGGGCGACGCTGGGAAATACCATCTGGCCGCTCCTCCCATACCGGCACCCGTATGGCCGGACGGGGCCGCCGTCCCGAATGCCTGCTGGGCCACTCGTTGCGAGCGGCCCAGCAGGCTGCCCTCCCGGGGGTGGAGGGCCGATCGGAGAGCTGCCGAAGCCGGCAGCCGTGGTTCAGAACCGCCCGGTTTCCTGGGCCTGGCGGAGTTCGGGCACGACCGGCCCGGCGGGTCCGGCAGGCTGCGACAGGGCCCGGTGCATGCTGCGGGAGGGCCACCAACTCGCCTTCCCCAGCAGGGTCAGGGCCGAGGGCAGGATCATGATGCGCACGATGAAGGCGTCCAGCAGGACCGCGACGGCCAGGCTGAATCCCATCTGCTTCATCTCGACGAGGTTGAGGAAGATGAAGCTGGAGAAGACGGTGACCATGACGACCGCGGCACTGGTCACCACCCCCGCGGAACTGCCGATGCCCTCCAGCACCGCCGTGCGGGTGTCCACTCCGCGCAGCGCCGCCTCCCGGATCCGGCTGACCACGAAGACCTGGTAGTCCATGGACAGTCCGAAGAGGATGACGAACAGGAACAACGGCACCCGGGACCCGACGGCGCCGGTGGCGTTGAAGTCCAGCGCCCCCTGCGCCCAGTCGCCCTGGAAGACCACGACCAGCAGACCGAAGGCCGCGGCCGCGGAGAGCAGGTTCAGTACGACGCCGAGCAGGCCGATCACCACCGAGCGGAAGGCCGCGACCGTCACCAGGAACGTCACCAGCAACAGGAAGCCGACGATGAGCGGGAGCTTGGAGTTCTGGTGGTCGAGGTAGTCGACGTCGCGGGCGATGTCACCGGTGACATACGCCTCGGTGCCGGGCACCTTGCCGACCGTCGCGGGCAGGTAGTCGTCACGGATGTGGTCGAGCGAGTCCAGCGCCTGGGAGGAGCTGGGCTTGAACGGGACGGACAGCGTCAGACTGCTGATGCGGCCGTCGCCGGAGGTGCGCACCGTGGCGTCCGCGTCCTTGGCGAACAGCGGGTCGGCCTGGGCGCGTTCGCGGAGGTCCGCCAGCGCCTGCGCCACCCGCGGCTCGCGGGGCGTGTCCGCGCGCACCACGACCTGGTGCTGGACCAGCTTCTCCGGGAAGGCCGACATCAGCCTGTCGTAGGTCTGCACCGCCGGGATGTCGCGGGAGAAGGTGTCCTTGCCCAGCACGCTCAGGTTGAGGCCGAGCGCGGGCGCGGCCAGGCCCAGCATGACCAGCGTGGAGACCACCAGGGTGATCACCGGGTGCTGGGTCGCGGGCCGCAGAACCGTCTGCCACACCTTGCTGGTCCCGCCGTGGTCGCGGTTCCGTTTGCCCTTCTCCGCGCGGCGGGCGGCCCGGTGCTCCGAGCGCGCCCCGAGCTTGGCCAGCAGGGCGGGCAGCACGGTCAGGGAGCTGGCCATGGCCACGAGAACCACGACGATGGTGCCGGTGGCCAGCGACGAGAAGATGACGTCGGCCGCCAGGTAGAGGGTGGCGGTGGAGACGATCACCGCGAGGCCGGAGACCACGATGGCCCGGCCGGCGGTCTCGGCCGCGAGCTGGACGATGGCCTCTGAACCGAGCCGGCCGCCCGCGCGGGCCCGTTCCTCGCGGTCCCGCTTCAGGTAGAAGAGCGAGTAGTCGACGCCGACGGCCATACCGATCAGCAGAATGATGTTGTTGCCGACACCGGCGTCCGGCAGGACGTGCGAGGCCACGGCGGACAGGCCCATCGCCGCGGCGATCGAGGACATCGCCAGCAGGACGGGGACACCGGCCGCGATCACCGAGGCGAAGGCGATCATCAGGGTGATGATCGTGACCGGCAGGGTGAGCATCTCGGAGAACAGGAGGTCGTCACCGCGCTGCTTGTCGAGCCCCTTGCTCATGGAGGGCCCGCCGGTCTCCTCCACCCGCACCTCGGGGTGGCTCTTCTGGACCTCCGCGGTCTGCGCGACCAGCGGGTCGACGCTCTTGCGGGCGGCGAGCTCCTCGCCCTTCATGACCACCTGGACCAGGAGCACCTTGCCGTTCTTCGAGACGACCGGCTTCTCCACCCGGTCGACCTCCGGCAGCTTCCCCATCCGCGTCGTCACCTCCGCGGCGGCCGACCGGGCCACCGACAGGTCCAGCGGACCGGACGGGGAGTCGATGACGATCTGCTCGACCGGCCGGCGCTCCAGGCCGCCCTCGGTGGCCAGCGCCTCGGCCTGCCCGGCCTTGCCGACCCGGTAGTCCTCCGTGGTGGCGCTGTTGGTACCGACGACGGCTGCGGCGCCCAGGCACAGCGCTACGAAGACGAACCATCCCACGATGGCCCGCCAGGGGTGAGCCGCGCTCCAGCTCGCGATCTTGACAGTGGTCGACTTCTTCTTCACTGGCTGCAACCCCCTACTTGCGTAACACTGTGCTGATACCTGTCAGCGATATATTACATGCGAAAGTCGGCTCGTCAATCGGGATGCTCAGGGAAACGCCTTGCCCGACTGGGGAGTTGGGCGACATCCGGCCACTCGGCACGGAGGCCCCCGCCCTCATCGATCCGGGGACGGGGGCCGCTGCCAGTGCCCTCAGCGGCCGCGCAGCTCGAATCCGATCAACGCGGCGGCCCGGTCCAGGGCCTCGACGACCGCCGCCCGGCTCTCCCCGACCGCGACGATGTGTCCGGCGCGCCCGTAGGCATCCGCCGGCGGGGCGACCGGGCTGCCCGCGGCGACCGCGACCGTCACCCGTTCGACCCCCGCGACGGCGCGGGCCTCCTCCAGGCCGTTGACGCGTTCCAGCACCCCGGCCTCCCCTGGCAGCAGGAACTGGATGCCCGCGTACCGTTCGAAGCCCTCGGGGAGCGTCGGGGCGGCCCCGGCGGCGTAGCGCACCTGGGCCGCGAGCAGGTCCACCCCGGTGGCGAGACGGTAGAGCTCGGGGATCAGACCACCCGCGAGCCTCGGGTTGATCTCGACCACCGCACTGCCGGACGCGGTGACCTTGACCTCGGTGTGGGTCGGGCCGCGGCCCAGGCCGGCGGCGGCCAGCGCGTCCAGCACCGTCCGCTCCACCTCCCGCGCGACGTCGGCCGGCAGATCGGCCGGAACGATGTGCCGGGACTCCACGAAGTGCGGCGCGCCGGTCACGGTCTTCTCCGTGATGCCGACCAGCCGCTGGCGGCCGTCGAGCCCGAACATCTCCACGCTGTACTCCGGGGCGTCGAGATACTCCTCGACCAGCGCCCGGCCCGCCGTGGCCTGCCCGCGCCCGTTCGTCCGCACCGCCACGATCTCCTCGGCCAGGGCGGCCGCCTCGGCCGCGGAGTCGCAGCGCCGCACCCGGGTCGAGCCGGAGTCGTCGACCGGCTTGACCACACAGGGCGTACCGATCCGGGCCGCCGCCTCGGCGGCGGACCGCCCGTCCCGCACCACCTCGAACGCCGGCTGACCGACGCCGGCCCGTGCCAGGGTGCGCCGCAGCTCCCCCTTGTCCCGGCAGCCGGCTATCGCCGCCCCGCTCTCGGCGGGCAGCCCCACCGCGGTGGCCAGCGCGGCGGCGCTCACCAGATAGAACTCACTGGTGGTGGACACCCCGGCGATACACCCTGGCTCGAACGCCTTGGTCACCGCCCGGACCAGCGCCTCGGTGTCGTTGGTGGCGCAGTCCACGATCGTGGCGCCGGTCTCCTCAAGACCGGCGTACCGGGTGGGGTCTCCCGTCGCGAGCACCGCCTCGTAGCCGGCCTCCGCCGCGATCCGCAGCGCCAGCATGCCGGTTCCGGTGGTGTTGGACTCCACGAAGACGAACGCCGGGCGCGGAGCGTCGGCGCGGTTGCGGCGGAACGACCAGCTGTGCACCTCGGTGCCGTCGAGGACCTGGCGCGGCACCGTGGCGAGCGGCAGCCGCTCCACGTCCTGCTCGGCCCAGTGCTCGTCGCTGTGCACCGTGTCCGTGTAGCGGTCCCCGCGGTCCGGGAAGATGCCCACGATGCTCGTCCCCGGGGCGGCCCGCTCCGCCATGGCGCCCAGTACCCGGTAGACCGAGCCGGAGGTGTTCCCGGCGAACAGCTTCTCCTCCCGGGCCAGGTCCCGGGTCGCGCCGAACGCCTCGTGGTCGTTGAGCCAGTGCACCTCGTCGAGCAGGTCCTGGTCGAGGTTCTTCGGGTGCAGGCTGTTGCCCAGGCCGCTCTGCAGCCGTTTGGGCCGGTCGGGCTGGCCGAACAGCACGCTGCCGACGCAGTCCACCCCGACCACGTACAGCTCCGGCAGGGTCTCCCGCAGCACCCGCGAGGTGCCGCACAGCGACCCGCCGCTGCCCACCGCTCCGACCACCACGTCCACGGTGTCCAGGTCGGCGAGGAGTTCGTCGGCCAGGTGCCGGTAGGCGGCGGGGTTCTGCGGATTCTCGTACTGCTGGGGCCAGAACGTCCCGGGGAGCTGCGCCATGATCTCGCGCAGCCGGGTCAGCCGGGCACCCTGCCAGCCCTGGGAGTCCATGGCCGCGACCACGTGCACCTCGCAGCCCAGCGCCTTCAGCTTCGCCAGCGTCGTCCGGTCGATCCGGGGGTCGGTGACGATGTGCACGGGGTGGCCGAGCGCGGTGCCCACCAGGGCGACCCCGAGGGCCATCGTGCCGGAGGAACTCTCCACGATCGGGGCGCCGGGCGCCAGCACGCCGCTCCTGCGCGCCTCGGTGATGATCTGCTTGGCCACCCTGTCCTTCATCGCGAACAGGTTGTTCATCTCCAGCTTCGCGTAGACCGCGACGTCCCGTTCGGCTCCCAGCCGCAGACGTACCAGCGGCGTGTTGCCGATGGCGTCGATCACGTTCCGACTCAGCATGTGTGCGCTCTCTTCCCATCGTCATCGGTCGAAGCTCAAGGTCCGGTAGACCGCCACGTTCCCGGCGAGTTCGGAGCACGCGCTGGCGGCGTCCACCAGCCGCTGGGGGTAGGCGGGATCGGCCTTGTCCAGCAGCACGCCCAGGCTCGTCCCGCTGTGGCCGACCACCACTCCGAGGCCGCCGACCTGCCCGCAGATGTCGATCAGGGACGACAACATCCTCTTGGGGCGCAGCACTTGGTTCATCAGGGCGCTGCGCGTGGACACCGCGCCCACTTCGGCGAGGTCCGCGTCCGCCACCGCCGTCGTCATCCGCGCCAGCAGCCGTGCGTACTCCTCCCGGTCCGCGGCGGAGAACGGCTTGGGGATCCGGTTGAAGGCGACCGTGTCGATCTCGCCGCCCTCGTCGACGCCGACCACGCTCATCGGCGGCAGCGGGCCCAGCTTGGAGTGCAGGGCCACCCGCCGGTGGTAGAAGGCCACGATGCCGGGGTAGAGGACGCCGTCGGTGGGCTCGATGCGTGCGAGCAGGGTCTCGATCCGCCGCGGCGGCATCGGTTCGCCCAGCGCGTTGGCCACCGCACGCGCCGTGGCCACCAGGTCGGCGGACGAACTGGCCAGCCCCTTCCCCTCCGGCAGGGTGCTCTCGACCGTCAGCACGCCGCCCATCGGTGCCGCCGAGGACCGGACGATCATCTCGGCGAGCCGGAGCGCCTTGCGCTTGTGCGGGGGCTGCACCTGCAACTCGTCCCGGTCCGGCATGCCGTGGAACGTGGCGCGGGCCCAGCGGGCGATCGGCAGGGTGACCAGGAAGTCGCTGTCCGCTTCGGGCAGCACGCCCTGGAGCAGTTCCCCGAACGTGCCGAACGCGGTGCTCACCCCGGTCACCGCCGCGTGCGCGGCCTCGTGGCGCTCCGTGCCGGGCTGCCGCAGTGTCCCTTCGGGAACCCTCACTACTGCCGCCCTTCCGGCCCGGCCAGCAGCCGGTCGAGGCCGGCGGCCGCCTCCTCGACGCCCTTGCGCCGGGTCTGCCAGCGCTCGGCGGCCTCGTCGAACGCGGACGACTGCCCGGCGAGCAGGGCCCGTACGGCGTCCGGATGGGTCGAGCCGTCGGAGGACTTGGCGGTGAGCCCGCCCGCCGCCCCCATCGCCTCGGTGAGCAGGGCGGCGGCGTGGTCGGTCCGGTGCCCTTCCTCGGCCAGCAGGGCCTCCAGCAGCGGGCCGTCCGGCTCCGCGGGCGGCAGTCCGCGTTCGACGGCGCGCACGATGTAGCGGCCGGCGACGACCTGGGCGGTGCGCCAGGGCACGGCGGCCCGCAGCGTCAGCAGGTTGGCGAGGGTGAAGCCGCCCAGGTACTCGGCGGCGCAGGCCTCGCGCATCCGGGCCTCCCGGAACTCCAGGTTCTCCAGCACCGCGCCGAACAGCCGGAGCACGGAGCCGAGGGCGTCGAAGGCCGCCGGTACCCCCGCGTTCGCCTCCTTGGAGACCTCCACCGAGTTGCTGTACGGGGTGTTCCGCTGGCTGGTGGCGATGTCCGTGTAGGCCGCGCTCAGGTGGGCCGTGCGGGCCCGGATGCGTTCCAGCACCGGGAAGTTCTTCTTCTGCGGCATGGCGGAGGAGATCCCCGACCACTGGTCCGGCAGGTCGATGAAGCCGTATCCGGCGCCGCCCCAGGTCATCAGGTCGGTGACGAACCGGCTGAGCGCGACACCCAGCAGGGAGAACTCCGCGCACGCCTCCAGTGCCCAGTCGCGCTGCGCCACCGCCCGCAGCGCGTGGGTCCTGACCTGGCCGAATCCCAGCAGGCCGGCCATGCGTGAGCGGTCCCAGGGGAGCTCCTGCCCGGCCATGGCCCCCGCGCCCATCGGCGAGGCGTCGGCGGTCCGGTACACCGCCTCCATCCGCTCCAGGGTGTGCAGCACCTGGTCGCACAGCCCGGCGAAGTAGAACCCGGGGCTGATCACCTGGGCCGGCTGCATATGGGTGTAGCCGGGCATCGCCAGGTCCACCCCGCGGGCGGCCAGCCGGTGGGCGGTGCGGCCGAAGGCGACCAGGGCCTCGGCGCTGTCCAGCAACCGGGCGCGGCCGTACATCAGCTGGGCGGTGGCCTGGAGGTCGTTGCGGCTGCGGTCCACGTGCCAGGCGGGCGGCACCTCGGCCAGCCGCCGGGACACATAGCGCTCCAGGGTGAAGGCGATGTCGCTCATGCTCTCCCCGGCCTCCTCGGCGACAGCGTCCGGGGTGACCCGGTCGAGCAGTGCGGCGACGGCTCCGACCTGGGCGCCGTCGAGCAGACCGAGCCGTCGGTACTCCAGCAGCAGCACCTTCTCCAGCTGGATGTACCCGGGCAGCAGGGCCTCGGTCTCGAAGCGCAGCTGTGGTTCGAGCACCTCGGCCCGCAGCAGCGCGTCCGGGCCGGATGCGATCCGCCCGGTGAGCCCGCCTGCGTCGCCGGAGCGGGGCGCCGGCACATCGTCGTTTGGCATGCTTTTCCTCACGGGGACGAAGGGGCGGGCCGCGACAGCGCAGCGGTCACGGCCGCGGCGGCATCGGCCGCCCTGGTACGAACGAAGTGCGCTCCGGGGGCGGGCAGTTCACACAGCTCCACGTCGTCGGAGAGGAGCCGCCAGTCCGCCGCGCGGTCGCGCCCGGGAGCGCCCGGCGTGCCGGAGTCCGACGCGGGGACGACGACATCGATGCCCGTCGCGATCCGGTGGTCCGCCGGCCGCTGCCGGGCAGCGAGCAGGAACTCCCCGGCGGAGCGGATGTCGTGCCGGTAGGCGGGGCCCAGGAGGCGGGCCCGCTCGGGCTTGAGGCCGTCGAACTCCACATAGGCGCCCTCGCGGAGAAGGGTCTCGGTGACCTCCCTGTCGCTCATCGCGCGGGCTCGGTCCATTCGCTCCCGCAGCCCGGCCAGGCCGCCCGGCAGGCCGCCTCCGACAAGGACCCGGCGTGGCGCGAACGGGCCGCCCTCCAGCAGCCGGGCCAGGGCCAGGGCGGGTGCCGCCCCCTCCCCCTGTCCCCACAGCAGCAGCGGTGCGGCGCGCAGCCGTCCCAGCTCGTGCTCCACCCGCCGTGCCACTTCCGCCACTTCAGCCAGGGTCCGCGGGCCGGGCACGAAGTCGTGGCCGGGCAGCTCGACACCGTGCACGTCGATGCCGCTCGGAGCCAGTTCCCGGGCGAGCGCGAGGAAGTTGACCGCGTTGCCGCCGGCGCCCGGGAAGCAGACCAGCACCCCGGCGGGCGCCGCGCGCCCGGCCGGCGCCGTCGCCAGCGGCCGGAGCAGGGTGCGGTCGGGGTGCGGTCCGGCGTCGATGGCGGCGGCCAGTTCGGACAGCACGGGGTGGGCGATGACCTGGGACAGCGAGACGAGCCGGTCCAGCTTGACCACGAGCCAGGCCGCCGAGAGCGAGGTGCCGCCGAGAGCGAAGAAGTCGTCCGCCCGCCCGATGCCCTGGAGCGGGGCGTTCAGCGCCTCCGCCCAGGCCACTGCCAGTCGCTGCTCGGTGAAGGTCGTGGGAGCCACCGTGGGCCCGTCGGCGTGTCCGAGTGTGTCGGCCAGTCCGACGAGCGCCTTGCGGTCCACCTTGCCGCTCTCGGTGAGGGGCAGCGCCTCCAGCCAGTGGTAGTACGCCGGGATCATGTACTCCGGCAGGTGGCCGGCCAGGGCCTCGCACACGCGGTGGTCGGGCACCCGCCCGGTGCCGACGAGGAAGGCCGCCAGGACCTTGTGCCGGCCGTTGCCCGTCGTGGCGACGACCGCGGCGTCCTTCACCCCGTCCACCGCCAGCAGCCGGTTGTCGATCTCGCCGGTCTCGATGCGGAAGCCGCGGATCTTGACCTGCTGGTCGCGGCGGCCGAGGAACTGCAGCCGGCCCCCGGGCAGCCAGCGCCCGAAGTCACCTGTCCGGTACATCCGCTGTCCCGGCCGGAACGGGTCGGGCACGAAGGCCTCCCGGGTCCGTCCGGGATCGTTGGCGTAGCCGCGGCCGACCGCCACACCGGAGAAGACGATCTCTCCGGTGGCGCCGAGCGGTGCCAGCCGGCCCCGCTCGTCCAGCACGTATCCGCGTACGTTGCGCCGCATCCGTCCGAGGGTGACGAACCCGCGGTCCGGGGCGCGGTCCAGGATCTCGTGCATGGTGTCGTCGCTGAGCTCTGTCGCTCCGTAGGCGTTGACCAGCTTGATGTGCGGCTGGCACGCGAACCACCTCCGCACCGGTTCGAGCTTCAGTTCCTCGCCCGTCACCGAGACCACGCGCAGCGCGCCCAGGTCACGGGGGTGCCGCTCCAGTGCGCTGATCAGCGCGTCGAAGTAGGAGGGGACGAGCTGTACGACGCCGGCCCGGGACTCGGCCAGCTCCGCCACGAAGCGGTCTACGTCGAGAAGCACCTCGGTGTCCACGACGCGGGTGCTGCCGCCGGTCAGCAGCGGTGCGACCAGCTGCCACAACGAGATGTCGAGGGACTGGACCGCTGTCTGCGCCACGGTCTCCCCGGCGCCGATGTCCAGGTCCTCCACCTTCATCAGGAGGTGGTTCAGCAGCCCCGCGTGCTCGCACATCACGCCCTTGGGCGTGCCGGTGGAGCCCGAGGTGAAGTAGATGTACGCGAGCTGTCCGGGCGCCAGGGCCAGTCCCGGGTTTCCGGCGGTGTCCGCCCCCGCGGCGCCGGACGCGCCCCCGCCGCACAGGGACGCGGCGTCCAGCGTGCGGCGCGCGCTCCCGGAGGCCGCGGCGTCCGGATGCTCACCCGTTCCCAGCACGAAGCGGCAGTCGGCCGTGTCGAGTTGGGCGGCGATCCGGGCCGCCGGGAAGTCCGGCTGCACGGGCAGGTAGCACCCGCCCGCCTTGAGCACGCCGAGGGTGGCCGCCGCCCACTCCAGACCGCGCTCCATGACGACGGCCACCACGTCCTCGGGGCCGAGCCCGTCCGACAGCAGCGCGTGGGCGATCCGGTTGGCGCACGCGTTGAGCGTGCCGTAGGTCCACGACCGGTCCCGGTGCGAGGCGGCGACCGCGTCCGGGTGCCGTCGCACGCGTTCCTCGAACCGCTCGACGAACAGCCGCCCGTCCCAGGGCTCCTCCGCGCCCGCCAGCGCTTCCAGCTGGAAGCGCCGCTCGTCCGCGGAGAGCAGCTCCCCCTGTCCCGCCGGGGCGTCCGGATCCGCGGCCAGCAGTTCCAGGGCCCGGACGTGGTAGCCGGTGATCCTGGCCAGGTGCTCGGCGGTCATCACGTCGAGACGGGACCTGGCCCGGATCGTGACGCGGCCCGCACGGACACCGATGCCCACCCACAGTGCCGCGTCGTCCTGCTGCGGTGCCGGGTCCGCCGAGGACAGGTCCAGTACGCACTCGTACGGAGGCCCGGCCGCGCCGCCCGGCCCTCCGGGCCACTGGTCCGGCCGCTCCAGCCGGGCCGTCAGTTCGCGCCAGCTGCCATCGAGCACCCCGTCCACGGACACGGTGTGCGGGTCGGTCGCGACCCCGCCGGCGGGCACGAACGCGGTGCGCAGGCCCTGCTGGGACGTGAGCGCGGAGACCACCCTCAGGTGGGCCGCCAGGAACACGCCGTCCAGCGAGGCGGCGTCGCCCCCGGCGGCGGCGCGAAGGCCGTCGGTCAGCCCCGGCGGCAGGACGGTCTCCGCCGTCACCGGCGTCACCGCCGTGCCGGGCTCCGCCCAGCGCGGAATGGGTACGGTCGTACCCGCCCCCTCGTCGCCCGAGGTCTGCTCGCCCGCCATCCCGGCCACGACCGCGCGGCCCAAAATCTTCGACACGTGATCGCCAACCTACGGAGGGAAAGTACTGTCCGGCATCCAGCGTGACCATGCTGTCGGGAGGCGCTGACAGGCCGCTGACGTACCGTGACCGGGCCGCCGGCGGGCCGGTCAGTGCCCGTTCGGCCCTGCCGGACCGATCGTGTGGACCGGGGTGTCCGGAGCGGCGGCGACCGTGCGCAGCAGCAGCGTGAAGCGGGCGCCGAGGTCCTCGACGGTGGGCCGGTCGAACAGCTCCGTCCGGTATTCGATCCGCCCGTCGAGGCCGTGGCAGGTGCCGTCGGCGTCCCGTCGCTCGAACAGGCCGAAGGTCAGCTCGGACCCGGCGGCGTCCCCGCCGACCAGGTCCACCGCGGCGGACACGCCCGGTAGTTCCAGCCTCTCGGGGAGGGACGGGGTGAGAACCAGCATCACCTGGAACGGGGACCGGCCGAACACGGCCTGCCCGCTCGCCGCCCGCCGTGGCCCCTGCGCCTCCATGACCAGGTCGAAAGGCACGTCCCTATGGGCGAAGGCCGCCAGATCGGCCTGCCTGACCCGGCCGAGCAGCTCCCGGAAGGTCGGCTCCCCCGAGGTGTCGGTGCGCAGGAGGAGCGTGTTCACGAAGAAGCCGACGAGGCCGTCGAGCTCCGCGTCCGCGCGGTCGGAGACCGCCGTGCCGACCGGGATGTCCGTACCCGCGCCCAGGCGGGTGAGCAGCGCGGCCAGTGCGGCGTGCGCCACGAGGAAGAGGCTGGACCGCTCGGCCGCGGCCACCTCCAGGAGCCGCCGGTGCACGTCCGCGGGGACGGTGAAGGCGACCGTGTCGCCGCCGGTGTGCGCCGGGCGCCCGGACGGCGACCGCTCAGGACGGTCGGCGGGCAGCGGGATGCGTTCCGGAAGGTCCGCCAAAACCTTGTCCCAGTAGGCGAGTTGACCGGACCGCAGTGCGCTGGGCTCGCTGTCGGTGCCGAGCAGTTCGTGCTGCCAACCGGTGTAGTCGGCGTACTGGGTGGGCAACGGTGACCAGTCCGGGGCGCCACCGGCGGCACGCGCCCGGTAGGCGGTCGCGAGGTCGTCCAGCAGCCTCGGCAGCGAGGCGCGGTCGCAGGCGATGTGGTGGAGCAGCAGGAGCAGCGTCTGGCCGCCCGCCGCCTCCGCGGTGAAGAGGACCGCGCGCAGCGGGAGTTCGCTCTCCAGGCGGAAGGGCCGGGCGGCCGCGGCGCGGAGCGCGTCCGCCGTCCGGTCCGGGGCGGGGGTTTCGACCGTGAGCGCCGGGCGCGCGGCCTCGGCCGGCAGGATGTGCTGGACCGCCCGGCCGTCCCGCCGCTGGATGAGGGTGCGCAGGGTTTCGTGCCGCTCCGTGAGGTCGCCCAGGGCGGCGCGGAGCGCCTCCTGGTCCAGTTCGCCTTCGCAGCGGAGCACCAGGGGGACGTTGTAGGTGCTGTCGGGGCCGGCGAGCTTGTACAGGAACCAGAAGCGCCGCTGGCCGTAGGAGAGCGGGACCGGCTCGGGGCCTCGGTGCCGGGCGAGCGGAAGCCGGGGGACGGGCCGCGGCCCCGTTGCCCCGGAGGTGCTGCCCGGATGATCCGGGTTGCTGAGATGGGCGGCGAGCCCGGCGACGGTCGGGTGGACGAAGACGTCCCTGACGTCCGGCTCCGCCCGTGCGCCGAGGCCGGCCCGGCGCACCATGCTGATCAGCCGCGTCGCCAGCAGGCTGTCGCCCCCGAGGTGGAAGAAGTCGTCTTCGGCGCCCACCTGTTCCACGGCGAGCAGTTCGGCGTACAGCCCGGCCAGCTCGGCTTCCAGCGGCATGTCCGGGGCGCGCGACGGTGTGTGCGCGTGGGCGTGCGGGGAGGGCAGCGCCGCCCGGTCCAGCTTCCCGTTGGGGGTGAGCGGCAGCCTGTCGAGCGGGACGAACAGGGAGGGGACCAGGTGCGCCGGGAGCCGCTCGCGCAGCCATTCCCGCAGCCGGGCGAGAGCGGGCCCGGGGTCGTCGCCCGCCGCCTCGCGGGTGAGGACGGCGTAGGCCACCAGCCGTGCGGCCCCCTCCGCTCGCGTACCGCCGTCCGTACCGGCGCGGGACGGGCCGGTCGGCGGACCGGAGCTCGCCAGCACGGCGCCGCCCGTGACCCCCGGGGCGGCGAGCAACGCCGCCTCGGCCTCGGCCGGTTCGATGCGGAAGCCACGGATCTTGACCTGGTCGTCGGACCTGCCCAGATACTCCAGCGACCCGTCCCGGCGGGCCCGCACGAGGTCGCCCGAGCGGTACAGCCTGGACCCGGCGGGTCCGAAGGGGTCGGCCACGAAGCGTCGCGCCGTCAGCGCCGGACGGTGCAGATAGCCCATGGCCACCCCGGAACCCGCGATGTACAGCTCACCGACCACCCCGGGCGGTACCGGGCGCAGCAGGTTGTCCAGCGCGTACAGCCGGGTGCCGGCGACGGCCTGGCCGATCGGGACGACCCGCGCCGCGTCGTGGTGCTGGTCGTGGTCGTGGTCCAGGACGAGCCGGGTGGACTGGACCGAGGTCTCGGTGATGCCGTACATGTTGACGAGGGCGGGCGTGGGGCCCGGGTGCCGCCCGTACCAGGAGCGCACGACGCCGAAGGACAGCGCCTCGCCGCCGAAGATGATCCAGCGCAGGACCAGATCCCGCCACCGCTCCGGTTCCTCGGCCTCGGCCAGGTCCAGCGAACGGAACGCGGAGGGCGTCTGGTTGAGCACCGTCACGCGCTCGCGCACCAGCAGGTCGAGAAAGGCTCCGGGGGACCGGCTCACCTCGCGCGGGACGATCACCAGCCGGCCGCCGTGCGCGAGGGCGCCCCACATCTCCCACACGGAGAAGTCGAAGGCGCAGGAGTGGAACATCGTCCAGGTGTCCTCGGGGCCGAAGCCGAACTCGGCGGCGCCGTCCCGCAGCAGTGCCACCGGACCGCGATGCGGGACCACCACGCCCTTGGGGCGGCCGGTGGTCCCGGAGGTGTAGATGACGTAGGCCGCCTGGTCGGGCACCATCGGCCCGCCGCGCTCCGCGTCCGTCAGGTCGGTGTCGCCGTCCGCCGGGCCGGCGTCGCCCGCCGCCGCGGTCGCGGCGGCTTCCGTCGGGTCGGTCCCGGAGAGCACGCAGACCGGCCGGGCATCGGCGAGGATCCGTTCCGTGTGCTCCGGCGGCCATTCCGGGTCGAGCGGAAGGTAGGCCGCGCCGGTCTTGGACACCGCCAGGATCGCGGTGATCAGCTCCGCGGAGCGGGGGAGCAGCACGGCGACTCTGGCTCCGGGTCCCGCGCCGCGCCGGATCAGGGTCCTGGCCAGCCGGTTGGCGCCCGCGTTGAGCTCGGCATAGGTGAGCCGCCGGTCACCGTGGCCGACCGCCGGGGCCTGTGGTGTCAGCGCGGCCCAGTGCTCGAACAGCTCGGGGAGCGTACGGGAGGGTGCGGGCGTGCCGACGGCCGGCACGAGCAGCCCGCGCTCCCGCGGTGTCAGCAGGTCCAGCTCTCCGACGCGGCGCCGGGGTGCGTCGATCAGCTGGTCGAGCAGGCGTACGCAGCGGTCGGCCTCGGCCGCGACCTCCTCGGGTTCGTACCTCCCGGCCTCGGCGTGCACCTCCACCATCAGGCCGGACCGGCCGTGGGCCGGCCTGATCATGACGGAGAGGTCCTCCACCACGCCGGTGTTCAGCTGCCGGAGCGTCATCGGCCGGCCGGCGAAACCCCGGCCGAAGCTGAAGGGGACGATGTTCGCGGTCAGTTGGTACGGCGCGGGCGCGGACCCGGTGAAGCCGAGATCGCGGCGGAGGTCCTCGTACCGGTAGCGCTGGTGGCCGAGGGCGAGGGCGGTCGCCTCGCCGACGGTCCGGATCAGCTCGCCGGTCGACCGGCGCGGGTCGACCGGCACCCGCAGCGGGACCACGTTCGACGCCGCGCCGGCCACGGCGCCCATCGTCCTGGAGGTGCGGGCGCCGACCGGGAACCCCACGACGACCTCGTCGCCCCCGCCGGTGCGGGCGTGGTCCAGCAGGACGGCGGAGGCGGTCGCCACCGCCGTCCAGGGGACGTCGAGGGCGGAGGCGCGGGCGCGGAGGGCGGCCACCCGGTCCTCGGGCAGCCGGGCCGCGACGCGCACCGGTGCCCCGCCCGTCGGGCCGGTGCCGGTCCGGCCGGGTACGGCGGGCCGGGACGTACCCGGTCCGCCTGCCGCCTGCCAGCCGGCCATCCTCGCCATCCAGAACGCACGGTCGGCCTCGAAGCCGGGCGAGCGGCGGTAGGCTCGTTCGGCGTTGAGCAGGGTGTCCAACGGCACCTGGTGGCCGGGCCGCGGGGCCTCGCCGCGCTCCAGCGCCGCGTAGATCTCGCCGAGCCGCCGGGCGAACAGCGCCAGGCCGAAGCCGTCCACCACCAGGTGGTGGACGAGCAGGTACCAGCAGACCCGGTCCTCGGAGAGGCGCAGGAACGCCGTTCTGAACGCCGGGCCGTTCTCCAGGTCGAGCGGGCGCGGGATGTCCTCCCGCATCCAGTCCAGGGCGGCGGCCACCGGCGCGGGTTCCCGCCGGAAGTCGACGACCGGAATGTGCCAGGCGGGAAGGGGGCCGGCCCATTGCCTCGGCTCCCCGGAGGCGGTGACGGAGAACCGGGACCTGAACGGCTCGGTCTCCGCCACGGCGAACCGGAATGCCGCCTCGTACAGCTCCGGATCGAGGTCTCCGGCGACATCGAACGCACTCGCCAGCTGGTACCGGACCACGGGCGCCAGCTGCTGTGCCATCCAGATGCCGTGCTGTGTCGTGGTGAGCGGCAACGACGGGTGTTCCGCCACGTGCCCGTGCTCCGGCTCGTTCCTCACGGAGTGTTCACCGACCCCTTCTGTGACGTCCTGGAGGCCCAGCGTTCGACGAGTACGCGGCCGAGGTCCCCGAGCACCGCGGGGCTTCCCATCCCGCTGTGCGCGCAGTCGACCGGCAGGGCTTCGAGCGACCCCTTGACCAGCGGGCGCCACAGGCCGAGCGCGGTCTCGGGCGAGTGTTCCCGCGCGGTGAACAGCACCGCGTCGCCGCCGAACGGGCGCGGCTCGTGCAGCCCGGCGATCCGCGTGCTGTTGGTGAAGGTCCGGGCCAGCGCGGCGACCCGCTGCTCGTCGAAGGAGGCCAGCGGCCCCTCCTGGGCGCGGGCGATCTCCACGAACCGCTGGTACGTCAGCGACTCCCCCGCCCACCCGGCGGGGTCGTGGCCGAAGAGCTCCAGGAGCATCCCGAGGATGTCCCGGCCGGCGACCGAACCCGGCGCGGCCTCGGCCGAGGCCGCGGCGTCGGCGGCGTCCCCGCCCAGCGGGTAGGCATCCAGGATCGCCAGTGTCTCCACCGACTCGCCGCTCTCCTCCAGCTGCACCGCCATCTCGTGGGCGACCACCCCGCCGAAGGACCAGCCGAGGAGGTGGTAGGGGCCCGTGGGCCGGACGGACCTGACCTGGTCCAGGTAGTCCGCCGCCATCGCCCGCAGGGACGCCGGCAGAACGTCGGGGCCGTCCAGCCCACGGGCCTGCAGGCCGTAGACCGGCCGATCGGCGCCGAGCGGCGAGGTGAGTCCCGCGTAGCACCAGGAGTAGCCGGCCGCCGGGTGCACGCAGAACAGGGGGGCCAGTTCGCCCGACTCCCTCAGCGGCAGCAGGACCGTGCTGGCGGCTTCTTCGGGCCTCTCCCGGACGCGCTGCGGCCCGTTGCCAGGGGAACCGGCGATCGCGGCCGGTGCCTCCGTACGGTTCGTGCCGCGCGCCGTCCGGGCCAGTGCCGCGACCGACTGGTGCTCGAAGATGTCCTGGGGTGTCAGGACCAGACCCGCCCGCCGCAGCCCGCGCAGCAGCTGGACCGACATGATGCTGTCGCCGCCGAGGTCGAAGAAGCTGACGTCCGGGGCGACTTCGGCGAGCCCGAGCACCTCGCGGAACACCCGCGCTATCCGCTCCTCCCCCGGTCCGTCGGCGCTCTGCGGTCCGGCCTCCTCCGGCCGTGCCTCCGCCGGCGTCCTCGCCCGGTCCAGCTTGCCGCCGCCCGTACGCGGCAGCGCGGCGGCGGCCCTCAGCTCGGCCGGTACCAGATGGGCCGGCAGGCGCTCGGCCGCCCAGTCCCGCAGCACGTGACCAGCGGGGAGACGGGCTCCCGCCGCGGGCACCAGGTGGGCGACGAGCCGCGCGCCGCCACTCGTCCCCTTCCTGTCCACGAGACCGACCATGGCTTCGGCGACGTCGGGGTGCCGGGCGAGGACCGCCTCCACCTCGCCGGGTTCGACGCGGAAGCCGTTGACCTTGACCTGGGCGTCGGCGCGGCCGAGGAAGTCGAGCTGCCCGTCCGGGCGTCGGGCGGCCAGATCACCGGTCCGGTACATCCGCTCGCCGGGCGGGCCGAAGGGGTCGGCGACGAAACGCTCCGCACTCAGCCCGGGACGGCGCAGGTATCCCCGGGCCAGGCCGCCGCCCGCCAGGTACAACTCGCCCTGGCGGCCTGCCTCCACCTGCTGGAGCGAGCTGTCGAGCACGTAGGCGCGCATGTGGCCCAACGGCCGTCCGATGGGCGGTGCCCCCTCCGGCACCCGGACGGTGGCCGCGGTGGCGTAGACGGTCGCTTCGGTGGGGCCGTACAGGTTGAGCAGCCGGGTACCGGGCATGACCTCCCGGATCCGTGCGGCGAGGGAGGCGGGAAGTGCCTCACCGCACATCGCGACCGTCGTGGCCGACAGCTGGAGACCGCCGCTCTCCATCAGCCTGGAGAGCACGGAGGGGACGGCGCACAGCAGCCCGCCCGACCAGCGTGGCGGGTCCCCGTCGAGCAGCGACAGGAGACTGCCGACCACCTCGACGCTGCCGCCGGCCGCCAGCGCCGGGAAGATCTCGGCCACCGACATGTCGAAGCTGAAGGAGGTCGCCGCCAGCGAGTGGGCCAGCGAACCGGCCCCGAACTCGGCGGCCGCCGAGCCGACCAGCTCCACCGCACCGCGGTGCGGCACCACGACCCCCTTGGGCGTTCCCGTGGAGCCGGAGGTGTAGATGACGTACGCGGGATGCGCGGGCCGCAGCGGTTCGGCGCGGTCGGCGTCGGAGGGTGCCGTGGGCGAGAGGCGTTCCAGCTCCTCGGCGATCGCGGGGTCGTCGAGCCGGATGAACGTGCTCGGCCGGCTCGCGCCGCCCGTGCCGTGCGGGGCGACGGCGGTCTCGGTGAGCACGCACCGGGGTGCCGCGTCCTCGATCATGAAGCGGAGCCGCTCGGCCGGGTAGCCGGGGTCGAGCGGCAGGTACGCGGCGCCGGACTTGAGCACCGCGAGCATCGCCACCAGCGTCCCGGCGGACCTGGGGAGCAGCAGCCCCACGACCGATTCCGGTCCGGCGCCCCGGTCGAGCAGCAGCCGGGCCAGCCGGTTGGCCCGCTCGTGGAGTTCCCGGTACGTGAGCCTCTCGTCGGCGCCGATGACGGCGACCGCGTCGGGGTGGCTCCGGGCGGCGGACTCCAGCAGCTCGGTGAGCGTGCGTCCGGACGCCGGGCGGTCCGGGGCGGCGGGGGCGGTCGCGTGCCGTGGCGCGTACTCGTAGAAGCCACTGCCCGACTTGCGCCCCACCTTGCCCTCGGCGACGAGACGGGCCAGCAGGGGGCAGGGCCGGAAGCGGTCCTCTCCGGTGTGCCGGCGCAGCACCTCCAGCGAGTCGGCGATGGTGTCGAGGCCGATCAGGTCGGCCGTGCGCAGCGGGCCCATGGGGTGGCCGAAGCAGTCCTGGAAGATACGGTCCACGGTCTCGGCGTCGGCGGTTCCCTCACCCAGCACCGCGGCCGCCTCGTTGAGCGTCAGCATCAGCACCCGGTTCGTCACGAAGCCGGGGGCGTCGCGCACCACGAGTGCGTGCTTTCCGGCGTGGGCGAGAAACTGTTCCGTGCGCTCCAGGGTGAGATCGCTGGTCTCCGGGGCGCGAACAACCTCCACCGCGGACTTGAGCGGCGCCGGGTTCATGAAGTGGGTGCCGATGACCCGGTCGGGGCGGCCGGTGAACGACCCGAGGCGGCCGACCGGAATGCACGAGGTGTTGGACGCGAAGATCGCCTCGGGTCCGCAGATCCGGTCCAGTTCGCGCAGGATCCCCTCCTTGACGCCCTCGTCCTCCCGGGCGCACTCCACCACCAGGAGAGCGGTGGCCAGGTCGGCGAGGTCGTCGGACCAGCGCACGAGGGACTCGGTACCGGGTGCGGGCGCGCTCGCCCGTTCCGGTGCCCCGGCCCGTCGGCCCAGCAGCCTGGCGGTCCTGATTCCGGCGCGGAGCCGGGCCGGCGCGGAGGCCAGCGCCCCGGGGTCGTTGTCGACGACGACCACGGGGTGGCCGGCCGCCGCGAAGCACTGCGCCACACCGACCCCCATCGTGCCCGCGCCGACGACGCCCACCGGTGCCCCGGCCGGGACGGTCCGCTCGGCCGGTGCCCCGGACGGGACGGGAGCGGGGTCCGGTCGCTCCATGGCCGGCCCGGCCCCCGGGGGAGGTCCGCAGGGAAGCTCGTCGCAGCGCGCCTCCGGGTTGTCCGCCACGGCGTGCAGCAGCGCCACGAACGCCTCGGACATGGCGGAGATCGTGTCCGCGTCGAAGAGCTGCGTCGCGTACTCCATCATGACCACGAGTCCGTCCTGGTCCGCCTGCTCGCCGACGACCATCGAGATGTCGTACTTGGCGGTGCCGGGGGGCAGCCCGGGGAAGTGCCGGCCGCTCTCCGGGTCGTAGGCGGGTGTCACGGCGATCTCGCCGAAGTCGGCCGCCGGTGGCAGCGTCTGATGCACGTACATCACGTCGAAGAGAGGGCTGCGGCTCGGATCGCGGTCCGCCGCGACCTCGCGCACGACCCTGGCGAACGGGACCTCCTGGTGGTCGAGCGCGCCGAGTACCACCCCGCGCACCCGGCGCAGCAGCTCGCGGAAGCCCGGTTCGCCCGACAGGTCGGAGCGCAGCGCGACGGTGTTGTTGAAGTAGCCGAGCAGATTCCACAGTTCGGGGCGGTTGCGGCCGAGGGTCGGGGTGCCGACGACGATGTCCCGCTGGCCCGACCAGCGTGCGAGCAGCACGTTGAGCGCGGCGAGCAGCACCATGAACAGGGTGGCCGTCTCCCGGCCGCCCACCTCGCGCAGCCGCTGCACCAGTGGGCCCGGAACGGCGAACCAGTGGGTCGCACCCGCGAAGTCCCTCCGCTTGGCGCGCGGCCGGTCGGTGGGCAGCTCCAGCGCGGGCGGGTCGCTCAGCCGCTCGCGCCAGTAGCTCAGTTCACCGTCGAGGCGGCCGTCCGCCAGCAGTTCGCGCTGCCAGCGCGCGTAGTCCGCGTACTGCACCGGCAGTGGTTCCATGCGGGGGGCGCGGTTCTCCAGACGGGCCGTGTAGAACTCCAGCAGCTCCCGCATCTGAATCTGCGGCGCCCAGCCGTCGTTCACCGCATGGTGCATGCACGAGCAGACGATGTGGTCGTCTGCACCGATCCGCACCACCGTCACCCGCACGAGCGGTTCGTTGGCGATGTCGAAGACCCAGCGCTTGGCGGCGGTGATGACGGGTCCCGCCGCGGCCTCCGGGTCGTCCTCTTCCGAGACATCCAGATAGGTGAAGAAGTCACCCGGTTCGGGCCGGATCACCAGCCCCGGCCTGCCGTCCTCCTCGACGAGACTGGACCGCAGCACCTCGTGGCGCCGCGCCAGG
The DNA here is from genome assembly GCF_044751215.1 of Streptomyces sp. NPDC088730. Classification (NCBI taxonomy): domain Bacteria; kingdom Bacillati; phylum Actinomycetota; class Actinomycetes; order Kitasatosporales; family Streptomycetaceae; genus Streptomyces; species Streptomyces sp. NPDC088730. The sequence continues at coordinate 290,059 of NZ_JBIVLK010000004.1, forward strand.
TCCTCCCAGGCGAGCCGGAAGGTGCCGACGTCCAGGGGGCCGCGGTACCGGGCGGCGCCGGGGAGGTTGTAGAGCGTGGTCTCCGGGTCGAGCTGGTGGTGGAACCACATCCCCTCCTGCCCGTACGACTGCACCGGCTCGCCGCCCGGGACGATCGGCGGCAGCTCGGTGCCGGGCACCTCCGGGGCGACCGGGGCCTGCGGCGCCGGCGCGGGCGCGTGCGGCGCCCGGTCCTGAATGGCCCGCGCGAGCGAGCCGACGACGGGGTGGTCGTAGATGTCCGCCATCTTGAGCCGGACCCCGTACCCCGCCCTCACCCGCTCCAGGAGCTGGAGGGCGATGACGGAGTTGCCGCCGATGGAGAAGTAGTCCGCGTCGGCCGGGACCTCATCCGCGTGCAGCAGCTCGACGAGGGTGTCCCGCAGCCAGTCCAGTACGGTCCGGGGCTCCCCGGTCCGTTGCCCGCCGTGCGCGCGGACCGGTTTCCCGGCGGCAGGCACCGCAACCGGAGCGGTGGCGGCGGCCGGATCGGGAGCGGCAGTGGGCCGCCGGGGTGGTGCTTCGCCGGAGGGCGGCAGCTCATCCGGTGGCCCGGCCCAGCAGCGGACGCCGGTGGACGGATGCCCCGGCAGCGGAACCCGGCCCGCCGAGGGGTCGTCCCGCAGCGCCGCCCAGTCCAGGCCGACGCCTTCCTCGTACAACCGGCCCAGCAGCTCCAGCACGGCGACGTCGGTGCCGGCCGCACCGGGCTCCGGACGGAGCACGCGGGCGTCCGCGCGGTCGTGGAGGTGAGCCGCCAGGCGGTCGCTGATCTCGCCACGGGCCGCCAGCTCCACGAACACCACGGGGCCCTCGGAAAGCTGTTCCTCCGCCGCCGCGTGGAGCTGCTCCGCCCGCAGCGGGTCGCCCGCCACCGCCGGGTCCTGCCCGCTCTGCGCCCGCCGCAGCGTGGCGGTGTCCTCGGTGCTCAGACCGCCCCGCAGGTACCGGGCGGTGTAGCGGGAGATCCCCGAACTCATCAGCCCGTCCGGCGAGACGCCCGCCCGGACCAGCCGCCGGTACGTCGCGAGCTGACCGCCGGCCGTCGCGGCGCGGTCGGCCGGTACGGGCAGCTCCTCCGGCAGCTCATCGCGCGGCCCGGCGGGGGTGGCGTCCGCGGAGAGCAGGAAGACCACCCGGGGCGCGGCCGGGGAACCGGTGGCGGCCGCGGAGGTCACCTCGCCCCGGCGCCAAGTGACCTCCGCGGCCAGCCGCGCGGCGAGCTCAGAGGTGTCCCGGGCGACCACCGACGCACGGTGGGGGCCATGGTCCCTGCCCTCGTTCAGGGTCCGCGCGACGCCGGCCGGCGGGAGGGGGGCGCCGCGCAGTTCGAGCGACAGCCGCTCGCACTGGGCGAGCAGGCCGGCCCGGCTGCGGGCGGACACCGCGAACAGCTGCGGGCGGCCGGCGGCGGGTGGTGCCGGGGTGGCCGCCGGGGGCTGCTCCACCACGCAGTGCGCGTTGACGCCGCCGAGGCTGAAGGAGCTGACGCCCGCCCGGCGCGGCTCGTCGCCCCACTGTTCGAGCGAGGTGACGACCTCAAGACGGGCGCCTTCGAGGTCGACCTCGTCGGCGGGCTCCTCGAAGTGCAGCGAGGGGTACAGCTCGCCGTGGTGCACGCTGAGTACCGCCTTGATCAGCCCGGCGATCCCCGCGGCGTGGTCCAGGTGCCCGATGTTGGTCTTGACCGAGCCCACCTTCACCGTGCGGTCGCCGTCCGGGCGGGCGAGGGCCAGGCCCTCGGCCTCGACCGCGTCGCCGAGCCGGGTCCCCGAACCGTGGGTCTCGATGTATCCGGCGTCCGCCGGGTCCAGCGAGGCGGTGCGCCACGCCTTGGTGATGACCCGGGCCTGCGAGCGGGCACTCGGGGTGCTGATGGTCGCGGAGTGCCGGCCGTTGTGCGCCACGGCGCTGCCACGGATCACGGCGTGGATGAACGCGCCCTCCGCCAACGCCCGCTCCAGCGTGGCGAGGAGCACCACCCCGCCGCCCTCGCCGGCACCCGCGCCGTCCGCGGCGCGGTCGAACGCGCGGGAGCGGGCCGTCGGCGAGGCGATGCCGGGGAAGTCGGCCACCGCGGCGACGGGCGGCACGACGTGGCGGAGCTGCACCCCGCCCACGACGGCGTAGTCCGCCTCGTCGTCGGCGAGTTCACGGCAGGCCTGGTGCACGGCGACGAGCGAGCCGTTGCAGCCGGTGTCCACGCCGTAGCTGGGTCCGGTGAATCCGAAGAGGTGGGAGATCCTGGAGGGCAGGGCGCAGGGGATGTTTCCGGTCATGCCGAGGGTGCCGTGCTCGCGCACCAGGGGTGCGTAGCCGTTGCTCGGCGAACTGAAGATCACCGCTGTCCGGCTGTCCCGGAGCCCCGAGGGTGCGTATCCGGCGTTCTCCAGAACCTCCTGGGTGAGCTGGAGCGCGAGCCGGTGCTGCGGGTCCGTCACCTCCGCCTCGCGCCGGGAGAGGCCGAAGAACGTGTGGTCGAAGAGGTCGATCCGCTCCAGGTAGCCCATCTCCGGGTAGTCGTGCCGGGGATCGAGCCCGGTGCCGCGCGCCCGTTCCTCGGGGATCGGGCGCACCGAGTCCCTCCCCGCCCGCAGGTTCGCGTGGAAGGCGGCAAGGGAGTCCGCCTGCGGGAATCTGGTGGCGATGCCGATCACTGCGATGGCCGGCCGGCCGTGTGTCACACCCGTACCACTCATGTCGCCTCTCCGTTCATGCGTGTCAGAGCTCGTAGGTGACCGGTGCGGCGGGTTCCTCGTCCCGGGTGCGCTCGCCGAGGCGCTCCGCGATCAGCTGTGCCTGGGCGGCGATGGTGATGTAGTCGAACAGCTCGCCCACCCGCAGCGCCTCGGGCCAGAGCCCGTCCAGCCTGTCGAACAGGTCGATGACCTTGACCGAACTCCCGCCGACGGCGAAGAAGTTGTCGTCCGGGGTGGAGCCGGAGTGCCCGAGGACCTCCGCCCAGACCCGGGCCACGGCGGGTCGGTGGCCGCTCCATTCGCCGTCCGCGGCGCCCTCGGAGCCCTGCCGGTCCGTCGGGATCAGGGTGCGGAGCGCGGCCCGGTCCGCCTTGGTGCTGCGGTCCAGCGGCATGTGGCCGACCCGTACGAACAGGGTCGGTGTGGCCTGCTCCACCAGCCGGCCCCGGCAGTGTCGGCGCAGCTCCGCGGCGTCCGGCGGGGTGCTGCCGGGTGCCGGCAGCACGAAGGCGATCACCTGGGGCTCGCCCTGCCCGGCACGCTCGCAGAGCACCACGGCCTGCTCCACGCCCGGATGGTGTTCCAGCACGCTTTCGATCTCGCCGAGTTCGATCCGCATCCCGCGGATCTTGGCCTGGTTGTCCGTTCTGCCGTGGTAGTGCAGCGCGCCCCGCTCGTCGACGCTGGCTACGTCCCCGGTCCGGTAGAGGCGCCCGCCCGGACGCCGCCCGTACGGGTCCGCGACGAATCGCTCGGCCGTACGGGCCGGCTGGTTCGCGTAGCCGATCGCCACCAGCGAGCCGCCGACGTAGAGCTCGCCCCGCTCCCCGGGCGGCACCTCACGCAGCCGCTCGTCCAGTACCAGGGTCCGCACCCCCGGCCAGGGCCGCCCGATGGGGACCCGGTCCCCGGCCGGGCCGGGATCGGTCTCCACCGTGCAGGCGATGGTCGTCTCCGTGGGCCCGTACTCGTTGACGATCGGTACCCGGGGCAGCCGCTCGCGGTGTGCGGCCACCAACCGGGGGGTGCAGACCTCGCCCCCCACGACCACCAGGCGCAGCGTGTCGGGCAGACCACCCGGGTCCTGGAGGACAGCCCGGTAGTAGGAGGGGATGTTGAACAGGTGGGTCACACGGTGTTCCCTGGCCAGCCGGACGAACTCCGTCACCCGCGCGAGCTGCCGGGGATCGGGGAGCACCAGCGTGTGACCGCCGGTGAGCGACCAGAACATTCCGCCCAGGATCCCGTCGAAGGACAGCCGCAGCGCGATCAGGAAGACGGAGCGCTCGGTGCCGTACACCGGCCCCCGGCAGCCGATGGACGCCGCGAGCTGTTCCCGGCCGACCAGCACGCCTTTCGGCACACCGGTGGACCCCGAGGTGTAGGCGATGTAGGCGGGGCTCGTCCCCTGGTCCGGCGGGGACGGCTCCGCGGGCAGCGCCCGGCCCGCCTGGACGAGCCGGGTCAGCGGGAGGTCCGCCGCGTCCAGGACCACCGGAGGGCCGGCCATCTCCGCGAGCGCGGAGGCCGGTACCGCGTCGTCGCCCTCGCTCAGCACCACCGCGCAGTCGACGTCCCGGCAGAGCGCCTCGAACCGCCCCACGGGCAGGTCCGGTTCCAGGACCGCCCAGGTGGCGCCGGTGCGCAGTGCGGCGAGCATGGCCACCACGGACAGGGCGCTCTGCTCCGTCCGGACACAGACGACCCGGCCCGGCCGCAGCCCGTGCCGCCGCAGCAGCCGCGCCAGACCGGCCGTGGCGTGGTCGAGCTCGCGGTACGTCAGCGACTCCCCGCCGACCACGAGCGCGGTCTCCTCTGGCACCGCGGCCACCTGGCTGCGGAAGGCGGCCCACACGGGCCGTACCTGCGCCGGGGTCTCCGCCAGGGCCTCTGCCGAGGTCTCCGCAGTGGCCTCCGCGCGGACGGACCCACCGGTGCCACCTGGATGCCGGGTCATCGCGGCCTCGCTTCCTGTGTCGTTTCCCGTGCCGGGCGTTCCGCACCGACGATCACGCGGGTGTGGCCCGGGGCCTTGCCCTGCGGGCGCCGCGGGTCCACGGCGAGCACCAGGCGGTCCTGCTCCCCGGCCGTCGTCGCGTAGCCGGCGAAGCGCATGGTGACCAGCAGGTTCCGGTTGGCCTCTGTCGGGGTGAAATGCGCGACCGGGCGTCGGCCGTCCGCCAGTGCCCGCCGGATCAGGTGGTGCAGCAGCACGCTCCCCGCCCCGCGCGAGGCGACCCGGCAGGACATCAGCATCAGCCGCAGGACCGAGTCCCGCCCGATGAGTTCGTTGACGGACAGGCCGATGATCCCGTAGTCGCCGAAGCGGTCCCTGAGCCTGGCCAGCAGCACCTGATGGTCCGGGGACGCGCTCAGCCGCCGCAGTTCGTCAATGCCGTAGGTCAGCCCGGTGCTGTTGAGCTGATGGGTGCGGACGGTCAGCTCGCTCGCCCGGGACAGGTCCTCCTCCGTAGCCGGGCGGACCTCCATGACCAGGCCGAGCGAGTCGAGGAACGCCTCGCGCCCTTCGGTGAACTCCTCCTCGGCCTCGTGGCGTTGCCACTCGGTCTGATAGAGCCGGCGCCGTCCGGTGGCCTCCGCGGTGATGTGCTCCGGCCGGAACTCCGCCAACTCCGGCAGCTGTCCGACCTCCGCCGCCCGGTAGCAGCGGACCATCGGGAGTTCGCTCGCGACCTCGGCCCGCTCCACCGGGTCGTTGTCCACGAAAGCGATGGTGTCCAGACCGATGTTGAGGGCCTTCGCGATCCGGCGCACCGAGGCGGACTTGGCACCCCAGCCCACCCGCACCGCGCAGAACCACTCGGCCAGCCCGCGTTCCGTCAGATGACGGCCGGTGACGCTCCGCTCGCCGCGGCCGGCGGCGGCGTGCAGGATGCCGCGACGGTCCAGCTCGGCCAGGGTCTCCAGCGCGGCGGGGAAGGGCTCGGGGTCGTCGCCCTCCAGCACCACGCCGTCCCACAGGGTGTCGTCCAGGTCCCACACGAGGCACTTGACGGTCGGAGCGCCGCTCGCCGCCGTCACGACACGGCCCCGGGGAAAGGGGACCCGGCGGGGCGGTCCGTGCCGCGCTCCGCAGCCCCGAAGCGGCGTAACAGCCTTTCGGCTATGTGCAGTTCGGACACCTGCTGCGCTCCTTCGATGATCTCCATGACCTTGGCGTCCCGGAAGTGGCGGCCCGCCCTGCTGTCGGGTGCGCAGCCGGCCGAACCGAGCACCTGGACGGCGTCGCGGCTCGCCGTCGCCGCCGCGGAGGCCGCCGCGTACTTGGCCATGAGCGTCTCCGGCACCCCGTGCCCCGGCCCCGGGGCACGGGCCTCCGCGGCCCTGCGGGCGAGTTCGCGGGCCCCGGCGGCGTCCACCGCCGCCCTGGCCAGCATCGACCGGACCAGCTGGTGATCGCCCAGGAGGGTGCCGCCCTGGCGGCGGGCCGCCGCGTGGGTGGCGGCGTCCTCGACGCACGCCTCCGCCATCCCCACGCACCCCCAGGCGACCGTGAAGCGGCCGTGGTCGAGCGCGGTCCCGATGACATGGGAGAGCCCCAGACCGGGCGGGGCGACCAGCTGACTCCTGGGCACCCGCACACCCTCGAAGGACAGATGGGCGATCCGGGCGGCCCGCATGCCGAGCTGCCCGCGCACCGGCTCCCGCTCGACACCGGCCCGGTCCGCGTCCACGAGCACGGCGGCCGGCTTCCCCTCGTACCTGCCGAGCACCAGGAACACGTCGGCGACCTCGCCGAAGGTGATCCAGCGCTTGCGGCCGCTCACGACCAGTTCCCGGGAGCCGGACCGGCCCAGTGGATCGATACGGGTCTCCACCGAGCCCAGCTCGCTGCCGGCCGCCTGTTCGGTCACCGCGAGGCCTGCGGTCAGCTCGCCGCCGGCCAGCCGGGGCAGCCAGTCGTCCCGCTGCTCCGCCGTTCCCCAGCGCAGCAGCGCCGCCGCGACCATGCCCTGTACGGTCAGCAGCCCGCGCAGGGCGCTGCACTCACCGCCGATCCGTGCGGTGATCTCCCCGAGCGTGAGTGGATCGAGGCCCGCGCCCCCGTACCGCTCGGGCAGGTCGGCGGCGAGCAGTCCCGACGCGGCGAACCGCTGCCGCACCGAATCGGGCAGCCCGCCGTCCTGGTCCCAGCGAGAGGCGCGGGCGCGTGCTTCGGCCGCCGCGTCCTCCGCCGCCCGGAACAGGTCCGGGGGCGGCGCCTCAGGCGTCGCGGCGCCGGGCCCGCCTTCAGGACCCGTCAGCATGCGCCACTCCCCGCCCCGGGGCACCGGCCTTGCGCCTCACGACCTCCGTGATGCGGTGGGCGGTCCTGAAGTTGTCGAGATCCAGGTCCTCGACCTCGATCGTGAGGTCGAAGCGGCCCTCCACGAAGGTCACCAGCTCCAGCGCGAACAGGGAGTCGGCGAAACCCTGCTCAAAGTAGTCGTCGTCCGGCTCGATCCTCCGCCGGAGCGCCGCGCTCAGGAACTCGGTGATCTGCCCTGTGATGTCGTTGGCGTTGTTGATGTCGTTGACGTCGTCGTTCATGCCACGTCCTCCTGTGGACCTGTCTCGACCAGCAGCAGGCTCCAGGCGGCCACCGGGCTGACGTTGATCAGGACCGCGAGGCCGCCGGGGGCCACCTCTTCGCGGTCCAGTGCGGTGCGGAGATTGAGGAATACGTCAATGGGGCCGAGGTGTCCGTACCTCCGCAGGTTCCGCCGGCACGCCGGCAGCAGTTCGATGCCCAGGGAGTCCTCCAGGAAGGTGAATCCCCCCGCGGACAGGTTCTGGCTGACGAAGCCGCCGACATCCTCGCGGACGATCCCGTTGCGGCTCAGCAGGTCGCCGAGCATCGAGGAGAGGCGGTTGCGCGTCTCCATGGCCAGGCGGAAGGAGTAGGTGCTGGGTTCCGTGCACTGTTCGCGCCACTGGGCGGTGGGGCGGTCCCGGTAGTCGACGTGGAACAGGTCCCAGTAACGCCCGTTGCTCAGCTGCGCGATGTCACGTATCCGCATGCTCCCACCGCGGGAGAGCAGCAGCGCCTGCCCGGCGTCGCCGTTCACCGTGACGGGGTGGCGGTAGCGCAGGGCGGCGGCCGGCTTGCTGCCGTGCACGACCAGGACATGGTCCAGGGCGGGGTCCGCGGCCAGCAGTCCGCGGGCCGCCAGCAGGGCCGGGGTGATCGATACGCAGCCGAGCCCGCCCACCGAGAAGGTGAGGGCGCTGTCGGCGCCGAGCAACTGCTGGAGCCGGGTCGCCTCGGAGCTGAGGAACGTCTCCTGGGCCCGCGACTCCACCATCACCAGGGCGCCCAGGTCCCCGGCGCCGAGCCCCGCCTCTTCGAGGGCCCGGCGCGCGGCACGTTCCGCGAGAGTGACGGAGTCGAGCCGGTCGTCCGCCCGGACGGTGTCGATGCCCAGGGCGTCGCGGGTGGCCCGCTCGGTCTCATCGAGCGTCCGCACCCCGGTGACCGGCAGTGTGTGCTCGGGCAGATACCAGGCGGCGCTGCGGATGGCGACGGGTGCCACACCGTGCTGAAGGGCCTGCTGGGACACGGTCGTTCCCTCTCGTCCGAGAGCCGGATGGCCTCAGCGTGCCCTTGGGGTCCCGGAGCCGCCAGGTCTTTAAGCGGACGCCAAATCCACCGGCCGAGCCCTTGCGCGGGGGGCCTCAGCAGTCGCTAGCTCCTGACCGGCCGGGGAGTTCGCGGTACATCTCGGCGAGCAGGAAGGCCAGGTCCAGGGATTGCGTGTGGTTCAGGCGCGGGTCACAGGCCGTCTCGTAGCGCTGGTGCAGGTGCTCGGGAAGGACCGTGTTGCCCCCGCCGATGCACTCGGTGACGTCGTCCCCGGTGAACTCCACGTGGATGCCGCCGGGATGGCTGCCCAGCTCGCGGTGGACCTCGACGAAGCCACGCACCTCGTCCAGGATCGTGTCGAACCTGCGGGTCTTGTGGCCGCTCGCCGCGGTGATGGTGTTGCCGTGCATCGGGTCGCTGACCCAGCAGACCAGCGCACCCTCCGCCTCGACCTTCTGCACCAAGGTGGGCAGCACGTCGCGGATGCGGTCGGCGCCCGCCCTGACCACGAAGGTGAGCCGGCCGGGCTCGCGGCCCGGGTCGAGCCGGTCGAGCAGCGCCATGACGGAGTCGGGGCTGACGGTGGGGCCGATCTTCACCGCGATGGGGTTGGCCACCCGCGAGAAGTACTCGACGTGCGCCCCGTCCAGGTCCCGGGTCCGCTCCCCGATCCACAGCAGATGGCCACTGGTGGCGTACGACCTGCCCGTACCGGGATCGGCGCGGGTCAGGGCCGCCTCGTACTCCAGCAACAGGCCCTCGTGGCTGACGAAGAACTCGGTGGTGCCGAGCTCCCGGGTGTCGACCCCGCAGGCCTGCATGAAGGCCAGGCTGCGGTCGATCGCGTCGGCCAGCCGCTCGTAGCGCTCACCGGCCCGCGAATCCGCCACGAAGCCCTGGTTCCAGGCGTGCACCTGGCGCAGGTCGGCGAATCCGCCGGTGGTCAGGGCCCGGACGAGGTTGAGCGTGATGGCCGACGACTCGTACATCCTGCGCAGCCGGTCCGGGTCGGGCCGCCGGGCCTCGGCGGTGAACTCCGCGCCGTTCACCGCATCGCCCCGGTAGGAGGGCAGTTCTACGCCGCCGCGCCGCTCCACGGCACTGGAACGGGGCTTCGCGTACTGGCCGGCCAGCCGGCCGACCTTGACGACGGGCAGGGCGGTGGCGTGGGTGAGCACCACGGCCATCTGCAGAAGGGTCTTGAGCTTTCCGTGGATGGCCTCGGCCGTCGTCCGCGCGAAGGTCTCGGCACAGTCGCCGCCCTGGAGGAGGACGGCCTCCCCGCGCGCCACCGCGGCCATCCTGCGGCGCAGCAGATCGCATTCGGCGGCGAAGACCAGCGGCGGGGCGAGCTCCAGCTGCCCGGTCGCCGCCCGCAGTGCGGCCCTGTCGGGCCAGTCCGGCTGCTGGGCCGCGGGGAGCCCGCGCCAGGAGTCGCGGGCGTCTTTCATCGCTTCGGGTTCCCTCTTGCTGACTCTCATTGCGGCCTTCCGGGCGGGCGGCGGACAGGGAGGAAGTTCTCAATGGGGCGCGGTGGGGACGACCGGGAATTCGTGTCGCCGATTCAGACGTGCACCAGCTCAATCCAACGAGCCGGTGCGGGTCAAGCGAATCGGGAATGGACCGCATCCGAGGGTGCGGATTGGTCTGGCTCCACCGGCGCACCACTGTTTTGCTGACCGCGGCCGAGCAGAAGTGGGCCGGCCGATAACGCCATCGGCACCGAATTCACGAGGAGTTCACCATGCCGGGAACGAGCAGGATCGGTATCACGGTCACCGATACCGGTCTGCCGCACCACGATCCTCTCGATCTGTACGTACACCTGAGGGAGCTGCTCCCGGTTCAGGACGTATTCCTCTTCGAGAGCGTCGACGGCGCCGCCCGGGACCGCCGCTCGGCCGTCGTCGGCTTCGGCCGGCTGGCCGAGATCCGGGTGTACGACGGCTACGTCGAGATCGACGGGGCCGGTCCGCTCGTCCTGGCCCTGGCACAGGAGGCGGAGTCGCTGGGGATGACCGCCGAGCATCCGGCCGGCTCCGATGTGCGCGGATACCGCTTCACCGGCCCGGACCGGGTGTGGGGCCTGCTCTCGCGGGCGCAGGCCCTCTTCGCCGTGGACACCCGGATCCCGGCGACGTCGTACGCCTTCGGCTTCCTGACCACGCTCGCGTACGAATCCGCCTGGCACATGGAGGAGCTCCCGGACCGCACCAAGGTTCCGCGCGGACCGGACATCACCCTCACGCTCTTCCGGGACACCGTCTGGTACGACCTGTCGTCGGGCCGGGTCCGGCGGCTGACCGCCCGGAGCGACGCCTTCGCCGACGCGCGGGTCGCGGTGGACGTCGCGGCCCTGGCGCGGCGGCCCGGCCCCGCCGTTCCCGAGGCGCCCGCGCCCCTGTCGGTGCACGACAGCGTGGACCGGGAGACCTTCATGGACTGGGCCGACCGGTGCCTGGCCCACATCGGGGTCGGGGACATCTACCAGATCCAGATCGGCCACCGCCTCGACGTGCGTTCCGCGTTGACCCCCGTCGAGGTCTACCGCCGGCTGCGGGAGCGCAACCCGTCGCCCTACATGTACCTGATGCCCCGGGCGGACAGCGTGCTGATCGGCGCCAGCCCCGAGCTGTTCTTCCGCGTCGAGGGGGACACGATCGAGATGCGCCCCATCGCGGGCACCGCGCGGCGCGGCACGGACGAGGAGGAGAACCAGCGGCGCGTCAAGGAGATGCGGGAGAGCACCAAGGAGCAGGCGGAGCACATCATGCTGGTCGACCTGTGCCGCAACGACATCGGCCGGGTGGCGCGCCCCAGCACCCAGCCGGTAGACCGGCTGATGGCGGTGGAGAGCTTCTCGCACGTCTTCCATCTCGTCTCCACGGTCACCGGCCGGCTCCAGGACGGTCTGGACACCTGGCAGGTGGTGCGGGCGACCTTCCCCGCCGGGACGATGACCGGCGCGCCCAAGGTGCGCGCCATGGAGATCATCGACGGGCTCGAAGAGCAGCGGCGCGGGAGCTACGCGGGCGCCGTGGGCCTGGTCGACGTACGCGGCTGGAGCGAACTGGCGCTGTGCATCCGCACCATCGAGTACGACGGGAGCACGTACTCCACCCAGAGCTCGGCGGGCATCGTGGCGCAGTCGGAACCCGCGGCCGAGTGGCGGGAGACGCTGGCCAAGATGGGGGCCGCCTACTGGGCGCTCACCGGTGAGGAGCTGCTGTCGTGAACACCACGGAGCCGAAGGGCGTACCGGACATGAAGGTCCTGCTGATCGACGCGTACGACAGTTTCGTGCACATCATCGACCAGTACCTGCGCACTCTGGGCGCGCGTACCGAGGTCGTACGGTCGCTGTCCCGCTCCCCCGACGAGCTGGCCGCCTCGCGCCCCGACGCGGTGGTGCTCGGACCCGGCCCCGGGCACCCCGCAGAGTCCGGTCACGTCGAGCTGGTGCACCGGTTCGCCGGGACGGTGCCGCTGCTCGGCGTCTGCCTCGGGCACCAGGCCATCGCACTGGCTCACGGCGGCACGATCGAGGTGGCGGACCAGGTGATGCACGGGCGGACGAGCATGGTGAGGCACGACGGTGAAGGCTTGTTCCGGGGGCTGGGCAACACCCTCGAAGTGACCCGTTACCACTCGCTGATCGTCGCCGAACCCCTCCCGGAGCAGCTGGTCACCACCGCCGTCGCCATCGACCACGGCTATGTGATGGGACTGAGGCACCGCACGCTGCCCATCGAGTCGGTGCAGTTCCACCCGGAGAGCATCACCACGACCGGCGGGCTCGCCATGATGCGTAACTTCCTCACCGACGCGGCGGGTTCACGGGAGCAGCGCATCGGCGTCTGACCGCACACCCATCGCGCGGATGGCCTCGGCCACCCCGGAACAGGGCAGATGCGCATGGCCCACCACCAGGGCCGGGGCATCCCGGCGCGGCCGGGCGTGGAACGCGGCGGCCCCGCGCACCAGGACGGACCGGCGCAGCGCCCCGGCCACCAGCGCCCCCTCGTCGGTGTGCCGGGGCAGCCGCACGTAGGCGTGCAGCCCCGCACCCCGGCCCAGCACCACGGCACCGGGCAGATACCTGAAGACCGCTTCGTCCAGGGCGTCCCGGCGCCTGCGACCCAGGGCGTTCAGACGACGCAGATGGCGGTCGAACAGCCCGGTGCGCAGGAGCTCGGCGAAAGCCAGCTGGGTAAGGGTCTCGGTGCCCAGGTCGTGCCGGGCGCGCGCCCGCAGCAGCTCGTCGAGCATCGGCCGGGGTGCGGCGAGCCAGCCCAGCCGGAGCCCCGGGGACAGCGTCTTGCTGGCGGTGCCCGCGTAGACGACCCGGCCCGGCATCAGGCGCTGCAACGCCAGTGGCCGAGGGCCCCGTTCGTACCACAGGCCACCGTCGTAGTCGTCCTCGATCACCCAGCCGTCCACGTCCCGGGCCCAGCGCGCCAGGGCCTCGCGGCGCTCCGCGGACAGGGTGACGCCGGTGGGGAACTGGTGGGCGGGGGCGACCAGGACGGCGCGTACTCCGGACGCGGCCAGCGCGTCCACGTCGATGCCCTGGCCGTCGACCGGAACCGGCACCGCCCGCAGCCCGCTCTCGCGGACGAACTGCCGCTGCCCCGGGTGGCCCGGGTCCTCGATCGCGAGCGCGTCGATGCCCAGGCCCGGCAGGACCTCGCAGACCAGGCTCAGCGTCTGGGCGAATCCGGCCACCACCATGAGGTGCTCCGGAGAGGTGCGCAGCCCCCTCAGACGGCCCAGGTAGCCGGCGAGTTCATGGCGCAGCGCGGGGTCACCGGCCGGCGGCGGGTAGCCGTGGTGCGCCGGCTCCGTCGCCTGCAGGGCCCGCTGGTAGCAGCGCAGCCACTCGCGCCGCGGAAAGGCCGGAGTGTTGCCGCCTCCGGGGCGCAGGTCCCAGCGGACCCGCGGCACCTTGCCTTCGTCCAGCAGGGCGGGCGGGGCGGGCTCGGCCTCGAAATGGCCCACCACCCTGGTGCCCGCGCCCTGGGCCGCCTCCAGGTATCCCTCGGCGACGAGCTGTCCGTACGCCTCCACGACCACGCTGCGCGATACGTCCAGATCATCCGCGAGCCGGCGGCTGGACGGCAGCCGGGTGCCCGGCTGGAGAATTCCCTCGGATATCTCCCTCTTGATGAATTCCTGGATCTGCGTGGTCAGGGAGTTTCTGGAATCCCTGACCACCTCAACCGCTATATGCAAGGCCACGGTCCTGTCCCTCCTGAAGTGGTCCGTACCGGTCGCCCGACATTGGTCTGGAAGAAAGCTGCCGCCATTCGCAGACTGGACGGCGACACGTCAGCTTGCGCCGTTCAAGGAGAATTCCCGTGACTGCCGAGCCACAGGGCCGTACCTGGCCGGAGCTGCTCAACACACTTCTGGAACGCGGAGATCTGACCGCCCACGACACGGCCTGGGCGATGGACCAGGTCATGTCGGGCAGCGCCGGGGCGGCCGCCGTGGCCGGTCTCCTGGTGGCGCTGCGTGCCAAGGGCGAGACCGTCGACGAGATCGAGGGCATGGTGCACGCCATGTACCGGCACGCCGTGCCGCTGCACGTCCCGGGCCCCGCGCTGGACATCGTCGGGACCGGTGGCGACGGCTCCAACAGCGTCAACGTGTCCACGATGTCGGCGGTCGTGGCCGCCGCGGCGGGCGCCCGCGTGGTCAAACACGGTAACCGCTCCGCCTCCTCCGCCTGTGGCTCTGCCGATGTGCTGGAGGAGCTCGGCGTTGCTCTGACGCTGGCTCCGCAGCAGGTCGCGGCGGTCGCCGAGGAGACCGGCATCACCTTCTGCTTCGCCCCGGCGTTCCACCCGGCGATGCGGCACGCCGCCGGACCGCGCCGTGAGCTGGGCATCCGCACCGTCTTCAATGTGCTGGGCCCGCTGGCCAATCCGGCGTCGCCCACCGCCCAGGCGGTGGGCGTCGCGGACCGGCGCCTCGCGCCGCTGCTCGCGGGGGTGCTGGCCCGCCGCGGAGTCTCCGCGCTGGTCTTTCGCGGGGACGACGGGATGGACGAACTGACGGTCACCACTACCTCCACGGTCTGGTCGGTCCTCGGTGGCGAGGTCCGCACCGAGTCCTTCGACCCGCGGGACATCGGAATCGGCTACGCGCCGGCCGCCGCGCTGCGCGGCGGCGACCGCGCTCACAACGCACGGGTGGCCCACGAGGTGTTCGCCGGGAACCGGGGGCCGGTCCGGGACGCGGTACTGCTGTCGGCCGCGGCTGGGCTCGCGGCCCTGGAGCCCAGCCGCCGCCCCGTCACCGAGCGGCTCGCGGCCGGCCTCGAACAGGCCGCCGAAGCCGTCGACTCGGGTGGCGCGGCGGACGTCCTCGAACACTGGGCGGCGGTCACGGCCAAGTACGCCAAGGCCGGCTGATCAGGCCCGCGTGTCCCGGCCGCCTCCCGGTCCCGGGAAGCGGCCGCACCGGGTACGGAGGAAGGCCGGCCCCGACGTCGTGGCAGCCACGGGAAGGACGGGCGGTCCCGGCTCAGACCCGGTCGCGCTCCGGCCGCCGGCGCAGCACCGCCATCACGTCCGCGGCGGCCTCGGCCACACTCGGCCGGCCGAGCAGCAGCTCACGCTCCACCCGGATGCCGCACCGGCTGGACAGTTCACCCGCGAGCCAGGTGCTGGTCGCCGAGTCGACTCCGTACGCGCTGAGGGGCACCTCGGGGTCAATGGCCTCCGGCGCCAGTTCCAGCAGTCCGGCGAGCAACTGGACCAGGTGGTCGGCCACTTCCTGCTCCGACACGTCCTGCGGACCGGTTCGTCGGCTACTCATCCTCACGTCTCCTCTCGACCTCACGTCTCCTCCTCGACTTCAACGGCTGGACCACTGGGCGAGCGGCCGCAGCTGTCCGGCCGCCACCTGCTGGGCGCAGGCCCGGCGGCGGATCTTGCCGCTGGTGGTACGGGGCACCTTGTTCCTGGCCACCGCGAAGACGCTCACCGGGGCGGGCAGCGCCCTGGCAACCGCCATACCGGCCGCCCGTACGGCCCCGGCCAGCACCTCCTGGTCCCGCTCGGCCGTCTCGATCACGACGGCGACCCCGTTCCGCTCTTCCTCCAGCGGCCAGGCAGCGGCGCGCTGGTACGCGAAGGCGGCGTGGGCTTCGCCGGCCACCGCCTCGACGTCCTGCGGGAAGTAGTTCTCGCCGCCGATGATCAGTACGTCCTTGAGGCGCCCGGTGACGAACAGCTCGCCCTCCTCGAGGAATCCCAGGTCACCGGTGCGTACGTGGTTCCCCTCCGTCCCCGGGGCGGCGCCCTCGGTCCGCGCGCCGAAGACCTTGGCCGACCCGGCCTCGTTCCGCCAGTACCCCGCGCAGTTCCCGGGGGCGTCCACCCAGATCTCGCCCACCATCCGCTCGGCCAGGGGGCGGCGCGTCTCCGGATCGACGACGCGTACCGCGGCCCCGGTGACCGCGGTGCCGCAGCCGACCAGCTCGACCGTCCCGGCGGACGGCGTGGCCGGTACGGCCTTGCCCTCCGCGAGGGCGGCCCGCTCGTAGTGGCGCACCGGGGCCGGGAAGAGCGGCTTCCCCATCGTGACGATGAGCGTCGACTCGGCGAGCCCGTACCCCGGCGAGAAGACCTCCTCGCGGAAGAAGCTGGGCCGGAACGCCTCGGCGAAGCGGCGCAGCGTCGACGCCTTCACCGGCTCGGAGCCGTTGGCCGCAACCCGCCAGGTCGACAGGTCGGTCCCGGCCCTCTCGGCCTCCGGAATCCGCCGGACACACAGCTCGTACGCGAAGTCCGGCGCGGCCGCGAACACGTCTTCCTCCGCTTCGATGGCGCGCAGCCAGACGCGCGGGTCGCGCACGAAGGTCGCGGGCTCCATCGTGACGGCGGCCGCCCCCGAGACCAGGGGCAGGACGAGCCCGGTACAGAGCCCCATGTCGTGGAAGAGCGGCAGCCAGCTGACCACAGTGGTCTCGGGGCCGATCTCGCAGCGGTCCCGTACCGCACGCTGGTTGGCGACCAGGCTGCCGTGGCCGACGATCACCCCACGGGGGTCGCCCGTCGAGCCCGAGGTGTACTGGAGCAGCGCGACGGCGGCGGGGTCCGACGCCGTACGAGCGGGACCCGGCGTTCCCTGGTCAGCCGGCTGCCGCACGGCTATCCGGGCCGGTACGGGCTCGGGGCCCGCACCGGCATCCGCGTCGGCACGCCGCGCGTCCTCGGCTTCCTCCGGCGTGGACACCAGCACCGCGACCGGCGCGCAGTCACGGAGGATCTTCTCCAGCCGATCGTTGCGGACGGTCGCGCGGTGCCGTGCGCCGGTCCGCAGCGGCGGTACCGGCACGGCGATCATCCCCGCGTACAGGCAGCCGAGGAAGCCCGCATGGAAGTCGAGCCCCGGCAGGGCGGGCACGACGACGCGGTCCCCGGCCGCGCCGACCGTGCGCAGGGCGGCGGCCACGGCACGCACCCGGCCGAGCAGCGCGGCGGCGCTCACCCGGTCGGTCGGGTCACCGCCGGAGTCCAGCGCGGTGAAGAGCGGCAGCCCTGCGGTCACCCCGCGGGCGCGCTCGACCAGCACGTCGATGAGGGTCCCGGCAAGGGGCTGCGCGGTCGGACTGTCCACGGCTTCACTCTCCTCGGGCGACGGGGTACTCGGCTTCCACACCCGCCCGTTCGGCGACGCTCCGGCCGGCCCCGAACGACTGCCGGGCGCGGGAACCGCCACGGGACGACGGCAAGGGACGGTCGCCGAAGCACTGGTGCGGCCGGGACGCGCTGTTGTACGGGTAGGACGTGGGGAGTTCAGCCAGTACGGCCGGTACGGCCCGCTGGACCGCACGCGAGGACGAGCTGACTGCACCCTTGGAGCTGGAGGGGGCTGAACCAGCCAACTCGGCTGACCTGTCGGTACCGATCACACCCATGTTCGGACTCCAAACCCAGCCGCCGGGCCCCGGCAGCGGATCGGCTGCCGCCCAGCGACTCTGCGAAGAGTCTGCCGACCCGCACTGACACAGCACTGACGCCCCGGCGCTCTCCGGGCCGGTATGCCTCGGTGCGCTCACCTGGCAGTGCATACGCCGCCGTCCCCCACCCCGACCAGGCATCGAGCGACCCCGGAACGACGAAGATCCCGCCCGATCTTGCGATCGGACGGGATCTCGTCACCGTTCCTGAACCGACTCAAGGACCTTCGTGCGGCGGGGTGTACATGCTGCCCCGACGGGCGAGCCAGGTGGTCACGAGGCGGGCGAAGCTGACACAGGCTCTGGCACCGCGCAGGATTCCGGCTTCGCACTCGACACCCCACCGTCCGCACCGTCCGTCTGCACCGGCCTCAACGCCGTCACGGCCGGCGGGGGCCCTCGACATCGGCAACCGCAAGCACCGCCGCGCCCCGGGCCAGGTCACTCGCGAACCTGAGAATCCTGGTGACCTGGCACACCCATGCCGCACACGGGCTGGCAGCAGGACGGCGGCCACCGAACCACCCCGATGTGCGCACCCGGGCCTCCAGACGAGCCCAGAAACGACGGAATCCCGTCCGATCGAATGATCGGACGGGATTCCGTGAACCATTCACGAGCTAACTCGCGAACGGTCCGTGCGTGGACCTGTGGGGATTTGAACCCCAGACCCCCTCGATGCGAACGAGGTGCGCTACCAGACTGCGCCACAGGCCCTTGCAACGAGTGAAACTTTAGCACCCTCTACGGGGTGCTCGGAAATCCGTCAGGCGCTGGTCAGCCGAGTCGGCGTCGCGGCGCGCGGCGGGGGCCTCACTCGTTGGCCGCCCGCGGGCGGTCGTCCTCGTCGTACTGGTCGAAGAGAGGCGTCCGGCCCCGGTCGCGGGAGCGGCGGGACTGGCCGGTGCGCTGGCGCGGTGCGGGGTCCACGGGGGGTGCCGCGGGGCGCGGGGCGGCCGGCTGGGCGGGTTCCGCGGTGCTGGAGCGGGCCGCGCTCCAGGTCTCCGGGTTGCCGACCTCCACGCCGCCCGTGGCTCGCGGGGCGACCGGGGCGGTGACGTAGGTCGGCAGCGGGACCGGGACCGGCTCCCAGCTGTCGCCCTGGACCCGGCCGCGTTCGCGCTGCTGGTCCACCCACTCCGCGTGGTCCGTCTGCTCGACCAGGGCGCGGCGGCCGGCCTCCTGCGGGGAGACCGTGGGGGTGGGCTCGGGGGCGGGGTGACGCGCTTCGGGGTCCTCGTCGGACTCCGCGGTGGCCGTCGTGACGGGCTGGTGCCTGCGCGGGCGGTTCTCGCGCAGGTGCTGCGCTGCCACCTCGGCCCGCCGCCGGTCCATGGTGAAGGCGAACCTGCGCCGCTCCTGGGCGCGCAGATGCACGATGTACGTGCTCAGCAGTACCGCGGGAACCGCGGGGGCCCAGAGGAAGCCGAGGCCGCCGACCGCCGCGACGACCGCGCCGAGCGTGAAGCCGAGGAAGAGGACGACGGTGGTACGCCGACGGCGTGCGAGGACCTGCGTGCGCTGCGCGCGCCGGGCTCGTTCGGCATCGATGCCACCGGGGCGCGGGCGGGCGCGCCGGGCGGATACGGGGTCGGGGCCGGTCGGGGGCGCCGGACGTTCCCGGGCCGGGCGCTCCTTCGGTGCGCGCTCCGGCGTACGGGCCGGGTCATGGACCCGGGCCTCGGTATGCGCCGGAGGCGCGGAGAAGTTCCGGACGTCGACGGAATCCATTCGATCCGTGTCCGCGTCCGGGTCGGCGTCGGGCGCCGCCTCATCGTCGGTGCGCTCCTGCAACCCCTTGGCGTACCGGCGCTCCATCGCCGCCCGTCCGGACAGCAGCCGGATGGCGGTGCTGAAGCGCTCCGTCGGACGGGCTTCGTTGAGCTCGTCCTGCCTGCGGAGCCACATCGGCACCAAGTAGGCGGCCCAGGCCCCGACGATGACTGCGTAGATGAGGCCGCTGCTGCTCACATCTCACACCGTAGAGGGGTTTGCATGGAGGCATCCGCCAATTGGCGCGGTGTGTCGCACGATCCTGCTGATATCAAGGACTTTTTTTGTGATTGTTCGGATCAACAGTCGGTGTTTGCCCACCCGGTAGCGGTCAAACGGCGATCAATTTCGAACATACATTTCATTTAGTACGATGTTCGGGCTGCTCCGGCCTGGCCCGCTGCCACCTCCGGAGCAGGCCGTCGGGCACCTCCTCCGCGGTGAGCGCGTAGATCAGATGGTCCCGCCAGGCACCGTCGATGTGCAGATAGCGGGGCCGGATCCCTTCCTCCCGGAATCCCAGTTTCGCCACCACCCGCCGGCTGGGCGCGTTCTCCGGGCGAATGCACACCTCGATCCGGTGCAGTCCGACCACGCGGAAACAGTGGTCGACGGCGAGGGCGACCGCGGTCGGCATCACCCCGCGTCCCGCCACCTCCTGGTCGACCCAGTAGCCGACGTGGCCCGAGCACATCGAGCCCCAGGTGATCCCGGCGACGGTCAGCTGGCCGACCAGCCGGCCCCGGTACTCGATGGCGAACGGCAGCATCCGTCCGGCGTGGGCCTCGGACCGCAGGTGCCGGATCATCTGCCGGTACGTGGGGCGCTGGGCCACCGGGCCGCCGGGGGCGGGCGGCGGCACGGTCGCCTCCCAGGGGCGCAGCCAGTCCCTGTTGCGCCGGTTGACCTCGCGCCACATGTTCTGGTCGCGGAGCTTTATCGGCCGGAGGGTGACGTCGCCGTCCACCAGGGTCACCGGCCAGGTCGGGACGTTCAGCTCGGGCTCCCGGGTCGGGGGTGGTCTCCGCCGCGCAGCTGGTCGACGGCGTGCACCAGGATTCGGCTCAGGACGGCGAGACCGTCGCGCACCCCACCGGTGGAGCCGGGCAGATTGACGATGAGCGTGCGTTCGGCCACACCGGCCGCACCGCGCGAGAGCGCGGCCGTGGGGACCTTGTCCCTGCCCTCCGCACGGATCGCCTCGGGGATGCCGGGGATCTCGTGGTCCAGGACGGCGCGGGTGGCCTCGGGAGTGCCGTCGGTGGGCGAGATGCCCGTACCGCCGGTGGTGACGATGACGTCGTACGCGGCGGCCACCCCGTCCCGCAGCGCCCGCTCGACCGGGTCGCCGTCGGGGACGACCCGGGGGCCGTCGACGGTGAAGCCGAGCCCGGTCAGCGCCTCGGCGATCAGCGGGCCGCCCTTGTCCGCGTAGACCCCGGCGGCGGCGCGGTTCGACGCGGTCACCACGAGGGCGCGGTAGCCGGTGGAATCCCTCGCCGGGGCGCTCATGCGTCCGCCCCGGACTGCGCGGTGCGGCGGTAGTCGCCGGACTTGCCGCCCGACTTCGCCTCGACCCGGATGCCGGTGATGACCGCGGCCTTGTCGACCGCCTTGACCATGTCGACGACGGTGAGCGCGGCGACCGACACGGCGGTCAGCGCCTCCATCTCCACGCCCGTGCGGTCCGTGGTCTTCACGGTCGCGAGGATCTCCACCGCGTCGTCGGCCACGCTCAGGTCGACCGTGACGCCGGAGACGGCCAGCGGGTGACAGAGGGGGATCAGCTCCGGGGTGCGCTTGGCCCCCATGATCCCGGCGATGCGGGCGGTGGCGAGGGCGTCGCCCTTGGGGACCCCTTCGCCCCGGAGCAGTTCGATGACGCGCGGCGAGACGAGGACCCGGCCGCTGGCACGGGCGACGCGCGCGGTGACGTCCTTCTCGGAGACGTCGACCATGCGGGCGGCGCCCGCCTCGTCGATATGCGTCAGCCTGTTCTGCGTACTCAACTCACTCCGCCTAGCGGTAGGGCGCCGGTTGCCCCTGAACCGCACCGGGGTGCGGGCCCGGGGTCCGGGGGATGTCCCCCGGAAGGCACAGCGGCAGATACCGTACCGCCACCCGGCGCCGGTCAGCGGATCAGGATCACCTCGGTGTCGGTGCCGGGCTCGGCCGAGGTGACGTCCTCGGGCAGCACGATCAGCGCGTCCGCCTGGGCGAGAGCGGCGATCAGATGCGATCCGGAGCCGCCCACGGGCGTGACGGTGCCCGCCTCCGCGTCGTACGTGCCGCGCAGGAACTGCCGCCTGCCGTCGGGCGAGGACAGCGCCTTGTCACAGACCAGGGTGGCCCTGGCGGTGGGGCGGTGGACGTCCGGCAGGCCCATCAGGGTCCGGATCGCGGGCCGTACGAACAGCTCGAACGAGACGTAGCTGGAGACCGGGTTGCCCGGCAGCGCCAGCAGCGGGGTGTGCTCCGGGCCGATGGAGCCGAAGCCCTGCGGCTTGCCGGGCTGCATGGCCAGCTTGCGGAAGTCGATGCCGCTGCCCGGCTCGTCCTCGTCGCCCACCGAGGACAGCGCCTCCTTGACGACGTCGTACGCGCCGACGCTGACGCCCCCCGTGGTGACGACGATGTCGGCGCGGATCAGCTGGTCCTCGATCGTGGCCCGCAGCGTCTCGGCGTCGTCGGTGACGGCGCCGACCCGGTAGGCGATCGCGCCCGCGTCGCGCGCGGCGGCCGTCAGCGCGAAGCTGTTCGAGTCGTAGATCTGGCCTCCGGTCAGCTCCTCGCCGGGCTGGACCAGTTCGCTGCCGGTCGAGATGACGACGACGCGCGGCCGGGGCCGCACCTTCACCGTCGAGCGGCCGATCGCCGCGAGCAGGCCGATCTGCGGCGGTCCGACCACCGAACCGGCGCGCAGGGCCAGATCACCCGGCCGGACGTCGCTGCCCCGGTCCCTGACGTGGGCACGGGCCTCGACCGGGCGGTGCACCCGGACCTCGCCGCGCGCACCCTCCGGGGCGTCGCTATGGGCGCGCATCGAGGCGGCGGGGCCCTCGCCCGTGCCGCCGTCGGTCCACTCGACCGGGATCACGGCCTCCGCGCCGGCCGGCAGCGGGGCGCCGGTCATGATGCGGGCGGCCTCCCCCGGCCCCACCCGCTGGTCACCGAGGAGCCCGGCGTCGCCCGCCGCGACGTCACCGATGACGGTGAGGACCGCGGGGAACTCCTCTGTGGCGCCCTCCACATCGGAGACGCGGACCGCGTAGCCGTCCATCGAGCTGTTGTCGAAGGGCGGCAGGGCGACCTCCACCACGACGTCCTCGACCAGGACGCAGCCCTGCGCGTCGGGCAGTTGCAGCTCGATGGGTTCGAGCGGCTTCACCGCGGCGAGGATGTCTTCCAGGTGCTCGTCCACCGACCAGATCGTGCTGCTCAAGGTCTTACATCTCCTCGGTGACGTAACTGCGGAGCCAGGTCCGGAACTCCGGACCCAGATCTTCACGTTCGCACGCGAGTCTGACAATGGCACGGAGGTAATCGCTCCGGTCACCGGTGTCATAGCGGCGGCCCTTGAAGACGACCCCGTGCACCGGGCCGCCGGTCTTCTCGTCCTCCGCCAGCAGTTGCAGGGCGTCGGTCAGCTGGATCTCGTCCCCCCGGCCCGGCTCGGTCCGGCGCAGTATCCCGAAGACGGCGGGGTCCAGGACATAGCGGCCGATGATGGCGAGGTTGCTGGGCGCGTCGGCCGGTTCCGGCTTCTCGACCAGGCCGGTGATCCGCATCACATCGCTCTCGGCGGTGGGCTCGACGGCCGCGCAGCCGTACTGGTGGATCAGCTCGGGCGGTACCTCCATGAGCGCGACGACGCTGCCGCCCTCGCGCTCCTGGATCTCCACCATGCGCGCCAGCAGCGGATCGCGCGGGTCGATCAGGTCGTCGCCGAGGAGCACCGCGAACGGCTGGTCACCGACGTGCGGCGCCGCGCACAGCACCGCGTGGCCGAGGCCGCGCGGGTCACCCTGGCGGACGTAGTGCATGGTGGCGAGGTCGCTCGACTCCTGCACCCTGCGCAGCCGTTCGGCATCACCCTTGCGGGTGAGCGCGGACTCCAGTTCGTAGTTGCGGTCGAAGTGGTCCTCCAGGGGACGCTTGTTGCGACCGGTGATCATCAGTACGTCGGAGAGGCCTGCGGCCACCGCCTCCTCGACGACGTACTGGATGGCAGGCTTGTCGACGACAGGCAGCATCTCTTTGGGAGTGGCTTTGGTGGCCGGCAGGAAGCGGGTACCGAGGCCCGCCGCCGGAATGACAGCCTTGCTGATCCTGGGGTTCGACTGAGTCATGCGCTGAACCTTAACCGGCGCACATGGGCGGAAGATGAGCCTCCGGTTAACTTTGTACTCATATACGCCAGTACGAGAGGTCCGTGGGTGCCCCGTTGAACACCGACATGTCCGCAAAGGCACTGTTGCGGCGCGAACTGCTCGCCGCACGGAGCCTCCTGACCGGTCAGGACGTCGAACGGGCCGCCGAAGCGCTGGCGCGCCGCGCGCTCACGCTCCCCGAGCTCTCCGGGGCCCGAACCGTCGCCGCGTACGTCTCGGTGGGGCGCGAGCCGGGCACCCGCGCCCTGCTGGACGCGCTGCGCTCACGGGGAGTGCGGGTACTGCTGCCGGTGCTCCTGCCGGACAACGACCTGGACTGGGCGCCGTACGAGGGCGCGGGCGGCCTCGCCAGGGCCGGCCGCGGACTGCTGGAGCCGGACGGCGAGCGGCTCGGCCCCGACGCCGTACTGGACGCCGACGCGGTGCTGCTGCCGGGCCTCGCGGTGGACGGGCGCGGGATGCGGCTCGGCCGGGGCGGCGGCAGCTACGACCGGGTGCTGGCCCGCCTCTCGGCGGCCGGGGCGCACCCGGCGCTGATCGTCCTGCTGTACGACGCCGAGGTGGCCGCACGGGTCCCGGAGGAACCGCACGACCAGCCCGTGGACGCGGTGGTGACACCGTCGGGATCGCGGCGCTTCGGCATCGGCTGAAGCGCCGCGGGCCCGCCCGCCGCCGCAGTCCTTACGGCTTCAGGGTCAGCGTGTCCGTCGTCGAGCCGGTCACCGCGTTCGTCCCGTAGGACCAGTCGAGCAGCTCACCGTTGACCCACTTGTCGGTCTGGTCGGTGTAGTGCGCGCTGAACGCGTGCCCGGAGGCGCCGGTGAGGTTGATCCAGCGGGACTTGTCCCAGTCCCCCACGTTGACGACCATCCGCATCGACGGGACCCAGACGACCTCGTAGCCGCCGGCCGCGTTCCAGCCGGTGGCGTCCACCGCGGCCTCGCCGCCGCCGAGGTTCCACGGACCCCGGTTGAGGACCCGCTGGAGCAGTCCGGGCCCCTCCGTACCGAGGGTCTGGTTCTTCAGGGTCAGCTGGTGCAGCCGGCCCCAGTTCCAGGTGGTGATGTCCTTGCCGAGCTTCGCCGTCAGCTCCCAGCGCGCGTCCTTCATGGCGCGGGCGAAGAGCTCCTCGCGGTTGCCGGTCGCCTTGTCCTTGCGGTTCGCCGGCGTCTTCCACCAGTCGCTGTCCGGCTTGTCCATGAGGTTCTCGACGACCTGGTACCAGCGGTCACCGCCGTCCGGCTGCGCCGAGTCGGGGGCGCGCTGGCCGCACTCGCGTACCAGCCTGTCCTGCTCGTCGACCGGGCCGGAGCTCTTGGCCGGCGGCACGTTCAGGCACTCGCCCTTGACCCGCATCTCCTTGGGCAGCTTGTCGCCGAAGGCGAGCTTGAGGATGTTGCGCCAGACCGCGTTGAAGTACGCGGCCGCCGCCGAGTCGGACTCCTGGGTGTAGTCCCAGCCCTCCAGCAGCTTCTGCGCCTCGCGGACGTCCTTGTCCGAGATGTTGATCTTCATCAGCTCGGGCACCAGCAGCGCGGCGATCTCGCTGGTGTTGTCCATCTGCATCTTCTGCATGTCGTCGGTCGAGATCTTCCCGCCGCCCTTGATCTTCGACTCGATGAGGTCGTTGATCCGCTGGCTGCGGGTGCCGTAGCCCCAGTCCTTGGTGAGCATGTACGGGTACTTGTCCTCGTCGACGACCGCCTGGTTGGCGGTGACGATGTACCCGCGCTTCGGGTCGTACTCGTACGGCAGCTCGTCGAACGGGATCGGGTCCTCCTTCCAGCCGTAGGCGGAGGACCAGCCGGGGCTGGGCATCGTGCCGTCGCCGGACTTGCGGACCGGGATCCTGCCCGGCGCCTGGTAGCCGATGTGGCCCTTGGTGTCGGCGTAGATCAGGTTCTGCGAGGGAACCTCGAAGTGCTCGGCCGCCGCGCGGAAGGTCGTGAAGTCCTTGGCCCGGTTCAGCTCGAAGACCGCGTCCATGGACTTGCCGGGCTCCAGCGCGGTCCACTTCAGCGCCACCCCGTAGCCGTCCGCACGGTCCGGCGCGGCGTTGGTCACGGGCGCCTTCTGGCCGACCTTCTCCAGCTCGCTGCTGCGGTCGGAGACCAGCGGACCGTTGTTGGTCTCGCGGACGGTGATGTGCCGGTCCCTGCCGCCCGCGACCTTGATGGTCTCCTCACGGGTGGTGAAGGGCTTCACCTTGCCGTCGTACTGGTAGCCGTCCGCCGAGACCTTCTCCAGGAAGAGGTCGGTGACGTCCGCGCCCAGGTTGGTGAAGCCCCAGGCGACATCCTGGTTGTGGCCGATGATCACGCCCGGCATACCGGAGAACGTGTAACCGGCGGTGTCGTACTTGCAGGTGGCGGAGACGCTGCGGCAGTGCAGCCCCATCTGGTACCAGAGCGAGGGCAGCTGCGGCGCCAGGTGCGGGTCGTTGGCGAGCAGCGGCTTGTTGGTCGTCGTGTACTTGCCCGAGACCACCCAGGAGTTCGACCCGATGCCGGTGCCGTTCGGGCCCAGCAGCGAGGGAATCTCGTCGAGGGTGTCGGAGAGCGCGCCGAGCTGGGTGTTGAGCCCCTCGGTGGCGCCCTGCACGGTCGAGGAGCCGAGCGAGTCGGACGGTGCCGCCTGCGGGTCGTACTCGCCGGTGGCCGGGGAGATCCCGCCCTCGGAGACGATCGGCTTGTGCTTGTCGTACGGGTAGGGCGGGTACAGGTCCTCGATCTGCTTCGCGTCGAGCCTGCTGGTCATCAGCGAACGGTCGATCTCGTCCTGCATGTTGCCGCGCAGGTCCCAGGCCATCGCCTTCAGCCAGGCGACGGAGTCGACCGGGGTCCACTTCACCGGCTTGTAGTCGTTGGTGAGGCCCAGCGCCGCGTACTCGACGGAGATGTCCTTGCCGTCGCGGCCCTTGAGGTAGGCGTTGACGCCGTCCGCGTACGACTGGAGGTTCTTCTTGGTCTCCGCGGACAGGACGTGGTCGTACTCCTCCTGGGCGACCTTGCGCCAGCCCAGCGTGCGCAGGAAGGAGTCCGTCTCGACCTGGCCGGACCCGAACATCTCGGAGAGCCGGCCGGCCGTCATGTGACGGCGGACGTCCATCTCCCAGAAGCGGTCCTGCGCCTGGACGAATCCCTGGGCGCGGAACAGGTCGGAGTCGGAGTCCGCGTAGATCTGCGGAATGCCGTAGCTGTCGCGCTTGACCTCGACGTTGCTGTCGAGGCCCGCGAGCCGGGCGGTCCCGTTGGTCTGCGGGTACGAGGCCCGCACGGTCGATACGGACCAGTACGTGCCGTATCCGATACCCGCGACAAGCGCCAGCACCAGGACGATCACGATCAGTCGGGCGCGTCGCCCCTTCTTCTTGCGCGACCCGCCACCGGCGGAACCGGTGGAGCCGGAAGAGGCGGTTGTGTTGGCGGGCATCGCTGTCCTTCGAGGGGCAGGGTGGTCCTGGGAGTGCAGGAGCAACCATAGGCGCAGCTTCGGAGCCCCTCTGACGCGGTATCGGGATGGTTCGAATTGCGTAGCGATCGCACGAGTACTCGAACGCATCAAGAAAACGTTAAAGATTAGGTAAGGTAACGAAGTACCGGCCGCCGGAACACCATCCGGCAGGCGCTCGCAGGGAAGGACCGGCCACTGACTGTCCACGCGCTCAACGAGCTCCTGCTCGTCTGCTCACTTGTCCTGCTCGTCGCGGTGGCGGCGGTCCGGATCTCGTCGCGCAGCGGGCTCCCGAGCCTGCTCCTGTACCTCGGCATCGGGGTCGTCATGGGGCAGGACGGGCTCTTCGACGTCAAGTTCGACAACGCGGAACTGACGCAGGTCATCGGGTACGCGGCCCTGGTCGTGATCCTCGCCGAGGGCGGCCTCGGCACGAAGTGGAAAGAGGTCAGGCCGGCGTTGCCCGCGGCCGCGATGCTCTCCACCGTCGGGGTCGCGGTGAGCGTGGGCGTGACCGCCGCCGGGGCGCACTACCTGGTCGGCCTGGAGTGGCGGCAGGCGCTGATCATCGGCGCGGTCGTCTCCTCCACGGACGCCGCCGCGGTCTTCTCCGTCCTGCGCAAGGTGCCGCTGCCGTCCCGGATCACCGGCGTCCTGGAGGCCGAATCCGGCTTCAACGACGCCCCCGTGGTGATCCTGGTGGTGGCCTTCTCGGCCGTCGGCCCGGTGGACCACTGGTACGTGCTGGTCGGCGAGATAGCGCTGGAGCTGGCGATCGGCGCGGCGATCGGCATCGCGGTCGGCTGGCTGGGCTCGTTCGGGCTGCGGCACGTGGCGCTGCCGGCCTCCGGCCTCTACCCGATCGCCGTGATGGCGATCGCGGTGACCGCGTACGCGGCGGGCGCCATGGTCCACGGCAGTGGCTTCCTCGCCGTCTACCTCGCGGCGATGATCCTCGGCAACGCCAAGCTGCCGCACTGGCCCGCCACCCGCGGTTTCGCGGACGGGCTCGGCTGGCTGGCCCAGATCGGCATGTTCGTGCTGCTCGGCCTGCTGGTCACCCCGCACGATCTGCTCGACGACTTCTGGCCCGCCGTCGTCGTGGGCCTGGTGCTCACCGTGGTGGCCCGGCCGCTGGAGGTCTTCCTCTCGCTGGCGCCGTTCCGATTGCCGTGGCAGGAGAAGGCCCTGATGTCCTGGGCCGGACTGCGCGGCGCCGTGCCCATCATCCTGGCGACCATTCCGATGGTGTCCGGCATCGAGGGCTCCACCCGGGTCTTCAACATCGTCTTCGTACTCGTCATCGTCTACACCCTGATCCAGGGCCCGACGCTGCCCTGGCTCGCGAAGGCCCTCAAGATCGCGGAGGACCCGTCCGAGGCCGCCGACCTGGGCATCGAGTCGGCGCCCCTGGAACGGCTGCGCGGACATCTGCTGTCGGTGGCCATCCCCGCCAAGTCGAAGATGCACGGCGTCGAGGTCGGTGAACTGCGACTGCCCTCGGGGGCCGGGGTCACCCTCGTCGTACGGGACGACAAGAGCTTCGTGCCCACCCCGCCGACGGTGCTGCGCCGGGGCGACGAGCTGCTGGTGGTCACGACCGATCCGGTGCGCGACGCGACGGAGGCACGGCTGCGCGCGGTCGGCGAGGGCGGCAAGCTGGCCGGCTGGCTGGGGACCGAGGGGAATCCCGACACGGAGCCCTTCACCGGGCCGCATGTCTCCAACGCGCTCAAGGCGGTGAAGAAGCTGGGCCGGACACCGGACGAGACGAGGGCGCACGGGGCACCGCCCCGGGAGATGAAGACCCGCGAGACGAAGATCCGTGAAGCGAGGACCCGCGACGCCCAGGGCGTTGGGGCAAAGGGCAACGGGACAACGGGCAGCGGCACCAGAGGCAGTGGGACGAAGGGCGGTGACGCGAAGGGCCGCGGGGCAAAGGACCGCGACGCAGAAGACCGCGAAGCGAGAGACCGTGACGCGAAAGACCGTGACGCGAAGGCCCACCAGTGAGGACGCACCCGTCTTCGCAGGTTACGGAGGGTGATTGGCGCACAATCGCAGGTGCACCTGGAAACCTGCCTGTACGATGAAAGGAATCTGCCCGTCGGCCGTACGCGTACGGCCATGACGCGCGATCGACAAGCGATCGGCATCCAGACGATCGATATCCAACGACCTTGATCGACCAACTCTGCCTGACGCAGAGCTGGCGCGACCGTATGGCGGTCGTGGCGTCCTCCGCCTTTGCTGCGAGCGCCCGGCATCTACCGCAGTTCCGCGCGAAGAGGACAGCTCTCGGCAGCCCCTGACCGGGCCCGCACCCAGGTGCCGGCCCGTAACGCAGGAGCACGGCCACCAGGCGGCAGAAAGGCATGGACCGTGGTGTCCACGGTCTCCGACCGCCCCGGATACGGGCAGTTGCTGCGCACTCCGGGTGCGTGGACCTTCCTCCTGCCGGGCTTCGCAGCACGGCAGCCCTTCGCCATGCTGACCATCGGCATCGTCCTGCTGGTCCAGCACACCACCGGCTCCTACGGCAGCGCGGGCGCCGTCGCCGCCGTGAGCGGCGTCTCCATGGCGCTGTTCGCACCGCAGACCGGTAAGCTCGCGGACCGGTTCGGACAGCGGGCCGTACTGCTGCCCGGCGTGCTGGTGCACGGGGCTTCCGTGGGCGCGCTGACGGCGCTCGCGCTGGCGGACGCGCCGATCTGGGCGCTGTTCCTGGCGGCGGTGC
This sequence comes from Streptomyces sp. NPDC088730, assembly GCF_044751215.1. Taxonomy (NCBI): domain Bacteria; kingdom Bacillati; phylum Actinomycetota; class Actinomycetes; order Kitasatosporales; family Streptomycetaceae; genus Streptomyces; species Streptomyces sp. NPDC088730. The sequence goes on from NZ_JBIVLK010000004.1 coordinate 319,706, forward strand.
CCACGGGTGCCTCGATCCCGCAGATCGGCCCCATGGTGCGGGCCCGCTGGGCGGCCGTGCTCGGGGCGGCGCCCGGCCGTGAGGCCTCGCCCCTGATGTCCACCGCCGCCGCCTTCGAGTCGGTGACGGACGAGTTCACCTTCGTCATCGGTCCCGTCATCGCCACCGCCCTGTGCACCGGGGTGCACCCGGCGGCGGGGCTCCTCGCGGAAGCCGCGCTGACGCTGGTCGGCGGGCTGTTCTTCGCCGCGCAGCGCGCCACCCAGCCGCCCGTGCGCGAGGCCGGGACCACCGGCTCCCCGCGGCACGCCTCCGCCCTGTCGGTGCCCGGCGTGCGCGTGCTCGCGGTCGCCTTCCTCGGGATCGGCGCGGTCTTCGGCGGCATGCAGGTCTCGCTGACCGCCTTCGCGGAGGAGATCGGCAGGCCCGGCGCGAACGGGGTGCTGTACGGAATCTTCGCGGCCGGCAACATGCTGGCCGGGATCGCCTGCGGTGCGATCGCCTGGAAGAGCGGGCCGCGGCGCCGGCTGATCGCCGGGTACGCGGCGCTGACCCTTACCGCGTCCGGGCTGTGGGCGGTGCACTCCGTGCCCCTGCTGGCCGCGCTCGGGCTGCTGGTCGGTCTCTGCATCGCCCCGGCCCTGATCAGCGGCTACACGCTGGTCGAGGCGCTGGTGCCCGCGTCCGCCCGGACCGAGGCGTTCACCTGGCTGACGGGTGCGGTCGCACTCGGGCAGGCGGCGGCCGTGACGATCGCGGGGCAGCTCGCCGACGCCCATGGCGCGAGCACCGGATTCCTGGTGCCGCTGGTGGGCACGGTGCTGGCGCTGGTGACGCTGCTGGCGCTGCGTTCCAGGCTCGTACCGAGCCCTTCGGAGCGGACCGTGGCACGTGGTATCGGTCACCGCGGGCCGGTCACAGTGGACTGATCCAGCGGAATACGTCACTATGGAGCGTCGTTAGCACTCATTGAGTCAGAGTGCCAGGAGGAACAAGTGCCGACCTATCAGTACCAGTGCACCGAGTGTGGCGAGGGCCTCGAAGCGGTGCAGAAGTTCACCGATGACGCCCTGACGGTGTGCCCGAGCTGCGAAGGACGCCTCAAGAAGGTGTTCTCGGCGGTCGGCATTGTCTTCAAGGGTTCCGGCTTCTACCGGAACGACAGCCGCGGCTCCTCGTCGAGCAGCACGCCCGCACCGGCCGCCGCGAAGAACTCCGGTTCCGGATCGTCCTCGTCCTCGACGGGGTCGGACAGCAAGTCCTCGGCCTCCTCGTCGGCGTCCTCCGCTTCGAGTTCTTCGTCGTCGTCGAGCTCTTCCGGCTCTTCTTCCTCGGGCTCTTCAAGCGGTTCGTCGGCTGCCTGAGCCGGCACCCCACCCACCTGCTTCACCCGTGACCCCGCTGATCCAACTCGGCGGGGTCATCGGCGTTTGCGGCCCCGATAGTGTGACGGCATGGCAAACGCAGAGATCGGTGTGATCGGCGGCTCGGGCCTGTACTCCTTCCTGGAGGACGTCACCGAGGTCCGCGTGGACACCCCTTACGGACAGCCGAGCGACTCCGTCTTCCTCGGCGAGATCGGCGGCCGCCGGGTCGCCTTCCTCCCCCGGCACGGCCGCGGTCATGCTGTGCCGCCGCACCGCATCAACTACCGCGCCAATCTGTGGGCGCTGCGCTCGGTCGGAGTGCGCCAGGTGCTCGGCCCCTGTGCGGTCGGCGGGCTCCGGCCGGATTACGGGCCGGGGACGCTGCTCGTGCCGGACCAGCTGGTGGACCGGACGAAGACCCGCACCCAGACCTTCTACGACGGGGAGACCCGGGCCGACGGCGCGGTGCCGAACGTGGTGCACCTGGGCTTCGCCGACCCCTACTGCCCGAAGGGGCGCAAGGCCGCGCTGGCGGCGGCCCGGGGCAGGGACTGGGAGGCGGTGGACGGCGGAACGCTGGTGGTCGTCGAGGGGCCGCGCTTCTCGACCCGGGCGGAATCGCGCTGGCACGCGGCGATGGGCTGGTCGGTGGTCGGCATGACCGGGCACCCGGAGGCCGTGCTCGCCCGTGAGCTGGGGCTCTGCTACACGACGATGACCCTGGTGACCGACCTGGACGCGGGCGCGGAGACCGGCGAGGGAGTCTCCCACGCCGAAGTGCTCAAGGTCTTCGCATCCAACGTCGACCGGCTGCGCTCGGTCCTCTTCGACGCGGTGGCCGGGCTGCCCGCGGAGGCGGACCGGGACTGCCCGTGCGCGCATGCACTGGAGGGCATCGACACGGGGATCGAGCTGCCGTAGACGGGATCCCGGGGCGCGTCTCCGGGGTTGGTTCCTGGGGTTGGTTCCCGGGGTTGGTTTCTGTGGGTCCTCAGGTGGGTTTCTGGGATGGGCTCCTGGGGTGCGTTCCTCGGGTTGGTTTCTGGGGTCGGATCTTGAGTCGGTTCTTGAGCCGGTTCCTGGGTGGGTTTCTCGGGTGAATGTCTCGGGTGGGTGGGGGAGTTATCCACATTCGCTGAGCCGTCCACAGGGCTCAGCGGGAATCCCGTGCATGCCGGATCGTGGGGTCTGTTCATCGGGGCCGTCCCGGCTCCGGATCCGCGACTCCTCACCCAGGCGGTGTTCGTCATGCGTTCGCCACGCTCACTCGACTCATCCGTATCTCCGCGTCCCGCCCCCTCCTCCGTCCTCTCATCCGTCTCCTCCCCCGCCCCTTCGTCCGGCTCTCCGTTGATGTCCGCGCCCGCTCCCGCGCCCTGCGGGGTGCCCGCGTTCCCGCCGTTGCGGGTACGCGGTGGCGGCGGGCAGCGGATGTGGCGGGCCGCGTGGCGCCGGCGGCGGTCGGTTGCCGCGGGACTGGCGCTGACCGCTGCCGCGCTGGCCGCCTCGGGGTTCGGCGGGGGTGAGGGCCGGGGCGGCGACGGCGGTACGGGGACCGAAGCGGCCGGTGCCGCGGCGAGCACGGCCGGGACGGCGCGGGAGCGGGCGTCGCCGCCGGTCCGTCTGGTGTCGGCGCCGGTACGGATCGCGGACGCGGCGACCGTACGGCTGCTGCGGCCCGGAGACCGCGTCGATGTGATCGCCTCCGCGGGGTCCGGGACCGATGCCCGGGTACTGGCGAGAAGCGCGCGGGTGGCCCAGGTGCCGCAGACGTCTGCCGGGGGCCCGACGGAGAACGGGGCGCTGGTCGTGCTGTCCGTGCCGCGAGCCACGGCCGCGACGCTGGCGGGCGCGGGAGCCTCAGCCGGACTTGCGGTGATTCTGTGCTGATTCGCACTGACGAACCATCATGTCACCTGTCAACTGCGCTGAATTGGACTGTTTCGCTTTGTACTGCCGTAAGTTGCGGAGGAGTTCGCTCCGTTTATGGCACACACGAAGGACGGCTCACCCTTGAGCGAGAAGAAGAAGGCCAACCTGCTGGACGGCTTCAAGGCCTTCCTGATGCGTGGCAATGTGATCGATCTGGCGGTCGCCGTCGTCATCGGCGCCGCGTTCACCAACATCGTGAACGCGATCGTGAAGGGCGTCATCAATCCGCTCGTCGGTGCGTTCGGCACCAAGGACCTGGAGCACTACAGCTCCTGCCTCAAGGGCCCGTGCACGACGGACCCGACGACGGGCGAGGCGACCGAGGGAATCCGGATCCTGTGGGGGTCGGTGCTCAGCGCCACCCTCAGCTTCCTGATCACCGCCGCCGTCGTCTACTTCCTGATGGTCCTCCCGATGGCGAAGTACCTCGCCAGGCGCGCGGCCATGCTGGCGGCGAAGGAGGGCGTCCAGGAAACGCTGGAGGTCAGCGAGCTGGAGGTGCTCAAGGAGATCCGCGACGCGCTGGTCTCGCAACGGGTCGGCCCGGCGGACGGCAGCACCGGGGCCGGGGGCTCAGGGCCGGGCGGCCGGGAGTAACCGGCTCAGATGTGGTGGGGCGGCTTGTCGTCGAGGAAGCGGGCCAGATCGGCGGCGCTGCCGCCGGAGGGGGACCGCTCACCCCAGCCCCGGTCCGTATCGTCCGAGGACTGCTGGTCCAGCGGGTCGTCGAAGACCAGCGCCGGCTTCGGCTTGGGAGGGTCCGGCGGGCCCGGCTTCGAATCGCGCGGTCCGGAGGAGGGGGCGGTACTCATGCCTCCAGGGTACGGCCGCCCTCGGGGATACGGCCGCCCTCCTCGGTCCGGCCGCCCTCGGGGATGAATCCGGCATCCGGGATACGTCCGGGATCCTCGATCCGGCCGCCCTCCGGGGCCCGGCCGCCCTCCGGGATACGTCCCGCCTCCGGAGCGTGCCCCCGCTCAGCGGTCCTTCGGGTCCAGCGCCCAGAGGCCGAGCACCACGAGGAACGACAGGCACAGGAATCCGGCGCCCCACCAGGCGGTGCCGGAGTGGCCCTCCATCCATTCGTCGATGATCACGGTCAGCCCCCAGAGCTGCCCGATGACCACGGTCATGGCGAGGGTCAGCCGGGCCGTGAGCTTCGAGGAGCGTTCCGGCTCCTGGTCGGTGCCGGCTCCCGGTCCCGGTCCGGTGCGGCGGACACGGGGGTCGCCGTACCCGCTGGTGGGCCGGATCTGGGGATAGCGCTCGTGGACGGGCCGGTTGAGTTCGGGCCGGGCGCTGCCCGGGTGGTACTCCGGGTAGTGCGGGCCGGGCTCGGGCTGCTGGGCGTCGCTCATGTCCGCCTGCCGGAGGTCTGGGCGTCGGCGGCAGCGGCCCCGCTGGCCGCCGTGGCACGGGGGGCCGCCGTGGCACGGGGGGCCGCCGTGGCACCGGTGGCTTCGCCGGCTCCGGTGACGCCGGCCGCGCCGGGGGCCTCCGCGCCCCGCTTGGCTCCGGGACAGCCGATCCGGGAGGCGAGGTCCGGGCGGTCGTCGCCCAGCTGTCGGCAGAGCCCGTGCTCGGCGCTCTCGCCGGAGTACGCGGTACCCACCGCCCAGACACTGCCGTCGGTCTGCTCGGTGAGCACCACCTTGGGCAGACCGCGAGGCGGCGGTCCTGCGGTGACCTCGCCGGTACGGGCGTCGAAGACACCTTCGTGGCAGGGGCAGTACAGCTCGCCCTCGGAGCCCCGGTCCTTCCGCCAGAGCACGGCGCAGGCGAGATGGGTGCAGATCGCGGAGTAGCCGACGAGCGTCCCGTCATTGAGCCGGACGGCCACCGCGCGGTCCTCCTCGTCCGGGTAACGGAAGGAGACGGACTCCCCGGGCAGCAGCTGAGCGCTGATCTTCTTCGGCTGGGGCGCCTTGGCGTCGTCGGGCTCACCGTGGCGCGGGAGGATGCCGGCGGCGACACCGAGGCCGCCGACGGCGAGCCCGCCGGAGACGGTGGCGACGATCCGCAGGTAGTCGCGCCTGGTGGTGAGGGAGTCCGCGGCGATCCGGTCGTGCAGGGCCTCGCGCGGGTCCCCGGCGGGCGGCGGGGAGGGCGGCTGGTCGGTGACGCTCATCGGCGGACGTCCTTCCCGTTGATCTCGACGACGGGCAGACCGCCTGGCACCGGCCACTGGACCCGGTCGGCGGGGACGACCATGGCCACGCCGGTACGGACCTCACTCTCACCGAAGACGAAGGTGTCGGCCACCTGTACGCCGGGGCGCTCGGCCTGGAGCTCCTCGACGGTTCCGTAGAAGAGCGCTCCGGTCGGGCAGACCGTGGCGCACATGGGGGCGAGACCGTAGGCGGTGCGGTCGTAGCAGAGGTTGCACTTCATCTGCAGCTTCGCCTGGAGGTCGATCTTCGGGACACCGAAGGGGCAGGCGTTGACGCAGTTGGCGCAGCCGATGCAGCGGGTGGTGTCGGCCTGCTGCACCACCCCGTCGGCGGTCACCAGGATCGCGTCGGCGGGACACACCTCGGCGCAGGGGGCGACGGGGTCCTCGCAGTGCATGCAGACCGTGGGAAGGGAGGCGACGGACTGGCCCTCGTCGGTGTAGTCGAGGTGGATCATCGACTTGCCCCGGTGCGAGTCGCACTCGCGGCAGGCGGAGACACAGGCCTGGCACCCGATGCAGCGCCCCGGGTCGATAAAGATCGTTCTGCCCATCATGCGGGCATCAGCTCCTCTCCGAGGTGCCGCGGCCCTGCGGCGAGGTGGGCGGCAGCGGGTCGGTGCGGGAGACCTGGGTCTCCGGGTAGGCGACATGGCCCGGCGCGACCGGGGGCGCGGGGACCTCGTCGATCGCCACGGCGTGCTCGATGCGGCAGGCGCAGACCTTGTACTCCGGAATCTTGGAGCGGGGGTCCAGGGCGTCGATGGTCAGCGCGTTGGCGGCGGTGGGGACGGGCCAGTGGTACGGGATGAAGACGGTGTCGGGGCGGATCGCCTCGGTGACCAGGGCGGGGAAGACCTCGCTGCCGCGCCGGGTGACGACGCGGACCGGTTCGCCGTTGCGGAAGCCGTGGGAGGGGTGGACCTCGGCCCAGGGGCGCGGGGTCTGCTCGACGAGTGCGCCCAGCCGGCGGGTCTGGTTGCCGGAGAGGAAGTGCGCGACGGTGCGTCCGGTGGTGAGGGACATCGGGTGCTCGTCGTCGTACGGGTCCATCGGCGGGTGCCACTCGACGACCTGCAGATGGATCTTGCCGTCGGGGTGGTAGGTCCTGCCGTCCTCGAAGAGGCGGGGGGTGCCGGGGTGGTCGGTGGAGGGGCAGGGCCAGGCGATTCCGCCCGTCTCCTCCAGCCGTTCGTAGGTGATGCCGTAGTAGTCGTTGACGGTGCCCGCGGAGGCGATCCGCAGTTCGTCGAAGACCTCGCGGGAGTCGGCGAAGGTGAATTTGTCACCCGCGCCGAGGCGTTTGGCCAGTTCGCACATCACCCAGGTGTCGGTCCGTACGCCGGGGGGCGGGTCCTGGGCCTTGTTGTGCTTGACCACCCGGGCCTCGGCGTTGGCCATCACCCCGTCGTCCTCTGCCCAGGTGGTGACGGGGAAGACGACATGCGCGTTGGCAGCGGTCTCGGAGAGGAAGAAGTCGAATTGAGCGTGGAACTCCGTCGCGTCGTACCCCTCCTTGACCACCTTGTAGTTGGGGAGGGAGACGAACGGGTTGTTGCAGATGCCGATCAGTCCGCGGATCTCGCGGCGCTGCATCTGCCAGACCATTTCCATCATCGAGGTTCCGGCGGGCGGGAGTTCGGACTCCTCGATGCCCCAGATCTCGCAGATCTGCCGTCGGTGCTCCTCGTTGTTGATGGAGCGGCCGCCGGGAAGGAGGTCGGACTTCTGGCCGTGCTCGCGGCCCCCCTGCCCGTTGCCCTGGCCGGTGAGGGTTCCGTAGCCGGCGCCGGGTTTGCCGATGTGCCCGGTGGCGGTGCAGAGGTTGATCACGGTGAGGCAGTTCTCGACGCCCTGCGAATGGTGCTCGATGCCGCGGGCGTGCCAGGCCATGGCCTTGGGCGCGCGGGCGAAGGTGCGGGCTACCTGGACGATCTGTTCGGCGGGGACCCCGCAGATCTCGGCGGACCTGGCCGGCGGGTACTCGGCGGCCTTGGCCTTCACTTCCTCCCAGCCGGTGGCGTGGGCGGCGAGATAGCTCTCGTCGGTGAGCCCTTCCTCGATGACCACGTTCAGCACGGCGTTGAAAAACGCCGAGTCGGTGCCGGGTTTGAGAGCGACGTGGATGTCGGCGGTCCGGGCGATGGCTGTCTCGCGCGGGTCGATGACGATCAGGCTTGCCCCGCGGTCCCGGGCGCCCCAGACGTACTGGGTCATCACGGGGAAGCACTCGCCGACGTTGGAGCCCGCGATCAGCAGGCAGTCGGTGAGCAGGATGTCGGAGAAGGGGTTGCCTGCCCGGTCGATGCCGAAGGCGAGCTTGTTGGCACCGGCGGCGCTGACCATGCAGAGCCGGCCGTTGTAGTCGACGTGCCGGGACTTGAGGGCGACCCGGGCGAACTTGCCGACCAGATAGGTCTTCTCGGAGAACAGGCTGGCCCCGCCGAGCAGCCCGAAGGCGTCGTTCCCGTGGGTCTGCTGGATGCGCTTGATCTCGGCGACGGTGAAGTCGAGGGCCTCGTCCCAGGAGACCTCCCGGAAGTCCTCGTCGCGGGTGCGGCGCATGAGCGGGGCGGTGAGCCGGTCGGGGTGGTTGACCTGCTGGTAGGCGTTGATGCCCTTGGGACACAGGCGCATCCGGTTGATGTCGTGGTTGCGCGGCTCGACGCCGAAGACCTTGCCGGCCCGGTCGACGCGGAGGTACATCCCGCACTGGACACCGCAGAAGCAGCAGTGGGTGGGGACGAGCGTCTCGCCGTTCTGGTCGGCGTGCCACTGGTCGGCGGGGATGCCGCCCGCGTCCCGGAAGGCGCGGGTACCCGGCGGCGCGAGGGAGGGGTCGAGGGGCACGATCGCCAGGGGGTCGGCCGCACGGGGGTCCGCGGTCACTTGAAGCCCTTCTTCACCTGGGAGAGATAGGCACTGCCGCGCAGCACCCGCTTGCAGCGCGGGCAGTACTCGGCCCACGCGTCGAAGTCGAGGCTGAGGTCGCGCATGGTGCCGCGGAGGTTCTCGACGTACGGGGCGGTGTCGATGGGTTCCTCGCAGCGGCGGCAGCTGAAGACCTCCTGGTCCTGCCGGCCGGTGTACTTGAACAGCTGCATGCCGACCGCGGCGGGCCGCTGGACGATGTGGAAGAACTTCCCGAACGGGATGTAGATGAGGGTGAAGACCACCGAGACCATGTGGAGGATCGCCAGGAACTCGTATCCGCCGCCGTGCAGGAAGATCGAGGAGAAGGTGAGCAGCAGGCCGGTGACGGCGATGACGATGAGCGCGATCAGCGGCACCAGGTCGTAGGCGAACCGCTGGCCAGTGATGGCGCCCCGGTCCTTCATCCGGCGCCACAGGAAGTAGGAGGCGCCCGGGATGACGAGGACGGCGGCGATGTCCAGGCCGTGGAACATCAGCCAGCCGAGGATGTTCAGGGAGTCGAATCCGATGATCTTGAATCCCCAGATACGCATCTCGTAGCCGGGTCCTGAGCCGCTGCCGGAGGTGAAGGTGAACCAGCCCCAGGTGAGCGGGAAGGTGATCAGGGAGGCGAGGATGCAGCCCCAGAAGATCAGCTGGTGGGCGGCCCAGCGGGCGTGGGAGCGGGCGCCGAGGAATTTCTGGAAGCCGAGGTAGGTGGCGATCATCTTCGGCAGGGCGGTGGGGGCGTTGCGGAAGTTGGCCACCGAGAAGAGGCTCCCCCAGCCCTTCTTGAACAGCCGCCGGGCCCCGGGCGCGGAGACCCACACCGTGTAGCGGTAGGCCACGCCGAAGGCGAGGAAGACGGTGGCCACGGCGTAGGGCAGGAGGGCCGAGTCGAAGTTCTCCAGAAGCCTGCTGCCCAGCACGATCGCGATGACGAGCAGGAGGGAGACGATGACGCCGGCCGCGGTCGCGCGGGCCGTGGCGGACCGGGTACCCGGGGGCGCGAAACGGGCGGGCCTGTCGGCGGAGGGCTCTGGTGGCTCGGTCACCCCGCCACCGTAGGGATATAAGGGGGTGTTAGTCCTGTTTTGCGGCTCTACGGGGTGAGCGCGTCGCCGTGGGACGCCATCCGGACGCCCGGATACCCGGACGCCCGGATACCCGGATGTCCGGACGCCCTCTCCGCTCCTCCCGCCCTCGCGGGTAGGTTCACCCGTACCGCCCGCCACTCTCACGACCCCGACCCCGACCCCGACCCCGAGGAGCACCGGATGGACGCGCTGACCGATGTTGCCGGGATCCGGGTGGGGCACGCCTCGCTCGCGGGCCAGGGTGCTCTCAGCGGCACCACCGTGGTCCTCGCCCCCGAGGGCGGTGCGGTCGCCGCCGTCGATGTGCGCGGCGGCGGCCCCGGCACCCGGGAGACGGACGCGCTCGACCCGCGCAATCTGGTGCAGCGCGTCGACGCCGTGGTGCTGACCGGGGGCAGCGCGTACGGGCTCGACGCGGCGTCCGGGGTGATGGCCTGGCTGGAGGAGCAGGGGCGCGGCGTGCGGGTCGGGGCGGATCCGGCGCAGGTCGTTCCGGTGGTTCCGGCGGCGTGCGTCTTCGACCTGGGCCGGGGCGGCGACTGGCGGGCCCGTCCGGACGCGTCGACCGGCCGGGCCGCCGTGGAGGACGCCGCGCGCACGGAGCCCGGGGCGGCGGTCGCCGAGGGCTGCGTCGGCGCGGGCACGGGCGCGGTCGCCGGGCAGCTGAAGGGCGGGGTGGGGACGGCGAGCGTCCTGCTGCCGTCCGGGGTCACGGTGGGCGTGCTGGTCGTGGTGAACGCGGCGGGCTCGGTGCTCGATCCCCGTACCGGGGTGCTGTACGGCGAGTACGGAGCCGCCGAACCGGCCGCCGCCCCCGCGCCGGAGGTCCACCGCACGGCGCAACAGCGCCTGGCGCGGGCGTACGACGCGAACACGCGCCCCCCGCTCAACACCACGCTCGCCGTCGTCGCCACGGACGCCGACCTCAGCCGGGCGCAGGCGCAGAAGCTCGCGGGCACCGCGCACGACGGGCTGGCGCGCGCCATCCGGCCCGTGCATCTGCTGACCGACGGGGACACCGTCTTCGCGCTGGCCACCGGCGGACGGACCCTGGACCCGGCGGACCCGATCGCGCTCAATGACCTGCTCGCGGCGGGTGCGGAGACCTTGACCCGCGCCATCGTGAAGGCCGTGCGGGCCGCTACCGGCGTCAACGGCCACGAGGGCGGCGGCACGTTCCTCTCGTACAGCGACCTCTATGGCACGCGGCCGCGTCCGCGGCGGCCCGCGGGCGGCGGACCCGCAGCCGACTCGCCCTCCGCACAAGGAAGTTAGGGCAAAACGCCGGGAACCTTCTGCGTGCGTCATACGTTTTGCTGAACCCCGGTCACGATGTCAGAACCAGGGACTACGTTAAGCACGCATCGGGTAACACGCGGCGACGGCCTGGAGAAGCACCTTGAGCGATCCGTACGAGACCACCGAGCAGCACCTCGAACGACTCCTGCGACGGGCTCTCAACTCGTTCGACCTGCCCGACGGCACGGTCGAGCGGCTCGGCTCCGCCCTCGCCCACAGCAGTTCCCTGCACTCCTCGCACCACAGCTCGACGCTGCACCGCGAGACGTACCGGCATACGTATCTGCTGTCCGACGGCAGCCCGTTAACGCTCTGGGAGCTGGTGCACTGCGGTCAGCGGGACCCCGAGGGCCCCCGCTGCGGCTCACAGCCCGGCGACCGGCAGCACGAGCTGTACGACGACGAGGCCGACGTGCACATCGCCGCGGCCCGGCTCGCGGGCGGCTTCCGCGACGCCCCGGTCTTCGGGGACGAGGGACCGCAGGGTGACCTGGAGATCCTCACGGCCCTGATGGCGGCGCCCCCGGCCCCGCTCCCCCGGATGTACGCCCCGGACAACTCCGCGGACCACGCCCGCCGCGTGCTGCGCCGCGCGGAGAACGGTGACGTCCCCGGCGAGGAGACCGCCCACCTGCTGCGGGCCGCCTTCGCCCACCACATCACCCAGATCTTCGGCCGCCAGTGCCAGGTGGACGGGCGGGACGCGGGCTTCACGCTGTACGAGCACGCCTTCCTGCTCCTGGACGGCAGCGAGACGAGCCTGTGGGAGGTCGAGCACACGGCGACGCCCGACGGCCGCCACATGTGCGAGGTGTACGCCGACGAGGAGACGGCGCGCGGCGCGATGGAGAGCCGTACGCGCATCTGCTGAGCGGGCGGAACGTGAGCGGTGCCCGCACCCTCGGGGGGTACGGGCACCGCTCACGTTCTCCGTCCGCTCAGTGCGTGAGCACGGGCTCGTCGACGGCTTCCGCGGGGAAGGAGGCCCCGGCCACCTCGTCGCCGCCCTCCACGTGCTGCTTCGGCCGGGCCGGCAGCGCGAACATCAGCAGGAAGATGGCCGCGAGCACACCGGCCACCCACCACAGCGACTGCTCGAAGGCGTCGGCGAACGCCGGACCCACCTGCGCGGGCGTGAGCCGGTCACCGATCGCCCCGAAGAAGATCACCGAGACGAGCGCGAGCCCCAGCGCGTTGCCCATCTGCTGCACCGTGTTGAACAGCCCGGAGGCGGAGCCGGAGTGCTCCTTGGGCACCTCGGACAGCACCGCGTCGGCCAGCGGGGCGACGATCAGACCCATCCCGAGCCCCATCACCACCAGCGGCAGCGCCATCTGCCAGGGCGTGATCCCCATGCCGTAGCGGTCGGACTCCCAGATGTAGAGCAGCAGACCGGCGGCCATCAGCAGCGCGCCCGCCTGGAGGACCTTGCGCCCGAAGCGCGGCACCAGCTTCTGTACGGAGATCCCGGCGGCGACCGAGACGGCCACCGAGAACGGGATGCCGGTCGTACCGGCCCGCAGCGCGCTCCAGCCGAGCCCCTCCTGCATGTACAGCGTCCAGACCAGGAAGAAGATGCCGAGGCCGACACCGAAGGTCAGCTGTACGGCGATACCGGCGGCGAAGCTCTTGACCCGGAACAGCGACAGCTCGACCAGCGGCGAACCGTCCCGGCGCGCCTTCCGCTGCTCGAACAGCACGAGCACCAGGAACACCACGAGGCTGCCGGCCATCGACAGGTAGCCCCAGAGCGGCCAGTCCAGCTCCTCGCCACGGGTCAGCGGGTAGATCAGCATGAGCATCCCCACCGTCACCAGCACCACACCAATCAGGTCGAGGCGCAGCGCCCTGGGCGCCTTGGACTCGGTGATGAACCTGCGGCCCAGGATCAGTCCCGCGATGCCGACCGGCAGGTTGATCAGGAAGATCGGGCGCCATTCGAGACCGGCGATGTTCCACTCGGTGAGCAGCGCGCCCAGCAGCGGCCCGGACACGGCGCCGAGGCCGACGATCGCGCCGAAGAGGCCGAAGACCTTGCCGCGCTCGTGCGCCGGGAAGGTGGCGTGCACGATCGACAGCACCTGCGGGACCATCAGCGCGGCCGTACCGCCCTGGAGGATGCGCGAGGCGACCAGCATCTCCGGGTTGGCGGCGAAGCCGCACAGCGCGGAAGCCACGGTGAAGCCGCCGATCCCGATGAGGAACAGCCGCTTGCGGCCGTAGATGTCACCGAGCCGGCCCCCGGTGATCAGCCCGGCGGCGAAGGCCAGGGCGTATCCGGCGGTGATCCACTGGATCGAGCTGAACGAGGCACCGGTGTCACGCTTGATGCTCGGGATGGCGATGTTGACGATCGTGACGTCGACCAGGTCCATGAAGGCTGCGGTCATCACGATGGCCAGCGCGAACCACCGGCGGCGGTCCGAGGCATCCGGGGACACCGCGGCGGCGGCTGTCCCGGACGGCTGGGGTGCGGAAGAAGTCATATGAAGAAGTTAAATGCCCATTAGGTCAGCTCGTGACCCAATGGCTGGGCATCCTGGGTGACATGACCGACACCCCGGCACGACTGCTGAACCTGCTGTCACTGCTCCAGACGCCGCGCGAGTGGCCGGGCAGTGAACTCGCGGAACGCCTCGACGTCAGCCCGCGCACCATTCGGAGGGACATCGACCGCCTGCGCGACCTGGGATACCCGGTGGAGGCGTCGCGCGGCGCGATCGGCGGCTACCGGCTGGTGGCGGGCACGGCCATGCCGCCGCTGCTGCTGGACGACGAGGAGGCGGTGGCCATCGCGGTGGGGCTGCGGGTCGGGGCCGGTCACGCCATCGAGGGCGTCGACGAGGCCTCCGTCCGGGCGCTGGCCAAGCTGGAGCAGGTGCTGCCCTCGCGGCTGCGCCACCGGGTCTCCGTCCTCCAGAACGCGACGGTGCCGCTGGCCCGCGGGGACGGCGCGACGATCGACCCGCAGACGCTGACCGTGATGGCCTCCGCGGTCACCGGGCGGGAGCGGCTGCGGTTCGCCTACCGAGCGGGGGACGGCGCCGAGACGCGGCGGCAGGTCGAGCCGTACCGCCTGGTCAGCACCGGGTGGCGCTGGTATCTGGTCGCGTACGACCTGGAGCGGGAGGCCTGGCGCACCTTCCGGGTCGACCGGGTGAGCGATCCGTATCCGACGGGGGCCCGCTTCACGCCACGGGAGCTGCCCACCGGCGACGCTGCGGAGCTCCTCGGCAGATCGATGGCACGCATCAGACCGGAGCTGGCGATCGACGTGAGCTTCGCGGCACCGGCGGAGTTCGTCACCTCGCGGCTGCCCGCCTCGATCGGCCCGCTGGAACCGACCGGTGAGCACAGCTGCCGGCTGCGCGCGGCGCTGTCGGACTCGCTGGAGTGGGTCGCGGTGCGCCTCGCCCTGGTCGGCTGCGAATTCACCGCGCACGGGCCGCCGCGGCTGGTGGCGTATCTGGACGACCTGGGCGGCAGACTCACCCGCGCGGCACTGCCGTCGGCCGCGCAGTCGGCACCGTGAGGAGGCTGAGCCCGGAAAAAGGGATGAGCCCCGGCGCCAGGGGGGGGTGGGCGCCGGGACTCAGCTCAGGGGGGCCGCGATGAAGTGGCCCAATTCGGAGGTTACTGGACTTGGGCTCACGCCGCAGCGTCAAAGCCCGTGTCGTGAGCCATTCGCTTCAGTTCGAGCAGCGCGTGCTTCTCGATCTGGCGGATTCGCTCCCGGGTCAGCCCGTGCTGCTTGCCCACCTCGGTCAGCGTCCGCTCACGGCCGTCCTCGATTCCGTACCGCATCCGGATGATGGAGGCGGTGCGGTTGTCGAGCCTGCCGATCAGCTCCTCCAGCTCCTCGCTGCGCAGCAGTGTCATCACCGACTGCTCGGGGGACACCGCAGAGGTGTCCTCCAGGAGGTCTCCGAACTGGGTGTCGCCGTCGTCGTCCACGGACATGTTCAGACTGACCGGGTCACGGGCCCAGTCCAGCACGTCACTGACGCGCGATGTCGTGGAGTCCAGCTCGGCGGCGATCTCCGCGTGCTCCGGGTCGCGCCCGTGCTCGCGGTTGAACTCGCGCTGCACCCGGCGGATCCGGCCGAGCTCCTCCACCAGGTGGACGGGGAGCCGGATCGTGCGCGACTGGTCGGCTATCGAGCGGGTGATGGCCTGCCTGATCCACCACGTCGCGTACGTGGAGAACTTGAAGCCCTTGGCGTAGTCGAACTTCTCGACCGCACGCACCAGGCCCGCGTTGCCCTCCTGGATCAGGTCGAGCAGCGGAAGCCCGGCCCGCGGATACCGGCGGGCCACGGCGACCACGAGTCGGAGGTTGGACCGGATGAATACGTCCTTGGCGCGCTCGCCGTCGGCGACCAGCGCCTCCAGTTCCTCGCGCGAGGCTCCACCGGCATCGCTCTCCACCGCGCCGTCCAGGATCCGCTGCGCGAAGACGCCCGCCTCGACGGCCTGCGACAGCTCGACCTCCTTGGCGGCATCGAGCAGCGGCGTGCGCGCTATCTCATCGAGATACATGCCGACCAGGTCGCGATCGGCGATCTCCCCGCCCACGGCGCGAACACTGCTTGCCCGGTTGGTCCCGCCGGTGGAGGACGAACGTCGGGCGACGGCACGGGTTGCCATGCGTGCTCCTTGCTGAGTAGGTCGCGACACCCTTTCGGGTGCCCAGCTTCCGATGGAAACAACGACTGGAATCCGGACAGAATTCCCATGCCTGGCATTCATTTTCGCGATCATGCAGTACCCTGTCGCGCCACCAAGGGAGGGCACATGACACAGATAGACACAGAGGCGCAGGTCAGGCCTGGTATCGAGGGCGATCTGGAAGCCCTCACCGACATCTACAACCATTACGTGCGTGAGACCGCCCTCACATTCGACACGGCTCCCTTCACTCCGGGTCAGCGTCTGCCCTGGTTGCGCTCCCACCCTGTAGACGGCCCGCACCGGCTCCTGGTTGCTCAGGATGTCCGTAATGTCGACGCGTCGGGTGCCGGTGGCCCCGCTCCCCGGATCCTGGGGTACGCCACCAGCAGCGCCTTCCGCCCCAAGGCGGCGTACTCCACCTCCGTCGAGGTGAGCGTGTACTGCGCCCCCGGCGCCGCCGGGCGCGGCATCGGCACCCTCCTCTACACGGCGCTCTTCGAGGCACTGGCCGGCGAGGACCTGCACCGGGCGTACGCCGGTATCACCCAGCCGAACGAGGCCTCGGTCCGGCTGCACGACCGCTTCGGCTTCCGCCACCTCGGCACGTACGCGGAGGTCGGCCGGAAGTTCGGCCGGTACTGGGACGTCGCCTGGTACGAGAAACACCTGGGGCCCTCGGCCTAGTCCCGCCGGGCTACCTCCCTAGGACCGGAGCCGTGGGTCTCCCTAGGTCGGCAGCCCGTTACGGAGAGCGGTCGCGGTGCCTAGCGTGATGCGGCATGGACGACACGACGCGCAACTCACCCGACACCTCCGGCACGCTCGACGAGGCACTGGAACGGCTTCACTCCTTCGGCCCCGAGCGGGACGGCTGGCTGAGCAACCACGCCCCGATGGCGGTCGAGGCACTGGTGCACCACGGCCAGGCGCCCGGCGTGCACCGCTGGCTGGACCACTACCGGGCGAAGCTGGAGGACATGCCCGACCGGTTCGCCGAAGTGACCCCGGACAACTGGCGCGAGGCCCTGGGCGACCCCCGCCGCATCGCCGACTGGACGGCGTACTTCGAGCGGGAGACCGTCGACCGGCCCTGGCGCGAGGTCCTCGCCGAGTGGTGGCCCCGGCTGCTCCCCGGCATCGCGGCCGGCGCCACGCACCCGGTGATCCGGGTCGGCCACTGCGTACGCGCCCTGCTGGCCTCCGGCGAGAACGCGCCCCGCGTCGCGGAGCTCGCCCACGGCCTCGGCTACTGGGCGGCCCGCCACCAGCCGCTGCCGCCACTGGCGCCGCTCGCCCCGGTGACCGGCGCGGCCGCCGCACTGGACGCCGTGGACCGGGTGCCGGACCAGAGCGGCGGCATCCTGGAACGGCTGGACCAGCTCACCGGGTTCCCGGTATGGCCGCCCCGGCCGGTGACCGACGCCGACCCCGCCCGCACCGGGACCGCGACGGACCCGGACCCCGCCCATGCCGGGACCGCGACGGACCCGGACCCCGCCCGTACCAGGACCGCGACGGACCCGGACCTCGCCCGCGCCCGGCTGGAGGAGCTGGTGCGCGCCGCGACCGAGCGCTACGCGGCGCACGCGCACGGCTCACCGATCATGCTGGTGCACGCCGCGACCGCGCCCAACGCCGTACTGCGCACGCTGCCCGCGCTCCCCCGCGAGCTGTGGGCCCCGAGCCTGGACGCGGCGTGGGCGGCCAGTGCGGCGGTCACCGCCGCGTACACCCCGGCACGGCCCGCAGAGCACCCGGCCGCGCCCGAAGGGCTGACCCCGGAGGAGGTCTTCGCGCGGGCCGCCGCACACGGCAACGACCACACCATCAAGTTCACCGACACCGCGCTGGACGTCGGCGGCCCGGCCGCGCTGGCCGCCGCACTCCGCTCGATCGAGCTCATCCCTCCGGAGCTCTGACCCCGGCGGACGGCACTCCGTCCGAAACGCGTCCTACCCGTACTGCACCGAGCGCTTGGCCAGCCCCATCCAGAACCCGTCGATCACGCTGCGCCCCTGGTCCAGCTCCTGCTCGGCGGCGCCCAGCGTCACGAAGAGCGGGGCGAAGTGCTCGGTGCGCGGGTGGGCGAGCCGGCCCGCGGGGGACTTGTTCTCGAAGTCCAGCAGCGCGTCGACGTCCTGCGCCTGGAGTGCGCGGCTCCCCCAGTCGTCGAACTCCGCCGACCAGCCGGGGGTGCCGCCGCCCGGATGCCGCAGGGCGGCCAGGTTGTGGGTGAAGAAGCCGCTGCCGACGATCAGGACGCCCTCGTCGCGCAGTGGCGCGAGCTTGCGGCCGATGTCCATCAGCTTCTGCGGATCCAGGGTCGGCATGGAGATCTGCAGCACCGGGATGTCGGCCGCCGGGAACATCTCCACCAGCGGGACGTACGCCCCGTGGTCGAGGCCCCGGTCCGGGATGTCCTGGACCGGGGTACCGGCGCCGCGCAGCAGCTTGCGCACGCTCTCGGCGAGCAGCGGTGCGCCGGGGGCTGCGTACCGCACCTGGTAGTAGTGCTCGGGGAAGCCCCAGAAGTCGTAGACGAGCGGGATCGTCTCGGTGGCGCCGAGCGCGAGCGGGGCCTCCTCCCAGTGGGCCGAGACCATCAGCACGGCGGTGGGCCGGGGCAGCCCGGCGGACCAGGCGGCCAGTTCACCGGGCCAGACCGGGTCGTCGGCCAGCGGCGGGGCGCCGTGGGAGAGGTAGAGGGCGGGCATGCGCTCCGCGGTGACTGTCATGGCACTCCCCATCCACTGCTGCTCAAGGTAAGTCTTCTACTGGAGCTTTCAGAAGGAATACTTCTTTAAGCTTCAAGTTCCTACCTTCGGAGACCTTAGCTCTATCTAGTTCAACTTTCAAGAAAAGGTCGTACAGTGGAGTACATGACCACGGCATCCACCGGTGAACAGACGCGTTGGCTCACCGACGAAGAACAGAGCGTCTGGCGGGCATACCTCCACGCCGCCACGCTCCTGGAGGATCACCTCGACCGCCAGTTGCAGCGTGACGCCGGTATGCCGCACATCTACTACGGACTGCTCGTCCAGCTCTCCCAGGCGCCCCGCCGCCAGAAGCGGATGACCGAGCTGGCCAAGGACGCCAAGATCACCCGCTCCCGGCTCTCGCACGCCGTCGCCCGGCTGGAGAAGAGCGGCTGGGTGCGCCGCGAGGACTGCCCCTCCGACAAGCGCGGCCAGAACGCGGTCCTCACCGAAGAGGGCCACGAGATGCTCCGCCGCTCGGCACCGGGCCACGTCAGCGCCGTACGCCAGGCGCTGTTCGACCGGCTCACCCCCGAGCAGGTGCGCTCGCTCGGGGAGATCATGCAGGTCGTCGCGGCCGGGCTGCAGCCGGAGGGCACGGACGCCGACCTGCCCTGGCTCCGCTGACCCGCCCGCCCCACCGCACAGGCCACCCACCGCACGCACCTCTGCCCCGGTTCCGTCGGACGGAACCGGGGCAGAGGCCTGTGCGGTGACCAGCGCCCCGCGCGGTGACTCAGTGGGCGACGACCGGAATCCGGACCTCGTCCTCGACACCGTCGGCCGAACCGGCACCGGTACCACCGGACGTCGTGGTCGTCGAGGGGCGGCCGGCGTTGACGAAGGTCGCCGCGATCGCGGAGGCCACCACCAGGATGCCGACGGCCCACCAGATGGCGCCGGTGAAGCCGTGCACCATCGACTGGAGCTTGAGCTGCTCCGGGTCGGTGGCGCCGAGCGCGGCGTGCGAGGTGGCGTACGCCGTGGCGGCGGAGGCGGCGATGGTGTTGAGCAGCGCCGTGCCGATCGCGCCGCCGACCTGCTGCGAGGTGTTGATCATCGCGGAGGCGACACCCGCGTCCCGCGGCTCGATGCCGTGCGTGGCCAGCGACATGGCGGGCATGAACGCCGTACCCATGCCCAGGCCCATCAGGAGCTGCCCCGGCAGGATGACCGCCGCGTAGGACGAGTCGACCTGGAGCTGCGTGAGCACCAGCATGCCGACGGCGGCGGTCAGGAAGCCCGGACCCATCAGCATCCGGGCCGGCACCCGGGTCATCAGCCGGGCACCGATCTGCGTCGAACCGGTGATCATGCCCGCGATCATCGGGAGGAAGGCGAAGCCGGTCTTGATCGGCGAGAAGCCCTGGACGACCTGCAGGTAGTACGTGAGGAAGAGGAACAGGCCGAACATCGCGATGACGCCGAGGCCCAGCGAGAGGTAGACGCCGCCGCGGTTGCGGTCCATCAGGACGCGCAGCGGGAGCAGCGGCGACTTGACCTTGGACTCGGTCAGCACGAAGGCCAGCAGCAGCAGACCGGAGGCGACGAACGTACCGATGGTCAGCGCGTCCGACCAGCCGCTGGACTCGGCGCGGGTGAATCCGTACACCAGCGAGACCAGGCCCAGCGCGGACAGGACGACGCCGGGGATGTCGAGCGAGGACCGGTTACGGCCGCCGGCCGGCTCACGGATCACGAAGTACGCGCCCAGGGCGGCGACGATCGCGAAGGGGATGTTGACGAAGAACGTCCAGCGCCAGTTCAGCGTCTGGGTGAGGAACCCGCCGAGGATGAGGCCGACGGCGCCGCCGCCGCCGGCGATCGCACCGTAGATGCCGAACGCCTTGGCGCGCTCCTTGGCGTCGGTGAACATCACCGCGAGCAGCGAGAGGGCCGCGGGGGCGAGCAGGGCGCCGAAGACACCCTGGAGTGCGCGCGAGCCGAAGAGCATGCCCTGGTTCTGGGCCGCTCCGCCGAGTGCGGAGGCCAGCGCGAAGCCGATCAGCCCGACGACGAAGGTGCGCTTACGGCCCCAGAGGTCGGCGATCCGGCCTCCGAAGAGCAGCAGTCCGCCGAAGGCGAGGGCGTAGGCGGTGATGACCCACTGCTTGTTGGCATCCGTGATGCCCAGGTCCGTCTGGGCGTGCGGCAGCGCGATGTTCACGATCGTGGCATCGAGCACGACCATCAACTGGGCGAGGGCGATGAACGCCAGCGCCTTCCAGCGACTCGGATCAGGGAGTCGGACATCAGGGGTTTTTGACATGGGAGTAGCCACCTAAGGGCGCGTTCGGGCGCGCGAAGTCGTGAACCGGGCCGTGAACCGTGGATGCGGTGAGGGCCCGTAAGGGTGAGGGTCGGGAGGAGACGAGGGTCGAGAAGAAAGGGGGCGGGTGATCGGGGCGGGGCGGCCGGGCAGCCGTCTCAGGAGCCCGGCGCGCCGGTCAGCTCCGGCGCCGCAGGTCCTCCAAGGTCGCCGCCGTACCGGGCAGGACGGACCGGGCCGGGGCCTCCAGTCCGTCCAGGAACAGCTGGAGGTGGCGGTGGGTGAACCGGTCGATGTTCATACAGGCGATGCCTGGCAGCGGCCGGGTGAGCTGGGAGAGGGCGACCAGTACGTCACCGACGGCGATGTCGGTACGCAGGCGCCCCGCGGACATGGCACGCCCGACGAGTCCTTCGACGGCCTCTTCGAGGCGCCGCCGCTCGGCGAGCAGTTCGGGGTGGTCCTTGTCGAAGCCGCCGGACAGCATCGGGCACAGCGCCCCGATCCGTTCGTCGGCCGCCGCGTGCACGAAGCGGCTGAGCGCGGCGAAGGGGTCTCCCTCTTCGTTCGCGGCCTCCTCGGCACGGTCGGTGGTGCGGGAGGTGACCGCGAGGACGACCTCATGGGTCAGCGCGGCCCGGTCCGGGAAGTTCCGGTAGAGCGTGGCGTTGCCGACGCCCGCGCGGCGGGCGACCTCGTCGAGCGGCACATCCGGCCCGAACTCGACGAACATCTCGCGCGCGGCCGTCACGATCCGCTCCCGGTTGCGCAGCGCGTCGGCCCGCGGGCGGGGCGTACGCGGCTGCGCGGTTCCGGGGACCGCGGGGGTGACGGTGTCCACGACGGCGCTCCTTCTCTTCCGGTGACTGCTGGTACGTGTGCTGTTCCGGCGGCCTCTCCGCGTAACCGGGGACCGCCTCCCCGTTTCGCGGGGACACGGGTGCAAACGGGGAAATGGTCCCCGGTTATTTCCCGGCCTCATGTGACCTGGGTCACATCATGTTGAAACGGGAGAATCCCACCCCTTCGGCGCACCCAACGCGCGGCCCCGCACCACCCGGCAGAGGCTGATCGACAGAGCGCAGCCAGGGTCGGCCGGCTGCCGCGGACCCGAAGGCGCCTTCATGCAGCAGCCTCGCCACCGGATACGCAAGCACCGCCACCCGGTCGCCCTCGGCGCGGCAACAGCCCTGGTCATCGCGGTACTGGCCTCGGCCAGCAGCACGCTCCCCCTCCCCAGCCGGGCCTCCGCCGGTCCGGTGTCCAGCACCGGAACGGCCGGGATCGGCCCGTGCCGGATATCGGCGTCCATGGGCGTACAGATGTCGGAGGGCATGCCGACCCAGCCGGGCTACGCCCGCTCCACCGGCCAGATCCACGCGCTCAACCTGATGGTCGACTTCCCGGACGCGCCGGGCACGGAGCCGGCCATGGACCGGCTCGCGGAGTTCTTCCCGCAGACCACCGACTGGTTCCGCACCAGCTCGTACGGACGACTCACCTACGTGCCGGAAGCCCCGGTGAAGTCCTGGCTGCGGATGCCACTGCCGTTCTCGGGTTACGGGATCGAGCGCGGCTCACCGTACGAACCGGGCTACCGCCACCTCGTCCAGGACATCGTCGCCGCCGCCGACCCGAAGGTGGACTTCAGCGCGTACGACCTGGTCAACATTCTCGTCAGCCCGAACGCCGGCCCCTCCGCCCTGGACACCGTGCTGTCGGTGACCTTCTCGGGCAACGACGACGCCCCGTACGCGGACGGCGTGCCGCTCGCCAACACGTCCTTCGTCTACAGCCGGCAGGACGACGGCTCGGGGTCGTACGCCCAGACCGGATACCGCGTCCTGCCGCATGAGAACGGCCACGTCTTCGGCCTCCCCGACCTCTACACGATGGAGGGCGGCGGCTCGGTCGGGCACTGGGACATCATGTCCGAGGACTGGGGCGCCAATAACGACCTGCTCGGCTGGCACAAGTGGAAGCTCGGCTGGCTGGACAACAACCAGATCAGCTGCGCCTCGCGGACCGGCACCAGCGACCACGTACTGGAGCCGCTGGCCACCCGGGGCGGCACGAAGCTGGCGTTCGTCCCGCTGAGCGCGGAGTCCGGCTACGCGGTGGAGGTACGGACACAGGGGGGCAACGACCAGGGCGTCTGCCGGCCCGGCGTGCTGATCTACAAGGTGAACTCGGACGTCGACACCGGCCAGGGCCCCATCTCCGTCGCGGACAGCACCAAGGACAGCAGCGGCTGCACCCGGCTGCCCAACGTGCACGCGGAGCTCTCCGACGCCCCGTTCCAGCCCGGCCAGACCTTCACCGACCGGTCCACGGGGATACGCATAGCGGTGGTCGACAAGGACTCCAAGGGTGACTACCGGGTCCGGGTCACCCGCCCCTGACCTCCCGGACCTCCGTTTCGACAGGGCCGCGCAGCTCGCGCTTGAGGATCTTCCCGGTGGCGTTGCGGGGCAGCGGCTCGCCGGAGACCAGCACATGGGCCGGGACCTTGAAAGCGGCCAGACTCCGGCCCACATGGGCCCGCAGCTCCTCGGCCGTGGCCGCCGCACCGGCGCGGAGCCTGACCACCGCGGCGACCTCCTCACCCAGCACCGGATGGGGGACACCCAGGACCGCCGCGTCCTCGACGTCCGGGTGGCCGTGCAGCACACCCTCGACCTCGACGCAGTAGACGTTCTCGCCGCCCCTGATCACCATGTCCTTGATCCGGTCGACGACATCGACCCGCCCCTCGTGGCTCACCGCCAGGTCCCCGGTACGGAACCAGCCGCCGCCGAACGCCCGCGCCGTCGCCTCCTCGTCCTGCCAGTAGCCCCGGACCAGCGCCTGTCCGCGCAGCCACAGCTCGCCGGCCTCGCCCTCGGGCAGCTCCTCCCCCGCCGGACCGGCGATCCGTACCTCGGTGGTGGGGGTCGGGCGGCCGACGCTGCCGGGATGCGCCCGGTACTCGGCACCGAAGTTCGCCAGGACGCCGCCGCTGGTCTCGGTCAGCCCGTATCCGTTGCGCGGCTCGATCCGCTCCCCGTAGCGGGCGGTCAGCCGGGCCACCAGATCCGGCGGGGCGGCGGCCCCGCCCGTGTTGAGCATCTGGAGGCTCTCCAGCCCGTCCTCCTCCTCGGCGGCCGCGGCGAGCAGTTGGAGCGCGGTGGCCGGCACCCCGGCGTAGTGCGTCACCCCGTGCTCGCGGATCAGCCGCAGCGCTTCCTCCGCGTCCCACTTGCGCATCAGCACGAGGGCGCCGCCGGCCGACATCGCGGCGTAGAAGCTGGTGAACGCGGCGACGTGGAAGAACGGGAACGTGAGCAGCGTGACGGGCGCCGGCCCCTGTCCCGGGATGACGCCCCGGCCGAGCGCGGACGCCGCCGCGTGGAACCGGGGGTTGCGCGCGGCACCCGCCTGGGCGAGCTGGGTGGCGACGGCGCCCTTGGGCCTGCCGGTGGTGCCGGAGGTGTAGATGATCGTGGCGTCGTCCTCTGGCCGGATCTCGACCTCGGGCGGCGCGGCGTACGGATCGGGCGCGGGCAGGTCCGCGTACCACTCG
This sequence comes from Streptomyces sp. NPDC088730, assembly GCF_044751215.1. NCBI lineage: Bacteria > Bacillati > Actinomycetota > Actinomycetes > Kitasatosporales > Streptomycetaceae > Streptomyces > Streptomyces sp. NPDC088730. Next base: position 343,745 of record NZ_JBIVLK010000004.1, read on the forward strand.
ACGCCGCCCGCCGGCTCCGCGCCACGGGCCCCGCGCTCCTCGTCACGGAAGACGATGACGCGCGCCCCGGAGCCACGGGCCCAGTCCGCGACCAGCGGCAACCGCTCCCCGTCGACCAGGAGCACCCGGGGCCCGCAGTCGTCGAGCGCGTACGTGAACTCGTCCCGGGTCCACCAGGCGTTCAGCGGCACGGCGACGAGCCCGGCCAACTGCGCGGCCCAGAAGGCGATCTGCCACTCCGGGTGATTCCGCATCGCCACCACGGCCCGGTCCCCCGGCCGCAGCCCGTACACCCCGCTCAGCCGGCACGCCAGCGCGGAGGCCGCGGCGAAGAACTCCCCGTACGTATAGCGGCGTTCCTCCGAGATCAGGAACGGCTGGTCCCCGAACGCCCAGGTGGTCTCCACGAACTCACGAAGCGTCCTGGGCCCGTCCGCGTACACGAGCACCCCCGCCTGCGGCCCGTCCTCGGCACGCACGACGGCGAACGGCCCCCCGGGCCCGGTCAGCGCGGCTTCCACCCGCCCGGCTCTGGCCGCCTCCCGGGCAGGCTCGGGAACGGGGGCTGCTGGAGTCTGGTCGGGGTGCGGCACGAACGACCTCTCTAAGCGCTTGCTCAGGGCTTTCGTGACGCTATGCCCACGCCCGCACCCCGTCAAGGGACCCCGCGACCCGCACCACGCCTCACCCTCAACTCACCGTGCGTCGCCCGCGATGGAGTACGAGGCCGACAAGCGCGCAGACGAACGCGGCGGACACCAGCACGGGAAGGACCGGGTTGACGAAGCCGGGGATGGCTACGGAGGAGTGGCGGGCCGCCACCACGTCCCTCCCCAAGAACCCGGGCCCACGAAAACCGCAGGTCAGAACCCAGACACCCGGCGCCCGATGCCACCGACCCGATGGGGAAGCCCTTCGCGGGGACGGATCCGCTAGGCTGTCCCTGGTCGTTCACCGGTATGCCCCGCCGCCTGCACCGGCAAGATCGCAGAAGGCGCCACACCACGTCCGACCAGTGGGCTCGCAGCCCTTGCCGACGCCCCGTCCACCGGGCCGCCGACAAGGCCACTCCAAGCCCGCGCCTCCGTAGCTCAGGGGATAGAGCACCGCTCTCCTAAAGCGGGTGTCGCAGGTTCGAATCCTGCCGGGGGCACCACGCGTTACCGCTCTGACCTGGGGTTTATCCCCCAGGGAGGGGCCTACTCGGCCTCGGACTTCTCGTCCGGGGCCGTTTGCGTGAGCGGTGCGTGAGCGGACGGAGAGTTGATCTCCCGAATATCGCCCAATGGATCAGCATCATCCGGCACGCACTCCAGGCCGGAATCCTCCGTGTCGTCGGGCTCGGCCACCGCTTCGGGGGCGGCGTTTTCGGAGGTGGTGCGGGCTCGCGGTACGAGCCGGGCTGCAGCGGTCGTCTCGGCAGAGTGGGCCGCCCTGAACCAGGTCCAACCCCGTCGCGCGCACTACGCTGTAGCGCGTGCTTCCTGCCAGCGAGCGGCGTTCGCCTTGTCGAGACGGTAAACGCCTCAGCCGCGTAGGTGGAGTCGGGGTCGGTGGCCCACTCGAACCTCATCGACCAGTTGCCGCGCCCGTAGTGCGCGTGCAGGTGCCGGGTGAAGGCAGTCAGGGCGCCCTTGATCTGACTGCGGTCGAGGTTGATGCGCTCAACTAGGGCGGTGGTGCTGTACGCGCGCTCCGGCTCAACGGCGAAGAGGTCCAGCATGGCCGCAACGCGCTGGATCGACGGCAAATCCGTGGCGATGAGCGACCTGAAGTTCTCAACGGTCCACTCTTCCACCGGCCAGCTTCCGTCCGACCAGCACCACTCCCCTGCACCCACCCGGACTGCGGCCACGCCCGCGGCGTCCAACCAGAGCGCCCCGCCCGCCGCCCCGGAGGACTCTTGCTGCTAGGAGTGCTGTAGTTGTCCGGGGCTACCTCGCGCCCACTGGGCCCTGTGAATCATGAAAAATGCACGTCAGATGGCCTGGTGTGCGTAGGCGTCGGGAGGCTCCGGTAGGTCCGGGGCGGTAGTCCACCGACAAGGTCATCCGTCCGCGATGCCCTCTGTGAGCTGACCGCGCACGGTGAAGGGATCACTGAGAGGCGAGGATGGCTACCCCGGCCCGTTGTCAGTGCCCGCCCGTAGCCTCGTAGAGGCAATCGCGCTGAAGGGGGCCCCATGGCAGTCCGACCCTGTTCCAGGTGTGGCAAGAATGAGAGCGCCAATCGCAAAGGCAAGCCAGGACGCTGTGTTGAGTGTATCGATGCGATCTACCGTGCACTCAAGGTAGATCCAGAGGGGACGTTTGTATCTCCTGGGGCCCCGAGGAGATACCGGTGCCAGACCTGTGGCAGGCCCGGGGCGATTCCGTACAAGGAGATCCAGTCGCGAAGTATTGAACTCTGCAACTGGTGCGTCGGTCGCCGCATGTATGAGGACGGTCTGGCGCGGAACCCAGAGCACTGGCTGATGGACCAGAGCGACGTGGCCCGAATGGTCCGCGAAGCAGGTTTTGAGATGGTAGATGGGTCTGGGAGGACGCTTCCAGAGAGTCAAATGGTCAGCCGTATTGGGGAAGTTTGGGAGTCGATCGATGTCGTGTGCGTACTCTGTGCTGCCCCGAACACCTTCAACGCCGTCCACATACTTTCGAGTTCGAGTAAGCCATGGACGCATTGCTATGCATGCTTCACGTCAAAGCTCGCTGGTTGGCAAAACGAGTTCTATGGCAAGTTCGGATTGATTCGAGAGCACGACGGGTATGCGAAGCTATCGGATCCAGTCTCTGCGCACTGTGCTGAGCCCGACTGTGGTGCGAGCAGGAAGGTCTCCATCTGTGCACTCGCCGCTGGCGCCCCTCCTTGCTTGCGGTGCGCAGAGGGGATCGACCCGGATCTCCCTCACTGGGTATACCTGATCCATTTTCCACCCCTAGGGCTGATCAAGGTCGGAATCACGCATAACGAGCCAAGGGTGTATGACCGCGTCGCTGCCCACGTCGCTCGGGGCGGTGTCCTGATCAATCGGTGCCTCGTTCCGAATCGGGAGGCTGCTCGCACTGTCGAGGATTGTGTATTGGAGTCGATGCGCCAGCATCTACGCTCTGGAGATCCGCGAGACTTCCCTCAAGGAGGGTGGACTGAGACCTGGGTCGACAGTGCCCCCTCCCTGGACCTCGGCGCGGTGATTGATGAAAACGCTACCCAGAAGGCTCCTGGATTCGATCGAGGGTCAAGGGTGGAAGACTTCCCTTCTTCGTCGGCAGCGGACAGCAGCATGAACGGTAGGTTCGTGTTCTCTGAGGAGGTGTCGGAGAGTGGAGAGGTCATTCATACCGTGACCTTTGTTCATCCACTGCTTGAGTGATCAATTGCTGTCTTAGCTTCGCTGTATTGAAGTGGCCGTGGCGCAACCCAGCCGCGGGGGCTGTGGTTCACCGTTCTCCGAAGCGACTGAACCCCCGCCGCGAATGCCGAGCGGTGCTCACGGAATCGTGAGCCCGGGCCCCACATGGCCCACTGGTCAGCCCTGGTCGGCCAAGCCCTCTCCCAACGGATCAGCATCATCCGGCACGGACTCTGGGCCGGAATTTTCCGTGTCGTCGGGCTCGGCCGCCGCTTCGGGGGCGGCCTTTTCGGACGTGACGCGCGCTCGCGGCACGAGCCGGGCCGCAGCCTCTGCGATCGCCAGATCGGCCTCGGGGAGCAGGCTCGTGTACGTGTCCGACGTGATGGTGATCGAGGAGTGACCGAGCAGCTCCTGGATGTCCTTCAGGCCAGCACCGGCCGCGTGAGCCAGGGTGGCGGCACCGTGACGGAGGTCGTGGAGCCGGATCGGCGGTAGACCGAGTTCCTCGTGCAGTTCGATGAACCGCCGCGTGACGTTGGCAGGGTGGAGCAGTTCTCCGTTCTCACGGGTGAAGACCCTTCCGGTCTCCACCCAGGCGCTCTCCCACTCCTTGCGGTCCTTGTCCTGCTGGGCACGGTGCCGTGTCAGGGCCTGGACCGTGTCGGAGTCGAGGGCGATGGTGCGCGCTCCGGCGTCCGTCTTCGGATCGTCCTCGTACACCTCCCAGCCGTTCACCACGAGTTGCTTGGCGACAGTGAGGAGCCCGGCGTCCAGGTGCGTGTCGGTCCACCTCTGACCGCACGCCTCGCCTCGCCGAAGTCCGCGGAAGGCGACCAGGTGAAACGGCGCGTACAGCCGGTCCCCGGCTACATGGTCGAGGAAGAGCCCGGTGTGTTCCGGCGTCCAGACCATCACCGGCGAGGGCTTCTCTCCGGTGCGCTTCCAATGGAGGATGCGCTCCTCCGTCCACACAAGCGTCTTGGGGCACCTGCCGGCCTCCGGCGATGCAACGCCGGAGGCCCGAGCAACCCCGATCGGCCCTGCCCGCGCGCTGACCCGGCGCATCCGCCGCCTCGGTGACCGTCACGTCCCTGGTCCCCGCGCCCAGGAAGCCACGGCGCGCAGCACCCCACTACGCGCTGCTGCCCCTATCCACCATGCAGCAGCACCTCCGCCGCCGCAGGCACCACTACCAGCACGGCGGCGGTGATCAGGCCGGTGCGGACCGTTTGGGAGCAAGCAGCTCCAGCGTCTCTTCCCAGCGGTACTGGTCCGCCCCACCGCCGGCCTTCGGCTTGTGAGGCTCGTACGAACCGATCAGGACGCCCATCTCGCGCAGCCGATCCAGGCTCTGGCTGTAAGCGGGATGGGCGGCCTGCGCCGAGTTCAGGTACGGCATGACGGCAATGGGGATGCCGAAGCCGTACGCCTCGCACAGGATGCCCAGCGCCAGGGTGTCCGAGATCCCGGCAGCCCATTTGTTGATCGTGTTGAAGGTGGCCGGGGCCACCGCGATGGCGTCGGCGGGCGGCAGCGGCCGTGGGTCGCCGGGCGAGCGCCAGGCCGAGCGGATCGGGTAGCCGGTCTGTGTCTCGACCGCCTCGGTGTCTATGAAGCCGAGGGCCTGCGGGGTGGCGACGACGCCCACATCCCAGTTGGCCTTCTGGGCCGCGGTGATCAGGATGCCGACGTCGCCGGCGATGCCGGAGGCGCAGACGACGACGTAGAGGAAGGGCTTCTTGGTCTGCCGGTCCGGCTGATCACTCACGCGGGGACTCCCAGTCGACGGCTGAAACGGTGCAGTTCCGGCAGCGTACGACGACGGTCGCGGGCGGCCATGTCGGCCACCAGCTCACGGACGGCCGGGCGACGGATGTCCTGGGCCGCGCAGCTCTCCGCGATGCGAAGCGCCTGGTACCCGTCCGCCAGGCGGCCCTGCTGGCTGTATGCGCGGCCGGCCTCGATCCACAGGGCGGCACGACGTTCAGAGACGGGGATGTGGCGGCGCATGAGAGGCCGGGCGGTGTCCAGGGCGACGCCCGCGTCGCCGAAGGCCACCGCCGCGCTGAGTCCGTGCAGGGCGACGTTCGTCGGGCTGAAGTTGGCCCAGGCGTCGGGGCTGTCGAGTGCCACGTAGCGGGCGACTTCCTTCGCCTCGGTGAGGAAGTCCCGGGTGGCGGAGCGGCCGCCGCCGGCTCCACGGAGCAGCAGCCTCCGGCGCGGGCCGGCCTCGGCCTCCGCGGGCGCCTCGGGGAGCAGGTCCGGGTGCGTGGGCGACGTGACGGTGTGGTGGTCGAGGGGGCCGGGCGGCGGAGGAGCGCGCCGGGGCGGTGCGGCCGCTGTGATACGAACTGGCGTATGCCCGGAACGAGTATTGACGTTGTGGTTGCCGATGATCAGGAGCTGGTGCGTGCCGGTTTCCGCATGATCCTTGACGCGCAACCCGGCATCGAGGTGGTCGGGGAGGCCGCGGACGGCGTGGAGTGCGTTGAGCTCGCGCACCGGCTGCGCCCGCAGGTGGTGCTCGCCGACATCCGGATGCCGCGGCTGGACGGGTTGGAGGTGACCCGGCAGCTGGCCGGTCCGGGGGTGGCCGATCCGTTGAACGTCGTGGTGATCACGACCTTCGACCAGGACGACTACGTGCGTACCGCGCTGCGCAACGGCGCCTGCGGGTTCCTGCTGAAGGACGCCACGCCGGCCTTGCTGGTGGAGGCGGTGCACGCCGCGGCCCGGGGGGACGCGCTCGTCTCCCCGGCGGTGACGGTGCGGCTGCTGAAGAGGCTGGAGCTGGCCGAGGCGGGTGCGGCGCCGTCCGGGGTGGCGGCGTCCGGGCTGAGCGTGCGGGAGTTGGACATCGTGCGGCTGATCGCGGTCGGTCGCACCAATCAGGAGATCTGCGACGAGCTGTTCCTGTCGTTGTCGACCGTCAAGACGTATCTGGGGCGGATCCAGGCCAAGGTCGAGGCTCGCAACCGGGTGGAGATCGCCGCGTGGGCGTGGGAGCACGGCGCGGTACGGCCGGCCGGATGAGCGGCCCGGCCGCTCGGGTCAGGCCGCGGGCGGGGGGCCGGCGGGCGTGGCGGTGTCCTGGGCCGAGGACGGGGCACGCAGCCGGAAGGTGGCTCTCACCTCCCACCCGCCGCTGGGCAGGGGGCCGGTGCGGAGGGCTCCGTCGAGTGCCTCGACCCGTTCGCGCAGGCCGATGAGGCCGAAGCCGCCCTGGCCGCCGGCCGGCACAGCGGGGCGTTGGGGTCCTCCGGTGTCGGTGATGCTGAGCTGCAGCCAGGTGCTGTCGGCGTCGAGGCGGACCTCGACCTGGGCGCCGGGGGCGTGCCTGCGCACATTGGTGAGTGCTTCCTGGGCCACGCGGTAGGCGGAGATCTCCACTTCGGGGCTGATGTGGGCGGTGCGCGCGGCAGCGGTGGCTTCGAGGCGCGCGGTGGCGGGCGCGAGGCCGGCGGCCGCGGGCGTCGAGTAGCCGGCGGTCAGCTCGGCGAGCTCGCTGAGCAGGTCTCCCGGGCGGACCGCGGTGTGGTTGTCCTCCCTCAGCACGCGGACCAGGCGGCGCATGGATTCCAGTGTCTCGGTGCCGGCCTGCGCGATGTTCCGCAGGATCGGCTCGACCTTTTCGGGCGCGGTGGGGTAGACGGCTGTGGCCGCGTGGGCCTGGACGATGATTCCGGTCATGTGATGTGCGATCAGGTCGTGCAGGTCGCGGGCGAGCGCGAGGCGTTCCGCCTGGCGTACGTCGGTGATGGCCCGGCGGCGCCGCGCTTCCATGGCGCGGATCGCGCAGCCGAGTGTGATGACGATGGCGACTATCACGGTCAGGACGTAGACGCCCGCCACGATGCTCGACCACGAGCCGGTGCGGAAGGGCACGACCAGCACGGTCAGGCTCAGGGCCGCGGCCGATGCGGCGGCCGCCTTCGGGCGCGCGGTCCGTGCGGCGGTGCGAAGAAGCAGACCGAGCAGTCCCGCGGTCTCCAGCGCGCCCACGGAGGACCCGGTCTGGGGCACCGCGACACAGATCCCGCTCAACGTCAGTGACATCGCCACCGCCATCCAGATGCGCGGCAGCAGCGGGGGCGAGAAGCGTGTGTCCCCCACGGCGAGGATCAGGAGCGGGCCCGTCACCAGGACGGGCAGCCAGTTCGTGGCGGGGTGCCACGGGTCGGGCGCCATGGACAGCAGAGCGACGTCCGCGAACCCGGTCAGGGCGAGCGCGAGCAGCGCACAGACGGTGATGAGGCGTTTGACCGCGGGAGTAAACGGAAGGTCCAGGTCCACGCCGGTCAGCGTAGGTGTACGGGTCCGGGTCGCCGTGTCGGCCGAATGACCGACAGGCCCGCGCCGGAACCGTACCTATGGCCGACATCGCGGGGCGTCTTCGCAGGAAACCATGGTGATCACGGCGGCCGGTCCTCCCCCGAGGCCGGCCGCCGGCATCAGCGCCGTCAGTGCCGACGGCGTACATGGCCGGCGGCGCCGCGGCCGGCCGGTCAGGTGGCCGCACCGCGCCGCCGGGGTCCGGGACCGTCACACGCGGTGACGGAGCCGGACGGCGTGCCGCGCCCTGTGGGGACGGCGGCCGGTACGCGCCGCAGCGTCCGCGGCCGCACCCGGCGGGGCGCTGCGGCACCCTCACCTCGAACCCGGGGACGGAAGCGCTGAGCGAGGAGCGACGCACCTCGCCCAGCCCTCGCCCAGCGCCAGGTGCCCCGGTTCGGCACCCACGCCGACCACCGTTCACGCCGCGTATGCCCGCCGACCGAACACCTTCCTTCCAAACGGAGTCACACCCTCATGGCAACTCTCCTGCACAGGATCGGCCAGTTCGCCTTCCGGCGGCGCCGGCTGGTCGTCCTCCTGTGGGCCGTCGTCCTGGGCGCCGTCGGCGCCGGCGCGGCCGGCACCTCGGGTTCGGCCGATTCGAGCTTCACCCTGCCCGGCACGGAGTCCCAGCGCGCCTTCGACCTCCTCGGCGAGAAGTTCCCGGCCGCCAACGCCGAAGGCGCGTCCGCACGTGTCGTACTACGGGCCCCCGACGGCCAGAAGATCGGCGGTGCCGAGAACAAGGCAGCGGCCGAAGCGGCACTGAAGGACCTCAAGAACTCCTCTTCCCGCATCGGCCGGGTCAGCGATCCGTTCGCGACCAAGGCGGTGAGCGCGGACGGCACCACCGCCTACGCCCAGGTCAACTACACCGCTGCCGCAGCGGACCTGACCGACGCCGATCACACCGGGATCGACGCCGCGCTGGACGTGGGCCGCGACGGCGGGCTGACGGTCGAGGCGTCCGGCGACGCGCTCGCGGCCCCGGAGGGCGGCCACTCCGCGGAGGCCATCGGCTTCGCCCTCGCCGCCGTCATCATGGTCATGACCTTCGGGTCCCTCATCGCCGCCGGCCTCCCCCTGATCACCGCCGTCGTGGGCGTCGGCGTCAGCACCACGGCCATCACGGCGGTGAGCGCGGCCTTCGACCTCAACAGCAACACCTCGGCGCTCGCGTCGATGCTCGGTATCGCCGTCGGGATCGACTACGCACTGTTCATCGTCTCCCGCTACCGCTCCGAACGGGCGGACGGTTACGACGCGAAGGAAGCCGCGGCACGGGCCAACGGCACCGCTGGTTCAGCCGTCGTCTTCGCCGGCGCGACCGTCGTCATCGCCCTCGCCGGTCTGGCCGTGGTCAACCTGCCCATGCTCACCGCCATGGGCCTGGCCGCCGCCGGGGCTGTCGTCGTCTCCGTTCTCGTGGCCGTCACCCTGGTGCCGGCGCTGCTGGGGTTCGCCGGGGAGCGGGTCCTGGGCAGAGCCCGTAAGAAGCCCGCGCGCACTCCGGCTCCGGCCGCCGCCCCCGAGGCGGCCGGCAACCGCTGGATCGCCTTCGTCCTGCGCAGGCCGGTCAGGGTGCTGGTGCTCGCGGTCGTCGCTCTCGGCGTCGTCGCCCTGCCCGCCACCCAGCTCAAGCTCGGGCTCCCGGACGACGGCTCCAGGCCCGCCTCCTCCACCCAGCGCAAGGCGTACGACATCCTGGCCGACTCCTTCGGCCCCGGCTTCAACGGCCCACTGACCCTGACCGTCGACGACCGGGACCCTGACACCGCCCGCAGCACCGCCGCCGGCATGAGCAAGGCCGTCGCCGGGCTCCCGGACGTGGCGTCCGTGTCGCCCGCCGCCTTCAACAAGGCCGGCGACACCGCCATCATCACGGTGGTCCCCAAGAGCGGGCCGAGCAGCGACGCCACCAAGGAGCTCGTCGGCGACATCCGTTCGCTGGCCGCCGACACCGAGTCGTCCACCGGCGCCCGGTCCATGGTGACCGGCTCCACCGCACTGAACATCGACATCTCGGCGAAGTTCAGCGCGGCGATCCTTCCCTATCTGGCGCTCGTCGTCGGACTGGCGATCCTCGTGCTGATCCTGGTCTTCCGCTCCGTCATGGTCCCCGTGAAGGCGGCGCTCGGTTTCCTCCTGTCGGTCCTGGCCGCGCTCGGTGCGCTCGTCGCCGTCTTCCAGTGGGGCTGGCTCAAGGACCTGGTCGGCCTCGAACAGACCGGCCCGATCATGAGCCTCATGCCGATCCTCATGGTGGGCATCGTGTTCGGCCTCGCGATGGACTACCAGGTGTTCCTGGTGACGCGCATGCGTGAGGCGTACGTCCACGGCGCCGACGCCCGCACCGCGATCACGACCGGCTTCGAGCACAGCTCGAAGGTCGTCACGGCCGCGGCCCTCATCATGATCTCCGTGTTCGCCGGCTTCGTCGGAGGCGACGACGCCATGATCAAGTCGCTCGGCTTCGGCCTCGCGATCGCCGTGGCCTTCGACGCCTTCGTCGTCCGCATGACGATCGTCCCCGCCGCCCTGGCACTCCTCGGCACACGCGCCTGGACGCTGCCCCGGTGGATCGACCGCATCCTGCCCAACGTCGACATCGAAGGCGAAAAGCTCGCCCGGCACGCACCGGACGCAGACCGTCGGGCCAAGGACACGACGCCGCAGTACACCAGCCGGTACTGACCCGCGTCCGGATTCGCCGCGGGCCCGCCCCCGACTACGCCACCGTGCGGATGAGCTTCTTGTTGACGAACTCCTCGATCCCCGGGCGGCCGAGCTCGCGGCCGAAGCCGGAGCGCTTGATGCCGCCGAAGGGCAGCTCGGCGCCCTCGGCGCCGACACCGTTGATGAACACCATGCCCGCCTCGATGCCGTCGGCGACGCGGGCGGCCTGTGCGGGGTCGGTGGTGTAGACGTACGAACCGAGGCCGTACGGGGTGTCGTTGGCGATCCGCACCGCGTCCTCCTCGTCGGCCGCCCGGAAGACCGTGGCGACCGGGCCGAACAGCTCCTGGCGTGCGGTGGCGTGCTCGGTGGTGAGGCCGGTGAGGACCCCGGCCGGGAAGTGGGCGCCGCGGCGTTCGCCCTCGGTGTGCAGCGTCGCGCCTTCCGCGACGGCGGCGGCCACCTGGCGCTCCAGGGTGTCGGCCGCGGCGACCGAGGAGAGGGGAGCCCCGGACTGGCGGTCGAGGAGCGCGGCGGTGAACTTCTCCACGAACGTGTCGTAGAGACCGGAGGTGACGATGAACCGCTTGGCCGCGTTGCAGGCCTGGCCGGTGTTGTCGAGGCGGGCGGACACGGCGGCGTCCACGACGGAGTCGAGGTCGTCGGCGGACAGCACGACGAACGGGTCGGAGCCGCCGAGTTCGAGGACGACCTTCTTCAGGTGCCGCCCGGCGGTCTCCGCGACGGCGGCACCGGCCCGCTCAGAGCCGGTCAGGGACACACCGTGGACACGCGGGTCCGCGATCACGTCGGCGATCTGCTCGTTGGTGGCGTACACGTTGACGTACGCGCCGGCGGGGAAGCCCGCCTCGGTCACCAGCCGCTCAAGCAGTGCCGCGGTGGCAGGGCACTGCGGGGCGTGCTTGAGGACGATGGTGTTGCCCAGGGCGAGGTTCGGGGCGGCGAACCGGGCGACCTGGTAGGCGGGGAAGTTCCACGGCATGATGCCGAGCAGAACACCCACCGGGCTGCGCCGGATGACGGCGTGGCCGGGTCCGGAGGTGACCGACAGCTCCTCGTCGGCGAGGAACTCCTCGGCGTGGTCGGCGTAGTAGTGGTAGATGTCGACGCAGAAGTCGATCTCGCCCTCCGCCTCTTCGAGCGGCTTGCCCATCTCGCGCACGATGCCCGCCGCCAGTTCGGCCCGGTGCTCCGCGTGCAGGTCCCCGAGCCGGCGCAGCAGCGCGGCACGCTCGGCCGCGGAGGTGCTCCGTCCCCAGGCGGTGGCCGCGTGGGCGGCGTCGACGGCCGCGGCCATCTCGGCGTCGGTGGCGGTCGGGTAGGTCTGCGTGGTCGTGCCGGTGGACGGGTCGGTGACGGCGTACATCAGGTCTCCAGGGTGTGCGAGGGGCGAGGAGCGGTAGCAGGGGGTCGCGGCGCCGGCCTCGCTCGCTGGTGTGCCGTGCGGCCGGCGTCGCGGCACCTACGGTACGAGCCGCGAGGGCGGTACTGCGGAGTCCCGCAGCGGGCGGCGTTGCGGAGTCCTACGGTTCCAGAATGGTGCGGGCCCCCACGGCGGACTTGAGGTCCTCGAAGGCGGCGGCCGCTTCGCTGAGGGGGCGCACCTTGCCGATCAGCTCGTCCAGCGGCAGCCGGCCGGCCAGGTAGAGGCGGGCCAGCTTCGGGATGTCGATCGCGCCGACGCTGGAGCCGTAGTTGCAGCCGAGGATGCGTTTCCCCTGGTCGGCGAGGTCGAAGAGGTTGAACGCGCCCGTCGCGCCGTCGGCGGCCATGCCGACCAGGACGGCCGCCCCGCCGGAGGTGAGCATGCCCGGGAGAGTCTCGATGACCTTCGGGCTGCCGATGGCCTCGAAGGCGTAGTCGACCCCACCGAGCTCCTCCTGGCACCAGGCGGCCACATCGGTCGTGGCGGCGTCGAGCGTGTGCGTCGCCCCGAAGCGTTCGGCGGCGGCCAGACGCTCGGGCGAGAGGTCGACGGCGATGATGGGATCGGCCCCCACCAGGCGCAGCCCCATCACCACGGACAGGCCCACCCCTCCGGCGCCGACGACGACCGCGGACTCGCCGGCCCGCACGCCGGCGGTGTTCAGGACCGCGCCGATGCCGGTGGAGATGGAGCAGCCCAGGAGGGCCCCGATGCCGAACGGCAGCTCCTCGGGGACCTTGACCACGGCAGATTCGGGAACGACGACCCGGCTGGTGAACGCGCCGAGTCCCAGGAAGGGCCAGACCTCTTCCCCCTGTCCGTCGGTGATGGGTGTCGTGCCGTCAGGCAGGGTGTTCGCCACGGCCTGGGTGCCGGTGCACAGCCAGGCCATGCCGGCCAGGCACTTCCGGCAGCGGCGGCAGGGCGCGAACCAGGAGAGGACGACGTGGTCGCCCGCCTTCACCGCGCCGACGCCGTCACCTGTGTCCGTGACCACGCCGGCGGCCTCGTGGCCCATGACGAGGGGGCGGTCGCTGGGCCAGTCCCCCGTCAGGATGTGCAGATCGGAGTGGCACACCCCGGCGGCGCGGATGTCGATCTCGACCTCGCCGGGTCCGGCGGGCCGGTGGGAGATCTCGCGGGTGTGCAGTCCGGCCACGGAGTCGTGGACCAGGGCGGGGGCGGTGGCGGTGGAGAGGTGCGCGGACATCAGAGAGCCTTGACTTCCTCGGTCGACTTGTTGGGGGTGAGGCGGGTGTGGGGTTTGGCGACGGCGACGTAGACCAGTCCGACGACGAGCAGCGCGGAGAAGACCAGCACCACGGCCCACACCTGGATCCAGCTGCCCGACGGCGGGGCGAGTTCGGCGCGGGGCCAGGCGATGTTGACCGCCTCGAACAGCAGCCACACCACGGCGAGAACGTTGATCACCAGACCGGCCCGGCCCAGGCGGAACTGGCCCTCCGCCGGATTCCAGCGGCCGCGCAGGCGTGCGACGAGCGCGACGAGGGCGACCGCCAGGAAGATGAAGTAGAAGCCACCGGATCCGAAGGAGATCAGCGTGGCCGCCGCGTTGCCGTTGAGCCCGAGCAGGAGGCCGAGCCCGGCGAGGACGGCCGTCACGGTGAGCGAGACCCAGGGGATCTGGCGCTCTCCGACCTTGGCGAGCTGGGCGGAGCAGGGCAGCTGCCGGTCCCGCGCGAAGGCGTAGACGGCCCGCCCGATATAGGTCTGGATCGAGATGGCGCAGGCGAAGAACGCGACCAGGACGACGACGATGAACGGCTTCCCGCTCCAGCTGCCCAGGCCCTGCGTCACCGCGTCGAAGACGGGGTCCACGGTCTTCCCGGAGACGGCGTCCTCGGGGCGGCGCAGCGCGAACGTCACCGCGATCGAGGTCAGCAGCACCGTGAACGCCACGAAGACGTAACTGCGCAGCAGAGCCCGGGGCACGCTGCGCCGCGGCTGCTCGGTCTCCTCGGCGACCTGGGTGGTCGCGTCGAACCCGAGGAAGGCCCAGCCGGCCACGGCCAGACACGTCACGAACCCGGCGACGACGGACCCGCCGGAGGCGGACTCCGCGCCCAGGGTGTCGAACAGGATGCTGAAGCCGTGGTGCCGTGCGAAGAGCAGCAGGAACACGCTCACGGCGATGGAGACAACGCCTTCGGCGACGATGCCCGCGTTGAGGAAGTGCTTGACCGGGTTGACGCCGAGCAGATTGATGCCCAGGGCCACGGCGATGAAGACCACGCCGAGCAGCACATGGGTCACCGGTGACAGCGCCGAGTCGCTGAAGAGCATGTGCAGCCAGCTGGAACCGAGGTAGGCCACGGTGGTCAGGGACGCGATGGCCGAGGCGAGATAGATCCACCCCACCAGCCAGCCCAGCCGGGGTCCGCCCAGCCGGCGGACCCACTGGTAGACCCCGCCGGTGATCGGGAACTGCGAGGAGAGCTCGGCGTAGACCGTGGCGACCAGCAGCTGCCCCAGGAAAGCGGCGACGACGGCCCAGATCCAGGTGGGGCCGGCGAAGACGAACCCCAGCTGGGCGACGGCGTAGATGCCGACCACCGGGGAGATCGTCGCGAAACCGAGAGCGAACACGGCCCATGCGGACAGGGTGCGTCTGAGCTCCTGTTCGTAGCCGTATTCCGCCAGATCACCGGCATCGGCGCGGTTGTGGTCCACGTTCGTCTCCTGGCATTGCTGGGCGCGCGTTCGGCGGCGCTCACACGGTGGAGGCCGTCGCCGGCCTGCCGTTCCTACCCGATACGGGCTGTTACCACGGCAGCCGTTCGAGCGGCGGTCCATTTATTGGCTGTAGAGCCAATTGTTATTTGGCTGCACAGCCAATAGCATCCTCGCCATGACGTCAAGGGGTCCTGAGAGGCAAGTCCGCAAAGCGGCGGCCGAACGCCGGCGCGAGATCGTGGCAGCGGCCGCGCGGGTCGGCCTTGAGGACGGCCTGGAGTGCGTCACCCGACAGCGGATCGCGGACGGCCTCGGAGTCCAGTCCGGACTCATCCACCACTACTTCCCCGTGGTCGAGGAACTCGTGGCCGAGGCGTTCACCAGCGCCACCACGGCGGAGCTGGACGGCCTGCTGCCCGAGGCGGCGGCCGCCGAGGCCGGGAACGGCGGCCCCCTGGGTACCCTCCAGCGCTTCTTCACCCTGATCTCGGACACCGAGTTCGACAACGTGAGCAAGCTCTGGATCAACGCGCGGCACCTGTCCCGCTACCGCCCCGTGCTGCACGACCAGGTGGTGAGCCAGGAGCTGCGCTGGTGCCACCGCATCGAGCAGATCATCACGCGCGGCGTGCGGGAGCAGTCGTTCCGCTGCGAGGATCCGTGGGCATCCGCCGTACGCATCCTCGCCGTCGTGGACGGCGCCAGCGCGTACATCAACACCAGCGCCGACCGGCGCATGGACCCCCTCACCAACCTCGCCCGCACACTCGCGGAAGCGGAACTGGGCCTGCCGGCCGGCGGCTTGCGCCTGCCCTGACCCCCGCCCACCGCTGCCCCGTCCAGCGACGGGCGGGGATGTGTGAGCGGTCCACAGACCGGTCCAGGTGGCCATACCGGCGAGGGATTCAGACGTGCGGCGGGACGTGTGGAGCAGCCCTGTCACCGTCTCCCGGGTCCGCGCGTGGTAGCGAGTCCGCTCCGGGGCGGTCCGTCGTGCTGCGACCAGATTCCGCAGCCGGACCGGGTGATGGACCGACCGATTCGACTCCGTAGTGGAAAAACCCGGGCCCGATGTCAGAGCCGTCCGATAGAAAGGCCTTCCAGCCGCGGGCTCCACGCCACACCTGGTGGGATCGCGGCGCGAATTCGGCATCCCCGGGGGGACTGATGTTGAGATCACGGGCGGCCTGGGCCGTCATCGGCACCACCGCGAACCTCTTGGCCTGCGTCCCGGCGGCGAACACCGCGGCGTCCGGGGCGTTCCGGGCGGCAACGTAAACCGCCGTCAAGGCTTAGGCACTGAGAACCGCGTCCGACCAGCGGCTGACGCCGTTCCTCGCAGGCCACCGCGCCCGGCAGCCGGGCCGGACCTGCTTCCGGGTATGACGCTCCGCGATTCGAAGACGCTGAACTCTGGGACCTGAAAGAAGACTTGCAGCACTCACGTGACCATGAACGAACCGATGGGGTGGGGAATTGAGCACGCGCAAGAAGCACACGCACAGACCGCTGGGTCTGCGGAGAAGGGCGCTCCTGACTGTCGGCATCCTCGTCCTGAGCGGAGCGGGGTCGGCGGCCTACGCGACCTCCGGTCCGGCCTCCGGTCCCGCCGGCGGTACGACAACGGGTGACCACCGGGCGCGGGCCGCGGCCGTGCGCACGGTCGAGCTCGCCGGCCAGGGGGCCGGGCGCAAGGGACTGCCGAAGCAGAGCACCAAGGAGTACAGCGCCGCCCTGCTGACCTGGTCGGACCCGGACGCGAAGATCGAGGGGACGGCCCAGATACGTTCGAAGGGGGCCGGGACCGGTAAGTGGTCGGGCTGGCAGACACTGCCGGACGACCCCTTCTCCGCCGACGGCAGGGAGGCCGAGGACGCGGCGACCCGCGGCGGCACCTCCGCGGTGTGGACCGGGCCCTCGGACGGCGTCGAGGTGCGGGTGGTCGCCGCCGACGGCTCCGCCTCCGCGCTCCCGTCCGGCATGGACGTGAAACTCCTCGATCCCGGCACCGACCCGGCGGGGGCCGCGAAGCCCGCCGGGTACGCGCGGGACGCCACGCCGCCCCCGTCGGACACGGGCACCGACACGCCCGTACCCGCGGACGCCACCTCTCCTCCCACCGACCCCGCGACCCCGACTCCCTCGCCCACCGGCCCCGCGGTCCCGACGGACTCACCCACCGACCCCCCGGTCCCGACGACCTCTCCGTCGCCGACCGCTCCCGCTCCGCTGCCCTCGACCGTCGTCAAGCCGCCGATCATCACCCAGGCACAGTGGGGTGCCTCGACGGATTACGACGGCACGCCCGGATACGGTCAGGAGATCAAGGCGGCCGTCGTCCACCACACCGGCGTCGACCAGGACAACGGTGTCCCCTGCAGCCAGTCGCGGGCCCGGATGCGCACCATCCAGCAGGAGCACTTCGCCCGCGGCTACTACGACATCGGCTACAACTTCGTCGTCGACCGCTGCGGCCAGATCTTCGAGGGCCGCAGCGGCGGCATGGACCTCCCGGTGATCGGCGCCCACGACGTCGGCTTCAACACCAACACGGTCGGCATCTCCTACATCGGCAACACCATGACGATGAAGGCGACCCGGGCCGGCCTGGAGGCCATTTCCCGGGTCGTCGCCTGGAAGTTCGGCATGTACGGCATCAGCCCGAGCTCCGACGTGACCCTGGTGTCCGGTTCACCGCTCGGCCAGGACGGCAACAAGGTCGCCGAGGGCGACTCGATCACGCTGCCCCGGGTCTTCGGCCACCGCGACACCAACGCCACGCTGTGCCCCGGCGACGCCCTGTACGGCAAGCTGCCGCTGATCCGTACCCTCGCCGCCGCGCCCGGCGTCTCGCATGCCCTCACCCGCTCGGACTTCGACGGTGACGGCGTGACCGACCTGGTCGCGGGCACTCCGCAGACGGGCAGCGGCGCCGGTTCGCTCACGGTCGTCCCCGGCGGCGACGACGGCCCGGTCGCCTCCGCGGGGAGGATCATCGACCAGAACAGCCCCGGCGTCCCCGGCAGCAGCGAGTCCGGTGACTTCTTCGGCGCGTCCAACGCGTACGGCGATGTCAACGGTGACGGATACGGCGACCTCGTGATCGGCTCGCCCGGCGAGGACGACACCAGCGGCCACGCCGACTCGGGCCTGGTCTCCGTGCTGTACGGCCCCGCGCTCGACACCGGCACGTCGTACGGAACCGCGACCGCGACCCGCGCCGCCGGTGAGGCACTCGGCACCTCCGTGGCCACCGGTGACTTCAACGCGGACGGCAAGTCCGACATCTTCTCCGTCGCGCCCGGCGTGCCCGGCCGCTGGTGGTCGTACGACTCCGGCACCGGCGCCGCCACGTCCGGATACCTGAACACCACCGCCTACACGGCGGCCGTCTCCTACGCGGCCGTCGCCACCGGCGACTTCAACCGGGACGGTTACGCGGACGCCGCGGTCAACTTCCGTGACCCGAGCGGCATTTCCCGTGTCCTGTGGCTGAAGGGCTCCTCCGGCGGGCTCCAGCGCGTCGGGATCCTCTCCGCGAAGGGCGGCCGTTCCCTGGCCGCCGGCGACGTCACCGGCGACGGCATCGACGACCTGGTCGTCGGCCAGCCCGGCACGACCGAGTCCGGTACCACCGCCAAGGGCGGCACGATCACCCTGCTCAAGGGCACGACGACCGGCCTCACCGCGACCGGCGCGATCACTCTCGGACAGGATTCCGCGGATGTACCGGGCGGCGGCGAGACGGGCGACGACCTCGGCGCCTCCGTCGCAGTCGGCGACTACGACCTCGACGGGTACGCGGACGTCATGGCCGGATCCCCGAACGAGGACATCACCCGTGCCGGCGTGAGCCGGGTGGACGCCGGCGCGGTGATCCTCTTCAAGGGCACCTCAGCCGGCATCTCCGGTACCGGCTCGGTCACCTACAACCAGGACACACCCGACGTCTCCGGTGACACGGAGTCCGGTGACCGGCTGGGATCCTCCGTGCTCCTCCAGGACCTGTCCGGCTACGGCCGCGCGGACCTGGCGATCGGTGCGGACGGCGAGAACGCCGGCGACGGCGTCTTCCTCCAGCTGGACAGCGGCAGCGCGGGCATCTCCGCCAAGAGCGCCCTCTACTACGGCCGCTCCAACCTCGGCACCCCGGCAGCGGCCCACCTCGGCCAGACGCTGGCACCGTGATGGCCGGGGCCGTCACGCCGAGGCCCTGACAACGCGGACGATTGACGGAGGGGCCGGTGCCCGGCGGACAACCGCCGGGCACCGGCCCCTCCGCGTACCGCCGCGACGTGCCGCCGCGTGCCGGTCCACGTACGTTCGTGGACCGGACGGACCGGAGGGACCTGACGGACCGGACGGACCTGACGGACCGGACGGACCCGGGGCCGCTCGTATCCGCTGATGGGGCACGGCGTCGGGGGCGCCCGCGCGACGTCAGGCCTCGCGACGGTCTGCGCGCACTCCCGGTGTCAGAAGCCGTTCACTCGGAGGACGGCACCGGTCGCGCCACCGGCTCCGCAGGTTCCACCGGCTCCGCCGGCCCCTCCGCTCCCCGGGCGGCCGTGGCCGCGGTCCGGGCCGTCGTCACGATGTTCTGGAGCGCCGCGATGTGGCCGGCCAGGGCCTGTTCGCCGGCGGGGGTGAGGGACAGCCAGGTCCGGGGGCGCTTGCCGACGTGTCCCTTGCGGACGTGCAGGTAGCCGGCGGCCTCCAGCGCCGACGCGGTCTTGCTGAGGACCGAGTCGGACACCTGGCAGCCGTCGCGGACGGCGGCGAAGTCCGCCTCGTCGCACGCGGAGAGGAAGGCGACCACGGCCAGCCGGGTCGGGTGGTGGATGGCCTCGTCCAGGGCGGCCCGCTCCTGTCCCGGCGGATCGTCCTTCACCCGAGATCTCTCAGCGCGCGAGCGATCGCCGCGTTACGGACGAGGCATACGCCCCACACCCCGAGCCCCCATACGGCGAACGCCGTGATCCGGGTCGTGCCCGCCCCGGCCCCCGACGCCCAGCAACAGCCGCCCGCCACCAGGCCAGCCGCCAGGACGGCCGGAAGCGCGATCCGGCTCCGGCTCAGCCGTGAGGAGAGGGAACACGTCACCCGTATTCCCGCCGCCCGCCTCGCCGCCCGGACGAGCACGAAAACGGCCGCGAGCCCGAGAAGCGACACGAGAAGCGCCGCCGCCGTCGCCCAGCCGCCCCTGCCACGGCTCCAGGCCTGCACCACGCTCGGCAGCACCAGAGTCACCGCCGCGGCCGGTCCGTACCACGCGGGAGCCAGCCCGGCCTTGAGCCGAGCCCGCTCCCTGGCCCGCTCCACACCCTTCAGCGCGTCCTCGGCACGCACCGTCGCCCCGCCACCGCCCTCCGGGAGCGCGGACTTGTTCTCCAGCGACGACGACATGGGCACACCGAATCCTTCCCGAGGACACCCGACACGGACGGCCTGGCGCTTGCCATGATGGCATGAACTTTCCGAGGTGGAAAGTGGACGCCGCTCCCGTCAGCGCAGCTCCTCCGGGCACGGTGTCCCCGGCGACAGCTGGTACGGCGCGCCCAGCCGGTACACGCCGGCGCGCGGTGCCAGCAGTTCCGTCCACTCGTCGCCGTACTGGTCCTCGTCCAGCTTGATCAGGCAGCCGTTCGCGTTGACGAAGTCCCTGGGGATGTCCTTGTCCTCGCGGCGTTTGGACTCCTCCGTCTCCTGGGGCCGCTCCACGCTGCGGCCCTCCTCGTCGAGGACGGCGAGCCACCGCGAGTACGGGATGCGGATCAGCACCCGGCCCGCCTTCTTCACATGGATGGTCAGCTCCCCCGCACCGGCCTCGTCCACCGTCGCCGGCGGGTCGGCCAGCGGCACCGGGCTGTCCACCGAGTAGAGCCGCCAGTTGGAGTTGGACCAGATCGGCTTCAGGTACGGCAGCCCCTTGCTCACCAGCTCCGTCTCCTGCACCGCGCCGCTGGAGTCGGGATCGCCCTGCGGAAGCACCACGTAGTGCACGGCCCAGCGGTCGAGCCACTGCCGGTAGTTCACGGCGTTCAGGGTGTCGTCGTAGAAGAGCGGGTTGCGCTCCATGTCCGCCTGCCGGTTCCAGCCACGGGCCAGGTTCACCACCGGAGCCAGCGCGGAGGCCTCCCGGTGGCTGCTCGGCGGGACCACCTCGACCCGGCCCCGTTCGGCACCGACCGTCTGGAGCTGGTTGACCAGCGGAGCCAGCGACCGCGCCCAGGACGCGTCGGGGGCGGTGCGCACTATGTCGTCCACGCCCTTGAACCCGATCCAGAAGTTCAGCCCGGCGAACGCGAGGACCAGCGCGTACCACCGCCGGGAGCGGGGCTGCGCGTACGGCAGCGCGGCCAGCAGCACCACCCCGGCGAACAGCATCGCCATCCGCGACACGTTCGAGCCGATCTGCGAGTCCACGACGTACGTCAGCAGCGTCCCGATGCCGTAGACCGCGGCCGCCGTCCGTACCGTCTTCCAGTCGCGCGGCACGAGGAAGAACACCAGGGCCGCGAAGACGAACGGCAGCGACAGCGTCGCGATCGACATCGGCTGCGTACCGGAGAACGGGAACAGCCACGCGGAGAGCGCCACCACCGCGACCGGCGCCAGCCCCAGCGCGTACGCACCGGGGCGGCGCTTGTTCAGGAACAGGGCCGCCGCGACCACACCGAGGAAGAGCCCGGCCACCGGGCTGCCGGCGGTCGCGAGCCCGGCGAGCGGCGCGGCGACAGCCGCCTTCGCCCACCGCTTGTACCGCCATCGGTACGGCCAGCAGAACACCGCCGCCACCGCACCGACCGCGAACATCATGCCGAGGCCGAACGTCACCCGGCCCGACATCGCGTTGCACAGGTACGCGAAGACACCGGCCATCGAGCACGCGATCGGATTGCGGACGGCCCGCACCCTGACCAGGATCAGCGCGGTCAGCCCCGCCGAGACCGTACCGACGATCATCATCGTCGTACGGACGCCGAGCACCGACATCAGGTACGGCGACACGACGCTGTACGAGACGGGGTGCATCCCCCCGTACCAGGCCAGGTTGTACGCGGTACCGGGGTGCCGGCCGACGAACTCGGCCCAGGCGTCCTGGGCCGCGATGTCTCCGCCGCTGTTCGCGAAGAAGAAGAACCAGAGGATGTGCACCACCGCGGCCACCGCGGTCGTCAGGAGGACCGGATGGCGTGCGCAACGCCGCTTGAAACCGTCGAACCGGCCGGCGCCCTCCGGCACGGTTTCCCCGCCAGGACCCCGTCCCCGGCCTTCGCTGCTCTTCGCCCGTGTCGGCTCAGCAGTGGTCACTGCGACTCTCCCCGTCCTTCCCCGGACGCGGTGGAACCGCCGGCCTGCTGGCAGCGTGGGCGTCAGTGCCGGAAAACGCGTTCCGGGATACACGCGTTGCCCCTGGGACGCTAGCACGCAGCCTCTGACGTCGGCCGGAAAGGTTCGGGCCCCCTGCGCCCGCGTGAACCACGTCACGTGAGCACAGGGGGCCGCGCCTCCCGGGGGTCCGTCCTCGCCCTCTCGCCCTCGCCGTCCGCCGCGTCCGGTCAGAAGCTGACCGGCGCCGGCTGATCCGGGTGGGCTTCTGCCGTCAGCTGACGCGGGTGAGCTTCTGGCCGAAGCCCGGTTCCGTCAGATCCTGCTGAAGGGCGACGGGCGCGCTGACCCGGCCGCTGCCCGTTCCCACCGTCACCACGCCGACCTTCGTGCCCGCCTTCATGGTGCGCGAGATCTCCTTGCCGTTGCCCGTCACGGAGAGCTCCACCTTGAGTCCCTGCCAGCCCATCGCCTTCAGGTCCGCGGTCGCGACCAGCGGGGTGCGGCCGCCGAACCCGTCGTCCACATATCCGACGACATCACCCTTGTGGACCGCCTTGGCGGAGACCACGGCCTCCTGCGCGCCCTTGATCAGCTTGAGGCTGTTGGACAGCGACATCACCAGGCTGTCGTACGGCTGGCCCGTTCCCGCCTGCTGCCCCATGACCGCACCGTAGATCCACAGCTTCTTGCCGTCCACGACGGTGTTGGCCGACCAGACCAGGTTGCCGCCGGCCGGGGTGGAGGAGCCGGTCTTGATACCGCTCACACCCGGCTCCAGCAGGATGGTGTTGTTGTTGTAGATCGTCGTGTCGATCCCGTCGATCTTGATCTGCGGGGTGTCGACGATCCCCTGGAACACCTCGTTCTTCATGACGGCGGCGGCCAGCTTGAGCTGGTCGTCGGCGGTGGAGACGGTCGTCTTCTTCAGACCGCTCGGGTCCGTGTACGTGCTGTGGCTCATGCCCAGCTTCTTGGCCGCGTCGTTCATCTTGGTGACGAAGGCGGCCTCGGAGGAGGCGTCCCAGCGGGCGAGGAGCCGGGCCACGTTGTTGCCCGAGGGGATCATCAGGAGCTGCAGCATCTGCCTCTCCGTGAACTGCTGCCCCTTGTTGATCGGCACCTTGGACTCGTCCTCGGCCTTGGACTCGTCCTCCGCCTGCTGGTCGACAGTGATCTTCTCGCCCTGATCCTTCCCCGCGAGGGGGTGGCCCTGGAGTATCACGTACGCCGTCATGATCTTGGCGACACTGGCGATCGGCGCCGGCTTCTGCGCTCCCGCGGAGCCGATCGAACCGACACCGTCCACACTGACCGCCGACTGCCCCTGCGAGGGCCAGTCGAGCTTCAGGTCCGCGCCCTTGAACGTGTACGTCGACTCCGCCGACATCACGAGCGCGGGCTCCGGCAGCGGACGCACCATCTGCACGATTGCAAACGCGATCAGCAGCAGGAGCACCAGCGGCGTCCAGATCTTGACCCTCCGCACGGCCGTGCGGACCGGGGTCTCCGGCGGCGGCGGGGTGTTCGTCAGCTCGGCCAGCAGGTCGAGCGGCGGCCTGGGCGGCATCGGCTGCTGCCTGGTCCGCTCGGCACCACCGAGCGACGCGTCACCGGGCGGCAGCTGGGCGCCCCACGCGGGAGTGTTCCCGGACCGCCGGTCCGGGCCGGACTCCGGGGCGGACGCCTCGGGGCTGCGCGGCGCGGGGGCCGGCCGTACGTCGTCGGCGCGCAGCGGTACGAACTTGCTGGTCCGCTCGGCGGGGGACTCGGGCTCGGACGTCCGGGCGGAGTCCGCCTCTGACCCGGGCTTCGGCTTCGCGGCTGACGGCGGGTTGATCTTCAGCGTGGTCGTCGGCTGGTCGACGCGGGGCAGCTTGGGCGCCTTGAAGACGGCCGTCGCCTGATCGACACCGGGCTCCGCGTCGGACTTCGCCTCGGACTTCGCGTCTGAGTCTTCGTCGGACTTCGCGTCGGACTTCGCCTCGGGCTTCGGCTTTTCGGCGGACTTCGCGTCGGAGTCCTCGTCGGGCTTGGCCTCGGGCTCGTCGTCCCCGCCGTCCCCGGCGTTCCCATCGGGCTCTGAGCTGGGGCTCTCCTCGGACTCCTCGCGGGTCCGGGGTACGCGTGCTTCGCTCTCCGCGGTCGCGTCCGAGCGCCCGGCCGAGTCCTCGGCGGGCTCTTCGGCGGGCTTCTCGGCCTGCTCATCGGCCTGCTCATCGGCTTCCGCCGCAGGCTCCTCGGCCGACGGCCCGCCGGCAGTCGAACCGCCGTCAGCCTCGCCGTCCGGTCCCTCGCCGTCCGGCGACACCCAGGCGGCAACCGCCGCACGCAGCCGCGCATCGCCCTCCGCGGGCTCCGGCTCCGGCTCCGCCGCATCGCTCCCCGGCTCGGCAGCCGCGTCCTCCCGCTCCGCCGCATCGGACACTGCCGCATCGACCCCCGCCGCGTCGGCCGCCCCAGCGGGCTCGTCGCCCTCCGCGGGCTCCGCGCCCTCCGCGCCCCCTGCGCGCTCCTCCGGCTCCGCGGGCCCCTCGGGCGCCTCCGGGGCGCGCGACGCGGCCTCAGGGGCCTCTACCGGGCTCCCAGGGCCTCCGGGGGTCTTCGCCGCATCCACCGCACCCGCGGCGGACTCGGCCACGGGCTCGCCACCGGCCGGTGACTCGGACCGCTGCGTACCGAAGACGGCCGTCGCCGTGTCCGTCCTGCCGCCGGACTCCGCCGGTGCGGCGGGTTCGCGGAACACCGAGAGCCGCGGATCGTGCTCGCTCCGAGCCGTTCCCGACGACTTCCGCTGCTCCGACTTGTCGGGGGACTCGCCCGCCACCGATGCCTCCTCCATGCGGCACGGGGACATCCCCGCGCTGTCCGAACCATCTACCAGTGTCCCGTGTGAACCCTCGGCTGAGCTGCTAGACGAGAACGACATACCTACTGGTTCCAGTACAAAGCACCCAGGCACCCTCGACAGACAGATGTGAGAGGGGTCACCCTGTCACTCATCCACGCGGGGAGGCATGGATGGGCAGGAGCCGCAGAACAATTCCGGAGGAGCTTCTGTTGCTCGCTCTGGACCCGACCACGGGTACCACAGCGCAGCCGCAGTCGCTCGACCTCGGCCTCGCCGGAGCCCAGCTAGTAGAGCTGGCCCTGGCAGGACGGATAGCCCCTGACGGGGATCGTATCGCCGTGGTGATGCCACGGCCGACAGGAGATCCGACTCTGGACTCCGCACTGGAACTGCTGCGCAGACGCGGCAGCCCGGTCCGGGCCGTCCACTGGATAGGCGGACCCCGACTGGGGCTTCGTCAGATTTACCTCGCTCATCTGGAGCGGTGCGGCATGGTGCATGCCGTGGCGGGCCAGATGTGCGGAGTGCTGCCGACAACTCGCTACCAGGCGACGGACACGGCAATCAGCCGGGACATCAAGGCCCGGCTGGACAGCGCGATCCGCACCGGCGTACCGCCGGACCCGCGGACCGCGGCGCTCGCCGCACTGGCCCACGCGGTCGGACTCGGCAAGCACCTGTACCCCGGGAACGAGGGGCGCTCTTCGCGCTCCCGGCTCCGGGATCTGATCAGACACGACCCGATGGGCGGTCTCGTGGCGCACGCCGTCATGGACGTCCAGAACGGGGCGGTCGCACAGCCGCGCCGCAACCAGGCGGCCGGTGTTCCGTTGCAACCGCAAGCACAGTCGCAGTCACGTCGCGACAGCATGGCGCACACCGCGGCCCACTAGGGCGGCACGAGCGCCGACGCAGCACCCGCACAGCAGTACCGCAGCACACTGCTACACACCGCATCACCGCAACAACCGAATACCGCCGCACCGACGTCCCCCAAAGACCCGGTCCGGGAGCCGCACCAAGCGCGGGGCAGCCGGTACCACCGGCTGCCCCGCGCCGCTGCGTGTGTGCGTTTTCCAGCGCGGCCGGGGGCCCGGGTGGCAATCTGCTGAGCAGTAGATACGCACAGCTACATAGCCGGAGGTGCCGTTTCCGTGCCGTCCAACGTCAATCCCACCGTCAGACGACGCCGGTTGGGTCAGGAATTGCGCCGCCTGCGCGAGATCAAGGGTATGACCGCAGAAGAGGTGGCGGAGCGACTGCTGGTCTCGCAGTCGAAGATCAGCCGCCTGGAGAACGGCCGCCGTTCCATCAGCCAGCGCGATGTCCGGGACCTCTGCGGGGTGTACGAGGTCGAGGACGTCCGGGTCGTCGACTCACTCATGCAGATGGCCAAGGACTCCCGCCAGCAGGGCTGGTGGCATGCCTTCGGTGACATCCCGTACAGCGTCTACATCGGTCTGGAGACCGATGCCGAATCGCTGCGGGTGTACGAACCGCAGGTGATCCCGGGCCTGCTGCAGACCCGGCAGTACGCAGAGGCGCTGATCAAGGGCGCGTTGCCGGAGGCGCCGCAGACCGATATCGACAAGCGCGTGAGCGTCCGCTCGCGCCGCCAGGACCGGATCAACTCTCCCGAGCACCCGCTGCGGCTGTGGGCGGTGATCGACGAGTCCGCGCTGCGCCGGCTGGTCGGCGACAAGCAGGTGATGATCGAGCAGCTGGAACGCCTGGTCGAGCTGTCTCACCTGCCGCACGTGACCGTCCAGGTGCTGCCGTTCGACATGGGCGCCCACCCCGGGATCAACGGGCAGTACGCCATCCTGGAATTCCCCGACGCCGCGGATTCCAGCGTCGTCTACATCGAGGGAGTGACCAGCGACCTCTATCTGGAGAAGGCGAACGACGTCCAGCTGTACAGCGTCATGTACGAGCACCTTCGGGCGCAGGCGCTGAACGTGGAGCAGACCCGGATCTTCATCGACGAGATCGCGAAGAGCTACACCCGGCTGGACCCGTCCTGAGCCCCGGACCGAGAGAGAATCCCCGGACCGAGAGAGAAGAAGTGATGTGACGAGTGGGGCGGCGGCACGGTACACCGCCGCCGCCTCGTAATGGAAGACCCGCATGGCATATACCATCCGGTCGAGTGAACGGCCCCTTCACGCAAGGGACTTGACGAGTAGCGTCGATCACGCCAGCTGAACATCGTTGGCGCCACTCACACAACTCTCTGAACCGGAGTGAACATGGCCATTCGTCAGGGTGCTACGGACAAGTGGACGAAGTCGTCGTATTCCGGGGGCAACGGCGCCTGCGTCGAAGTCAGGTCCCCTCTCGTGCGCGCTATCGCCGTACGTGACTCGAAGGTCCCCGAGGGCCCCTCGATCGGTTTCGTCCCCGGCGCCTGGAACGCGTTCGTGCGCGACGTCGCCAAGGGTGCGCTCGACGCCTGACCGGTGCGTTCCCACGCATGAGTTCCCACGCATGAGTTCCCACGCTTTGTCGCCGCGCCGACCCCGGTGCTGCGGGTAGCCCTCTCGCCCGGTTCGCCGTCCTGGCCGAGGGGGCTCACCGCGAGGCCGTGGGAAGCACTACCGATGGACATGGATACGACCATCCAGCGCAGCCGATGAACGTCAGCGCAGCTGATCGACGTAGCGGTCCGTGCCCGGCACGGTCGGGATGAACGGTGCCACCAGCTCCACCCGCCCCAGGCCCGATTCCGCGACCGCCGCGTCGAGCCCCGTGAAGTGTTCGTCCCAGCACGGCCCCGGCTCCTCCTGGAGGAACCAGAGCAGGGTCAGCCGGGTGTCGACGCCCTCGACCTGCTTCACGTACGTCATCCGGTCGCCCGGCAGCGGCGTCGGCCGGAACACCGTCACCATCGCCGCGGGTGACCCGCTCAGCCGCTTCGGCAGATGCCGCGAGCGCAGCCACTCCAGCAACTCGGACCGCTGCTGGGGCCCTTCGGCGTCGATCACCTCCAGGACCAGCCCGCGGTAGGGATGGTCGAGGGCGTGGAAGTCGCGGGGGCCCGCGGCGCCGTCCCGGTAGACCGTCGCCTCGTGGTCCTGGAAGGCCGTGAAGACATGGGTGCGGTCCTGGTAGACCCGGCCGTCCCGGTTCAGCCGCTTGTTGATCCCGACGGTCCACTTCATGTGGTCGTCGTAGCGCCCCTCCGTCACCCAGTACGTGGACAGGTAGCAGCCGGCGCCGACCGGTGTCGCGATCGCGGACTTCTCCGGGTACCGCAGCTTCTGGAGTTCGCGGGTGGCGACCCAGCGCCGCCCGGCCGACATCCAGGGCATGGCCATCGCGCCCGCGTAGTAATGATCGTCCTCGTACCAGCGGTTGTACGCGTACTCGTGCCCCGGGTGCGGTTCCACCATGGTGATCAGCGCGTGGCCGGGACGGACCCCGTACGGTCCCAGCGCGGCCAGTTCCGCGTAGGTGTCGCTCCGCGTCCCGCTGTCCCGCGGCGCCCCGCCCGCCGCCTCGTCCCGTGATTCCTCGCTCATGCCGTTCCCCTTCCGTACTCCGCCGGAGCCACCTACTCTGACGCCCCGTCAGAAGAACTGCCAGGGCCGGGAGGCACCGATGTTGCTCGCGGGGAAGACCGTCATCGTTTCCGGGGTGGGCGCCGGGCTCGGCCACCAGATCGCGGCCACGGTCGTGCGGGACGGCGGCAACGCCGTGCTCGGGGCGCGCACCGCCGCCAATCTCGCCAAGTCTGCCGCCGAGATCGATCCCGAGGGACTCCACACCGCGCACCTGCCCACCGACATCACCGACGAGGCGCAGTGCGACGCGCTCGCGGCGCTGGCGATCGAGCGGTTCGGGCGGATCGACGCGGTCGTCCATGTCGCCGCCTGGGACAGCTACTTCGGCGGCGTCGAGGACGCGGATCTGGACACCTGGAAGTCGGTCATCGACGTCAATCTGCTCGGCACGCTGCGGATGACGCGCGCCTGTCTGCCCGCCCTGCGGGAGCGCGGCGGCTCGGTCGTCGTCATCGGCACGCAGTCCGCGGTGGCCGCACCGTCCCAGGTGCGGCAGGCGGCGTACGCGGCCTCCAAGGGCGCGCTGACCTCCGCGATGTACTCCATGGCCCGGGAGTTCGGGCCGCACCGGATCCGGGTGAACACGGTGCTGCCGGGCTGGATGTGGGGGCCGCCGGTGCAGGCCTACGTGCGGTTCACCGCCCACACGGAGGGCGTGCCCGAGGCCGAGGTACTGGCGAGGCTCTCCGAGCGCATGGCGCTTCCGGAGCTGGCCACGGACGGCGATGTGGCGGAGGCCGCGGTGTTCCTGGCCTCCGACCGGGCGCGGGCGATCACCGGGCAGTCCCTGCTGGTCAACGCCGGCGAGCTGATGCGCTGAGCCCCTCGTACAGAGTTCCCCTCCTTCTCGGCCGCACGGGACCCGCATCCCGTGCGGTCTCTCTGCGTTCTTCGGCGTTCCTGGACGAGTCCTCGTTCTCTGCACAGCCTGACGAAGTGCCTGCTCATGGTGTGGCCGCCGTCACGTTCGCGACAACGCCCCCGCGAGTCAAGAACCCGTAAAATCGTTCGACTTGCTGATCGGCGTTCACATCTCTGACCAGAAGAGACCTTGACCGGGGGACCGGACAGGCGGTTCAATCCCCGAAGTCCCCGCTCCCGCACGGGGGCCCCGCTGAGCGGCCGTACTGACGAAGTGCGTTTCCCGTTCACAAGGCGGACCCCAGGAGGGGACACATGAACAGTCTCGACTGGGTCGTGCTCATCGGCTACTTCGGCGTGATGATCGCGATCGGGCTCTGGTCCCACAAGCGTGTCGACAACGTCAGCGACTTCTTCACGGCCGGCGGCAAGATGCCGTGGTGGCTGTCCGGCATCTCGCACCACATGTCCGGCTACAGCGCCGTGATGTTCACCGGCTACGCCGGAATCGCGTACCAGTACGGCGTCACGTCCTTCGTGACGTGGTCGCTGCCGATCGCCATCGGCATCGGCATCGGCGCCAAGCTCTTCGCACCCCGGCTCAACCGGCTGCGCTCTCGGCTGCACGTCGCCTCACCGCTCGAATACCTCAAGAACCGCTACAACATCCAGACCCAGCAGGCGCTCGCCTGGTCCGGCCTGCTGCTGAAGATCGTGGACGTCGGCGCCAAGTGGGCCGCCATCGCCACCCTGCTCTCCGTCTTCACCGGCATCACGCTGACCCAGGGCATCTTCATCACCGGCATCATCACGGCCGTCTACTGCACGGTCGGCGGCCTCTGGGCCGACGCGCTCACCGAGCTGGGGCAGTTCGTCATCCAGCTGTTCGCCGGTGTCGCGATGCTGGTCACCGCGATGAGCAAGCTGGACGGCTTCAGCACGCTGTGGACGGTCTGGGACAAGCTCCCCGAGGGCCACACGGACCCGACGGCCGGTCCGTACACCGTGACCTTCCTGCTGGCGTACCTGTTCATCAAGACCTTCGAGTACAACGGCGGCATGTGGAACCAGGCCCAGCGCTACATGGCCACGGACTCCGCCGCCTCCGCGACCCGTTCGGCCCGGCTGTCCGCCATCCTGTGGCTGGTCTGGCCGACGGTCCTGTTCTTCCCGATGTGGTGCGCCCCGCTGCTGGTCCACGCGGAGAAGCCGGACGCCTCCGACAGCTACGCGTTGATGACCGAGCAGCTGCTGCCGCACGGCCTGCTGGGCCTGGTCGTGGTCGGCTTCTTCTCGCACACGATGGCCATGTGCTCCTCGGACGCCAACGCCATCGCGGCGGTCTTCACCCGTGACATCGCCCCGGTCTTCTCCAAGGCCGCCCGCAACTGGAGCGCCCGCGCCGGACTGCTGGCCGCGCGCCTCTCCACGCTCGGCTTCCTGGGCCTGTCGATGGCGCTGGCGACCCAGATCAACTCGCCGACGTTCAAGGACATCATCTCCGTCGTCATCAAGTGGGTCGCCGGTCTGATGGGTCCGATCGCGATCCCGTTCATGCTGGGTCTGCTGCGCCGGTTCCGTAAGTCGGGACCGACGGCGGCGCTCGTCAGCTGGGCGGCCGGGCTGCTGGCGTTCTACTTCACCAACTACAACTTCGACGGTTCGACGAAGACGAACGTGGCGTTGCAGTACCAGGTGGCGCTGCCGCTGGCGATCTCGCTGGTGCTCTTCATCGTCATCGGCTTCATCAAGCCGGAGGACACCCCGGAGCGCGACGCGGTCATCGAGCGGATCAACACGGACGGCGACGGGCCCGGCGGCGCCGCGGGCGTGCCGGCCCAGGGCGGCCCCCAGGACGTGGCGCTCACCGAGGAGACGGAGAACCTGCGGGGCGGGCTCGGCGGGAAGGACTGACCCGCGCGGTTCCACGGAACGGGGGTGCGGGGTGGGTCACGGGACGCGGCGGCGTCCCGTGACCCACCCGGGCCCCCCCCCCCGGCCCCCGACACCCCGGGGGGGGGGGGGGGGGGGGGGGGGGGGGGGGGGGGGCCCGGGGGGGGGGGGGGGGGGGGGGGCGGGGGGGGGGGGGGGCCCCCCCCCCCCCACCCCGCACCCCATCTTCGCCCCTCGGCCTTCAGCACTCAGCCGCGCGGGTAGCGCGCCAGCCAGCCCGCCGTGACGGCGGCCGGGCTGTGCAGGGCGGGACCCTGGGTCATCTCCATGGCGAAGTCGTCCGCGAGTTCGAGCAGCGTCGCCCGGCCCTCCAGTTCCGCGAGCCAGGCCGGCGGCAGCGCGGTCTCCCCGTGCAGCGTGCCGAGCAGCGCCCCGCACAGGGCCCCGGTCGCGGCCGAGGGCCCGCCGTGGTTCACGGACAGCCGCAGGCCGTGCCGGACGTCCTCGCCCACCAGCGCGCAGTACACGGCCACCGCGAGCACCTCCTCCGCGGAGTCCGTGGCGCCCAGGGACTCGATGAGGGCGGGTCCGGGTATGCCCTGCCGCACGGTGCCGAGGGCCTGCTGGAGGGCCTCCGTGACGGGTTCGTGCCCCGGCCGCTCGGCGAGCAGGACGAGGGCGTGCTGCACGGAAGCGTCCAGCGTCTCGCCGCGTGCCAGCCCGTGCACCATCACGGCGAGGGCGCCGGAGGAGAGCAGGGCGGTGGGGTGGCCGTGGGTCTGGGCGGCGCACTCGACGGCCAGTTGGAGGACGAGCTGCGGCTCCCAGCCGACCAGCAGTCCGAACGGGGCGGAGCGGGTGAGCGCCGCCGCGTCGTGCGCGGCGGGGTTCTTGGGCCGGTCGAGGGTGCCCATGACGGTGTCACCGAGCCCGTTGAGGCATTCCCGGGTGGGGGCGCGGCGGGCGTAGAGCCATTCCTGCGCGGCCAGCCAGCCGTTGTCCTTGCGGCGCTCGTCGGGCCCCCAGTCGTGCTGGGTGGCGGCCCACCGCAGATACGCCTGGTGCAGATCCGTGGGCGGGTGCCAGGCGCCGATGTCGCGGCGGACCTGGGCGCGGATCAGCCCGTCCACGGTGAACAGGTTGAGCTGGGTGACGGCGGTGACGAGGCCGCGTCCGCCGTGCGCGGGGACGAGGTCGGTGACGGCGTCACTGCCGTGGGCCTCGCGGATCTCCTCCAGCGTGAGCCCGCTGACGCCCGCGCCGAGCGCGTCCCCGATGGCGCCGCCGAGCAGCGCTCCCCGTACCCGGCTGCGGAAGTCCTGCTGTTCGGCACGGCCCCAGACAGCCGTGGTCCCTGTGCTCACCGTGCCCCTCCCCGTAGGACCGCCCAGGTGTGACCGCGCGGTAACTGCGCAGCACTGTAATCGAACGGGAACGGACGGCTGAGGGGCGATACGGGTACGCGTAGGAATGTGCTCGGACGCCCCGGGGCTTCGCAAATGACCGGGCTGGGTGCACCTCGGACGGCAAGGCCACCGTTCCATAATGTGGATAGGGAAGCGGCGCGCGCCCTGCTGTCCGGCGCCCAGGAGGCCTGCACCGAGCTCGAGTTGGTGGAGGAGCGGGTGATAGCCCGCATGGGCCGCCAACAGTTGCTGCACCGCAGTCCGACCCCGTCCGTGCGGATCATCATGGACGAGTACGCACTGCGCCGCCCGGTCGCTGACTCCAAGGCGTGGGACGAACAGCTGGCCCATCTCGCCGACATGAGCGAGGCGGCCTCCGTCGCCCTCCAGGTCCTCCCCTTCGCCGTCGGGGCACACCACCTGATGGACGGCTCCCTGACACTGCTGTGGCAGGACGACGTGAGTGCCGTTGCCTACACGGAGGGCAATGGATGCGCCGAGTTGATCGAGGACGCGGCTGCCGTGACGCGCTACCGGCTGTCCTACGATCGCCATCGGGATCTGGCGCTGCCCCCGTCGGAGTCCACCGCGTTCATCAGGGGTGTCCTAGGGAGCACCGGGTCGTGAACCGCGCCCCCGGGCCAAATCCGGTTGCTTCGGCCGATCGTGCGGCGTGATGATCGCCGGATGGTATCCCCCCACCCCGACGGCCGCGCCGGAATCGACGCCGCGCTCGTGCAACGCCTGATCGACGCCCAGTTCCCGCACTGGAGCGGTCTTCCGGTGACGCCCGTGGCGGTGGACGGCTGGGACAACCGGACGTACCGCCTGGGCGACGCGATGACGGTGCGGCTGCCCACGGCGGCCGGTTACGTCCCCGCCGTGGAGAAGGAGCACCACTGGCTGCCGCGCCTCGCTCCTTCGCTGCCGGTCGCCGTTCCCCCGGTGCTGGCCCTGGGCGCTCCGGGCGAGGGCTATCCGTATCCGTGGTCGGTCCGCCGCTGGCTGCGCGGTGAGACGGCGGCCCTCGACCGTATCGACGACGTTCCCCGGTTCGCGCGCTCCGTGGCGGACTTCCTCCTCGCCCTCCAGCGCTGCGACGCGACCGACGGGCCGGCCGCCGGGGAGCACAGCTGGTACCGGGGCGCCTCGCCCGCCCACTACGACGCGGAGACCCGGCGCTGCCTGGCCGCGCTGGAGGGCCGCGTGGACACCCGCAGGGCCCGCGCCGTCTGGGAGGCGGCGCTCGCCGCGCCCTGGCAGGGGGAACCGGTCTGGTTCCACGGCGACATCGCCTCCGGCAACCTGCTCGTGGACGGCGGTGAGCTGACGGCCGTCATCGACTTCGGCACCTCGGGCGTCGGTGACCCCGCCTGCGATCTGGTGATCGCGTGGGGGCTGTTCTCCGGGGAGAGCCGGGAGGCGTTCCGGCAGGCCGTCGGCCAGGATTCCGGCACCTGGGCACGGGCCCGCGGGTGGTCGCTGTGGAAGTCGCTGCTGAACATGACGGGGGACATCGGTACGGACCCGGTGGGCGCCGCGCATGAGCTCCGGGTGATCGACGCGGTGCTGGAGGACCACGAGCGGTTCGGCTGAGGCTCTCCCCCTGCGGCGCGGCGGCGGATTCCGCGCTGCCTCCGGCCGGTCCGGCTGATCTGTATTCCGTTGACGACGGCGCGGCATGCGGATGCCGGCGGCCGGTACAGCGGAACCCGATTTTCCCCGTTCTTCTTTCTTTTCGTTCAAGTGCTATCAGCGGCCGTTCATATGCATGACGGCTTCTGGGTAGCGGGTTCCCGCCACCGCTTCCGGAGGCAGCGCCTCGTCCAGCCGCTGGTGGTCCTCGGCGTCGAGCGCCACGTCCACGGACGCGAGGTTCTCCTCCAGTGTGACCCTGCGCTTGGTTCCGGGGATGGGCACGATGTCCTCGCCCCGGTGGAGCAGCCACGCGAGGGCGATCTGGGCCGGCGTCGCCCCGTGCTTCGTGGCAACTTCGCGCACCACCGATGCCGCCGCCGAGTTGGCGGTGAAGTTGTCCCCCTGGAACCGGGGGTCGTAGCGGCGGTAGTCCGACTCCGGATACTCCTCCGCGGGCAGCGCCGTCCCGGTCAGGAACCCACGCCCCAGAGGTGAGTAGGCCACGAGACCGATTCCCCGCTCCCGGACCGCCGGAAGAATCTCCTGCTCGATGTGGCGCTCCCAGAGCGAGTACTCCGTCTGAAGCAGGGCCACGGGACAGACGTCGTGGGCGCGGGCGATCGTCTCCGCACCGGCCTCCGACAGGCCGAAGTGGAGCACCTTTCCCTCTTGGATGAGCTCGCCGACCGTGCCGGCCACCTCCTCGATCGGGACTTCCAGGTCCACGCGGTGCTGATAGAGGACGTCGATCCGGTCGGTTTCCAGCCGCCCCAGGCATTCGTCGACCACTGTGCGAATGTGCTCGGGCTTGCTGTTCAGCTCTCCGCGTCGTGTTCCTTCGTACTCCCACCCGAACTTCGTCGCGATGACCGCCTCGTCCCGGCGGCCACGAAGCGCGCGGCCCAGCAGTTCTTCGTTGACGAAGGGGCCGTACGCCTCCGCGGTGTCGAAGAAGAAGCAGCCTCGTTCGAGTGCCCGATGGATCGTCGCGATCGACTCCTTGTCGTCCGGAACTCCATAGGTCTGGCTCATTCCCATGCAGCCGAGTCCTAACGCGGAGACTTCAAGGCCGACGCTTCCCGGCCGACGCCGCGGAATCAGTGACGAGTTCAAATCCAGGGCCTTTCCCTCAGGTTTCCGTGGTTGCCTTCCCGGCCCTCGGATCCGTTCTCCTTCTGCGCATCCGAGAATCCGGACATTCGATCCGGGGCGGACTTACCCGCCAGACGGTGCAGGTCGTGGCGGACGACGCTGTACGAATGCCGCCAGTGCGGAAGAATCAGGCGGTGGGCGGCGTCCGGACAGATGCTCCCGGAGGCGAGCAGGTGTGCTGTCTCCGCCGTCCTGACCCTGTGCGCCACCCGAGATGCCGATCAAGACCTGCCCAGATCGGCATCTCGAACATGCCTAGCTCGTCATCCCGCGTGCCGAGGAGTACACGTCCAGTACGGCCAGGCAGAGGGGAACGAGCGCGAGGAGGAGGACCACCTCGGCCAGGTCGGAGAGGCGGCCCCAGAAGGGGGAGAGCCCCTTCTTCGGGATGATCAGCGCGATGCCGACCATCAGCGCGGCACCGGCCGTGACGGCGGCGGCGAGCCACAGGGTGCGGATGTCGAGCGGTCCCCGGTCCTGTTCGGTCAGGAGCTTGACGACCGCGTCGGTCGGCGGGTTGAGCGACAGCCCGAGCACCAGCAGGCCCAGGGCGGCGAGGCCCGCGCCCAGTACGGCGACGACCTGCGCGGTGTAGCGGAAGAGCCGGGCCCGCAGCAGCATGGCCAGGCCGGCGACCAGCGCGAGGGTCTGGCCCCAGACGTTGCTGGAGAAGCCCAGGACGGCGGCGGACGCGACGACCACGACGCAGCAGCCTCCGACCAGCCCCAGCAGCAGCTCGTGCCCGCGCCGGGCCTGCGCGGCGATGCGTTCGGCGTCCACGGGGTCGGGGTCCGCGACGACGCCCGGCTCGTTGTCGAGGTCGGCGTCCGTCGTCGGGCGCGGGGCGGCGTAGCCGATCGGCAGGTGGGCCACCCGCGCGGAGAGGCCGGGCAGGAAGGCCACGGCGCCGATCGCGACGACCGTGCAGACACTGGCGGTCTCGCTGGGACTGGAATCGGTGAGGATCGCGCAGAACGTCGCGAGGGTGCCGACCGCGGAGGCGAAGACGATGGCGACGAAGGGTGCGTCACCGGTCGGCATCGCGGCGACGAGTCCGGCGGAGACGAGGAGCACCGCGGCGCAGCCCAGCATGAACTGGAGGCGCCCGATACCGGTGCCGGGGTCGAGCGCGAGCAGGCCGGACCCGGCGATCATCAGATGCGGCAGCGCGGCGAGGCCGAGCGCGACGGCGGAGGCCCGGTCCCCGTAACTCCGTGCCCTGATACCGGCGAGCGTGACGAGCAGTACGCCGACGGCGGCGGCGACGATGCCCGGCAGTCCGTGCATGTCGTGCTTGACCGGGTCCGCGAACCAGAGCACGAAGCCCATCAGTACGAGGAGGAGCGCGCCGCCGAAGAGGCCGGAGACGCCGAACAGCTGGTCGTTCCAGAGCGCGCGGTCGCGGCGGACGGCGGACGCGACGGCGTCGGACACATCGTCGAAGACGGCCGGGGGGAGCGATTCGGCGAAGGGCCTCAGCCGCAGGACGTCACCGTCCAGGACCCGCTGGACGGACAGCGGGTGGGTGGCGTCCAGGAGGGTGCCGTCGCGGCGGGCCAGGTGGTAGCCGGGGGGCGCCCCCGGGGGTGTGACCTGGCCGGTCAGCCGGAGGATCTCCGGAAGGAGGTCCGCGACGGCGACATCGTCCGGCAGGGCGACATCGATACGGCTGTCCGGCGCCACGACCGTTACACGGCAGAAACCGGTTGTCAGGGTCGAACTCACCTGTTGCATCCCCCTCGTTCGCTGTACACCACGCTCCAGGCCAAGGGCGCCACCCTATCGGGGTCCCTCCCATGGTCTACACGTAGGATTGTCGGCGCGCGGAGGTAGGTCGCTGCCACGGGGGTGCCGGCCCGCAACTCTCCGGGCCGCACTGAGGGATTGATTCGCCGGTGACCCAGATTGTCGTCAAACGCCAGCCGCGAGCCATGCCACCCGAGACGTCCACGGCTGAGCTCCGGCTCGAATCGCCTCCCGAGCTGCCGCGCGGGCAGCAGGAGGGCATGGCGATGCAGCTGCTGCCGATGCTCGGCATGGGCTCGTCGGTGGTGTTCTTCTTCATGCCGGGCTCGCAGCCGTTCATGAAGATCATGGGCGTCATGATGCTGCTGTCGACCGTGGCCATGGCGATCGCGCAGGTGATGCGGGCCCGCAAGGGCAGCCAGGGCGAGGCCTCCGAGGGCCGCCGGGACTACCTGAAGTACCTCGCGCAGACCCGGCGCAAGGTGCGTCGTACCGCACGGGTCCAGCGGGACGCGCAGTTCTATCTGCATCCCGATCCGGACCAGCTGTGGTCGCTGGTCGCCGAGGGCGGCCGACTCTGGGAGCGGCGGATCGCCGACAAGGACTTCGGGCAGGTCCGCATCGGTCTGGGGCCGCAGCAGCTGTGGACGCCGCTGGTGGCGCCGAGCACCGCGCCGCTCGACGAGCTGGAGCCGCTGTCGGCCGGTGCCATGCACCAGTTCCTGGCCGCGCACGGTTCGCTCGACCGGCTCCCCATGGCGGTGTCGCTGCGCGCCTTCTACCACGTCGTGGTGTCGGGCGACCCCGGTTCGGTGCGCGATTCCGCCCGCGCGATGGTGGCCGGGCTGGTCGCGCTGCACTCACCCGACGACCTCGTGGTCGCGGTCGCGGCGTCCCGGGATGTGACGGACCACTGGGACTGGACGAAGTGGCTTCCGCACACCCAGGTCCCCGGGTCCTCCGACGGAGCCGGCACGAAGCGGCTGTTCGGCGACAACCTGATGGAGGTCGAGGCGCTGCTGGAAGACCGCCTGTCGGGCCGGTCGAGGTTCAACCGCGAGGGGGCGCCGCTCCTGGACCAGCCGCACATCGTCGTCGTACTGGACGGCACCTTCGTACCGGCGGAGTCGCTGCTCGCCTCGCCGGAGGGGCTCCAGGGCGTGACCGTCGTGGAGATCGTCCCGGAGGAGCTGGACGAGCCCCGCGGCGGTCTGCACATAGCGGTACGGCCGGGCCGGCTGCGGCTGGAGTCGGCGGCGGCCACCTACCACGGCACGCCCGACCTGCTGCCGGTCGAGACCGCGGAGGCGCTCGGCCGCCAGCTCGCCCCGCTGCGGATGGGAATCGGCGCGGAGGACGACGAGCCGCTGCTCGCCAACCTGGACTTCACGGACCTGCTGGGCATCGGTGACCCGGCCGCCGTCGACACCGCGACCGTCTGGCGGCCGCGTTCGACGGCCGACCGGCTGCGGGTACCGATCGGGATCGGTGAGGACGGCTCGCCCGTCATGCTCGACCTCAAGGAGGCCGCGCAGGAGGGCATGGGGCCGCACGGGCTGTGTGTGGGAGCGACCGGCTCCGGCAAGTCGGAGCTGCTGCGGACGCTGGTGCTGGGGCTGGCCGTCACCCACTCCTCCGAGACGCTCAACTTCGTCCTGGCCGACTTCAAGGGCGGCGCGACGTTCGCCGGGATGTCCGAACTCCCGCACGTCGCCGCGGTCATCACCAACCTGTCGGACGACCTCACCCTGGTCGACCGCATGCGGGACTCCATCACGGGTGAGCTGCAGCGCCGCCAGGAGCTCCTGCGCTCCTCGGGCAACTACGCGAACCTCACCGACTACGAGAAGGCGCGCGCCGCGGGCGCCCCGCTGGAGCCGCTGGCGTCCCTGGTCCTGGTGATCGACGAGTTCAGCGAGCTCCTCACCGCGAAGCCCGACTTCATCGACATGTTCATCCAGATCGGCCGCATCGGCCGGTCCCTGGGCGTGCACCTGCTGCTGGCCTCGCAGCGCCTGGAGGAGGGCCGGCTGCGCGGCCTGGACACCTACCTGTCGTACCGGATCGGTCTGCGTACGTTCTCCGCCGCCGAGTCCCGCACCGCCCTGGGTGTGCCCGACGCGTACCACCTGCCCTCGGTCCCCGGTTCCGGGTTCCTGAAGTTCGGCACGGAGGGGATGACCCGCTTCAAGGCCGCCTACGTGTCGGGCACCTACCGGCCGGGCGTCACCCCGACCGCCGGTTCCGGGGAACTCCCCATCGACCGGCGCCCGGTGCTGTTCACCGCGACCCCGGTGGCGGTCCACTACCCGGAGCCCGACCCGGACGTCTCCCTCGCACCCGGACAGCGGACCGCCGACGCGCTGGCGGACACCGTTCTCGACGTCATCGCCCGCCGTCTGGAGGGCCAGGGGCCCCTCGCCCACCAGGTGTGGCTGCCGCCGCTCACCGAGGCGCCGTCCCTCGACCAGATGCTGCCGCCGCTGGCGGTGACGCCCGAGCGCGGACTCCACGCCCCGCAGTACGGCAAGAACGGCTCCCTGGTCGTTCCGTTCGGCCTGGTCGACAAGCCCTTCGAGCAGCGGCGCGACCCGCTGGTGCGGGACTTCTCGGGCGCGGCCGGCCACATGCTGATCGTCGGCGGCCCCCGCTCCGGCAAGTCCACCCTGCTGCGCTCCCTCATCGGCTCCTTCGCCCTCACGCACACGCCGCACGAGGTGCAGTTCTACGGTATGGACTTCGGCGGCGGCGGCATGATCGCCATCGAGGGCCTGCCCCACGTCGGCGGGGTGGCTTCCCGGCTCGACCCGGAGAAGATCCGCCGTACGGTCGCCGAGGTCTCCGGAATCCTCAACCGGCGCGAGGAGTTCTTCCGGGACAACAACATCGACTCGATCACCACCTACCGCCAGCTCCGCGCGGCCGGCCGGCTGCCGGGTGAGCCGTGGGGCGACGTCTTCCTGGTCATCGACGGCTGGCAGTCCTTCAAGACGGACTACGAGTTCCTGGAGCCGGTCGTCGCGGACATCGCCGCACGGGGCCTCGGCCTGGGCATCCACCTGGTCGCCACCGTCGCCCGGTACATGGAGATGCGCGCGGCGCTCAAGGACCAGCTGCTCAACCGGCTGGAGCTGCGCCTCGGTGACCCGACCGACTCCGAACTGGACCGCAAGATCGCGGTGAACGTCCCCGTGGGCGCACCCGGCCGGGGTCTGACCGCGGAGAAGCTCCACTTCATGGGCGCGCTGCCGCGCATCGACGACTCCGCGGGCGCCGGCGACGATCTGTCCGAGGGGACCGGCGCCTTCGTCCGCGCCTCGGTCGACAACTGGCCCGGCCCGCACGCCCCGCAGGTCCGCATGCTGCCCCGGAAGCTGTCCGCACGCGAGCTGCCGAGCGGCCCGGAGCGGTCCAGCGGTGGTATCGCGATCGGCATCGACGAGATGAACCTCGCACCGGTCATGGTCGACTTCGACACCGACCCGCTGTTCGCGGTCTTCGGTGAGTCGGAGTCCGGGAAGACCGCCCTGCTGCGGCTGCTCATCAAGCAGATCACCGAGCGGTACACCCCGGAGGAGGCGCTGATCTGCGTCGGTGACTACCGGCGCAGCCTGCTGGAGTGCGTGCCGGAGCCGTACCTGGTCGGCTACGCGACGACGCACAACGCGTTCGAGTCGTACCTCAACGACATGAACACCCTCATCACCAGCCGCATCCCCGGCACGGACGTGACCCCGCAGCAGCTGCGCAACCGCAGCTGGTGGCGGGGGCCGCGGGCGTTCATCATCGTCGACGACTACGACCTGGTCGCCACGTCCTCCAACAACCCCATGGCGATGCTGGTCGACAACCTCCCGTACGCCCGCGACGCCGGGGTGAACTTCATCATCGCCCGCAACAGCGCGGGAGCCGGCCGCTCCTCGTACGAGCAGTTCATCCAGCGCTTCAAGGAGCTGGGCGCCCAGGGCGTCGTACTGTCCGGCCACCCCGGCGAGGGCGAACTCCTCGGCGACGTGAAGGCCCGCCCGCTGCCCCCGGGCCGCGGCCTGTTCGTCTCCCGCCGCAGCGCACCCTCCCTGATCCAGACGGGCTGGCTGCCGACGGACCTGGACTGAGCGGGTCCCTGCCGAGTACGGAGGAGGGGGCCGGCCCGATCAGGGGCCGGCCCCCTCCTCCGCGTCCACACCTACAATGGACTGCCTGGTCCATTACGGTCGTGGAGGTGGCTCGTGCCCGGGAAGCTGACAGCGAAGGGGAAGGCGACGCGGAGCCGGATCGTCGAAGGGGCCGCGGCGGTGCTGCGGGAGCGGGGCGTCGCCTGGGCGACCCTGGACGACATCATGGCGCGGACCGGCACCAGCAAGAGCCAGCTCTTCCACTACTTCCCGGCGGGCAAGGACGAACTGCTCGTCGCCGTGGCCCAGTTCGAGGCGGACCAGGTGCTGGAGGACCAGCAGCCCTATCTGGGCCGCCTCGACTCGTGGGAGTCCTGGGGACAGTGGCGGGACGCGGTGGTCAAGCGCTACGAGGCGCAGGGCGACCAGTGCCCGCTCGGCTCGCTGTTCCACCAGATCGGGCGCTCGACCCCCGGGACGCGGGCGATCGTGGTCGAGCTGCTGCGCCGCTGGCAGGAGAGCCTCGCGGCGGGCGTCCGGGCGCTGCAGGCCGCCGGCGCGCTGCCCGCCGACGTCGATGCCGAGGCGAGGGCCGCCGCGCTGCTGGCCGGGATCCAGGGAGGCGTGTCGATCCTGCTGTCGACGGGCCGGTCCACGCACTTGCGCGCCGCGCTCGACCAGGGGATCGCGGACCTGCGCCGCGCGGGCGGTCCTGCGGCGTGAACTGAGCGAACTGGCTCCGCGGGCCGGTGCCGTGCGTCTCAGGCGGCGATGACGGCGACCGTGGTGCGGCCGCCGTCGACGTCGAGCACGGTGCCGTGCACGAACGAGGACTCGTCACTGGCGAGGTAGACGGCGGCGTTCGCGATGTCGCCGGGGACGCCCATCCCTCCGGCCGGGGTGCCCTTCATCATGATCTCGCCTGGGTGGGTCTCGCCGGGTGCGGGCGTCTGGACGACGCCCGGGGAGATCGCGTTGACCCTGACCCCCCGCGGCCCGAACTCGGCCGCCCAGGCCCGGGTCAGGGTCTCCACCGCCCCCTTGGTGGAGCTGTAGAGGGCGCCGGGAATGCCCAGCCGCGCGATCCAGGAACCCAGGTTGACGATGACCCCGCCACCGGCCTCCACCATGGCGGGCGCGACGGCGGCGGTCAGGAAGAACGGAGCCTTCACGTTGACCCCGTAGACCTGGTCGAAGGTCTCCTCGTCGACGGTCGGCGTGGTGTTGCGGGGGTAGATACCGGCGTTGTTGACCAGGACGTCGATACGTCCGCCCAGGACCCGCGCGGCGTCCCGCGCGAGCGCCCGCGAGGCGGCGGCGCTGCCGTCCAGATCGGCCCGCACGAACTCCGCGCGTCCACCCCGTGCACGGATCCCCTCGACGACCTCCGCGCCGCGCTCGGCGCTGCGGCCCGAGACGGCCACGTACGCCCCCTCTGCGGCGAAGGCCTCCGCAATCGCACGCCCGAGGTTGCTGGTCGCTCCGGTGACAAGGGCGGTCTTGCCCGCGAGCCGCACAGACATGGGTCTCTCCATCGCTTGATTCGCCGCTGCGAAACCGCACGGCCGGACCGCCGGCAGCGTTCGACCGGGCGGGGCGCCCTCCGGCTGTCGGGCGCCCTGCCACTGTGCGACGACAAAAATGGACCCGCAAGTCCAAAAGCGGGGTGCCCGGACCGCCTCCACCTCGGCTATGCCGAGGCACCCCCACCGTTCGCGCGGCCCTTGCCCGGGTTCCAGGGCTCAGCGGTGTACTTGCCCGGGGCGAAGCACTTAATCGCGTCAAGGATCAATTCCGCTTGACCTGGCCTGCGCCGGCGCCAGACAGCGTGTCCGATCGAACACATCACAAGCGTTCTCCGCCCACCAGCGGCGTTCGGCCGCCCGGGAGGTGCGCCCGCCTTCACCACCAGCATCAGGTAGCTCCGTCTGCTGTTGAACCGGACCGTGTCGAGATCAGCCCACCGCACGGTCTGGGTCCGGTGACGCCACACCTTGCTCATGCCGGTTGAATCGATGCGCAGGCTCGGATGCCGCCACACAATCGCGAACATCGGCGGCAGGCTCACCACTGCCGCAATGACCGGCAGTCCCAGATATCCGTAGACGCCCGTCCAGCCCATGGCCCCCAGGCCTTCGCCCTCGATCAGCACGAGCACCACAAACATGATGAGCGCTTCGAGGATCAGCAGGCCGACGCAGAACGCGAGGAACGCACCCAGGTAGACCCCGCCTCGACGTGCACGCTCAGCGGGGATCCATATGCCTTCGGCGGAACCGAGGGGTGCGGACATGACGCTTCCTTTCGATCACGTACTGCCCCCTTCTCCACGCCCGAGCTCAGGAGGAGAATTCCAAGAAGATGAATTGAGGCGAAATATCGCGTGCTAGCCTCGTTTCCTCTCACGGTTCTTGAGCACCACCGCGACCACTGGACAGAAA
This sequence comes from Streptomyces sp. NPDC088730, assembly GCF_044751215.1. NCBI lineage: Bacteria > Bacillati > Actinomycetota > Actinomycetes > Kitasatosporales > Streptomycetaceae > Streptomyces > Streptomyces sp. NPDC088730. The sequence continues at coordinate 387,247 of NZ_JBIVLK010000004.1, forward strand.
ACAACCAGCGCGCAGAGAATGCCGATCATGCCCCTGGGGGCAAGGTCGTCCATGTCACGGGTGATCAGTGGTAGTGCGAGCCATACGAATGACGCCAGCGCAATACCCCAGAGGGCCAAGCGAGTTCCAGTCACGTCTACATCCTCTGCTGCTCAGGAGAAGCACAGCGCCATTCGCCATTTCGGAGGGGCTGAAGTCGACGGCCGAGCGAAGACTTCAGACCGTTCCGACCGGCCAGTGCCCCCCGTTCGGGAAGGCGCTCTTGTCAGTACCCTCGCCCGCGAGCTGAGCCATCGTCGTGCCCTCAGCACCAAGCACGGACAGCACTGCGAGCACAGCCCCCCCGATGACGGCGGGTCCGAGAGTTGCTTCTGCCGCGGCAGCAGCTCCGGCAGCGGGAAGAGCCACCACAGAAGCAGCCGCAACAGCCGAGGCGGCCAGGACCGGGATCAGCTGAGCAATAAATACTCCTACTGCGGTGTAGAACGCGAGTCCCGCCACCCCGCAGGCTGTGAGGCAACCCGCTACCGTACTCGAACTGGACGCGACCTGAGCGGAAGCCGCAGACTGAGGGAAAATCGCATTTGTGTATGCGGTCGCCCCTTCCCCCTCCCAGTACCTGAGGGAAGTGAGGTTGAATTTCTGTGTAGAGGAAGCGGCACCGGACGCCTTCCCCCGGACCTCCTCGCCCTGCCATTGCAAGGCATCGTAGAACATGGTGACAGGGGCAACTGCACCTTGCAGGAGGTCTACAAGCTTGTTAATAATCCAAGTGACCCCTTCAACAATCTTGTTCACTATCCAGATACATCCCCGCGCAACAATGTCCGGAACGTACCAGTGGTTCACCGCCGACTCTACCCTTGGCCCCATTTCATTCGTATGTTTCGTGATAGTCGTAAGCCCAGCATTCAGCTTATCGATAATCGCCTGAAATTGCTCGGGGCTGAATCCCACGAGGAGCTCCGTTCTTTCTGAATCGGTGTCTAGTAGGCGCCTTCGACAGACTTCGTGGTGTCTACTTCCTGATCGTCGTAGGCCTTTGCATTCTTGACCAACTCGTCGGCGATCTTCGTCATTTCGACTTTTCCTTCGTCGCATCGAGCCGAAAGATGGGTGATGACACTGGTGTACTGCACGAAAATCGGGGCGAAGAGTCCAAGTTCGGTCAGATTATGCTGCATTCCCTTGATGGAAGCAGACACCTCACCTATTGATTTGGCCTGCTCGTCCCACGTGGTCACATCAGCACGTATCGCATCAGTGATGACTTTGAGGTCTTTTCCCAAAGCTCTCACCCCTTTCAGGATTTCTCTAGATGAAGTTCCGCGGGTTCTTCATGATGGCCATGGCCTCTTCCAGTAGGCCGCCCAGGTTCAGGTCCGCAACGGCGTCCTGGCGACCGCTTTGAGCGCTGCTGGACTTGGCGCGCGCCTCGGCCAAAGCCTCGTCGAGTGCTTGATTCAGACGCACAACTGACTGCTGGACCGCCCATTCCGGATCCACCTCGCAAGAGGTGAGCCCCTGCGAACCGAGGGTGATCACGACCCGGTGCGCGGCGGAGCCCCCTCTCGCCTCGGGCTGCACGGACGATTCCGGGTCCTGCCGCTCGACCACGTCGAAGGCTGTCAGCACATCTTCGGCCACTTCCTCGATGGGCCGCGGAACGACGTATCGCACATCCCGCTCGAAGGTCTCCGGAGACACCGGGGGCTCCCCCGCCGACGCAGGCTGGTCGAGGCTGCCGTCGAGCTGATGGGCCCGAGCTTCCCAGTCCGCCTGCTCAAGGCCGCCCGACCACCGCTCCATCCACTCGCTCACGGCGGACCCGTATGCCTCGACAACAGCCGCACCGAGATTCTCCGGGGGCTGCCTGCGCTGCCAGTCAGATGCGACCTTGATCGATTCCGGGACACCACCGGCTATCATCCGGACTCTGACGGCTCCCTGCGCGTCCTCGCCATCGGCGTACTCAGGCATCTGATCGCGTACCTCAGACATCAGCTGCTGCATCTTGTTCGCATATTCTTGGAACTGCTTCAGCTCTTGAAATATGTCGCCGCTCACGTCTATCCCCTCTCGTTATTCCAGATGTGCACGGTCAGCGCCGGGTACCGGCGGTTCTCCGGCGCAGCAGGAGCACCGCGCCGACAACGACCACCACACCGGCTCCGACGATGATCCAGACGATCGCGCCCACGCCCTTGCCGTCTTCCGAGGTGTCCGAGGCAGCGGAGGACGCGGGCTGCTTCGAAGCGTTCGAGGAGCCGGAACCGCCGGCCTTCGACTCGGACTCCGAGGGCGACGGGGACTTCTTCGGGGTCCGGGCGGCCACCAGCGGGTTCACGTCAGCGGGGCCCGGGTCACCGGGGTCCCCGAGGACGGCCAGCCGGGGGCGGACCGTGCCGTAGCCGATGTAGCGGCTGGGGACCTTGCCCTTGGTCGGCTTGCCCGCGGTGTTCATCAGGACGCGGAGGACCTGGTTGCCGGTCCAGGACGGGTGCTTGGACCAGATCAGGGCGGCGGAGGCGGAGGCGATGGCGGTTGCCTGGCTGGTGCCGCCGCTGTTGCAGTAGCCCGCCTGACCGCCGCCACAGAGGATCGGGATTTCCTCACCCGGCGCGGCGAGCGCCACTTGAGGCCCTGACACCGAGTACTTCGTGACCGAAGATGTCTTGTCGACGGCCCCGATGCCGGCGACCCCGATGCTCGCCGCCGGGTACGCGAACTTGTTCTCTTTGTCGCCACTGTTGCCGGTTCCGGCAAAAAGCAGCTTTCCGCGCTGAATCGCATAATCCACTGCCTGTTGGATCTGGGTCAACTGGTCCTGATCCGGAGTGAAGTACTCGTAGGCCAACGACATGTTAATGATCTTGGCTTCACTGTCGGCGGCATACCGGATTGCTGAGACTAGCGCCGGAATGCTGTTGGTAGGCGATTCCCTGGTGGATCCAAAAACGGTCAGAGGGAGAATGTGTGCATCGGGTGCGAGACCCTTCACGCCCTGACCATTCACACCGTTCCCAGCGATGAGCATCGCCATGGCGGTGCCGTGTCCATCCACGTCGATGTGCGCACCCAGTTTCGGATCGACGAAGTTCTTCCCCGGGAGGACCTTTCCTCCTGTCAGTTCGGAAACAGAAGGAATCACACCGGTATCGAGAACAGCGACAGTGATCCCCTTACCGGTGCTGACCTTCCACATCTCAGCGGCCTGCATCCGGTCCAGGTACCACTCGCGATCGCGCATGGTGTCCGCGGACGCGGCCGGGGCGATGGCGCCACCGAGGAGGAGCAGTGCACCCAGCGCTGACACCACCGCCGAGGCTCGCCTGCGGTGACGCCTGACCGTTGACTTCATGCCACCCACTCGTTCTCTGTCCGCCGTCCGGCGTCGCTGCTTCGAAACCGGAACTAGTCGATCACGGGGGGAACCACGCCGTCGTCTCCCGTGCCCCAGGTCTCTTCGTCCTCGGCAAGATAGTCCGGGATCTCGCCGTCACGCCGCTGAGGACGTCGCCGTTTGCCCTGGGACCCGCCCATTGCGCCACCCATCGAGCCCATCGCTCCGCCTGCTCGCGGCGATTCCCGGACGAGCCCGGTGCCGCCCGGGGTGAATTCCCCGCCGGCCCCCGACTGCGTTCCGCGTGGTGCCCGCACGGTGCCGCCCGGCTCGTTGACCAGGCGCTGCGCGTTGCCACCGGGGCGTGTGGCCCCGGCCCGGCCCCCGGCGATCCCGGGCGCGCCACCGGCGCGGCCCTGCATCATTCCGCGGCCGGTCGAGGTCGACGGCTTCTCCCCACCGATGACCGTCCCGCGCGAGGTGCCCCGGGCCGGGCCGACCCCGCCCCGGCCGCCCTGAGCCGGCGTACCACCGTGGATGCCGGTGTCGGAACGGGTGTTCATGGGGGGCCGGACGCCTTCGACGCCGCCCCGGCCGGGCGTGCCCATGGGAGGCCGACCGCCTTCGACTCCACCCCTGCCGGGGGTGCCCGTCGGAGACACGGTGCTCCTGTCGGGGGCGCCCGTCGGAGGCCGGACGCGTCCCACGTCACCCTTGCCACCCGGCCCCGTGGGCAAAGTACGCCCCGGGCCGCCACCGGGACCGAACGGTCCCGTACGCGGCGGGATCACGGGCGGAAGAGGCGACTGGTGCCCGCCGCCACCCGGGCCCTGCGGCAGGGGCCCGCCGGTGGGCGGGACCGTGTTGGGGGTCTGGGGCATCGTCACCGTGTCGATGTTCGTGCCCGTGTTGTCAGGAGCCCCGGGCACCGCGTTGACATGCTGCGGCGTGTGGACGACAGAGGTGCCGTCCGGGGACGGGCTGACGCCATCAGGACGCACGGTGCTGTACTGGTGATCGACCCTCGACGTGTCACCGCCCGGAGTACCTGCGACCGAGTCCGTGGTTCCTGAGTTGCCTCCCGGAGAGCCGAGGCCCTTCTTCCAGCCGTCGACCGGGCTCTTCGGCACCGCCGCATCCGGCAGCGGCATGAAGTTCGGCTCCTCCTGCGAGGAGATCGACTGCTGGGCCATCAGGTAGTACGAGGCGAGCTTGTTCATCTGCGGAATGGCTTCGTTCCGCGCCGTCTCGACGGCCTTGAGCCGGGCCTTTTCCTTCGCTTCGTCCGCGTAGCACATCGACACGGCGTCGGGGTGGCCCTCGATCACCTTGGCCACCTCGCTGAGGGCCTGGCCGGCCGTCTGCAGCGAGGTGCCCGCGGTGCCGGCGTAGTCGGCCAGCTTCAGGGTCTCCTTGGCGAAGTCGTCGCCCCACTCACGGAAGGCATCACCGCCCGCGCCCTTCCAGCCGGTGGTGCGGCCGACATGCTCCTTGAGCTCGGTGCCGATCTTCTCGATCTCGGTCTGTGCGTCAATGAGAGCCGTGCCGCGAGCCATGATCGCCGTGGCGTTGACGCCACTGACCATGTTGAGCATGTCCTGGTACGACGCGTGCTCGAAGTTGCTGGTGTTGTAGCAGGCGTTGAGTGGTGGCAGCTTCTCGCCCATGGTTACCCCTGTCCCCCGTTCGCTTCTACGTGTTACAAGCCGTCTGTACCGCTGGACGAACCGTCGCCGGTGCTGCTCTGGTCGCCTCCGTGCGCTCCGGGATCCTTGCCGGTTTCCGGCTTCTTGTAGTAGATCTCGGTGCGCTGCTGGATGGCGCGCAGACGCTCGGAGTGTTCCTGGTCGACGTTCTCGTAGCCGCGGTCGGCCAGGTCGACCGTGATGCCCATCGCCTCCAGCTGATCACCGAGCGTCTTGGACAGCTGCTCCAGACGCGCGTGCACCATGTCGTAGGCGCTGGACAGCCCCATGGCCTCCGGGAAACCGGTGCCGTACGAGGCGGCGGTGACCTTCTGTTCGGTGATGCGGCTGTGTGCGGCCGGTGAGCTGTCGAGCTTCGTGATCAGCTTGTCCACCAGGGACTTGAAGCTCTGAAGAGACTCGCTGGGCGCCGCCAGATCGGGCGCGGGTGATCCGTCCCCCGGAAGTTCAGGTCTCATGCAAGCACCTCCCCTAAAGTGCCGCGGAACCGCAGGCGTGGATGTGGGACGCGTCGGCCGCATCCCACATCCACATCGTGCCGGTTCCGTCGTGATTCATCTGAGCTTGGGTCAGCCCTGGAAGCGCCGGGACTGGGCGAGGTCGTTCGCCCGGTAGCCCTCGGTGGCTTCCATGAGCCTCGTCGAGATCGTCAGCAGCGTCTCGTGCATGTGGTTGACCTTGACGTCCCAGCCCCGGTGGCGGTCGTAGAACGCGCGCTGCGTCTCGCCGTCCCAGGTGGCGACGACGGCCTTGACCTTGCCGTTGAGGTCGTCGAGCTGGCCCTTGATGGTGTTGGCGGTCGACTTGACCTGGTTCGAGGCTTCTACGACCCCTGAGTACGTAATCTCCATGGAACGGTCTCCTGATGCGAGGCGAAGTGAGGACGGACTGGCGAGCGCGGGTTGCTAGGAGACCTGGAACCGGTCCAGGACTCCGTTGCTGCCCGTGTTGCTGACGCCGTCGATGCCCTTGAACTTGTTGAGCTGCTCGACTTCCTCCGCGTCGAATCCGTCCTTGCTCATCCGGACGGCTTCCTGGGTGAAGTCGAGGAGATCCTTCAGGTCGCGCACGTCGAGGTTGACCTGCGTCTGGAGGCCGTTGTACGCGTTGGCCGCGACACCCTTCCAGTGACCTTCCACGGCGTCGATGACCCCGTTGAGGTGCGTGATCCTGCCCTGGAGTGTGTCGTGCATGTGGCCGAGCTCGCGGATGAGACTGTCAATCTGATCAGCTGAGTGCCTGAGCTTGTCTGACATAAAGCACCTTCCCCCATGAATCGGATGTCGCGGGCTGCTTGCTTGTCGCTACCACGCGTACATCGGACCAAAGTTGTCAATTATCAGTTTAGCTGCGGCCGCCACTCATTCCAACAGCCTTAGTCTTGCCGCGACTTGTTGGACATTCACCTAATTACTCGGCTGCGACGGTCCCGCAACACGATCGCGACGCCCGCGATCACTGCCACGAGAAGGCCTGTGGTAGCCAGCACGTAGATCGAGATCCGGGCGGTGCGTTCCTTCCTTGTTTCACCCATCTGGAGCGCGATTGGTTCCGGTCCTGCGGGACCATTCGAAACCGCGCGGTCAGGAGTGGGCGCGTTCACCGGATGTTCGTCGTCGTTGAGGGCGCGCACCGGGTCCACCACTCCCCACCCGACGAACTCGTCACGTCCGTTGACCGCGCGTTCGGCGGTCTGCTCGATCTGGGCCACCACCTGGTACTGCTTCCAGCCCGGGTGCTTCGCGCGCAGAAGCGCGGCGACTCCGGCGACGTAGGGCGCGGAGAAGCTGGTGCCGTTGTCGACGCACTGGCCGCCCTTGGGGACGGTGGAGACCATGTCGACGCCCGGCGCCGCGACCCCCACGAAGTCGCCGGTCTGGGAGAACGGCGCCCGCTCGTCGTTGCGGTCGGAGGCGGCCACCGCCAGGACGCCCTTGTAGGCAGCCGGGTACGTCACCTTGACCGCGCCGGCGAGCCCGTCGTTACCGGCGGACGCGACCACGACGATGTCCTTGTTCAGCGCCTCCCTCACCGCGAGTGCCAGGTCGGAGTCGGCTCGCAGGGGCTTGGCGGTGTCCTGGGAGATGTTGATGACCCGGGCGTGCTGCGCGATGGCGTGGCGGATCGCCGCGGCCATCGTCGTGGCGGTGCCGGTCCCCTTGTCGTCGTTCTGCCGGATGGGGATGATCGTCGCCTCCGGGGCGAGGCCGACGAACCCCGTGCCCGGGTGCGGGCGGGCCGCGATGATGCCGGCGACCTTGGTGCCGTGGCCGACGGCGTCGACGGTGCCGTCACCACCGCTCGGCTTGCCCTTGCCCTTCGCGCCGCCCGCGGCCGGGTCCTGCGACCCGTCCTTCGGCACCGGCAGCAGATCGGTCCCGGCCGCCCGGTCTACGGCGGACTTCAGCTGCGGGTTCGTGTCGTCGACACCGGTGTCGATCACCGCGACCCGGACGCCCTTGCCCTTGGTGTCCTGCCAGAGCTGGTCGAAGACCAGCCGCTGAAGCGCCCAGGGCCGGCCCTGGATCTGCTTCTTCATCGGAAAGGTGCACTCACCGCTGGCCTCGGAACCCGGCTGCGGGACGGCGTCGTCCGCGGCCGCGAGTCCCGGCAGGGCGGCGCCCGCCGCGATCGTCAGGAGCAGCACGGCGGCCGAAGAGCGGAATCCGTTGCGCGTGCTACGAGTCTTGCGAGTGGTCATCGCGCGCTTCCTCCTCTCCGTCCTCAGGAACTCTGCGGCTGTTTGGCGCTGTTGGTGTCGAGCCTGGGGCCCTTGGGCAGCAGGTTGGACCAGTTGTCCGGCACCGGCAGCGGCTTGACGTCCTTGTAGCCGAGCCTGGTCTGGGCCTGGCTGACCACGGCGGCCTGCTCCTCCGGGGTCACCGGCTTCCCGGTGGCCCCGATCTTCGAGGGATCCGCGCTGCTGTCGTTGTTCGTCTGTACGGCGTAGCGCAGTCCGGTGTCCGTCACCAGGAAGAGTGAGCCGGTGGTGGGGGACGCTCCGTTGAACTGCCGGTAGAGCACCCCGCTGCCCGGTGTGACGTACGCGCTGGTGGCCCCGTCCAGGAAGCGGACGGGGTATCCGGAACCGGCCCAGGTGGTCAGTTTCGGGACACCTGCCCCGGTGACGCCGTGCAGCACGTTGCAGACGGTTCCGGTCGGGGACGCGGTGTCGTTGGCCTGCGTCGGTACGTTCCTCGGCCAGCCGTACGTCGCGTAGAACTCGTCCGGGGAGGAGGTGAAGGACTGCGGTCCGACCTCGGTGGCCTGTGCCTTCTGGCCCAGCACCGCGGCCTCCGGGCTCGTCAGGAGCAGCCTGGCCACCAGGTCGGACACGGGCGCGACCGCGTTCGGCAGAACGACGTACTGCTGCATGCCGGTACCGGCCACGGCCTTGAGCACCGTGCCCACCTTGTTCAGGCGGGGGTCCAGGCCGTTGACGCCGGCCGGGGTACCGGCCTTGGCGGGCAGCTTCGGGAAGTCGATGGGCTTGCCCGCGTGCAGGGTGCCGAGCCAGTCCTTGGTGACCTTCTGGGGCCGTGCGCCCTCGCTGAACAGTGAGCGGCGCAGCACCTCGTCACGGGCGGAGGGCTTGTCGCCGCCGCTGGTCCCGATGGCGTGCTGCGTGCCGTCCGCGTCCACCAGGTACCTGGCGCCGTCGGCGCCGTCCGCCTCGACGTAGAGGGCCTGGCCGCCGCGGAGCTGCTTCTTGCCGCCGACCTTGTCCGCGTCCCGGTCCGCGAGCAGGAAGACCGCCTTCTGCACAGCCCCGCCGGAACCGGCGCCGGGCTGTTCGCAGACCACCCAGAGCTTGTTGCGGCCGGCTTCCTCCTCGCTGGGCAGCCGGTCGGGTGCGTACGGGATGCCGAGCATCGGACCGCGCTGCAGCTTCCCGCTGTCCAGCTCGGCCTCGTCCACCTGGAGCACCGGGGAGTCGTTCGGGTCCAGGAGCAGCTTCGCGGAGGAGAAGTTCAGCACCGGGTGCAGGCGCTTGACACCCTTGGTCTCCAGGACGACGTAACGGGTCGTCGAATCGCTGCCGACGATGACGTGGGCACCGGGCTTGTCCCAGCCGTCGGGCACCTTGGGCTTGAAGATCCCCCAGGCCCCGAAGCCCGCCAGCAGCAGGGCGCCCACCACCACGCCCGGCACCAGGGCCCGCAGCGGGCGCGGCGCCCCCTCGTCGGTACCGGCTGCGGACGGCTGCAGAAAGGCGGCGACCAGCCGCTTCTTCGCGAAGGTGTAGGCGTTGAGTTCGTCCCGCCGTGATGCCATCTGCCCGACTTCTCCCCGTGGTTGTAGATGCCTCGCGAACCGCCACCACTATGCCCGCCGACGCTCGTCCGCCGCCGTGCGGGTACATGATTCGGGGAGTCTGCCAAACGCTCCTGTCCGGCCGTGCGCCGTGAGCCCCCGTTCGAACGCCTCGGCTCCGGTCGTGGGACAGTTGGCGGTCGCGGGCCGGTGTGCGAAGCGCGCCGGTCCCCGCACACACGCCGTAGTGCCGTGACACGGAGGGACATACCGGGGGATGAGCAGCGCGACGACCGCAGTGATGAGTGTGCACCCGAAGCCAGGACGCATCGGCGGGGTTCGGCTGCACCAGGTGGTGTTGATAGAGGTCGCCGGCGCGCTGATGCTGATCGCGTGGGTGACGAACAGGGTCATGCTGGTGCCGCTGGGTCTGGTCGCGGCGGCCCTGGTGCTGCTGGCGGTCGTGCGGCGGCGCGGACGGCCGGTGGTGGAGTGGCTCAACGCGGTCGTGGCGCTGCGCGGACGGCTGCGGGCCGCCCGGCAGCCGTGGTCCGCGGAAGGGGTGGATCCGGGGCTGGCGCCGGTCATCGAGTGCGACGCGGCGCTGCGGACGTACACCTACACCGACCGGCAGCGTGAGCGCTCCATCGGGATGGTGGGTGACGGGACGTTCCTGACGGCTCTGCTGCTCGTCCAGCCGCGCGACGAACCGCTGCGGACGGCCCGGGACGCCCGGCCGCTGGAGCTCGGCCTGCTGCACGACGCCCTGGAGGTGGACGACATCCGGCTGGAGTCCGTCCAGGTCGTCCAGCACACGCAGCCCGCGCCCGGACCGCACCTGCCGGAGCAGGCCGCGGCGGCCCGGTCGTACGCGCCGCTCCAGGCCCAGGCCGGCACCCCCGCGATCCGGCTGACCTGGATCGCGCTGAAGCTCGCCCCCGAGCTGTGCCCGGAGGCGGTGCGGGCCCGCGGTGGCGGGATCGGCGGGGCGCAGCGCGCGCTGTTGCGGGCCACGGACCAGCTGGCGAGCCGGCTCACGGGGGCGGGGTTCGACGCCTCGGTCATGACGGAGGCGCAGGTGACGTCCGCCCTGGCGACCTCGGCCGGTGTGAGCCCGCAGGCCAGCGCGCTGGCGGTACGGGCGGACGCCCCGCTGCGGCGCACCACGGAGTCGGCCCGCGCCTGGCGCTGCGACGACCGCTGGCACACGACCTACTGGGTCGGCCGCTGGCCGCACCTGGGCGCGGGGGCCGCGCCCACCGCGCAGCTGGTGGCCCTGCTCACCTCGATGCCGGCGCTGGCCAGCACGTTCAGCCTGGCGGTGTCGCGCGGGACCGGCGGCTCACCGGCCGTCAGCGGACACGTCCGCCTCACCGCACGCGGCAGCAACGAACTGGTCTCCGTGCGGCGGCAGCTGGAGCGCGCGGCACGCGGTGTGAAGGTCAGCCTCGTCCGGCTGGACCGCGAACAGCTGCCCGGTGTGCTGGCCACCCTGCCCCTCGGAGGTACCCGTTGAGCACCCACCGTACGACGCCCGCCGGGACCAGCGGTCCGGCTCCGGCAGCCCCTCGGGCGGCCGGGCGGAGCAGGCCCGGGTTCGGGCTGCTCGGCCCGCGGCGCGACCGGCACGTACTGCCCGTGGAGCAGCTCGGCGCGCTGCGGCTGCCGCTCGGCGACGACGGGGTCGTGGCGGGTGTCGACGCGAAGGGGCAGCCCGCGGTGCTCGGCCTGTTCCGCCCCACCCAGCTCGACGTCGTGGTCATCGGCAGCGTGTGGACGGCGCAGGTGCTGGCGCTGCGCACGGCGGGCACCGGTGCGCGCGTCGCCGTGGAGACGGCCAGGCCGCAGGCGTGGACGGGGCTCGCGCAGGCGGCGGGCGGCGGTCAGCAGTGCATGACGGTGCACGACGTCAAGCAGGTGGGCCCGCAGGGCGCTTCGGTCACCAGCCCCGTGCTGGTCGTACGGGACTGCGGCATGCGCCCGCCGCGCAGCCGGCTGGCGACGGGGCCCTGGCAGTCCGTGCTGACGCTGATGCCGTTCCTGGGTCCGACGGCGCCGAAGCTGATCGAGAACGCGGGACTGGTCGGCATCCAGCGGGTCTCCCCGGAGGAGGCCGCGGTCCTCGGCCGGATTCTGCGGCTGCCGCAGGTGCAGGCCGAGGCGCTGCCCTCGCTCGGCGACGACATGGTGCTGTGGTGCACGACGCAGCACCGCAAGCTCGTCAAGCTCCAGCCGACCGACATCGAGGCCGGGCTCCTCGGAGTTCCGCGCCGGCTGGACTGACCGGTCCGGCTCTCCGGGTGCCCCCTCGCGCATTGGTCTTGACCAATGCGCGAGGATGTGCGGAGATCATGTGCGACGCCTTCACCAGGCCTTCGCATTCACTCTTCGCATTCGACCCGCAGGAGAACCACGCACTATGCGCATATCCGCAGCCACCGCGGCCACCGTGCTCGGCGGGAGCCTCGCTCTGGGCCTCATATCCGTCCCGGCTGCCCAGGCCACGCCTGCCGGCCCGTCGGAATGTGCCACCGACGCGTTCGGAGTCGCCGGTAAGTACGGCGAGTTCGTCCTCGGTGACGACGTCCACTCCCCCGACGCGGAGGGGGCGGTGGCCGTGGGCGGCAACGCCGACTTCCGCGGCGGGTTCAGCGTCGCCAACGAGCTGACGGCGGCGGAGGTCGCCGCCCTGCCCGGACAGGCCTCGCTCGTCGTGCGCGGCGACCTCCTCAACGGCGGCTCGGTCACCGCCGTGATGAAGGGCAACGCGGTCGTCGGCGGCAAGGTCGCCGACCGTGCCGTCGAACTGCACTCCGGCTCCTTCCGCAAGGACGCCGGGCTGATCGACTTCGACGCCGAGTTCACCAAGCTCCGCGGCTACTCCGCCGCGCTGGCCGGGGAAGCCGCGACCGACGGCACCCAGGTGAAGGCGGACGGCAGCCGGCTCACCCTGACCGGTGCCAACGCCACCCGCAACGTCTTCCGGGTGACCGCCGGTCAGCTGGAACAGGCCAAGGAAGTGTTCGTCAAGGTCCCGGCGGGTGCGACCTCGCTCGTCAACGTCAGTGGCGACAGCTACGACATGGCCACGGCCGGCACCACCGGGTTCTTCCTGTCCGGCGGGCAGGACTTCGTGCTGGACGACAAGCTCCAGAGCGCCTCCGACGGCAAGGTCCGCGCCCGCCTGCTGTGGAACTTCCCCGATGCCCGCACCATCACCAAGAACAGCCAGGCCGCCTGGCCCGGCAGCGTGCTGGCACCTCGGGCCCACCTCGAACTGGGCACCGCCGCGCCGGTCAACGGCTCGGTCTGGGTGGCCTCGCTGCACGGCTCGGGCGGTGCGGAGACGCATCACTTCCCGTTCAGCGGCTGCCTGCCCGAGACCGGGGAGACCCCGGCGCCGAGCGAGACCCCGGGAGCCACTCCGCCGGTCGTCAGCACCCCGTCCGGCTCCACGACGCCCTCCCCGGGCGACACCCCGGCGGGCTCGGCCTCCCCGTCCGGCTCACCCTCCGGCTCCGCCTCGCAGCCCGCGGAGGCGGCGGGCACGCCCACCCCGTCGCAGAGCAGCACGGCCCCCGCGGAGGGCGACCTGGCCACGACCGGCAGCAGCGGCACCCTCCCGCTGATCGCCGGCACCGCGGTGGTGCTCGCCGCGGGCGCCGGACTGGTGGTGGCGTCCCGCCGCCGCTCGAAGCGCGCCTGATCCGCGGCACAACCGCGAGCTGACGCGCGAGCGGCCCCGCACGGCTGAGCGGCCCCGCACGGCTGAGCAGCCCCGCACGGCTGAGCAGCCCCGCACGGCTGAGCGGCCCGCCGAGCCGCCGGTCCGGACCCCGGACCGGCGGCTCCGGTGCCTCTCGCCCCCTAGGCGGGCAGCACCGGCAGCAGCTGGGGCAGGTGGCCGTCCGACGCGGCGGCCGCTGCCACCCGCTCCTCGGGCACCTCCCCGTACAGCGTCGTACGCGGCTTCGCCGGCCGGCCGGCCGCCTCGGCCACCGCGACCAGATCCTGCACGGACTTGTACGAGCCGTAACTCGACCCGGCCATCCGGGAGATCGTCTCCTCCATCAGTGTGCCGCCCAGGTCGTTCGCGCCCGAGCGGAGCATCTCGGCCGCGCCCTCCGTGCCCAGCTTCACCCAGCTGGTCTGGATGTTGGTGATGTGCGGGTGCAGGAGGAGGCGGGCCATGGCCGTCACCGCGCGGTTGTCGCGGTCGGTCGGACCGGGGCGGGCGATGCCGGCCAGGTAGACGGGCGCGTTGGTGTGGATGAACGGCAGCGTCACGAACTCGGTGAGGCCGCCGGTCTCCTGCTGGAGGCGGGCGAGGGTCCGCAGGTGGCCGAGCCAGTGGCGGGGCTGGTCGACGTGGCCGTACATCATCGTGGACGAGGAACGCAGCCCCACCTCGTGCGCGGTCCTGATGACCTCCAGCCAGGTCGCCGTGGGCAGTTTGCCCTTGGTGAGCACCCAGCGGACCTCGTCGTCCAGGATCTCGGCCGCCGTGCCGGGGATCGAGTCGAGACCGGCCTCCTCGGCGGCGACCAGCCAGTCGCGGATCGACATGCCGGTGCGGGTGGCGCCGTTGACGACCTCCATCGGCGAGAACGCGTGCACGTGCATGCCGGGCACGCGCTCCTTCACCGCCCGCGCGATGTCGAAGTACGCGGTGCCGGGCAGGTCCGGGTGGATGCCGCCCTGCATGCAGACCTCCACCGCCCCGACGTCCCACGCCTGCGCGGCCCGGTCGGCGACCTGGTCCAGGGAGAGGGTGTACGCGTCGGCGTCGGTGCGCCGCTGGGCGAAGGCGCAGAAGCGGCAGCCGGTGTAGCAGACGTTGGTGAAGTTGATGTTGCGCGTGACGATGTACGTGACGTCGTCACCGACCACGTCCCGGCGCAGCGCGTCCGCGATCCGGCACAGCTCGTCCAGCGCCGGCCCGTCCGCGTGCAGCAGGGCGAGCGCCTGCTCGTCGGTGAGCCTGGTCGGGTCGTCGGCGGCCTGGCTCAGCGCCCCGCGGACGTCGCCGTCGATGCGGGACGGCACCATGCCGGGGGCGGCGGCCTCGCGGAGCGCCTCCCAGTCCCCGTACACCTCGTCGAAGTCGTCACGGCGGTCCGCGGTGCGGCCCTCGGTGTCGATGGTGTGGTGCAGGTCGGTGCGGCCGGAGGCGTTGAAGCCCTCGTCGGGCTCCTGCCAGGGCAGCCCGGCGGGGATCGCCCCCTCCTTCGCGAGACCGGTCTCCGGGTCCGCCAGCGCGCGGACGTGCGGGAGCAGGCGCGGGTCCAGCCAGGGTTCGCCGCGCTGGATGAACTCCGGGTAGATGGTGAGCCGTTCCCGCAGCGCGAAGCCGCTCTGCGCGGTCTTCGCGGCCAGCTCGTCGATGTGCGGCCAGGGGCGCTCGGGGTTCACGTGGTCGGGCGTGAGCGGCGAGACACCGCCCCAGTCGTCGATCCCGGCGCCGATCAGCAGCGCGTACTCGGCGTCCACCAGGTTCGGCGGGGCCTGGATGCGGGCCGACGGGCCGAGGATGTGCCGGGCGACGGCGACGGCGGCGGCCAGCTCCTCCAGCTCCGCGTCCGGCATGCCGCGCATCGCGGTGTCCGGCTTGGCGCGGAAGTTCTGGACGATGACCTCCTGGATGCCGTGGTAGGCGCGGGCGGTCTTGCGCAGCTCGAAGAGGGAGTCGGCGCGCTCCTCGTACGACTCCCCGATGCCGATCAGGATGCCGGTGGTGAACGGCACGTTGGAGCGGCCCGCGTCCTCCAGGACGCGCAGCCGTACGGCCGGCTCCTTGTCCGGTGAGCCGTGGTGCGGGCCGCCCGGCTCCGACCACAGGCGGGTCGCGGTGGTCTCCAGCATCATGCCCATGGACGGGGCGACGGGCTTGAGCCGCTGGAGGTCCGTCCAGGTCAGGACACCCGGGTTGAGGTGGGGCAGCAGCCCGGTCTCCTCAAGGACCCGGATCGCCATGGCGCGTACGTACGCGAGGGTGTCGTCGTACCCCTCGGCCTCCAGCCACTCCCGCGCCTCCGGCCAGCGGTCCTCCGGCCGGTCGCCCAGCGTGAACAGCGCTTCCTTGCAGCCCAGCTCCGCGCCCTCGCGGGCGATGGCGAGGACCTCGTCCGGCGACAGGAACATGCCGTGGCCCTCGCGCCGGAGCTTGCCGGGGACGGTGACGAAGGTGCAGTAGTGGCACTTGTCACGGCAGAGCCGGGTGAGCGGGATGAAGACCTTGCGGGAGTACGTGATGACACCCGGCCGGCCCGCGGCCTCCAGCCCGGCGTCCCTGACCCGGGCGGCGGAGGCGGCGAGATCCGTCAGATCCTCGCCGCGCGCCTGGAGGAGGACGGCGGCCTCTGTCACGTCGAGGGCGACACCGTCGCGGGCCCGCCTGAGGGCACGGCGCATGGAATTGGTGGTGGGGCGTCCGCTCTGAGGATCGGTCATGAAACGAGGATACGAGCGGGTAGCCGGCCGGTGACCGGCCGGATCTCCCGCAGGCCACACCCGCCACCGGCGTCCCGTCCGCCGCACGGAGCACCGCCCCCGGTCCCCCTCGGCAAGGCCATCCCGACCGGCTCGGCCGTCGCCCCTGGCGCCTCGGCCGTACAGCGGTCCGCGCCCCGTAGGGTCGGCACGGTGATGGAAACGATCGTCTTCGACATCGGTGAGACACTCCTCCGCGACGACCGCTACTGGGCCTCCTGGGCCGACTGGCTCGGCGTCCCGCCGCACACGCTGAGTGCGCTGGTCGGTGCCGCGGTCGCCCAGGGGCGGGACAGCGCCGACGCGCTGAGCCTGCTGCGCCCCGACATGGACATCAACGAGGCCTCGCTCGCCCGGACCGCCGCGGGCCGCGGCGAGCACCTGGCGGAGCCGGACCTGTACCCGGACGTACGGCCGGTGCTGGCGGAACTGCGCGCGCTGGGCGTACGGGTGGTGATCGCGGGCAACGGGACGGTGCTGGCGGGGGAGCTCCTGCGGGCGCTGGACCTGCCGGCGGACCTCGTCGTCACCTCGGACGAGTGGGGCGTCGCCAAGCCGGACCCGGAGTTCTTCGCCCGGGTGCTGGAGGTGTCGGGCGCGGAGCCGGGGGCGACGCTGTACGTGGGTGACCACCCGGCCGGCGATCTGTTCCCGGCCAAGTCGTGCGGGCTGCTCACCGCGCATCTCCGGCGGGGGGCGTGCGGGTACTGGTGGGCGGACCATCCCGATGTCGTCGCCGCCGCGGACTTCCGCATCGACGCGCTGACGGACCTGCCGGCGCTCCTGGGCAAGGTGCCGGACCCGCCCCGGCCGAGGGCCCTGCGGGCGCTGTAGGCCGGAGCCGGCGGTTCCGGGCGCGCGGCCGCTCCGTTCCCGTCAGGAGTCATCCGACCCCTATGCGCGAGCCCGCCCGCCCCCCATGAAGAACGCGCCGATTGGGCGCACTTCACGCCATCCTGACCCCGGCGATCCGACAGAAACAAACAGAAACCTCCGACGGCACACTTCCGGACCTCCGGCCCCTCGCCGCATAGTGCTGTGCGAAAGCACCCGCGCCGAGTACCGAGAGAACGGAAGCCCATGCATCCCCCGCTACCGCGCACGAGGCCGACCGCGGCTTCCGTGACCGCCGTGATCGTGGCCGCGGCCGCGCTGTCGCTGCCGGCCGTCTCCGCCCCGGCGTCGGCCGCGACCGGCCGTGCGGTGCAGTACGTCGACTGCTCCGCCACCGGGAGCCGGCAGACCGGTTCCGTCACCGCGCCCTGGCAGAGCCTGGACCGGGTCAACCGGCTCAGGCTCGGAACCGGCAGCCAGATCCGGCTCAGGCGCTCCACCCGCTGCACCGGCACCCTGGCGCCCGACGGCTCCGGCGCTCCGGGCAGGCCGATGGTCATCGGCGCCTACGGGACCGGCGCCAAGCCCGTGATCGACGGCGGCGGCAACCCCGAGACGCTGCTGCTGAAGAACACCCAGTGGGTCGAGGCGAGCGACCTCTCGATCACCAACTCGGGCAACCCCGGCGGCAACAAGCGCGGCGTGCGCGTCCAGCTGGAGGACTACGGCACCGGGACCCACTACCGGCTCACCGGTCTCGACATCCACGACATCCGAGGCGACGACACCAAGGGCACCACCGGCTCCGCGGGCATCCTGTTCTCCGTCACGGGCTCGGCCACGCCCACCAGGTTCGACGACGTCGAGGTCGCCGGGAACACCGTCACCGGCGTGGACCGCGAGGGCATCTACTTCGGCTCGACCTGGAACAACCGCCCGGTGCACGGCGACTACGACCCGGACGGGCCCGCCTACCTGCCGTCGACCCGGGTCGTCGTCCGGGGCAACACGCTGAAGGACCTCGCGGGCGACGGCATCGTCATGACGGCCACCGACGGCGCGCTCGTCGAACACAACCGCCTCGACGGCTTCCAGCGCCGCTCGGCCGGCTACAACGCGGGCATGTGGCCCTGGAACGCCGACCACACGCTCTTCCAGTACAACGAGGTGTCCGGCGGCGAGACGACCCGGGACGGCATGGCGTACGACGTCGACGAGGGCACGTTCGGCACCGTCTTCCAGTACAACGTCAGCCATGACAACGCGGGCGGCTTCTTCCTGGTCTGCACGGCGACGGGGACGCTCTCCGACGCCGTCATCCGGTACAACGTCAGCCGCGACGACCACTACCGGGGCATCGAGACGTGTGCGGGCTCCTTCGACGACGTACGGGCGCACAACAACACCGTGTACATCGGCGAGGGCGTCAGCCAGACGGTCGTCAACGAGAACACGGACAACCACCACGGCCTGACGCTGACCAACAACATCGTCGTCAAGGAGGGCACGGGCAGCGCGACGTTCGCCCTCAGGGACAGCACCGGCGTCTCGCTCTCCCACAACACCCTGGTGCATGTCACCGGTGCTCCCGCCAACAACGGCGGCTCCACCGCCGACCCCCTGCTGACCGACCGCACCGGCGCCCTCCCCGGCGGACTGCGGCTGCGCCGGGGCTCGCCCGCGATCGGCGCCGGCACCCCGGTACCCGGTGTGGATCGCGATCTGTACGGCAACGCCGTCACGGACCCGCCGAACGCCGGTGCCTACGCGGGCCGGGGCGTGGCCGGTCCGACGCCCCCGCCGGCCGGGAGCGCCACCGGCCCCGGGGCGTAACCGCAGTGGCCGGGCCCGGGAGCACGACGGCCCGACCGGTGCGCCCCGTGCGGCGGGCCGTCGGCTCTCCCGCGCCCCACCAGGGCCCGGCCCGTCAGCCGATGACCAGGGGGAGCCGCCCGCCGAACCCGCCGAGTCCGGCCGCCTCCGACTCCGTCGGAGTGCGCCGGCCGGTACCGATCAGCAGGGCGTCCTTGTCGGAGAACGAGGGCGGAAACGCCGTGCCCGCGATCGCGGTCAGCAGCTCGCGCGCCCGCGCGAGCCCCTCCGCGGGCGGGTCGGCCGCGTCCGGCAGGTGGGCGATCAGGTCGAGGTGGTGCAGCGTGCTCTCCAGTACGTACACGGAGAGGTAGTCGGCCACGGTGTACACCTCGTCGCGGGTGCTCACCCCGAGGTCAGGGGCCGCGAGTCCGGCGGCGCGGCCCGCCGCGGAGCCGACGTCGTCGAGGTGGAACTTCAGCAGCCACGGCTCCCCGTACGCGGCGGCCAGCCGGACGGTCAGCGCGTCGAGCGGGTCCTCACCGGTCGGCGGCGCGTCCGCGACCTCCCAGTACGTGACCGCGTTCCGGGTCGGCTCGGTGGCGGCGGGGGTGGCGAGGGTGATCAGGATGTCCTGGGCGTCGATGACCAGGTGGCACACCAGATCCCGCACGAGCCACCCGGTGCAGCCGGACGGCCGCGCGAAGTCCGCGTCGTCGAGTCCGGCCACCGCCGCGAGCAGTGCTGTCCAGGAGCGTGAGAAGTCGTCCACGACCGCAAGCTAACAGCGCCCGCCCTCTCGGCGCGGCCGATTCCGCGGCGCCCGCAGACCGTGAACGCTCCCGATGAACGCGTCCTGCCCGTCGGCGACCTGTGGTCACCGACGGGCAGGAGGAGATCTTGCCGGGCGCGGGAGCGCGCTCGTCAACGCGTGATCAGATGCGCACCGCGCCCACGATGGAGCCGATGGTGCTCATCGACTCGTAGCGGACGAAGGCGCCCGGATACGGGGCGTGGAGCACGCTGCCGCCGCCCGCGTAGAGCCCGACGTGCGAGTTGCCGTTGAAGAAGACCAGGTCGCCCGGCTTCAGCTGGCTCGTCGAGATGCGCGTGCCCTGGTTGATCTGGGTGAACGTGGTGCGGGTGATCTCGACACCGGCCTGGTGGTACGCCCACTGGGTCAGGCCGGAGCAGTCGAAGGAGCCGGGGCCGGTGGCGCGCGCCTGGTACGGCATGCCCACACGCGTGTTGGCGGCCTGGAGGGCTGCGGCGCCGAGGGCGGACGCGGGGGCCTCGTTGCCGAGTTCGACCCGCTCACTGCTGCCGCGGCTGGCGCGCACCTTGTCACTGGCGGCGCTGCTGGCGCGGGCGTCGTCCTCGCGCATCTTCGCGCGCTCGGCGGCGGTCAGGGTGTTGAGCACCTTCTGGGCCTCGGCGAGCTTGCCCTGCTGCTGCTTCTTCTTCGAGCCGAGCGTCTTGCGGACGTCGGCCAGGTCGCCGAGCTTGTCCTGGGCCTCCTTGCGCTCCTGCGCGAGGGTCCGCTGCTTGCCCTGGATCTTCGTCAGCGCCTCGGACTGCTTGGCCGTCAACTGGTCGAGCGCGGAGGCCTGGTCGAGGAAGCTGTCCGGGTCGGAGGCGAGGAAGAGCTGCACCGAGGGGTCGATGCCGCCCGAGCGGTACTGCGCGGCGGCGAGCGAACCGAGGCCGGCCCGGAGCGTGTTGAGCTCCTGCTGGCCGCGGGCCACCTTGTCCTGAAGCGCGCCGACCTGCTTTTCGAGCTTCTCCTGCTTCTCCTTGGCCGCGTTGTAGTGCTCGTTGGCGACCTCGGCCTCGTGGTAGAGCTTGTCGACCTCGGCCTTGACCTCGCTCTTGGTCGGCTTGGGATCGGCGTGAGCGGCCTGGGAGGTCAGCGCCACGGCTGCGGCGGCGGTCGCGGTGAGCACGGTCACCCGGGCGCGGCTCGGGTTCTTGGGACGACGGTGGGACGCCACGGAGGCGAGCTCCTTCTTCCTGGAGCCGCCTACCGGGCCATGGGGGGACGGGAAGCCCCGGCTCCGCACACGTCGCGGAATCGGCGGTTCCTTCGCTGCCACCCCGGATGGGTGACCAACCGTGCGAAGGTTCGAGGGCCAACCATAGTGACCATCTCGTAATCAGTTCAATCGACGCAGGTGGAATCTCTCCACAAGGGGTACTTATTTTGCTCACACCCCACTACGCGTAGCCGTGATCTGACGGCGCGTACCGTAACTTCGGGCAAGTCGCCCCAAGGGCCGCCAGGCATACGGAATAGCGCATTCCACCCGTCCGCCTCTTCGGCTCCCCTTCCGCTTCTTCTTCCGTTTCCTCTTCCGCTTCCGGCGGCGGGACGGCGGAGAAGGCCCTAGGGTCGCCCCTCATGAACGAACTCCCCTCCTCCTACCTCCGGGCCACGGCGGACGCCTATGACGCCATGGCCGTCGTCTACGCCGACTTCGCCCGTGACAGCCTCTGCGCCCTCCCGCTGGACCGCGCGATGCTCGCCGCCTTCGCCGACCTCGTACGGGCGCGGCCCGCCGGACCGGTCGCCGAACTGGGCTGCGGCCCCGGGTACCTCACGGCGCACCTGCGGGGCCTGGGACTGGACGCGTTCGGGATCGACCTCTCGCCGGTGATGGTCGGCCTTGCCCGCGAGGCGTACCCGGACCTGCGGTTCGAGGTCGGTTCGATGGACGCGCTGGATCTGGCCGACGGGGAGCTGGGCGGCATCGTGTCCTGGTACTCGGTCATCCACACCCCGCCGAAGGAACTCCCGCCGTACTTCGCCGAGTTCCGCCGGGTACTGCCCCCGGGCGGCGTCCTCCTGTTCGCCTTCTTCGAGGCCGGGGACGGGCCGGTGGAGGCGTTTGACCACAAGGTGACGACGGCCTACCGGTGGCCGGTCGACGAACTCGCCCGGCTGGCCCGCGAGGCCGGGTTCGTCGAGATCGGCCGGATGCTCCGGGAGCCCCTCGAAGGCGAGCGGTTCCGCCGGGGACACCTGCTGATGCGCGCGGAACACGGGGAACGGGAGGAGTAGGGAGCAGTAAGGGGCGAGGGGAGGCCTCTCGGCGCTGTGACAGAACGAGGACGCCGTCGCAGACCGCCTGTAACTCGGTGCGGGATACAAATATTTACGACCACACGCACCGCGTCGCTTCTGGGGGAACACCATGAAGTACACCCGCATCGCAGCCATCGCCGCCGTCGGGCTCGCCGCCACCCTCTCGCTCACCGCCTGTGGCAATGACGGCTCCGGAAAGACCTCGGCCGCCAAGGACTCCTCCGCCTCTTCCTCGTCTTCGACCGCCTCGGACTCCTCGGACTCCCCGAATTCTTCATCCTCCTCGGACGACAGCCCGGAGTCGGGGAGCGGCTCGCAGGCGGGCAACGTGAAGCCGGACTCCGGCGGCGGCGTCGAGACCCGCTCCGACGCCGCGAACGGCGCGTCGGGGACCGGCGGCAAGGCCACGTTCTGCAAGACCGAGGACCTGGCCATCGACGCCGCCGACGCCGCGACCGACGAGGTCTCCGGCAGGATCAACGTCACCATGATCAACCGGGGTTCGGCCACCTGCTCGGCGACGGGCTTCCCGGGCGTCGACATCAAGGACTCCGACAACACGGCGAGCCCCGTCGAGCGCGGCCACGCCGAGCCGCGCATCACCGTCCTGAAGCCCGGCGACGCCGCTGTCTTCGACATCGCCTACGACATCGACAACAGCGACGACAGCCACACCGACCCGACCGACATCCTGGTGACACCCCCGAACGAGACCCACACCGTGGACCTGAAGTGGCCCGAGGGCGCGGGCAAGGTCAAGGACTCCTACGTCGGCGTCCAGGTCTACCCCACGCACACGACCAAGTAGACGGACCGCGGGGCGGGCGCGCCGAACGCCGCGCCCCCGGCCATGATCCGCCGGACAGGCCCTAGAGGAACTCGGCGTACGCGTCCAGCGTCCGCAGCACTTCCGCCTCCCCCGCCGGGGGTAGTTGGAGCACGACCTCCTCGATGCCCAGGTCCGCGTAGTGCGCCAGCTTGCCCGCGTCCGGCAGGACCGCGTACGGGACCACCCGCAGGTCCTTCGGGTCCCGGCCCGCCGACTCCCAGGCGGCACGGAGCCGGGGCATCGACTCCGTGAGACCCCCGCCGCCGATCGGCATCCAGCCGTCCGCGTACTCCGCGATGCTCGCGAACAGCTTCGGTCCGGCCGCACCGCCGACCAGGGTGCGCGGGCCGACCACCGGGCCCCGGGGCTGCTGGAACGGCTTCGGGTACGCGTAGCTGGCCTGGACAGAGCCGAACTCGCCCTCGTACCCGGTCGGTTCCGCGGACCAGAGCGCACGCATCAGCGCCATCCGGTCACGGCCGAGATCGCGGCGGGTGCGCCAGTCCACGCCGTGGTCGGCGGCCTCCTCCACGTTCCAGCCGAAGCCGAGCCCCAGGGTGAAGCGGCCACCGGAGAGGTGGTCGAGGGTGGCGATCTGCTTGGCCAGGTCGATCGGGTCGTGCTGGGCGATCAGGGTGATGCCGGTACCGAGCGTCAGCCGTTCGGTGACGGCGGCGGCCTGCCCGAGCGCCACGAAGGGGTCCAGGGTGCGGCCGTACTCCGGCGGCAGCTCGCCGCCCTGCGGGTACGGGGTCTTCCTGCTCACCGGGATGTGGGTGTGCTCCGGGAGGTAGAGCCCGGCGAACCCGCGCTGTTCGAGCTGGCGCGCGAGCCGTACCGGTGTGATCGTCTCGTCGGTGAGGAAGATCGTTGTGCCGATCCGCATGCGAGGACACCTCCGTCGTCGTCGAGTGACGGCCCCAAGGTATGCCGTCCGGCCCGCGAAACCGAGCCTTCGGCGCCTGCCGAGAAGGCCTGTCGAGGACGCCTGCCGTTACCCGGTGCGCGGTGGCCGGTACCGGTAGAGATCACGGAGCAGGGCGATCTCGGCCCCGTGGTGCAGCAGTTCCTGGTTCACCCACCAGATGACCTCGACGAACGGCTCCTCCGGGTCGCTGCCGTGCGGGTACGTGCAGTGGCCGACCCGGTCGAGCACGGCGTCGTCGGCGGCGAGCAGCGCCTCGCGCCAGGCCCCCGCGGCGGCTGAGAAGCCCGCGATCGCCCCGGCGGCGTCGGAGCTGACCCGGTGGTCGCCCTTGGTGAGGGTGCGGGTGCCGTTGGCGTGGTCGGCGCGGACGGCCAGCATCTCCGCGAGGTGGGACAGCCGCCAGGCGATCGTGGTGAAGGGCGGTGGCACCGGGTGCGGCGGGTCCGCCGAGTCCCGGCCCCAGTCGCCCGCCCCGACCAGCTGGGTGGCGCGCGCGCCGGGCCCGTCCGCCCGGCGGCGGACCGACCAGCAGCCGGGCACCGGCTCCCAGAGGTACTCCGCGTCGGTCATCGGGGCGGCCTCGACCTCCACCCCGTTGCCGCTGTCCACCACCGGGCCGCCGATGCGGCCGAGTAGTCGTTCGCGGCCGAAGTCGAACTGGTCCAGGAGCGGCACCAGCCGGACGGGAACGGCGAGTTGCCCGCTCATCACTCTTCTCCCTCATCCCCACGAGGCCCGCGGTTCCGGCGCGGTAGGCAGTCACCGTACCGAGCGGGTGGTGATGCCGGGCGCGGCGGGCCGGTCCGGACCGGCTCCGGTCCGTCTCCTCCCCCCACTCGCCTCGTTCATCCGGCATTCATCGCCCTCCACCACGGTGGACCGGTACGCAGACCTCGTCTCGTCCACCACCTCCCGGGGAGCGCCCCATGCCCGAACCGACTCCGGTACCGATGACCGCGGCACGTTCCGCGGACCGCCCGATCGCCAGGCGTGGCCTTCTCGTCGGGACGGCCGCCACCGCCCTGACGTCGGGGACCGTGGGCTTCGCCGCCGCCGACGAGGGCGGCATCCGGTCCAGCACCGTGCGCGGCGTCCTGCCGCCCGGGTCCCCCGACTACGTGTACCTGCCGGTCGACGTCCCGCGCGGGGTCGCGGAGATCGCCGTCTCGTACACGTACGAGAAGACGCCCGTCCCGCCCGGGACGCAGGGCAACGCCCTGGACATCGGCATCTTCGACGAGCGCGGTACGGAGCTGGGCGGGCCCGGGTTCCGGGGCTGGTCCGGCGGGGCGCGCGGCGGCTTCTTCATCCGGGGCGACGAGGCCACCCCCGGCTACCTCGCGGGACCGGTGAGGGCCGGGACCTGGCACATCGCCCTCGGCCCCTACACCGTCGCCCCCGAGGGGCTGCCGTACGAGGTGACGGTCACCCTGCGTTCCGGGCCCACGGCGCCCACCCCGCGCCCCGGGTATCCGCCGCGGCGCGCGAAGGGGCGGGGGCGGGCCTGGTACCGGGGGGACTGCCACCTGCACTCCGTGCACTCGGACGGCGGGCGGACCCCGGCCGGGATCGCCGCCGGGGCCCGCGCCGCCGGGCTCGACTTCATCAACAGCAGCGAGCACAACACCACCTCCGCGCACGGCGCTTGGGGCGGACTGTGGGGTGACGACCTGCTCGTCCTGACGGGTGAGGAGATCACCACCCGCAACGGCCACGTGCTCGCGCTCGCCACCGAACCGGGCACGTTCGTCGACTGGCGCTACCGGGCCAGGGACAACCGTTTCGGGCACTACGCGAAAGCCGTGCGCCGGGCCGGCGGCCTGGTCGTGCCCGCCCATCCGCACGCCACCTGCATCGGCTGCCACTGGAAGTTCGGCCTCGGTGAGGCGGACGCGGTGGAGGTCTGGAACGGGGCCTACACCCCGGAGGACGAGATCGCCCTGGCCGAGTGGGACAACTCCCTTGTAGCGGCCACCCGTTCGTCGAAGCCGTGGGTTCCGGCGATGGGCAACAGCGACGCACACCGGGAGCCGGACCGGATCGGGCTCCCGCAGACCGTCGTCCTGGCGGAGGAGCTGTCCCGCGAGGCGATCGTGGCGGGCATCCGGGCCGGTCGCTCCTACATCGCGGAGTCGTCCGCCGTCAGCCTCTCCTTCGGCGTCTCGGACGGGCGCGGGCGCCACGCCGGGATAGGCGGGCGGCTGCGGGCCCCGGCGGACGACGCCCCGGTCACCGTACGACTGGAGGTCACCGGGGCCCCGGACTGCACCGCGCACTTCGTCACCGACCAGGGGACCCTGTTCACCTCGACGCTCCCGAAGTCGGGCACGGGGACGGCGCAGTGGCGTACGACGCCCGCGAACGCCGGCTACGTGCGGGCCGAGGTCCGGCATCCGGCGACCGTCCCCGGGCTGCCCGGGGGGCGCTGGCGGCGCTGACCAATCCGGTGTTCCTGGAGAGCTGAGGCCCAGGATCAGGTCGTGCTCTCCCGTACCTGGCTGTACGCCGCGTTCGGCCGGTACACGGTGGTCCTCGGCTTGGCCGCGGCCGCGGCGGTCCGCTTGTCCGAGCTGTCCCAGCTGGCCTGGACGGTGTACCGGAGCGGTCCGGCCGCCGGGACCAGGCCGAGGGCGGCCAGGTCCGCCTGGGGATCGGTGGTGCGGCTGTACAGGCCGCCCGCGGAGACCGCTCCGGTGCGGCTGAATCCCATGGCCGACGGGGACTCCGCCGTGGCGTAGAAATGTGCGTTGCCGCTGATGGTGAAGGAGCCCCGGGTGGTGTTGTGCACCTGCGTGTCGTTCTCCAGCAGCGAGGTCATGCCGAAGGTGTCGTCGCCCCCGTCGCTGACCGTGCCGTCCGCGGCGACCCGCCACAGCTCCCAGTACTGGAACTCGCCCCCGTTGACCGTCCCGCCGTTCTGCACGTAGCCGTCCAGCGCCGGACCGCTGATCGCGGACCAGCCCTGGCCGGTGTGCCGCTCCACGGCGAACTGCCTGGTCACATGCTGGATGATCACCCCCTGCTGCGGGTTGGTGATCGTCCAGTCCCGCCTCCGGGAGAAGTTGCCGCAGAGCCCTTCCTCGTCCGCACCGGACTTGACCGCGCCGAGGACCGGTGCGGGCCCGCCGGTGGCCGGGGCCCGCTGCACGGCGTGGTCGTGTGCCGCGGTCGCGCGGCTGCGCTGCACCCCGGCCCCGGCGGCGTCGTGCGCGTGCGGTGCGGACATGACGCGGTGCGCGTTGGCCTCCGCCGCCCGCTCGAAGCGGTCGGAGGGGTCGGAGACCTTCAGCCCGGTTCCGTCGTCCGTGCCCGCCACCGGGCCCGAACGCTGCTGGACCACATGGGTCAGTTCGTGGGCCAGGGTGTGCGCGTCGGTCGTCGCACCGCCCAGGACGATGTGGCTGCCGGACGTGTACGCGCGGGCGCCGATCTCGGCGGCGGAGCGCTGGGCGGTGGCGTCCGTGTGCAGCCGGACGTCGGAGAAGTCCGTGCCGAACCTGGCCTCCATGTCCTCGCGCACCGGCTGGTCGAGCGGGCGGCCCGTCGTGCCCAGCACGTCACGCACCGCGGAGCGCTGCACCGGCTGCTCCCGTTCCCGGCCCGGGTCACGGTCCCGTTCCCGGTCCGCGAGCATCCGTGCGACGGCCGCGTTGCCCACCGTCCGCTGGAGCACCGCCAGCTCGGCCGGGGACCCCGGCGCCGCGACCGGCCCCGGCGGGCGGTCCGACTCCTGGTCCTGCCCCCGTGGGCGCCTGGTGCGGGTGGTGCGGCGTTCCTGCTCGTGCACGGTGCCTCCAGCCATCGGTCCCTGCCATTGATACCGCGTCGCGCCCGCCCGGCCAAGGGGCCCCCGGGGTGCTCACGGGGCACCGCCGCTGCACTCCTCGGACACCGCGGGCCCTACTCCGGCGCGGCCGGTGCGGCGGTCCGCACGCGGTCCGGGACGGGTGGCGCGAGGGTATGGAACCGCCGCGCGCAGCACCGGCGTTGCGCCACCGCCAGTCCGGCGATCGCCGTGCCGAGCACCAGCCATCCCGCCGGTCCGGCGGCCATCACCACGCCGGTCAGCAGCGGGGGTCCGGCGGACTTCTGGATGGACTGCGACATGCCCGCCACCCCGAGGTAGGCGGCCCGCGCCTCCGGGGGCGCCAGCAGGACGGCCAGCTCCCACGAGCTCACGGAGCGCATCAGCTCCGCCAGTGTGACGAGCACCGCCGCGCCGAGCAGGACCGCCGCCGCCGTCCAGGTCCCGCACCGCGCGGCCCCGGCCAGGAGCGCGCAGCACAGGAACATCAGGCCGCCGTACAGCAGCAGGGTCCGGACCGTCCGGCGCGGGCCCTCGGCCCTTCTGGACACGGTCAGTTGGAGCACGACGACCAGCACGGTGTTGATGACCAGGAAGGCCGGTACGAGGGCGTGCGGTGCGGAGGTGCGGTTGACCAGCCACAGCGGCAGTCCGACGCCGAGGACGGAGTCGTCGAGGTTCATCGGGATGTCGAGCAGGACGAACCCGAGGTAGCCGCGGTCCCGCCAGGGGCTCGCCGGCCGGCCGGGGGCACGCCCCGCGGCGGCCGCCCGAGCGGCCTCGGGCGCCGCCGTCGACCGTGCCACCTCGACCGTCGCCTCCCGCAGCTCGCGGGTGCGCCACACCAGCACCGCCGCCACGACGAACGACAGCGCGTCGCCGAGGATCAGGGCGCGACAGGCGCCCGTGGTGCCCACGGCCAGCCCGACGGCCGCGATCCCGGCACCCACTCCGTACCCCGCGTTGGCCGCGCTGCGCGACAACGCCTGGTACGCGGAGCGCCGTTCGCCCGCCGCGCGGGTGGCGAACAGCATCTCCAGTGTCTTGGCCGCCCTGTCCCCCAGGTAGGTCGCGGCTACGACGGGCAGCAGCGCCTCGAACCCGGGGCACAGCAGCACCAGGGTCAGGGTCACCAGCCGCAGCAGATGGCAGCCGATCAGCAGCCGACGCAGCGGGAAGCGGCCGGCCAGCCGCCCGGCCAGCGGTGAACCGGCGATGCCCGCCACCCCGGCCACGCCCAGCAGGACCCCGATCTGCTGGGCGCTCAGATGCGTCACGAAGGTGAGGTACAGCACCGAGGACGCGGCCCACAGGCCCGATCCGGTGCGGTCGGCCGACAGGGCGAGCAGCATGATCCGGGCGTCGCGGCCGCCCGGCGGATCGCGCAGCTGCGCCAGCAGCCCCGGCCCGCGCTCCGGAACCCGCTCGCCCTTGCCCTTCGTGGCGCGTCGCACCGCCCCACCCCCGAATCTCCCCACGGCTCAGCGGACCGGGGAAGCCTGCCGCGAATTAATCTCGATGTCAAGATACTTGATACCGAGATACTCTCGCGCCGCGTCCTCTCCGGCCGCCGGTGCGGGGCGGGCGGCGTTCAGCCCGGCCAGACGATCGCCTGGAGCTCGCTGTAGGCGTGCAGGGCGTACGAGCCGACGTCGCGTCCCACCCCGCTGCGCTTGAACCCGCCGAACGGGGCCTCCATGTTCCGTCCGATCGTGTTCACGCCGACCCCGCCGGCCCGCAGCCTGCGGGCGACGCGGAAGGCGCGGGCCACATCGCCGGACCAGACGTAGTCGATCAGTCCGTAGTCGCTGTCGTTGGCCAGCGTGATGCCCTCCTCCTCGTCGTCGAAGGGCACGACCACCACGACCGGGCCGAAGATCTCCTCCCGCACGACCCGCATGCCGGGCGTGCAGTCGGCCAGCAGCGTGGGCGCCACGTAGAAGCCGCTGCCGGTGGGGTCCGGGCGGTCGCCGCCCGTGACGATCCTGGCCCCCTCCTTGCGGCCCAGCTCGACGTACGACTCGACGCGGTCCCGGTGGGCGGCGGAGATGACCGGGCCGACGACCGTGCCCTTCGCCGTCGGATCACCGACCGCCAGGTATCCGGCGTAGGCCGCGAGCTTCTCGATCAGAGCGTCGTGCGCCGCCCGCTGGACCAGGACGCGGGTCGGAGCCGTACAGATCTGACCGCTGTAGAACGAGAACGTGGTGCCGATGCCCGCCACCGCCGAGTCGAGGTCGGCGTCGTCGAGCACCACGGCGGCGCCCTTGCCGCCCAGCTCCATCAGCTGCCGCTTCATGGACCGGCCGCAGACCTCCGCGATGCGCTGCCCGACCGAGGTGGAGCCGGTGAAGCTGACCATGTCGACGTCGGGCGAGTCCACGGCGGCCTCGCCCGCTTCCGCGCCCGAACCGCTGATCACGTTGACGACGCCCGGCGGAACACCGGCCTCCGCGAGCGCCTCGGCCATCCGGAAGACGGAGAGCGGGTCCTGCGGCGCGGGTTTCACGACGACCGTGTTGCCCATCGCGAGCGCCGGGGCGATCTTGCCCGCCGGGTTGGCCCAGGGGTTGTTGTACGAGGTGATGCAGGTGACGACGCCGACCGGCTGGCGGACCGCGAGCGCCCCGAAGATCCCGGCCCGGCCCATCGGACCGGCCTCGTTGATCTGCGGCGGGACCGCCTCCTCCGCCGGTTCCAGGGCGCCCTTCGCGTACCGCCGGAACCGGGCGGCGCCCACCGCCACCTGCATCCCGCGCGCGGTGCCGGTGGTGGCGCCGCTCTCCGCCTGGGCGAGCGCGGCGTTGGCGGTGAAGTCGCGCTGCATCAGGTCCGCGGCGCGGCCGAGGATCGCGGCGCGTTCCTCCGGGCGGCTCCGGGACCAGCTCGCGAAGGCCTCACGGGCCGCGGCGGCCGCCTCGTACACCTGCGCCCGGCTCGCCTCCGGGGCCAGTCCGACGACGTCCTCCGTGGCCGGGTTGATCACCTCGTAGTGGCCGTTCGCGGGCTCGGTCCACTCGCCGCCGATGAAGAGGCGCTGGGGAGTCGTGGTCACTGCGTGCTCACCGTCCGGGTGTCGCGTCCGGAGCGCAGCACCGTGCCGGGGACCGCGCCGGTCACCTTGTCGTCGCGCAGCGTCTCCACCCCGTTGACCCGGACCGACACGATTCCGAGGGCCTTGGAGTCGAGCCGGGGACTGTCGCCGGGCAGGTCGTGGACGAGGGTGGCCGGGCCCGCGTCGATGCGTTCGGGGTCGAAGAGCACCAGGTCGGCGTGGTAACCCTCCGCGATCCGGCCCCGGTCGCGCAGGCCGAAGAGGCGCGCGGGGTCGTCGGTGAGCATCTTGACGGCCGCTTCGAGGGGTACGAGCTTGCGGCCGCGCAGGCAGTCCCCGATGAACCGGGTGGTGTACGGGGCCCCGCACATCCGGTCCAGGTGGGCGCCCGCGTCGGAGCCGCCGAGCATGACGTCCTCGTGCTCCCAGGTCCGCCGGCGCAGCGCCCAGGAGTCCGGGTCGTTGTCGGTGGGCATCGGCCACAGGACCGTGCGCAGTTCGTCGGCGGCGCAGATCTCGACGAGGCACTGGAAGGGGTCCTGGCCGCGCTCTGCGGCGATGTCGTTGACGACCCGGCCGCTGAGGCCCTCGTTGGCGGCGCTGTAGGTGTCCCCGATGACGTACCGGCCGAAGTTCGCGAGGCGGCGGAAGACACCGGCCTCCTTGCTGTTGGCGCGGCGCAGCATCTCCGTGCGGGTGTCCGCGTCCCGCAGCCGCTCGATGCGCTCGGGGACGGGCAGGGACAGGATGTCGCCCCAGCCGGGGATCAGGTTGAGGGCGCAGAACGTGCCGAGCGACATGTTCATCGGGGTCAGGATCGGCATCGTGAGCGCGACGATCCGGCCGCCCGCGCGGCGGGCGCGTTCGCTGGGGACCAGCTGGCGCGGTACGCGTTCCGGGACGGCGGCGTCGATGGTCAGGACGTTCCAGTTGAGCGGGCGTCCGGCGGCCGCCGTCATGTCGACGAACAGTTCGATCTCCTCGTCGGAGAACTGGTCGAGGCAGCCCGCCACGATCGCCTCGATCTGGGTGCCCTCGTGCTCGCCGACCGCGCGGGAGAGCGCGAGGAGTTCCTCGGGCAGCGCGTGCCGGGAGGCGACCGGCTGCCCGTCGCCGTCGGCGTGGGTGGAGGACTGGGTGGTGGACAGGCCCCACGCCCCGGCGTCCATCGCGTCGTGGAACAGCGCCAGCATGGCGTCGAGCTGAGCGGGCGTCGGCTGCCCGCCGACCGCCTCCGCCCCCATGACGTGCCGGCGCAGCGCGCAGTGCCCGACCATGAATCCGGCGTTGACGGCGATCCGCCCGTCGAGCGCGTCGAGGTACTCGCGGAAGCTGGACCAGGTCCAGTCGACCCCCTCCTCCAGCGCCTTGAGCGCCATGCCCTCGACCCGCGACATCATGCGCCGGGTGTAGTCGGCGTCCTCCGGCCGGTCCGGGTGGAGCGGGGCGAGGGTGAATCCGCAGTTGCCCCCGGCGACGGTGGTCACTCCGTGGTTCATCGACGGGGTGGCGTACGGGTCCCAGAAGAGCTGGGCGTCGTAGTGGGTGTGCGGGTCGACGAACCCGGGCGCGAGGACCAGACCGGTGGCGTCCTCTGTGGTCGCGGCGGGCCCGGGGGCCTTACCGGGTTCCGCGACGACGGCGATACGGCCGTCACGGATGCCGATGTCCGCGAGGTAGGAGGGCCCGCCGGTGCCGTCCACGACGGTCGCTCCGCGGATGAGGTGGTCGAGCATGAGGGGTCCCTTCCGTGTGTACAGAACCGAATGTGTGCCGGGGTGCGTACGGCCGCGGTACGCACCCCGGCCGGCGGAACGGCGGTCCGGGAAGACGCCGCCCGTGTGTGGGGCCGGCGGAATCAAGCCTCCTGGGGGGGGCGGGGCAGCGCCCCCGGGAACCCGCGCCTCAGACGCCGGCGGGGCCGGTCACGCCGCGTCGCGGAACCGCGTCGTCCGGTGGACCGGGTCCGTGTCGATCTTCGGGATCACGTGCTCGCCGATCAGCTTGATCGAGTTCAGCGTGGACTCGGGACTGATCCCGATCGGCAGGCCGAAGCTCAGCTGGTCCGCCCCCGCCCGCTCCCACCGCCGGCACTGCGCCAGCACCTCGTCCGGATCGCCGCAGATCATCAGCTCCTCGGCGATGAGGAGTTCGATGATCTCCTCCGAGTACTCCGGCAGCAGCTCCGGCCACTCCGGGATGCCCTCCGGGCGCGGGAACGTGTCGTGGTAGCGGAACAGCAGCGACTGGAGGTAGTTCAGCCCGCCGCCCACCGCGATCTCGACGGCCTTCTTGTGGGTCTCGGCACAGATCGCCGTCGAGGTGACCATCACGTTGTCGTTGACGAAGTCACCGATCGGCTCGGCGTCCTTGACGGCGGTCTTGTAGGACTCGACGACCCACTCCATGTCGGAGACCTTCTGCACGCTGAAGCCCAGCACGCCGAGCCCCTTCCTGCCCGCCATGGCGTACGAGGACGGCGAGCCGGCCGCGTACCACATCGCCGGGTGCGACTTCCCGTACGGCTTGGGCAGGATCTTGCGCGGCGGCAGCGACCAGCTCTTGCCCTGGAAGCCGACGTACTCGTCCTGGAGCCACATCTTGGGGAACTCCCCGATGGTCTCCTCCCAGAGGTCCTTGGTGTGGTTCATGTCGGTGATGCCCGGCATGAACCCGAGGATCTCGTGGCTGCCCGCCCCGCGCCCGGAGCCGAATTCGAAGCGCCCCTCGGAGAGGTGGTCCATCATGGCGACCTTCTCGGCCACCTTCACCGGGTGGTTGACCGGGGCGAGCGGGTTGAAGATGCCGGATCCGAGGTGGATGCGGTCCGTGGCGTGGGCGAGGTAGCCCAGGTACACGTCGTTGGCCGAGATGTGCGAGTACTCCTCCAGGAAGTGGTGCTCGGAGGCCCAGGCGTACTTGAAGCCGGACTTGTCCGCCTGGATGACGTACTCGGTCTCCTCGATCAGCGCCTTGTGCTCTGCCCCGGGGTCCGCCTTGGCCCGCGCGGCGGGCACATACCCCTGTACAAAGAGCCCGAATTCCAAGGGGGTTCACCGTCCTCAATCGTTTCTGACACTCCGTCAGATTCTGATGCGTCCGACTGTTCCACCGACATCCGGACCCGTCAATACCTGACGCTTCGTCAGGTGAGGTGGAGTTGGCGGCGGTCAGAAGAGGCTGACCCCGGCCAGCCATCCGCCGTCGATGACGAACGGCTGCCCGGTGATGTACGAGGAGTCGTCCGAGGTCAGGAACAGCGCCAGGGCGGCCACCTCCTCCGGGCGGCCGATCCGGCCGAGCGGGACGAGCTTGCGGTAGAGCGCGTCCACCGCCCCCTTCGACTCCTCCTGGTCGGCGTCCGGGTCCAGCATCGCCGGATTGGACATCGCGGTGTCCACGGCCCCGGGGCAGACGGCGTTGACCCTGACCCCCTTCGCCGCCAACTCCACCGCCGCCACCTTGGTCAGGCCCAGCACGGCGTGCTTGGTCGCGGCGTACGCGCCGACGAACGCCATGCCGGTGAGCCCGGTGTACGAGGAGGTGTTGACGATCGTCCCGCCGCCCGCCGCCACGATCTCGGGCGCGACGGTCCTGATCCCCAGGAAGGCGCCCACCTGGTTGACCTGCACCACCTGCTGGAACTCCTCCAGCGGCGTGGTCACCAGCTCGTTGAACCGCAGGATCCCCGCGTTGTTGACCAGCCCGTCGATCCGCCCGAAGGCGCCCTTCGCCGCGGCGACCGCCGCCTGCCAGTCTGCCTCCTGGCTCACGTCGAGGTGGACGAAGAGCGCGGTCCCCTCCCCCAGCTCCTTCGCGAGCGCCTCGCCCTGCTCGTCGAGCACATCGGCGATCACCACCCGGGCGCCCTCCGCGGCGAAGAGCCGCGCCTCCTGCTCGCCCTGCCCGCGCGCCGCGCCGCTGATCAGCACGGTCCGCCCGTCCAGCTTCCCCATGACCTGACTCCTACCTGTCGAGGTGAGGTGCGACATCGGCGGCGAACGCCGCCATCTGATCGGTCAGTTCGGCCCTGCTGCGACTGCGGAAGCGCACCTGTATCTGGTGCACGCCCATCGCGGCGTACTCCCGCAGCGACTCCGCCAGCGCCTCCGGTTTCCCGCTGAGGGTGCGCCGCCCCACGGACCAGTCCGGCTCGCCCACGTACAGCGGCTCCGTGATGGCCCCGACGACGATCGGCTCCGCCACCCCGGCGGCCTCCCGCAGCGCGTGCAGCCGGCCGATCTGCTCCGGCAGCTTCCCGCGCGGATCGCCCTGCGGCAGCCAGCCGTCCCCCCGCACGGCCGCCCTGCGCACCGCGGCGGGCGAGGACCCGCCCACCCAGATCGGCACCCGCTCCTGGGCGGGCCTGGGCAGCTGGCCGAGCCCGCTGAAGGAGAACCGCTCCCCCGCGAACTCCGGGTACTCCTCGGGCCCGAGCGCGGCCCTCAGCGCGTCGACGGTCTCGTCGAGCACGCCGCCGCGCCCGTCGAAGTCCGCCCCGAGCGCCTCGAACTCCTCGCGCACGTGCCCGGCGCCGACCCCGAGGATCAGCCGGCCCCCGCTGAGGTGGTCGAGGGTCGCGTACTGCTTGGCGGTGGCCAGCGGATGGCGCAGCCCGACGACCGCGACATGGCTCATCAGCAGCACGCGCTCGGTGACCCCGGCGAGGAACCCGAGCGTGGCCACCGGGTCGTACCAGACCGTGCTCATCCCCTCCGCGAGCCGGCGCGGAATGGCCACGTGGTCACAGCTCGCGAGGTACGCGAACCCGGTGCGGTCGGCGGTGCGGGCGATCTCGACGAGGTCGAAGGGCGTGGCCCCGGCCTCCCACGGTTCTGCGTAGATGGCACTCTGCGACTGGATCGGGAGCTGCATCCCGTACGACAGCGGCCCGGCGGGCAGTATCGGCACCGTCCGGCCTCCTTCCCCTGGACCAGATCTGACGCACCGTCACTTAACGACGCGCGGGGCCATCGTCGTACCTGACGCTGCATCAGACAAGGGGCGGGGGTGAACCCGGCCGCAGGCGCCCGCCCGCGCCGCCGCGGCCAGCAGCACCAGGGCGCCCGTCGCGAACACCGCGTTGCCGAGGAGACCGGTGGCGCGGGACACGTCCAGGTACCGCACCTGCTCGAAGCCCACCCAGGCATAGGTGAGCAGCGCGCCCCCGGCGAGCCCGAGCCGGTGCGCTCCGGTCCACCCCTCACCGCGCGCCCAGCGGACGCACGGCACCAGCACCACGGCCACCAGGAGCGCCCAGCCGAGCACGGGCACCGCCGCCGGCACCCCGTCCGGCAGGTACTCCCGCCCCCAGTACGCGCTCGTGGCGGCGAAGGACAGCACACCGACCACCCGGGGCGCGGGCGGCGTGCGCCCGGCCGGGTGCCGCGCTCCCGGCCGACGGCAGAGGAAGGCCGCGGTGATCAGTGCGGCGATGAGCACGCCCGCCGCGGCGAACTGCGCGGGCGTGGCCACGAAGTCCTCGGACTCCACCTGGGCCAGGGCGAGGAATCCCGAACCGGCGGTGAACACGAGGGCGGCCGCCGAGAGGCCGGGGAGGCCGAGCCAGGGACGGCTGCGGTCACCGTCGCGGGCGAAGGCCTCGACGAGGGCGATGGGCACGCAGACGCTCCACACGGTGTGCAGCGTCAGCACGTCCTGGAGCAGCTGAACGCTGGTGTCCAGCAGCGGCACCCGGGCTCCCGCGTACGCGGCCCCCAGGTCGAAGCCGCCGTAGTGCGGATTCCACAGCATCTGGTCGACCGGGCCCTCCTCGACCAGCGCGTAGGCCGCCCCGAGCAGGATCATGGTGGGCCAGCCGCGCCCGGCCCGGCGGGCCGTCTCCCGGACCAGCAGCGCGCCGCCGCCATACAGGGGCGCGAGCAGGAACACCGAGGGCAGCGCCGTGATCGGCTGGTTGCCCAGCAGGAACTCCCCGATCAGCGGGGCCAGCAGGAAGAGGCCGAGCGCGGAGCGGAGGCGGTGTGCGCGTGCGGAGGCCATGGAACCGATGCTGGTCCGGACACCCGACGGCGGTCATCGGCCGAGGGGCCAGGACCCCCGGACGAAAGTATCCGGACGGGAGACGAAAGTCGCGAAACGACTGCCGCAGACGCGCGACGGCCGGGTTCGGGGGCGTGCGGGGGAGTCCCCGCAGGACGACGAACACAGACCCGGTTGCCTGTCCGGACCCCCCGCACGTTCGTCGCCCGAGGAGACGCCCCGGAGGGACCCCGAACCCCACCCACCGGGCAGGCGCACCCGCACAATCAAGCCCGTCCGGCGATTGAGGACGGAACCCCGCACCCTGGAACCCCGCACCCGGCGACCCCGCACCCCGCACCCTGGAACCCCGCACCCGGCGACCCCGCACCAAGGCCGCCTCACTTGCGGTAGAGCTCCTCGATCTCCGCCGCGAAGTCCCGGGTGATCGCGTCCCGCTTCAGCTTCAGCGACGGCGTCAGATGGCCGCGCTCCTCGGTGAAGTCCACCGGCAGCACGCTGAACTTCCGGATCGACTCGGCGCGGGAGACGAGCCGGTTGGCCTCGTCGACCGCGCGTTGCAGCGTGGCGTGCAGTTCCTCGTCGTGGATCAGTTCGCGCACCGGGACGCCCTCCTTCTTCCGCATCCGGCGCCAGTGGGAGAGCCCGTCCGGCTCCAGGGTGATCAGGGCGGTGATGAACGAGCGGTTGTCGCCGACCACCATGCACTGGCTGACCAGCGGGTGGGCGCGCAGCCAGTCCTCCAGCGGGGCCGGGGTGACGTTCTTGCCGCCCGAGGTGATGATGATGTCCTTCTTGCGGCCGGTGATCGTGAGGTAGCCGTCCTCGTCGAGCGCGCCCAGGTCCCCGGTGGCGAACCAGCCGCCGTCGAGCGCGGGAACGGCCTGGCCGCGCTCCGCGTCCCAGTAGCCCTGGAACACCTGGCCCCCGCTGAGCAGCACCTCACCGTCCGGCGCGATGCGGACGGCGGTGCCCGGCAGCGGCCAGCCGACCGTGCCCAGACGCGGTCTCAGCGGCGGGGTCACGGTGGCGGCGGCGGTGGTCTCCGTCAGCCCGTAGCCCTCGAAGATCTCGATGCCGGCGCCCGCGTAGAAGGCGGCGAGCCGGCTGCCCAGCGGGGAGCCGCCGCAGATCGCGTACCGGACCTGGCCGCCGAGTGCGGCCCTGATCCGGCGGTAGACCAGCGGGTCGTAGAGCGCGCGGGCCGCCCGCAGACCGAGTCCGGGACCGGGTCCGGTGCCGTGTTCCGCGGCTTCGACGGCCTGGCCGTAGCGCTGGGCGATCCGGGCGGCCCGGTCGAAGGACGAGGCGCGGCCCATCTTCTCGGCGGTGGCCCGGCCGGTGTTGTAGACCTTTTCCAGGACGTACGGGATGGCCAGCAGGAACGACGGTCTGAAACCGGCCAGGTCCGCGAGCAGGTCGTCGGTCTGGATGGACGGGGCGTGGCCGAGCCGGACCCTGGCGCGCAGGCAGCCGATCGCGACCATCCGGCCGAAGACGTGCGACAGCGGCAGGAACAGCAGGGTGGACGCGGGGTACTTGCTGACCGATGTGAACACCGGGTGCAGCAGCTCGATGGCGTTGTCGACCTCGGCGTAGAAGTTGCCGTGGGTCAGCACACAGCCCTTGGGGCGGCCGGTGGTGCCGGAGGTGTAGATGAGGGTGGCGGGAGTCTCGGGTTCCAGGGTGGCGCGACGGGCCGCGACGGCGTCGTCGGGAACGTCCCGGCCGGCCGTCTTCAGCCGCCCCAGCATGCCCGTGTCGAACTGCCAGAGGTGGGTGAGGCCGCCGAGCTGCTTGCGTTCCTGGCTGATGAGGCGGCCCTGCTCCGCCGTCTCGACCGCGCAGGCGGCGGCGCCCGAGTCCTGGAGTATCCAGCGGGCCTGGAAGGCGGAGGAGGTCGGGTAGATGGGGACGGTGACCAGTCCGGCGGCCCACGCCGCGAAGTCCAGCAGCGTCCACTCGTACGTCGTCCGGGCCATGATCGCGATGCGGTCCCCGCCCCGCAGCCCTTCCGCGATCAGGCCCTTGGCGACGGCGAGCACCTCGCCCGCGAACTCCGCCGCCGTCACGTCCTGCCAGCCGCCGTCCGGCTGCTTGCGGCTGAGGACGGCGTCGGCCGGTGCCTCGCGGGCGTTCTCGAACGGGATCTCCGCGAGCGAGCCGCGCCGGACGGGCGGGGCGAACGCCGGTACGGAGACCTGCTGGACGGTGCCGTCGGCGGCCCTGACCTTGGCGGGCTCGACCAGGACGGGCGCGGTGGTGGTGGCGGGTGGCGTGGACACGTGCGGCTCCTCGGGCATCGGGGTCGGGCGGGGGCGGAACGGGTCGGGCCGTGCCTCCGTGTGCGGGGTTTCGGGTCAGGGGCGTTCGAGGATCGCCGTGACGCCCTGGCCGCCGGCCGCGCAGATCGAGATCAGCCCGCGTCCCGGGGCGTCCCGCTCCGCGAGGAGCTTGGCGAGGGTGGCGACGATCCGGGCGCCCGTCGCGGCGAACGGGTGCCCGGTGGCGAGCGAGGAGCCGGCCACGTTGAGCTTCTCCCGGTCGACGGGGGCCAGTCCCGCCTTCTCCCAGGCGGCCAGCGTGGCGAGCACCTGGGAGGCGAAGGCCTCATGGACCTCGAAGAGGTCGAAGTCCCCGACGCCGAGCCCGGCCCGCTCCAGCAGCCTCGGTACGGCGTACGCGGGCGCCATCAGCAGTCCGTCCTCGCCGCCCACGTAGTCGACCGCGGCCGTCTCGTACAGCGAGAGGTAGGCGAGCGGTTCGTGCCCGTGCCGCTCGGCCCACTCCTCGCTCGCCAGCAGCACCGTCGCCGCGCCGTCCGTGAGCGGGGTGGAGTTGCCCGCGGTCA
Source organism: Streptomyces sp. NPDC088730 (assembly GCF_044751215.1). Classification (NCBI taxonomy): domain Bacteria; kingdom Bacillati; phylum Actinomycetota; class Actinomycetes; order Kitasatosporales; family Streptomycetaceae; genus Streptomyces; species Streptomyces sp. NPDC088730. The sequence continues at coordinate 426,238 of NZ_JBIVLK010000004.1, forward strand.
TCGTCGCGTCCGGGTGGTCGGCGCCGAACACCGGCTTCAGGGTGGCGAGTTTCTCCACGGTCGAGCCGGGGCGCAGGTTCTGGTCCCGGTCCAGACCGAGGTACGGGACGACCAGGTCGTCCAGGAACCCCCGCTCGTAGGCGGCGGCGAGGCGCTGGTGACTGGTGGCGGCGAGCAGGTCCTGGTCCGCGCGGGCGATGTCCCACTGCCGGGCGGTGACCGCCGCGTGGTCGCCCATCGAGAGACCGGTGCGGGGCTCCGCGTTGCGCGGGATGTCCGGGACGAGGTGGCGGGGGCGTACGCCCGCGAGGGCCTTCGCCCGGCCGCCCGCCGACTTCGCGCGGCGCGCCGACAGCAGCAGCCTGCGCAGCTCGTCGTTGACGCCGAGGGGCGCGTCGCTCGTGGTGTCCGCGCCGCCCGCGACCGCCGAGTCGAGCGCCCCGAGCATGATCTTGTTGGCGGCGGCGATGACGGCCTGGAGGCCGGTGCCGCAGGCTTGCTGGATGTCGTACGCGGGGGTGCGCGGGTCGAGCCGGGAGCCGAGCACGGTCTCCCGGGCCAGGTTGAAGTCCCGGCTGTGCTTGAGGACCGCGCCGGCCGTGAACTCCCCGACCCGCTGCCCCTGGAGCCCGAACCGCTCGACCAGTCCGTCCAGCGCGGCGGTGAGCATCTGCTGGTTGGACGCCTGCGCGTACGGCCCGTCGGAGCGGGCGAAGGGGATACGGCTGCCCCCGATGACCGCGACCCTGCGGGGCCGCGGAAGTGCGAGGGGAATCAACTCGACCAACTCATCTCGACCAACTCCTGACCCTTGAGTAACCTTACTCTGGAGTAAATCTAAGACCGAGCAGGGAGTCTGGACAATGGCCGACCGCTATCTGCACTTCACCGGCACAGCGACCGGCCGGTTCCTGACCCGGCGGATCGGCCTGCCGCAGCCCGCCCCGCTGCGCCGCTGGTCCCTGGAGACCCCGGCACTGACCGGTCCCGTCCTCCACCTCACGGCCGGGGACTCCACCGTGACCGACGAGCTCGGCGCGGTCCTCGCCGCGACCGGACTGGAGGTGAGGGCGAGCGCGGAGCGGCCCGCCGCGCTCGTGCTGGACGCCACGGCCGTCGGCACCGCCGCCGGGCTCGGGGCCGTGCACGGCGCGCTGCACCCCGTCGTCCGCTCCCTGGCACCGGGCGGCCGCGTCGTCGTCCTCGGCGTGCGGCCGTCCCCGGACGACCACCACCAGGCCGCCGCGCAGCAGGCCCTCGAAGGCTTCGTGCGCTCCCTCGGCAAGGAGATCGGCAAGGGCTCGACCGCGCAGCTGGTCCGCGTCGTGCCCGGCGCGGTCGCCGGCGCCGAATCCACCCTGCGCTTCCTGCTGTCGCCCCGGTCCGCGTACATCAGCGGCCAGGTCATCGAGGTGACCTCGGCCGCACCGGCCCCGGTCGACGACTGGGCCGCCCCGCTCGCCGGGCGCACCGCGCTGGTCACCGGGGCGGCGCGCGGCATCGGCGCCTCGGTCGCCTCCGTGCTCGCCCGGGACGGCGCCCACGTCGTCTGCCTGGACGTCCCGCAGGCACGCGAGGACCTGGAGCGCACCGCCGCCCGGCTCGGCGCGACCGCCCTGCCGCTGGACATCACCGCGGCCGACGCGGCGGCCAGGATCACCGCCGCCGCCCCGGACGGCCTCGACGTCCTCGTCCACAACGCCGGCATCACCCGCGACCGGCGGCTCGCCAACATGCCCGCCGACCGCTGGGCCCCGGTCATCGACGTCAACCTCGACAGCGTCCTGCGCACCACGGACGCGCTGCTGAAGACCGGCACCGTCAACCGGGGCGGCCGGATCATCGCCACCGCCTCCATCGCGGGCATCGCCGGCAACAACGGCCAGACCAACTACGCGGCGAGCAAGGCCGGCGTCATCGGGCTGGTCCGTTCGCTCGCCCCGCGTGCGGAGGCAGAGCACGGCGTCACCGTCAACGCGGTCGCCCCCGGCTTCATCGAGACGAAGATGACCGCGGCCGTGCCGCTCTTCATCCGCGAGGCCGGCCGCCGGATGAACTCGCTCTCGCAGGGCGGGCTCCCGGTCGATGTCGCCGAGACGACCGCCTGGTTCGCCCAGCCCGCCTCCAGCGCCGTCAACGGCCAGGTCGTCCGGGTCTGCGGCCAGAGCCTGCTGGGGGCGTGACCCGGTGCCGAGCCTGCTCCTCTCGCTGGCGCGCGGCGCCGCCACGTCCCCGTTCAAACGGCCCGGCCGGTCGGGCGCCGTACTGCCGCCCGACCGCGCGACCGCCCCCGCCGCCCGTCCCGCGGCCGGTCCGCTGGCCGCCTACCGCGCGATCTGCGGCTTCACGGAGCCGGACGCCCTGCCGGTCACCTACCCGCACGTCCTGGCCTTCCCGCTCGCGATGCGGCTGATGACCCGGCGCCGCTTCCCGCTGCCGGTCACCGGACTCGTCCACACCTGGATCGAGATCACCGCACACCGGACCCTGCACCCCGCGGACGCACTCGAACTGACCGTGTACGCGGCCGGGCTGACCCCGCACCGACGGGGCACGGAGGTCACCGTGGTCACCGAGGCCCGGCTCTCGGGCGAGCTGGTGTGGGAGTCCCGCAGCGGCTACCTGTCCCGGCACCCGACACGTACGGGCACGTCCCCGGCCCCCGCCACCCCCGGCCCGGCGCTCCCCGCCGTCGCCGAGTGGCGGCTCCCCGCAGACCTGGGGCGGCGCTACGGAGCAGCCTCCGGCGACCGCAACCCCATCCACCTGTACCCGCTGACGGCACGGCTGTTCGGCTTCCCGCGCGCCATCGCGCACGGCATGTGGACCGTGGCCCGCTGCCTCGCACAGACCCCGCGGCCACACCTGATTCACACGGTACGGGCCGACTTCAGGGCACCCGTCCTGCTCCCCGGCACCGTCACCTACGCCTCCGACGGCACCGGCTTCCAGCTCCGCGACGGCGAGGGCGACGAGACCCGCGTCCACCTCACCGGGACGGCGACTGCCAGGAGCGCCCGTTCATGAGGTTCTCCAGGCCCGCCCAGGAGAAGTTCATCAAGGTGGCCGCCGCCTCCTTCGCCGAGACGCCCGGGGTCTCGTTCGCCCAGCCGGCGAGCGACTCCGCGGCGCCCACCAGCGCCTGCGCGAGCCCCGCCACGTCCCGGTCGGGGAGCGCCGGGTCGTGATGGGCCTCGCGGGCCGCCGCGCCGATCAGACCCGTCACGAACGCAACGATCTCGTCGCGCATCACGCTCACCTCGGTGGCGAACGGCTCCCCGTGCGTACGCGCCTGCCGGTACAGCACCGCCCAGCCGTCCGGGTTCCGCGCGGTGTGCGTGAAGAACGCCTGGAGCCCGGACCACAGTTGCCGGTCGGCGGGCAGCCCCGGCTCCGCCCCCGCCTGGACGGCCGCGAGCAGTTCCCGGGCCTCGCGCCGGATGCACGCGGTGAACAGCTCGTCCTTCGAATTCAGGTAGAGGTACACCAGTGGCTTGGACACCCCGGCCAGCTCGGCGATCTCGTCCATGGAGGCGGCCCGGTAGCCGCGCCGCCCGAACGTCCGCACCGCGGCGTCCATCATCTGCTGCTCGCGCACGGCGCGCGGCATCCGCTTGCCCTTCACAGCACCCATGCCGGACTCCTCCCGCCCCCGCTGCACTACTCCCCGGTAAGAGTACGGCGCGTTCGCAAAACGGCGGTGCCCCGTACCCAGGCTGTGAGGGTACGGGGCACCGCCGTCGGGGACAGCGTGGATCAGGCGGGGACGGGCACCTTCGCCGGCTCGCTGTCCTGGACCTCGGCCTCGGTCTCGGCCTCGTCCACCGGGGAGGCGGAGGCCGAGTTGTACAGGTCGTGGTCGAGGATCTTCTCGCGCGCCGAGACGAGCACCGGGACCAGCGCCTGGCCCGCCACGTTCGTCGCGGTCCGCATCATGTCCAGGATCGGGTCGATGGCCATCAGCAGGCCGACGCCCTCCAGCGGGAGGCCCAGCGTCGACAGCGTCAGGGTCAGCATGACCGTGGCGCCGGTGAGACCGGCGGTGGCCGCGGAGCCGATCACCGAGACGAACGCGATGAGGATGTAGTCACCGACACCCAGCTGGACGTCGAAGATCTGCGCGATGAAGATCGCGGCCAGCGCCGGGTAGATCGCGGCGCAGCCGTCCATCTTGGTCGTCGCGCCGAACGGGACCGAGAAGGAGGCGTACTCCTTCGGGACGCCGAGGCGCTCGGTGACCTGCTGGGTGACCGGCATGGTGCCGACCGAGGAGCGCGAGACGAAGCCGAGCTGGATCGCGGGCCAGGCGCCCTTGAAGAACTGGAGCGGGCTGACCTTGGCCACGGTGGCCAGGAGCAGCGGGTAGACGCCGAACATCACCAGTGCGCAGCCGATGTAGACGTCGGCGGTGAACGTGGCGTACTTGCCGATCAGGTCCCAGCCGTAGTCCGCGATGGCGTAGCCGATGAGGCCGATGGTGCCGATCGGGGCGAGGCGGATGACCCACCACAGGGCCTTCTGGAGGAGCTCCAGGACGGCTTCGCTGAGGTTGAGGATCGGCTGGGCCTTCTCGCCGAGCTGCAGGGCGGCGATACCGGCGACGGCGGCCATGAAGACGATCTGAAGGACGTTCAGGTCGGTGAACGGAGTGATCACGTTCTCCGGGATGATGCCCGTCAGGAAGTCGAGCCAGGAGCCCGCGTGCTCCGGGGCCTTGCCGTCCTTCGGCGTGAGGCCGGTGCCGGAGCCCGGGTTGGTGATCAGGCCGATCGCGAGGCCGATGGCGACCGCGATCAGCGAGGTGATCATGAACCAGAGGACGGTGCGGCCCGCCAGCCTGGCGGCGTTGTTGACTTTGCGCAGGTTGGTGATCGACACCAGGATCGCGAAGAAGACGAGGGGCGCGACGGCCAGCTTCAGCAGCTGGACGAAGATGTGGCCGACCTTGTCGAGCGTGGTGTAGAGCCAGTCGATGTCCTGGCTGCGGGCGAGCCAGCCGAGCAGTACGCCGAGGACGAGACCGGCGACGATCTGGGCCCAGAACGGGACCTTGGGTATGCGGAAACCGGAGCCGGAGGGCTCATCGGTGGTGGCGGACGCGGGGTTCGCGGACACGGACACACTCCAGATGTGACGCATCGGGACGCACGGGGACGGTGTGCGGAGGGGACGGGGGTGCGGCGCCCGCGTCAGAGGCGGCGCCGCTGCATGATGCCGTTCAGACGTTGCGGCAACAGACCGCGGACATACAGCGGCAGAGATCGACATGCAGGCGCGCCACGAGCGGGATGCTCGCGGCAGGTCGGAGGCGCACAGCTGTCTTCATGCCGAACACGTTAACACTTGAACTTTGAGAACCTCAAAGGTCTTCTTTGGTATGAGACTGCGCCCCGCACACCCCCGGCGGAGCCCGCGAGCGGCCCGCGAAATCCCCAACCGGCCCTGGGGCAAAGCGAAAGCCCCAGTACCGGAGCGTTCGCTCCGGCGCTGGGGCTTCGGGAAGATTTGGTACGGGTGTGAGGGAGCTTACATTTCCCTTACTGTCCCTTGCTGTCCCCGCCTGCGCCTGCCTGTCTCTGCCTGTCCCTTATTGGGTGACGCTGTCCTCGCGGGTCCGGTTCGCCTCAAGGCGGGCCTTGGTCCGGTCGACCTTGGAGACGATCTGCTCGGACATCTCGTCGCGCTGCTTGCGCAGCAGCACGTAGCTGAGCGGCGCGGAGAGCACGAGGGCGAGCAGGATGACCCAGATGACGTTCGAGCCCCCCGCTCCGGAGGGCAGCAGTCCGTAGTTGACGGCCACGGCGGCGAGCGCGAAGCAGCCGACGAAGATACTGAGGCGCATCGCGGTGTACCGGATCATTGCGCTCGGCTTTGCAGCGGACACAGCTCGCCTTCTCTCTACGTGACAGTCCTGCCGGTCCAGTGAAGCATGCCCCGTAATCGAGCGGTTCGGAGGGCTCCGCCAAGAGGCCGCCCGGCGGGCCGCCGCCGCTCTCAGCCGAGCGGCAGCAGCATGATGATGTCGTCGCGGTCGTCCCCGTCGGCCACCCGGATCGCCCCCGGCACCCGCCCGACCTCCTTGTAGCCGCAGGCGGCGTAGAAGCGGTCGGCGCCCGTGCCGCCCCGGCAGGTGAGCCGGATGGCCTCGATGCCCTCGATGGAGCGCGCGGCGTCGGCGGCCGCGGCCATCAGGTCGCGGCCGAAGCCCCGGCCCTGGTGGCGGGGGTGGACCATCACCGTGTAGAGCCAGACCCAGTGCGACATCAGCCGGTGCGTGTTGCGGGTCAGGAACGCGGTGGCGGCGACGGCGCCCTCCTCGTCGTAACCGACGAGGAGCCGGGTGCGCCCCTCGGTGATGGCGGTGAGGTGCTTGACCAGTTCGGGCCGGACGTCCTCGGCCGTGACCGGCGGCACGAAGCCCACCGCGCCGCCGGCGTTGGACACATCGGCCCAGAGCGCGGTGATGCCGTCCCGCAGGGGCCTGTCGAAGGAAGGGTCCAGCTCGAAGGTAAGCGTCATACACGCAGATTAACCATTACGGATGCTGCGCTCAATCCCCGTCCGAAACGCGAGAAAGCTCCGGCCGGGGACGGCGGCCGGAGCTTTCGTGGAGCAGTACAGCCCTGCGCGCGCCCGGGGCGCGCGCCGGGTCAGACCCGCATCGGCTGCGGCGACTCGCGCCGGTCCGCGTCCGGGCCCGGGTACTCGCGGAGGATCTCGTACCGGGTGTTGCGCTCGACGGGACGGAAGCCGGCGTCACGGATCAGGTCGAGCAGGTCCTCGCGGCCGAGCTTGTTGGGCGTGCCGTAGTTGTCCGCGTCGTGCGTGATCTTGTACTCGACGACCGAGCCGTCCATGTCGTCCGCGCCGTGCTGGAGCGCGAGCTGGGCGGTCTGCACGCCGTGCATCACCCAGAAGACCTTGACGTGCGGGACGTTGTCGAAGAGCAGCCGGGAGACCGCGAAGGTCTTGAGCGCCTCCGCGCCGGTCGCCATCGTCGTCCGCGCCTGGAGCTTGTTGCGGACCTTGCCGTCCTTCATGTCCACGAAGTCGTGCTGGTAGCGCAGCGGGATGAAGACCTGGAAGCCGCCGGTCTCGTCCTGGAGCTCACGCAGCCGCAGCACGTGGTCGACGCGGTGCCGGGGCTCCTCGATGTGCCCGTACAGCATCGTCGCCGGGGTCTTGAGACCCTTCTCGTGCGCGAGCCGGTGGATCCGCGACCAGTCCTCCCAGTGGGTGGCGTGGTCCACGATGTGCTGCCGGACCTCCCAGTCGAAGATCTCCGCGCCGCCGCCGGTCAGCGATTCCAGACCGGCGTCGATCAGCTCGTCGAGGATCTCGGAGGCGGAGAGCCCGGAGATGGTCTCGAAGTGGTGGATCTCGGTGGCGGTGAACGCCTTGAGGGAGACCTCCGGCAGCGCTTCCTTCAGCGCGCTCAGCGAACGCGGGTAGTAGCGCCACGGCAGGGTGGGGTGCAGCCCGTTGACGATGTGCAGCTCGGTGAGGTTCTCGCCCTGCATCGCCTTCGCGAGGCGGACGGCCTCCTCGATGCGCATCGTGTACGCGTCCTTCTCGCCCGGCTTGCGCTGGAACGAGCAGTACGCGCAGGACGCGGTGCACACGTTCGTCATGTTGAGGTGGCGGTTGACGTTGAAGTGGACGACGTCGCCGTTCTTGCGCGTACGCACCTCATGGGCCAGACCGCCGAGCCAGGCGAGGTCGTCGGACTCATAGAGCGCGATCCCGTCCTCGCGGGTCAGCCGCTCGCCGGCCCGGACCTTCTGCTCCAGCTCGCGCTTGAGTCCCGCGTCCACTAGGGCGCCTCCCATTTCTCTACGTAACAGACTTCGCTCACCGTACTCCCCCGCCGGGCGCGCCCCGCGGACCCCCCGTCAGCCCTCTTCCGGCAGCTCGCCGACCCGGTTCTCCCACTTGGTGGACAGCACGATCGTGGTGCGGGTGCGCGAGACGCCCCGGGTGCCGCTGAGCCGGCGGATGGTCTTCTCCAGACCGTCCACGTCACCGACGCGCACCTTGAGCATGTAGGAGTCGTCCCCCGCGATGAACCAGGCGTCCTCGATCTCGGCGAGGTCCTTCAGCCGGTGCGCGACGTCCTCGTGGTCCGCGGCGTCGGAGAGCGAGATGCCGATCAGGGCCGTGACGCCGAGCCCCAGCGAGGCCGCGTCGACGGTGGCGCGGTAGCCGGTGATGACTCCGGCGGACTCCAGCCGGTTGATGCGGTCGGTGACGCTGGGCCCGGAGAGCCCGACGAGCCGGCCCAGCTCGGCGTACGAGGCCCTGCCGTTCTCCCTGAGGGCCTGGATGAGCTGCCTGTCCACCGCGTCCATGTGAATGGAACCTTCCATTAATCAGCAGTATCGCGAGTCTATGTGTAGAATCTAAGGCACGCAGGCTTCGGAGCCTGCAAATCTTCCCGAACATCCAAAAAACGCTTTCGAATCTTCAGGAGTGAAAACACCGTGTACACGATCGAGATGGCCTACGCCCGGATGCGCGAGCTGCAGGACCTGGCCAACCGCTCGCGTGCCCATCAGCCCGCCGCCGCCCACCGGGTCGACCGGACCCGCACCCCGCGCGCGTCCAAGAAGCGCTGACCCCGCCCGGATCAGCCACGGGAGCCTCCACCGAGCTCTCCCTCCCAGCGGCGGTACAGCTGGTGCGGCACCCCTGCCGCGTCCAGCACCCGCCCCGCGACGAAATCCACCAGATCCTGGATGTGCGTCGCACCCGCGTAGAACGCCGGAGAGGCGGGCAGCACGACCGCGCCCGCCTCGTCCAGGGCCACCAGCGCCTTGAGCGTCTGGCCGCTGAGCGGGGTCTCGCGCACCGCGACGACCAGCTTCCGCCGCTCCTTGAGCGTCACGCTCGCGGCCCGCTGCAGCAGGTCCTTCGAGAGCCCGAGCGCCACCCCGGCCACGCACGCCGTCGAGGCCGGGACGATCAGCATCCCCTTCGCCGGATAGGACCCCGAGGACGGCCCGGCCGCCAGATCGCCCGCCGCCCAGTGCCGTACGCCGGACACGTCCACGTCGAAGGTGTGCGGCTTGCCGTCCGCGCCCCGCGCCAGCCAGCCGCGCAGGTCCTCCTGCCAGTGCGCGTCGCGGAACGCGATCCCGGTCTCGTCCAGCAGGGTCAGGCGCGACGCCCTGCTCACCACCAGATCGACGCTCTCCCCCGCGGCCAGCAGACCACGCAGCACCGCGGCGGCGAATGGTGTGCCCGAAGCGCCCGAAACCCCGACAATCCAAGGCTGTCGCTGCTGCTGACTCACTGAAATCCCGGAATCCACAGAACCGAGCCTATCCGGCACGCACCACTCGGAACCGAGCCAGGGGCTCCGTGCGTTGCGAGGTGTGAATACGTCGCGACGTATGAAGGGGGGCGTTCCATGACCGGCACGCGCATGACGGCCGGAGCCCGTGCCCTCGCGGCGGGCACGGTCATGCTGGGCTGGGTCGGGCTGCTCTGGGTGCTGGAGGGCATCGACCTCGCGACCGGCCACAGCCTGGACGGTCACGGGATCAGCCCGCGCGAGCCGGGCGAGCTGCTCGACATCGTGCCCGCCGCCTTCCTGCACAGCGGCTGGGCGCACGTCGCGTCGAACAGCGTCCCGCTGCTGGTCCTCGGCTTCATCGCCGCGCTGAGCGGTCTGCGCCGCTTCGCGGGCGTGGTGCTCACCGTGATCCTGGCCGGCGGCCTCGGTGTATGGCTCACCGCCCCGGCGCACACGGTCACGCTCGGCGCGTCGGGCGTGGTCTTCGGCCTCTTCGGCTACCTGCTGGTGCGCGGCTTCGTGGACCGCCGCCCGCTGGACGTGGTCATCGGCGTGCTCGTCGCCGCGGTGTACGGCTCGTTGCTCCAGGGCGTCCTGCCGACCGATCCGGGCGTCAGCTGGCAGGGCCACCTCTTCGGACTGGCCGGCGGCGCGCTCGCCGCGTTCGTCCTGCGCCGGGGCGCCCGGCCGCTCAGACCGTCAGGCCCCGCACCAGCAGATCCAGCAGGGCACACGCGAACAGGGCGATTCCGATGAACCCGTTCACCGAGAAGAACGCCCGGTTCAGCCGCGACAGATCGTGCGGCCGCACCACCCGGTGCTCGTACACGAAGGCGACGGCGACGACGGCCATGCCGATCCAGTAGAAGAGCCCCGCCCCCGTGGCCAGTCCGAACCAGACCAGCAGCCCGGTCGTCACCACGTGGCAGACCCGCGCGCCCCACAGCGCGGCCGGCACGCCGAACCGGGCCGGGACCGAGAACACCCCGTGCGCCCGGTCCGCCTGCACGTCCTGGCAGGCGAAGATCAGGTCGAAGCCGCCGATCCAGATGCCGACGGCGAGCCCCAGGATCACCGCGTCCCACGACCAGCTCCCGGTCACCGCCAGCCAGGCGCCGACCGGCCCGATGGCCTGGGCGAGACCCAGGATCGCGTGCGGGTAGTTCGTGAACCGCTTCCCGTACGGGTAGACGACCATCGGGATCACCGCGAGCGGCGCCAGCGCCAGGCAGAGCGGGTTGAGCAGCGCCGCCGCACCGAGGAAGACGGCCACGGCGATGAGCGCCCCCGTCCACGCGGAGCGCACGGAGACCGCGCCGGTCACCAGCTCACGGCCGGCGGTGCGGGGGTTGCGGGCGTCGATCTCCCGGTCGATGATCCGGTTCGCGGCCATCGCGAAGGTGCGCAGCCCGACCATGGCGACGGTGACGAGCAGCAGGGTGACCCAGTGGATCGACTCGTCGTCGTGGAACATCGCGGTGAGGGCGGCGATGTAGGCGAAGGGCAGCGCGAAGACGGAGTGCTCGATCATGACGAGCCGCAGGAACGCGCGGGGCTTGCTGCGGGGCTGCGGCACGGCAGCGGCGGAGGCACTCACAGTCCGTATTCCTTCCAGCGTCGCGTGACCCGGTCGGAGGTCTCCGGGTCGGACTCGACCATGTCCGGCCAGCCCCCGTCCCGGGTGTAGCCCTCCTCGGGCCACTTCCTCGTCGCGTCGATCCCGGCCTTGCCGCCCCAGAACTGCTGGTAGGAGGCGTGGTCGAGGTGGTCGACGGGCCCCTCGGCCACGGTCAGGTCCCGCGCGTAGTCGGTGTTCCCGAGCGCCCGCCAGGACACCTCGTGCAGATCGTGGACGTCGCAGTCCGAGTCCACCACGACGATCAGTTTGGTGAGCGACATCATGTGCGCGCCCCAGATGGCACTCATCACCTTCTGGGCGTGCTTCGGGTACTTCTTGTCGATCGAGACGATCGCACAGTTGTGGAATCCGCCGGACTCGGGCAGGTGGTAGTCCACGATGTCCGGCACGATGATCTTGAGCAGCGGCAGGAAGAACCGCTCGGTGGCCCGGGCCAGCGGCCCGTCCTCCGTAGGCGGCCGGCCCACCACGATCGACTGGAGCAGCGGACGCTTCCGCATGGTCACGCAGTCGATGGTCAGCGCGGGGAACGGTTCCTGCGGCGTGTAGAAGCCGGTGTGGTCGCCGAACGGCCCCTCGGGCAGCGTCTCACCGGGCTCCAGCCAGCCCTCGATGACGACCTCGGCGTTGGCCGGTACCTGGAGCGGGACGGTCTTGCAGTCGACCATCTCGATGCGCTTGCCCTGGATGAACCCGGCGAACAGGTACTCGTCGATGTCCCCGGGCAGCGGCGCGGTGGAGGCGTACGTCACCGCGGGCGGCGCCCCGAACGCGATGGCGACCGGCAGCCGCTCCCCGCGCCTGGCGGCGACCTGGTAGTGGTTGCGGCTGTCCTTGTGGATCTGCCAGTGCATCCCGATGGTGCGGCGGTCGTGGCGCTGGAGCCGGTAGAGCCCCAGGTTCCGCACGCCGGTCTCGGGGTGCTTGGTGTGGGTGAGCCCGAGGTTGAAGAACGATCCGCCGTCCTTGGGCCAGGTGAAGAGCGCGGGCAGCCGGTCCAGGTCCACGTCGTCGCCGGTGAGGACGACCTCCTGGACGGGGGCGTTCTCCGCCTTCACCTTCTTCGGCGGTACGTGGACCATCGTGCCGAGCTTGCCGAAGGCCTCCCGGACGCCGACGAAGCCGTGCGGCAGCTCGGGCTTGAGCAGCCCGCCGATCTTGTCGCTGATCTCGGAGTAGGACTTCAGCCCGAGGGCCTTGAGGAGCCGCTTGTCGGTGCCGAACACGTTCATGGCCAGGGGCATCGAGGAGCCCTTGACGTTCTCGAAGAGCAGCGCGGGCCCGCCGGCCTTGTTCACCCGGTCGACGATCTCACCGACCTCCAGGTAGGGGTCGACCTCGGCCTTGATGCGCTTGAGCTCGCCCTCGCGCTCCAGAGCCCGGAGGAGGGATCGAAGATCGTCGTAAGCCATGCTGTCCAGTTTGACATCCTCCCCGCCGCCGCCCGCCACGGCTCCCCCACCTCGGGCCCTGCCACGACCCGGCTGCCGGACCGGCCGGGCTGCCGGACCGGCCCGGCACTCACGCCCCGCTCGCCTCGCTGGGCCCGGCGCAGCATCCGTCGCCGTGGTCACGCTGAAGCCGTCCGCCCCTGCTCTCAGCAATCCGCAAGGCGTCAGTCAGGCACTCGGCCAGCCGTGACGCGGTGAAGCGGAGCTCCGCCACAGCCGCTCCGGGTGCGGCGATGATCGGCCGGGCGCAGTCGAGGACCTCGGCCCCCGTCCCCAACTGCACGGCCTCCATCTGGTCCGCCACGCGCGACAGGTATCCATGGCCGTCGGTACGCAGGTAGCAAGGTCCGCCGTCGGGGCGGGTCCAGGGCAGTAACCGGGCGTGGAGGGCGTCGTGTTGCTCTGAGGGGCTCATGAAACCGAGATTGGACCGGTGGACCGGTCCAATCAAGTTATTCGCCGCTTCTTCCACCCATCGGGTAGCTGTCCACCTGCTCCCAGAGGTGCGCCGGGGTTACCCCCTCCTCGCACACCAGGACCTCACCGGCGCTGTCGCTCGCCGCATGGAGGACGACCACGACCGCGGCCGGCGTTCCGAGGCCCAGGCATTCGGCCTCAGCGGCGGACGCGAGGCGTACCGAGGTCACGTCCGTTCCATGGGCCGGAGACCTCCCGAGCGTCCGCGCGACGTAGTGGGTCGTCCCTTCCGGGATCGGTCCCTTCTGGGAGAGCTTCGGGCAGGCGTCCGCGATCTCTTCCGGAAACCACGCCGTGACCAGCGACAGCGGAGACCCGTCGTCGAGCAGCATCAGCCGGTCGCGACGGAGAGCGGGCACCCCGGCGCCCATCCCCATCGCATCGGCCACCCGGCCGGACGGCTCCTCCTTCCCCGGCGCACCCAGCCGCCGGAACGGACCCCCACCGGAGACGCGAGGCGAACCGGCGGACCGTCGCCCCGCCATGCGGGCCACGGGAACCTCCACCACCGTGAAACCCGACCCCTGCCGGGCGACGACCAGCCCGTCCCCGCGCAGTACGTCCATCGCCTTGATGACGGTGGCACGCGACACCGACCACTGCTCGCACAGATCCCGCCCGGAGGGAAGCAGGTCTCCCGGCCCGAAGTCGCCGTCCGAGATCCTGACGCGCAGGGACTCGGCGATCTGCTCGTACTTCAACTGCGGCACAGCGGCCTCCTGGTGACTGGACAGGTCAACCGGCTAGGTTAGCCGAGGGATGCACGCGCCACGTTCTTCTGCCGGAACAGGACCGCCTCATGACGGCTCACCAAGTCCCGCCGGGAATCATCGAGTTCTACACCTCCACCATCAACGAGGCCGACCGGCTCTCCGTCCCGGCCGACGGTGTACTGGAAATGGTCCGGACCCAGGAACTCCTGCGCCGCCACCTCCCGCCCGCCCCGGCATCCGTGCTCGACGTCGGCGGCGGTCCCGGAGCCCATGCACGGTGGCTCTCGGAGGACGGCTACCACGTGCACCTCGTGGACCCCGTCCAGCGCCACGTCACCGAGGCCGGGGAATCCGGTTGCAGCGTCGAGCTGGGTGACGCCCGCGATCTGAGCGCGCCCGACGACTCGTACGACGTGGTCCTGCTCCTCGGCCCCCTCTACCACCTCGTCGAGGCCGCCGACCGCAGGACCGCTCTCGCGGAGGCCCGTCGCGTGGTCCGGCCCGGGGGCCTGGTCGCCGCGGCCGGCATCAACCGCTACGCCTCGCTCTTCGAGCACACCGCCCTCGCCCACCTCGACGGCGCCTCGCTCCAGGAGGGCATCACCAAGATCCTCGCGACCGGCTCGCACGACGGGAAGAAGGGCTTCACCGAGGCGCACTTCCACACAGGTGCCGAGCTGGAGGCCGAGATGCGCGAAGCCGGCTTCACCGGGACCCGGGTGTACGGCGTCGAAGGCCCCACCTGGGCGCTGCTGAAAGCGACCGAGCGCCACACCCGGGAATCCCTCACCGGATCGCGCATGTTCGCCTCCGCGCTGGCGGCCGCCCGCATGGCCGAACCGTACCCGGACCTGCTCGCAGCCAGTTCCCACCTGCTCGCCGTGGGGCGTAACTGACACCGGTTACCCTGGGCCCGTCACCGGGGCGGGGCTTTGCCCCGCCAACTCTCCTCGGGGGGAAACTTCCACCATGCTCCGGGCCCTGATCTACCTCCTGCCGCTGGCGCTGACGATCTTCGCGTTCATCGACTGCCTGAACACCCCGGAGGACGAGGCCAAGCACCTGCCGAAGATCGCCTGGGTCTTCATCATCCTGCTGTTCTGGATCGTCGGGCCGATCGTGTGGCTGGCCGCGGGCAAGGTGCGCGAGGTGCCGGCCGGCGGCCGTACGCCCTCCGAGTGGCACCGCAACGGGCGTTCCCGGTGGGTGGCGCCGGACGACAATCCCGACTTCCTGAAGTCGCTGAAGGACGAGAACAAGCGGGACGAGGCGGTCCTCAAGGACTGGGAGGCGGACCTGCGCCGCCGCGAGGACGAGCTCAAGCGGCGGGAGAGCGGGGCGGGTCCGGAGGAGTCGGCGCCGCCCGCTCCGTAACGCGCTCCGGGATCATCAGGCGTACAGCAGCTGCCCCAGCCGGTTGAGCAGGGGCAGCAGTGCTGTGCGCTCCTCCGGCGTGAGCGCTTCGAGCGCGCCGTGCACGGCGCGCATCTCGGCGCGGATGGCGTGGGCGAGCGCGGTGCCCTCCGGGGTGCGGCTCGCGACCTTGGAGCGCCGGTCGCCGGGGGCGGGGGCGCGGACGACCAGGCCCCGGGTCTCCATGCGGCCGATGAGGCCGGTGGCGTTGGACGCGTCGCAGACGAGATGAGCCGCCAGGGCGCTCATCGGCATCGGCTCGTTGAGCGCGATCAGCGCGCGGGCCTGCGAGGTGGACAGTCCGTGGCGGGCGGCGACGGCGGTGAGGTCGTCGTGGTGGCCGCGCACGACGAGGGCCAGTGGCTCCAGGAGGTCTTCCGGGGCCGGGGCGGCCCGATCGTCCGGAGCAGCGTCGGCGCGGGGCGTCGGTTCGGTGGTCATGGTCGGCCATCCTTCGATCGGCATCCGCCGGCATTTATTTGACATGCTCAATATTTGGCAGTTACATGAAATGGATTGCTTGAGCATATCAAGTTCTGAGCCAGACCCGCTCGCCAGCTTTGCAGGGAGTACCCCCCATGCCCTCCGTACTGTTCGTTCTCACCGGCGCCGACCACTGGACCCTCAACGACGGCACCACCCACCCCACCGGGTTCTGGGCCGAGGAGCTGGCCGCGCCGCACCGGGTCTTCACCGAGGCCGGATACGCCGTCACCCTCGCCACCCCCGGCGGCGTCACCCCCACCGCCGACGCGGGCAGCCTGACCGCCGCCGCCAACGGCGGGCAGCCGCAGGCCGACGCCGTCGCCGCGTACCTCGGCTCGATCGGCCCCGAGCTGCGCGCCCCGGCCCGGCTGGAGGACATCCGCCCCGACCGGTACGACGCCGTCTTCTACCCCGGCGGCCACGGGCCCATGGAGGACCTGGCCGTGAGCGAGCTCTCCGGGCGGCTGCTGACCGCCGCGCTCGACGCCGGCACGCACCTCGGCGTGCTCTGCCACGCACCGGCCGCACTGCTCGCCGCCCGCCGCGAGGACGGCTCCTGGCCCTTCGCCGGCTACCGCATGACCGGGTTCAGCAACGCCGAGGAGTCCATCGGCGGGCTCGCCGACAAGGCGCCCTGGCTGCTGGAGGACCGGCTCGTCCAGCTGGGCGCCGACTACACCGCCGCCTCCGCCTTCGCCCCGCACACCGTCACCGACCGCACCCTGCACACCGGCCAGAACCCGGCCTCCTCCGAGCAGCTCGCCCGGGAGATCGTCGCCGCGCTCGCCCCCGCCGAGACCCCGGCCGAGACCGTCGACCGCCTCCGTGCCACCTTCCGTACCGGCCGCACCAAGAGCCTCGACTGGCGCACCGGCCAGCTCCGGCAGCTCCGCGCGCTGCTCACCGAACGCGGTGACGAGCTGGCCGACGCGCTCCACGCCGACCTCGGCAAGAGCCGCAAGGAGGCCTACCGCACCGAGATCGACTTCACGGTCCGCGAGATCGACCACACGCTGGAGCACCTGGCCGAGTGGCTGCGGCCCGAGCCCGCCCCCGTACCGGCCCGGCTGGGCGGGGCGACGGCCCGCACCGTGCAGGACCCGCTCGGCGTCGTCCTGGTCATCGCGCCCTGGAACTACCCGGTGCAGCTGCTGCTCGCCCCGGTCGTCGGCGCGCTGGCCGCCGGAAACACCGTGGTGGCCAAGCCGAGCGAGCTGGCGCCCGCGACCTCCGCCGCCGTGGCCCGGCTGCTGCCGCGCTATCTGGACGAGGACGCGGTCGCCGTCGTCGAGGGCGCCGTCCCCGAGACCACCGCGCTGCTCAGTGAGCACTTCGACCACATCTTCTACACCGGCAACGGCACGGTGGGCCGGATCGTGATGACCGCGGCGGCGAAGAACCTCACCCCGGTGACCCTCGAACTGGGCGGCAAGTCGCCGGTCTTCGTCGACCGGGACACGGACCTGAAGGCGGTCGCGGGACGGCTGGCGGCCGGGAAGTTCCTGAACGCGGGCCAGACCTGCGTCGCCCCCGACTACGTACTGACCGACCCGGAGACCGCCCCCGCCCTCGCGGACGCGCTCGCCGCCGCCGTCGAGGGGCTCTACGGGGCGGACGCCTCGACGGACCCGGAGTACGGCCGGATCGTGAACCGGCGCCACTTCGACCGGCTGACCGGACTCCTCGGCTCGGGCCGCACCGTGACCGGCGGCACCTACGACCGGGACGCGAAGTACATCGCCCCGACCGTGCTGGCCGACGTGGCGCCGGACGCGCCCGTGATGCGGGAGGAGATCTTCGGGCCGGTACTGCCCATCGTCACGGTGGACGGCCTCGACGAGGCCATCGCGTTCATCAACGACCGGGACAAGCCGCTGGCGCTGTACGCGTTCACCGGATCGGACGCCGTCCGCGGACGGCTGGTCGCGGAGACGTCCTCCGGCGCCGTCGGCATCGGGCTGCCGCTGGCCCATCTGACCGTCTCGGACCTGCCGTTCGGCGGCGTCGGTGAGAGCGGCATGGGCAGCTACCACGGCCGCTACTCGCTGGAGACGTTCAGCCACCGCAAGGCGGTCCTGGACACCCCGATGCCCTGAGGCGACGAACGCGACGGCCCGCACCCCGAGCGGAAGGGGGTGCGGGCCGTCGCCGTGGTGCCCGGCGGTCAGACTCCGGCGTAGGAGTGCTTGCCGGTCACGAAGATGTTCACGCCGTAGTAGTTGAAGATCCAGCAGGCGAAGGCGATCAGCGCCAGGTAGGCGGCCTTGCGGCCCTTCCAGCCGGCGGTGGCGCGGGCGTGCAGGTAGCAGGCGTACGCCACCCAGGTGATGAAGGACCAGACCTCCTTGGGGTCCCAGCCCCAGTAGCGGCCCCAGGCGTCGCCCGCCCAGATCGCGCCCGCGATGATCGTGAACGTCCACAGCGGGAAGACGGCCGCGTTGATCCGGTACGAGAACTTGTCGAGGCTCGACGCGGCGGGCAGCCGGGAGAGCACGGACTCCGCGAACGCGCCCGGCCGGCCGCCGTTGGCGAGCTTGCTCTCGTAGCTGTCGCGGAAGAGGTACATCAGGGTGCCGGCCCCGCCGATGAAGAACACCGCACCGCAGATGATCGCGGTGGAGACGTGGATCCACAGCCAGTACGAGTGCAGCGCGGGCACCAGCTGGTCGCTGGAGGTGTACAGCAGGGTGGTCGCGATGCCGAGGTCCAGCAGCACGGCCGTGACCAGCAGCAGCCCCATCCAGCGGACGTTCTTCTTCAGCGCGAGCAGCACCAGGTACGCGGCCACCACCACCACGGAGAACGTGATGGAGAACTCGTACATGTTGCCCCAGGGGGCACGCTGCACGGACATCGCGCGGGCGATGACCCCGCCGGCCTGGACGAGGAACGCCAGCACGGTCAGGGAGACCGCGATCCGCCCGTACAGGTCGCCCTTGAACGTGCCGCCGGCCGCGCCGGGCCCGTCCGGGACGTCGCGGGAGCCGGCTGCGGAACGGGTGACGATCTTCGGCCGGTCCAGTACGGCGGTACCGCCGGACTTCTGCGCGACCTCGACCTTCACCGTCGCGGCGGCGGCCTCCTGCGCGGTCAGCGCGGCGGCGGTGCGGCCCACCTTGCTGCGGCTGCCGAACACCCATTCCGCGATGTGCGCGAAGAAGGCCAGCGTGTAGACGGCCATCGACGAATAGATCAGCACATTGCTGGTGTGTGCCAGATTCTCGTTGGTTGCGGCGGCGAGATTCACTTCTCAGCCCCTTCGGAAGGTTCTGCGGAGGACGCGTCGACGACGTCGGGGTCCGGATCGGTGTCGGGGTCGTTGTCGGGGCCGGGCGCCATGGGCGCCGCGGCGTTGAGCGTGACCGCGAGATCGGCCAGCTCCTCTGGAAGCTTCGCGGACTCGCTGCGGCCGAGCCCCGCCATCTCGACGACGGTGACGCCGTCGGCGCCGCGCACGGCACGGACCCAGATCCGGCGCCGCTGGATGAACAGCGAGCCGGCCAGACCGGCGATCGCGCCGATGGCTCCGACGAGCGCCCAGCCGCTGGCGGGCTGCTCCGAGATCTGGAAGCTGGCCCACTCCTGGATGCCCTCGAACTTGATGGAGCCGGCCCCGTCGGGCAGCTTCATCGTCTCGCCGACCAGGAGGCGCTGCTTGAGCTGCTTGCCCTTGGAGTCCTTGAACTCCTTCATCTTGGACTTGTCGAGCTGGTACACGTTCTGCGCCAGGCCCGAGTCGACGCCGAGCGAGCCGTGGTAGCCGTTGAGCGCGAGCACCGGCATGTCGGCGGCCGGGAACTGCGAGAACATCGTGCCCTTGCCGTTGCCCGCGAAGGTCGGCACGAAGAAGGCCTGGAAGCCCAGCTGGTCCTTCTTGCCGCTCTTGTCGCGGTAGCCGTCCATCACCTTGATCGCGCCGGACGAGGTGACGTTGTTGTCGAGGGGCAGCAGCGGCACGGCGGCCTTGTAGACCTCCTTGCCCCGGCCGTCCCTGACGGAGACGACGGGCGCGTAGCCGTGGGCGTTGAGATAGACCTTCGTACCGTCGACGACGAGCGGATCGTTGACCTTGATCACGGTCTTCTTCGGCTTGCCGTAGGCGCCGTCGGCGTACGTCACGTGCGCCTCGTACGTCCGGGGGGTGCCGATCTGCGGGCCGCTGCGCTCGTACGTGCCGACGAAGTTGTCGAGGGTGAAGCTGAACGGGGCCAGCGAGTCCTCGTCGAAGAGGGAGCCGGACTTGAAGTCGTCGTACTGGGTGATCGTGTTGGAGAACCCGTCGCCCTCGACGACCAGCTTGGCGCCCTCGGACTTGAAGAGCTGCCCCCAGGCGAAGGCCACCAGCATCACGATGAGCGCGATGTGGAACATCAGGTTCCCGGCCTCGCGCAGATAGCCCTTCTCCGCGGCTACCGCGTCCCCGTCGGCATGGGCCCGGTAGCGGCGCTTGCGCAGCATCACGCGCGCGGCCTCGCGGACGTCCTCCGGTGCGGCCTCGGTCCGCCAGGTGGTGTACGCGGGCAGCCGGGTCAGCCGCTTGGGCGCGCCGGGCGCGCGGCTGCGCAGCTGGCCGATGAAGGTGCCGGTGCGCGGCACGATGCAGCCGATGAGCGAGATGAACAGCAGGATGTAGATCGCGGAGAACCACACCGAGCTGTAGACGTCGAAGAACTGGAGCTTCTCGTAGATCGGCGTGACGGTGGTGTGGAGGCCCTTGAAGGTCTGCACCTTGAGTTCGTCGACGCTGTTCTGCGGGATCAGCGAGCCGGGGATGGCGCCGAGCGACAGCAGGAAGAGCAGGATCAGGGCGACCCGCATGGAGGTCAGCTGCCGCCAGAACCAGCGGACCCAGCCGATGATCCCCATGGCGGGCAGGTTCGCCAGGGCTTCCTCGCGCGGGGCGGTGGAGAGCTGGGAGCCGGCGGCGCCGAGCTCCCGGGCGGTCTCCCGGTCCCGCTCCGCGCGCACCTCCCGCTCGTCGGGACGCTCGCGCTCCTGGGACGGGTTGGACTTGGTGTTACTCATTCGGTACTCAGATCCCCACCTGGAAGCCGGCGGACCAGCCCTGCAGTTCCTGCATCATGCTGCCCCACGCTCCGGTCAGCAGGAGCAGCCCGGTCACGATCATCATCCCGCCGCCGATGCGCATCACCCAGACGTAGTGGCGCTTGACCCAGCCGAACGCGCCGAGTGCCTTGCGGAAGGCGACGGCGGCGAGCACGAACGGGATGCCGAGGCCGAGGCAGTAGGCGACGGTCAGTATCGCCCCGCGTCCAGCGGTGCCCTCGTTCATCGCGAGGATGCTCACCGAGCTGAGTGTCGGGCCGAGGCAGGGCGTCCAGCCGATCCCGAAGAGCGCGCCGAGCAGCGGGGCGCCCACCAGGCCGGTCACCGGCTTCTTGTGGATGCGGAACTCGCGCTGGGTCATCCACGGCATCAGGCCCATGAAGAAGACCCCCATGAGGATCATCAGGACGCCGAGGACCCTGGTGAGCGGGCCGCTGTTCGCCTGGAGCGTGTCGCCGAAGTAGCCGAAGAGCGCGCCGCCGGAGACGAACACGGCGGTGAATCCGGCCACGAAGAGCGAGGCGCCCGCGACCATCCGCCCGCGTCTGGCCTCGGCCAGATCGGCGCCGCTGACCCCGGTCACGTAACTGAGGTAACCGGGGACGAGCGGCAGGACGCAGGGCGAGAAGAAGGAGACGAGCCCGCCGAGCAGGGCGATGGGCAGGGAGACCAGAAGGGCCCCGCTCAGGACCGTCTCGTTCTGGGTGGCGGCGAGGGCGGTCACCTGATCACTTCTCCGCGATCAGCGGGTCGAGCATCTTGCGCAGCTGGACGTCGTCGAGCGGGCCCACGTACCGGGCGGCCAGCTTCCCGTCCCGGTCGATGATGACGGTCGACGGGATGGACTGGAGCTTGAACGTGCCCTTGGGGAACCGCAGCAGGAGCTTGCCGGTCGGGTCGTAGAAGCTCGGGTAGGTGACGCCGAAGTCCTTCTCGAAGCTGACCGCCTGGGCCGGTTCCGGGTCGCGGGTGTTGACCCCGACGAACTGGACGCCCTGCTCCTCGGTGGCCTTGGCCACCTTGGTGAAGTACTTCGCTTCGAGTCGGCAGGGGGCGCACCACGAGCCCCAGGCGTTGAGGACGACGATCTTGCCCTTGTAGTCCGCGAGGTCGAGCTGCTTGCCGTCCAGGCTCTTGCCGTCGAGCTTCGGGGCCTCGGCGCGCTCCCCCTTGGCCGCGGTGGAGATTCCGCTGTTGCCCGTGACGAAGTTCGTGTCGCCGCCGCCACTGGTCTTGTTGCCGGAGTCGCACGCGCTCAGCGTCAGTGCGAGCGCGGCGGCCACCGCGGGGGCGGCGAGCAGGGTGAAGCGGCGTCGGGGTGCGCGGCCATGGCTCATGTGAAAAGTTTCGCATGGCGGTTTCGGGGATCTTGGGCACCCCCCTCGGTGCCCGTAAAGCCCGTTGTCAGGCCTGTTTAAAGAAGGTGTTCCAGCCGCCCTCAGGCGCCTGTCCGACCTCAAGCGTGCGGAGCTTCGCGAGCACCGCCGGGTCCTGGGCATCGAGCCAGTCGACGAACTGCCGGAATGAGACGAGGCGCACATCCGGCTTCCCCGCGATGTGCTTGAGGGTCTCCTCCACGGCGTCCATGTAGATGCCGCCGTTCCACTCCTCGAAGTGGTTTCCGATGTAGAACGGGGCTCGGTTCGTCTCGTACGCGCGCTTGAAACCGCTGAGATACGACTGGGTGGCCTGTTCGCGCCAGCCCGGATACCGGGACGGCATTCCCTTGGTCGAATTCTGCGACTGGTTGGCCAGGATGTTGTAGTCCATCGAGAGGACCTCGAAGGTGTGGCCGGGGAACGGCATGCCCTGGAGCGGCAGGTCCCAGACGTCCATGCGCTTCTTGGGCCAGACCTGGGTGCCGCCGGGCGAACTGGCGTCGTAGCGCCAGCCGAGCTTCTTCGCCGTGGGAAGCAGATTCTCCTGTCCGAGCAGACAGGGGGCGCGGCCGCCGATGAGTTCCTTGCGGTAGTCGAAGGGCAGTGGATCCTCGTCGGTCCAGCCGGTGTTGGTGCGCCATTCGGTGACGAAGGAGATCGCCTGGTCGATTTCGCTCTGCCACTGGGAGGCGGACCAGTTCTCGACGGATCCGGAGCCGCTGCAGAAATGCCCGTTGAAATGGGTGCCGATCTCGTGGCCGTCGTACCAGGCCTGGCGGACGTTCGTCAGCGTCGCCTTGAGGTGCTCGTCGGTGAGATAACCGATGTCGGAGGCGCCGACGGGGTTGTTGGGCGGGCGGTAGAGCGATTTCTTCGATTCGGGCAGCAGATACAGCCCGGAGAGGAAGAAGGTCATCGCCGCGTCGTGTTCCTTGGCGAGTTTCAGAAAGCGCGGGAAGAGCCCGTTGCCGACCTCGCCCGCCCCGTCCCAGGAGAAGATCACGAACTGCGGCGGCTTCTGGCCCGGTTCGAGCGGGACCGGCGCGGCCGGCTGGTGCGGCTGCTTTCCGGTGTCGGCGGTGGAACCGTCCCCGATGGACCTCACGTCCTTCTTCGCGGGCCCGGTCCCCTTGGCGGTCCCGTCGGCACCCTTCTCGCCCTTGCCCGGCCCCGCGCGGCCGGTGTCCGCGGAGTCGGACGAACTGCAGCCCGCCACCCCGATGGCGGCCGCGGCCCCAAGTCCGGCTCCGAGCAAACCCCTTCGGCTGATGTCACGCATGCGGTTCCCATCTGCGGTCGTTTTACCTTAAGTCCATACAAACTGCCAAAGGCTTAGATGGGCGAAGCAACACGAGGGTTCCCCGAAATAGCACACAATTCTTTACGGAACCAGACCCCGACGCGACCGAACACAAGATCGATCCTGGAATCGTCTCAAAAAGGGCATACCGAAACCCCGGGTGGGGGAACTCCACCCGGTCGGCTTATGAGGAGCCGGCGAGCCCGCCTTGCCCGGGACCGCGGCAGCCTGCACAGGACCGTCCGGCGCCCAGGCCCTGATCCGCCGGACAGGCCCTAGGCGGGAGCGGCTACCGGGTCCGCGCCGGTCCGCCCGGGTCCGAAGGCGGGCGGACCCGGGCGGACCCGGAGGCCCCGGCCCGAGGGGCGGCTACGCGCCGAACCCCTTGGACGCCCCCTTCACCGGCTTCGCGCCCGCGAGGAGGTGGGCCGGTACGAGATCCCGCGCCGGTTCCGAGTACCCGACCGACACGATCTTGTCGCCCCGGTAGGTGAAGCTGGTCAGCGAGGCGAGCGTGCACTGCCGCTTGCGCGGGTCGTGCCACAGCCGCCGCCGCTCCACGAAGCTCCGCACGATCCAGATCGGCAGCTGGTGGCTGACGCACACCGCCTCGTGCCCGCGGGCCGCGTCACGCGCCGCGTCCAGGGCGCCCATCATCCGGACGACCTGCTCGATGTACGGCTCACCCCACGACGGCCGGAACGGGTTCGTCAGGTGCTTCCAGTTGTCCGGCTTGCGCAGCGCCCCGTCACCGACGCCGAAGGTCTTGCCCTCGAAGACGTTGGCGGCCTCGATGAGCCGCCCGTCGGTGGCGAGGTCCAGTCCGTGGGCCTTGGCGACCGGCGTCGCCGTCTCCTGTGCGCGCTCCAGCGGGGAGGCGACGACATGCGTGATGTCGCGCTTCTCCAGGTACTCGGCGACCCGGTCGGCCATCTGGCGGCCGAGCTCGGAGAGGTGGTAGCCGGGACGGCGCCCGTACAGCACGCCGTCCGGGTTGTGCACCTCTCCGTGGCGCATCAGGTGGACGACGGTGATGTCCTCGCGTCCGGTGTCGCTGCTGGTCTCGCTCATGCGGTGGCCTCCGATGCGGCGCGGGCTGCGGCGGGCAGCGCGGCGGCGATCCGCTCGACGGCCCGGGTGTCGTGGGCGGTGGAGACGAACCACGACTCGAACGCCGACGGCGGCAGATAGACGCCCTGCGCCAGCATCGAGTGGAAGAACGGGGTGAAGCGGAACGCTTCCTGCCGCTTGGCGTCCTCGTAGTCACGGACCGGCCGGTCCGTGAAGAAGACGGAGAACATGTTGCCCGCCACCTGCACGGTGTGCGCGACGCCCTCCTTGGCGAGGGCCTCGCTCACCAGCCCCCGGATCTCCGCGGAGACCGCGTCGACCTTCGCGTAGGCGGCGTCGTCCAGCAGTCGGAGCTGGGCGAGCCCGGCGGCGGTCGCGACCGGGTTCCCGGAGAGGGTGCCCGCCTGGTAGACCGGGCCGGCCGGGGCCAGGTGCGCCATCACGTCCGCGCGGCCGCCGAAGGCCGCGGCCGGGAAGCCGCCGCCCATCACCTTGCCGAAGGTCATCAGGTCGGGCCGCACCCCGTCGATGCCGAACCAGCCGGCCTTCGACGTACGGAACCCGGTCATGACCTCGTCGGAGATGTACAGCGCGCCGTCGGCCGCGCAGAGCTGCTTGAGCCCGGCGTTGAAACCGTCCAGCGGGGGCACGACGCCCATGTTGCCCGGCGACGCCTCGGTGATCACACAGGCGATCTCGCCGGGGTGCGCGGCGAACACGGCCCGCACGGCCTCCAGGTCGTTGTACGGCACCACGATCGTGTCGCCGGCCTGGGCGCCGGTGACCCCCGGCGTGTCCGGCAGCCCGAAGGTCGCGACCCCGGACCCGGCGGCGGCGAGCAGCGCGTCGACGTGGCCGTGGTAGCAGCCGGCGAACTTCACGATCTTGGCCCGGCCGGTGAAACCGCGGGCGAGGCGGATCGCGGACATGGTCGCCTCTGTGCCGGACGACACGAGCCGTACCTGCTCCACCGGTTCGACCCGGGCGACGATCTCCTCGGCGAGCGCGACCTCGCCCTCACCGGGCGTACCGAACGAGGTGCCGCGGGCGACAGCCTCCTGGACTGCGGCGATGACCTCCGGGTGGGAGTGGCCGAGGATCATCGGCCCCCACGAGCACACGAGGTCGACGTACTCACGGCCGTCGGCATCGGTGAGGTACGGGCCGGCGCCGGACACCATGAAGCGGGGTGTACCGCCCACGGCCCGGAAGGCACGTACCGGAGAGTTCACGCCGCCGGGCGTCACAAGGGACGCGCGGTCGAAAAGCGTCTGCGAAACTGGGGCGTCATAGGGAAAGCTCACACATGCCATGGTGTCAGAGCCACGGACGGTATTTGCGGACAGGTGTTTCACCGCACGCCCGTGGGGGAGGTCACTGACACGATGATCGGGTTGCGCGGCGGGGGCTGTGTCTCCTAGTTAGTAGTCGGGTGGATGAGATATGCATCGCGGTGGCGGAGTGGGCGAAGGGACCGACGACCTGGGGCCCGAGCCTGCCCGGCGGGGTCGGCACCGGCGCGAGGCTGAGCGCAGGCAGGGCATACAGGCCGGTGGTGCGCAGGTGGGCGGCGGAGCCGGAAGCAGGAGTAGTGGCCGGGTGGGGGTGACCTACAAGTACTTCGGGGCCCCCGACGGGGCCACTGCCGCACGCGTGCCCATTTCCATGCGCCCGGAGCAGCTCGGCGGCGACGAGCTGGGCATGGGCGGCATGTTCAGCAAGATCAAGCCGGAGACGGTGGCCGCGATGGTCCTGACCGGCATACAGGGCATACCCCTGCACAAGGTCCCGCCGCTGGAGCTGGTCGTCCTGCACCCCGACTACGCGGTGGTCCGGCTCCCGATGACGGTCGTGGACCCGCTGCGCGGAGTCGGCGAGGAGTCGGTGGGTGCCGCTGCCTTCATCTGGTCCACGGTCCCGGACCGCGGCGGCCCGCGCGACGCGTACAACGTCTACCAACTGCTGCACGAGTGGCAGGACTTCTCGCACCGGCTGCATGACGCCGGGCACCAGGCGTACTGCCTGGTGTGGCCCTGAGCTGAGGTTCCCGGGAGACGGGCGGGTTTTCCGGGGCCTGGCTGCGTGTTCCGGGAGGCGGGCCGGGGTTCTCCGGTGCCGGGACGGGGCCGGGACCGCGGGTCGGGCCGACGCGTGCGCCGGCCGCGGCCCGAGTGGCGCAGGTGCTGCCGGACCAGTCCGGCGGGCCGTCCGTGCCGAACCATCCACGTGGGCCGACGCACTCCCGCGACGGCACGTCACCACGACAGCCACTCCCGCGACGGCACGTCACCATGACAGCCACTCCCGCCACGGCACGTCACCACGACAGCTCCCGGCGGGCACGCCCCGCACAGCGGGTGAGCACCATGACACCGAGCCGGCGACCGCTCGGCCGAGATCTTCCCCCGCTCTTCGCGACCCCGGATCTGCCGGGCGCCCAGACCCCGGTCATCCAGGGCCACCGGTGCGGCGGGACCGCGGAGAGCACGGACACGAAGCGGGTGGGCGCCGCCGCGCGACAGGGGGGCGCCGCCCCTGAACACCTGCCCGCCGAACGCGCGCCCCGCCCGCCGGCCGCCGCCGAACACACGGCCCAGCCCGTTCGCTCCCCGGCTGCCACCTGCACGGCGGGCATCCGTCGGCCAGCCGTATCCGGCCATTCATTGGCCGAAGAATGATCTTCAGCTGACCTGCCGAACCTGCCGATGCAGGAGGCACAGAAACTGAGGGAGGCCTGCCATGGGCGACATTCTGCCGGTCCTGTCCATCCCCGCGCTGGTCTTCGCCTCCGGCATCTACGCCGCAGGTGCGAGCTGGTGGCGGCGTCGGCACCCGGCGCCGCCGTCCCCGTACACCCACCAGGCGGCCCGGCTGGCCGAGCGCGCGATGCTGGTGGACGCCGAAAGGATCGTGGACGGCGCGTACGCGAACGTCGGGGCGCTCTACGAGATGCCGAATGCGCCGGGCGCACATGTTTCGGCCACGGGCGTCACCCCCGGGCCGGCCGCCAGTCCGGGTCGCGGCCGGTCAGCGCCAGCACCCGCGCGAAGGGGCTAGCCCCCTCAGGTACCGGGAACGGCTCACCGAACACCTTGGCCTCCCGGGCCTTCGGCGCCATCGCGGCCATCGCCGGGGCCAGCTCGTCCACCACGTCCGCGTCCGGCACGAATTCCTGGCCGGTCGCGCGGGCCAGATCCCACGCGTGGACGGTCAGGTCACCGAGCACCATGTGGCCGACGGTCCGGGCCGGGAACCCCATGGCACCCGCGGTCCCCTCCTCCGCGCCGGGCCGCGCCCACGCGTCGACCAGAGCGGCCGTCTGCTCCCCGAAGCGGTCGCGCCAGTCCCCGGTGACCGCGTCCGGCGTCTCACCGAACTCCGCCTCCTCCCGGGCCGCCAGGGCCGTGAAGTTGACGACCA
The DNA here is from genome assembly GCF_044751215.1 of Streptomyces sp. NPDC088730. Classification (NCBI taxonomy): domain Bacteria; kingdom Bacillati; phylum Actinomycetota; class Actinomycetes; order Kitasatosporales; family Streptomycetaceae; genus Streptomyces; species Streptomyces sp. NPDC088730. The sequence continues at coordinate 453,949 of NZ_JBIVLK010000004.1, forward strand.
CCTGGCTGAGGTGGCTGATCAGGGCGCGGACGTCGTACTCCGCGCAGGGGGTGGGACCGCCCAGCCGGCTGTCGTCGATCCCCCGGACCACGGGCAGCGCCCCGCCGGCCGCCGCCTCCATCAGTTCGCTGATCTTCTTCATGCTCCGACCATGCGCGCGGCGGCGGTCCGGGTCTTGAAGAAACACGACAGCCGGGGCGCGACACCCGGGACACCGGACCGGCCCCAGCCTTAGGATCGGCCGTCATGGCTGGTCACACGGGTCCCCGGCGCGACACCCGCGGCATCGTCGACGCCCCCGGACTGTTCACGCACGTGACGTTCCGGCGCCGCGAGCCCGCTCCCGCGCTGCGCCCCTACCTGGAGCACTACTGGCTGATCGACTGGGATCTGCCGGAGCCCTACCTCTCCCACCTGGTCCCGCACCCCAGCGTCAACCTGGTCTTCGAGCGGTATCCGGGCTGCGGTGACGACGGGGCCGGCTACGCGGAGGTCTCCGGCATCGGCCTGGAGCTGTTCACGCAGAAGCTGGAGGGGCGGGGCCGGGTCTGCGGGGTGCAGTTCCGGCCCGGCGGCTTCCACCCGTTCGCACCGGACCGGCCGGTGTCCGAGTGGACGGGACGACGGGTCCCGGCGCCCGAGGTGTTCACGCCGCCCGCCGAACCGGCCTCGGTCCTGGACCCCGCCGGGGAGGACGAACGGGTCGCGGCGCTCGACGCGTACCTGATGGCACTCGGCCCCGCACCGGATCCGCAGGCCGACCGGGCGATGGCCCTGGCCGAGCTGGTGCGCACCGACCGCACGGTCCGCCGGGTCGGCGGACTCGCCCGCGCCGAGGGGGTGTCGGTCCGCTCGCTCCAGCGGCTGTTCGCCACGTACGTCGGCGTCGGCCCGAAGTGGGTCATCCTCCGGTACCGCATCCACGAGGCGCTGGAACGCGCCGGATCGGAGCCGGAGGTGGACTGGGCGGCGCTCGCGGCGGATCTCGGCTACAGCGACCAGGCGCACCTGGTCAGGGACTTCACGGCGACGGTGGGCGTGCCGCCGACCGCGCTGAGCGCCCGCTGACTGTCAGTGCCGCGTCCTACAGTTTCGGCATGGAGCGCACCGAAGCACCAGCCGTACGGATCGAGCCCTGGTCGGACAGCGATCTGGAGCTGCTCCGGCGTGCCAACGCCCCGGAGCTGATGGGCCATCTGGGCGGCCCCGAGTCCGAGGAGCAGCTCGTCGGACGCCATGCCCGGTACGTGGCACTGAGCGCGGACCGCACCGGCCGGGGCCGGATGTTCCGCATCGCGCTGACCGGCGAGGACGAGGCCGTGGGCACCATCGGCTTCTGGGAGCGCAGCTGGCGGGGCCAGGAGGTGTACGAGACGGGGTGGGCCGTTCTCGCGGGGTTCCAGGGGCGGGGCATCGCGTCGGCCGCGACGGCGGCGGTGGCCGGGCAGGCGCGCGCCGAGCGCAAGCACCGCTATCTGCACGCCTATCCGTCCGTGGCCAACGGCGCGTCGAACGGGGTGTGCCGCAAGGCGGGGTTCCGCCTGCTCGGTGAGTGCGAGATCGAGTACCCGCCCGGCCATCCGCTGCTGACGAACGACTGGCGGCTGGACCTCCACCCGGGCCGGCTGGACGTCCACCCGGCCCCTTGAGGACCGCCGGAGGCCGGACTCCGCCGAATCCGTTTGACGGCCGGGCCCGCCTCCGGGATATTCACCTGCGTTGCGCAGCTTATGCGTGACACATTCACTGGATACCCCGGACAGCCCGGACACCCCGAGGAGACCCACCCGCCATGCTCACTCTCGTCACCGGCAGCCGCGGCCGCGTCGGCTCCACGCTCGCCGCACTCCTGCACGACCGGGGCCACCCCGTGCGCGCCGCCTCCCGCAACCCCGCCGAGCTCTCGCCGCCGGCCGGCGTCCCGGCCGTGGCCTGCGACCTCGGCGACCCCGGAACCTTCGCGGCCGCGCTGGATGGCGTCGACTCCGTGTTCCTGTACGCGGAGCCGTCCCACATCGACGACTTCCTCGCCGCCGCGCAGGCCGCCGGGGTCGGGCACATCGTGCTGCTCTCCTCCAGTTCGGTGCTGGCCCCCGACCCCGCCGCCAACCCCGTCGCCGCCTCCCACCACGCGGTCGAGGAGGCCCTGACCGCCTCGCCCCTCCGCTCGACGCTCCTGCGCCCCGGTGACTTCGCGAGCAACGCCCACCAGTGGGCGGGCGCCTTCCGCAGCGGGCGCCCCGTCGACCTCCCCTACCCCTTCAGCCAGACCAGTCCGATCGACGAGACCTCCATCGCGGAGGCGGCCCTCGCCGTACTCACCGACACCCGGCTACAGGGCGCCTCGTATCACCTGACCGGCCCCGAATCCCTCACCGCGACCGAACAGGTCGAGCTGCTGGCCGCGGCCTCCGGCAGCGCCACGACCGTCAACGCCGTGAGCCGGGAGGCCTGGAAGGAGTCCGTCTCCCCCTTCCTGCCCGCGGAGTTCGCCGAGGCGCTGCTCAGCCACTGGGCCGCCACCGACGGTTCACCGGCCGAGGTCACCCGCGACACGGAGAGGCTCATCGGGCGCCCGGCGCGCACGTTCGCCTCCTGGGCCGCCGCGCACGCCGCCGCCTTCCGCCCCTGAGCCCGCACCGCCCCGGCCGCCCCGCCCGAAATCCCTGGCAGGCACACCCGGCCCAATGACATCCTGACCAGGTGAACGGACCAGAGATCCACCTCGAAGTCGCCCCCGAACTCGGCGTCTTCGTAGCGCACCACCGCCGCGGGGGACGGACGGCCGTGACCACCGACGGCTCGTCCACCCTCGGCCATGTCGTCGAATCGCTCGGGGTCCCGCTCACCGAGGCCGGACAACTCCTGGTGGACGGCCGCCCCGTCCCGTTCTCGCACATCCCCGCCGCGGGCGAGGTGGTCGACGTACACGCCGTACAGCGCCCGCAGCAGGTGCCGGGCGCACCCCTGCGCTTCCTCCTCGACGTCCACCTCGGCACCCTCGCGCGGCGGCTGCGGCTGCTCGGCGTCGACGCCGCCTACGAGTACGAGGACATCGGCGACCCCGCACTGGCCACCCGCTCGGCGCGGGAGCGGCGCGTCCTGCTCTCCCGGGACCGCGGGCTGCTCCACCGGCGGGAGATCTGGGCGGGGGCGTACGTCTACAGCGACCGGCCGGAGGAGCAGCTGCGGGACGTGCTGGGGCGGTTCGCGCCCGCGCTCGATCCGTGGAGCCGGTGCACCGCGTGCAACGGACGGCTGGCGGCGGCCGACAAGGACAGCGTGGGCACCCGGCTGGAGAGCGGCACGCAACGCTCGTACGACGTCTTCGCGCAGTGCACGGAGTGCGAGCGGGTGTACTGGCGCGGCGCCCACCACGCCCGGCTGGAGGCGATCGTCACCGAGGCGGTCCGCGACTTCGGCGGCTCGCCCGCCGCACGGCCGGACCGCTCAGGCGGCTGAGCGCGGCCCGGCGCCACCGGCCCGGGGTTCACCGCTCCCCGCCGCCGCCCTCCCGCAACCCGGCGATCTGCGCCGCGCTCAGCTCCACCGTCCGCCGCATATGGGCGATGAGCAGCGCGACCTCGTCGTCGCCGTAACTCTCGAACATGGCCGCCCAGCCGCCGTTCAGCTGCTCCCAGACCTTCCCGAACTCCGCCATCCGTTCCGGCACCGTCGTGACGAGGACCCGCCGCCGGTCCACCGTGTCCCGTGCCCGGGTGACGTAGCCGGCCCGCTCCAGCCGGTCGACCAGCCGGGTCGCGGAGCCCGTGGTGAGCCCGGTCAGTTCGGCGATCCGCCCCGTGGTGACGGGAGCCGCCTCCAGGCTGAGCAGGTTGAGGCACTGGAGGTCGGTCGGGTGGAGCCGCAGCCGGTCCGCGACGGCCTGGTTGAACAGGGCGTACGCGGCCATGTAGCGGCGCGACACGACGGACAGCTCAGCGAGCATCGCGGTACGGCGGGGAGGGCGGGACTTCTGCGGCATACAGAGAGTGTACGAAGCAGAGACCGGATGCCCGTCCGCTCGGACGGGCCCGGGGCGGCCGGGCTAGAAGACGTACTCGTCGCCGGTGGCCGGCGCCAGCACCTCGTGCTCGCTGTTCTTCGTGTCCCGGTCCGTCGCCCCGCCGTTCCACACGGTGTCGATCCGGACGACCACCTCCGCCGGCCGCCCCTGGAGCTGGAGTTCGAGGGCGAGCTGCCGCTGCCGCGTGCCGTCCGCGCTCAGTGGGCCGGTACGGCACAGCACGGTCTGCGCGTCGGACTGGAGGCACTGCGCGGGCAGCACCTGGCGGCCGGAGAGCGGCACCGACACCCGCAGCCGGACGGTGGCGCCCGTGAGATCGGAGGGGCCGCTGTTCCGGCTGATCAGCCAGACGCCGAGCCCGGAGCCCCACAGCGAGACGTGCCCGTGGTGCGACACGTCAGCCTCGGGCGCGACGCTCCGCACACCCGGCGCAACCGTCGGAACGGCCGCGGCCGTCCCTCCCGCGCCCAGCGCCGGAGCCGATGCCACGGCCACCGCAGCGGACACCACCAGCAGGGCCTTACGCGTCACTACCATGCCCTGAAGATACATATCTGCACGAAATATCCATATATTGCGACCGGTTCGGCGCGTCCCCGTGTCCCGCCCCCTCCCGCCCTCCGCCGCCCAGCTCATGACACGCTGATCACATGTCCGTGGTCCGCTCCATCGCCCTGTTCGTCCTCGCCGCGCTCTTCGAGATCGGCGGCGCCTGGCTGGTCTGGCAGGGCGTCCGGGAACACCGCGGCTGGGCCTGGATCGGCGCGGGGGCCGTCGCGCTGGCCACGTACGGCTTCGTCGCCACGCTCCAGCCGGACGGCGAGTTCGGGCGCGTGCTCGCGGCGTACGGCGGCGTCTTCGTCGCGGGCTCGATCGTCTGGGGCATGGTCGCGGACGGCTACCGGCCCGACCGCTGGGACGTCACCGGCGCGCTGGTCTGCCTGGCCGGCATGGCCGTGATCATGTACGCCCCCCGCAACCACTGACCGCGCCCCTGCCAGGGCTGCCCCGTAACGCCCACCAGGGGTTACGGGGCAGCCCTTATCCTGGCCCCGTAACCGATCAGCTGTCCGAGGAGCCCGCCATGGCCGCATCCCCCATCGCCGTCATCACCGGAGCGAGCAGCGGCATCGGAGCCGCGACCGCCCGGCAGCTGGCGGCCGCCGGTTACCGCGTCGTCGTCACCGCCCGCCGCAAGGACCGCATCGAGGCGCTCGCCGCCGAGATCACCGCGGCGGGCCACGAGGCCACGGCGTACGCCCTGGACGTCACGGACCGGGCCGCGGTCGACGAGTTCGCCACCGCGTTCCGCTCCCTCGCCGTCCTGGTGAACAACGCGGGCGGTGCGCTCGGGGCCGACCCCGTCGCCACCGGCGACCCGGCGGACTGGCGCCAGATGTACGAGACGAACGTCATCGGCACCCTCAACGTGACCCAGGCCCTGCTCCCCGCGCTCACCGCGAGCGGCGACGGCACGGTGGTCATCCTCTCCTCGACCGCGGGCCTGTCCGCCTACGAGGGCGGCGGCGGTTACGTGGCCGCGAAGCACGGCGAGCACGTCCTGGCCGAGACCCTCCGGCTGGAGATCGTCGGCACCCCGGTCCGGGTCATCGAGGTCGCCCCCGGCATGGTCAAGACGGAGGAGTTCGCGACCACCCGCTTCCGCGGCGACACCGAGAAGGCCGCCAAGGTCTACGCGGGCGTCGACGCCCCCCTCAGCGCGGACGACGTGGCCGACACCATCACCTGGGCCGTCACCCGCCCCAGCCACGTCAACATCGACCTCCTGGTGGTCCGCCCCCGCGCCCAGGCCTCCAACTCCAAGGTGCACCGCACGGGCTGACGCGGCCCCGCCCGGCGCACGCGCGCCTGACGGACACGGCCGGGACGAGATCACCCCCGTGGGTCTCGTCCCGGCCGTATCCGTCGGCACCGCGCCCCGGCGCGCTCAGCCCTTCACGCAGATGACCTGCTTCAGCTTCGCGACGACCTCCACCAGGTCCCGCTGCTGGTCGATGACCTTCTCGATCGGCTTGTAAGCACCGGGGATCTCGTCCACGACTCCGGAGTCCTTGCGGCACTCCACGCCCCGCGTCTGCTCCTCCAGATCCTTGGTGGAGAAGCGGCGCCTGGCGGCGTTCCGGCTCATCTTCCGGCCCGCGCCGTGGGAGGCCGAGTTGAAGGACTTCTCGTTGCCGAGGCCTTTCACGATGTACGAGCCGGTGCCCATGGAGCCCGGAATGATCCCGAAGTCACCGGTGCCGGCGCGGATGGCTCCCTTACGGGTGACCAGCAGGTCCATACCGTCGTACCGCTCCTCCGCCACGTAGTTGTGGTGGCAGGAGATGACCGGTTCGAAGGCCACCTCGGCCTTCTTGAACTCCTTGCGGACCACGTCCTGGAAGAGCGCCATCATGATCGCGCGGTTGTGCTTCGCGTACTCCTGCGCCCAGAACAGGTCGTTGCGGTAGGCCGCCATCGGCGGGGTGTCCGCGATGAAGACCGCGAGGTCGCGGTCGATCAGGTCCTGGTTGTGCGGCAGCTTCTGCGCCTCGCCGATGTGGAATGCGGCCAGTTCGTTGCCGACGTTCCGGGAGCCGGAGTGCAGCATCAACCAGACCGAACCCGACTCATCGAGACAGAACTCGGCGAAGTGGTTTCCCGCTCCGAGCGTCCCCATCTGCTTCGTGGCACGTTCCCGACGGAATTTGACCGCTTCGGCCACTCCGTCGAACCGCCCCCAGAAGTCGTCCCAGTCGGTCGCCGCGAGCCCGTGCAGCCGGCCCGGGTCCACCGGATCGTCGTGCATCCCGCGGCCCACCGGAATGGCCTGCTCGATCCTCGACCGGAGCCGGGTGAGGTCCCCGGGCAGGTCGTTCGCGGTCAGCGAGGTCTTGACCGCGGACATCCCGCAGCCGATGTCCACGCCCACCGCGGCCGGACAGACCGCGCCGTGCATCGCGATGACGGAGCCGACGGTGGCGCCCTTGCCGAAGTGGACGTCCGGCATGACGGCCAGGCCCTTGATCCACGGCAGGGTGGCGACGTTGCGCAGCTGCTGCATCGCGACGTCCTCGACCTCGGCGGGGTCGGCCCACATGCGGATGGGGACCTTCGCACCCGGCACCTCTACGTACGACATAATTCCTCGATTCCCCCGAAAAGCCTGAAAGCGCAAAACCGGTGCCAAGGTCGGCAAAAGTATCGGCCGACCGGCAACCACGGCGGCGCGTGCGATACACATTGTGTCCACCGGCCGCCGACGAGCGGCAACCGTTTTTCGCACGAAGGGAGCCCAGGAACGTGCGACGAATGGCGTACGCGCCCGGCGCCGTGCTCATCGCAGCGCTCGCGGTCGGCTGCAGCAGCGGCACCGGAACCGGCGATTCCGCCACCGACAGCAAACCCGGCGCCCTGGCCTCCTCCACCGCGCCTCCGGGCAGGTACCGCACGCTTCCCGAGGCCTGCCGCTCGGTCTCGCCCGCGACTCTGAAGGACCTGCTGCCGGGCTCCGCCGAGCTGCCGGAGGCCCAGCAGGAGAAGGTGTTCGACGGTTCGCCCGCCGTCACGTACGACACCGACCGCCGGGTCGGCTGCCGTTGGAAGACCGAGGCGCCCGACGGGGCCCGCAGCCTCTACGTCGACTTCGAGCGGGTCGTCTCGTACGACACGTCCGTGAGCGACGACGACCGCGCCCGCGAGGTGTACGCGAAGAAGGAGGAGGCCGCCGACCTGCCCTCCGCAGTGCCCGGCAGCACGGACAGCGGCACCCCGGGCTCCCCGTCCGCGACCGCGAGCGGAAAGCCGGGCAAGGCGGCCGGCAAGGACGGGGGCAAGAGCTCGGACCCGGACACGGACGCGGGCGGGAAGACCGGCTCGGACACGGGCGGCTCCGGAGACGGCAGTGCCGCCGAGAACCTCCAGCCCCGGGTCCTCGATTCGCTCGGTGACAGCGCATTTCTGGACGATCTGCTCACCCGGGCAGGTTCTGCCGCACAGCACCGCACGGTGAGCGTGGTATTCCGCACATCGAATGTCATCGTGACCATCCAGTACACCGCGCAGCCGGCCCTCTCCTCGGAGATCCCCGACAGCAAGGAACTGCAGGAGAAGGCCCAGGCACTGGGCCGGAGACTGGTCGACAGCTTCAGCGAGTGACCCCCTCCCCGGACGGTCCTCCCCGGCCCGCGGCGGGTCCGTGAGCCGTCCGGCCGAGGCGGCATCCGGCCGCCGTCCGTCGTACCGTGGCCCTTCCGGAACCACCGTCCGCGTCCCCTGTCCACCGACCGTCCGGCCGCCCGAACGCCGCGCCACCCGAGTGAAGGAACCATGCACCGATCAGCCCCGCGACTCACCCGCATACTCGCCTGCGCCGCCGTTCCGGTGATGCTCGTCGTCGCCGGCTGCTCGTCGGACTCCGACAGCGGGAAGGACGAGGCCTCGGCCTCGTCCCCCGCGCCGGAGGCCACGAAGACGGAAGCCAAGGTGGCGGACGCCAGGTTCGCCGCGCTGCCCGACCCGTGCAAGTCGATCACCGCGAAGACGGTCAAGTCCCTGGTCCCCGCGGCCAAGGACAAGAAGGGCACGCAGGGCAGGTCCAGCGACACCGCCGCCCGCGGCAGCTGCTCCTGGAACGGCCTGGACGACAACGGCGTCAAGGGCTCCCAGTACCGCTGGCTCGACACCGGATTCACCCGCTTCGCCTCCGACCAGGCCCTGGGCAGCGGCGCGGACCGGGCCGGGGACGATCTGAAGAAGCAGATCGCCAAGGTCGAGGCGACCGAGGGCGCCAAGAAGCTCGTCACGGCACCCGTCAGCGGGATCGGCGAGCAGGCCACCCTGATCACCTACGACCTCGAAAAGACGAGCGAGGACTTCCGCTACGCGACGGTCGTCGCCCGCACCGGGAACGTCGTCGTGACCCTCACCTACAACGGCGCGGGTTACGCGGGGTCGAAGACCCCCTCGGCCGAGAAGATCACCGCGGGCGCCAAGTCGGGCGCACGCGACGCGGTCGCCGCGGTCGCCGCCGCCAACGAGAGCCCGAAGACGAGCGCGTCGCCCGACGCCCCCAAGGGATCCGGCAAGCCCTCGGCCAAGCCCACGGACAAAGCATCGGACAAGGCTGCCGAGTAGCCTCCTTCCCGGCGCCCCCTGAGACCTCCAGGAGCGCCAACTCCCCAGATCAGAAGCGGAGTTGTGGAGCCCGGTCCTCCTCGGGGAACCGGGCTCCACCCCTCCCCGCGCAACGCGGCTCACCCGCATGTGCCAGGCTGTGCCCGCCAGAACTCACATCGTCCCTACGGTCCGGGCGTCGGAGACGAAGAAGCGGGAAGGGGATCGCGGGTGGCCGCGATGCAGCTCACACGCACGCACCGCATACTCATCGGGCTCGTGGTGGCCGGTGCGGTGCTCATCGCGGCGATCGGCTTCGCGGGTTCGTACGCCGCGGTACGCGAGCTCGCCCTGGAGAAGGGCTTCGGGAACTTCTCGCTGGTCTTCCCGATCGGCATCGACGCGGGCATCTGCGTCCTGCTCTCGCTGGACCTGCTGCTGACCTGGCTGCGCATCCCGTTCCCGCTGCTGCGCCAGACCGCCTGGATGCTGACCGCCGCGACGATCGCGTTCAACGGCGCGGCCGCGTGGCCGGACCCGCTGGGCGTCGGCATGCACGCCGTGATCCCGGTGCTGTTCGTGGTCGCCGTCGAGGCCGCCCGGCACGCCGTGGGCCGGATCGCCGACATCACGGCCGACAAGCACATGGAGGGGGTCCGCCTCACCCGCTGGCTGCTCTCCCCGGTGCCGACGTTCCGGCTGTGGCGGCGGATGAAGCTGTGGGAGCTGCGCAGTTACGAGCAGGTCATCAAGCTCGAACAGGACCGGCTGATCTATCAGGCCCGTCTCCAGGCCCGGTTCGGCCGCGGCTGGCGCCGCAAGGCCCCCGTCGAGTCCCTGATGCCGCTGCGCCTCGCGAAGTTCGGCGTTCCGCTGGCCGAGACCGGGCCGGCCGGGCTCGCCGCCTCGGGCATCGAGCCGGTGCTGCTGCCGTCGGCTCCGGCCCCGGCCGCTGCCGGGGCTGTCGCCGCCGTCGAGACGGCCCGCTCCCAGCAGCCCGAGCTCGTCGGCGCCCCGGACCAGGAGCAGTACGCCGGGCCGCAGCACCAGCAGCAGGACCAGGACCAGCAGCAGAACCAGCAGAACCAGAGCGCCTTCCAGCCCCAGCCCCAGAGCGCCTTCCAGTCCCAGCCCCAGGCTCAGCCCCAGCCGCGGAGCGCCTTCCAGCCGCACACCCCGGTCCTCACCCCCGCCCCCGACTCGCACGAGAGCCCGTGGTTCGCGGCTCAGTCGCCGGACGGCGCGTACGAGGGCTCGTACAACCCGACGTACCTCGACGTCGAGGAGCCCGGCCCGGTCATGATCCCGACGGGCCCCGGCCGCACCCGACCGCTCGGCAACGTCGGCACCATCGGCGGCGTGCCCGGCCCCCGCGCCGAGCAGCAGCCACAACAGCAGCAGCCCCAGCCCCAGCCGGTCCACGAGGCGCCCGTGGCGTCCGGTGCGCCTTCGGCCGAGGCCGACCGGGGCCCGGAGGAGCAGAAGCCCGTCGCGGAGGCGGCCGAGGAATGGGCCGAGGAGTGGGCGCAGGAGGACGCGGAGTTCAGCGAGATCGCCTACGAGGTCTTCGCCGCCTTCGTGAGGCAGCACAGCACGTACCCCAGCATCGAGGTCCTCGACATACACCTGTCGGACGGCCACAACGTGCGGCACCCGCGCAGCGCGGCGCTGCTCCGCCAGCTGATCCAGGGCTTCAAGAACCGCTACCACGCGGAGCTGGAGGCCGACCACATCGCGTGAGCCGCTGAGCTCCTGAGCTCCTGAGCTCCTGAGCTCCTGAGCTCCTCCTGAGGCTCTGCCCAGCACGACGCGCACGGCGCCGAGGGCCGTCACCCGCATCACCGGGTGGCGGCCCTCGCCGCTGTGCGCGCCCGCGTATGCCACCGGCGCCGCCCCCGCCGCCGCGCTCCCGGATGTCTCGAAGGAGACAGTGCCGGTACGCCCTAGGTCGTCTACATATCGCGCGGCCACCGGCCTAGATTCATTCGTGTACCGCAAGTGAATACGCATCAGTGAAGACGCACCAGTGAATGCGCATCAGTGCATGCGCACCATGGCGAGTTACGGCACCACCCTTCCCGGTTCCCCACAGCGACGACGCCCGAGAGAGCCGGCCCGTGACAGCCGCCCGCTGAACCATCCGTCGAACCGACCATTCGCATGACCCACCGCGAAGCCGGAATCCGTAGTTCTCCGTGCCTGCATTTCCGCAGTCCCGCTTTCCCGAAGTCCCGCATTTCCGCGGTCCCGTACTCCCCTCACCGCACGCGTACTCCGGATTCCAGCCGACCCCACCATGAGAGGAACACCGTGTCCCGCGCAATTCCGCTAAGAGCCGTGCTCGCCTCCGCGGCCGTCCTCACGGCGATCGCGCCGATAGCCCTCCCGGCCCCCGCCATGGCGAATTCGTCCTCCCACACCGCGGCTGCGGCCGGCCGTCACACCGGGCCGGACGTGATCAACACCCGGGCGGCCGACGTCTACCCGGAGGGCGTCGCCTGGGACCCCACCCGCCGCGCCTTCCTGGTCGGCTCCGCCCTGAAGGGCACCCTCTCGGTGGTCCGGCTGGACGGCACCGTCACCGAGCTGGCACCCAGCATCGGCATGGTGTCCACACTCGGGGTCCGGGTGGACACCGCGCGCAACCGCATCCTGGTCGCCTACAGCGACTTCTGGATCCGCCAGCGCCTGGACGTCGGTGACCAGCCGCCCACCTCGGGCGTGGCCGTCTACGCCCTGGACACCGGCAAGCTGCAGCGCCGTATCGACGTCGCCAAGGGGCTCTCACGCACCTTCGCCAACGACCTGACCTTCGACCCCCGGGGCAACATCTACGTCACGGACTCCGTGTCGGCCACGCTCCAGCGGATCGACCTGGCCGGCCACGTCCACCCGGTGGTGACCGACCCCCGTTTCGCCGCTGACATCGTCGGCCTGAACGGGATCACCTGGCACCCGGACGGCTATCTGCTGGCCCTTCGCTACGACAACGGCGCCATGTTCCGGATCAGCCCGAACGCCCCGGCCCACCGCAAGGTGGCCGAGGTGAAGCTCTCCCGGCCGCTGGTGGGCACGGACGGCCTCGCGCTGCGCCCGGACGGCTCCCTGGTCGTGGTGACCAACTCCATCGGCGAGGCCGTCGGCGCGCCGGGCGGAGTGGACGCCGTCACGGTCGTGGACTCGAAGGACGGCTGGCACAGCGCCACCGTCCGCTCGCGCGAGGAGCCGTGGCCGGTCTCCGGCCCCACGACGGTGGCCGTCACGCCGTACGGCGACTACGTGCTCAGCGGCGAGGTCGGTGTGGTTCTGGCCGGGGAGACCTCGGACCGGATCACGCTGCGCCGCGTTGCCCGCGCCGGCACGAAGCACCACGCCACCGGCCACCACTCCGTGAGCCGGCACTCCACGAGCAACAGGGGGAACCACCGATGACCGCAGCCAAACGCAACGGCGTTCTCTGGGCGTTGATCGCCACGTCACTGCCCATGTTCATGGTCTCGCTGGACAACCTCGTCGTCACCAACGCGCTGGCGGAGATCGGCAAGGACTTCGAGGTCAGGCAGTCCGAACTGCAGTGGGTGATGAACGGCTACGTGCTGGCCTTCGCGGGTCTGCTGCTGGCCGGCGCGGCACTGGGTGACCGCTTCGGCCGCCGTCGGGTGTTCCTCGGTGGCATCGCCCTGTTCACCGTGTCGTCCGTGGCCTGTGCGATGGCCGGTTCGGTCGTCACGCTGGTCATCGCCCGGGTGTTCCAGGGCGCGGGCGCGGCCGCCATCCTTCCGGTCTCGCTCACGCTGGCCGTCGGCGCCGTCTCCCGGGCGCAGCGGAACCTGGCCGTCGGGGTCTGGGGCGGGGTCAACGGCCTCGGCATCGCGGCCGGTCCGCTCGCGGGCGGTCTGGTCACCGAGAAGATCTCGTGGAGCTGGATCTTCTGGATCAACGTGCCCGTCGGTCTCATCGCCCTGCCGTTGGCCCTCTGGGCGGTCAAGGAGAGCCGGGGCAGGGAGCGCAGCCTGAACGTCCCGAGCATGGTCCTGGTGACCGGCTCCGTCGTGTCGGCCGTCTGGGGCATCGTCTCCGCCGCCGACCACGGCTGGACCAGCACCAGCACGATCATCGGGCTGTCCCTCACGGTGGTCCTCGCCGTGGCGTTCATCGTGTCCGAGCGGTCCAGCAGCCAGCCGCTGATTCCCTCGCACCTGTACCGGGCGCGGGCGTTCGTGCTGAGCAACGTGGTGTCGATCACGATGTACTTCGGTGTCTTCGGGTCGATCTTCTACCTCACCCAGTTCCTCCAGGGCCCGATGGGCTACACCCCCTTCGAGGCGGGCCTGCGCACCATTCCGTGGACCCTGGCGCCGATGTTCGTGGTGCCCGTCGCCAGCCAGTTCGTGGACCGGATCGGCGGCGGTGTGCTGCAGGCCGCGGGCTGCGCGCTCCAGGGCATCGGCCTCGGCTGGATCGCCCTGGTCATCACGCCGGACGTCGGTTACGGCGCCATGGTGCCCGCGCTGGCCCTGGCCGGCATCGGGATGGGGCTGGTCTTCGCGGGCAACCCCGCCACGGTGATCTCGGCGGTGCCGGAGAACGAGCAGAACAAGGCGTCCGGTGCCAACAACACCAGCCGCGAGTTCGGTGGCGCGCTCGGTGTGGCCGCGCTCACCACCGTGTTCAGCCGCCAGTTCGCCGACAACACCTCGGGCGACCCGGCCTCGGCGTTCACCGACGGCCTGGAGGCCGCGCTGTGGGTCGGCGTGATCGTGGTGCTGCTCGGCGCGGTGAGCGGACTGCTCATCCGGCGGAGCTCGGAGCTGGCCGGCGACAAGGCGGCGCAGGAGACCGCGGCCGCCGAGGACAGCTCGGCGGCGGTCACGGTCGCCTGACCGGAATCGCCCCGGGTGGGGCGGGGCCGGCCGACCGGTCCCGCCCCGCCCCGCCGCCCCGCAGATCCACCCCGAGAACAGGTCTGGAGGAAACCCGATGACCACCCAGGTGCTGGAAGACGCCACGCAGAGCGTGTCGCCCGCCCTCGAATACGGGCGCACCATCGAGCGCTCCCTCGCGCACCGGTCCGCGATATCCGAGGTCTTCGTCACGGACGTCCAGAACGTACGTCCGATGGCGGTGACCGCGGGCATCCACCTGCCGCTGACCCACCTCTACTACAGCGACCACCGGCCGAGGCCGAAGCTGCACGACTCCCTGCTGCTGCTGGAGGCCGGGCGGCAGGCCTCGATCGCGGGTGGCCACACCAACGCCGGGGTGCCGGCCGGAACCGTCGCCATCGTGCACGCCTTCCAGTTCTCGCTGCGGAACCTGTCCGCGCTGCGGGTGGGCGGCGAGCCGGGGCCGCCCCGGATCGACACCGACTTCTTCGGCAAGACCGCCCGGCACAGCGGCCGGTTCCGCAAGGGCCGTCTTGAGCAGCGGATCTTCATGGGTGACGTGCACGTCGGCGACCACTCCATGGACGTGCTCTTCCTCAAGGGGGACGAGAACGAGATCCTGCGGCACGCCCAGCGCGGCACCCCCGCGCCGCTCAGTACGGAGTTCACCGAGTGGCCGGGCGTGGTCCGGCGGGTGGCCCCGGAGCTGGTGGGCCGCGACAACCCGCTGAACGTCGTGCTCACGGAGCCGGAGTTCACCGAGGGGTCGGTGACGGCCCAGGTCGTACCGCGCTTCGACAACCCGGCGCTGTTCGACCACTCCTACGACCACCTGCCGGCCATGGCCCTGGTCGAGGCGGCCCGTCAGCTGGCGCTGCTGACGGCGGGCGCCGCGTCCGGCTCCGGCTCCGGCTCCGGGAGCTTCTTCGCCGCCGGTTACGAGGGCGGGTTCCAGCGGTTCGCGGAGCTGGACGTGCCCCTGACCGCGACCGCCGAGCGGACTCCCGCGAGCGAGGGCACCCACACGGTGCGGGTCGGCTTCCGCCAGGACGACCAGGAGATCGCCGAACTCACCGTCACCGTCGTCGACGTCTCCCACCTCCACGGATTCTGAGGACCCGGCATGTCTGACACCACATCGCCCCCACTGGCCGTCTGGTCGGACTTCGGCGGGGTGCTCACCCCTCCGCTCGGCCACACCATGAAGACGTTCTGCGCCTCGATGGGCCTCGACCAGGTGGTCCTGGGCCGGGCGCTGGCCACGGTCACCGCCCGGTACGGCACCACCGACATCATGCTGCCGATCGACACCCCGCTGGTGACCGAGGAGGAGTGGCTCCAGGAGGTCGGTGACGTGCTGGAGGCCGAGCACGGCGTCCACCTCCGGCTCACCACGATGGCGGACGCCTGGTTCGACGGGCGGGAGACCAACCACGCCTGGCTGGCCCAGCTGCGCAAGATGCGGGAGCGGGGCGCGTTCGTCGGGATGCTCTCCAACATGGTGCCCGCCTGGGACCCGTACTGGCGCCGCATGATCGAGCCCGACGGGCTCTGGGACGACGTGCTCCTCTCCTTCGAGGTGGGTCACCG
Source organism: Streptomyces sp. NPDC088730 (assembly GCF_044751215.1). Taxonomy (NCBI): domain Bacteria; kingdom Bacillati; phylum Actinomycetota; class Actinomycetes; order Kitasatosporales; family Streptomycetaceae; genus Streptomyces; species Streptomyces sp. NPDC088730. Next base: position 469,567 of record NZ_JBIVLK010000004.1, read on the forward strand.
CAAGCCGTCCCCCGGCATGTTCGAACTCGCCGCGCGGCGGGCGGGCGTACCCCCGGAGCGCTGTGTGCTCGTGGACGACCTCCCGCAGAACTGTGCCGGTGCCGAGGCGCTCGGCTGGCACGCGGTGCTCTTCACCGACGCCGAGAGCGCCGGCGACCAGCTCGCGTCCCTGTGGGACGACACCAGGAGGAAGTCCATATGAGCCGCTCCGTACTCGTCACCGGCGGAAACCGGGGCATCGGTCTCGCCACCGCCCGCGCCCTGGCGGCCGAGGGCCACAAGGTGGCCATCACCTACCGCAACGGTGAGCCCCCGCCCGGTTTCTTCGCCGTACGGTGCGACGTGACCGACCCGGCGCAGGTCAAGGCCGCGGTCGAGGCGGTGTCGATCCAGCAGGGTGACATCGAGATCCTGGTCTCCAACGCGGGCATCACCCGGGACCAGTTGCTGATCGGCATGCCGGAGGACGACTTCCGCGCCGTGATGGAGACCAACTTCCAGGGGGCCGTCAGCGTCACCCGGGCGGTCGTCCCCGCGATGATCAAGGCCCGCTGGGGCCGGCTGATCTACATGTCGTCCATCAACAGCATGTCCGGCGCCCCGGGACAGACCAACTACGCGTCCTCCAAAGCGGCGTTGATCGGTTTCGCCAGGTCGCTCGCGATCGAGCTGGGCCGGCGCAACATCACGGTCAACGTGGTGGCTCCCGGAATGATCGAGACCGACATGGTCGAGAACGTCACCGACGCGCGCCGGAAGGCCGCGCTCGCCAGGACGGCGCTGGCCCGTACCGGGACCCCCGAGGAAGTCGCCGCCGCCGCGCGCTTCCTCGCCGGCGAGGACGCCTCGTACGTGACCGCCGGAGTCATCCCGGTCACCGGCGGCCTGGGCGCCGGCCACTGAGCCAGGGCCCGGACGCCGGCCGCTGAGGCGCGGGCCCCGCGCGGGCCCCGCCACCCACAGACCTCCGGGGGGGTGAACCCCCGGATCTTTCCCCACCATTGAGGAGCAAGCAGATGAGCAGCGAAGCACTCGAACTCTCCATCAACATGGGCCTGATCTTCAACGACCTGAACGAGGAGGCCGCCCTCAAGTACGTCGCCGACTCCTTCGTCGACCACGAGGCGCAGCCCGGCGTCCCGGGCGGCCCGTACGGCTACCTCGGTACCGCCCGTTGGGTCCACAGTGCCTTCGCGGGCGCCAAGTGGGAGGAGCTGGACAGCTTCACCGAGGGCGACCGCGCGGTCCTGCGGCTGCGCTTCACCGGCAAGCACACCGGTGACTTCCTCGGCTTCGAGCCGTCCGGCGCCGACGTGGACGTCGAGCAGACCCACATCTACCGGATCGAGGACGGCAAGGTCGTCGAGCACTGGGGCTTCCGCCAGGACCTCCTGCTGCTGACCCAGATCGGCGCGATCACCCTCAAGCCGCCGACCCCGGCCGCTGTCTGACCCGTCCCGCCCCGATCCCCCCTCACCCTCACCCTCACCCCCACTCCCCCCTCAGCCCCACGCCCCCACAACAGCCGCGCCCCTACCCGCACCCCCCACCACCAGTGGACGCGAACCACTCACGTTTTCTCTTCACGAAAGGACCCATCATGACCGTGCAGACCGTGGAACTGGATGCCGAGCTGCGGATCCGTGTCATCGACATCGTCAACGAGGAACTGGAGCTGGACGACGACGAGCTCACCGAGGACGGCCACTTCATCGAGGACTACGACAGTGACTCGCTCACGCTGATAACCGTCGTCTCCCGCATAGAGAAGGAGCTCGGCTTCGTCCTCCCCAAGGGGGACCTGGAGTCGCTCACCACGCTCAGGGCGCTGCTGCTCGCCGTCGAGGGATGCGCACGGAATGCCTGAGTCGACCTTGCGCCGAGTCGTCATCACGGGACTCGGAGCGGTCAGCCCGGTGGGAATCGGCGTCGAGCTCTTCGCTGATTCCCTCCGGGCGGGCCGGGTCGGCATCGGGCCGGCCCGCAGCTTCGACGCCACCCCGTTCCCCAGCCGAAAGGCCGCAGAGGTCGAGGACTTCGAACCGGCCGCCCTCCTGAACCACCTCGACCCCGAGCGGTGGGGCCGCAGCGCCCTCCTCGCGGCCGCCGCCTCCCGGCTGGCGGTCGAGGACTCCGGTATCGACCCCGGCCGGCTCTCCGCCGCCCGGTCCGGCTCGATCATGGGCACCACCAGCGGCGAGTCCGCGGTCGCCCAGAGCCTGGGCGGCCAGTGGGTCACCCAGGGCCTCAAGGGCCTGGAACCCCGGCTGGTCGGCCAGTTGCCGGCCGGTCAGATCGCCGGCGCCGTCAACGCCGAACTCGGCCTGAGCGGCGACGCCCAGACCATCCCGACCGCCTGCTCGGCCAGCAACTACGCGCTGGGGTACGCCTACGACATGGTGCGCCTGGGCGAGGCCGACTTCATGCTGGCCGGCGGCGCCGACTCGGTGAACCGGCTGACCCATGCCGGGTTCTACGCGCTGGGCGCCATGGCGGAGGACCTGCCGCAGCCGTTCGACGCCAACCGCTCGGGCATCATCACCGGCGAGGGCGGGGCGGCGCTGCTGCTCGAACCGCTCGACCACGCACTGGAGCGCGGCGCCCGGATCTACGCGGAGGTGCTCGGGTACGCCGCCAACTGCGACGCGTCCCACATGGTGCACCCGGATGCCACCAGCATCGCGGACTGCATCAGGGCCGCCCACCTCAACGCCGGCGTCGTACCGGAGCAGATCGACTACATCTGCGCCCACGGCACCGGCACACCGACCAACGACGCGACCGAGGTGCGGGCGGTCCGCCAGGTCTTCGGGGACCGGCTGCCGCCGATCAGCTCGATCAAGTCGATGCTCGGCCACACCATGGGCGCGGCCAGCGGATTCGGCGCGATCGCCTGCTGCGCCGCCCTGGAGCAGGGGTTCCTGCCGCCCACCGCGAACCTGGTCGAGACCGACCCGGAGCTGGGGCCCGGCGTGGACTGCGTGCCGGGAAAGGGCCGGGACGCCCGGGTGGAGATCGTCCAGAACCACGGTTTCGCCTTCGGCGGGAACAACGTCATCACCATCCTCGGGAGGTACCTGTGACCACGGCCGCGCCCGTGCAGCCCCTGCCGGTCGTCGGCGCCGGAGTGGTCTCCAGCGCGGGCTACGGACTGGCGTCCCTGGCCGGAGCGCTGGACCGGGGCTCCGTGCCGCAGGAGGCCGGGGAACCGGACGCGGCCGGGCGGGACGCGGTCTACCCGCCACGTCCGGTCCGGTCCGTGCCCGGCTTCCGGGCCGCCGACCACCTGGGGCGCAAGGGCACCAAGATCCTCGACCGGCTCGCCGGTCTCAGCCTGGTCGCCTGCAAGCAGGCGCTCGAAGAGGCGGGGCCGGCCTCCGCCGGTACCGAGCCGGCCAGGACCGGTGTGGTGCTGGCCACCAACACCGGCAGCATCGCGGGCTACTCCGACCTGCTGTACGACACCCTCACCCTGGAGAAGCCCTACCTGATCAACCCGGGCAAGTTCGCGGGCAGCGTCATGAACTGCAGCGCCGGGCAGATGGCCATCCGGCACGGGCTCAAGGGCCTGAACGCCACCGTGGCCGGCGGCCGCAGCGCCAGCCTCTACGCCTTCCGGCACGCCCGGCTGGCCATGGCGGCGGGGCGCGCCGAGAAGCTGCTCGTCGGCGGTGCGGAGGAGCTCAGCGCCCCGGTGGCCTGGGCCTGGCACCACGCCGGGACGCTGCGGGAGGCCGCTCCGGTCGGCGAGGGCAGCGCCGTGTTCGTCGTCCGGGCCGAGGAGACCCCCGGCGAACCGGTCCTCGCGGAGCTGCTGGCCTGCGAGGTCGGCTTCCACGGGTGGGCCGGGGTCAGCCGCCGGGCCGGCCTCCACCGCGGACTGACGAACGGGCTGGCCGACGCCATCACCCGGGCCCTGGAGCGCAGCCGGGTGGCGGCGGAGGACGTGGCCGCCGTCTCGCTGGGCGCCGGTGACCACATCGGGCTGGACCGGCTGGAGGAGCGCGCGGTGCGGCTCGCCCTGGGCCGGCTGCCGGAGCCGGTGCGGGTGACCGAGGTGCTGGGCGAGACGTACAGCGCGGGCGGCGCCCTGCAACTCGCGGCGCTGCTCGCCCGCTGGAAGAGCGCGCCGGGCGGCAAGGGCCCCCGCATCGGCCTGATCACCTCGGTCGGCCACGACGGCAACGCCGGTGCGCTGGTCGTACGCGAGCGGGTCTGAGTCCCGCCTACAAGAACAGGACGGTTGAGCCCCATGGTGAAGCGGGATGAGTGGGACGCGATAGTCGTCGGCAGCGGCATGGGCGGCCTGGTGTGCGCGTCGTACCTGGCCGTGAGCGGGCGCCGCGTCCTCGTACTGGAGCAGCACGACGTGGCGGGGGGAAACAGTCATGTCTTCCGCCGCCGCCGGGCCTACGAGTTCGACGTGGGCGTCCACTACCTGGGCGACTGCGGGCCGGACGGAGTGCTGCCGGCGATCTTCTCCGGGCTGGGGCTCGACGGCCGGGTCTCCTACCGGGAGATGGACCGGAACGGCTTCGACCGGATCGAGATCCCGGGCCTCACGGTGGACGTTCCGGTCGGCTGGGAGGCCTATACGAAGCGGCTGACGGAGGCGCTGCCGGACCAGAGCGCGGGCATCGTGCGGTTCACCGGGATCTGCCGGTCGGTCGCCGCGGAGACCCGTTCGATGATGCTGTCCGACGGCGGGTCCTCGCTGGCGGAGCTGCTGGCGCGTACGCCGGTCACCGCCGAGTGGGGGCGCCGTACGCTCACCGAGCTCTTCGACCACTGCGGGCTGTCGCCGCGGGCCCGTACCGTGCTGGCCGCCCAGTCGCCCAACTACGGCATGGGGCCGCGCCAGGCCACCGTCTCCACCCACGCGGCCGTCACCGACCACTATCTGCGGGGCGCCTACTACCCGGAGGGCGGCGGCCAGGTGCTCGCGGCCGCGCTGGTCGAGGGCCTTGAGGCGCACGGCGGGGAGCTGCGGACCAGGAGCCGGGTGGAGCGCATCCTGGTCGAGGACGGCAGGGTCACCGGGGTGGGGATGAAGGACGGCGACGTCCACCGCGCCCCGCTGGTGGTGTCGAACGCGGACTACTCGCGGACGGTGCTGGACCTGGTGGGCGAGGAGCACTTCGGCCGCCGGGTGGTCTCCCGGACCCGGCAGGCGAGGATGGCGCTGCCGCTGGCCACCCTCTACGTCGCGCTCGACAAGGAGCTGCCGGCCCGTCCGAACGCCAATCTGTGGTGGTACCGGGACGACGACATCGAGGGCTACTACGAGCAGTTGGAGAAGGAGAGCATCAGTCCGGTGCCGTTCCTGTTCGCGTCGTTCGCCTCGCTGAAGGACCCGGACACGCCGGCCGTCTGCCCGCCGGGGCACAGCAACTTCCAGGTGATGACGCTGTGTCCGCCCGGCTACGAGTACTGGGGGGTGAACGAGGGGCCCGCGGCCGGTGAGCGCTACCGGCGCAACGGGGGCTACCAGGAGCGCAAGGCGGAGCTGACCGCGTCGATGCTGAGTACGGCGGAGGAGGTGCTCGGCCCGTTCCGCGACCACATCGTGCACCTGGAGACGGCGACCCCGATCACCCACGAGCGCTACACGCTGGCCACCGGCGGGACGCCGTACGGGCTGGCCCAGTGGGGCGGTACGGGCAGCCGCCCCGACACCCGCACCACCATCGAGGGGCTGCACGTGGTGGGCACCAACACCCGGCACGGCACCGGGATCACCGGCTCGGCGGTCGGCGGCATGGTGCTGGCCGGGCAGATCCTGGGCCGCGCCCTGATGGCCGAGGTCCACGGGGGCGCGCTCCTGGGCGACCCCGGCCTGCTCCCGGAGCGCGCGGACGGCTGGGACCCGCTGGCCGTCTCGCGCGGCTCGCAGCGCCGTAACGCCCGCGGCCTGGCCCGGATCGGCTGACCGCCGGGGACAGGCACCAGGAAGGCCCCGTAGCCGGTGGGTGGCTACGGGGCCTTCCTGGTGGGCGAGCGGTGCGCGAGTGGTGGGCGAGCGGTGGGCTACTTGGCCCGTCCCAGACCGAGCTGGCCCGCCCAGCCGCCGTCCACCCGCAGCAGTTCGCCGGTGATGTACGAGGAGTCCTCGCCGGCCAGGAAGGACACGGCGCCGGCCACCTGCTCCGGCGTCGCGAACTCGCGAAGCGGCAGCTGGCGCTTGATGGCCCGGCCGCCGTCCTTCTCCAGCAGTCCGCCGATCAGGTCCGTCTCAGTGAACCCGGCGAGGACCGCGTTGACGCGGACCTCGAAGCGGGCCAGTTCGACGGCGGCGACCCGGGTGAAGGAGTTGACGGCCCCCTTGGAGGCGGAGTAGTTGGACTGGCCGACCCAGCCGCCCTCGCCCATGACGGAGGAGATGTTGATGATGTTGCCGTCGCGCTGGGACATGAAGTGCCCGGCGGCCGCCCGGGTGCAGTGGTAGACGCCGCCGATGTTGACCCGGAGCACCTCCCACCAGTCCTCGGGCGACTGGTCGAAGATGAGCCCGTCGCGGGCCACCCCGGCGTTGTTCACCAGGATGTGCAGCCCGCCGAGGCCGGCCGTCGTCTCGTCCACCAGCCGCTGGGCGGCCTCGGGGTCCGCCACGTCGGCCTGGAGGGCGATGGCCCGCCCGCCGAGTGCGGTGATCTCCTCGACCGTGCGTTCGGCCTCGTCCTTTCGGGAGCGGTAGTTCACGGCGACCGCGGCCCCGTCGGCGGCGAGACGGAGCGCGATGGCCCGCCCGATGCCGCGGGAACCACCGGTGACCAGAGCTGCCCGGCCTTCGAGGGTCATCGACTGTCTCCTTCTCCAGATGAATTGAACGGACGCGGTAATTCCGTGAGCGCAATGTGACGTTCAGTGAATTCCGTGCAGGGAAAAGCGAATACCGAATATCCGAACAAGCGTATCCAGCGGCGGTGCGGGGGAGGCCATTCTTCCGATGCCACCTCGGCGCCTCCCCGTGTTCCTTTCGGCGCACCGCCGTGCCCGGACGAACCATTCCCAAGTGGTCCGGCGCGGGTCACGGGAATTGGCCTGGCTGCATCTGCCGAACCACTGCGACGCTCTTTTCACTACGACAGCGAAGGGCGGTAAACAGATGAGGAAGAAAGGCAATTCACCTTCCGTCATCGTCGGATACGGGCATGCGGGCCGCGATCTCCACCATCGGGCGCTGCGGGACATCACCGGCGGCCGGTCCCTGGTGATCGCCGTCGACCCGCGTCCCGCAGAGGTGATCGGAGGGGAGTGGGTACCGGACATCCGCGGCGCGGTGGCCGAGCTGTGGGCGGCGGGGCACCGGGTGGCCGACGCCGTCTTCCACGTGGCCGTGCCGCCGAACGCGCACCGGGACTGCATGGAGCAGCTCCTGCGCGCCGGGGCCCAGCGCTTCATCCTGGAGAAGCCGATCGCCAACACCATCGAGGACGCCGCCTACTTGGTGGACCTCGCGGAGGCGACCGGCTCCGTGGTGCTGCCGATGAGCGTCTGGCCGTCCAGCAGGGTCACCGAGGCCGCGGAGGAGCTGGTGGCCTCCGGGGCGATCGGCGAGCCGGTCTCGTACCACATGGAGCAGAGCAAGCCGCGCTTCCGCCGTTCGCTGCAGACCCAGGGCCACGGCAGCGCCTTCGAGGTGGAGCTGCCGCACCAGCTGCTGCTCGCCCTGCACCTCGCGGGGTCCGTCGCTGAGGTCACCGAGTCACGCGGCTGGGACCTGCCGCTGCCGTTCGGCCGGCTCGACAGGATGGGCGGCGCCGAGGTCGAACTGCTGCACACCTCCGGCGTCCGGACCACGCTGTACACCGATCTGGCCTCGCCCGTACGCCGCCGCCGGCTGCACATCCACGGCTCCGAGGGCACCCTCGTGGCCGACTACCCGGTCTCCGGGGACGACGACTTCGGCCAGGTCCGGATCGCCGGACGCCCGGTCCGCACGGTCGTCCAGGACGCCCCGCTGACCCGGTTCATCGAGCAGGCCTACGAGCACTTCCACGGCGAGCGCCCGGCACCGCGCAGCGATCTCGCCCTGCACCTGGAGTCCATGGAACTCCTGGACACCGCCCGCACCGCGGCGTTCGCGGCCTCCGGCACCACCGTCCCGCAGGAAGCGGCATGAGCACCGTCCTGATCATCGAGCCCCGCTCCTCCGGGCGGGAGCTGGTGACCCGGGCGCACGAGCTCGGGCACACCGTCATCGTCCTGAGCTCCGCCACCGGGCCCGGCCAGGACCCGGGGAAGGCCGACCGGGTGATCACCGCGGACACCTGCGACCAGGCCGCCGTGCTCGAACTGATCCGCGCCCTGCACGCCGAGTCCCCGATCGACGCGGTCCTGCCCGGCTTCGAGCACTTCGTCTCGCTCGCCGCCCACGCCGCCGCCGCGCTCGGCCTGCCCGGCATCCCCCCGGACGGCGTGGCGCCGCTGCGCCACAAGCACCGGATGCGCCGGGCCGTGGACGCGGCGGGCCTCGACCAGCCCCGCTACCGGACCGTCTCCGGCTCGCGGTCCGCCGCCGCCGCGTACGCGGAGCTCGGGCCGGTGTGCGTGGTCAAGCCGGTCGACCAGTCGGGGAGCCTCGACGTGCGCCGGGTGGGCTCCGAGCGGGAGGCCGTCGGCGCGTTCCGCCGGGCGCTGCGCTCCGGCCGGGGCGCCGGGCTGGTACTGGTCGAGGAGTACGTCCAGGGGCCGGAGTACAGCGTCGAGGGGTACGTCGAGGACGGCCGGGTGCACGTACTCGCCATCACGGAGAAGATCCTCGGGCAGGAACCGCACTTCGTCGAGGTCGGGCACATCGTGCCGGCCCAGCTGGAGGCGCGGACGGCCCGGCGGATCAGCTCCTACGTCGTCCGGGTCCTGGAGGCCGTCGCCCTGGGCATCGGGCCGTTCCACGCCGAGCTGCGGATGTCCGCACGCGGCCCGCTGCTGATGGAGGTCGCGGCCCGGCTGCCCGGCGACCGTATCCCGGAGCTGCTGCGGCTGGCCCGCGGCCACGACCTGTACGAGATCATGCTGCGCTGCTATCTGGGCCTGCCCAACCCCGCACCGGTCAAGGCCCGTTCCGGCACCCGGGCCGGTATCCGCTACTTCCTGCGGCCGGGCCTCGACACCTACCGCGAGTTCCGCGTCGACCCGGTGATCGAGTCCGATCCCCGGGTGCGGGAGATAGCCGTCCTGCTGCCGCCGGGCAGTGCGCTGTCCGAGCCCGGCAGCTCCTCCGGCCGGCTCGGCTACGTGCTCGCCGCGGGCGCCTCGTACCGGGAGACCGCGGGGGTACTGCGGCGTGCCGAGCGCGCCGTGACCTTCAGCTGAACGACCCGCACGCCTGTACCGACCATCCGGAGAACCGATGAACCGCCACGTCCTGATCCTCAACCGCTGGGCCAACTCCTTCGCGGAGTACCACCGTTACCTCGACCACACCACCGACCGCATCGCCTACCTCACCACCGCCGCCGGCCGGCAGCCGCTCGACGGGGAACTGGCCGAGTCCATCCGGGTGGTCTCCGATCTCACCGACACCGCGGAGGTCCTGGCGCAGACGGCCAGGCTCATCGGCCTGTACGGCCCGTTCACGCACGTACTGGCGCTCTCCGAGTTCGACCTGGAGGCGGCGGGCGAGATCCGTTCGCACTTCTCCATCCCGGGGCGCGGCCCCGCGGAGGTCGCGGCCGTGCGGGACAAGGTCGTGATGAAGGGCCTGGTCGCGGCCGCCGGGCTGCGGGTTCCCGAGTTCCGGGAGACACCGACCGCCGACGCGGTACGGGAGTTCGCCGACCGGCACGGCTACCCGTTCGTCCTCAAGCCGCGTGCGGGCGCCGACAGCCAGGGTGTGCACGTGGTCAGCTCCGAGGACCGGCTGGCCGCCCTGCTGGACGGCGCGGAGCTGTCCGACGCCCAGTGCGAGGAGTTCATCGACGGGGTGCTCTACCAGATCGACGGGGTGGTGAAGGGCGGCGAACTCCTCACCTCGCGCGCCTGGCGCTGCGGCGCCAGCTGCCTGGACTTCGCCACCGGTACCGCCTTCAGCTCGGTCGCCAACGACGACCCGGAGTTCGAACAGCGGGTGACCGCCTTCGCGGAGCGGGTCTGCGCCGCGCTCGCGCTCACCGACGACGTCTTCCACCTGGAGGTGTTCCGCACCGCGGGCGACGACCTGGTATTCCTGGAGATCGGGGCACGGGCCGGCGGCGGACAGGTCCGCTACGTCTGGGAGGAGGTGTACGGGATCGACCTGGTCGCCGCCTCCGCGCTGGTGCAGCTCGGCGAGGAGCTCCGAATCGAGCCGATGGACCTGGCCGGGCCGGTCGCCGGGTACCTGATGATGCCCGAACCGCCCGTCCGCCCGGCCGTGGTGGAATCGGTGACCTCACTGGTGGACCGGGTGCCCGAGCTGTACGCCGAGACGCTGCCGCCCCCCGGCACCGTGCTCAGCGGCAACGGCGGCGCCGTGCACACCGCCGGCACGTTCCGCTACCGGGCGGGCACCTCCGAAGAGGTCGAAGCGGCGATCCGGCAGACGATGGCCTCCTACCGGCTCGACTGGCACCCGCTCGACGAGCACTCCACCGACACCAGGGGTCCGGCAGTCCGGGAGGCGGCCCATGTCGTCCTCTGAGCTCCTGGACCGGTCCGGGCAGCAGGCCCCCGAGCCGCCGCGCGGACTCTGGCACCACCGGGACTTCCGCAGGCTGTGGGCCGGCCAGACGGTCTCGCTGCTCGGCTCCCGGGTCACCGAACTGGCCCTGCCGGTCACCGCGATCGTGCTGCTCGACGCGGGCCCGGCCCAGCTGGGGCTGCTGAACAGCGCCCAGTACCTGCCGGTGCTCTGCGTCACCCTGTTCGCCGGAGTGCTGGCCGACCGGGTGCGCCGCCGCCCGCTGCTGATCGCCGCCAACCTCGGGCGGGCCGCGATCCTCACCGCGGTGCCGCTGCTCGCCTGGCTGGGCGGGCTGGGCGGGCTGGGCGTCTGGGCCCTGTGCGCCGTGGCGTTCGCCACCGGAGTGCTCACCGCCCTGTTCGACGTGGCGTACCAGGCGTACGTGCCCTCGCTGGTGGCCAAGGAGCAGCTGGTCGACGGCAACAGCAAGCTCCAGGCCAGCCGTTCGGTCGCGGAGACCGCCGGGCAGGGGCTCGGCGGCACACTGATCCAGGCGCTCACCGCGCCCGTGGCCATCCTGGTCGACTGCGCCGGCTACCTCTTCTCGGCCGTCATGCTGCTGCGCATCCGCACCCCGGAGACCCCGCCGGTCCGCCCGGACGGTGCCCGCCCCTCCATCCGCAAGGAGATCGCCGCCGGGCTGCGCATGACGCTGCACAGCAGGCTGCTGCGGGTGATCATGCTGCACGCGTCCTGGTACAACCTGCTCTGGGACATCGTCCTGGTCGTCTTCCCGCTCTACGGCATCCGGGAGCTGCACCTCGGCCCGGCCGGTCTCGGCGTGATCATCGCGGTCGGCAGCCTCGGCGCGTTCGGCGGCGCGCTCTCCGCGGGCCCGCTCGGGTCCCGGCTCGGGGTCGGCCGCACGATGGTCCTCGGCATGGTGGTGGCCTCCGCCGCGACCCTGCTGCTGCCGCTGGCGCCCGGCTCCGGCAGCGGCACCGGCCATCTGCTGCTCGGGGTCGGCTACGTCCTCAACGGCTTCGGCATCGCGGTCTTCAACATCCACTCGATCACGCTGCGCCAGGCGACCGTGCCCGCCGAACTCATCGGCCGGGTCAGCGCCACCTTCCGGTTCCTGACCTGGGCGGTGATCCCGCTGGGCGGGCTGCTCGGCGGACTGCTCGCGGCGGCGGTCGGCCCGCGTGCCGCGCTGGCCGTGACGGCGGGCGGGCTGACCGCCGGTGCCCTGGTGTTCCTGTGCTCCCGCACCGCCGTACGGTCATGAACCGCCGTACGGTGATCGACCGTTTCCCGTTCCGCTTCCAGGAGGCAGATGTGTACGTCAAGGTGTGCGGCCTGAGCCGCCCGCAGGATGTGGCGGCCGCCGTCGGGGCCGGGGCCGACGCGATCGGCTTCGTCCTCACGCCGAGCCCCCGGCAGGTCACCCCGGCCGCCGTCCGCGCGCTGCTCGCCGAGGTGCCGGAGGGCACCGCCACGGTCGCCGTGTTCCGCGGCGAGCCGCTCGAAGAGGTGCGCAGGGCCGCCGCCGAGTCGGGCGTCGACACCGTGCAGCTGCACGGCTCGGAGCCGCCCGAGGCGTTCGCCGCGCTGCGCGCCGACGGGTTCCGGCTGATCCGGGCCGCGTCGCCGGGGAGCGGGGCGCCGCTGGAGAGCGGTGCGTACGGGGAGGACCTGCTGATCATCGACTCGCCCAGCCCCGGTTCCGGCGAGCGCTGGGACCCGGCCGCGCTCGGCGGCTCCCCCGCCGGTCCGTGGCTGCTGGCCGGCGGGCTGAACCCGGACAACGTCGCCGGGGCGGTGGCGGGGCTGCGGCCCTGGGGGGTGGACGTCTCCAGCGGCGTGGAGAGCTCCCGCGGGGTCAAGGACCCGGCGCTGATCGAGCGCTTCGTGACGGAGGCCGCGGCGCTCCCGTAACCACCCCGCGACACCCCGCCACCGCACTGCCTCCAAGTGCGAACGGACTGTCTCCTAAGGCGGATTGAGGACGGGCCGACCCGGCCCGCACTATCGGATGGCCGCTTCCCGGACCCGTATGGGAGCACCCGGGCACCCACCTGGTGCACGGCACTTCGTCCACCTCAACCGCCGATCCACCTGGGGGATCCATGTGGCTGCCCGCTTCCGGGAAGCACCACGACTTCGTCGAGCGCTATCTCGCCCTGCACGACCGGTACACCTCGGGTGAGCTGGGTGAGGACGAGTGGCGGGCGTGGGCGCAGCGGCAGCTGCGCGAGGTCGTCGCGCTCGCCCGGAGCGGTTCGCCCTTCTACGCCCGGCACCTGGCCGACGTGCGTCCCGAGGCGCTCACGCTCGACGGGCTGAGCGCGCTGCCCTTCACCACGAAGGACGATCTGCGCACGGCCATGTTCGACATCCTCAGCCGGGACCTCGACGAGGCGTGCTTCTACTACGAGACCACCGGCACCACCGGACCGGCCACGCCCTGCCCGCGTGACCCGCGCGAGGTGATCGCCTCCAACGCCCACGTGACGGAGGGCTGGCGCAACATCTTCGCGGACGTCTTCGGTGACCGGGCCCCGCGCGTCGGCGTGATGGGCCCCACCGAGGTGCACTCGCTCGGTGACACCCTCGGGGACGTGGCCCGCAACGTGGGCTCCGCCGTCGCCAAGATCTGGCCGTACTCCCCCGTCATCGGCTTCCCCAAGGCGCTCCAGCTGATCCGGGACCTGGCCCTTGAGGTGGTGTTCTGCACCCCGAACGTGGCGCTCTCGCTGGCCAAGGCCGCCCGCGCCCAGGGGCTCGACCCGCGCCGGGACTTCGGCGTGAAGGTCTTCCTGGTCACCGGGGAGATGTGCACGCCCGACCTGGCCCGGCAGATCGACCAGGCCTGGGGCGCCCGCACCTACAACGCGCTCTACGGCTCCCAGGAGACCCTGGTCGTCGCCTCGGCCTGCGCCCACGGCCGGCTGCACCTGGCCCGGCCCAACTACATCGCGGAGCTGGTCGATCCGGACACCGGCGCCGCGCTCGGCGACCGGGGCACCGGCGAACTCGTCGTCACCATGCTCATCGACGGCATCAAGCCGCTGATCCGCTACCGCACCGGCGACCTCGTCGAACTCGCCGCCAACGACTGCGGCTGCGGCATCCGGGGCCCGGTGATGCGGGTCGTCGGCCGCACCCGCGACCGGATCGTGCTCGGCGGCCGGAGCTTCCAGGCCTGGCAGGTCGAGCGGGCCGTGCTCCAGCGGATCGACCACAGCTACGGCTACCAGGTCGTCATCGACCGGGACGCGGACGGCGACGACCTGATCACCGTACGGCTCGACCTGCCGGACGGCCCCGGACCCGGGCTGGCGGCCGCGCACGCGGCGCGGGTCGCGGACTCCCTCGGGGTGCGCTGCCGGGTGGAGCTGCCCGAGGAGCTGGACCCGGTCACCACGACCGGCGCCTTCGTCAGCTGGAAGGCCGCACGCATCCACGACCGGCGGACCGCCGTCGATCACGAGACGGCCGCCGCACGCCGGCTGGCCGGGGCACGGGGGCACCGCGCATGACCGAACCGATGCTGCATCCTCACGGCTACACCCTCGACACCGGGGACCGGTCCGATCCGACACCGTTCCCCATCCTGTGGGAACCCGCCCGGATACCGCACTCGCCGCTACTGCGGTCCGGCACCCTGCGGATCGGCACCCTCGGCCCGGACGGCACCACCTCGATGGTCGCCCTCGGCCGCCTCGGCTACCGGCTCGCCCACCTCGGCGGACCCGAGGTGGAGGCCGTGCCGTACGACTCCTTCGAGGAGCTCCTCGCGGCCGTCGGCAGCCGGGGCGGCCCCGCCTACGCCCTGGTGCCGGGGGCCGCCGAGTGCGCGACCCGGTTCTTCTGGTCGCCCCGGCTGCGGCTGGACGCCACGTTCTCCACCCCGACCCCCGAGTACGGCATCGCCTCCTACGGGACCGGGCTGCGCGAGGGTGTCCTGCGGCTGGCGACCCTGCACGAGACCCGGCGCCTGGTGGAGCTCCTGGACGGGGCCGAGGGCGGGCGGGGCGGCTACGAGATCGCCTGGGTGCCCGCCGAGTCCACCATCCACGCCGCCCAGCTGGTCTCGGAGGGACGCGCGGACGCCGCCGTCACCAACGAGCCCGGCCGGGCCGCGCACCGGCTGCGGTTCCAGGTCTCACGGCCGGGCGTCCCGATGGTCTGGATGGTGTTCGGGCCCGCGGTACTCGCCCGGCCCGAGTCCGCCCTCCGACATACCCTGGGGAGTTGATCATGACCACTGACCGCCGACTGCTGCTGCACGACGTCACCGTCCAGGAGGGCCTGGGCCGCGCCTCGCTGCCCGCCCGCTCGGTGCTGCTGGACGGCGAGCGGATCGAGGCCGTCCTGCCGGCCGGGCAGGCGCCCGCGGAGGGCGACTTCGTCCGCTGGGACCTGGCCGGTGCCACCGTGCTGCCCGGCATGACGCTGGGCCACACCCACATCGCGTACGTCAATGTCACCAACGGCCGCGAGACCCTGTTCAAGTACCGGGTGCCCGAGGTCGCGATGCACGCCGCCCGGCACGCCGCGGACCTGCTGACCTGCGGATACACCGCGTTCGTCGGAGCCGGTTCGGTCGCCGGGATCGACATGGCGCTGAAGAACGCCATCGCGGCCGGCGCCATCCGGGGCCCGCGCATCACCCCGTGCAGCCGCGACCTGATGGTCTCCGGCCCGCCGGGACGGCGCTCGCCCGAGCTCAAGGAGCGGATGCCCCGGGAGCTGATGCCGGTGGTGGACGTCCTCGGGGACCTGGTGAAGTACACCGAGGAGGAGATCGACGAGGGCGCCGAGATCATCAAGGTGTTCTCCTCCGGCGACGACACGTTCCCCAACGCCCGCTCCGAGGAACTGCTCTTCACCCGTGAGGAGCTGACCACGGTCGTGGAGACCGCGCACCGGCGCGGCGCCCGGGTGCGGGCCCACTCCCGCGGGCTGGCCGGCATCCGCAACGCGCTGGCCGCCGGGGTCGACGTCATCGACCACGCCACCTACGCGGACGACCGGGCGCTCGACGAGATAGCCGAGCGGGGCGTGTTCGTGGTGCCGAGCCTGTTCCAGCCCGACCGGCTGCTCGCCCTGGGCGAACGGTTCGGCAAGGCCCCGGACTATCTGGAGTCCCTGGACTTCAAGGACGAGATCGAGAACACCCTGCGCTTCCTGCCCAGGGCGGAGGGGCTCGGACTGAAGATCGTCCCGGGTGACGACTTCGGTTTCGCCTGGACTCCGCACGGCACGTACGCGGACGAGCTGGTGATGTACGTCGAGCGGGCGGGCATCGCGCCGGAGACGGTCCTCAAGTGGGCCTGCGCCCACGGCGCCGAGCTGGCCGGACGCGGTGCGGACGCCGGAGTGGTGGCCCCTGGGCGCCTCGCGGACCTGGTGGTCCGGGACCGTGACCCGGCGGCCGACCTGACGGTGCTCCAGGACAAGGAGTCCCTGCGGTCCGTGCTGATCGGCGGGGACCACGTGGCGGGACCCGTGGCGCCGCCCGTGCGCTGAACCGGGCTGCCGAACCGGTCTGCCGGGCCGGGCTGTTCACCCCGTGGGGCTGAGCAGCCCGGCCCTCTCGTTGCGGGGCAGTGACAGCAGCCGGGCGGTGTCGCCCCGGCCGGCGTGCGGGAGGAGCAGGATGCGCAGCAGGTCGATCATGCGGTCCATCAGCCCGCGCGCCGCCGCCAGGCCCTCCTCGTCCTCACCCGGTGCGAACTGGTCCTGGACGAAGGCGGGGAAGCCGCTGCCCGGCACGATCATCCGGTTGAGCAGGACGTTGTCGATGAGCTGCCCGTAGACCCGGTCGTGGCTGTAGCGGCGGCCGGTGACCACGACCCCGGCCACCTTGTTGGCGAGCGGGCGGTCGAAGCGCAGGTGTCCGACCCCGGCGCGCTCGATAAAGTTCTGCATCACTCCGGCCAGCCCGAACCCGTGGACGGGCGCCGCGTACAGCACTCCGTCGGCCCGGATCATCCGGTCCACCAGGGCGGGGACGTCGTCGTCCTGGGCGCAGGGCAGCGGCCGTATGTTGCAGTCGCCGCAGGGTCCGCAGGGCGTGATGTCGTACTCGGCGAGCGGGATCACATCGAGGTGCACGCCGTGCTCAGCGGCCTGTGCGGCCAGCATGCGCAGCACCCGCCCGGTGAGCCCGTCGGGCCGCTCGGAGCCGTTCAGGGCGGCTATCGACGCCCAGGGACCGTGGTCTGCCATGGCGGTATCCCTTCGAGGAAGTTGGTGATGAACGCGTGTCCGGTCTGTGTGGTGATGCTCTCGGGGTGGAACTGCACTCCTTGGACGGGCAGTTGGCGGTGGCGCAGTCCCATCACGCAGCCGTCCTCCCGGGCCCGCGCGGTGACGGTGAGCGCGGCGGGCGGCGGGTCCGCGACGGCCAGTGAGTGGTAGCGGGTGACCTCGGTGCCGTCCGCGAGTCCGGCGAAGACCCCGGAGCCGTCGTGGTCGAGGCGGCTGGTCTTGCCGTGCACGGTGCGCGTGGCCCGCTCGATCCGGCCGCCGAAGGCGAGCCCGATGGCCTGGTGGCCCAGGCAGATCCCGAGCAGCGGGACCTTGCCGGCGAAGTGGCGCACCAGCTCCGGATGGCCGGAGTCGGCGGGGTGGCCGGGGCCGGGGCCGAGGACCACGGCGTCCGGGCGGCGGGCGGCCAGCTCGGCCGGAGTGTGCGCGTGGGCGGTGACGAGGTCGGTGCGGACGCCCTGCTGCCGCAGGTAGTGGTCGATGATGTGGACGAAGCTGTCGCGTGCGTCGACGAGCAGGATTCTCATGCGGTGAGCCCCTCGCCGGTCAGGGCGGCGTACACGGCGCTCATCTTGATCAGCGTCTCGCGCCATTCGCCGTCGGCCGTGGAGTCCGCGACCACCCCGGCCGAGGCCTGGAGCGCGTAGCTGCCGGTGACGGGGTCGTGGACGGCGGTACGGATGCACAGGGCGAGTGTCGCCGCCTGTCCGCGCACGTCGATCAGGCCGAGGGCGCCCGCGTAGGCGCCGCGCGGCCGGCCCTCGATCTCCTGGATCAGCTCCATGGCCCGGACCTTGGGCGCCCCGGTCATGGTGCCGGCCGGGAAGGTGGCGCGCAGCGCGGAGAACACGTCGGCGCCGTCGGCCAGTCGGCCGCTCACCGTGGAGACGAGGTGGTGCACCTGGGCGAAGTGCTCGACCACCATCATCCGTTCGACGGCGAGGGTACCCGGTACGGAGACCCTCGCCACGTCGTTGCGGCACAGGTCGACGAGCATGATGTGCTCGGCGCGCTCCTTCTCGTCGGCGTGCAGCGCGGCCACCCCGCGGGCGTCCTCCACCGGGTCCGCGGCCCGCGCGGTGGTGCCGGCGATGGGCCGCATGGCCAGGGTGCGGCCCTCGATCCGCAGCAGCAGTTCGGGGCTGGCCCCCACCAGGGTGCGGCCCGCCCACGGCACCAGGTACATGTACGGCGAGGGGTTGCTCCGGCGCAGCCGCCGGTAGGCGTCGAGGGGCGCCAGGGGCGTCGTCACGTCGACGCGGTGGCCGATCTGGATCTGGTAGACGTCGCCGGCCCTGATGTGTTCCAGGCAGCGCTCCACCCGCTCGGTGAACTCCTCGCGGCGGACGGTGCGGCGGACCGCGTACGTCCCGGGGGCGGCCGGCGGCGGGGTTTCCGCGTCGTCCGGCAGGGCCCGTACCAGCCCCGCGAGACCGTCACCCAGCATTCCGGGGCCGCCGAACTCAGGCGCCAGTGCCTGTAGTTGGTCGCTCTCTCCGGTGTCCAGGCGGTAGGTGACGACGTGCCGGAAGAGGGTGAGGGTGATCTCCGGGTCCTGGGCCGGACCGCGCGGCGGCAGCTGCTCCAGGTGCCAGGCGGCCTCGTAGCCGAGCACGGCGAGGAACCCGAAGGCGTAGCTGTCGAGCGGTACGTCGGTCTCCACGGCGAAGGCCCCGTGCAGCGTCTCCAGCAGCCGCTGGACGTTCCCGGCGGCGCGGTCCACCAGGGGGTGCAGCCGGTCCACCAGTTCCGGTGCCCCGTCCAGCACGGCCTGTCCGTCCCGCACGGTGATCCGGGCGAGGGCCTCGGCGCCGACGGCTGCGAAGCGGCAGTCCTCGTCGGGGCCGGCCAGGCTCTCGAAGAGGAACACCTGGTCCTCACCGAGCAGCCTGCGCAGCTCGGTGGCCAGGGCGAGCGGGGCGTGCGGCGGCAGCGGGGTCCGCGCCACGCTCACCCGCACGGGTGCGGGGTGCGCCCGGGGCGGTGCTGCGGGCTCGACTGCGGTGATGGTCATCGTGGGCGGTCTCTTTCCGGTACGCGGGGGGGGGCGGTGCCTTGGCACCAGCCAACCAACTGCGCGTACCGGCGGAGCAGTCCACTGGCCCGGGGCGGCGGCGGACCACTCGCCGCCCGCCCGGGGGCCCCGGTGGTGCTAGTTGTCCCCGCGCAGCAGTGCGGCGGCCTCCAGCAGCGCGTCCCGGCAGGTGTCCTCGCTGACGCCGGGGACCGCGCAGGCCAGCAGCAGCACCCGGCGGGTGGAGCCGGTGACCGCCTGGTGCACGCCGTCGCGGTGTGCGAACTGCGACAGCACGCGCTCCTCGTCGGCGAGGACCAGCCCGCCGGCCTCCAGCGTCACCGGGCCGTCCGCGCCGAGGGCGGTGAACTCCTCGGTGCCGTCGGTCAGCCGCAGCCCCACCTCGCCCACGAGCGCGTCCCGGTCGAACAGGCCGAGCGCGACCAGGGTGCGGACCGCCACCGCGTTGACCGCGTCGACGGCGGGGTTGATCCGGGGCCAGGCGCCGAGCGGCTTGGCCCGCAGCCCCCGGTCGATCAGGGCCTGCACGGAGGGCGGGCGCTTGTCGGGGTGGGTGCCGAGCAGCCGGCTCAGCTCCCGGTAGGCGGCGACGTGGGGGGCGGCGCGCACCTCGGCGCGGCTCTTGCCGTTCCACCGGGCGTGCGCCTCGGTCCAGACCGCCTCTGCCGCCGCGGGGCCGGTGGCACCGATGTCCGCCTCCAGGGTCAGTACGTGCACCCCGGGCACCCGCTCGCGGGCCTCCGGCGTCACGTCGACCCTGCGGAAGGTGGGGGTGCCCTGTGCGGTGGCGGTCATCGGGTTCCTCCGGAGAAGGTGAGGGTGTCCAGGGTATGCAGGTTCAAGTCCTCTGCCGTGAGGACGCGTTCGGTGTCGATGAGAATGTTGTAGTGGTTCGGCGCGTGGCACTCGTCAAATCCGGCCACCCGTCCGATCGGCCCGTGCGGGCCCGTCACCACGTCGCCCCGCTCGATCACCGTGCCCGCCCCGAACTCCGCGAAGCCCAGGAACCCCACGTGGTCGACCCGGTCCCCGGTGGTGGCGGGCCGGTCGGTGGTGGTGACCAGTTCGTGTACGTCCCCGGCGCGCACGCAGCGCGACTGCCAGGGCGACAGCCGCATGCCCCGGTCGGTGCGCCGGTGGAACAGCAGCTTCACCAGATGGGCCGGTACCGGCTCCTTGGCGGCCATCCGCAGCCGCTCCTCCCGGGTGCGGCCGATGCCGTACGCCTCCTCGACCAGGTCGACGATGTGCGGGCCCCGGTCCGGTCCGCTGCGGCCGTCGCGCACCGTGCGGTGGAAGTCCTCCATGATCCCGGCGTACTCGTGGTCGAGGGAGGACTTGAACGCCTCGAATCCGTCCAGCATGTCGGCGTACAGCTGCCGGCCGTCCTTGAGGTGCACGGTGATGTCCTTGCGCTCTCCGGTCTCCAGCGCCCAGTCCAGGTCCACCAGGACCGGGATGCCGTCGGTGGTGGCCAGGTGCAGTTCGGCGCAGAACTCGACGCCGGAGCGGACGTCCCCGATCGTGGCGTCCGTCAGGGTGAGCGGGCCGAGGACGGTCTCCAGGGCGTCCAGCGCGTTGGGGCCGTTGTCGATGACGCAGCCGCCGCCGCAGCGGTCGATGTCCTGGTACCAGCCCTCGCTGCCGCTGTGCTCCTCGATCTTCTCCTGGTAGCGGCTGGTGACGTGCGAGATCTGCGAACGGTCGGCCGACTGGGCGGCCAGCCGCTGGACATGGGTGTTGTAGCGGCGGTGGAAGGCGGTGAACAGGGTGGTGGCGTGCTCCTCGGCCAGCCGCACCAGGTGGTGGGCGTCCTCGGCGCGGACGGTCAGCGGCTTCTCGCAGCAGACGTGCACCCCGGCCCGCAGGGCGTCGGCCACGACCGGGGCGTGCGCGTGGTTGGGCAGGGTGACGACCACGCCGTCCACCAGTCCGGAGGCGAGGAGTTCGCGGTGGTCGGCGAAGACCTCGGTCCCCGGGGCGAATCCGTCCAGTTTCCGGCGGTCCAGATCGCAGACGGCGGTCAGCCGCAGCTCCGGATCGTCCTCGATGGCCTGAAGGAAGAAGGGGGCGATGACGCCCAGGCCGATCACTCCGATACGCATGACGGTTCGGTCCTTTCCGTGTCTTCGGTCGTGTGAGGGGTGGTTCCGCGGTCCGCGTCAGGCGGCGGGCGCGAGGGTCCGCACGGCCAGCGCGCCGGGCGCCTCCACGGACAGCTGCTCCGCGAGCGCGACCAGGCCGTCGGCCACCGGCCCCGGCAGCTCGACGCCCTCGCGCCGCGACCGCTCGTACCGGGCGGCCTCGGGGGCTCCCGGGTAGGTGACGCCCCGCGTCGCGTACTCGGCGGCCGGGGAGTTCACGACCGTGTCGAGCAGCCGGCGGTTCTCGGCGGCGATCGCGTGTGCGGAGCCGAACGCCGAGGGGTCGATCACGATCGCGGTGTGGCCCACGTTGTCGTCGCCGGCCGGCTCGCCCTTCAGCACGCCGGGCCGGGGGCCGTAGGCGGCGCCGGAGAGCGGGCCGCACAGCAGGTCCACCAGCAGGGCGAGGCCGAAGCCCTTGGCGCCGCCGGTCGAGGCGGGCCCGCCGAGCCAGGCGACGTCCGCCTCCTCCGACATGAAGTCGGCCGGGTCGGAGGTCGGGGTGCCGTCGTGCCGGATCAGCCACTCCTGCGGGACCTGCTTCCCCTCCCGGTGGGCGGCCTTGATCTTTCCGGTGGCGACCACCGTGGTGCTCATGTCGAGGACGAACGGCGCGCCCTCGGTCACCGGCACGGCCGCGCTCAGCGGGTTGGTGCCGAGCATCCGCACGGTGCCGCCCAGCGGCGGGGCGACGCCCTGGGCGCCGCAGTTCGTCATCGCCAGGCCGATCAGCCCGGCGGCCGCCGCCTTCTGCGTGTAGTAGCCGGCGCTGCCGAAGTGGGTGCTGTTGCGGACGGCGACCATGCCGATGCCGGTCTGCCGCGCCTTGGCCATGGCGATGTCCATGGCCAGGTCCATGGTGACGAGGCCGAGCCCGCGGTCCCCGTCGAGCAGGGCGGCCCCGGCGGTCTCCTGGACGACGCGCGGCGCGGCGGCGGCGGCTATCCGGCCGTCGAGCAGCCGGGGGGCGTAGATGTTCACGAGCCCGTTGGTGCCGTGGGTGGTGAAGCCGTTCGCGTCGGCGTACGTGATGACGTCGGCGGCGGTGCGCGCCGACCCGGTCTCCAGGCCGCACTCCGTGAGGACGTCGTGGACGAAGGTGGTGAGCTCGGCGAGGGGGACACGGACGGTCATGGCGAATCCTTTTCTGGGTGGGGTTCTCTGGGGAGGGTGCGGGGGAAGCCGGTCAGGCGGTGCGGGCGGCGAACGCGTGCACCAGCTCCTTGATCCGCCGGGCGTAGGTGTCCAGGTCGTCCAGGTGCACGAACTCGTCGGCGGTGTGGGCCCCGTTGGCGTCGAGCTGGCCCGGTCCGCAGGCCACCACATAGCGGCCGGGGCCCGGCGCCCAGATCGCGTCACAGGTGAACGCGGAGCCGTCGGCCAGTCCGTCGTGCCGGTGGAACCCGGCCTCGTCCAGGACGAGTTCGGCCTCCGCGTCCCGGTTGTTCAGGGTGGGCAGGCCCTGCTTCAGCCAGTCCAGGCGGACGATGCGGCGCCAGTCCTTCACCGTGCGGCGGCTGAACGGGTCGTGGGCGTGCAGATGCGCGAACTCGGTCCTGGCCTCCTCGATCAGCACCTCCAGCGAGGCGGCGAGCAGTTCGGCCTGCTCGGTGGCCGGGTAGGCGATGTTGAGCAGCAGCTGGCCGCCGCCGTAGACCCGGTTGTGCGCGGTGCCGGTGTGCAGTCCGGAGACGCAGAGCTTGGCTCCCATGCCGTGGGCGAGCGGGCCGAGCCGGCGGGCCAGGAAGTCCGCGAGGAAGCCCAGCAGCACGGTGGCGTTGTGGCCGTCGGCCGGGTGGTCGTCGGTGGAGTCCTGGCCGAGCACCGTGATCCGGGGGGTCATCGCGGCGGTGCAGCCGTCCATGAAGGTGTTGCCGGTGGGCTCCGCGAACACCATCAGCCGCCCGGTGAACCCGGCGTCGACCAGGGCGCGGGTGCCGTACGTGCCCATCGCGCCGCCCTCCTCGCCGGGCACCGAGGCGATCTGCACCTCGATCCGGCCGTCCAGCCCCGGGTCCTCCGCGAAGGCGGCGGCCACCCCGGCCGCGGCGGCGACCCCGGGGCCCTTGTCGTCGACGGCGCCCCGGCCGTACAGGATGCGCCCGTCCAGCCGGGGCGGCACGTGCGGGCCGACCGTGTCCACGTGGAAGTTGATGACCAGGCGGCGCTCCTGCGGCTGCGGGACCCCGTGGGCGACGACCACGGAGGGCTGCCCGGCCAGGAACGCGGGCAGGTCGCGGGCGGCCGCCTCCCGTACCGGGGCCGGCACCTCGGGGCGCTCCAGGAGTTCGGGCGCGGGCGCCCGGTGCAGTGCGGTGCGGAAGCCGCGCTCGGCGGCACCGGCCAGGAAGACCCGCTGCGCGCGGGCCGCCCCGTCCATCGGGCCGCCCTCCAGCGGCGAGACCGAGTCGACGGCCATCAGCTCGGTCAGCCACTCCAGGTCACCGGCGCCGAGGCCGCCGTGGGTGCGGGTGGTGCGGGCCGTCTCAGCCATGGTGGCTGCCCTCCCAGTACATGGGGCTGTCCGCGGATTCGATGAACGCGCGGCTGTCCGTGGTGCCGATGCCGAGCAGCGCGGTGCAGCGCCGGGTGTACTCCCGGTAGCCGTCGGCCAGTGCGGCGGGGTCGCCCGCCAGGCCGAGGTGCGGGATGCGGGCCAGGTGGGGTTCCAGGCTGTAGAAGCCCCGGTAGCCGTGGCGCTCCAGCAGAGCCACGCACTCCGCGACGTGGGCGGTGCCCTCGCCGGGCATCGTGAACTCGGCGTCCGTGCCGGTGCGGACGCCGTCCTTGATGTGCACGTGCTCCACCCACGGCAGCACGCCCCGCAGGAAGTCGAGCGAGTCGTAGCCGTAGGCGAGGCCGTTGCCGGTGTCGAACAGCAGCCGCAGCCGGGGGCTCGCGACCTCCTCCAGCATCCGCACGGTGTGCGCGGCGCTCTGCCCGGCCCAGCCCTGGCAGTTCTCGTGCAGCAGGGTCACGCCGAGCCGCTCGGCCTCGCGGGCCAGCGTCTTCATCCGGCGCAGCGACTCGGCGCGCCATTCGCGCTCCGGGCGGCCGTCGCCGGGGTAGGACATGACCCGCAGCCGGTCGCAGCCGAGCAGCGCGGCCGCCTTGGCGGAGCGTTCGAGGGCCGCCAGCTCCTCGTCCATGGGGGTGGCGACGGTGGTGGACCAGGAGCCCACCGGGGTGTCGACGACGGGCACCCGCAGACCCGCGACGATGGTGCGGCGGGCCAGGTCCGCGGCGTCGCCCGGGGCCAGCTCGTGCAGGCCGCGGCCGTCGACGGTGCGCAACTCGATGGCGTCCATGCCCAGTTCGTGGTGGATGGCCAGCTGGCCCGCCAGGTCGGGGGCTGCCTCGTCCCCGATCCCGCACAGCCGGTCCGCCGTGATGAAGAGGTCCTTCGCTGCCGGCATCTCGTTCAGCCCCCCGCCCGGCAGAAGCGGTTGACGGCGGCCACGACCCGCTCGGCCGCGCCCGGCGCCATGTCCGGGTGCAGGGGCAGCGCGAGGGACTCGCGGGAGAGCCGCTCGGCCACCGGGAAGTCACCGGTCCCGTGGCCGAGGTGGGCGAACGCGGGCTGGAGGTGCAGCGGGCGCGGGTAGTAGACGGCGGTCTCGATGCCCTCCTTCGCCAGCTGGGCGCGCAGTTCCCCGCGCTGCTGGGCGCGTACGACGTACGTGTAGACGGAGCGCTCCTCGAAACCGGCCGGCGGCGGCAGCAGTGCCGGGCCCAGCGGGCGCAGCCCCTCCTCGTAGATCGCGGCGATCTCGCGGCGGCGTTCCAGCAGCCGGTCCAGGTGCGGGAGTTTGCGGAGCAGGAAGCCGGCGGTGAGCTCGTCCATCCGGCAGTTGAAGCCGAGCAGCTCGTGGTAGAAGCGCTTGCCGGCGGGCTGGCCGTGGTTGCGCAGCATGCGTGCGGTGCGGGCGAGCCCGGGGTCGTCGGTGACGATCATCCCGGCGTCCCCGATGCCGCCCGCGGGCTTGGCCGGGAAGAAGGAGTACAGCCCGGCGTGCCCGTGCCGGCCCGCGGGCCTGCCGTCGACCGTGGCGCCCAGCGCGATCGCGCTGTCCTCGACCAGGTACAGCCCGCGCCGGGCGGCGAGTTCGGCGAAGGCGCCCATCTTCGGGGAGTTCGAGAACAGGTAGGCCGGGAGCAGCGCCCTGGTGCGCTCCGTGACGGCGGCCTCGGCGGCGGCCGGGTCGAGCAGGCCGGTCTCGTACTCGACGTCCGCGAAGACCGGGCGGGCGCCGCGCAGGGCCACGGTGGAGGCGGTGGAGACGAAGGAGAACGCGGGGGTGACCACCTCGTCGCCGTCGCCGAGGCCGAGCGCCGCCAGGATCACGCTCAGCGCGCCGGTGCCGCTGGCCACGGCGATGGCGTGGGCCGCTCCGGTGCGCGCGGCGATCTCCGACTCCAGGCGCTCGACCCGGGACTTCAGGATGAACTCGTCGCTCAGCGCGACCTCTCGGAAGACCTCCACGATGTCGTCGGCCCAGTCGGCCGAACGGGCGGGCCAGTCGAAGTAGGGGATGGCAGTGGTCACGATGCGGCTCCGTAGAAGGCGAGGATCAGGGCGGCGACGCGGTCGGCCTGCTCGTCGGTGAGGTCGGGGTAGAGCGGCAGCCCCAGGGCCCGGTCCGCGGCGGCGGCGGCGACCGGGACCGGGTGGCGGGCGCCCGGCAGCGGGGCCAGCAGCGGCTGGTCCGTGAGCGGGCGGGGGTAGTACGCCTCGGTGCCGACGCCGTTCGCTTCGAGGTGGGCGGCCAGCTCGTCCCGGCGGTCGCACTCGATGAGGTAGACGTAGTAGATCTGGTTGCTCGGGGTCTTGGCGGGCGCCATCCAGGGGGTGTCGACGGTGCCGGCCAGCGGCGCCAGCAGCCGGTCGTAGCGGGCGGCCAGCTCGGCGCGGCGCTCCGTCTCCTCGGTCAGCCGCTCCATGCGGTGCAGCAGGAACGCCGCGTGCAGTTCGTCGCAGCGGCTGTTGTAGCCGAGCTCCTGGTAGACGTAGGCGCCGTCGGTGGCGTACGCGCCGTCCGTGCCCTGGCCGTGCAGGCGCAGCCGCCGGGCGGCTGCGGCGATCTCGTCGTCGTCGGTGAGCAGCATCCCCGCGTCGCCGAGCGAGCCCAGCGTCTTGGTGGGGAAGAAGGAGAGCACGCCACCGCTGCCCCACAGGCCCGCGTGCACCCCGCCGGCCCACATGTCGATGCCCTCGGCGCTGTCCTCCAGCAGGATCAGTCCGTGCCGGTCCGCCAGGTCCTTGAGCACCTCCATGTCGGCCATCTGCGAGAACAGGTGCACCGGCATGATCGCCCTGGTCCGCTCGGTGATCGCGTCCTCGGCCCGCCTCGGGTCCATCGCGTAGCTGCCGGGCAGGACGTCCACCAGCACCGGCTGGGCGCCCACGTGCAGGACGGCGGAGGCGGTGGCGAAGAAGGTGTACGCGGGGACGATCACCTCGTCGCCGGGGCCGATGCCCGCCGCCCGGAGCAGGATCACCAGGGCGTCGGTCCCGTTGGCGACGGCCACCGCGTGCCGGGCGCCGGTGCGGGCGGCGATCGCCGCCTCCAGTTCGGCGGTGACCGGGCCGGAGGTGAACCGGCCGGAGGCGGCGACCTCGCGGATGCGGGCCTCCAGCCGGGGCCAGTCCCGGCGGACGGAGGCGGCGCCGCTGAAGAAGGGGATGGCGGTGGCGTCGCTCATCGGGTGGCCGCCTTGAGGGAGGAGATCAGCCCCGTGACGGCCTGCCGGCGGCCGGCCGCGTCCCTGGCCGCGCCGATCGCCTGGAGCAGCGCGCTGCCCACGATCACGCCGTCCGTCTTGCCGTGCAGGGCGGCGACGTGGTCCGGCCGGGAGATGCCGAACCCGACGGCCATCGGGGTGTCACCGGCCGCCCGCACCCGCTCCAGGTAGGCGTCGATGCCGGGGTCGAGCTCGGAGCGGACCCCGGTGACGCCGTTCGCCGCGAGGACGTAGAGGAAGCCCCGGGAGGCGGCGGCGGAGGCGGCCATCCGCTCCGGCGAGCTGCCGGGGGCGGTGAAGAAGGTCTGGCCGAGCTCGGTGGCCTCGGCCTGCGCCAGCCACTCGGCGCCCTCACCGACCGGCAGGTCGGGGACGACGAATCCGTCGGCGCCGGCCGACCTGGCGTCGTCGTACAGCTGGGTCAGGCCGTAGCGCAGGAACGGGTTGCAGTAGCCCATCAGCACGATCGGCGCCTCCACCCCGGCGGCCCGCGCCTCCGCGACCACGTCGAGGGTGGCGGCGGTGGTGGTGCCGGTGTCCAGGGCGGCCTGTCCGGTGGCCTGGATGACCGGGCCGTCACCGAGCGGGTCGGAGAACGGGACCCCGAGCTCGATCACGTCGGCGCCCGCGTCCACCGCGGCGGAGATCAGGCCCACGGTCTCGCCGAGCAGCGGGTAGCCGGAGGTGAGGTAGGCGACGAGGGTGGTCTCGTCCTTGGCCCGGTTGTCGGTGAAGGTCTGTTCGAGGCGTTTCATCGGGTGGTCTCCTCACGCTGCTTCAGGGCGGCCATGGCGGAGGTGAGGTCCTTGTCACCGCGGCCGGAGAGGTTGACGAGGATGGTGCTGCCGGGTGCGGACTCGCGGGCCACCTTCAGGGCGCCGGCCACCGCGTGCGCGGACTCCAGGGCCGGGAGGATGCCCTCCTGCGAGCTGAGCGCGGCGAAGGCGTCCAGCGCCTCGTTGTCGGAGGCCGCGATGTACTCGACCTTCCCGGTGTCCTTGTAGTGCGAGTGCTCGGGGCCGACGCCCGCGTAGTCGAGGCCCGGCGCGATGGAGTGGGTGAGCTGGATCTGCCCGTCGTCGTCCTGGAGCAGGTAGGTGCGGGTGCCCTGGAGGACGCCGGGGTCGCCGTAGAGCAGCGGGGCCGCGTGCCCGCCCTGGCCGCCCTTGCCCTCGCCCGCGGCCTGTACGCCGACGAGGCGGACCGGGTCGTCGAGGAAGGCGCCGAACATCCCGGCCGCGTTGGAGCCGCCGCCGACGCAGGCGACGACCGCGTCGGGCAGCCGGTCGTTCTCCTCCAGGAACTGGGCGCGGGCCTCGCGGCCGATGACCGACTGGAAGTTGCGCACGATGGTCGGGAAGGGGTGCGGGCCGACGACCGAGCCGAGCAGGTAGTGCGTGGTGTCGGGGCGGGCGATCCACTCGCGGATCGCCGCGTTGATGGCGTCCTTCAGGGTCGCCGTGCCGAGGTCGACCAGTTCGACGCGGGCGCCGAGCAGCTCCATCCGCTGCACGTTGGGGGCCTGCCGCTCGGCGTCGACCCGGCCCATGTAGATGGTGGCCTCAAGCCCGAGGTAGGCACAGGCGGCGGCCACGGCGACGCCGTGCTGGCCCGCGCCGGTCTCCGCGATGATCTGCTTCTTGCCGAGCCGGCGGGCGAGCAGGGCCTGCCCCACCGAGTTGTTGATCTTGTGGGCCCCGGTGTGGGTCAGGTCCTCCCGCTTGAGCCACAGCTTGACGCCGTTCTCGGTGGCGCCGAGCCGGTGCAGCTCGGTGATCGGGGTGGGCCGCCCGACGAACATCTTGAGCAGCCTGTCGAGCTCCGCGTTGAACTCCGGGTCGACCAGGGCCTTGTGGTACTCCTCCTCCAGTTCCTGCAGCGGGCCCACCAGGGTCTCCGCGACGAACTGTCCGCCGTACTCGCCGAATCGGCCGTTCACGAGGCCACCTCCAGAATCGGGACCCCGGTGAAGGACCGCAGCTGTGCGGCGGGGTCGGGGCTGCTGAGCAGGGATTCACCGATCAGCGCGGCGTCGAAGCCGTGCGCTGCGATGCGTTCGATGTCGGGGCGGCCGCCGAGGCCGCTCTCGCTGACGGTCAGCACGCCGCGCGGGATGTCGCGGCGGAGCCTGGCCGAGTTGTCCAGGTCCACGGAGAAGGTCTGCAGATCCCGGTTGTTGATGCCGATGATGCGGGCCCCGGAGAGCAGCGCCCGGTCCACCTCGTCCTGGGTGAAGGTCTCCACCAGTGCGTCGAGGCCGAGGCCGTGCGCGGTCTGCACCAGGTCGGTCAGCAGGGCGTCCCCGACGGCGCGGGCGATGATCAGGACGCCGTCGGCGCCGCTGTCGTGGGCCAGCCGCATCTGCCGGATGTCGACCATGAAGTCCTTGAACAGGACCGGGACGGTGACGTCCGGGTGCTCCGCGACGGTACGGACCAGCTCCGGCGAGCCGCCGAAGAAGGGCGTGTCACCGAGTACGGAGATGGCCGAGGCGCCTCCGTCGATGTACTTCCTGGCGAGGGGGACCGCCAGTCCGGGGTCGAGCAGCTGTCCCTTGGAGGGGGACTTCGGCTTGATCTCGGCGATGACCGAGACCTCGGGCCCGCCCAGTGCGGCGGCGAACCGGCCGGGTACGGCCGGCGTCCGGCGGCCCCGGGCCGCCGCGTCGGCTGCCGCCGGGCCGCTCCAGGCGGCGCGTTTGGCGGCGACTATCTCGTCGAGGTGCGTGGCCATCAGAGGCTCTCCCGGGTGATCGAGGTGCGGGCGGCGCGGGCTGCGGGCCCGGCCGGTGTGGGCTGGTGCGCGGCGAGCCGGGCGGCCAGTTCGGCCGGTGCTCCGCGCTGGACGGCGTGCCGGGCGAGGCCGAGCGCGGACGGCAGGTCGGGTGCCTGCCCGGCGAGGTGGAGCACGGCCGCCGCGTTCAGCAGCACCGTGTCGAGCAGCGGGCGGGGCGCCGTGCCGGCCAGGACCTGGCGGGCGAGGACCGCGTTGCGTGCCGGGCCACCGCCCGCCAGTTCGGCACGGCCCGCCGGGCGCAGCGGCAGCCCGGCCGGGTCCACGGTGGACTCGGTGACTTCGCCGCCGTCCACCTGGAGCACCCGTGCGGGGCCCCCGGTGGTCAGTTCGTCCATCCCGTCGTAGCCCTGGATGACCCAGGTCCGCCGGTAGCCGAGGAGTGCCGCGGCCTGTGCCATGACCTCCTGGTCCTGCCGGGTCGCGGTGCCGATGAGCCGGCCGGTCAGCGGGACGGGGTTGGCGAGCGGGCCGGACAGGTTGAACAGGGTGCGGAAGCCGAGCCGGCGGCGGACCGGCGCCAGTCGGCGCAGCGCCGGGTGGAGCGCCGGGGAGAAGAGGAACGCGAACCGGTGTCCGGCCAGCAGCTCCCCGATGCGCTCCCCGGGGTCGAGCTCGATGCCCAGGGCCTCCAGCAGGTCGGCGCTCCCGCACTGCGAGGTCGCCGCCCGGTTGCCGGCCTTGGCCACGGTCGCCCCGGCGGAGGCCGCCACCAGCGCGGCCAGCGTGGAGATGTTGACCGAGCCGCTGCCGTCACCACCGGTGCCGACCACATCGACCGCCGGGCCCGTCCAGCCGACCGGCCTGGCCACCGCGAGCACCGCCCGCACCGCCGCCGCCACCAGGACCGGGGTTGCCCCGCCCACCGCGACGGCGGTCAGGAAGGCCGCGGCCTCCACTTCGTCCGTCGTCTCGTCCAGCAGCTCCGCGACCGCGTCCTGGGCCGCCTGCGCGGAGACCGTCCGGCCCGCGACCGCGTCCCGGGTGACGGCGGGGAGCGCACGGCCGCCGAGCAGGGTGGCCGCCATCAGAGCACCGCCACATTGCTTGCCGCCTCAAGCTTGTTGTGGGTGTCCAGGACGACCGGCGGGATGCCCCACAGCAGGTCCTGCTCCAGACCGGGCACCGCGGTGACCATGACCGCGGCGTCCAGCTGCGCCAGCTCCGTGACCGCCCATTCGGCGGCGGCGACCGGCTCCCCGTCCACGACGAGGTCCGGGACCAGCGGGTCGTGGTAGGAGACGGTGGCCCCGGCGGCGCGCAGTCCGCGGATGACGTCCAGGGCGGGGGCGTTGCGCAGGTCGGCGACGCCGGACTTGTAACTGACGCCGACGACGAGGACCTTGGCGCCGCTCAGCGCGGCGCCGCGGTCCCCGATCAGCTCCGCCAGCCGCTCCACGACCTGGCCGGGCCGCTTCTCGACCCGGTCGAACGCGGCGGCCACCAGCTTCATGTCGGTGCCGGCCCGGTCCGCGGCCTCGCGCAGGAACAGCGGGTCTACCGGGATGCACTCACCGCCCACGCCGGGTCCGGGGTAGTGCGGGAGGAATCCGTAGGGCTTGGTGGAAGCGGCGTCGATCACCTCACGGACCGGTATGTCCAGCTGCCGGCACAGGTCGGAAAGCTCCAGCGTGAGACTGATGTTGACCAGCCGGAAGGTGTTCTCGAAGACCTTGGAGAGCTCGGCGACCTCCGTCCGCGAGACCGGCACCACCGTCTCGCAGACCAGTCCGAACAGGGCGGCGGCGCGGCGGGTGCACTCCTCGGTGAGACCGCCCACCACCTTCGGGGTGTTGCTGAGGTTCCAGCCACCGGTGTTGGCGGGGTCGACCCGCTCCGGGGCCATCGCCACGTGGAAGTCGGTGCCCGGCTCCAGGCCGGTGGACTCGGCAAGGGCCGCCGCCGCCGCGGCGGTGGTACCCGGCGGGACGGTGGACTGGAGGATCAGCAGCGTCCCCCGGCGCAGCAGCGGCGCCACCGAGTCCATCGCGGAGTTGACGTAATCCAGGTTGGCCTGCTGGTCACCGGTGACCGGGGTCGGGACGCAGACGATCAGTACGTCCGAGCCGGCCAGCTCTCCGGGCTCGGTGGTGGCGCTCAACTGCTGGCTCACCGCCGCGAGTTCGGCGTCGCTCACATCCGGCAGATAGGAACTGCCGCGCGCCACCCGGTCGACCCGCTCGGCGTCCGTGTCCAGCCCGCGGACCGGAAGGCCCGCCGTGGCGAAACCGAGACCGAGCGGGAGACCGGTGTAGCCGAGTCCGACGATTCCCACGCGCAGGGTACGGCTCTCGATCTTCTCGTCGAAGACCTGTGCGCCGTCCCGCCCGTGAATCGCGGGAGCGATTACGCCAGTCATTGCAACCATGGGATTCTCCCTCTGAGTGCTATAAATAAAGGCCGTTGGCGTGATCAATTAGGCCAGTGGGCCGGGGGGACCACCCAGACCACTGCGGGGGAGACGGAGCAGACCAGATGGCCTGGTACCTGTCAGTCCAAGTGGACCGAGACTCGGCTGTACCGCTCACCGCGCAACTGCAGAACGCCATCAAGAGCCGGGTCGAGGACCGGGTTCTGCACCCCGGATCCCGACTGCCTTCGAGCCGTCAACTCGCCCTGGACCTGGGGCTTTCGCGCAGTGTGGTGGTCGAGGCGTACGAGCAGCTGATCGCCGAGGGTTACCTCGACGCGGTCCGCGGCTCCGGCACCCACGTCGCGCGGAAACTGCCCGAGAGCGCCGGCGACACCTCGCTGCTGGATTCCCGTCCGGCGACAAGTGCCCGCTGGGACCTGCGGGTAGGCATCGCGAACCTGTCGAATTTCCCGCGCCAGGAGTGGCTCAACTCCTATACGAAGGTGCTCCAGAATGTCGGCCGGGAAGGCATGGACTACCCGCCGGTCGCCGGGATCGCGGAGTTGCGCAATGAACTCTCCGCCTATCTGGGCCGGGTGCGCTCGGTGCACACGGAGCCGGGGCAGGTGATGGTCACCGCGGGCTTCGCCCAGGGCCTCGCGCTGCTGGCCGACTCCTTCCAGCGGCTCGGCATCCATGAACTGGCCATCGAGGAGCCGGGGCACAACGGGCAGCGCCGGTTCATCCTGGACACCGGGATAACCCCGGTGGGGGTGCCGGTGGACGAGGAGGGCCTGATCGTCGAGGCGCTGGAGCGCTCGGGCGCCCGCGCGGTCCTGGTCACCCCCGCGCACCAGTTCCCGACCGGGGTCATGATGTCGCCGGAGCGCCGCCAACAGCTCCTGGCCTGGGCGCGGGCGCGGGACGGCTGGATCATCGAGGACGACTACGACGGCGAGTTCTGGTTCGACCGGGGGGCCAGGCCCACCGCGCTCCAGGAGGGCGACCCGGAGCGGGTGGTCTACGCGGGCACCACCAGCAAGGTCCTGGTGCCGGGCCTGCGGCTGGGCTGGCTGGCGATACCCCCGAAGCTGTACCCGCTGATGGAACGGGTCCGCTCCCGCCAGGACCAGGGCTCCGACACCCTCACCCAGCTGGCCTTCGCCGAGCTGATGCGCAGCGGGCTGCTGGACCGGCACCTGCGCCGGGTCCGCTCCCGCTACCGCTCCCGCCGCGAGGCGCTGGCGGCGGCCGTTCACGAGTCGCTGCCCGAGGCCCGGCTGATCGGCTGCGCGGCCGGACTGCACAGCTACGCCGTACTGCCCCCCGGCACCGACGAGGCGGCCGTGGTGCACGGCGCCCAGCGCCGCTCGGTCCTGGTCCGCAGCGGCCGGCAGTTCCGGTTCAGCGGGATGCCCGGCGCGCCGGGCCTGCTCCTGGGGTACGGCTCGCTGCCCCTGACGGGCATCTCGGACGCCATCGAGGCGATCGGCGACTCCTACCGCGAGGCCGCCCGGGGCTGAGGCCACCGCGAGGCCGCCAGCGGCTGAGCGGCCCGAGAGCCGCCGCTACCGCTACCGCATCGAGCGGCCGCGCGGGGCGGCGATCAGCTTCTGGGCCAGCGCCTTGTTCACCGCGTCGATGCGCGAGACCGCTTCCAACTTGTCGAAGATATTGCGCAGATGACGCTTGACGGTGCCTTCTGTGATGCCGAGCCGGGCCGCGATCTGCCGGTTGCTCATGGCCTCCGCGACGCACGTCAGCACCTCGCGCTCGCGCGGCGAGACCGGTCCGGCGTCCTGCTCCTGGGTCTGGTAGCCACCCGAGGTGTAGCCCGAGCGCGGCACCAGGATGGTGATCTGGTCGTCCTCCCGCGCCGCGTTGCGCACCGCGCTGAGCAGCGCCGCACGCGACACGCTCTTGTGCAGATAGCCCCGGGCGCCCAGCTGCAGCAGTTCGTGCACGAGCGGCTGGTCGTCGTACATGGTGAGGATGATGATGCGCAGGCTCGGGAAGCGCTCCAGGAGCCCGCGTACGGCGGCCCTGGGGTGGTGGTCCGGCATCTCCACGTCGAGCAGCACCACGTGCGGCTGGTGGCGCTCCACCAGCTCGACGAGGCCCCGTCCGCTGCTCGCCTCGGCCACGACCTGGAGGTCGTCCTCCGCGTTGAGCAGTTCGGCCAGCGCGGTGCGCAGCAGGGTGTGGTCGTCGGCCGCGAGGATGCGGATCAGTTCAGGTCGCGCGTTCAACGGAATCACCTGGGAGGTCCATCAGGGGGATCGTGATCGTGACCCGGGTGCCGACGGCATCGGGAGCGCTGGTGAACAGGATGGTCCCGCCCAGGAGTTCGACCCGTTCGGTGGCCGAGGCGATGCCGTTGGCCTTGCCCGCGACGGCGACCGCCGAGACGTCGAACCCCCGGCCGTCGTCCTCGATCAGGGCCTGCAGTTTGTACGGGGCGATGTCGATCGCCGCGAGCACGTGCTCGGCATCCGCGTGGGCCAGTGAGTTGCGCAGGCACTCCCGCACCACGAGGAACACCTCGTCGAGCACGTCCTGCGGGGCCCACTCCTCGCTGCCGTTGACCTGGATGCGCACCTTGGAGGGGGTGATCTCCATCGACTCCAGGAACGCGGTGAACGCCGACTCCAGCGTGCCCTCGCGGTCGGCCCGGCGCAGCTGGGTGACCAGGTCGCGGATGATCCCGAGCGATTCGGTGAGGGTGTCCTTGACGGAGCCGATCCGGGCGGCGACCTCCTCCGGTCTGGACTCCCAGGTCAGTTCGTGCAGCTCTATCCGGCGCAGGGCCAGGCTGACGTGGTTGCCCAGGTGGTCGTGGATCTCGCGGGCGAGCTGCCGCTGGGTGGCGGCGTTGACCTCGCGCACGGTGTTCAGCAGGTAGGTGTCGTGCCCCAGCGCGCCGGCCTCCAGCCTTCTGCCGATCCCCCGTTGCAGGGTGCGCACCCCGGCCTGGAACCCGTCGAACGCGGAGGGCGAGTTCACCATGGCCTTGCCGAGGGCGTCGAAGACGATGTCGAAGAGAAGCAGCCCGGCCCGGATGGAGTGCACCGCGTCGATGCCCTGGGTGGCGCGCTGCACCCCCAGGCCCGCGACCTGCTGGATCAGCGTGTCCCGCACGTCGGACCGGCCGTGCTGCAGGCTGTCCGCGCAGTCCCGGATGATCCGCTCGGCCTGCAGCGCGCACGTATGCCAGGCGCCCTCATTCGCGACCAAGGGGCTTTTGATCTCTTCGAGCCGGCCCCGGTAGTCGGACAGTAATTCCGGAGTCCGAGACAGAAGTTGTTCGGCTGTGTCGGATTCAATAAAACCTGAATGCATCATTAAAGAGCCCCCACCCTCACCAGAAACCGACCCTCGGATCATCATCGTACGGTTACGGCATGTCAACATGGCTCCTCCCGTCCCACATCCCGGACTCACTCTTCCGGCGGCCATGAGAATGCGCTTACTTCGGCCCCGGGGATCGCCGTAGCGACGGATCCTACGTATCCGTCGGGGCAGTTCACCGGGTGTACGTACCACTCGACCGGATCGCCGGAACGGTGCGCGCGACGCAGCCCGTCCGTTCCCGGCTCGCCGACGGAGACGGGGGTACGGAGTCCGGTACCGGCCGCTTTGCCCACAGCTTCGATCGCCGTCCACATTCGGAATCCGGTTATCCGTTCTTTTTTGCCCACCTCGGGCACCCGACGCCAGTCGAATACCGGGCGGACCCGCTCGACGTCCACCCCGACCGGACCCGGCGGCCCCGTCACACCCACCAGGGCGGCCGCCCCGGAGTGCGACAGGCTGAACCCGAGGTCCGGCCAGGGCCCGTCCACGAGCACCGGCCGGCCGCGGCCGCAGTCGCCGCACACCTCCGGCTCCGGGCAGCGCCGGGTGAATCGCGGCAGGTCCGGAGGGACGCCGAGATACCCGGCGAGCACGGCGCGCAGGGCGAGATGCGCGCGGCGGTAGCGCCACCGCGCCACGGGGTGCCGAATCCGCTCCGCACGGGCGCGTTCGGCCAGGTCGAGGACCGTGTCCGCGCCATCGGGCGGGACCCGGTCCAGGGAGACGGACCAGACATGGATCTCGTCCGGCGCGAGAACCGCGCGAGCCGGACTCAAGGACAGGGGCGTAAGGGTATGCATGACGGCTTCCCGGGGTCGGAAATGGACCAGGGCTGCCAACGGCCCGTTACGGGAAGCGGGGTGCCGGAAAGGACGGCGCCCGCCTGCTCACCAGCGAAGCGCGGGGGCGGGGCGGGCGGGGGGTCCACTTCGGCGGTGGTCCGGCGTACCAGAAGGGCGCAGGCCCGGCCCGCTCCGGGGAGAACGGGACACCGGGCGCGGGGTGCGGGACCTGGGGTTATTCGGAATCCGACCCGCCGGTCTTGCGTGCCTCTTTAGTGGTAGCCATGGCTCATTTGCGGAACAGTCAGGGCGGACCGCTAATGCCTAGGCTCCTGGACATGCCTACGGCGACGATACGGCCACTGCCTGTGACTGCACCCAGTGGCCCGAAGCACGGAATTCCTCGAACTCCTCAGGCTCCTCGAATTACTCGGACAAGCCGGATCGCCCGGACTTCCCGCACCCTTCGGCTCTGCATCGAAGAATCGCGCCCCGCCGTCCTGGCGGCATTTCAGCTCCGCTATCTCGCCGGAACAGCCCTGGCGATCGCATCGAGTCCGGAGATCGGCAGCAGGTCCGTGCTCCAGGCGGTATTCGGTTCCGTGGCCTGGTTCGGCGCCATCTTCTACACCTACCTCTACAACGGGTGCATGGACTACCGGGAGGACCGGGTCAACGGCTCGGCCCGGCCGATAGCGAGCGGCCGGCTGTCCCGCCGGACCGCGCTGGCCGTGGCACGCTGCTCGGCCGCCGCCGCACTGCTGTTCGCCGCGGGCGCCGGCCTCGGCCCGCTGGTGCTGTGCACGGCCATGCTGCTCCTCGGGCACGCCTACTCCTCGCCGCGCACCGCCTGGAAGAACCGGACACCGGCCGTGATGGGCGTGGTGTTCGTGTCCGGGCTGCTCACCTACGCCGCCGGCCCGCTCACCCTCGGCGTCCCGCCGCAGTCCCCGGCGCTGCTCCTGACGGCCCTCGCCATGTCCCTGTGGATGGCGCTGGTCGGGGCGGTGGCCAAGGACTTCTCCGACATCGCGGGCGACGCCGCGGCGGGCCGCCGGACATGGGCGGTCGCGCTGGGCGAACGCCGCACCCGGATCCTGGTCGCGCTGGGCGCCTGCACCGTCGGCGGCGGCTTCCTCGCCGGAGCGCTGCGCTGGGCCCCGGAGCAGCTGCCGACCGCGTGCGTGGTCCTGGTGGGCGGGCTCGCGCTGTCCGCCGTGACGCTCGCGGGCCGCGCCACCGACAGCCGCCACGTACGGCGGCGCCCTTACCGCTACTTCATGGTCACGCAGCACTGCGCGCATCTGGCGCTGCTCGCCCAGGCCCTCGCCTGACCGGCGCGGCCGCCCCGGCCATTCGGCCCAACATCCGCTCCTGCCCCGGAAACACAAAGGAACACCGCCCCCGTTCCAAAGGCACATTCACCCACCACTCAAGTGCAACGTACCGGCTGTACAGGGTGGTTGAGGTGATTTCATCACCGGAGAAAGCAACGGACCGCAAAAATGCGGCCCGGACCGCGGACTCCGGGAATGAAAGTGTCGCTGACGCCGGTGGAGAAATACTCGCGTAACGGTGGAGCGGAACGCGCTCCTCACCGTGTGTCAGCACCACGCCCCGGCCGCAGGAAGGAGACGGAAGACGATGACGAGCACCCGACTGGCACTCACATTCCCCGGCCAGGGAGCCCAGCGTCCCGGTATGGGCCTGCCCTGGACCCACACCCCCGGCTGGTCAGTGGTGGCGGAGGTCTCCGAGGCCGCGGGCCGGGACATCGAGACCCTGCTGCTGGACGCCGACGCGGCGACGCTGCGGCGGACCGACAACGCCCAGCTGACCACCTTCACCCTGGCGCTGGTCGCCATGACGGAACTGCGCCGCCAGCACCCCCTGGCCACCTTCCCCGGCGCCTGTGCCGGACACAGCCTGGGCGAGTACGCCGCGCTCGTCGCCGCCGGAATCCTGGACCCGCAGGACGCGGTGCGCCTGATCATGGCGCGCGGAGACGCGATGCGGACGGCCTGCGAACGCGAACGGGGCACGATGGCCGCGGTCCTCGGCCTGGACACCGACCGGGTCCAGCAGGTGGTCGACGAGATCCACGCGACGGGCGGGCAGGTGTGGCTGGCCAACCTCAACTCCCCGCAGCAGACGGTCATCGCGGGCCGGACGGCCGACGTGGAGCGCTGCTCACTGGCGGCGCGGCGGGCCGGGGCGGTGAAGGTGGTGGCGCTGACGGTCGACGGCGCCTTCCACACCCCGCTGATGGCCGGGGCGGTCGAGCCGTTCACGGCCGCCCTGGCCACGGCCCGCTTCATGCCCGGCCATTCCGCGGTCGTCGCCAACGTGGACGCCCGCGCCTACCGGGGCGGCCCGCACTGGGCGGAGCTGCTGCGCCGTCAGCTCACGGCACCGGTCCGCTGGTCGGACACGCTCCACACGCTCACCGCCGAGCTGGCCTGCGACCGCCTCATGGAGATCGGTCCGGGCCGGACCCTGACGGGCCTGGCCAAGGCCACCGTCCCCCGGGTGCCCCGCGACACGTTCTCGGACCCGAGGACCTCCCTGGTCCCCACCCCCGCCGGCTGAGGACAGCCCTGGGAACAGCCGGGTGACGGCGAAGGGCCGCCGGGAACCGCTGCTGCGGTTCCCGGCGGCCCTTCGCGGCGTCCGGTCAGCCGCCGAGCAGCGCGCGCACCCGGTCCGCCCCGACCGCGAGCAGCAGCGTGGGCAGCCGCGGGCCGGTGTCCCGGCTGACGAGCAGCCGGTACAGCAGCGCGAAGAACGAGCGCTGCGCGATCTTCAGCTCGGGCGTCGGCTTGGCGTCGGGCTCCAGGCCGGCCAGCGTCTTCGGCACGCCGTAGACGAGCGTGGTCAGCCCGTCGAGCGACCAGTGCGAGTCGAGCCCGTCCAGCAGCAGCCGCAGCGACGCGCGGCCCTCGTCGTCGAGCGAGCCGAGCAGCTCCTTGTCCGGCTGGTCCCGGACGATGGTGCGGGCCTCGGCCGGGACCTGGGTGGTGATCCAGTTCTCGGCGCGGTCCAGCCGGGGCCTGACCTCGTCCAGCGAGGTCAGCGGGGACGAGGGGTCCAGCTCGCTGAGGATGCGCAGCGTCTGGTCCTCCGCCCCGGCGGTGATGTCCGCGACCGAGGCGAGGGTGCGGTACGGCAGCGGGTGCGGGGTGCGCTCCAGCTCACCGGCGGCCGTCCCGATCGCGCGGGCGTGCGCCGCGGCGTCGGCCGGCAGCACGGAGCCGTCGGCGACCTTGCGCTCCAGCGAGTCCCACTCGTCGTAGAGCCGCTGGATCTCCTGGTCGAAGGCGATCTTGAAGGACTGGTTGGGCCTGCGGCGCGCGTACAGCCAGCGCAGCAGCGGCGCCTCCATGATCTTCAGCGCGTCGGCCGGGGTCGGCACGCCGCCCTTGGAGGAGGACATCTTCGCCATGCCGGAGATCCCGACGAACGCGTACATCGGTCCGATCGGCTGCACCCCGTCGAAGATCTCGCGGACGATCTGCCCGCCGACGACGAACGAGGAGCCGGGCGAGGAGTGGTCGACGCCGCTCGGCTCGAAGATCACGCCCTCGAACGCCCAGCGCATCGGCCAGTCGACCTTCCAGACCAGCTTGCCCCGGTTGAACTCCTTCAGCCGGACCGTCTCGGCGAAGCCGCAGGCCGAGCAGGTGTAGTTCAGCTCGGTGCTCTCGTCGTCGTACGACGTGACCGTGGTCAGGTCCTTCTCGCAGTTGCCGCAGTAGGGCTTGTACGGGAAGTAGCCGGCCGAGCCGCCGCTGCCGTCGTCCTCGCTCGCGGCGCCGGAGCCCGCCTCCGCCTCCAGCTCCGCCTCGTCGGCCTTCTTCTGCTGCGGCTTCCTGCCCTTGGCTCCCGCCGCCCCGTCCTTCTTGGTGCGGTAGCGGTCCAGGACGGCGTCGATGTCCGCGCGGTGCCGCATCGCGTGCAGGATCTGCTCGCGGTACGTCCCCGCCAGGTACTGCTCCGTCTGGCTGATTCCGTCGTACTCCACGCCCAGCTCGTCCATCGACGCCAGCATGGCGGCCTTGAAGTGCTCGGCCCAGTTCGGATACGCGGAACCGGCCGGGGCGGGCACCGAGGTCAGCGGCTTGCCGATGTGCTCGGCCCACGACTCGTCGATCCCCGGGACACCGTTCGGCACCTTGCGGTACCGGTCGTAGTCGTCCCAGGAGATCAGGTGCCGGACGGTGTACCCGCGGCGGCGGATCTCGTCGGCGACCAGGTGCGGGGTCATCACCTCGCGGAGGTTGCCCAGGTGGATCGGGCCCGACGGGGAGAGGCCGGAGGCGACGACGACCGGTTTGCCAGGCGCACGACGCTCCGATTCGGCGATGACCTCGTCCGCGAAGCGGGAGACCCAGTCGGTCTCGGTGCTGCTCTGACTCTGAGCCACGGTCGGCACGTCCTTCTCTCTTGTAGGACTCGTAGGGGCAGCGGCCATTCTCCCAGGTACCGCCCACAGCGCGAAAACGGCTTTGCACACCGTGGGATACTTGACGTCATCCCTTGTACTCCTACGGAAACGGCAGCCATCCCATGGCCTCGGTCCATTCCCTCGCTTCCACGCTCCAGCAGCAGCTGGCGGACGCCCTGACGGCAGCCCTGCCGGATGCCGGTACCGCGGACCCGCTGCTGCGCCGAAGCGACCGGGCCGACTTCCAGGCCAACGGCATCCTGGCGCTCGCCAAGAAGCTCAAGGGCAACCCGCGCGAGCTGGCCGCCCAGGTCACGGCCGCCCTCCCGGCGAGCGAGCTGATCAAGGACATCGAGGTCTCCGGACCCGGCTTCCTGAACATCACGCTCTCCGACAGGGCGATCATCGAGACCCTCGCCGCCCGTGCCGCGGACGGCGAGGACCGGCTCGGCGTGCCGTACAACAGCGCCGCGGGCACCACCGTCATCGACTACGCCCAGCCGAACGTGGCCAAGGAGATGCACGTCGGTCACCTGCGGTCCGCCGTGATCGGTGACGCGATGGTGCAGATCCTGGAGTTCACCGGCGAGTCCGTCGTCCGGCGCCACCACATCGGTGACTGGGGCACCCAGTTCGGCATGCTCATCCAGTACCTGATCGAGCACCCGCACGAGCTGGACCACAAGGACGACGAGGCCGGCAAGGCCGACGGCGAAGCCGCCATGTCGTCCCTGAACCGGCTCTACAAGGCGTCCCGGGCGCTCTTCGACTCCGACGAGGAGTTCAAGGCGCGCTCGCGGGACCGGGTGGTCGCGCTCCAGGCCGGTGAGCCGGAGACGCTCGCCATGTGGCAGCGGTTCGTCGACGAGTCGAAGATCTACTTCTACTCGGTCTTCGACAAGCTCGACATGGAGATCAGCGACCCGGACATCGTCGGTGAGTCCGGCTACAACGACATGCTGGAGGAGACCTGCCGGATCCTGGAGGAGACGGGCGTCGCCGTCCGCTCCGAGGGTGCGCTCTGCGTCTTCTTCGACGACGTGCTGGGCCCGGACGGCAACCAGGTCCCGCTGATCGTCAAGAAGACGAACGGCGGCTACGGCTACGCGGCGACCGACCTCTCCGCGATCCGCGACCGGGTGCAGAACCTCAAGGCGGACAGCCTGCTGTACGTGGTGGACGTGCGGCAGTCCCTGCACTTCAAGATGGTCTTCGAGACGGCCCGCAGGGCGGGCTGGCTGAGCGACGGCGTCAAGGCGCACCAGCTGGCGTTCGGCACCATCCTCGGCAAGGACGGCAAGCCGTTCAAGACCCGTGAGGGCGTCACGGTCAAGCTGGAGGACCTCCTCGACGAGGCGGTCGAGCGGGCGACGGCCGTGGTCCGGGAGAAGGCCGAGAAGGTCGGCCTGTCGGAGGAGGAGATCACCGAGAACGGCCGGTACGTCGGCATCGGCGCCGTGAAGTACGCGGACCTGTCGACCTCCGCCGTGCGGGACTACAAGTTCGACCTGGACCAGATGGTGGCGCTGCACGGCGACACGTCGGTCTACCTCCAGTACGCGTACGCCCGTATCCGGTCGATCCTGCGCAATGCCGGCGAGGCGAAGCCGGTCGCGCACCCGGAGCTGGAGCTGGCCCCGGCCGAGCGGGCCCTCGGTCTGCACCTGGACCAGTTCGGCGAGGTGCTGTCCGAGGTCGCGGCGGGCTACGAGCCGCACAAGCTGGCCGCGTACCTCTACCAGCTGGCCTCGCTCTACACGACGTTCTACGACCAGTGCCACGTACTGAGCAAGGACAACCCGGCCGAGGTCGTGGAGAACCGGCTGTTCCTCTGCGACATCACCGCCCGCACGCTGCACCGGGGCATGGCGCTGCTCGGCATCAGGACCCCCGAGCGGCTCTGAGCGCCACCCGTTCCGCACGGGGCCGCTGACACCTCCTGACCCGGAGTGCTGTCAGCGGCCCTTCGCGCGTCCGGCCGGGCACGGTCCCGGCACGGTGATGCCTCAGGAGGGCGAGACCCCCGCCGCCGTGACGTCGGCGCCGATGTCGCACCAGGTGGTGGACGTCCCACCGGACACCGCGCGGTTGCCGAAGTGCCGGTAGGTGCCGTACCCGGCCTTGTAACAGTCGATGAAGCCGGTGAACGCGCCGCCCGTACAGCTGACGGAGGCTCCGTGATGTCCCGCGCTCCCGGTCAGGAGCCTGGGGGTGCTGCAGGAAAGCCCGGCCGGGGCCGCTCCGGCGGACGGGGCCAGGCCCAGCAGCCCCCCGGCGGCCAGCGCGAGGGATGCGGCGACAGCTGCGACGCGGTGGTGACTACGCACGTTCGTCTCCTCTGAGGATCGGGAAGAAGCGATCGGTCCGATGCAGCGTGATCGACTTCCGGACCGGTCCACCAGACCGTCCGAACCAAGTGGCCGAAAAGCGTCATACCGACCCAGTCGGGACGGAACGAGCCCCGGCGGGGACCGGTGCCGGCGGAGACGGCCGGAGGCCCCGGCCGGGGCGACGCCACGGGCGGTCGCCGAAGCCCCGGACACACAGAAGGGGCGACGGGCGGTCAGCCGAAAATCGATTACGGACAGTTATTCGACGGGGGCGCACTCACCGCGCAGAGTCACCACTGCCGTACCACCGGGCCGGCACGCGTGCTACTCCGGCCGCCCCAGCGCCCACCCGGACACATCGGACAGCCGCCCGCGCCACAGCGGCAGCCGCAGCGGAGCCGTACCGCCGAACACCAGAGTGGCGTCGCGCAGATGAATCCACCGGGGCAGCTGCTGACTGTCCTCGCCGCCGCGGAGCTCCTGGATGCCCTGGTCCACCGTCTCGGGGAACGCCGCGATGAGGTTGGCGCCCTCGCCCTCGACCTGCCGCAGACTCCTGGACCACTCGGCCTTCCAGGCCTCGTGCCCGATCACGTCACCGTGCAGCACACCGGCCGGGATGGTCAGCGTGAGCGGCAGACCGGAGCGTGTCTCCCGGTCGAGGAGCTGGATCAGCAGCTGGAGCTGGAGATCGGGCACCGCCTCGGTGATCACCGCGGTCGAGTCCGGTGCGAGACCGACGGACTCGTTCATGGGCTTGTTCCCTTCGCCGCACTGTCTGGTCCAGCTCACCTGCCCCGAGGAACCCGCCGCACGCCTCGGAACGGACCACCACCCGTACGAGCCAATTTCGGATATCCCGCGACAGCTCGGGTACATGCAGCGAGGACCGGCCACCGCGCCATTTCCTCAGGGGTGAACCACATGACCGCACAAGGCATCGCGCCCGAACTCCCCGAACTCTCCGCCGAAGTCGCCCGCTCGGAGCCCGCGCCCCCGCCTCTGCGGGCCTCGGAGGACGCCCGCTCGGAGCCCGCGCCCCCGCCCCTGCGGGCCTCGGAGGCCCGCGAGGCCGCCGCCGCCTTCGTCGCGCGGCTCAACCCGGCGCCGTCCGCCCGTGCCGTCCAGAACCTGGTGCTGCTCGTCTCGGAGCTGGTGACGAACGCCATCCGGTACGCCGGAGGCGTCACCGCCCTGTCGTTCGGTGCCGATCACGGCGCGCTGCACGTACGGGTCGTGGACCCCAGCCCCGCCCACCCGCAGTGCCGCGTCCCGGACCTGACCGGCCAGTCGGGCGGTTTCGGCTGGCCGATGATCCTCCGGCTGTCCAGCAGCGTCACCGTCCACCGGCACGGCGAACGGGGTAAGACCATCCTCGCCACGCTGGCCCGCTGACCGGCACCCGGGCCGGCGGTCACAGGAAGCGGCGGAACGGCACGACCGACGCTTCCCGCAGCCGCTGCACGACCGACCGACGCTTCCAGCGCCCGCCCTTGATCAGGACACTCGACTCCAGGTCCTCATCGAAGTGGCCGTCGAGCGTCGCGGTGAACGCGCGGTCCATCACGGCGAGCATCACTTCCTCGTCGTGGTCCAGCGAGCGCCGGTTGAAGTTGGTCGAGCCGATCAGCGACGCGACGCGGTCGATGGTGACCGCCTTGGTGTGGATCATCGTCGGCTGGTACTGGAAGATCTTCACGCCGCAGTCGGTGAGGTCCTCGTAGTGCAGCTGTCCGGCCAGCTGGCAGACCCGCTTGTCGGTGTGCGGCCCCGGCAGCAGGATCTGCACGTCCACCCCGCGCCGCGCGGCGGCACAGAGCAGCTCCACGAAGTACGCGTCGGGCGCGAAGTAGGCCGTGGTCAGCCGTATCCGCTCCTCGGCGGACTCCAGTACGACGCGGAGCAGCGTCTGCATGTCCTGCCAGCCGAAGCTGGCCGAACCGCGCACGACCTGGACGACCGAATCCCCGCGCGGCGGCGTCCCCAGGAACCGGTCGCGGTCGTCGAACAGCTCGTCGTGGCACTCGGCCCAGTTCTGCGCGAACGCCGC
Source organism: Streptomyces sp. NPDC088730 (assembly GCF_044751215.1). NCBI lineage: Bacteria > Bacillati > Actinomycetota > Actinomycetes > Kitasatosporales > Streptomycetaceae > Streptomyces > Streptomyces sp. NPDC088730. The sequence goes on from NZ_JBIVLK010000004.1 coordinate 514,476, forward strand.
CGCCAGTCCGTCCACGGCCGGTCCGCGCACCTGTACGTGGGTGTCGCGCCACTCGTTCTCGTCGCGGGCGTCCCCGCACCACTCCTCCGCTATGCCGACGCCCCCGGTGAACCCGGTCTCCTCGTCGACCACGAGGACCTTGCGGTGGCACCGGTGGTTCTGCTTCAGCGGTGAGAGGTAGAGCGGCTTGCGGAACCACGCCACCTGGACGCCCGCCGCCTCCATCGCCGTGAGCTGGTCCTTCTCGATCAGCCGGCTGCCGAACCCGTCCAGCAGCAGCCGGACCCTGACCCCGGACCTGGCCCGGTCCGCCAGCGTCCGGGCGAACTCCCTGGCTATGTCGCCGCGCCAGTAGACGAAGGTCATCATGTCCACGGTGTGTTCGGCGCCCCGGATGCTCTCCAGCATCGCGGCGAAGATCGCGTCGCCGTTGCGGAGCGGGATCAGCTCGTTGCCCTCGGTCGCGGCGATCCCGATGAGCCGTTCCAGCCGCCGCCGCAGCCTGTGCGCGCGTTCGGCGAGGAGCTCGGCCTCCCGCTCCTCCGGGGCATCGACGGCAGAGGAACGGGACGGCTCAGGGCCGACGCGCTCGGGTCTGCCCTCCACGGTGCTGGTCATACGTCTCCTCGACGGTCGTCACTGGGCGGTTCCGGGGCCGCCCCACGCGGAAGCGACCCCGCGCACCTTCCCACGACTCCCCCGTCCACGCGTTCACCGGACTGTGACGCTTCAGACAGCGCCCAGGAGCCCGAGCACCTTCCGGACCGCCTCGACCACCGGCTCCCCGACCGTCGACACGGTGGCCGCGATCCCGGCGACCGCCAGCAGCGCCCGGTGCCGCTCCTCCGGTGCCTGCGGCGCGTCGGCCCCACCGGTGAGGGCGGGCAGGTTGTCGTCGAGCGCGCGGGCGCTGACGGGCGGGAGCTGCCCCCGCAGCTCACCGACCAGCCGCAGCAGCTCCCGTACCGCCTCCTGCAACTCGGGAGAGCCGGAATCGGCGGCGGGCGGGGCGAAGTGGTTGTTCTGGATGCCCGTGTTGCCCGAGCCGCCGTACATGTTGACGTTGTCGCCGCTCATGAGTTCGCGATCCCCACGTTTCCGGTTCCGCCGTACATGTTGACGTTGTCCCCGAAGTGGTAGATCTGGGGACTCACACTGATGCCCTCCACCCGCACGGTGAACTCGGCCTCCGGGTGGTCGATGGCGTACGCGATCCGGCCCACGAGCTGGATCAGCTGCGCCGGGTCCTGGCTGGTCACCATCGCCGTGGACGGCCCCGCCGTCTCGATGGCCAGCACGAAGTGCGAGGGCGCGGAGAGCACCTTCGTCAGCTCAAGCAGGAAGTAGATCAGCGCGCCGACCGTGCCGAGCCACACGAGGGTGACGAAGGGGCCACCGCTGCTCTCGCCCTGCCCGATGGACGCCACCGTGTCCACCAGCAGGATGAGCACGGTCATACCGACCGCCAGGGCGAGCGTCAGCGCCACGCGCTTGCAGAAGAGCGTGATGGCCTCCTTGCGGCGCGGCCGCAGCACGAAGGTGAACACCCGGGCGATGTTCTCCAGCGGGTAGGCGGCGGGCCCGACCCACAGCAGCCGTTTGCTGACCCTGAGATCCACCGCGTGCACGAGGGGCGGCGGGGGCGCGCCCATGGGGCGCGGCGGTACGGCCGGTGGCTCCATGACTCCCCCTCGGATGATCCGCTCGGCGCGAAGGACCAATTAAGCGCCGCACGCTCGGTCAACGCAAGCCAAATTCTTTCAAATATGCTCCAGGGCAGCGCAGTTGGCGAAATCTCATCACCCACACCACGCACACGGCCAGCTCACAGCCCCCTGCGGAACTGACACCAGACCACCTTGCCGGGGCTGCGCTCCCCCACGCCCCACCCGTCGGAGTACGCCGCCACGATGAGCAGCCCACGCCCCGACTCCCCGGCGGGCTCCCGCGCCACGGGCGTACCGTCCCCGCTGTCGTGCACCTCCATCCGCAGCAGCCGCCCCGCCTCCTGGAGCAGCAGCCGCACCCGGTACCCGCGCCCCGGCGGCACCCCGTGCACCAGGGCGTTGGTCGCCAGCTCGCTCACGCACAGCAGTGCGTCCTCGGCCCGCGCCCCGTACCCCCAGTCATTGGCGGCGGCCCGCACGAACTCCCTGGCCGCCCGCACCGATCGGCGCTCCCGCCGGTAGAACCGCTCGCGCAGGAGCACGAGTTGCATCGTCTCGTTCATGAGACGAGGGTCACAGTCCGTGACTAGGCTGTCGCCCTACGCGAGGCCGTACACATTTCTTGTACGGGCCGATCATGCGTGAAGTACGGACGAGAGTGGGGAGTGGGGCCGCATGCACCCCAGGAATCGGCAGCGCAAGAACGCGTCGGCAATGAAGCTCGTAGGAGCGCTGGTAGCTCATTTCCGCAAAGCGGCGGGGATGACGCAACGCCAACTGGCCGACCGCTCCAACACCCAGCCGGAGACCATCGCCTCCATCGAACAGGGCCGCCGCGCCCTGCTCCCACCACTGGCCTGCGCCCTCGACGACATCCTGGAGACGAAGGGAGCGCTGGGCACGGCCCTGGAGTACATGCCGGAGGTCGACCTGATCCCGGCGTGGGCCGAGGAGTACATGGACCTGGAACGGAGGGCGCTGGCGCTGTCCTGGTTCGAGAACCAGGTACTGCCTGGGCTGCTCCAGACGGAGAACTATGCGCGGGCGGTGTTCCGCAGCAAGGTCCCCGTCATGCCTGAGGACGAGATCGAGGCACAGGTGGCGGCCCGCATCGAGCGGCAGGAGATCCTGCACCGGAAGAACCCTCCCACTACAAGCTTCATCATCTCCGAAGCCGTCCTCCGCGACCGCCTGGGCGGTGACGAGGTGTACGCGGAGACCCTGCGGCACCTCGCAGAGGTCGCCCAACTGCCCGGCATCACCATTCAGGTCATGCCACTCGGCCAGAAGACGCACGCAGCTCTCGACGGCCCGTTCATCCTGCTCGAAACACCGGACTACCAGCACCTCGCCTACACGGAAACGCAGCGCGGAAGCCAGATCGTCGCAGACCCAGACGAGGTCAGCATCCTGGCGCAGAAATATGCGATGCTGCGGACGCAGGCCCTCAACGTCGAGGAAACCAAGGACCTGCTGGACCGGCTGCTAGGAGAGTTATGAGCACGGCACGTACGTGGTTCAAGTCCAGCTACAGCGGCAGCGAGGGCGGCGCGTGCCTCGAAGTCGCCTACGACTGGCGGAAGTCCAGCTACAGCAGCGAGGAGGGCGGAGCCTGCGTCGAGGTAGCCGCTCACCCCCTCGCCGTGCACGTCCGCGACTCCAAGAACCCCGAGGGCCCCGCGCTCACCCTCGCGCCGACCGCCTGGGCGGCGTTCACCGGCCACGTAGGTAACTGACGGGCCGACTGTCAGTGGGGGCGCCTAGGGTTTCGGCATGGCGACGCTCCCGAATCCTCTGCGCTCCCCGGCCGCTGCCGGGCTTGAACTCCCGCCCGGCAGACTCGTGGACGACACGGTCGACGGCACGTGGACCGAACCCCTGCTCTGGTACGGGGACGAGTCCGCGTCCCCCGGATCGTGGGCGGCGATGCGTGCGTCGGGGCGGCCCGTCGGGCTGCTGCCGGTACTGATCGACGGCGGGATGCGCACCCAGTGGCCCGAGCGCTGGGACCTCGCCCCGGCGCGGACGACGTACGCCGGGGATCACGACGCCGAGGACGTACTGAGCGAGGCGTGGGAGGCCTACGCAGAGGACGAGCTGAACGACGCGCCGTCCGACTGGCCGGGCCTGGCTCCGGTGCCGGCCGAGGCGGGCCCGGACACCCCGGACGGCCTGGCGGCCGAGGTCGCGGACCAGCTGACCGGGATGGATTTCTCCCCGGCCGGAATGCGGGCGGCGCTGGTGCCCGCGCGGCGCAGCGCGGACATACCGGCGGCGATCGGCTGGTCGGGACCGCTGAACCACGAGAACGACGTGGCGCGGCTCTGCTCGGTGCTGCGCTCCTGGGAGGACCGCTTCGGGGCCCGGGTCGTGGTGCTCGGCTTCGACACGATGATCGTCTCCGTGAGCCGCCCACCGACCACCACCGCCGAGGCCGAGGCGCTGGCGGCCGAGCACTTCGCGTTCTGCCCGGACAACGTCCAGCAGTCGACGTTCAACACCCTCCAGACATACGCGGAGAAGGCGCTGCTCAAGCAGGAGACGTGGGCGTTCTGGTGGGATTGACGGCGCGACGCCGGACGACGAGGACGATGATCAGGGCGACCTGGAGCACGAGGATGACGATGGTGCCGAGGTACGCGACGGGGTCGGTGCCGATCAGCGTGGAGAACAGGCTGGTGTCCCACAGCCCGTGGACGAGCATGGGCAGGAGGATCACGCCGCCCGCACGCAGGCACAGGTAGAAGAAGTAGCCCGAGGTGCAGACGATCAGGGCCTGGAGTATCGCCTGGGGGCCCTGGCCGATGGCGTTGCTGACGTGCGCCAGGCCGAAGACCACGGATGACCAGAGGGCGACCTTGCCTTCGCTGAATCCGGCGCGCTTGAACACGTGGACGCCGATGCCCCGGAACATCAGCTCCTCGCCCACGCCGACGAACAGCCCGAGCAGCAGCAGGCAGCTGACCAGGGAGGCGCTCTGGTCGCCCAGGTGGCCGTAGTTCATCCCGACAACGGCGGCGAGCAGCATGGAGATCGGCACCCAGCGCACCCAGCGCCGCGCGGGCACCCGGTAGCGCAGGACCACGCCCCACCAGCCGAGCCAGGTCACCAGTGCGGCGACGAACACGATCGAGGAGCCGATCGGGATCAGCGCGTTGCGGACGAGCGACTCGGTGGTCGGGAACTGGCTGTCGGAGGACCCTGTGTCCACGCCGATCAGCTTTCCGAGCCCCTGGATGATCCCCAGGTAGACGACTACCGCCACCAGGAACCACGGCCACGTGAACCTGCGCCCGACCTGCTTCTCCGCCTCGGCTGCGTACACCGGCCCCACCCTCACTGTCAGCGGCAATCGCACTGCCGCACCCGCCGCGCGCCGTGCCGCTCACACGGTGGTCGCGCAAGCTTCCCATTTCACGATCTAATCGGACTATATGCCAGTCGATTCCCGTTCAATCGCCTGGCATATGGGATCTAGGTCACGTGCGGACGGCTCCGAGGAACCCCTGATCACCGCCTTCCCGGGCATCACCGGGGCAAGGCCTCAACCGGCGCGTCGGCGCCCGGCGGCTCAGCCCGCCGGATCACCCGCACCGCGTCAGGAGGCGGCCTCCCACTTGGAGCTCTGCCTGTTGTAGCGGTACTCCGGCCGTCCCGCGATGCTGCTCGTACGGAACGGCCGGCCGCCGTCGTCGATGCGCAGGGTGCCCGTCTGGCCGCCGCTGCTCCACTCCAGCTCCAGGTACCAGTTGACGTCGTGGCCCTCCACGTGCGCGTCCAGGTCGAAGACCTCCACGTCGTTGGAGGAGACGCGGAACGGGAAGTCCTTCGCCGGGACCTTCTTGTCGCCCTGCTGCCCCGCCACGGGGGTGAGCGTGGGGCGGCTGTTGTCCAGGCCGACGTCGAAGGACTGGGGCTCGATCCCGCTCCCGCAGCCCTCGCCCATCGAGAACGCGGACCGCTTCAGGGGCGCGCTGCGGTTCAGCACCCGCACGTTCAGGTCTTTCAGGACGACCGCCTGCTCCGAGGTTCCCTGCACCGTGAGTTCGAGCTTCATCCGGCCGCCGTCCACCCCGCCCAGCGCGCGGGCCCAGCCACGGGTGTCCTGCGGTACGGGCGGCGGCGGCACGTTGGCGGCGGGCTCGTCCAGCAGGTAGTACTGCCCGCAGGGCTCTTCCCAGTTGTACGAGCTGATGGTGACGGTCGGCGGCCGGCCGGTGGGGGTCTTCGGCTCACTGCCCGCCTCGGGCGGGGCGGCGGTCTTCGACGCGCCGGCGGACGGTGTGGCGGACCCGGTGGTCGCGGACGGGCTCGGCTTCCGCGACGGGCCGGGCGACGCGGAGGCGCTCTCCGAAGCGCCGGACACGGCGTCCGCCTTCTTGTCGCCCCCGTGGCCCGTCACGTCCGGGGACGCGCCCACGGCGGCGTCCTCGCTCGATCCGGCGAGCTGGTTGGCGACGACGGCGGTGGGCACGGTGAGCGCGACGACGGCGGCCGCCGCGAGCAGCACCCGGGTACGGGCGGACGCGCGCCGCCAGCGGTTGCCGGAGGCGGCGGGCTCGGCCAACTGCCCACGTTCCAGCCGGGAGCCCGGCGGAACGGGCACGGGATCGGGTGCGGGATGGGGTGCGGGCTCGGGTGCGGGCTCGGGTGCGGGTCCCGGCTCGGACTCGTCCACGGGCTCGGGCTCCGCAGCCGGAGCCTGAGCCGGAACGGGAGCCGGAGCCGGTACGGGCGCAGGCGCAGACGGAGGAGCCGCCGTCCCGCTCTCCTGCTTTCCGCGCCGCCGCGCCGCCTCCGCGACGATCCACCGCCGGTGCAGCTCCACGAGTTCGTCCGACGTGGCCCCGCACAGCCGGGCCAGCCGTTCCACAGAGCCGTACTCGACGGGGACGGCGTCCCCGTTGCAGTACCGATGGAGCGTCGACGTGCTGACGTGCAGTTTCGCGGCGAGCACCCCGTAACTGCGTCCCGAACGGTCCTTCAGTTCCTTGAGCAGGGCCGCGAAATCCTCGGCCTCCGGCGTCGCCACTGCAGCGTTCCCCCTCCTGGTCCGTCCCGGAACACCATTCCAGGGACGTGGAATCTGCCCAGGTCACAGTACGCGCAGGCGTTCCAGCATCCCCAATGGATCGGCAGGTGTTGCGGCCGGAATCCGCCGCCCCGCAGGCTGTGACCACACCGCAGAGACCACGGGGAACGAGCAATGCGAACCCTCTTCCGCATCGAGCTCATCGATGTTCTGGCCATCGGTGTGGTGATCGTGGCGGGCACGGTCGTCATGATCCTCATCCACCGCACCTGACCCACCAGCGCTGATCCAGCACCTTTACTTCACGGGGAGTACCACCATGCGCAGCAACCGCATCCGCACCACCGCCCTCGCCGCCACCGCCCTCCTGGCCGCCCTCTCGCTCACCGCTTGCGGCGCCGACAACGGCGGCACGAGCGACAACGGCAAGTCGGGAGCGTCCGCTCAGTCGGCGAACGGCGCCGCCGAGCAGTCCCCGTCCCCGACCGCCGCACCGGAGAAGGACGGCACCGACGCCGACGCAGACAGCAAGACGGGCGGCACATCGGACGGCACGTCGAACGGCTCAGAGGCGGGGAAGACCGGGGACAGCGGGAACGGCTCCACCGGCTCCACGGACCGGGCGGGCAGCAGCTCCAAGGGCAAGTCGGACGCCTGCACCGGCGGCAACACCAAGACCGGCGTCAGCAAGGTGACCCGGCCCATCAACCACCTGCTGCTCACCGTGACCAACACGGGCAGCACCAGCTGCAACGCCTACTACGCACCCAAGCTCCGCTTCGACGACGCACAGGCCGTCTTCCCGATCCTTGAGGACAGCAAGCCGCAGGCCGTCGTGACGCTCAACCCGGGCGAGTCCGCCTACGCCTCCATCGGCCTGACCGGCGAGCCCGGCGCCGGCCCCGCCCCGCGCGAGGCCACCCACCTCCAGGTCAACTTCGCCGGCCGCAGCCCCGAGGGCTCCACCGGCACCCCGGCCGAACTGAACCTCCCGGCCGACACCGTCTGGGACGACAACGGCTTCGTCACCTACTGGCAGACCGAGATGTCCGACGCCCTCACCTACTGAGCACCGTCACCGCGCCGTCCGTCCGTCCCCGCTCCCGGCCCGGCCCGTCCCCGTCGACGGCCGGGCCGGGAGTGCGCCGCCGTCAAACGGGAAGCCACACACAATGGACCGGACAGAGAACCTCATCGACCAGTTCCGCGCGGAGCCCCCCGAGAGCGACCGGAGACGCGAAATCGTCGCGGGCATAGGCGGCGTCCTCGCGGACCGGCCCGACCACCCGGCGGCCCTGACGTTCCTCGCCTCGGTGACCGAGGACACCGAGGAGTACGAGCTCGCCAGGATCGAGGCCGCGACCGCCCTGCGGCGGTGGCCGCCCACGGACGGCACCCACCGGCAGCGGGCCGCCCGCGCGCTGCTCGCCGTGATGCGCGGGCCCGACGAGGACCTGGTGCGGCAGTACGCGGCCATGGCGCTCGGCCCCTACGCGGACGAACCGGAGGTCCACGACGCGATGGCGGCCGCCGTCCTCACCGACGAGGACCAGCTCGTCCGGGACAACGCCCTGGCCGCGCTCAGCCACGCGGGCCCGAGCGAGGACCGGGCCGAGGTGCTGCACCGGCTGGCCGGCGACCGCACGCTGGGCCGGGAGGCCACCCGTATCCTCACGGCCTGGGGCGGCGAACCGGCGCTCTGAGCACCGGCCTTGCCGAACGGAGCAGCCGGCCGCACCGGTCCTGCCCAACGGGACACCGAGACACCCCGATCGCGATCCGGAACATCTCCTCTCACAAGTCCGCGCCCCCGCCGGAGTCGCCGCGGCGGGCGCCAGGTCGTTTTCCCCCGTCGGGGCAGGCGCGGCTGGGTCCCCTCGTGGCGGCAGGTGCTGAGCGCGTCCCTGCGCGAAGCGACGACCAGGTCCGCCGACCTCACCTTCGTCCAACTCGGCATGCACATCGGGCTGAAGAAGGTGAGGAAGCCGGCGGTCGGGGGCTTCAGGAAGCCGGGGCCGCGGAGTAGCCGGCCCGCCCCGGACTGTCCCGCGACCGCCCCCTCCCGCCCGGCCCGTGATGTCCCCCGGGGCCGGGCGGGACGCCCGCGTAACCGCGCCTTCAGGCTCCGGCGCGCCTCAACTTCCGCGCGACCTCCGTCGCCCAGTACGTCAGGATCATCTGCGCGCCCGCGCGCCGGATACCGGTCAGGCTCTCCATGATCGCCGCGTCCCGGTCGATCCAGCCCTTCGCCGCGGCGGCCTCGATCATCGAGTACTCGCCGCTGATCTGGTACGCGGCGACGGGCACGTCCACCGACTCGGCGACCTTGGCCAGGACGTCCAGGTACGGTCCGGCCGGCTTGACCATGACCATGTCCGCGCCCTCGGCCAGGTCGAGCGCCAGCTCGCGCATCGACTCGCGGGCGTTGGCCGGGTCCTGCTGGTACGTCTTGCGGTCGCCCCGGAGCGAGGAGCCGACGGCCTCGCGGAACGGACCGTAGAAGGCGGAGGAGTACTTCACCGTGTACGCGAGGATCGACACGTCCTCGTGGCCGGTCTGGTCCAGCGCGTCGCGGACCACGCCGACCTGGCCGTCCATCATGCCGCTGGGGCCCACCACATGGGCGCCCGCGTCGGCCTGGACCTGGGCCATCTCGGCGTACCGCTCCAGCGTCGCGTCGTTGTCGATCCGGCCGTCCTCCGTCAGCACCCCGCAGTGGCCGTGGTCGGTGGTCTCGTCCAGGCAGAGGTCGGACATGACGACGAGATCGTCACCGACCTCCTCGCGGACCGCGCGCAGACCGAGCTGGAGGATGCCGTCCGGATCGGTGCCCGCCGTGCCGCGGGCGTCCTTCTTCTCGTCCAGCGGCACACCGAACAGCATGATCCCGGAGACGCCCGCCGAGACCGCGTCGACCGCGGCCTTCCGCAGGGTGTCCAGGGTGTGCTGCCGCACGCCGGGCATGGCCGAGATGTCGACCGGCTCGTCGATGCCCTCGCGCACGAAAGCGGGCAGGATCAGGTTCGCCGGGTCGAGCCGTGTCTCGGCGACCATCCGCCGCATCACGGGGGTCGTCCGCAGCCGCCGGGGGCGGGAGCCGGGGAAGTTTCCGTACACAGTCATCCTTCGAGACTAGACCCGTACACATCACGCTCTTACCGACACCGGTGTTGGGAAAGCAAGGGGCCCGGCCGCCTCCAGGAGAAGCGGCCGGGCCCCGTACACAGCACTCCGGACGGTCAGGTCGTCGTACGACGACGCCGCGCACCCGGACGCCGCTCGCTCGGCCGCGTCACCGGGTCACCGGCCTCCTTCGCCGCGTCCCGGCGCTGCGCGCCGAAGGCCGCGAGGGCCTCGGCCAGCTTGTGCACCGAGGGCTCGGGGGACAGCACGTCCACACGCAGGCCGTGCTCCTCCGCGGTCTTCGCCGTGGCCGGGCCGATGCACGCGATGACGGTCACGTTGTGCGGCTTGCCCGCGATGCCGACCAGGTTGCGCACCGTCGAGGACGAGGTGAAGAGCACCGCGTCGAAGCCGCCGCCCTTGATGGCCTCACGGGTGTCGGCGGGCGGCGGCGAGGCGCGGACCGTGCGGTACGCGGTGACGTCGTCGACCTCCCAGCCCAGCTCGATGAGACCGGCCACCAGCGTCTCGGTGGCGATGTCGGCGCGCGGCAGGAACACCCGGTCGATCGGGTCGAAGACCGGGTCGTAGGGCGGCCAGTCCTCCAGCAGCCCGGCGGCGGACTGCTCGCCCGAGGGCACCAGGTCCGGCTTCACCCCGAAGTCGACGAGCGCGGCGGCGGTCTGCTCACCGACGGCCGCGACCTTGATCCCGGCGAAGGCACGGGCGTCGAGCCCGTACTCCTCGAACTTCTCCCGGACCGCCTTCACGGCGTTGACACTGGTGAACGCGATCCACTCGTAGCGCCCTGTGACCAGGCCCTTGACCGCGCGCTCCATCTGCTGGGGCGTACGCGGCGGCTCGACGGCGATCGTCGGGACCTCGTGCGGCACCGCGCCGTACGAACGCAACTGGTCGGAGAGCGACGCCGCCTGCTCCTTCGTACGCGGCACGAGCACCTTCCAGCCGAACATCGGCTTGGACTCGAACCACGCGAGCTGGTCGCGCTGGGCGGCGGAGCTGCGTTCCCCGACCACGGCTATGACGGGCCGGTGCCCCTCCGGCGACGGAAGGACCTTGGCCTGCTTGAACAGCTGGGCGATGGTGCCCAGCGTCGCCGTCCAGGTGCGCTGCCGGGTCGTGGTGCCGCCGACCGTCACGGTCAGCGGGGTGTCGGGCTTGCGGCCCGCGGAGACCAGCTCGCCGGCGGCCGCGGCCACCGCGTCGAGCGTCGTCGAGATGACGCACGTGGCATCGCTCGCGCCGACCTCGCTCCAGCAGCGGTCGGAGGCGGTACGGGCGTCCACGAACCGGACGTCCGCGCCCTGCGCGTCACGCAGCGGCACCCCGGCGTACGCGGGCACCCCCACGACGTTGGCGACACCCGGCACGACCTCGAAGGGAATCCCGGCGGCGGCGCAGGCCAGCATCTCGCCGCCCGCGTTCCCGTCCAGGCCGGGGTCACCGGCGACGGCACGGACGACCCGCCTGCCGCCCTTCGCGGCCTCCATGACAAGATTGGCCGCATCCCTGAGAACGGGTACCCCGACGGCTGTTGACTGCGCGTCAACAACCGTCAGCTCAGGCGTGCTTACACCTGCGCGCGCATGGCAGCGGACGACGCCGAGAACGTCCGGCTCGGCGACAAGAACGTCCGCGCTCGCAAGCGCCTCGACGGCGCGCAGAGTCAGCAGTCCCGGGTCGCCGGGACCGGCGCCGAGGAAGGTGACGTGCCCTGCGGACAGGACAGGAAATTCGGATGCGGCGGGGCCGGTGGGGCTCAAAGTGCTCGCTCCCCCATAAGACCGGCCGCACCCTTGGCGAGCATCTCGGCCGCGAGTTCGCGACCGAGGGCCGCCGCGTCGTCGTGCGACGTGGGGACGGGACCGGTGGTGGACAGCTGTACCAGCGAGGAACCGTCGGTGGACCCGACGACTCCGCGCAGGCGCAGTTCGTTGACAGCCTGACCGTCGGCCAGGAGGTCGGCCAGCGCACCCACAGGTGCGGAGCAGCCGGCCTCCAGGGCGGCGAGCAGGGCACGCTCCGCGGTCACGGCGGCCCGGGTGTACGGGTCGTCGAGCTCCGCGAGCGCGGCGGCGAGGTCAGTGCTGCTGGCAGCACATTCGATCGCCAGTGCTCCCTGGCCGGGAGCGGGCAGGACGGTGTCGACCGACAGGAAATCGGTCACCTCACCGGTCCGGCCGAGACGGCTGAGTCCGGCCGCGGCGAGTACCACCGCGTCCAGTTCACCGCTTCGTACAAAACCGATACGCGTATCGACGTTGCCGCGGATCGGCACGGTCTCGATGCCGAGGCCGTGACTGCGGGCGTACGCGTTGAGCTGCGCCATGCGACGCGGCGAGCCGGTGCCGATCCGGGAGCCGGACGGCAGCTGCGCGAAAGCCAGCCCGTCCCGCGCCACCAGCACGTCACGCGGGTCCTCGCGCGCCGGCACCGCGGCCAGCACGAGGCCCTCGGGCTGCGCGGTCGGCAGGTCCTTCAGCGAGTGGACGGCGAAGTCCACGTCACCGCGGAGCAGCGCCTCGCGCAGCGCGGCGACGAACACGCCGGTCCCGCCGATCTGCGCGAGCTGCTCCTTGGAGGTGTCCCCGTACGTGGTGATCTCGACGAGCTCCACGGCCCGCCCGGTCACCTCGCTGACGGCATCGGCCACCAGGCCGGACTGCGCCATGGCCAGCTTGCTGCGCCGGGTCCCCAGCCGCAGCGGCTCGGTGGCCCCCGCGCCCAGGGGTGAGTTGTCGGTCATGACCGCCCTCGATTCGGGTCGTTCAGGTCTGCCCGGGAGACGGCGGCGACCGTCTGCGGGTCGAGGTCGAAGAGTTCCCGCAGCGCGTCGGCGTACCCGGCGCCGCCGGGCTCGCTGGCGAGCTGCTTGACCCGCACGGTGGGCGCGTGCAGGAGCTTGTCGACGACGCGGCGCACGGTCTGCGAGATCTCGGCGCGCTGCTTCTCGTCCAGGTCGGGGAGGCGTCCGTCCAGCCGTGCGATCTCGCCCGCGACCACTCCGGCGGCCATCGTGCGCAGGGCGACGACGGTGGGAGTGATGTGGGCGGCGCGCTGGGCGGCACCGAAGGCGGCGACCTCGTCGGCGACGATGGTGCGCACCTGGTCCACATCGGCGGCCATCGGGGCGTCCGCGGACGCCTCGGCGAGCGACTCGATGTCGACGAGGCGCACACCGTCGAGGCGGGCGGCGTCCCCGTCGATGTCGCGGGGCATCGCGAGGTCCAGCAGGGCGAGCCGGACCGGTCCGGTCGACTGGACGGGCACGGTGACCCGGCGGACGGCCTGCGCCTGCGCGGTCGCGGTGGCGGAACCGTTCTCCACCCACGCGGCGTGCTGGTCCAGCTCCACGGGCGACGCGGCGACGGGCGCGGCGGGCGCCTCCTGCGGGGCGAAGTCCAGCCCGAGCGCACCGGCGACGGCCTCCGCGCTCAGCACCAGACCGGTCGCGCCGGTGCAGGAGACGACGACATCGGCACGTGTCAGTTCGTCGGAGACCGCGGCCATCTCCACGGCGTGGGCGGCGACCGAGGTGCCCGCGGCCTGGCTGAGGATCTCCACCAGCCGGTCGGCGCGGGCCCGGGTGCGGTTGGCGACGACGATCTCCGCGACACCGGTACGGGCCAGGGTCGCGGCGGCCAGCGAGGACATCGAGCCCGCGCCGATCACCAGGGCTCGCTTGCCCTCCGCCCAGGCGGCGGGGTCGCGGCCCCCGGCCAGCTGCTCCAGTCCGAAGGTGACGAGCGACTGGCCGGCCCGGTCGATCCCGGTCTCGCTGTGGGCGCGCTTGCCGACCCGCAGGGCCTGCTGGAAGAGGTCGTTCAGCAGCCGTCCGGCGGTGTGCAGCTCCTGCCCCAGCGCCAGCGCGTCCTTGATCTGGCCGAGGATCTGGCCCTCGCCCACGACCATGGAGTCCAGTCCGCAGGCCACCGAGAAGAGATGGTGGACGGCCCGGTCCTCGTAGTGCACGTAGAGATACGGAGTGAGCTCGTCCAGACCGACGCCGCTGTGCTGCGCGAGCAGCGTGGACAGCTCGGCGACGCCCGCGTGGAACTTGTCCACGTCGGCGTACAGCTCGATGCGGTTGCAGGTGGCCAGCACGGCGGCCTCGGTCGCGGGCTCCGCCGCGAGCGTGTCCTGGAGCAGCTTGACCTGTGCGTCGGCGGCCAGCGAGGCCCGCTCCAGTACGGAGACGGGGGCGCTGCGGTGGCTCAGCCCTACGACGAGGAGACTCATGCCGGCATCACCGCGGGCATGTCCCCGTCAGGCCCCTTCCGGCTGGTGGTCGCGGCCCGCACCGGCGGCGCGGCCGGGTCGGGGCCGTCGTCCGCGGCGGCGTCCTCGCCGGCCTTGCGCTGCTCGTGGAAGGCGAGGATCTGGAGCTCGATGGAGAGGTCGACCTTGCGCACGTCGACGCCGTCGGGCACCGAGAGCACGGTCGGGGCGAAGTTCAGGATGGAGGTGACACCGGCGGCCACCAGGCGGTCGCAGACCTGCTGCGCCGCGCCGGGCGGGGTGGTGATGACACCGATCGACACGCCGTTCTCGCTGATGATCCGGTCCAGCTCGTCGGCGTGCTGGACGGGGATACCGGCGACGGGCGTTCCGGCCATCGCCGGGTCGGCGTCGATGAGCGCGGCGACCCGGAAACCGCGGGAGGCGAAACCGCCGTAGTTGGCGAGCGCGGCGCCGAGGTTGCCGATGCCGACGATGGCGACCGGCCAGTCCTGGGTGAGGCCGAGTTCGCGGGAGATCTGGTAGACGAGATACTCGACGTCGTAGCCGACGCCGCGCGTCCCGTAGGAGCCCAGATAGCTGAAGTCCTTGCGCAGCTTGGCGGAGTTGACCCCCGCCGCCGCGGCGAGCTCCTCGGAGGAGACCGTGGGGACCGAGCGCTCGGAGAGCGCGGTCAGCGCACGGAGATACAGCGGAAGTCGGGCGACGGTGGCCTCGGGAATTCCTCGGCTACGGGTCGCCGGTCGGTGGTTTCGGCCAGTTGCCACGGTGCTCCTGCGGGATGAGCGGGGCTGCAGGCGGCCGCATGTCCCATGGCCGCCCCGTCGAATGCAGGCTATGTCTTTGTGAACGCGTGCACAAAGATGGTGTCCGATTTGTCCGGTCAAAGTGACCGGGGTCACGCGCATTCGTCGCGCGATCCAGGAACCGCCGATCGCATCAGCCCGTTGCAGGCCCGAAGGGGGCAAGGTGGTACACACTCCTCACAACTACGCCCCCGGGACCACTCAAAACGCCCACGATGGTAACCGGGTTTCACTCAGGAAATCAGCGCACTGCGCAGTCTCGCCGGGTCCACCCGCCAGAACGTGTGCTGTTCGTTATCAATGAGGACCACGGGGATCTGCTCCCAGTACTCCCGGTGCAGCTCATCGTCCAGGGTGATGTCCTTCTCCTCCCAGGACGCGCCGGTCTCCTCACAGACCTTCCGCACCACCAGCCTGGCATCGTCACAGAGGTGACACCCCGGCTTCCCGACCAGGGTGACCACCCGGTCCGCGGGCTTCTTCTTCGTACGGCGCAACAGGGGACTCATACCCCTCATTCTGCGCCGCGTGCGGAGGCGGCCCGCCCCTCGCCCTCCACGCCCGGAATCACCCGTTTAACAATGCGGTCCCCGAGAGTTCACGCCTTCGCATCCCGGCAGGTCGGGGAGGGCCGAAGCGACTGGCTATGCTCACGACATGGCCGCTCTTGGATGGCTCACACCCCGTAGGCGCTCCGCGACAGCACGGAGCGTGCTGGCAGGCGAGGCCGCGGCGGAAGCCGCGCGGAAGTCGTCGCTCGACGCCGAGCGCCCCGCCGACACCGAAGCAGAAACCGGCGCCACGCCCGGCGCGCCGGCCGAGGAACCCGAGTTCCCCGTCGTCGGTGACGACCGGGCAGCCGCCTTCTTCGACCTCGACAACACCGTGATGCAGGGCGCCGCGATCTTCCACTTCGGCCGCGGCCTGTACAAGCGGAAGTTCTTCGAGCGCCGCGAACTGACCCGGTTCGCCTGGCAGCAGGCCTGGTTCAGGCTGGCCGGCGTCGAGGACCCGGAGCACATGCAGGACGCGCGCGACAGCGCCCTGTCCATCGTGAAGGGCCACCGCGTCTCCGAGCTGATGTCCATCGGCGAGGAGATCTACGACGAGTACATGGCCGACCGCATCTGGCCCGGCACCCGCGCGCTGGCCCAGGCCCACCTCGACGCGGGCCAGAAGGTCTGGCTGGTCACCGCCGCCCCGGTGGAGACCGCCACGATCATCGCCCGCCGCCTCGGCCTGACCGGCGCGCTCGGCACCGTCGCGGAGTCCGTCGACGGCGTCTACACCGGACGCCTGGTGGGCGAGCCGCTGCACGGCCCCGCGAAGGCCGAGGCGGTACGCGCCCTGGCGGCGGCGGAGGGACTGGACCTGGCGCGCTGCGCCGCGTACAGCGACTCGCACAACGACATCCCGATGCTCTCCCTGGTCGGGCACCCGTACGCGATCAACCCCGACAGCAAGCTCCGCAAGCACGCGCGGGCCCGCGACTGGCGGCTGCGCGACTACCGGACGGGCCGCAAGGCGGCCAAGGTCGGCATCCCGGCCGCGGCGGGAGTGGGCGCCCTCGCGGGCGGTACCGCCGCCGCCGTCGCCCTGCACCGCCGCCGTCGCTGACCCGGGGCCACTCGGTCGCCCCGGTCGGTCCGGTCGGTCCGGCCGCCCCGGTCGGTCCAGCAGGTCCGATCGGCCGGCCATCCCTGCCCGACCACAACCTGTCGCGGCTCCTGGCAGATCTCGAAATAATTCGATCAATAACCGGTCACCATGTGCTACTTGATGTGTCGAATAGTCGCTACAGAAGCGACGTAACCGGTGATTTGAGCAACTGGGTGTAGCACTGCCTGTACGAAGCGTTATTCTCCTCAGACGCATTCCGGAACCCACCACTCACTACGACGAGTGACGGTTTCGCACTGCACGTGATGGAAGCTCTGCCTCTGGGAGTCCCGTGTACCCACACGTCGGGGTTGACGCCTCGGGCCTGGCTACGCTGCGCGCAACGGTCGGCGACCGCTTGCGCGGCTTCGTCCCCACCGCGTACGCCGTACCCGCCTTTGCCACCCCTGCGCCTGTCGGCCCTTGCTACGCCCTGGCCGAACGCGGTGCGGCGGTCGGAAGACGCAGCAACCGCGGCGCAACGACCACGTCCACCGTTCGTCGGCCGACGGCCGACAGCGACAGCGCGCGCATGATGGATCTCGTCGAGCGCGCACAGGCCGGTGAGGCTGACGCCTTCGGCCGCCTCTATGACCAGTACAGCGACACCGTGTACCGCTACATCTACTACCGCGTGGGCGGCAAGGCGACAGCGGAGGACCTCACCAGTGAGACCTTCCTGCGCGCCCTGCGGCGTATCTCCACGTTCACCTGGCAGGGCCGTGACTTCGGCGCCTGGCTTGTCACCATCGCCCGCAACCTGGTCGCCGACCACTTCAAATCCAGCCGGTTCCGGCTGGAAGTGACCACCGGCGAAATGCTCGACGCCAACGAGGTCGAGCGCAGCCCCGAGGACTCCGTCCTGGAGTCCCTCTCCAATGCCGCACTGCTGCAAGCGGTGCGCCGACTCAACCCCCAGCAGCAGGAGTGCGTGACCCTGCGCTTCCTGCAAGGCCTCTCGGTCGCCGAGACCGCCCGGGTGATGGGCAAGAACGAGGGCGCGATCAAGACCCTGCAGTACCGCGCCGTCCGCACCCTTGCCCGACTCCTTCCGGACGATGCCCGCTGATCCCACCCGAGCCGAATCACTCTCGGCGATACGTTCATCACGCACTGGTCCGATCATCCTTCGTGCGTAACCCAAGTGCCGCGCCACTCGTTGTGCCGGTTGCAGGCCCCCTGTCGTCACCCCCTGTCCGCAGACACTCACTCAATCGTGTGTATGCGCTCAAGGTGTGCAACCTTCCGGACCCTCAGGGGAGTCGACCGTCATGACGAGAGGAGGTGCCGCCAGTGATCGCGAACGTCTCGGCACACCGGCGGGCGAACGCCTTCGCCCAGGCCGTGGAGGAGCAGTCGCTCCGCGGTGCGGCGGCCGTACAGCCCGAGGACCCGGCCGAACCGGCCGACCGCGGACCGCTGTTGGCCCTGGCGAACGGCCTCGGTGAGCTACCGAAGCCGGCGTTGGATCCCGAGGTCAAAGTGGTGCAGCGAGCCCAGCTCGTCGCCGCCATGGAGGCCATGTTCGCCGCGGGCGGCACGCCCGCGGCCCCCGCAGTACCCGAACAGCGGAGCAAGGGGGCCCACCGGGCCTCCCCGCTCCGCAAACTACGCCCCAGATCGCGCTGGACGAAGGGCCTCGCGGCCGGCGGACTCACCGTCGGTGTGGCCGCGGGAGCCTTCGGCGGAGTGGCCGCGGCCAGCTCCGACGCGCTCCCGGGCGATTCGCTCTACGGGCTGAAGCGCGGCATGGAGGACATCCACCTCAACCTGGCGGGCAGCGACACCAGCCGCGGCGAGGTCTACCTGGACCAGGCATCGACCCGGCTCAGCGAGGCCCGCAGGCTGATGGAGCGCGGCCGCTCCGGCGAACTGGACCACGAGCAGCTAGGGGAGGTCAGGCGGACGCTCAACGGCATGACGCACGACGCCACCGAGGGCCACCGCCTGCTGCACGCCGCCTACAAGCGGGACGGCGCCATCGGCCCGATCCAGACGCTGGACTCCTTCTCCCGCTCACACCGCGAGAGCTGGACCAGCCTCCGCGACCGGCTGCCCGTCCAGCTCACCGAGCTGGGTGACCAGGTGAGCTCGGTCTTCGCGGCCATAGACGAAGAAGTCGCGCCGCTGCAATCGCTGTTCCCCCGCGCTCCGGAGAAGAACGGCGGATCCCAGCGGTCCGACTCCACCGACACGGGCACGGGTACCGGTACCGGCACCGCCCCTTCGTCGCACAAGCCGTCACCCTCGTCCTCCTCGCCCGCCGGCGCGCACGAGGGCAAGAAGGACGGCGGCACCTCGCCCCACCCCTCCGACTCGGGCAGTACCCCGGTGGACGGTCTGATCGGGGGCGGCGCGGACGACCTCTTCGACCCGCCGTCACCGGACACCACCGAACCGTCCAAGGACACCCCGAGCACGGCGCCCACACCGGACATCACCCTGCCCCCGCTGATCCCCGGCCTGATCGGGGGCCTGGGCATCGACAGCAGGGCCGACAAGGACTGACCCCCAACCCACCGCCGGACGGGCACCCCGAGCCCGTCCGGCCAACCCAGACACGTCACCCAACCACCCCGAGCCCGCGACCCGGCCACCTCAAGCCCGCGGTCCGGCCGCCGCACACCCGAGGCCGGCAGCATCCCGCCCGCCCAAATCAAGCCCGTCCGGCGATTGAGGACGAAGCCCGCGCCCCGGGCCCCGAGGCCGACAGAACCCAGCCCGTCCGGCGATTGAGGACAGAGCGGCACCCCGGCCGCCGCCGGGCACACTCAGAAGAACACCGACCGCCGCTGCACCAGCAACTTGTACAACGTGTGCTGAATCTGCTCCCGCACCTGATCCGTCAGATTGAACATCAGCATCGGATCCTCCGCCGCCCCCAACGGATACCCATCCGTAGGAATCGGCTCACCGAACTGGATCGTCCACTTCGTCGGCAACGGCACCGCCCCCAGCGGCCCCAGCCACGGAAACGTCGGCGTGATCGGGAAGTACGGCGTACCCAGCAGCCGCGCCAGCGTCCTGGAGTTGCCGATCATGGGGTAGATCTCCTCGGCCCCCACGATCGAGCACGGCACGATCGGTACCCCGGCCTGAAGCGCCGTCGACACGAAGCCGCCCCGCCCGAAGCGCTGGAGCTTGTACCGCTCGCTGAACGGCTTGCCGATGCCCTTGAAGCCCTCCGGCATCACGCCGACGACCTCGCCCTGCCTCAGCAGCCGCTCCGCGTCCTCCGCGCACGCCAGCGTGTGCCCCGCCTTGCGGGCCAGCTCGTTGACGACGGGCAGCATGAAGACCAGGTCCGCGGCGAGCAGCCGCAGATGCCGCCCCGCCGGATGGTTGTCGTGCACCGCGACCTGGAGCATCAGCCCGTCCAGCGGCAGCGTCCCGGAGTGGTTGGACACGATGAGCGCCCCGCCCTCCGACGGGATGTTCTCGATGCCCTTCACCTCGACCCGGAAGTACTTCTCGTACACGGGCCGCAGCGCCGACATCAGCACCTGGTCGGTGAGTTCCTTGTCGTAGCCGAACTCGTCGACGTCGTACTCGCCCGTGACCCGCCGCCGCAGGAACGCCAGACCGCCCGCGATCCGCCGTTCCCAGCCGGCCCGTCCCGCACCCTCCGGCGCCGCCTCGGCCCCCTCGGGCTCATGCGCCTCGCCCGCCCGCTCCCCCGGCGGCAGCCCGGCGTCCGGCCGGCCCGGCAGGGCGCTCACGGACCCGTTGCCGCGTCCGGGACCGCGCCGCCGCGCGGCACGCGGCGAGCCCCCCGACCGCGAACGGTCGTCGTCGAACGGAATGACCTTGGCATCCGCCATCGTCGGTGCGCTCCTCTACCTGCCGCTCGGGGTCGGATGTGTGTCGTCGCCGGCCCCGGTGATCCCCGGAGCCACACCGGTGCCCCCGGCGAACGGCATCGCTGCCAGTCTGCCGACGGCCCGGCCCACCGCTTCGGGCGGGAGCAGCCCCGGTCCCCGGCTGCGCGCGAACTCCGCGAACGTCTCCACCGTGGTGAACCGCGGCCGGAAGCCCAGGGTCTCGCGCATCTGGACGGTGGAGACCACCCTGCCATGGGTGAGCAGCCGGATCTGCTCCGGCGAGAAGTCCGTCATCCCGACCGTACGGAGCGCCTGGCCGACCCAGGTGACCGCGGGCAGCAGCACCGGCATCGTCGGCCGCCCCAGCCGCCGTGAGCACTGCGAGAGCAGCAGCACCCCGTCCCCGGCGATGTTGAAGGTGCCGCTGTTCAGCGTGGAGCGCCGAGGCTCGCTCGCGGCGATGCCGAGTACGTCGATGACGTCGTCCTCGTGCACGAACTGGAGCCTCGGGTCGTACCCGAACACGGTCGGCAGCACCGGCAGCGACAGGTAGTCGGCCAGCGGCGAGTCCGCGTCGGGACCCAGGATGTTCGCGAACCGGAGCACGCACACGGCCACGTCCGGCCTGCGGCGCGCGAAGCCCCGTACGTACCCCTCGACCTCCACCGCGTCCTTCGCGAAGCCCCCGCTCGGCAGGGACTTGGGCGGGGTGGTCTCGTGGAAGACCGCCGGATCGCGGGGCGCGGAGCCGTACACACCCGTACTGGACTTGACCACCAGGCGCTGGACGGCCGGGGCCTTCTGGCACGCGCCGAGCAGCTGCATGGTGCCGATGACGTTGGTCTCCTTGACCGCGCTGCGGCCCTGCGAGCCGAGGCCCATCGCGCTGACGTCCAGATGGACGACCGTGTCGACCGAGTACTCGGCGAGGACTCTGGCGATGGCGGGCTGGCGGATGTCCGCCGTCACGAAGACGGCGTCCCCCAGCTCGTGGCCGGGCTCGACCGCGTCGACCGCGATCACCCGGTCCACGTCCGGATCACGCTGGATGCGCCGCACGAAGCGGCCGCCCAGCTGCCGGGCCGCTCCCGTGACGAGCACGACCTTCCCCAAGATCAGCGCCTTCCGTCGGTCTCCCGTGAAGTGACAGGGGAGGGGCCCTCGAAGAGAGGTTCTCCCCCGCTCGTCACCGTAGCGGGTGGATGTTGCCCTGTGATGCCCGCGCGGCGGCCTTCTGCCGCGTCTTGGCCCGAATGTGTGCCGGGGCGGGGGCCGGTCGTACCGGGCCCCGCACAGCACCGCAGCCCTCCCGCCTGACAGGCGAAAGGGCTGCGGATTTCACGAACTGCGTTCGCTTACTTCTTGTTGCGACGCTGAACGCGCGTGCGCTTGAGCAGCTTGCGGTGCTTCTTCTTGGCCATCCGCTTGCGCCGCTTCTTAATGACAGAGCCCACGACTACCCTCGCTCACTTCTTCTTCACTGGTGCGGGGCGTCTGGGCCCACACGACCTACGTCGGCCTAGCCTACCCGCCACCGGGTGAGGGACGTAATCCGAGGGGAATGTCAGGCCGACCCCACCCCCACGAAGGACTCCCGGAGATACTCGTGAACCGCTTGCTCCGGCACCCGGAAGGACCTGCCCACCCGGATCGCCGGCAGATGACCGCTGTGCACCAGGCGGTACACGGTCATCTTCGACACTCGCATGACAGAGGCGACTTCCGCCACGGTCAGAAACTTGACCTCGTTGAGAGGCCTCTCGCTGTCAGCAGCCATGATCCACCTGTACCTTCCGCACGCGACGCGCACCGGCTTCCCCTCCGGTGACTCTTCGTCGATGTGCGCTCACTGCCCAGATTAGGGGCGGGTGATGCGAGTGGGGAAGAGGAGAGCCGATCGGCCGCCTACTGTGACAGAGCCGCCCGATTGAGTACATAGCGCGTGAGCGGCAGGTAGTAGGCGGACCGCACGGCGTCGTCCACCGGTACGACGGCCGACACCCTGCCCTCGGCCTCACCGACGAACAGCGCGGGATCGTCCGTATCGGCCAGCCCGATCGCCTCGATGCCCAGCTGACCTGCCCCGCAGACCCATCCGTGGTCCCCCACGACGAGTTCCGGGAACGGCCCCCGACCCACCGCCGCGGCCTCCAGAACGACCCTGACCGGCAGCGGGGAGTGGCAGTGTGCGCCGGTACCACCACCGGGCAGCCGCACGCCGGGTTCGCGCACCAGCGCGACTCCCCGTACGTAGTCCAGGTTGTACGTGCGTACGCCGAACCGGGTCGTTATGTCGATACATCGCCCCTGCGCGGGGGTGAGCACAACGCAGCCGACCGACGACAAAGCGTCTGCCAGCGCTGCGTAGAAACCGAGCAGCCGGTGCGGGTGCCCCGTACCGAACAGCACCGGCGCCCGCCGCCGGGCCGCGTCCGCCAGCCGGGCCGCGAAGGCGTCCAGCCCCGCCAGCGTCCGCTCCGGGTCGATCACATCGGGCCCCGAGACGTGCCCGGGATCGGCCGAGACCCCGCACTTGTCGGCCATCAGCCGGAGCAGGTCCAGCTCCTCCCAGCCCCTTCCGGGGTCGAGGCCGAGCGTCACCCGGGGGTCCCTGGCCGCGAACAGCCGATAACTCCGCAGGCTCACCTCCCGAGGGGTGGCCACGGGGCCGGCCAGCCGGGCCGCCAGCAGATGCGCGCGCAGCGCTCCGGTGCTCAACACCCTGCCGATGCTCCCGTACCCGCACCGCCCGGGGGCCAAAAGCCTGGACGCGCCCCACAGTTGGCGTAACACCGTGTCGGGCGGCCGGGCCCCGGACCGGAACAGACCGGCCGCCTCGGACGAGAACAGTCCGCTCCGCTCAGGCCAGAACAAGCCGGTCGTTGGCCTCAGACCAGAACAGTCCGCTCCGCTCAGGTCAGCAGTCCCCGGAGCGGGAAGGCCGCCCGGCGGCTCGCCAGCACCGCCTGGTCCAGCCGGTCGGCCGGGTCGTACCCCTCTTCCCACGACTTCCAGGACGGGGTGCGGCCGTCCGTCATCCGGGCAGGGCCGAGCTGCCGGGTCCGGGCGTAGACCTCGTCGCGCCAGGAGGACGGGATCACCGACTCCGGGTCCACGGGCGCGTGGGCGGCGATCCCCACCAGATGCGTCCAGGACCTCGGCACGACGTCCACGACCGCGTAACCGCCCCCGCCGAGCGCCACCCAGCGCCCCTCGTCCGCGTACTCGTGGGCGAGGTCGTGGCAGGCCGCCATCACCGCCCGCTGGGCGTCCAGCGACACCGCGAGATGGGCCAGCGGGTCCTCGAAGTGCGTATCGGCCCCGTGCTGCGTCACCAGCACCTGCGGCCGGAAGTCCGCCAGCAGCTCCGGCACCACCGCGTGGAACGCCCGCAGCCACCCCGCGTCCCCCGTTCCGGCCGGCAGCGCCACGTTCACCGCACCGCCCTCGCCCGCCCCGGCGCCGGTCTCCTCCGGCCAGCCGGTCTGCGGGAAGAGGGTGCGGGGGTGCTCGTGCAGCGAGACGGTCAGCACCCGCGGGTCCTCCCAGAACGCCGCCTGCACGCCGTCCCCGTGGTGCACGTCCACATCGACGTACGCGACGCGCTCCGCGCCCAGCTCCAGCAGCCGCGCGATGGCGAGCGCCGGGTCGTTGTAGATGCAGAAGCCCGACGCACTGCCGGGCATGGCGTGATGGAGTCCGCCGCTGAAGTTCACCGCGTGGCCGGTACGCCCGCGCCACACCGCCTCCGCGGCGCCGACGGACTGTCCGGCGATCAGCGAGGACACCTCGTGCATCCCGGCGAACGCCGGATCGTCCACCGTCCCGAGTCCGTAGCTCTGGTCGGCGTGGGCGGGGTCCGCCGAGGCCGCCCGTACGGCCGCCACGTAGTCGGAGCGGTGCACGAGCCGCAGCGTGGACTCCCCGGCGGGCTTGGCCGCCACCACGTCCACCGCACGGTCGAGACCGAACGCCCGCACCAGGCCCATCGTCAGCGCGAGTCTGACCGGGTCCATGGGGTGGCTGTCCCCGAAGTCGTATCCCGTTACTGCGTCATCCCACATCAGCTGTGCGCGGCCGCTCATGCCCGCCACCGTATCGGGCGGGCTCCGCGCCGAACGATCTGGCGTACACGAGCATCGCGAACACCAGCACCATCGGTACGAGCATCGCGCCCCGGTAGCTCCAGGCGTCCCCGATCGCCCCCACCAGGGGCGAGCCGACCAGGAAGCCCACGTAGTTGAAGATGTTCAGCCGGGCGATCGCGGTGTCGCTGTCCTCGGGGAACATCCGCCCGGCCGCCGCGAACGTCTGCGGCACGATCACGCACAGCCCGAACCCCAGCATGGTGAATCCGAGCATCCCGGTCCAGGCCCCGCCGGCGACGGCCACCACACCGAACCCGGCCGCGGCCAGCACACTCCCGAACCGCACCACGGCCACCGCCCCGAACCGCCGCACCCCGAAGTCCCCGACAGCCCGCCCCAGCAACGTCGTCACCATGTAGACGTTGTACGGAACCGTCGACAGCTGCTCCGAACTCCCCAGCACGTCCTGCAGGTACTTGGCGCTCCAGTTGGAGACGGTCGAGTCGCCGATGTACGCGAAGCTCATCACCAGGCAGAGCGGCAGCAGCAGCTTGAACGAGACAGCCCCGGCCTTCCCCTTCGGCGCGGCCCGCCCCTCGTCCTCCTGCTTCCCCTCGACGTACCACCGGCTCCCGACGAACGCGGCGGGCAACAGCACCACCACGACCGGGAGGTACGAGACCAGCAGCGACAGATCCCAGTGCGCCCCCGCCCACGCCATCGACGCCCCGGCGATCCCGCCGAGGCTGTACGCGGCGTGGAAGCCGAGCATGATGGAACGTCCGTACGCCCGCTGAAGGCTGACCCCCATCATGTTCGTGGACGCGTCCAGCGCTCCGACCGCCAGCCCGAACACGCCGAGCGCCAGGGCCACCGCCCACAGCTCGCTCCCGGCACCGACGCCGAGGAGCGCCAGCAGCACGACGGGCTGCGTCCAGCGCAGAACCACGCGCGGCCGCAGCCGTGCGACCACCTTCTCGGTGACCACGCTGCCCACACCGGCCAGGATCGGCACGGCGGCGAGGAACACGGGCAGCAGGCCGTCGGATATCCCGTACCTGTCCTGGATGGCCGGGATCCGCGTCACGAGAGAAGCGAACGTGACCCCTTGCACGAAGAAGCTCAACGCGAGGGAGGCTCTGCCGTGCCGCAAACGTGCATCTGTCATGGGCGCGAGCGTAGAGCCAGTTTCTACCCGTGGGTAGATGCGTCAGGCAAGCAATTCCCGCAGCTGTCCCATGTCGGAGAAATGCCCGGTCACCCCGGCCAGCCGGTCCGCCGGCATCATCGAGGTGAACCCGTACACATCCATCCCCGCAGCCCTCGCCGCCTCGACCCCGAGCGGGCTGTCCTCGATGACGACGCACCGCTCCGGCGGCACCCCCATCCGGTCGGCGGCGTAGAGGAACAGGTCGGGGGCCGGCTTCCCGCGCCCCACGTCCTCGGAGCTGAAGATCCACTCCTCCTCGAACCACTGGTCGAGCCCGGTCGTCCGGTGCCCGACCCGAATCCGCTCGTGGCTGCCGGAGGAAGCGACGCAGTACGGGACCCCCTCGGCGACGAGATCCCCCAGCACCTCCTCGACACCGGGTACGGGCCGCAGCTCCTGCCGGAACGCGGCGAACACCCGCGAGTGGAACGTGTCGTCGAAGTCCGCGGGCAGCTTCTCGCCGCCCCGCTCCTCCACGAGGTCGTGCACCCGGTGCATGGCGGCCCCCATGTAGTCGCGGAGGGACTCCTCGTACGTGGTGGGATGGCCGAGCTCCGTGAGGTAGGCGGCCAGGAGGGTGTTGGAGATCGGCTCGCTGTCCACGAGCACACCGTCGTTGTCGAAGATGACCAGTTCGTAGCGCATGCCATGACCTTAAACTGTCGGGAACGCAGAAAAGCCCCGTGCCACAAGGGCACGGGGCTCAACTATTTTAAAAGGAGTTCGGCGGCGTCCTACTCTCCCACAGGGTCCCCCCTGCAGTACCATCGGC